>JBBRPZ010000004.1:0-237153 GCA_038227175.1 Pyrinomonadales bacterium | reverse complement strand
GAAGCCGGGCTTCGCCGTTAACTTATAGTGACCCCTTGCGACTTTGCCGCCGCTCCGTATAAACGGCGCCAAAGCCGCACAGATTATTTTTTAGATAATGTTAAAAAAAGTATTTGTTTTAGCTCTTATATCCACCTGTTTCATTTCAACAGGGCTTACCGCATTTGCCCAGGACGATCCGCAGCGAAAAACGATTTCAACCGCTTCCCTTAGCTCCGAAGTCAGAGATTTTTTGGCAAAAGAGATGGCTGCACATTTCGGCAATATCAAATCGCTTGAGACGCCGCCCGATCATGTCTTCGCGGCGGAGACGACCGGCGATTTCTCGTGGGGCAGCTTTGCCGGGGCGTTGGCGGCTCAGGCTGATATTGGCGGCACCCGAACGATCGCCGACAAGGATACGGCCCGTGCTATAGCCGAGATGGGACTCATCGAATCGAGGCACGGAGGCAAATCGTTCGCGCAGCTTTATTCGACACTCGCACTCAGGCATTACGGAACCGATCTTTCCAAAAACGCCGTTTGGCTAAGCTTAAATGACAAGGAGCGGGCCGAGTGGCACGCTCTGCTCGACCCGACGCGGTTTTACGACGCGCAGAAGCGCCAGGTCATTAATCTGCCCGAGAATTATCTGGGCGTCGCGGCCCGCGTATCGGCGATGAGCTGGCAGATGGGCGTGCTCAAGGATAGGGCGTTTCTCGATTCGGTCGTCGAGCGTGCGGCTAAACAGTTTACCGATGGTGCCCTTTATTCCGACGATAATCCGCCGACCGGGCGCTACGATCGTTACTCGAACGAATATTCGCGCTTTTGCTGGGACGCCGCCGATATCGCGGGCCGCAACGATATCAAAGAAAAGCTAAAGCCGTCGATCAAGCAGCAGATGAAGCTCTGGTGGGACCTCGTCTCCCCAGAAGGCTACGGCTACAACTGGGGCCGCAGCCAGGGCCTCGTGAGCTATCTTGACACGATCGAGATCGTGGCTTTTCTGGCTCAAAATCCCGAATTTAGGCCCGCACCTTTGCCGGAGCTTGCCGCCCTTTACAATCAGGCGTGGCGTTGGCTGCGTGCCGATTACAATGACAAAACGCACATGTTCAGGGTTTTCGACTACGGTCGCGGCAATTACTCGTACATCAGCCTGAGCCGCGAATGGCAGCAGACGGGAACCGGCCTCGGCAAGATCATTCTCGCGCATGACAATTTTACAAAGGCCCTCGAAAAAGAGGGTTTGACGTCATTTCCAGCCAAGCCGACCTTGCCGGATGTCGCAAGATTTGAGTATTTTACGAAGGGCAAAGACAAGCAGGAGGGCGTCTGGCTCTACAGGCAGGGCGCGTTAAGATTTGCGTTGCCCATAACGGTCGGCACCAAACCGGCGATCGCTGATTATTTACCGGCACCGTTTGGCCTCGCAGGGTTTTCGGCTCCGGTCGAAGAGATTTACCCGTCATTCGTTCCGTTTTTGACGCTTGGCGACGGTCAGGAATATGCCGCGAGCGACGGTGCGGATATAATAGTACCCGGAGCGGACGCGCGTTCTTTGAAATTTACGAATACCATGTGGGCGAGGATCAAAAGCGCGTCCGGCGAACGGTTTGATAACGGGCTGCGGAGTGACGTTGAGTTTACGGTGGACGGCGGACGGCTCGTCCGCCGGGAGACGGTCACCGCGCTAAAGGATGTCGAGATCCGACAGTGGAAATTTGTACTTCCATCGACCGCATCGTCTGTCTACGAAGCATTTCAGAACGGCCGCGTAACATTTTATATGAACGGACGCGAAGGAAAATCGAGCGTCACATTTAAGGTTGCCGACGGAACAAAGATCCGCGTCGTTGCGACCGGCGACGGCAAACTTGGCAAAGGCGTACTTGGTGCTATACCGATCCATCTCGTCGCCGAGGCTGAAAATATCAAGCTTGCCGCCGGCCAAAAACTTAGCTGGGAGATAAGCGTCGAACCGAAATAATTTTATGATCGCTGAAGAAATACAAACTGCTGCACTCATCACCGACTGGTCAAAGGTCAAGGCTGAACATCCGGCCCCGGGCATCAAACGCCAGATGGTCGTCGGGCAAAACGTGATGATGGTGCGATTTACATTCGACCCGTTTCTCGTGACGGCGGAGCACACGCACCCGCACGAGCAGATGACGCTGGTGCTCAAAGGCCGCGTCAAATTCACCATCAGTGGCGAGGAACACATCATCTCGGCCGGCGACGTGCTGCATTTCCCGCCGCACAATCGCCACGGCGCGACGATGCTTGACGAAGAGGTCGTCCTGATCGATATTTTTTCGCCGATCCGCGAAGATTTCCTAAGTCAGAACCACCTGCGGTAGCGGGTGGTTGTTCAGAAGGCAGAAAGCAGTACGCAGAAGGCAGTTAGGTTAAGTATCAGTCTTGAGTTTCAAGGCAAAACTGCCTTCTGCTTTTCTGCCAACTGCCTACACAATAAAACCACCCGCTACCGCAGGTGGTACTGACAGAAATATATGTACCACAAAACCTACTACGCGACCGACCCGCGTTCGATGAAAGGCACCTCAAACGAGGATCTACAGGAGCGATATCAGATCGACGGCCTGTTTGTTGCGGGCGAGATCCGGTTGAATTATCTGCATTACGAACGTTTCGTCATCGGCGGCGTCGAGCCAACGCATAAACCGATCTCGCTGCCGCTACAGCAGGAACCGGCCTCCGCAAAAAATAAGCCATTTCTCGAACGCCGTGAGCTTGGCGCGGTAAATGTTGGCCATGCAAACGGTTCGATCACGGTAGATGATCATAAATACGATCTCAAACCGAAAGACGGCCTTTACATTCCGATGGGCTCGAAATCGGTAATTTTCGAGTCTGAAAATGCGGCTGATCCGACGCGATTTTATCTGGCTTCGACACCGGCCCACGCCGCCTTTGAGGTCAAGCACATCGCGATCGATCAGGCGGTCGCCCTCGAACTCGGCGAGGGCCGCACGGCCAACGAACGCACTGTTTATCAATACGTGGTGCCCGCAATCTGCAAATCGTCTCAGCTCTTGCTTGGCCTGACCGTCATGAAGCACGGCAGCGTCTGGAATACTTGCCCGCCGCATCTGCACGACCGCCGCTCCGAGGTCTATTTCTATTTCGAGATTGCGGAAAAAGCGCGGATCATGCATTTCATGGGCGAGCCGTGCAATATGAGGCATATCGTCATGGCCGACGGCCAGTCGGTCGTGTCGCCGCCGTGGTCGATCCACATGGGCGTCGGGACGACGAATTACGCCTTCATCTGGGCGATGGGCGGTGAAAATTTAGATTATACGGACATGAACGTTCTGGACATCTGCCAACTTAAATAGAATATGAAGATTCGATTCCTCATAATTTTGCTGACCTCATGGGTATTTACCGGTCAAGCGTTTGCCCAAAATGCTGAAATATTTAAACGAAAAAACATCGAGGCTCAAATGCTTGCCGTGGCACGTTGGCAGCTCGCAAATCCGAATCACGAACCTACAAATTGGACGAACGGCGCGTTCTACGCCGGAATTTTCGCGGCTTATGAGACGACCAAATCGCCCAATCTGATGGCAGCTTTGCTCGACATGGGCGAGAAAAATAAGTGGTCGCCCGGCGCGCGATTTGACCATGCTGACGACATCGCGATCGCGCAGACCTACATAGATGTCTATCGCATCAA
Organism: Pyrinomonadales bacterium; assembly: GCA_038227175.1. GTDB lineage: Bacteria > Acidobacteriota > Blastocatellia > Pyrinomonadales > Pyrinomonadaceae > OLB17. The sequence goes on along the minus strand of JBBRPZ010000004.1, from coordinate 233,465 downwards.
AAAAGACAAAAAGATGATCAAGCCGACGATTGATGTCGTCGAACGGCTCAAGAAGGAGACCGGCAACGAGGTCAAAACGCACGGTATCACCTGGTGGTGGTGCGACGCGCTTTTTATGGCTCCGCCGACGCTCGCCAAGCTCGCTAAAACAACCGGCGACAAATCATATCTTGACCTCAACGACCGCTTTTTTGCGGAGACCTACAACCTGCTCTGGAACAAGGAAGAAAATCTCTACGCCCGCGACGCCTCCTATTTGGTTGATGCCAAAGGCGAAGGCAAGCGTGAGGCGAACGGCAAAAAAGTATTCTGGAGCCGCGGCAACGGCTGGGTCGAGGGTGGCCTGGTGCGGCTGTTGAAAGAGTTGCCGGCGGATCATCCGAAACGTGCATTTTATCTCGGCCAGTACAAGGCGATGATGGAAAAGATCCTTTCCCTGCAACAGGCGGACGGACTTTGGCGTTCGAGCCTGCTTGATCCGGCATCGTTTCCGGGTGGCGAGGCGAGCGGTTCGGGTTTTCACACCTACGCGATGGCGTGGGGCGTCAATAACAAAATTCTCGATCGAAACAAGTATCTACCCGCGATCAAAAAAGCATGGATCGGGATCAATACGCTTGTCCATGCGGACGGCAAAGTCGGCTGGACACAGCCGATCGGTGCCGACCCAAAACGTAATTTTAACGCCGACAGTTGGGAAGTGTACGGTGCCGGAGCGTACCTTCTGGCCGGTTCCGAGATCGTTAAGCTCAAGAGCTGATCTATGAAACGACTATCCTTACAGTTGCTGCTAGCCATTATTTTGGGATCAGTCGTCATGTGCGTTAACACCCCGCACAACCCTTGGCAAATCGGACAACTCACCCAAAAGACAGGCAGGAAGGCGGACTTGCCCCCCGGGAAAATCTCCGTATCCTCTGCATTAAACTGATTTCAACGCAGAGGCCGCAGAGTTGGACGCTGAGTTCCAGGAGCACAAACTCACTTAATAACACTTTGCATTTTAAACTGAACAACTACATTGTGTTCGCTAGCGAACAGACGCGAGGCCGCCAGCTAAATAAACTTATTGTACTTATGTCGCAGACTAAAAATGTTAACCGGGGGGCGAGGTAAAAATGCCCTTGCCCCTCGATTTGGCAGTACTAAAAAAGACCATTGAGCGAGGCCGCCGGAACCGCTGGTGGCAGCGAAAAGGGACTGGAACGAAAAAGTTTTATTACCTTGACGCGGCTGGTCTCAAAATATCCAACGATGAGGCACTATTACGTATCAGATCGCTGGCGATACCACCGGCGTGGAAATTCGTCCGCATTTCACCCTCACCCTCCGGCAAACTCCAGGCCGTAGGCCTCGACACGATGGGCCGCATACAATATCTTTACCACTCTAAATTTACCGAGCAGCGTCAGCGTCAGAAATTTGCCAAGATCGAAAAATTTGGCGAGCATCTGGGGCCGCTCCGGAAAATTACGAACGATCATATTTCGCTTGACGGTTTTCCTCGCGAAAAGGTGCTGGCGGTAATGATCCGGCTGATCAATTCGCTGTATATTCGTATGGGAACCGATAAGAGTGTTCGCCGCTACAAAACTTTCGGTATAACGACGCTTCAAAACCGGCATTTGCAGATCGGCCGCAATGGCCGGCTGACGTTTGAATTTGTCGGTAAGAGCCACGTCAAACATCGTAAAGTGCTTGTCGATGACGAATTGTCGTCGATACTGTCGGAGCTCCAGCGATCCCGTTCGAGCCAAAAGCTTTTTCATTACCGCGATGACGAGGGCAAGCCTCGCCCGATCAAGCCTCATGACATTAATCAATACCTCAAATCGCTGACCTCGCCCGAGTTTTCATCGAAGGATTTTCGCACCTGGGGAGCAACGCTGCTCGCTGCCATCGAACTTGCCGGTATCGGAAAAACCGATGAGCCGGACAAGATTAAAACCAATATGAACAAGGCGATACGGAATGTCGCCGAAAATCTCGGCAACACGCCTGCCGTGTGCCGGGTCTCGTACATTCACCCGACTGTTCTGAAAGCGTATGCCGAGGGCGTTGTTATTGACCAGTTTACGCCTCGGCGGGCACGCAAAACGAGACTTCTCGAGCCTGAAATGGAACCTGAGGAATACTCGCTGCTGCAGCTTCTCCAGGCGTATCGACGCTAATTTGGCTATGTACGCCATCCAACAGTGTCGGGGCCCGATATGTATCATGATTCAGGAGTTGTATATTGTAATAGCACCACACGTTAGCTTTGGAATTTAATTTTAATCGAGGAGAATCAATATGTCAGAAGAAAATGGAACAGCAAGCAACGCTATTTGGGCGGTGGCCCTGGTCATTATTGTGGCTTTGATCGTCGGCGTTGTTTATTACAGCGGCATCTTAAAACAGAGTCCGAAGAAGGAAGTCGACATAAATGTCACGGCGCCAAGCCGATAAGGGTCTTTCGGGATAAGTATTCCGTATACTTATTAAACTCTACCGCCTATATTAGAATCTGCTGTCGGACATAGAAAGTGTCCTCCTAATGAATTTGACATCACAGGGAAGCGTGCCAGCGTGACCCCCGCGTTGCGACAGCCGGAAAGCGGAAAAGGATGCGATCGAATCTCGCATCCTTTTTTTGAGATTGTTTTTTAATCAATTATGCACTAGGCCGATGAAGATCTGGTTTCCCAGCCCGCTTCTGAGGGCTTTCCGCTTTTAAAATTGCCGTTGCCTTTAGGCAACGGTTCAGGTTATCAAAAAATTCCCCGGGGCTTTAGCCCAATGCATTAGAGCGGTTACGGAGTGACTTTACGGGCGTGCAACGGGTCAGAACGCCTGCGTAAGCGGGGGGCATGACCACGGCTGGAAAGTATTTGGTTGTCACGTTCGTCCCGCCCTCTTACGGGAGGCGGTTCTGACCCGTATTTGCAACCCGTAACTGCTCTAGTTTGGGCTAAAGCCCATCAATTTTTACTGGGCTCTTCCGTTGCCTGAAGGCAACGGCAATAAAATTCTTTGATTCAGATCGGGTTTTGACTCCGCCTCTAAACGACGGGGCTATGTACCGCGAAGACGCGGAAAAGCCTTGTAAACAAGGCTAAATCCGCTAGGAATTTTCTACCCGCGCAACCCGGGTTTAAATTGAGGAGGGATCCCCATGAACGCTTCTAAGCAATGTTCACTTAACAGGGATCCCTAGTATGGTATGAATAGTGTCCTCCGGTGAATAAGGACGGTGTGTATAAAAAACCTTGTCGAAATTTACGTTCCGGCGGCCATTTCCAGATAGCAGCCGCACGCGGAACTTTCCATCTTGGCCCGGTCGCGTATCGATAGGCCGCCGCGTGAATAATTGATAAGCTTGCTCGCCCTCATTTCGAGAGCAATGCATGTGACGCTTGGGCGGTAGACGCCCAGGATGCGGGCGATCTGCTCGTGCGTCAGCTTGAGCGTTTTTTTGCCGCAGCGATCCTGAACGAGGAGCAGCCAGGTACACAGACGTTCTTTGACCGAGTGATACATGTTGCAGATCGCACGCTGCGAAATCTGTCGGATATAATGATCGATATGCGGCGAAAATTGACGCGCGAGATCCGGATTCAGCCTCAGCATTTTTTCAAACACGCGGCTCTCGATCCGGATCGCGGAACCAGCCTGCGATACCTGCGTGCAATTCGCAACGCGGGACGAGCAAAACATTGCCGAAAAACCGACCGCGCCTTCGTGGCCCGTTATTGCGATCTCGACCATTCGGCCGTCTTCGAGCGTACGCAACTCGGACAGGACTGCTGTTTCCGGAAAATAGAGATAGTCCAAACGACCGTCCTGAAAATAAAGGTACTGTTCCGCTTCGAGAAACACAGACCGCAGCGACGGTCGCAGAGCGTCAAACAGATGTCCGGGCAGAGCGCTTAGAAGCTGATTGCTTGATGAGGTGACCGAAGTGGATGCCGATCGTGACCGATGGATCTCATCGGAATCGTCGGCGACCTTTGCGGTGGAATTACTACTATAGTATTCAAGATCCTCGGAAAATGCATGAGAATAAATGTTAGAGCGTTCCATAATTTCCCCTTTTCTTTTATCAATTGATCTCCGGCATTTGGATTCGTAAATTAGAATGTGACCCGGAAATTTGTTTCGAAACTTTTGTACGTGAGGAATCCCGCGGTAGATTCCTCACATTCCCCCTTGATCTCCCTCGCCCATCACTGACGAAAGCCGCGTTCCCCTTGTACATTTAAGATTATGCCGAGAACAGCCGGGTAGGAATATAAGGAAGATGAGTAAAATGTATAGGGAAAAACCCTAATACCATGGGAATTAAATCCATGCCCGCTAATGGCACAAAAAAACCGGCCGTCGAATAATTCAACAGGCGGTGCACTAGCAACAATAGGAATTTCCTAATGCGTAAACAGGGTTAATAAAAGGCAAAAAAGTTAGGGTCTAGCTCGCGGAGCGAGTGAAAGCTTGTAGCCACAGGCCTGAGAGGCTGTGTCAAAACTAATATGGCGAGTGATGTATAGTTCTTAAAATTGCCGTTGCCTTTAGGCAACGGTTCAGGTTATCAAAAAATTCCCCAAGGCTTTAGCCCAATGCATTAGTTTGGGCTAAAGCCCATCAATTTCTACTGGCTCTTCCGTTGCCTGAAGGCAACGGCAATAAAATTCTTTGATTCAGATCGGGTTTTGACACAGCCTCCTGGGCCGAAATTTCAAGTATCCTGCATCCATTCCTGCAATATCGCGTAGCGGACGATATCTATGCGGCTCGAAATGCCGAGTTTGCGCATCGCGTTGGCCTTGTGGGCCTCGATGGTTTTAACGCTTAGATCGAGATTCGCAGCGATCTCCTTATTGCTGTAGCCGAGGGCAATGAGACGCAAAACCTCGGATTCGCGGTCGGTTAGCTGCTGTTTATTTTCCCCCCTGAGCGAGGCGGTGCGGGTCGCGTATCCACCCATTACGCGGTTGGTCAGGGCCGGGTCCATGTAGGCTTTGCCGTCGGCCACTGCCCGAATGGCGTTGATCAGCTCGCCCGGCGCGCTTTGTTTCAGAACGTAACCATTTGCCCCCGCAGCTATCAATTGCTGGAGATAGCCGTCGTCCGTATGACGCGTCAGTGTGAGGATCTTGATTCCCGGACATGACGAGCGGATCCTTTTTGCGGCCCGCAGGCCGTTGACGTGGGGCATGGAGATATCCATGATGATGATATCCGGATCGAGCCGCTTTGCTTCGGCGATCGCCACCTCGCCGTTGTCGGCCTCGCCGATGACCTCCATGTCGGGCTGAGCATTTACGAGCAGTTTGACGCCCTCGCGGACGGTTTTATGATCTTCGGCAATCAATATCCGTAACTTCTTTTCCATAAATATTTTCTCAGCCGAGTGGAACGCGGACAAATACGCTAGTTCCCTTGTTTGGGGATGATTCGATCTCGATCGTGCCCGATATTAGCGACGCCCTTTCGCGCATGCCGAAGAGGCCAAATCCACCGCCTTTGCCCCGCTCTTCACTTATAAGATCGGGGTCAAAACCGGCGCCATTATCCTCGATGATCAGCATCACGAAATCGCCGCGTTTTTCCAGCACGACGTTTATCCGGTCGGCCCTAGCGTGCTTGGCGGCATTATTCAGAGATTCCTGGGTGATGCGATAAAGGTTGTTTTCGATGTCGGCGTCGAGTTTTACGCCCGTCAAACCGACGGTATCAAATTCGGCAAAAATGTCAGACCGACGCGACCATTCCGTGACGTAGTTTCCGAGAGCCCTAACGAATTCGACATCGTCCAACACGCTGGGTCTCAATTCCCATGCCAAAAAACTCACGTCGGTGTCGAGATGTTCGGCTATCTCCTGCAATCGATTGATGCGCTCCGTGACGACCGGATCATCGGCGCTGATATCCTTTAAAGACGCGATCTTAAGCCGCAGGGCCGTCAGGCTCTGGCCGAGCTGATCGTGTATGTCGCGGGCGATCCGGCCGCGCTCGTCTTCCTGAACGGTGAACAAACGTCGCAGCAGCCGCGTCCGCTGATCGTTGGCAACCGCCCGCTCGTCCATTTGGAGCAGAAGCAGTGCGTTTGCCTCGGCCAGCTTCTGCGTACGGTCCGAAACTCTTGCCTCAAGCTCGTTATTTGCCCGCTGAAGCTCGTCGGCCATCCGCTTGGTCTCGGTCAGGTCTCTGACAATTTTTGCATATCCGATTAAGGAATTGCCGACGTACACGGGTGTCATCTCGCCGCTCGCAAAAAAGCGAGTGCCATCCTTGCGTATATGCCACCGGTCGTCCGCGGCATGGCCTTTTTCACGCGACAACCGCATTTCCCTGAGATGGACGCCTTGCCGTACATCGTCGGGTGTAAACAGTTTCTCAACCGGGCTGCCCATTATCTCTTCGGGTTTGTAGCCAAATAATAACTGGGCACCTCGGTTCCAGGCATCGATCCGGCCTTTGACGTCGAGCGACAAAACAGCGTGTTCCGTAAGGCTATTCATCAAAACCCTCATTCGCTCCTCGCTGGTGCGGAGGAGGTCCTCGGCTCGTTTTCGCTCGGTGAGATCAGTAACGAGAACGTAAAAACCCTTTACGGCCCCGTCGTCGGAAAAATCGGGTGTATACGAAAACTGAACAAATCGGTCTCCAGCCATTTGATAATGAACAAGCGTTTCGATCGAGCACGCCTCACCGGCAAGCACCTGCTCGATCTTTGGCTTTAATATTTTGTAGGTTTTGACGCCGAGCAGGTCGCGTATGTGCTTGCCAATGATCTCGCTCTCCGGTTTTCCAAACCATTCGGTATATTGATGGTTGACGAAACGATACCGGTGCTCCCTATCAATATAAGAGATTAGCCCGGGAACCGAATTCGTTATGATACGAAGCTGGTCTTCACTGCGGCGTATTCTTTCCTCAATATTTTTCTTGGCGGTGATGTCGATGTCCACGCCATACATTCGCACTGGTTTTCCGGATTCATCTCTCTGAATTGTAGCGATTGACTCGATCCATTTTACGTCGCCGCTTTTTTGAATTATCCGGAACACGTCGGAGTGACGATCGTGCGTCGAAGCAAGCCTTTCCTGGATGGTGAGTTTTGCCCTATCCCGATCGTTATCGTGAATATGCGAAAGCCAAAACGCCTCATCGGGGTTAATGTCCTGAGGCTTTGCGTCGTATATCCGCCACATTGTCTCCGACCAGTAAGTGCGGTCGGCCGCCACCTCCCAATCCCAAACGCCGACGTTTCCCGCCTCCTGGGCGAGAGAAAAGCGCGATTCCGACTCGCGTAATTCTTCTTCAATACGTTTTCGTTCTGTAATGTCACGAGTTGAACCGGCGACAAGGTCAACCGAGCCGTCCACCGCAATGACGGGGGAGAATATATATTCGTAAAAGCCAAGTTTGCCCTCAGGGTTTGTGAACGGCGTGTCGTCCGCAATAATCTCCTTGCTCTCTATTACTTGCTGGATCTGACTTTGAAGGCGTGTCGCGAGATCCGGCGGATAGTTTAAATCAAAAAAGTTTTTCCCTATGATCTCTTCTAGTGTAATGCCGAGTAGGTCGAGCAGTGGCCTATTCGAATACAGAAAACGCCCCTCTCGGTCGAATATATAAGCAAAATCAGTAATTGACGAGAGCGTGGTATCGAAGATGCGCGATTGTTCTTCCGTTCGGTGGTATAGCTCCAAAAATTTTTCTTCGGCGTATAAGCGGTCAAGCGTGACGGCCACGTGGTCGCAGACGGTCTGGATCGTAAGTAGCTCGCCCTCGCTGAATTTTGTTCGAGCATGCGTAACAAAAGCGATCGTTCCGATCAATTGGCCCTGAGCGATCAAGGGAAATCCGGCGTAAGCTTTGACACCGGCCGCACGCAAAACTTCGCCGCCGGGAAATTCATTGATCGCGAGATCCTCAACGATCATCCTTTCGCGCCTTTCGGCGACACGCCCGCAGAAATGCTCGCCAAATTTCATGTGGGCGAAAAAATCACGCTCATCCTTCGTGATTCCGCCCCAGTTCGTGAGATCCATCAGGCCCGGCTCATCGCCCGCGACGTAATGGAAAAACATTTCCGTCTCGACCGTCTCCGCGACGTCTGTAAAAATGTCTTTGAGCATTTCTGCCAGCGGCTGTTCGCTAAGGATCAGTTTCTGACTGCTTCGAGTTATCACGGCGAGTTGGCGAGCGTAAACCCGCTCTTTTTCCTCAGCAAGATCGCGTTCCAATCGTGTCCAGATACGGTCTGTTAGCAGACGGGCCAGGTCGATCTCGTCAGATCGCCAGTCACGCGGAGAGGAATCATACATGGCAACCGAAAACCGCCACTCGCCGCTCTTAACTGCCGGCGCTACAACAAATGATCGGATTTTTAGCGGGCTGTAACTTTCCGGTTTGGTAATACGCGGATCGGCAGCCGTATCGCAAATCACAAAACTTTTCCCGGCCCGGACCTCTTTTTGAAACTCATCGGCCAAATAATCTGATAGCGGATAAACTCCAACCAAATCAGGAACCCCGGGACGATGCCAACACTGAGATACGGTTGCCGTGTCCCGGGTTTCGTCTATATGCACAAAGGCACAAGCCGAAAGGTCCATATACGTGCCTATCTGTGCGGCAACGGAGCGGAGCATTTCATCGGAGTCTGCTATCTGAGTCAGATCGTCAGTGACCGATGCCAAAAATTCGGCATTGAGTCGAGTCTGACGCTGCTCTGTAATGTCGGTGTTTGTGCCGAACCAGCGGACGATCCGCTCTCCCGTATCGCGCAAGGGATTAACACGCGTCAGGAACCAGCGAAATGTGCCATCAGCTCCCTTGAGCGGAAATTCCATTTCGAATGGTTCAGCGGTCGCCAGCGAAAACTTCCAATGTTCTAAGACCTTCGGCAGAATTTTTGGATCGTGAACACTTTCCCATCCCCAACCCTGCATTTCCTCCAGTGTCTTGCCGGTATATTCTTGCCAGCCGCGGTTATACCAGAAAATATTGCCGTCCGGTTCGGCCATCCACGCAAGCTGCGGTATTGTATCCGCCAGATTATGTAGATTTGTCTCGCTCTCTCGCAACGCTTCCTCTGCGGCTTTGCGCTGAATCCATTGCGCAATCCCATCCGCGATGGGAGCAAGTTCGTCGAGCACCGTTTCGGAAAGGGGGTGACGGGCGAAGATCGCCATGACTCCGAGCAGGCGGTTTTCCAGCAGCAATGGGTAGCCGGCAAACGCCACCATGCCCTGAAGCTTTGCCCATTCGGGATCGCTGATGTTCGCGTCATGCAAAACGTCATTAGTCAGCAACGGCTGCCGGCTTTGGGCGATGCGTCCGATCTTGAATTCGCCAACCTTCACACGTCCGTGAGGCCCGTCCCGATGCGTATAAATCCCGGCGCTGGCTTGCATTTCCAAAACATTTTCCGCCTCGTTCAACGTCCAGACGCGAGCGAATGCCGCGTCGAGATGTTTGACCAGCGCCGCGGCGCAGTTTTGCAAAACCGCGGGCAATGTTTCGCCGCTGATCAGCGCGGCGTTGATGTCTCCGCGCAACGCCGCCAGACGCATCCGCTCGTGCAACGCTTCGTCCCCTCGCTTGCGCTCGGTGATGTCGCGCGCGACCCCGATAAAAAAACGGTTTCCGTCCTGATTATATTCGCCAAAGGAAATTTCGAGTGGGAATTCGTGGCCGTCTTTGTGCCGCGCGGGAATCTCCATGCCCGTCAGCTTTTGCTTCCCGGTCGCCAGATAACGCGCGATTTCTTTGCGATGCTGCTCGCGCAATTGCTCCGGCATCAGCATCGTTAGCGATTGGCCGGTCATTTCCGCCTCGCTGTAACCAAAGATTCGCATCGCCGCCGAATTAACAAATTGTATTGTGCTGCCCGCGTCGATCCTGATGATCGCGTCCGAGGCCGTCTCGGTCAGGATGCGATAGCGCTCTTCGGATTCGCGCAAAGCGGCGAGCGTCTGGTTGTGCTCGGTCACGTCGCGAAAAACGACGACCAGCCCAGCGATCGCGCCGTTTTCGCGGATCGGAGAAGAGCTGTAGATCACGTCAAAGAAGGTACCGTCTGCCCGGATAAAAGCATCTTCGTAGTTTTTTAACGCTTTTCCGTTCCGGAGGACTTTGAACTCGGAGCATTCCTTCGCCGGAAAGGCGCGACCGTCGCGATGCTTGTAGTGGGTGACGTCATGCATCCTGCGCCCGATCATCTCGTCAAATGTCCGCTGAAACAGGATCTCGGCGGTATGGTTCATTGACGTGACGCACCCGTTGACATCGACGGTGTACATCCCCTCGCCCATATTCATCAACACGGTGTTGTCAAAATCGATTGAGCTGCTCCGCGTGTCGCTTTTGCGGCTGCTCATCACGCGTTCGACCGTCGGGCGGATAACTGGCCGGTCCGTCGGCGGCAAGTCGGAATCCGGACGTGGAATTTTATGGAGTTTGGCGGCTTCCATTTCTGTTTCTGGTCTAGCTGGCATCTTGAGAAAATTCTATACCCAAGACACAAAAAAACGAACCGGAAAACCGGTGAAGATTCTTCCCGTGAAAAAAACAGGGTGCCTTACCTTACGGCAAAACACCCAACACGTTCTTAACGTCAGTATTGATTGAGCCTTACAGCGTTTGCAGTATGACCCGGCCGTGGGCGGGCGGTCTGTATGCGGGAATACGTAAGTCGGCATTTTTTTTGAGATCCGCTAAAATACTGTTTTTATTGCCTGAACGCATATAAATGTCCTAAAATCATTGAGATACTATGGCGCGACCGTTGGTACTAAGTTTGGACGGCGAGGAATTTGCCGTCGGCATCCGCAAGATTGACCGTGAGCAGCTTTATGGCTCGGTCGCGGTCGAGGCGTTTGACGAAAAGGGCAATCCGGCGAGCCTGATGGTGCTGGCCGCCGACGGCAGGACGCTGCTCGATAAGGGTGGCACCGCTCTTGCAACTCTCGACGAAAAGGGCAACTCGGTTGAGCGGCCCACGTTGAAAACGGTCGATCTCGAGGGCGGGGAAATCGAGCCGGTGCCGTCGTCTTTTGGTGGTGTTCCAAACGAACTCAAGCCGGCCGCGATCGAAGATTATTTTTCGCAAATAATAAAATCCGTGTACCTCGTTTCACCCGCCGAGGGCGGCAGCATCGATCTGCTGCTCGATAATCTTTCATCGGGGCGGATCTTCACATTCCCGTTCAGCTACCGCGGCGGGACGGAATACGACAGCGCCTTCGTTATCGGCAACGGCTCGGACGCTTTTATTATCGTCGGCAAGCAGGCGACGTTTCAGTTTGCCAAACTAAACCAGGCCGCCGTCCTCGACGACATCGAGGAAGAGGAGATATCCGGCGATGATATAGATTTTGATTTGTTTTGAGTTATGGGTTTTTGATTTATGAATTGCCTCCGGATTTAGCTGGAGGTAAGCGGATAGAAGACCCCCGGGCTTTAGCCCAAAAAAGAAAAAGGAAGGTTCCGATTGGCTTTAGCCGCAATGCTGTCAGAACGAGGTTTTCGGCTGAAGCCAAAGGAAATCTCATTTTCAGATATTTGGGCTAAAGCCCGACTGCTGTGGGCTGCCTAACCTCCAGCTAAAGCTGGAGGCAATTCATCAGAACATTCTACCCTTGAGCTATGGCCATAAACATCAGCAACCAGAAAAATCGTGACGCCGTCGTGGCGTTTGAGGCGGTGATACCGAAACGTGAGGTGCAGTTTGTCGACCCCAAGGGCAATCCCGTCCACACGCAAAAGATATTAAAGACCGACATCGAACACGATCTGCCCGTGCTTCTGAAAAAAAGAAAAACGCTCGAGGCGGTCGGCAAAATCCTGGTCAAAGACGACCCCGAGATCGACATGGAGGAATTTGGCATGTTTCTCGCCGATACCTCTAAAGTTTACGTCTCAAAAAAGGGGATCGTTCATCTGGTCGACGAATTTGAGGTGTTGAGCCACCCCGACGGCACACTGCGCGAACGGCGTTCGCGGAAAAAGGAGCTGCAAAATGTAAATACCGACATTCCGCTCAGGTGGAGCGGCAAATTCATCAAAAAGGAAGAGGCCGCCCATAAATTTATCTTCACGCACAAACGCCAGCTTATCCACGTCAACGGCTTGACCTTCGATTTCCTTTACGACATGGCAAAGGAACTGCACGAACGCGATTCGCTCCTGCTCGTGCGCGGCGGCGAAAAGAGCAACGAGCCGATCGTCATGCATCGCGGCGGACGACCGTATAACGCCTTTCTCGAGGGCCGCATAAAGGGCGATTCGTATTGCCTGATCCTCCAGATGTCGAACATGGAACTAAAGGCGCCAAAATTCGAGTCAGAACCCCCTGCGTCAGCGGGGGGAGCGACCGCCACGGCCCAGACAGCTCGTAAGACTTCAAAGACCACAAAGAAGAAATGAATCTCGACTTCGACCAGTCTCGGCTGAACAAGAAAAAGGGCGATTACGGGTTCGGTGATAGCATCCACCTCGCCGACCCGTCGCTCCACGCCCGCGCGATGGAATACAAGCGTAACCTGAGCGGCCGCATGAGGGCCGTTGCGGCTCAGGACGTCCATCGCATTCACGCCGCTCGCGGTTATTACGCGACGCGAAAATACGATGGCGAATTTTGTCTCGTCTTTTTTAACGGCGAAAAACTCATCTCCGTAAACCCCGGCGGAACGGTCCGCATCGGCCTGCCGTGTTTTGCGGAAGCCGAAAAATTGCTCCAGGCCGCCAAGGTCAAATCGTGCGTTCTCGGAGCCGAGATCTACATGAAAATCTCGCCGAGCAAGGCCCTGGCGATTCAGCAGGTTGTGAGCGTACTGCGTAACCCAAAAACCGAGGCTGAAACCGAGCGACTTGGGCTCGCCGTTTTCGACGTGGCCGAGGCCGACGGCGAGCCGGTTGCGACAATAAAGAAGAAATTCGCCTTGCTCGAAAAATGGTTTGGTAAGGGCAAGCTCGTCCACCCTGTCGATCACGTCGTCACGGAAAAGACTGAAAAGATCATGGAGGTTTTCACCGACTGGGTGATCGGCGACGGCTCCGAGGGTGTCGTGCTCCAGCACGACCAAGCTAATTGGTACAAGATCAAGCTGCGGCATAGCCTCGATGCGGCAATCATCGGCTTTTCCGAGGGCAGCGAGGAGCGCAAAGGGATGCTCCACGATCTGCTTGTCGCCGTTATGCGCAATGACGGGACGTTTCAGGAACTTACACGCGTCGGCGGCGGATTTACCGACGAAGACCGCCGCGAGATCGCCGCCGACCTCAAACGCCGCATCGTGCCCTCCGATTACGTCGCCGTCAACAATGACTACGTCGCCTACGAGATGATCGCTCCCGGCCCGGTCGTCGAAATGTCCTGCCTCGACCTCATCGCCGAAAGCGGCCGCGGCGGCCCGGTCAACCGCATGGTGCTCAAATACGACGGCAAACGCTACTCAGCCCTCTCGCGAATGCCGCTGGTCAGCGTGATCTCGCCCCAATTCGTCCGAATCCGCGACGACAAAGAGGCCACCATCGAGGACGTCAACATCCGCCAGGTCACCGAAATGGTCCCCGTCGTCTCCGCCGAAAAATCCGCCGAAGACCCCGCCGGCGACCCCAGCCAACTCCTCGAACGTTCCGTCTACACCAAAACCATGCGCGGCAACCTCATGGTCAGAAAACTCCTCCTATGGAAAACCAACAAAGAAGACCGCCCCGAATTTCCCGCCTACGTCGTCTATTTCACCGACTTCTCCCCCAACCGCCAAACCCCCCTCGAACGCGACATCCGCATCGCCACCACCGAGGCCAGGGCCCGTAAGATCTTCGAAAAAATGGCCGAGGAAAATTTTATCGGGGGCTGGGATAAAGTCGGGAAATGAACGCAAAAATATTGACATATCGTATAGCGATGCTATACAGTTAGAACGGTGATAAAGACCTTTCGGCATCATGGCATTGAGCGGTTCTTTAAGACGGGTTCGAAATCCGGCATCCAACCGAAACATGCCGAGAAATTGCGCCGACAGCTCTTCGCACTCGACAATTCGAATAGGGCCGATGATATGAATGCTCCGGGTTGGCGACTGCACCAATTCAAAGGAGAACTCGCCGGTCATTGGTCAATTGATGTCAGTGGAAACTGGCGGCTGACCTTTGCATTCGAAGGTGAAGACGCCATTTTAGTCGACTATCAGGACTATCACTGAGGTAATGCTATGCGTATGTTCGATCCGCCCCATCCGGGCACTGTTTTGAGAGATTATCTTGCAAATGTATCGGTTACCGCCGCCGCGCTGCATTTGGGTGTTACCCGAGCGGCCCTTTCGCGTATCCTGAACGGAAACGCCGGAATCTCCGCCGAGATGGCCCTGCGTTTATCTGAGGCTTTGGGAACAAGCCCCGAACTCTGGATCGGGATGCAATCGCAATACGACCTCTGGCAGGCATCAAAAAATCGCCGCCGAAAAGTCGTCCGTCTTCTCGCGGCCTAGTTTCGAATAAACATATTTCTATGGCGCAGCCTTTTGTCGAATTTGCGGGGGACCGGAGGCTTCTTTGGATTGCGGAGGAGTGGATACGGTATGCTCCGAAGTTGGCGGAGTGGGCGATGGAGAGGTTGGTTAATCGGCGGGATGTTTGGAGCCAGTACACGGTAAAACCGGACGGGCGGATAGGGGTTGTGATGCTGCCGATCAAGGAGCGGCGTAAGCTGGGGACCGACATGGTGACGATCACAAAGCTCGAACGCCATTTTTCGGGCCGCTCGCCGGGGCACCTGGTCGGGATGTTTTCGATCTCGGACCATGCGACGTGCAAATGGTTCTCGATCGACATCGACCTGCATGACGAGGGCGTCACCAACGCCGACGAGATCGTCGAGGCCAACCGGACGGCGACGCTCGAATGGGCCGGGCGGCTTCGTGAGATGGGGTTTGATCCGATGGTGATGGACAGTAACGGCGTTGGCGGCTATCACATCTGGGTCTTGCTTGATAAGGAATATCCGCTCGAACAGACCTTTGATTTTGTCGATGAGGTCCGCTCGGATTGGCAATCGTTCGGGCTGCCGCGAAAGCCCGAGGTTTTCCCGCCAAAACGTGCCGTC
Source organism: Pyrinomonadales bacterium (assembly GCA_038227175.1). Lineage (GTDB taxonomy): Bacteria > Acidobacteriota > Blastocatellia > Pyrinomonadales > Pyrinomonadaceae > OLB17. The sequence continues at coordinate 218,365 of JBBRPZ010000004.1, read as the reverse complement.
GGCCCGGACGACCTGCCGTACACGCTGCGGCTGCCGGGTCGGCATCATTCGCGGCACCATTATACGCGGATCTATAATTTTGATTTTGTCGACGAGAACGAGTGGCTCGAAGGTGGCGAAGCGATCGAGGCAATGCTCGCGACGCGGCCGTCAAAGCTGCCAAAACCGAAGAAATCAAAAGCGAAAACGGTCGCGCAGACCACCCCGCTGAAAAAGATAAAACCCGAGCGTAAACGCAAGCCTCGCGTCGCTCTCGACCTCGACGGCGTGCTCGCGACGTATGACACGTGGCAGGGTTTTGAGCATATCGGGCCGCCGCTGCCCGGTGCTCTGGAATTTGCCCGCGAGCTTTACGAGATCGCCGATATTGTTATCTTTACGTCACGCTGCTCGACCGACACCGGCGGCGAATACGACCCGCCGACGCTCTCGCCGGGCCAGCTTCGTATCCACATCATCGAGTGGCTTGAGAAACACAAGTTTCCCTACACCGACGTCTTCATCGGCCAGGGCAAACCCCGCGTCGCCGCCTTCATCGACGACCGCGCCGTTTCGTGCAGCCCGCAAGCCAACCCAGACGCCTTCGCCGACGCTTTGGCCAACGTTCGCACGATCCTGCACCGCAAACCAAAGCCGCGTCGGGCCTGAGATCGCGGTGTGGCGTTTTGCCACCGTGCGGCCAATATGAAGCGGCGTCCTGACACACTTTTTGGCGGCTCGGCATCGCTATTTGCCCTAAAACATGCTCTATAATTAGCGGAATACGAATTGCCATATAATTGTCTTTTTAGGACGAAAGCTTATTTTTTGAGTTGAGCAGTCAAAGTGCCGTGGGAATGAATCGCACAAATTTTGGGAAACAGCGTGGTTTCAAGACTGTTTGGTTTGTGCTGATCGTTGTCGCGGCGTCAACGATCGGGATGATCGCGAACTGGCGTGCTCCCGAATTGGACCTCTATGCCCAGGACCTTTTGATGAGATCCCGCGGCGTCTTACCGGAACCGGATAACATCGTCATTATTGCGATCGACGAGCAGAGTGTCACAAAACTGGGCCGTTTTCCGTGGGATCGCAAACAGACGGCGCAGGCGATCGACATTATTTCGGTTGCCAAGCCGCGTGCGATCGCTCTCGATATTTTGTACAGCGAACCGAGCGAGCCCGATGCCGATAAGGCTTTGGCCGATGCGGTCAAGCGGTCCGGCAATGCGGTGATCGGCGAACAGCTTGTCGAAAACCGCGAGACGCCTGAGCTTGGCAGGGCGGAATGGCTGCAGCCGATGCCGATCCTGCGTGAGAGTGCGACCGGCGTCGGACACGTAAATGTCGAGACGGAACACGATGGGGCCGCCCGCGAATTGCTGTTAAAGATCGCCGATGACGACGGCGAGCCGGGATGGGCATTGGCTGTCGAAATCGTGCGAGTTGGTGACAGCCTAGCCGAAGAAGATATTTCCGAGACGCAGAATTTTGTCCGGATGGGCTCGCGAAAGGTGCCGTTCGAATCAAGCGACCGCAATCTTCTGATAAATACGTCGGGGACAGAGAGCCGGATTACGAGTGCCCGCCCGCTGCGTTTGCGGATCGATTACATCGGGCCGACGGGGTCGTTCGCGGACCATACGTACAGCTTTTCCGACCTGCTCGACGGCAAGATAGCTCCCGAAAAATTGCGTGATAAATATGTGCTGATCGGTGCGACGGCCGCGACGCTTGGCGACCGGCTGGCGACGCCGTTTGTACACACCGAAAATGCTGAGGGCGACCAGCACGGCGACCTCATGCCGGGTGTCGAGATCCTTGCAAACTCGGTAAACACGATCCTGCAAAATCATTTTTACCGGCCGTTTTCCGACTGGCTTGCGTGGCTGAGCGCGGTGCTTACGGCGATCGCTGTCCTGGTGCTGCTAGGCCTTGCTCAGGGCCGGTACGAGGCGTTAAAGCAGATCGTGATATTGTCGGCGGTGTTTGCCTCGATCCTGATCGGATCGTATTTGTTGTATGCCTATGCGTTCCTGATACCGCCGGTTGTCCCGGTGGTGACATCGTTCGTCGTTGTAGCGCCGCTTGCGTTGCTGCGGCGTTCGCTGTCGGCCAGCGCCGCGTTGGACGAACGCATCGCCGAGCTTGTCGCGGCGGGCGGGCGGCTATTTACGGACGGACGCGATGAGACTAAATCGGGGCCGATCGACCGCAGCCTGGTAAGCGGCGACCGGTTTGAACCAGGGAACGAATTCGGATCGAAAAATCTGCTCATTCCACACGGCCTCGAATGGAAATCCGAGACGCTCGGTTACCTGTCCCGCGACCTGATCGCGAGGGCGCTGTTTATTGACTCGGCGCTGCGCTCGATCGACGACGGGCTGTTGATCGCGGATATCGACGGCAGCATCACGTTTGCCAACGAAAAGGCTTTGACCATCCTCGACCTGCCAAAACGCAAGTTGCTCGGGACCAATCTTTTCGAGCAGCTGAAAAATGCCGCCGAAGCGAGTGTGGCTGAAATCGGGTCGGAAGAAACTCTCGCCAGCCTGATTCTCGACCGCAAAAAATTTGAGCGAGAGGTAGTTATTGGCAAGGGCGAATCGCGAAATTACGTCGTGCGAATTTCCACCGTCGTTGACCGTGACGGAGGAGTGGACGAATCGGCCGGGCTGATCGCGACGCTGTCGGACGTTACGTATTTAAAGCAGTTACAACAGACCAAAAATGATGTCATCGCCCTCGTCTCGCACGAACTGCGGACGCCGCTGACCGTCATTCAGGGCATGAGCGAGCTGCTGACCGAGCATGATGTCGAGGCGGAACCTCGCCGCAAAATGCTTGAAACGATCAATCACGAAACCAAACGTCTCGCGAGGATGATAAATGAATATCTCGACATCACCAGGTTAGAGTCCGGTGCGGAAAAAATTGAGTTTGTGCCCGTTGATATTGAGTCTCTCGTCAATCAGCGGCTGCTGTTGATCGAACCGCTAGCCTCACGCGGCAGCATCAAGCTTGAAAGCCGGTTCCCGACCGGCCAGACGACGATCCTTGCCGACCCCGAGCGATTGTCACAGGCATTGACTAATATTTTGGCCAACGCGATCAAATACAGCCCGCCAAAAACGATCATAGGAGTCGAAACAAAGGTCATCGGCCACGAGCTGCAGATCATCGTCACCGACCAGGGTCGCGGCATCAGCCCCGAGCATATGCCGCATATCTTTGAAAAGTTTTACCGTGTCGGACAGGGCAATAACGAGGTGCCGGGAACCGGGCTGGGCCTCGCATTTGCCCGGGAGATCGTCGAACTTCACAGCGGCAGCATCTCGATGGAGAGCGAACTTGGAAAGGGTTCGGTCTTTACCATTCATCTGCCGCTCTTTGCCGAAAAAAGACCGGAATGGGAAAGTTCGGATTAGCTTCATTTAAAGCCGCTAAGCGTCGCAAAAATAGAATCCTCGTCTATAATGGAATTCTTTAAGCGAACATGGCGAAAAAGCCTCACATATTAATAGTCGACGACGAACCTTCGATCCGGCTGACGCTCGAGACCGGGCTGTCGTTAAAGGGGTTTCGGACCTCTGCGGCGATCAACGGCCGCGAAGCGGTCTCGCTTATCAAAAACGAAAAATTCGATCTCGTGATCTGCGATGTTGTCATGCCTGACGGCGACGGTCTGTGGCTTGTGGGTAAGGTTCGCGAATTTGACGCCGATCTGCCGATAATCCTGATGACCGCTCAGGGAACGGTCGAGCGGGCGTTCGATTCGTTCGAGATCGGGGCCTCCGATTTTGTCGCGAAACCCTTCGAGATCGGGGCACTCGCGACTTTGGTCCGTCGCCTGCTCGATGCCCGCGGACAGATTGAGGGCATATTGGCGAACGACGATCAATTGCCGGATGAGTTTTCGCGATCGGGCATGGTCGGCCGGAGCAACGCGATCGTTGTCGTCTATAAGCTCGTCGCTTTCGCCGCCCGAACCGGGGCCACCGTATTGATAACGGGCGAATCGGGGACCGGCAAAGAGCTTGTGGCCCATGCGATCCACGACCTCAGCAGCCGTGCGGGAAACGGCTTTGTTTCCGTAAATTGCTCGGGATTGACCGACACTTTGCTTGAGGCCGAGTTGTTCGGCTACGAAAAAGGCGCTTTTACCGGTGCCAATTCGACGCGGGCCGGGCTTTTTGAAAAAGCTAATGGCGGAACGATCTTTCTCGATGAGCTGGCGTCGACGAGCCCGAGTTTTCAGGCGAGTTTGCTGCGGGTTTTGCAGTCCGGCGAGATCCGCCGCGTCGGCTCGACCGAGACGCGGCATGTCGATGTCCGCGTACTCGGCTCAAGTAATGAGGATTTGCAGGCTCTGGTCAAGGAAGGCAAATTTCGGGCCGACCTCTATTATCGCTTGAGTGTTTTGACGATCAAGCTGCCGCCGCTTCGCGAAAGGGTAGGAGACGTACCGCTGCTCATCCGGCATTTTCTTCGCACGATCGCAGGCAGTGGGCTGCTGCCGCATTTGACCCACGAGGTTTCTGATGTTCTCATCAATTATGATTTTCCGGGCAATGTCCGCGAGCTTGAAAACGCGTTGGCACGGGCTGTAGCACTTTCGACCGGCAATTTGATTACGCTGGACTGTTTGCCGTCTGCTATTGTTGACGCATGCCACGACGGACATGCTCCGGTCTCGGGTAACGACCCCCTGCGGGACATTGCGGTCGACCGTCCGTCTATGGAAGAATTAGAACGCAGATATCTAAGCCTGACGCTGGCCGAAACAGGCGGAAACCGCCGCCGGACAGCTGAAAAATTGCAGCTCGACCGCCGGACGGTCCAGCGTCTGATTGCTAGATATAAATTGACTGCCGCAGCCGATGACGAAGACGAAAATATTGAGGCGGCGGCGTCAAATTGAGTTAATGTTAAGGAGTTCGAACAAAGCAGCGTCTTATTTATTCCTTTGCCTCGCCATCGCGGCAGTTTTCGGTACGCCTGGCTCCCGCGTTTTGGCTCAGAGTGCGGTCGAGGCCCGCGCGACCAGTGTTCGCGGTCGGGCGACGATCTCGGGCAATGGCCGGAACAGCGTGGTTTTGCTGCAGGGCACGGTTCTCGGTCCGGGCGACGTGGTCGATACGGGAGCGGACGGGCGGATCGTGATTGACCTTTCGGACGGCAGCCAGGTCGTTGTTTTTCCAAATTCGAGACTCGTCTTTGGCGATTATCGCAATGCGTCCTCGCTTCGCGAACTGCTCCAGATCGTTGTCGGCCGGATACGCGTAAAGATCAATCATTTTCAAGGGAAACCTAACCCCTACCGGATCAAGAGCCCGACGGCGTCGATTGCTGTCCGGGGCACGCAATTTGAGGTTGCCGTTAAACCACTTGGCGAGACGCGGGTGACGGTTACCGAGGGAGCCGTCGAGGTGTCGTCGCTTCGAGATCTGTCGCATCCGTTGCTGGCCGGGCCCAAACGCGGCGTTATCGTGCGGCCGGATTCGACGGTAGATTTTTTCATTTCCGAAACTTTAAATCCAGACGGCGGGGAACCGAGCGAGAAATCGAATGCCGCTAAGGGCAGAACCGACGACGAAGACCTCGGCTCGCGTTCGGCAGGGAATATCTACGAACAGGCGATCGGAAACGTCTTTGGCGGCGGCCGGCGGCCACAGACTTCGCGGTTTGTAGCATTTCCCGATACGTACCTCGATACCGTTGACAATCCGGCCTATGCCTCGGGATTTACAAACGCGGAGGGCAGGTTATATTTATTGCCGTCGTTTGGAGCCTCCAGCAGTATTGCTAGCAAGGCCCGGGGTCGATTGGGGCTCGACAACCCGCATAGCTTCGATTATGCCCTTATCCCCGAGGCCACTTTTTTTGTACCCGTACAGAAATTACGCTCGGTTTTGGGCGTCAGGATCGCCCGTCTCAACTCGGGAGTGAGGTCATTGACGGTGCAGGAAGATTCGACATTGTCCCCGGCGCTGTTTCCGGAAGATGCGAGCGGCTTGACTGTCAAAAATGGCTCGACGGCCGGACAGGTGACGGACAGCTCGCTCTTTTTCGCACGGCGTTTTGGAGCACACGATAAAACGAGTATCGGATTCAGTATCGAACATTTCTCGCTGCGCGGCTCTCTCGACGAGACGGCAACGCAGAGCGACGCCACGGGGCTTGCATTGGCGGAACGACGGTCATCGAGATCCGAAGCAGACCGCACGCGGCTGACGTTCGGTTTCGTTAACGATTTTGGACGTGTCAAATTGAGCGGTTTTTTTCGCCGCAGCTTTAACCGCGGCGGGACCTTTGACGATCTTCACACCCGAAACTATGTAAAGCTGCAGAATGACTTTTTGCGAGCGTCGAGCGATTCGTCAGAGGTCGGATTCAAGGCCCGGTGGGCTCTATCGAAGCGCCTCTACATCGGAACGGAAGGCGGCTGGCTGCTCGGGCATCGGTTCGAAGATATTCACCGCTCGATTATTGTCGATTCGAATGAGAATACGACGACGCGGCGGACGACGGTCGGCGTAGGTCTCGGGCTGATACTTAGCCCACGGACGTTTATGAGTTTCGATCTGTCCGGCGGTCTGATTCGTTCGGCCGGGGACCGGACCGAAAATTCGACATCGCGCCTCCTGGAAAGCAAACTCGGCCATACCGACTACCTTTCGTTTCATATCGCCATCCAAAAGGATCTCTGGAGTAAACTCTTCGCCAGTACCTCTTTGATGACGATCGGCAAATCGCGAACGAGCGACCTGATGCTGTATCCCGACCGGTTCGGGCGGCTTCTAAATCGGGCCGGCCTGTTTGCCCCGTCGGGTCGGAGCAGCGACCTGTTCGCTAATTTTTATTCAAATTACGGAATGGGCTGGCGGTTTAAGCCCAACTTTATGTTTGAATACATCTTCTCGACCGACTACGGCGAAACGGCGTCCCGCCACTCCTTGCTTTTACGCTATAACTTCGACATCCGGCGTCAATAGGCCGGTGATTCCACCAGTGCGACATTTTGCCGCCCCACGTAATTGTCGCGGCGGCGCATTGCCACTGGTTTTCTACTCAAATAGCCCCTAAATTACTGAATAAACAGCATTTCTGCACGGCACGACGATTGCCGTTATAATGAGTAAAGTTAAGGTGACGTGCGCCTCGTGGCGCCGATTTGACGGTCAGACAATATGCAGAAGAAGTTAATGTTCAGAAACGCGCTGCGGCAGCTGCGGCACGGTTTCAACCGGCCGTTTATGGTCATGTTTGAAACCACGCTGCATTGCAACATGAAATGCGGCTACTGCGCGATCTGGCAAAATCAGCAGCCCGAGGACCGCGCCGTGCGGGATCGCGTCTTCAAACGAATGGACGAGGCGGCGGATATGGGGGTTTTTGCTTGGAGCATGTCGGGCGGCGAGCCGCTGATGAACCCAAATGTGCCGGAATACATAGAGTATGCCGCTAAGAAAGGCTTCTTCACGTCGATGCCGACCAATGGCCTTGCCCTCAAGAAATACGCCGAGTCGTGTGTAAAACTCGATCAGCTAGAGGTGTCGATCGACACGCTCGACCGCGAAAAATTTAACCTGCGACGCGGCATCGACGGTCTTCCGACCATCCTCGCGGCTCTCGATTACATCGCCGAAAACAAGCTCGAACACAACCTCATCCAGATCAACGCCGCCGTCGACGAGACAAATCTCGAAGACCTCGAACCGCTGGCCGAATACTGCACCGAACGCGGCTTCCTGCTCCACACCGAGGCGGTTCATAACGTCGTGCGGACAACGTTTGAGACCGAGAACGTCGAGATGGAACGGGCGGCGCTGGACAAGGTTGCCGATTACGTTTTGGATCTCAAGAAACGGTTCAAGTGCGTCAGGTTTTACACCGATTACTACAAATTTTACCGCGACGGCGGCTTTACAAAAAAGTTTCCGTGCCGCTCGGCAAGCCATTTGGTCAACATGCGTCCCGACGGCTCGATCCAGTTTCCGTGTGCTTTTGTCTCGAAACATCGCGGTGCGCCGGAGATGAGCCTTCAGGACATCTACGCGTCCGCCGAGGTCCGCGAGATCCTGAAACAGGCGCCGGATATGTGGGATTTTTGTAAAGGCTGCAAGATCGGCTGCCCGTATGAGGTCTCGGCCTATCGCAACAATCCATGGACGGCCGTGTGGAGCGCGATGGAATTTTTGCAGCTGGTTTGATCGATGACGATGTTGGAAAACAAACCAGGGATCGCGCTACACGGAGGTGGAATTTTCAAGCGCTACGCAGATGGCACCGAGGCCGTTCGCGGCATCGACCTCGGTGTGGAACGCGGCGAAGCGATCTCGATCCTCGGCCCAAACGGTGCCGGTAAAACGACTTTTTTGCGGATGCTGACGACCGAGCTGAAGCCTACGGCGGGCCTCGTAAACATTTTCGGGATCGACGCGATCGCCGACCCAAAAAAGGCGAAAACGAAGATCGGCGTGACGCCGCAGGAAGCGGGCGTTTTTGAAACCCTTAGAACGCGCGAGCATCTCGAGCTTTTCGGCCGGCTCAAGGGCCTGGCGAAATCCGAAGCGGTGGCTCAGTCCGAACGGATCCTCGACGATCTCGGATTGTCCGAGAACGCAAAAAAGCGGGTCGGCGATCTATCGGGCGGACAGCGGCGGCGGCTTCTTATTGGGCTCGCGCTGATCGGCGAACCGCCATTGCTGATATTGGATGAACCGACGACGGGCCTCGACCCGGTGTCACGCAGACAGGTTTGGGATCTGCTCAAAAAGATCGTGGCGGGCGGTACGACGCTGATCTTTTCGACGCATTACATGGAAGAGGCCGAGCAGCTCAGCGACCGCATCGCCTTGATCGACGCCGGAAAGATCGTCGCCCTCGGCACACTGCCGGAGTTGCAGAGCCGGTTTCCGCTTCGCTATCGCCTTAAATTTACGGGCGACGCGGTGGTCAGGAATACCAAAACGCTCTTTTTTGAGAAATTCGAAGAGGTGCAGACCTTTATCGAGGAAGCGGCTCCGGTCGAGTATCAGATATCGACATCGTCGCTTGAGGATGTTTATTTTTCGATCGTTGGCGAGGAACTGAGTTCAAACGGAAACGGCGATGGCCGTTTGGGTAAATGATGAGACGTTTGTCCGACATCTATTGTATTTTTCGCATTCATCTCGCCCGGTTGCGGGCCGAGAGCGGACCGTTTTTGCTGGCGGCGATCGTCTTTCCTCTGGGCATGTATTTCTTTGCAAACGGCGTCGTGAGACAGGACCCGAACGAATTCATCCCAAATTACATCAAGGTCCACTTTGTCGCTGCCTCGCTCGTATTTTCGCTTTCGCTGACGGCGATCAGCTGGTTTGGCTATCTGCTGCTCGAGAACCGGTTTACGGGACGGCTGAAATTGTTTGCGGTGCTGCCGGTCGCGTCGTCCTCGTACATTTTGGGCGTCATGGTCTTTGCTCTGGGGCAGGGTGTGGTCGGCAGCTTTTCTCTGCTGATCGCGGCACGTCTGTTGGGGGTTGATTTCACGGTCAATAGTTTCCAGAGCATATTTTTGCTGCTGATCGTCGTGCTGCTCGCCATTTTTTCGCTCGCCGGACTGAGCGTCGTGCTTGCACATCGCGTCCGCAGTTTTGCGGCCGGTTCGCTGATGACCGACGCGTTGGGCGGCGGATTGGTCTTGCTGGCGCCGATCTATTACCCGGCCGAAACGCTGCCGGTCGCGTTTCGATGGATCTCAAAGGCGTTGCCGACCACCTACGTCTTTCAGGCGATCAACAAGATATTGTCGGGTGATCTCGTGATCGGCACGGAACTGACCGTCCTGTGCGGGATGGCTGCGGTGACGCTTTTTATCGGGTTTTGGCAATTATCGTGGAGGGAAGCGTAGATGACAAAACGGATCATGGTCATAACGCTTTCCTTCGGTTCGGGCCACGTCACGGCGGCACGGGCGGTCGCATCGGCCATGAGCGGCGAATCTGCCGACTGCGAGATCCGCGTCGTCGATGCGCTCGAAGATTGCCGGTTGTTTTTCAGGATGTTTTACGTTTGGCCGTATTGGGCGATGATCCGCTTTGCGCCCGGGCTGTGGAAACGATTTTTTACACGCCGCGTGTCGCAGCAAAAAGCGGGTACGGCTCCCGTATGGGCATGGACGTTGGGCTGCGGCTCGCTGTTTCGCGAGATCGAGTCGTTTGTTCCCGACATGATCGTCTGCTGCGAGGTCGGCGCGTGCGAAATCGGCGTGATCGCCCGCAGAAAAGGTCTGACAAATGCCGCGTTGCTGAATGTGATCACCGATTTTGAAGCCGAGCCGATCTGGGTCCAGCAGGAGGTTTCGGCTTACGCAGTCGCTAGCGACCCGGTCGCCCGCCAATTGCGCGAGTGGGGAGCACCGGCGGAGTCGATCAACGTTGTCGGAATCCCTTTGAACGAAAAATTTCGGGCAAATACGGACATCGAGGAAGCCAGAACGAGCCTCGGTCTTGATGGGCGGTCGGTAGTTTTATTAATGGGCGGCGGCATGGGCCCGACGAGTATGGATCTCGTTGCGAAGGGTTTGCTGGCGACAGGAGAAGGCATACAGATCGTCGCTCTGCCCGGAAAAGACGAACGGGCGCGTCGCAATCTCAATGAGCTTAAAAGCAATGGCGATACGAGCCTTCGCGTCCTGGATTGGACGGACGATATCGCCGCATTGATGCGGATGTCGGACGTTCTCGTGACCAAACCCGGCGGCGTCACGCTTGCTGAGGCGGCGGTGTGCGGGCTGCCGATGGTATTTTTTGACGCGATCCCGGGGCCCGAAGAGACAAATGCCCGGCAATTCGTCGATGCGGGGGCGGCTCGATTGACGCTTTCGACCGGGGAAACAGTTAGTGCGGTAACGGATCTTCTGCGTGACAAAACGACGCTGAACCGGATGGCCGAAAATGTATCCGCCCTTGCCCGTCCGAACGCCGCCGAACAGATAGCAAGGATCGCCCTGGGAACAAAAACCGACGACGGGCCGGTTTTGATCGTCGCTATCTCAAACGGCGCCGGGCATATCCGCGTGGCGAACGGCATCGCGGACGCGATCAGGCTGCGGGAACCGGGCCGTCCGGTCACGGTCATCGATGTCGCCGACTACATGTCGCCGCTCGCGAGATTTACGCATATTACCGCGTACCTCTGGATCGTAAAGCACGCTCCGGCTATCTGGGGACGGATCGACAGTTATCAGAAAAATCAGGAGAGCACGAGCCCGGATTGGTTTTACCGTCGGCATTGCGCGGCCCTGTTCAATTTTGCCCGGTCGATACGTCCGAGTGCGATTGTCGCAACGGAAGTCGGCTGCTGCGAGATCGCCGCTCTGATCAAACGCGATCTGAGCCTCGACGTACCGCTCGTGGCCGTCAATAGCGACCCCGATACCGACAAAGCGTGGGTTAAGCCCGAGGTCGATCTTTATTGCTTTGCGACCGCGTCGTGCGCCGACGAATTGGGCGCGCACGGTGCCCGCCGCGACCGGATCGTCGATTGGGGGCCTGTTCTAGCAAGTGGGTTCGCGGGTGGACGTGACCGCGAGGCCGACCGGTTGGAGGTTTGCCGGGCCCTGGCACTCGACTCAAGCCGGCCCATAGTCGTGATCGCCGGCGGCGGCGAAGGTATAGGGCGGATCGAGGAGTTGACCGGGCGTTTCGCCCAATTACTGCTGGATACGGCTCCGCAGTTTGTCGTGCTGACCGGGACCAACGAGCGGCTGCGAGAAAGATGCCTGCGGCTTGTCAATCCGGAGAATGCCGACAGGCTGTGCGTTACCGGATGGATCGATGAGCGTCAAATGCCGGGCCTTATGAGCGCGGCCGATCTGCTGGTGTCAAAGCTCGGAAATATGTTCAACGAGGCCGTCGCCTCTGCACTGCCGCTGATAGCTCTCGAACCGCCGCCGGGTTCCGAACGGCTTCAGTACGAACTGCTTGGTGAATGGAATGTGGGGCGGCCCGTTCGGACTATCGACGAACTGGTCGAAACGGTCATCAGGCTGCTAAACGCGCCGGACGAGGTAGGGGAAATGCGAGCAAGTGCCCGCATTCACGGAAAAAATGACGCATCCAGGCGGTTGGCGGATTGGTTGAGTGGAAATGAGCGCGGCGTACTTGCTCACGCGGTGGCAATGGGGGCTTATGGCGGCTCGCCCGTTCCGTCCGAATTGGTGGTTTAAGCGATGAATACCGTTCTACTTTTCGCGATTTTCACGGTGACGCTTGCAGCGCTGGTTGCGGCGGTCGTTTATTACGCGACCTACGGAATCCGGTCGCAGCTGCTCGGGCAGACCGTTTGGCGGGGGCGGACGGACACCAATGCAGTGGCTCTGACATTTGATGACGGGCCAAGTGCGGACACGGCGAACTTGCTTGACGTATTACGCGAAAACAACGTCAAAGCCACGTTTTTCCTGATCGGGAAGCAAGTGGAGCAATTTCCGCGTATCGCCCAGCGGATCGTTGCCGAGGGCCATGAGATCGGGAATCATTCGTTTTCGCACCGGATCTTTTTGTATTGTTCGCGGCGGCGGATCGAATTTGAGATGAATAAGGCGCAGGAGATCATCACGAACACGACCAAGGTCGCCCCGCGGCTAGCCCGGCCGCCGTGCGGTGTGCGTACGCTGTCTTATTTCAACGCCACGCGAAAGATGAGGCTCAAGACCGTACAGTGGACGACCGCCGGTTTTGACTGGAAAAAATGCACGGCGGACGACATTGCGAGAGCGGTGGTCAGCGATGCGGCCGCCGGTTCCATAATCCTGCTGCATGACGGTGACAGCGAGGGCAAGGCCGACCGCAAGGCGACGGTCGATTCGATCCCGCTGATCCTCGATGGCCTGCGGGCAAAAAATTTGGAGATCGTTTCGCTTAGAAAACTTTTATCACGTCCGGACACAAATGAAGAAGGAGAACTGCTCCAACAGATTTCGCTTGGGAGCACTTAAATATGAAGACAAACACTGACCTGACCAGCATTTTTGCGGGAGCGGTTCCGCCGGTACTGTTCCTGGATTTTGACGGAACGCTGTCGAAACGCGACGTTATCGACGCGATCCTCGAGAAATTTGCCGACGAAAAATGGCTTGAGGTCGAAAAGGAATGGGTCGACGGCCGGATCGGCTCGCGCGAATGTCTGCGGCGGCAATTTGACCTGCTGCGGGTGACGCCGTTTGTGCTTGACGGTTATCTGAGCGGATTCGAGCTCGACCATGGTGTCGTGTCGCTGCTCGATTTTTGCAGCGAGGCCCGGATTCCGGTTCATATCGTCAGCGACGGTTTTGAATATTACATCCGCCGGATGCTCAAAAAAGGGATCGCCGATCCCGAAAAGATGCGAAATATCGGCATCTGGGCTAACGAATTGACGCCGGTCGGCGAAGACCGCTGGACGACGGAATTTCCGCACGCGCCCGAGGTCTGCGGCGACGGCTGCGCGACGTGTAAACCAGCCGTGATGAGCATCGAAAACCGTTTCGCGGCCCCGGCAATATTTGTCGGCGACGGGCTGTCGGACCGCTTTGCGGCACAAACGGCGGACGTGGTATTTGCCAAGCAGAAATTAGCGGATTTTTGCCTGCAAAATCAGATCGCACATGAGAAATACGACGATCTGCATCAGGTCGCCGACTCTCTCAGAATGGCATACGAGGCCGCCGCGACCGTCGATAACTGGGGATTACAACAGTTGGAGCTAAGCTCGGCGTAAAGCGGCTGTGTCAAAACTAATATGGCGAGTGATGTATAGTTTTAAAAATTGCCGTTGCCTTGAGGCAACGGTTCAGGTTATCAAAAAATTCCCCGGGGCTTTAGCCCAATGCATTAGTTTGGGCTAAAGCCCATCAATTTTTAATGGCTCTTCCGTTGCCTGAAGGCAACGGCAATAAAATTCTTTGATTCAGATCGGATTTTGACACAGCCTCTAAAGCCAGAGGCAATTTAAAGTTCCTCGATGCTTTGACACGACTTCAAGAGGATCGGTTATTTAAATCTATGACAACAACAAACACACAAATGAAGCTGCACCAGATCGAACCGCGTCACACCGAGGCTGAATTGCTCGAAATGGAGAAAAAATACTGTTCATTTGGCGACACTGTCCATTATCTCGAACCGCCGAAATTTTTTGAGCGGGCCGAAGGGAGCTATCTCTACGACGGTGACGGAACGGCGTTTCTCGATCTGCAAATGTGGTATTCGGCGGCGAGTTTCGGCTACGGCAATGAGCGGCTGAACAACGCCCTGAAATCGCAAATCGACACGCTGCCGCAGCTTGCATCGCAGTATCTCCACGCCGAAAAGGTCGAGCTTGCGGCCGCCATCGGACGGCTTAACGAATCGAAATTTGGCGAGACGGGCAGAGTTCATTTTAATGTCGGCGGATCGCAGGCGGTCGAGGACAGTCTGAAACTCGTGCGTAACGAAACGGGCAAGAGCCTAGTTTTTGCTTTTCAGGGCGGCTATCACGGTCGGACATTGGGGGCGTCGGCGATAACGTCGAGCTTTCGCTACCGCCGCCGATACGGCCATTTCAGCGACCGGGCCCATTTTGTCCCGTTCCCATATTGTTTCCGGTGCCCGTACGGCAAAAAGCGTGATACGTGCGAGCTTTACTGCGTTGATCAATTCGCGAAAAATTTCGATACGGAATACAACTCGTTTTGGGACGCGAAGGCACAGGAATCGGAGTTTTCCGCGTTTTACGTCGAAGCGATCCAGGGCACCGGCGGATATGTCATCCCGCCCGAAGGCTATTTTCCGGCACTCAAGAAAATTTTGGACGAACGCCATATTTTGATGGTGGACGACGAGATCCAGATGGGTTTCTACCGTGCGGGCAAATTCTGGGCGATCGAAAATTTTGGCGTGACACCCGACATCATCGTGTTTGGCAAGGCCCTGACAAACGGGTTGAATCCTCTCTCGGGCGTTTGGGCAAAAGAAGGTTTGATCTCGCCCGACAAATTTCCGCCGGGCTCGACGCATTCGACGTTTTCGTCAAATACGCTCGGAACGGCGGTTGCGCTTGAGCTGATGCACATGATGGAGGAAACCGATTACGAAGCGATCACGCGTGAAAAGGGAGCCTATTTCCTCGCCCAGATCAAAGAATTGCAGCGTAAATATCCAAAGGTCATCGGTGATACCGACGGCATGGGAATGGCCCTGCGAATAGAGATATGTCAGGAGGATGGCTACACGCCCGATCGCGAATTGTGCGACCAGATCTTTGCCGAAGGGATGAAGGGTGACCTCGATGTTCGCGGCAAGAAAATGGGGCTTGTTCTAGACGTTGGCGGTTATTACAAAAACGTGTTTACGCTCGCGCCGTCGTTCGAGATAACAAATGAGGAGATCGACCTTTCGATGGAGATGTTCGAAATGCTGATCCGCCGCTGCGCACCGGAGAGACTATAGATGCTGTTAGCGAAAATCACTGAACAGATCGAAAAATTAGCGCTCCGGACCAATCCGCAGTACGCGATTACCCTGTTGGGCAAAATGCCGCCGTCCGTAATGGCGAGCCTCCAGCGGCGGCGTTTTCGCGAGACGCTAAAGCTTGCGAGCCGGACGCCGTTTTACAGCAAACAATTTCGCCGCCGGAATATCGACGTAAGTAAAATAACGCACCCCGCGCAGCTCGGCGATTTTTTTACGACCAGCGACGATCTGAAGGAATACGGTGCGGACACGTTTCTCGCGGGCCGGCCCGACACGGTGTTTGAGACGACCGGGACGACATCGGCCGTGCCGAAGCATATATTTTTCTCGAACCGCGAGTTAAACCAGATGGGCCGGATGAGCGCCCTCGGCCTGTATCAATTGGGACTGCGGCGCGAAGACAAAATTTTGAGTGCCTTCGACGTTTCATTCTGGGTATCACCGGCAGTTGTGCGGACGGCGCTTCAGTATCTCGGATGCTTTCATGCCGAGGCGGGCAAGATCTCGCCGCTCGAATTTTACGAGCGGGCCGTCAATTATAAGCCGACCGTCATTTTCGGCGAGCCGTCGTGGATCGTGCGTCTGACCGAGATTGCCGAAAAACGCGGCACGTGGGGCCTGAAATTCATGTTCGCCGGCGGTGAAAATATCGCCGAGGACACGCGGCGAGAGGTCGAACGGGTCTGGAATGCACCGTTTCATCTGAATTACGGACAGACCGAGGCCTTTGGCGTGATCGGCGTCGAATGTGCCGAGCACGACGGCTATCACCGCAACGACATGAATTTCTTTTTCGAAACGCCTGAATCCAATGAGGACGGCGAAGGCGAATTAGTATATACGACGTTGACGCGGGACGTTATGCCGCTGATCCGTTACCGCTCGACCGACGTGACGCGGATGATCGAAGAGCCTTGCAAATGCGGCCTCTTTGCCAAACGCATCGCCAAGATCCGCGGCCGCGTCGACGAGATGATCGTCTGCGGCATGGGCAATATCAGCCCGTGGGTTTTTGCCGAGCTGATGAACGGCGTTTCAAACGCGACCGACGAATGGCAGGTCCGCGTCTGGCATGAAAACCGGCGGGACGTCGTAGATATCCAGATCGAATCGAGCGATCTCGACATCCCCGGCGTGCATCAAAAACTAGTAGACGATGTTGGGCGGAACCTGAGGATGAGATTTCCCGATTTTCAGAAGAATCTCGATATGAGACTCTATGATCTTCGCATATCCGGGGTTGAGCGGGGCAGTTTGCGGACAGGCCGAAAATTAAGGCGTTTGATCGCTCTCGAGGCTCCGCCGAATGAGAGCAGTTATATAGAACAGGACGAGTTGGCGAAGAATATTGAATTGGTTATTGGTTGATACCACTAGTTCTGCGTAACCAAAGTTTTGAAAGAAATGAGTTTAGCCACGAATGACACAAATAGCACTAATCATTTTCTTTTTATTCGTGTCGTTCGTGTAATTCGTGGCTAAACCTCCTTGAACTTGTGTTACAAAGCACTAAGGTTCCAAAGACGGGAATGTGTCAGTTTGACGCTAATGGTTTGATATTAGAACTTCTCTCTAATGAGGTTTTTGAGGCATACTGAGGAATAAATAAAAGAAGTTTGGCGGTAGTCAGCTCCGCCTTGAATTATGAAAAGCTTTGTCTTCACAATTTTTGCCGCGTTTTTTTGCTTGCCGGCCATGCAATATCCGGTCAGCGCGCAGCGGAGTATTGTCGACAAGCCTTTTCTGCGAGTGATCGTTACCGATGCCCAGAAACAGGTTATTCCCGGTGCCGATTGCTCGCTGGTTAAAGAAAAGCTCGTCATTGCTAAACGGCAGACGGACGAAAACGGAGTGGCGGTTTTCGATGGTATTGCCGTAGACGACTATAATCTGCGTATCGAAAAGGCCGGGTTTCAAAACCTGGACAAGCTGATCAAGCTCGAACGATCCGGATCGGAGATCTCGGTCGCGATCGCCGTGGCGGACGTTGCGGCTCAGGTGACGGTCGATAACCATAACGAAACTGTGGTCAGCGTCGATTCCGGTTCGTCACCGGCCGGAAAGATCAGCGGTCGGGCGGTCGAGCGGCTGCCGCTTGCGACGCGGCGAGTCGACGAGGCCATACCGCTCGTGCCCGGCGTCATTCGCTCGACACGCGGCGAGATAAATATCAACGGCGCGTCCGAGCAGCAAAGCGCGTTTCGCGTCAACGGCGTCAGCGTTACGGATCCCGCGAGCGGCAATTTTCGGCTAAATCTCCCAGTCGACGCGGTCGAATCGGTGCAGGTTTTTCGCCATCCGTACTCCGCCGAATACGGCCAGTTTACCGGCGGCCTGACCGAGATCGAGACCAAACGCGGCGGCGATAAATGGCATGTCGAGCTAAACGATTTCCTGCCCGATTTTCGATTTCAGAAGGGCAGGATTCACGGCGTCCGGGACGACTCGCCGCACCTCAATTTCAATGGCCCGCTGATCAAGGACCGGCTCGCGATCTCGCAGTCGCTGGGCTACAGCGTCTCAAAAGTTCCCGTCCGAGGACTCGAATTTCCGAACAACGAGACCATTTCGGAATCGCAGAGCTATTTTACCCAAGCCGATCTGACGGTGTCGCCGACGCACGGCATTTCGGCGACGATCGGGTATTTTCCCGAACGCCAGAGCTATATCGGTCTCGATTTTTTCCGCCAGCGGCCGGTCACGCCGAATTACAAGCAAAAGGACATGGTTACGACGCTCCACGACAATTTCGCGTTTCGCAACGGCAGCCTGCTTCAGTCTACCGTGTCGTATAAACACTTTAATGCCAATGTTTGGGGACAGGGTCCGGGCGAGCAGATCATCACGCCGATCGGCGAATTTGGCAACTATTTCGCGACCCAGGACCGCCATTCAACGCGTACCGTGATACTTGAGACGTTCGACTTTCCGGCATTGAAATTCTTAGCCGGTATGCATACCATCAAGGCCGGTTTCAATTTTACTGAGGTCAAAAACTGGATGACGTACTCTGCTCGGCCGGTAAATATCCGCCGTTATGACGGAACGCTGGCTGAGCGAACGACATTTGAAACCACCAATCAGATCCGCGTCAAAAACAAGGTTTATACGGGTTTTGTGCAGGATCGCTGGGCCGTGCGGCCTAACCTCAGTTTCGATCTCGGGCTGCGGATCGAGGATCAGCGGATCGCTGAGGAGCGTAATTTTTCTCCCAGGGCCGGTTTTGCATGGTCGCCGTTCAAAGACGATAAAACGATCTTGCGCGGCGGGATCGGATTTTTTTACGACAAAGTGCCGCTCAATATCCGTGCATTCAGACGGTATCCGGCGAGGACGATAACCACATTTGGCCTCGATGGGGTGACCGTTACCGGTCAGCAGCGTTTTGAGAATCTGCTGGTTGATAATCCCGACCTTTTTCCGCTCGACCTGTATAAGGCCCGGTCGCGGCGAGGCTTTGTGCCGGAAAACCTGACGTGGAATATGCAGGTCGACCGCGTGATCAATCCGCGCCTCGATCTTCGTCTAAGCTACACGCATAGCCGGACCAACCGGATATACACGGTCGCGCCCGAGATCGACTATCTGGGCCGGACGGCGATTGTTCTCAGCCCGACCGGCAACGCCAGCTACGACGCCGTCGAGGCGACCGCGCGAATTACACTGCCCAGGGAGCAGCAATTCTACGTCTCTTACGTACGCTCAAAGGCAAAGGGCGATCTGAACGATTTCAATGGTTTTTACGGCGATTTTGGCTTTCCGGTTATTCGGCAAAATCAATCGTCAAATCTCCCGACCGACGTCCCGAACCGTCTGCTCGCGTGGGGAAGTATTACGCTGCCGAAAAGGATCACGCTCTCGCCGATCTTTGAATGGCGAAGCGGATTTCCATACTCCGTAGTCAATAACGAGCAGAATTTTGTCGGAATACGCAATGCGGACGGTCACCGGTTTCCGCAATTTATCTCGCTCGATGCTGAGATATCAAGGGATTTTCAGATCACGAAGAAATACGGCATCCGCCTCTCGTTGAAGGCGTTTAACCTGACAAACCATTTCAATCCGCGCAATGTGCGAAACAATCTGAGCGATCCGGATTACGGCAAGTTCATCAATAATTACCGCCGATATTTTGCCGGCGGCTTTGACATCATTTTTTAGCGGGAATTCTTGTTCTTTTGCGGGGCGTGAAACATAATGATTTCACGCCCTTTTTTTTTCGAAGAACCGATTTTTTGAACGAGAAATAACTATGACGTTTCCCCGAGCATCCGGCATTTTGCTTCATCCGACATCTCTGCCCGGAGATTTCGGCATCGGCGACCTGGGCCCCGCGGCCTTTGAATTCGTTGATTTTCTCGTCGAAACCAAACAAACATATTGGCAAATACTACCGCTCGGGCCGACCGGATTCGCGGATTCGCCGTACCAGTGTTTTTCGGCATTTGCCGGGAATACGCTGCTGATCTCGCCAGAAAGGCTCGTCGAGGACGGTTTGGTGTCGGAAGAATGGATAAAAGCTAAGCCTGAATTCCCGTCGGACAGGGTAGATTTCGGCCCGGTCTATGAGTGGAAGAATGAATTGTTGCTACAGGCGTATGAGGGCTTTCATCACGTAACGAGCGGCGATCTGCGGGGCAAGTTTGAGGCGTTTTGTCAGGAACACGCGTTCTGGCTCGACGACTATGCGTTGTTCCGGGCCATTAAGGCGGAAAACCGCCAACGTCCATGGTATAAATGGCCCGAACCGCTCCGGTTGCGCGACGGTGAGGCTCTCTGGAACAGCCGCGATAAGCTCGCCAAAAATATCGAGGCCGAAAAATTTTATCAATTTTCGTTCTTTCGCCAATGGTTTGCGGTCAAGGAATACGCGAACCTCCACGGAATACAGATCATCGGCGACATCCCCATCTTTGTCGCCCTCGATTCGGCGGATGTCTGGTGTAACCGGGACAAATTCAAACTTAACGCCGACGGCTCCGCGGCTTTCGTGGCCGGCGTGCCGCCCGACTATTTTTCAAAGACGGGCCAGCTGTGGGGCAATCCGATATACGATTGGGACGCGATGCGGTGGGATGGATTCGGCTGGTGGATCGCCCGGGTCCGGTTGACGCTCGCCACGGTCGATATCGCGCGGATTGATCATTTTCGCGGATTCGCCGCGTCGTGGGAGGTGCCGGGCACGGATAAGACGGCTGAAAATGGCAGATGGGTGGATGTCCCGGGGCATGAACTATTTTTTGCTCTTCAGCAAAGTCTGGGCGAGCTGCCGGTGATCGCCGAGGATCTCGGAGCGATCACGCCGGACGTTCTGTCGCTGCGTGACAGGTTCGGTTTTTCGGGCATGCGGATACTACAGTTCGCCTTTAGCGGCGACGCGAAGAGTATCGATCTGCCACACAATTACGTAAATAACTGTGTCGCCTACACCGGCACTCATGACAACGACACGCTTCTCGGCTGGTTCGCGTCGCGGGCCGGAACCGGATCGAGGCGCGGCGCAAAGGCGATCAGGCGCGAACACGATTTTTGCCTCGCATATCTCGGATCCGACGGCAGTGAAATTCACTGGGACTTCATCCGCGCGGCGTGGGCGTCCGTTGCCAATACGGCGATCGCGCCGCTCCAGGACATTATCGGGCTCGGCACCGAGGCCCGCATGAATCTGCCCGCGTCAAAGTCCGAAAACTGGCGCTGGCGATTTACCGACGGTGCGATCACCCAGGCCATGAAAGCGAGGCTTGCCAAATTGACGCGGATTTACGGAAGACCAAATCAGCATGTCAATGATGGTCCGTAGATCGAGACGCCTTTTCACTTGCGGGCCGACGTTTGCTGGTAAAAAGTGTTAAGCCAAGTGCTTGCCGTGTTTGGCATCGGCGGTCACTGAAAGAAAAGCGGCCCGCTAGGGGCCGCTTGGATTATAAGGTAAGTATATTATTTACTGCGGTTTATAGTGGAGCCGCCCAAGAGATTCGAACTCTCGACCTTTCGATTACGAATCGAATGCTCTACCAACTGAGCTAGGGCGGCCTGCTTTGAAAGGCCGGCTTAACGCCGGTTCGGCCTCTTCGATGAGCAGCCTTTGCAGACCGTCGACAAAAAGCCGAATCTCAAAATATACGATTAGTCGCCCGTTGTGTCAAGCCGAAGGGGGCGGATCGGGTGGGAGCTAAGATGTTCAGGCACCTGATTAGTCTGAATCACCTTTTATGTCTGCGTGGAGTTTTGAATGCTCGTCCAGAAGTATTTCAGGAGTTAGTTGATCAGTTTGTTCCAGCTCATTGATACGGGCAAGGAATCGCTCCGTTGATTCTATAACGATCTTGGTTTTTATCAGTAAATCGGCGGGTTTATCTCCCATAACGGTTACGAGCCTCCAGATATAACCGATATTGATAAAATCTTAAATCTCTGTCAGTACGTTCGCGCACATTTAAATCTTTTTTACAGTGCCGCTACTTTAGAACCCCGTCGGGCGGGCGAAGAGGAATTGCCACGAATGCACGAATCATTTTATTCGAGCATTCGTGGCCTATTCTTTGGGCTTTGAGTTTTGCTCCCGGCTGAGGTAACATTTGCTGTCAGGAACAAAACATACGTTGTATACGCTTATGGATAGAGATTTTATTGCCCGGCTCGACAAAACATTTGATGGAGCAACAATGGCTGAGGTCGCGAGGCGGCTGAAAATACCGCATGCGACGGTAAGAAATTACTATAAAGAGGCCCGCCTGCCGGCACCCGAAGTGCTGATAAAGATCGCCAATGAAACGAGCGTGTCTCTGAATTGGCTGCTGACCGGCGTCGGCGACATGTACGGCGGGCAGCGGCCGCCGATCGGGCTTGGCAAATTTATCGAGGAACGCATCGCCGAGATCGTCGATCAACGGATCGCCATGCACGGCAGCGAGGCGGTGACCGAGCTTAAATCGGTCGATGTCCGCGAAGCCTTCGACGTCGAGGCCGCCGTGTTGAAATTCGACGATCCGCAACGCGTAATGAGCGAATGGTTTCGCCACGAAGGCCGCGATTATCCGCAGGACTACGGCGTCGTCTTCTTCCGTGGCTGGGAGACATTTTCGCACGAGGATAAGATCGCGGCGTTGTATGACGCCAAGCGGGTGCTTGACCGGACGTTGTAGGTGCTTGCTTGTGAAATCCAGTCCGTGGGTTGAAACCCACGGCTACATTCACACATCGCTACGCGATAGGAAGCGATAAAACCATTTGCCTTTTTATTGATCTATGCTACAATGTTGCACTAACAGCACGTCCGCTCTCAACCGCTATGCAGTTCGTCATCGACAAAATCTCACAGCTTAAGACCGGTTGGAACGAGCGCCCGCTCGACGAAAACGACTTTTACCGGTTGTGCAAACGCTATAAGGTAACCGTGCAGGAAATGCCGTTGCGCGTCGGCGGGTTTTATTACCGCGTGATGGGGCGGCATTTTATCGCGGTCGACAGTCGGCTTGCCGGGCCGGCAAAGCTCGCGGTTTTGTTTCACGAGCTCGGGCATTTTCTGCTGCACACGCCCGAGACGGGAGCCACCGCCAATTTCCACGGGGTCGGCCACCGGACGCGGAAAGAGCAAGAGGCCGATGTATTCGCGCTGTGTGCCCTCCTTCCGCGATCGCTGATCGAGACCCGAGCGGTTCAGGAGTTGGTCGACGATGGTTTTCCGGCTGAGATGGTCTCCGAAAGATTCGTTATATTTGAGCGTTACAGTGTTTGATCTCAGCTCCGGCGTTTCTTAACATTTCTTTACAAAACTCTTAGCCAAAAGTCTGTCTGATTGCGTCATAATAGCGTCAAACCACGCCCATTGAGACGATGAGCTGGTTATCCGGCATTTCATATCCAATTAGGAGTAAACAGATGCGGCCTGGAAGGTTTTTTTCTTTAACGTTAGTAATGTTCCTTTTTTGCTCGATGGCGTTCGCACAGGCGACCGCCCCGACTCCGCAGCCGAGCGATCCGGTCGTGGACCCCGATGCGGCCAAGAAACAGAAGGAGCTTGACGAGCGAATCATGCAGACGCTCGATCAGGCGATCGGCGACGGCAGCATGCTCCGGCTGCCGCAGAATAAGGCTTTGATCTTTGCCATCGCGGGCGACCTGTATTGGAAATACGACGAAAAGCGGGGCCGCGATCTTTTCCGCAACGCGGCGTCCGAGATCGTCAGCTACAACACCGAAACCGAAAAAGAACAGGCCACGGCCCAGCAGAATGCGAACGGGCAGCGTGGCGGTGGCGGGGGTGGCGGCGGCGGTTTTCAACCACCCGCTCAGGACGACCCTCGGCCGCAGGTTTTGCAGCTGGTCGCGGCACATGACGCGGGGCTTGCCTATCAAATGCTGCTCCAGACGCGCTCAACGACGCTCGCGGCAGCCATGCTCAAGGCCGCTCAGCCTGGCTCCGTCCCGACAAACGGTCGCGGTAATGGCGGCCAGGGCGGCGGAGGCCGTAGTGCCAATTTTGACCCGACGAGCCTTGAGGTCGGCCAGGAGACGGCGCTTGACCAGCAATACGCTTTGCTTGCCGCTCAGGACGACCCCGATGCTTCGATCAAATTGATAAAAGACAGCATTTCGGCCGGTATTTCGCCCAACGTCCTGCCCGCCCTGCAAAACCTTTACAAAAAGGACGATAAAAAAGCCGGCGAGTTGGCGGGCGATGTCGTCAGCAATATCACCGGGACCAACCTGACGACAAACACGCAAAATATAAACGTTATTCTCAATTTCCTTAACTTCGCGACCCAGCCGGTCGCGGCCACGGCGTCGGGAACGGCGCCGGTCAGGCAGTTCAATTTTACCGACGCGCAAGCCAAGGATCTCGCCAACAAACTCGTCAGCACGTTCACATCCGCCACGCCGTCAGCCCAGATGATTGCGATGATCAATCGCGCGATACCGACGCTGCAAAAGATCGTGCCGGAAAAGATCGCGCTCCTTAACCAAAAGATCGCCGAAGGCCAAAAAGCGCTCCCGACGACCGGACGCGGTGCCCAGCAGGCCCAGCGTCTCTACGACCGCTCGGCTCAGCCGGAGGACATTCTCGCCCAGATCCCGAAGATGACCAATGACAACGACAAGCGTCAGGCGTATCAGACGATCGCGAACAAGGCCGCTCAGTTGACTGACGAAGCGCGGGCGCAAAAGCTGATCGACCAGATATCGGACGACACGATCAAGGGGTCGGCGCAAAAGCAGTTTGACGCGGCCAAGATCAACCGCTCGGCCGCCACCGGCAAGCTCGACGACGCGCGGCGCATGATCTCGCAGCTGACCGACCCGAAGACCAAAATTCAAAAGACGGTCCAGCTCGCGATCCAGTTTCAGGCGCTCGGCGACGAAAAAAGCCTGGCGGCAGCCAAGAGCCTGATGAAGGACGCCCGCGGCATGACCAACGATGTGCCCAACGACGAGGACGACCTCGCCGACCTGATGGAGGTCGTTCGGGGCTACGCCGTCGTCGACCCCGAGACCGCGTTTCACCTCGCCGAGCCGTTGATGGACCAGATGAACGAGCTCGTCCAGGCCTCGGCCGTGCTGAGCAAATTTAACAAACGCGACCGCACGTTCAAAAAAGGCGAGCTGGTGCTGAAATTAAATGGTAACTCAGGCTTTGGCGGCGGACAGGGTGGCGGCGGTTTTGGCGGGCAGGGGAATTCGGTGCTGCTTTTCCGCTACCTGCCGCAGATCCAGCTGCTCGGCAAAGCCGACTTGGGCCGCATGAGCGAGACCGCCGACCGCTTTACCCGCAGCGACCTCCGCACGCTGGTGAAACTGGTTGTTTTGCAGGGATTCTTAAAACAGGACAAAAAACCGGCGAACACTATGGCGCAGACCGCTCCGCCACCCTCTAATTTTTAGAGCAAGTACCGACGGACTATTGTCTTGACGCCGGAGCCATGTCAAGTGCCGGGATGATCTGCCCGCGATGACATGTCGTGCAGTTGATCGTCGGTGCTTCGCTCTTGAGATTCTTTATGCCTTTTAGCAGCTCGCCGTTGATTCGGGCGGACATTGCGGCCATGTCGCGGGTGATCTGTTTCTGTCGTTTGTCTTCGGACTCCCATTTGTCGGGAGTGTGGCAATGCGTACAATTTACGCCGAGCGAACGGGCGTAGCCAAACTGCATTATCGCCAGCATCCGGCCCGCCGGTACGCCCTTGAGTTTCTGAATGTTCTTAAAAACGGTCTCGGCGGGCTCTTTTTCATGACCCTTGATCGATTCGCGCAATTTAGCAAGAGCGGCGTCCTGGTCAAACGGCTTAGCGGCGTCCTCTGGCGTCGGCGTCGGAATCCCGGCTTCGAGATTGTCAGCGATGACCCGACTGTCAGAATTTGGGTTAATCAAAAATGCAGCGGTCGCAAACAGTGCAGACAAAACGACAGTCGCCAACGAAATTCTTTTTTGCAGTTTTTTCATTTTTCTCCTGTTGTCTTTTTCATTACCTAAGAAAGCCCTGCGTCCGGGCCACAAATATTTGGCAGTCGACCCCAAAATCGACGTTTCTACAGATTGGAAAATAGATTCTCAGGCCATCGCGTCCCCATTGCGGGGCGGTTCCGCGGCCCTCGGTATTTGCGAGTAATTTAACATCGGTGCCGTCGGGGTTCATCGTAAATATCTGATAGCTCGAACGGCGATTCGAGGCAAATGCGATGCGGGTGCCGTCCGGCGACCACGAGGGCCAGCCATCGAAGGCAGGATGGTTGGTGATATTATGCGCGTCGGTGCCGTCGGCATTTGCCACAAATACCTCCGAATTCGTCTCGCCCACCATCCGGCGAAAGGCAATACGTTTTCCATCGGGCGACCATGCCGGATAGGTGTTGACGCCGCCCGTGATGAGCGTCTTTGGTTGGCGGGTGGCCATGTCGATGACGATGATGTCCGAATCGTTTTTCCTCGGCGGAGCCAGATCGTCATCGGTACAATAGGCGAGTTTTGAGCCGTCAGGCGACCAGTTTGGGTGGATTCCCCGCACGTTTTTCGGTGTCAACTGCTGTAACCCCGATCCGTCAATATTGATTGTCGAAATGGCTTCGAGATCGCCCTTGATGTAGGTAAACGCAATGGTCTTACCGTCCGGCGACCAGGCCGGATCCTCGTGGTCGGCGTCATCGCGGGTCACCTGAACCGGAGCGGTGCCGTCGATGTTCATGATAAAAAACTGCTCCTTGCCCAAAATCGTCATGATATAGAGCAACCTGGTTCCGTCCGGCGACGGCGTCGGATCGTCAACTATGGAATGGCTGAATTGGTATGCCTGGCTCACAGCCCTCTGCGCGGGTGAGGGTGCGGCGACAATTAGAAAGCCAGCTATCGTTAAAAAAACACTTAGAATATATTTCATTTTAGTCTCCCGTGGTTAAAATTTTACGAGGCCCAAGTCGCCAAAACGTGCGCCATGATTCGCGTATCACAACCAATTAGTTTCTCTAACATTCTAATAAGGTTTGAGCTGCGAAGTATTCAATTTTGGATAATATTCAATAAATTCTGCGATTGAGAAATATCAATTCTGCATTGGCGGGGCATGAATCATTCCAGCCCGACGAAATTGGACAGGGTGAGGTTGTCGTCGACCTGCACGGTCTTCGGGCCAAAGCGGAAAAGTCTCGATGACACGCGGAATAAATAGGTCGCTCCTACCGGTACGCTGTCAAACGTGAAAAACCCGAACGAGCTTGTCGTCGTGGTTCGGACGACGTTTTGCGGATCGGTCATCGAAACCGTCGCGTTGCGCAGGCCGCGGCCGTCTGATGTCAAGACCTGTCCGCTGACGGTTACAAGCGTCGGCGTCGGTGTAGGAGTGGGTGTCGGCGTGGGCGTCGGCGTCGGAGTTGGTTCGGTTGTCGGAGTTGGCGTTGGTGTTGCGGCGTTTGAATCGACCGTCGTTGTGGTGCCATAGGGCTGATCGCCATTGGCTGTGCCATCATTATTTGCCTGATTGCCGTAGGCGTAAAATGTCACCTGGCCCATGTCCGCGGCCGGGGCGATCCAGTTAAACACCCATTGGGCGCCGCCCATCTGGCCGGCAAAGGTGCCGATCTGGGTGTGCTCAATATAAAATCGGTCAAAATCGTTGTTGTGAAACGTCTGCGTAAACTGCGAAAGGTTTGTAAATGAACCCGCCGCCGCACCCGAATCTCCCAACGCCGTCAGCTCAAATCCCCATCGCCGCCGCGACGAATCGGGCGTCGTGTGCCGGACGATGATCTGATAGGTCTGTCCCGGATCGTAATTTGCCGGAGCTATGATGACAAAGTTGCCAAAACCCGGAACCGGCGCGTGGCAAAAAGCACAGTTTTCTTCGCCGGGAGCACCCGTCACGCCGGGCGGCGGACCGGCGATGTACGACTCGACCGTGCGGACCGTTCGCAGGCTGGTCAGGACGGCGACCACACCCGATGCCGCAAAGAATAGGACGAGAACCATCTTAATTTGTTTAAGCCTGATCTTATTCATACTGCCATCTAACTGACCTATTAGACGCATCTCGCAAGCATTGTGCCTTAATTTTTGTTCTCGAACGAAAGGCCATTAACGGCGAAAAAACGGCCGGCGTGATCAAGGGTTAACTAAAATTTTGAAGAGATTCCAATAATTTGGATAAATAAAAGACGATCTCGACAGCTGTTTGGTTACATCTCCTGCGGACCTTTCGTGGCGGCTGCTATTTCTTATAATATACCTTCCCGCGTGTCTGGCACCACATTTATTTTTCGGGACTGCGCTTGTGTCAGTTGTGTCGGTAGCCCGCCCGTAAGTGAGGGCCATTCGGGCCGGAGTGGCCCTTACTTACGTGCGGGCTACTGACACGGGCCGCTGACGCCGACTTATGATATAATTCCACGCGTTTAAATTAGTCTATAACAGGAGTACCCCACGATGCGGCTAAGGAAGATTGTCTTTTTAACGTCAACACTTTTATTTTTGTGCGCCTTTGCGGTGGCGCAGACACAGCCGACGATGACGGCCGACGAAAAAGCAAAAAAAAAGAAGGCCATGGACGAACTCGTCCTACAGATGCTCGACGGAGCGGTCAACGACGCTTCGGGGTTGCGGCTGCCGGGGAATCGGGCCGTGATCGACGCAATGTCGGCTGACATCTATTGGAAATTTGACGAAAAACGCGCCCGCGAGCTGTTTCGCAACGCCGCGAACGAGGTCGTTGCCTACAACGCCGAAGCCGAAAAAGAAGCCGCCGAGAGCACCGATCCGCTTTCCGCTGCAATTTCTAATTTTAATTTTGCCACCAATGATTCGGGCGATCCGCGGTATGACGTTCTGAATCTGGTTGCCAAACACGACGTCGATCTGGCTCTCGAATTCATGCAGCAGACACGCTCCGCCAGGCTTTCCGATGCGATGGCCAAGGCCGCCGCGACCGATTCGACGATTGATGTGGGAAATCCGACCGCGGCGACGGACCGCTCGAGGGCCGCGCAGGAGACCAGTTACGAACAAGGCCTGCTCCAGCGCTCCGCTAGCGGCGACCCGGACAAGATGATCAAGCTCATCAAGGACGGCATGGCCAAGGGCGTGACGATGAGCCTGCTTTCGCCGCTCCAAAACTTGAATCAAAAAGATGCAAAAAAAGCCTCGGATCTCGGAGCCGAGGTGATTGCCAAACTCGCGGACGCGGACTTTGCAAGGAACCAGACTGATCTGATGACCGCCAACAGTTTTCTGGGATTTGCTGCGCGGCCAGCCCCCACGCCTACCACGCCCGATCCTAAGGCATTCAAGCCTTTCGCGTTCTCGGACGCGTCGATGAAGCTCCTCGCCAACAAGGTTGCCGACGCTTTGCTCGTGCCTTCGAAATCTATCCAGACGACGATGATGATGGGTTCGTTCATCCCAACGCTCGAAAAATTTATCCCCGAGCGGATCGCAGCCTTAAAAGCCCGCGATGCCGAGAACAAAAAGAGCATGCCGACCGAGTTGAGAAACTCGGCACAGCAGGCGAGCCTTTGGAATCCTAGCTCGACGCCCGAGGATATAATCGCGGCGATAGCCAAAATGACCAACGAGAACGATAAGCGAAATGCCAATAGCATCCTCGCGAATAAGATCAGCCAGATACCCGACGACGCCCGGGCCAAAAAACTGATCGACCAGATACCGGACGATAAATTGCGAGCCTCCGCGCAGGAGCAGTTTGATACCGCGCGGGCCGGAAGAGCGGTTGCCGCGGGCAAGGTTGACGAAGCCCGCCGGCTGATTGGCCAGATGACCAACCGGCGCCAGCAAATACCGCTGCTCGTCGGCCTCGCCACACAGACCCAGCGAAAAGGCACCGAAAAAGACCTTGACGCAGCCCGCAGCCTGATGTCCGACACCAAGGCCCTGGTCAAGGAATTCCCCGATGACGAGGACGACATGGCCGACCTCATGCAGGTTATCCGGGGCTTTGCGACGGTCGATCCCGACACCGCGTTTCACCTGTTCGAGCCGCTGGTCGAGGAATTTAACAGCACCATTCAGGCCTCGGCCGTCCTCAGCAAATACAACAAACGCGACCACACATTCAAACACGGCGAGCTTGTTTTGCGGGCAACAAACGCGAACGGGTTTAGCCCGCCCGGGTTTAACTCAGGCAACGTCATGCTGTTCCGCTACACGCAGCAATTACAGCTCCTCGGCAAAGCCGATCTCGAACACATGAGCCAGATCGCCGACCGCTTCACCCGCAGCGACACGCGAACGATCGTCAGGCTGTTTGTGCTGCAGGGCTTTATGGTCGAGGATCGAAAACCCGGCCCGCCGTCACCGGGCTTCGGTACGGGAGCGGGCAGCGGCACGGGTGCCGTTGTAAGACCATAGCAAAGATTATTCGAGACCCACAAAATCCGCGAGCGTTAGGTTGTCGTTGACCTGCACCGTTCGCAGGGCGAAGCGAAAGAGTCTGGATGACACCCTGAACGTGTATGTCCCGCCGGTGCTGACGTTATCAAACGAGAAAGAGCCAAACGAGCTGGTCGTCGCTGTTCGTACGACGCCGTTTAAATCGGTCATTGACATAGTAGCGTTGCGCAGGCCTCGACCGTCGGATGTCAGGACACGGCCTGATACCGTAACGTTCGCTGCGGGTGCTGCACCGCCGCCCCAGAAACCGCTTCCCAATTCAAATGCGCCACCTGTAGACTTTGTTCCGGCAAAGTGCTGGCTGATAGTAGCGTCGAGTATAAATTGACCGCCCGCAGCTTGACCGCCGCCGCCCGCGATGACGCTCTTTTCGATCTGAAAGTGCCCGCCCGATTGAGCCGCGACCGACGCGGCGAATACTGCCAAAATAGATAAACAACCCAACCGATTAATTTTTTTCATTGTCTTTACCTCAGATCATTTCTCATAAGCCGTCGAAGACGGTGTAATATTTGTAGCCCACATCGCCAGATGTGGGTAGAATCCGTAAAAAGGACGCGAACCGTCCGAGACGGTGATATATGCCGCTGTCTTCGACGGCTCCGATCCATTGTGGCGACCTCACCCACGGTTTGCACCGTGGGCTATAACTATAACGTCGGTTTCACCGACTCCAGCCGCGTCCGCACATCGCGCGGTCGGAGCCGCCGCCGAATAAGACGATTTCTCCACGCTGGACGGAGTCGCCTTTACAGTCTCTCGCCACTCCGCCCAACGGACGCGACACGAAATGCGCGATTGTTTTAATCTTCCAAAGGCTGTCATTTATGTCAGTACATGATAATCGTAAAGTTGGCTTGTATTGTATCTGCTGAGTTGCCAGAATTGAAGGTGAAAACCTCAATTGACGTACTGTCAAAAAGTTGGTAGTTTGCTCCAACGTTATTTCTTCCGCTGGTGGCACTACCGGTGGAATTATATTCGGCAGTGATAGAGACAAAACGACCGCTTACCGGGAAATTAAAGTTGATACGATATACACCCGCAAACTGACCGAGGGGCGCGGTGATGGTGAATCCACAGTTTCCTGACGATGAATTTGTAACCCCATTGTAGCATCGAGAGATGAAGTTAGGCCCGGATAAACCACCGCCAACAATCATCGCTTTGACCAAACCGTTGTTGCTGACTGGCTGCGTGAGGTTGCCGTTATCGTTGATCACCAGATCATAATTTGGCGGGCTGGCTGTGTTGTTAAACCCACTGTTGGTACGGAAAAAGTATAATCCGCCGCCCGATTGCCCAATGCCGAAATGTTGGCCGGACGCGTTTGCTTCCCAGCCGAGGGCCGAGCTGTTTTGCAAATTCATCGAGGCTGTCCATGGGCTGGTGGTCCATGAAGCTCCGCCGTTAAGGGTTAAGCGTGTATTTGGGCTGACAGTGCCGATGCCGACGTTTCCGAGTCCGTTAATGTTTATTCCGTTGGTGGCCGCCATCGCGCCGGTTCCCGGACCGGCGAGAAGTTTTAATGTTGAGCCGTCAAAGCGAATATCTCCTCGATTTGCTCCCGTAATTGACATGCCTGTCTCGCCGCCGGGCGTGCCGAAACTAATGGCTCCGCCGCTCCCGCCCGGTGCAACGACCAGCTTTGACGCCGGTGCGAACGTGCCGATGCCTACGTTTCCCGCCGTATCGACGGCTATTCCGTTAGCTGGTGACGTGAGACCGGAACCCGCGAGCAGTTTGAGTGTCGAGCCGTCAAATCTGACGTCGGCACGGTTTGTGCCTGAGATTGTCATTCCTGTTTCCGCGTTCGGGTTGCCGAATTCAACATGGCCGCCGCCGCCCGCGGCTGCCAACTGAAGAAAGCTGGGAAGTTGAACGGTACTGCCCGTCTGCGAGATCAGGGAATTGCCGAGTGCGGTGCCGCCGCTCCATAACGGGATGCTGTTCGTCGTCCCGCTGCCGCTGACGCCGCCCGCGCCCACGAGATTGACGAAAGCCGCGCCGTTTTCTGAGACTCGCACTTTGTTGGTCGCGCTGTCGAAATAGATTCGCCCCTGCCCGACCGGTGCCGCAGCCGGTGGCGTGGTTCCGGTAACCGTCACCGCGCCGTTGACGTTCAGGCTGCCGGCGGACGCATTTCCAGTCACATTGAGATTGGCACTCTGCGGCGATGTCGTGTTTTGAACATAATTTGGACTGGCGGGAAGCGGATTTCGCGCATCCGACAGCCTCGCATCGCCCGTTTGCACATACTGGCCAGGAGCCACGCCGCCGAGACTCAGCGCATTATTCGCTGTCGTTGCGGTTGTCGCGGTCGTCGCATTAACGGCGGTCTGGGCGGATGTTGCGTTAGTAGCATTGGCGGCATTGTCCGCATTCAGGCTTTTTACAGAATACGGAGCGCTGTTGACCGCTTGGCGTGGTGTCAACGTCGTAAGAGCACCGCCGCCGCTAGCCCTGACGCGAATCTCGAGAAATCGGGCGGCGCCCGAAAACTGATTCCCGAAATCAAGCGAAACGCTAAAGATACCGTTCGCAACCGCGACCGTGTTCCGCGTCAGCGTCGAACCAAGCTGCGCTCCGCCACTGTCAAACAAAGCAAATTCAAAATCATAATTGCCATTTGCCAGGTTCGTTCCGTCTTTCAGGCTCCCCTGATAGGTAAATTCCGTCGTCTGGGCATATGCTAAAATGGCGGCCAGACTGATAACAGCCAAAATCGCGGATATTTTTCTCATTCTTTTCATGCTAATACTCCCGTAAAATCCAGGTTTGGGGAGCGAACATCGGGCTGACGCATAATTTTTTTCACCGGCAGCCGCGATATGCGCTACAATTCGGGTAACCGTTACCAGACGATTTGAATCGTAGCCGTAGTCAATCGAGTTCGCTCCTTATATTCAAGATAGGTGTGAGGTGGCGGCGATGTCATTGGAATTATCTTCAAAAGATTCTCAATTTAACTTCAAAATGAGAGAGGTCAGCGAGCATAGGACATTCGAATTTGAGGATTTTCGCCTCGATGCCGATCACCTCCTGTTGTTTCGGGCGGGCGAGCAGTTGAAACTTACGCCGAAGGTTGTCGAGACGCTCCTCGCCCTTGTCGAACGTCAGGGCGAGATCGTAAGTACGGACGACCTGATGCAGATCGTCTGGCCGAACACCGCTGTCGAGGAATCAAATCTATCGCAGAATCTATATATTCTTCGAAAAGCCCTCGGAACCAACTCCGCCGGCGGGCCGTTTGTCGAAACGCTTCGTCGGCGCGGCTATCGATTTTGGGGGAGCGTTTCTTTATCGCAGCCGGAGTTCAGACCGACCGAAACGCCCCGACCGCTTAGGGTTGAGCGTTCCGAGAATATTTATTCCGTTGTCGACTGGCGACGCAGCGATGATCCGGCCCCGCAAGTCAACACTACGCCTAATCGCCCATTCTGGTTGGTGCCGGTCGTTGTGCTTTGCATCGCCGCCGGGATCGGCGGTGTGCTTTTTGGGTTGTACAGGGCCTCGGCCAACGCCAGGACGTCAGGTAAAGAGCCGTCGGTGCCCTTCGAAGGGAGCAGCGTTGAGCGATTGACAACGTCAGGCCGGACAAAACGTGCAGCGATCTCGCCCGACGGACGTTATATAACGCACGTGACTCACGACGCAGAAGGTAGCAGCCTGTGGGTCCGGCAGGTTTCCTCGCCAGCCGAAATCCGTATTGCTGGGCCGTCGGCAAGCGAATTTGCATGGGTCGCATTTGCCAGTGATGGTAATTCCGTTTTCCTGCTGACGCTTGATCGCGGTAAGGGTGATACTGAGTTGCTTCGCGTGCCCACTCTTGGGGGCCCGGCCGCGAAGGCCGCTCACGACACAGGCCCGGTCGGCTTTTCGCCCGATGGCGCTTCGATGGCGTTTATCCGAAATTATAACGAAGAGAGTCGATTAGTCGTCGCGGACGCCGATGGTTCGAATGAGAGATCTCTCGCGTCGCATCGGCAGCCCGAGTATTTCAGCATGATCTGGACCGCCCCGGCATGGTCACCTGACGGAAAAACGATCGCCTGTCCTGTCCGCCTCTCGGATGAACTCGGCGATTATGAGACGATAACCGGAATTGACATTGGCGGTGCCGAGCATCGACTTACTGAGTTCCGTTGGCAGCAAGTCGGCCAGCCTCAGTGGTCTAAAGACGGTCTGCTGATCACCGCCGCCGAGCGCTCGACGGGCCCGCAGCAGATCTGGCACATCTCTTCACCCGGCGGCATGACGAAACGAATCACGCATGACCTGAATGATTACTACGGCGTCAGCCTCTCGGCTGACGGCTCTCTCATGACAGCCGTGCAGGACCATGTAGTATCGAGTTTTTGGGTTGCGGAAGGCAGGAATTTTAATGACGCAAAAGAAATCTCATCCGAGATCGGCTCACTCAACGATCTTGCCTGGACCGCTGACGGTCGCATCGTTTACCCGTCGAATGCGGGAAGCAGTTGTGATATATGGATCATGGACGCCGATGGCTCTGATCCGCGGCAGATCACTGTCGGTTCACAAGCGGGTCGCGGCCTCACCGTCTCACCGGACGGCCGCCGGATCGTATTCTCATCCGAGCGCTCGGGGCACGCCAACCTATGGGGCATCGACATCGACGGCTCTAATCTAAAACAGCTGACCACGGGCAGCGGCGAATTCTACCCGCAGTTTACACCCGATGGCCAGTGGATTATCTATCAACAAGGCGACATCGAACCCGCATTGTGGAAAATGCCGGCATCAGGCGGCGAACCGACTCAGATTACCACGACCAGGGCATCGCAACCGACGATCTCGCCTGATGGCAAACTCATTGCCTATCATTATCTCGACCCCGAGATTGACGGATCACGCTGGAGCATCGGTATTGTTTCGGTTGAAGGCGGAGAGCGAATAAAGCGGTTCGATTTTCCGCGGACCGTCACGCAGAAATCCGTTCGATGGACTCCCGATGGCCGTTCAGTCGCCTTCGCGAATACTCTCGACGGAGGGGCTGATATTTGGCTGCAGCCAGTCGATGGCGGCTCTGCAAAACAGTATTCCCGTCTTAAGGCCGAGAATATCTTCGCATTTGACTGGTCGCCCGACGGACGGCACCTCGCCTTTATCCGTGGCGTGGAAACGAGCGATGTCGTGCTTTTTCGCGATGCCGGGCAGTGATCGCCATCTTAAGATAGACTATCCCGGATATGAAAAATCTAAAGCGCCACACATCGATTTTGCTTGCTCTGGCATTTTTCGGATTCGCGTTTAATGCGCCGGGCCAGGACAAAGACGACCAGCCGATCAAGGTCGACACGGTGCTCGTCAATATTCCTGTGATCGCCAGCGACCGGCAAGGGCGGTATGTGGCGGGGTTGAAGAAGGAGAATTTTTCGATAATTCAGGACGGCGAAAAGCAGGAGATCGAGTTTTTCGCCGACGAAAAGGCGCCGATGAACGTCGTCATCCTGATTGACGTCAGCGGCAGCACGAGGCCGTTTTTGGACAATATCAAGAGCTCGGCCCGCGATTTTGTCAAGATATTTCGCCCCGAGGACCAGGGGATGATCGTGACCTTTGACGGCGGGATGAATGTATTACAGGAATTCACGTCCGACCAGAAAAAACTGAGCAAAGCGATAAATGAGGCAAATCTGTACGGTACCCCGGGTTCGAACATGCAGGACGCGATGTACGATATCGTGACCCGCAGCTTTACCGGTGTCCAGGGCCGCAAGGCGGTCATCGTATTGACCGACGGATTTGTCGCGGGCAAGGCCGTTTCTAATAAGGCGCTGCTCGAAAAATTATCGGCGTCGGACATTCTCGTTTACCCGATCCTCTTCGGCAAACGCGAGATGAGGATTGACGTCAATATGCTGCCCAAAATGGTCAGATTTCGCGACGGAGAGGAGATGTCCCGCGAGGACGCGTTCAAAAAGATCCTCGAAATGGCGAACGCCCAATTGCGCTTTATGGACGCGCTCGGCCCCACGACCGGCGGCAAACTCGTCGAGAGCAAGTCGCACGATTTCAAAGCGTCGTTCCAGAGCATCGCCGACGAACTGAAAAATCAGTACCTGCTCGGCTTTTACCCACAAAACACGGGCGACGGCAAACGCCACGATATCTCGCTCAAAGTGGATTCCGCCGACATCGTCATCCGGAGCAAGAGAAATATTAGGTTAAAGGGAAATGCCGTAGATCATTAGTCCGGCGGAAATATCCGATAGCTATAATCTGACGAGTAGACCTAGTTTTGGCTAGCCACCTGAAACTGCTCGAGCTTGCCGTCTGGCATTTCGAAGGTCCAGACCCGCAGCGTCTTTTTCGGGAACCGCGCCTGGTACACCCGCAGGATCATGCCGCCACGCAAGGATTGCGACGTTTGCGTGAATGAATCGGGCGTGCCAAATTGGCCGAGGCTCGATGCGAAATCTTTAAGCGCCTGATCGCTGAAATAAAAGCTGCAGTTGTCGGTCAAGAGGCTGCGGTCGATCGTGCCTTGTTGGAGGCTGGCGAATATTTTCTTGGCTTGGTCGAGTTTTGCGGGTGTTGCGGCGTCACCGGTGGTCGCGAAAAGCAGTTGCGAAATGCCGCCCGCTATCAAACCGGAAGCACTGGCCGCGTCCTGATTCGTGAGCACGATGACGGCCGAGCGGTCGTCCGGAAAGATATTATTCTGCGCCGTAAAGCCCGACACCTCGCCGCCGTGTGACAAGATGCGGTGCCCGCCCTGACTGTTGACATCAACTCCGAGACCATAATGCGTGCTGACGCCGCTCGCGAGCAGAGTGTCCCTGCCAAATTCGCGGTACGACGACGCCTTTAACAGCTTTTGGTCCATGATCGAGATGTCCCATTTGGCAAGTTCGGATGCCGGCATCGCGAGTTCACCGGCCGCAAAGAGCCAGCCCGGGCCCTCTTTCGGAGCCGAACGCAGCGGTCCCAACGCGTAACGCAGATAGCCGGTCGGGTCGGTGTCGCCAAGCTGGGCGGCGTCGATATTGGCGACGCCATTCATGTGCAGCGGTGTAAATACCTTTTCCTGCAAGAATTGCAGCAGCGGCATGCCCGAAACTTTTTCGATGATGACGCCGGCGATGACAAAATTGGTGTTGCTGTACTGCCACTTCGTGCCCGGCTCAAAATCGAGAGGTATCCTTGCCCAAGTGTCCATGATCGCTTTCGCGGTGGTCGGCTTTAACATCCCCGGCATGACGTAATCCTGCGGCCAGTAATCCTGATAACCGGAGGTGTGCGAGAGCAGTTGGCGAATGGTCACCTCGTTCGCACGCGTCAGATCGGGCACATATTTGCCGACCTTATCGTCGAGCGACAGCTTGCCCTGCTCCTGCAAAAGCAGCATCGCCGCGGCTGTAAACTGCTTGCTGATCGACCCGATGCTGTACCGCATCGTCGGCGCCGCGGGCGTTTTCGGCTCAAGTTTTGCATCACCATAGGCCTTGGTAAAGACGATCTGCCCGTCCTTGACGACTGCAATCGAGGCACTCGGCACACCTGTACTCGCCAGTGCATCCGATGCGAGTTTGTCGATCTTCGCGATAGTTTCGGCCGAAAGCTGCGTTTGCGCAATGGCGGAATTTACGAACAACAGGCAAATGACAACTGAAACGATATGCAACGAAAAACGAGATCTGATCACGGTGATTCTCCTTTGGTCAAAGATAAATTGAATGGGTACAGTTTAGCATAATAAGGCGAAAAGACCGGTCTATTCACCAATCAATTTGCGTACTTTTTTGAGGTTCATAAAGAGTTTCATCGGCTCGTCGTCCATTGCTGTAAACCCGCGTTTTTCGTAGATCGCTTTTGCCTTTTCGTTGACGGCGCGAATCTCGACGAGAAAAATACCGATGTCCTCGGCCACGCGTACGGCACGTTTCAATGCGTCGAACAACAGT
Organism: Pyrinomonadales bacterium; assembly: GCA_038227175.1. Lineage (GTDB taxonomy): Bacteria > Acidobacteriota > Blastocatellia > Pyrinomonadales > Pyrinomonadaceae > OLB17. The sequence goes on along the minus strand of JBBRPZ010000004.1, from coordinate 180,086 downwards.
GCCGTGCCCAAACCTTGATTTTGAGCTTCGACGTCGGTTGCGAGTTTGCCGATGAGGATAGCGGGCAGCGGGTAACGGGGCAGATGCGGCGGCGGCTCATCGAATTTCACTGAGCTGCCTGAGATCGTGTAGTAACCGTAAATGCGTGTTTCATCGGGCGGTTTGACGGCGACAAAAGTTCGGCCGAGGCCGCCTTTTGTGTTTTGCAAAGCGAATTTCTGCAGAAATGCGTTCTTCGCCTCGTCGCCGCAATTGAAGAAATGCGTGTCGTGATCGGCGGTAAGCAGTTCGATCTTATACACTATTTGGTGATTAATTTTTTGTGAATTTCAGCGGCCTCGCGGAGCCCGTCGTTCGGCTCGATGTCGTTGTCAAGCAGACTGAGGAGCCGGTCGCGGTCGCGGTTAGAGAGCGTCGTCGTATATTCGCGTTCAAGCAAAGCGTTGGCCGAGCTGAGCAGCGAACGAGTCGCAAAATCGGTCAGGCTCTGTCCGGATACAACAACCGCTTTTTCGATAATCTCTTTTGCGTCGGCGGATATTCGGATATGAATATTTCCGTTTTTTGATTTTGGTAATGTAGTTGTTGCCATGTATTTACCTTTTCGACAAACAACATTCTACTCAGTTGTGTTGCAAATTGCAATACAAAAAATTGTCAGGTTTTAATTTTCTTTAAATACGCGATAATAGTCGCGTGCGGAGTGGATCACTCTCAAAATGACTATCTCTTCGGAGTTTCCGTGTAAAAGATCACTGATTTTTTGAAGCCCGTCACGAACCACATGCGAATTTCTACACGATCCTGAAATCGGCGAACGCTGCCTATCTTTGGCATTTTAAGAATAGTCTCGATCGAAGCCTCAAATGCGTCAAAAAAACGGTCTGCAATTTCGGGGTCGTTTTCGGCAATGTAGTCCGCCGTCTCAACCAGATCAACTAGGGCCTGGGGCAGCCGGACGACTTTCATTTATTTATTTATTTTCCGCGCGCCGCGATCCTCGCCTTTACCATTTTTCGAGCCTCGTTGATGTCACCTTTGGTCAACGGCGAAGGCTTGCCGCTGTTCAGCGATTCGGCGATCATGGCCTCGAAACGCGACTGTTCGGATCGCTGATCTACCCTAATAAGCTCACGAACGTATTCGCTGATCGTGCCGTAGCCACCGCTGTTTATTTTTTCCTCGACAAATTGCCTCATTGAATCTGGCAGGGAAATATTTAGTGTCGATGTCGCCATATGAGTAAGTACCTCAATTTGATTATAACAACTAATGGCAAAAAATAACAGATATTAATATTTTTTCGAGCTTGGCCCATCAGTTGGCGATAGGGAATTACTCCAATCCGACAAAATCCCGATCCGCGAGATCGGTCGCGACCGTAACCGTTTTTTGTTGAAACCGGAACCGCCGCGACAAAACACTCAGCGTGTATTGCGGGCCCGTGGCGACATCCGCAAACGAATAAAACCCGAACGAGCTGGTTGTCACGGTCCGCTTTGCGCCCTGTGGATCGGTGATGGAGACTGTCGCGTTGCGGAGGCCAGTCGCGCCGTCCGAGGCGTAGACGCGGCCGGAGACCGTTGCGGGCGGGCTGAGGAAAAAGTAGTTGCGAAAAGTGTTGGCAGTTCCGTAACCGGGCGTGGTATGCGACGACATATTCCAACGGTATTGGCCGTTCATCTGCAAAACGCCGTCCGGCAGCGTGAACGACGTGCCTGTTATCGGCTGGCCGACCGCCGTTTCGGAATTGAATATCAGGTCGTAGGTCGAGCCGTTAAATTTGCTGATATACAGCCCGTAACCGTCCGCGCCGTCGACCGGCTGCCATTCGAGCGTCGGCGTCAATACCGCGATCGCCTGGCCGGGAGCCGTCGTTGCGGCGACTGGTGCCAACGTTGGCGGAGGCAACAATGTCGGGGCCGAGAGTTGCAAAAGCCCGGCCCTCAGGCCCGAAGGGTTGCCGTTGTCGTTGTAATAATGATTGACGATCCAGACAAAATCCTTGCCCTGATTGACCGACCAACGCTGCGTGCCCCACTGGCACATCCCGCGTCCATGGCCGTTAAATGTCTGCCCCATATCGACCGTGTCGCTGATGCACGGCCACGAAGTGTTATTCCCCGTCATCCCGTCCGGGCAGCCGCCGAGATTATTCTCTGCCGCGTATTCCGCAAAAAATACGTTGTTGCCGCTGGCGTCCGTGACGACCGATCCCGATGTCTGCAAGGTCGCGCTGTCCGTGCTCGCTGCTGAATCCGCCGGGTCCACGACCTGACATGACGTGGTGTTGCAGATGTCGTAATTGGCGGTTAGCGGGTGGAAAACAAAATAAGCGCCATAGCTGCGAAACGCGATTGCCCCCGCCTTTAAAGAATTAGCGTTCCACGAAGATATCCATTCGTCGTCGAGCCCGAGCCGCGTGTAAGTGTCGAGCGAATAGACGGTAAAAACCGTACAAGTCGATTTCGAAGGGCAGCTCGACCCGACGCGGATACTGGTCGGCACGGTCACCGACGAGGGCGAATAATAAACCGGCGTCGGCGGATCGGATTGCGTATTTTTTAACTCGTCGAGCGGCAAACGCAGCTTGTGCGTGCCGTTTTTTTCAATCGTGCCAGTCCGATCGACATCGATAATAAAATGCACCGCCCCATCCGGCACGAGCGTATTGCTGCGTCGATAAACCACCCGGCCGCCATAATCGACCACCAGTTCGTCCGTCCCCGGCAAATCCCCGCGCGGATCAACCGCCGGCGTCGGTACGCTCATTCGGAAATACCCGTTATTGTCCGAAATCGCCTCGTTTCCTAAATTTGCAAGATAGACGCGAGCCCCACCAAGCGGCTGTCCCTGTTCGTCGAAAATATGCCCTTGAATAAACGTCGCCCCCGCCCGCACCTGCGACGCAACAGTTTCCGGTCGCATCTCACGCGCAGGCCCCAGCGGATCAAGCCAAACCGTCACATCCAACGCCTGCCGGCCGTCAAAATGCGTGTCAATCGCGTTGTAACCCGCCGCCGAAACGTGAATATCATTTCGCCCGCTCGCCAACCGCAAACTGCCCCGCCCAGCGTCATCCGTACCGACCGCCACGCCCGCAACCACAACCCGCCCCTTCACACGCCCGCCCGTTACGCTGTCCCGCAGCGTGACGCGGAAATCGCTTCCGGTATCGCTGCTCTTGAAAACCCATTGCCAAATATCGCCCAGAGAAACAGCCATCACTGTTTGCGACGATACAACGAGCACAGCCGAGGCGATAAGTGCCGAGGCTAATAATGAACGGCGGAATGCTTTGGCAGGTTTGTTCATGATCGATAATATTATATTCAATTTCTACCGCGCCCTAAAGGGTCGATGGCAAAAACGATTTTGCCCGCGAATTACGCGAATGGACGCGAATCAATTTTCGAATCTCTTTCATTCGCGTTTATTCGTGTAATTCGCGGGCAAATCCATCTATTTCCCCAATATTTGTTGATCGCTTTTACCGAATATCCCTAATACCATTTACCATATAACCGGATGCGGATTCTCATTGTAAAACTCGGCTCGATCGGGGATATTATTCACACGCTGCCGTCGTTGGCGGCCATCCGCAGCGCTTTGCCGGATGCTGAGATTTCCTGGGTCGCGGAGGAGCGCACCGCTGAGATACTGCGGGGGAATCCGATGATCGACAACCTGATCGAGGTCGATACTCAGGCGTTGCGGGGCGGGATGGTGATCGAGGAGATTTTGCTTAGTGCGAGCAAGCAGTTAAAGGGGTTGCGGCGGTTTAAGTTTGATGTGGCGGTCGATTTTCAGGGGCTTTGGAAATCGGCGATGATCGCTAAATTGTCGGGTGCGAAGCGGCGTTGGGGTTTTGGACGCGACGGTTTGCGGGAGCCCTCGAGTCGGATTTTGCTGACCGATACGGTCGAGACGCCGCCTCAGATACATGTCATTTGGAAAAATCTCGCTTTGGCTGCCGGAGCGCTAAATATCGCGGTGCCGGACGATAATTTTGAATTTCCGATCGCCACTACCGGCGAACACATTGCCGAGGCCAGCGCGATCATGACGGTCGCGGGCGGTGGATTTGCGGTGCTAAATCCCGGCGGCGGCTGGGTGACGAAGCTGTGGCACGCTGAGAAATTCGGGCAATTGGCCGACCGACTGTGGGAAGAAAAAGGACTCGTTTCGATAGTCGCGACCGGGCCGAAAGAAACCGATCTGGCCGAAAAAGTCGCGGCAAATAACAAAAGCGGCAAGCTGGTCCTCGCCCAACCGGGCCTCAAGGGTTTTTACGAACTCGTAAAACATGCAAAGGTATACGTCGGCGGCGACACCGGCCCGACGCACATCGCGGTGGCGGCTCATGCACCGGTCGTCGGCCTTTTCGGCCCGACCGAATGGTGGCGAAACGGCAGCCCAAACACCGGCGATATCTGCGTCGAACGCAACGAGATCGATTGCCGAGTCGATTGCCACCGGCGGACTTGTTCGAAATGGATATGTATGGACTCAGATGTGGAGACGGTCTATGCCGCAATCGAGAAACGGCTTCGCAAAATGTGAGAAATGAAATATGAGAAATGAGAAGTGAAATATGAGAATGTATGGCTCTAGCTGGCTGCATCATTCTCACTTATCATATTTCATATCTCATTTCTCATATTTCATATTAGTAGTGAAAACGATGGCGACGATAAATAAACGCACCCTCCAGCGCATACGCGTGCCGCTCGGGTTTATATTCGCGGTGGTTTTTATCGTGTTTGCGAGGCCGACGGCGGGGACCTTGGCGGCGGGAACGGGTGTTGCGGTCGTTGGGCTGTTGATACGGGCATGGGCGTCGGGGCATATCAGGAAGGCTCGGGAGCTGGCGATCTCGGGTCCTTATGCGTACACACGAAATCCGCTCTATTTGGGGAGCTTTCTGATGGGCGTCGGGTTTACTGTCGCGTCGGGCGTCTGGTGGCTGGCGCTGCTGTTTAGCGCTCTATTCATTGGCATCTATTTGCCCGTTATGCGCGTCGAAAAGGATGATATACGGCGTATTTTCGGTGACGAATTTGACGAATACTCTGAACACGTCCCGATGTTAATTCCGCGTCTATCTGTGTGGCGCCGCACAGGCACGAAATTCGATTTTCAGCTATACTTGCAATATCGCGAATACCGGGCCGCCATCGGCGTGTGTCTCGCGATCGGCGTTTTGGCCGCTAAGGCTTATTTTTTTACTCAGTAAGTTGAGAATGTCCATTTTTAGGTCACTAATTTGTGCGGTGTTGGCCCTCGCGGCCGTTTTTGCCGTGTCGGCTCAGACGCCCGAGATGTCCGCCAAATCGCTGGTTGGCGAGGTTACGAAATACGATGTCAAGGTCAACAAGATACTCAAGGGCATCTCGGTTGCTGAACTGACGCTCACGGCGGATACGATGCCGAATTCGACCGATTTCAAGATTACCGCCGAGGCCATCTCCAAAGGTACGCTGCTCAAACTCTTTCGCTACAGCTTTCTCGAGCATTACGAATCGGTGCTCGACCCGTCGTTCCGCATTCTCAAGACGACCAAGCACGACGTGCAAAAGGAGCGCGTTCGCGACAGCGAGGCGATCTTTGACTACGGGCGAAAACGCGTGATGTTTACCGAGACCGACCCCAAAGACAGCTCGCGACCGCCGCGTATTATCGCGTCTGAGATCGGCGGTCACGTCCTCGATATGGTTTCGGCGGTCTATTATCTACGTTTGCAGGCGCTTGCTGTGGGGAAAAAATTTGAGCTGTCGGTCAGCGATTCGGGCCTCGTTTACAAGGTGCCGGTCACGGTCACGGCCCGCGAATTACAAAAAACCATCCTCGGCAATGTCTCGTGCTACCGCCTCGAACCCGACGTTTTCGGCCCCGGCCGCCTCATCGAGCAAAAGGGAAGCATGGTCATCTGGGTGACCGACGACGCCCGCCATCTACCTGTCCATTCCGAGATCAGGGCCGAGATCGGCAAGATCGACATCAAGCTAAAATCCGCGGCGCCGGTAAAATAATTGCCGTGGCCTTTAGGCAACGGCATAGGTCATGCCAACTGCTTGGGCTTTAGCCCGGATGATTTGGGCTAAAGCCCCCGAATCGTGTATCCAGACCCTTATCCGTTCGCTAAAGCGAACGGCAATCCTAAACGGTCCGGTTGTGCCAAGCCTAAAATCCTTTAACCCGATTCGACTTCAAACTGAATCACTATCCAAATCTAAATAAGACTTGTAACTTTGTGAAAAAAGTCGCATACTCTTACCTTGCGGTTATTGTATTTTTATGGAAAAGAAGCCTACAAAGGCTGCGGTTACGAAGAAGGCCGCCGCCGTTAAAGAAATCGAATTGACCACGGACACCGTGGCCGTCGCGACCTCGCCGGTCAAAAAGCGCGCGACCAAAACCGTCAAAGTGGAAGCGGTCGAGGCGTCCGCCCCGAAAAAAGCGGGTAGAAAGTCGGCGTCAGAACCGGGAGCGGTAGCGACTGGGTCGGTCGTGGTCAAGGAAACGGCGAAAGCAATTTCGACCAAAACGGGAAAAGCCGTAGCTCCAAAAAAAGCCGCGAAAACGGTCGCGGCAGACGTGACCGCCGAGATCGCCGCCGCCAAGCCTGACGTCAAGCTTTCGCCCATTTTCAAAGCCCTCGCCACGCCCGTTTTGCCCGAGCTGGCGCGTGAAAACCGTGCCCGCCTGCTGATGCAGACGCCGACGCGGCTTTATTTTTACTGGGCGGTCAAGGAAAACCCGTGGCACCTGCTCAAGCAGGCGTTTGGCAGCGACACGGGCAGCTACACGCTGGTTCTCAAGCTGACAAATCTTCGCCACGGCTACGAGGAAATTCACCCGTGCGACGCGGCTGGTAACTGGTGGTTTGATGTCGAGCCCGATGGCGAATACCAGGCTGAGGTCGGCTTTTACGCGCCTAACCGCCCGTATTTTCGCGTCATTTATTCAAATACGATCGAGACACCGCGCCGCTCGCCCAGTCCGCATCCGGCGAGCGAAGCACGCTGGAGTGTTTCGGCAGGTAAATTTGCCGAAGTGCTCGACGTAGCGGGATTTTCGCAGGACGCCTTTGACGTCGCCCTCGCCGGTGACGATCACGAGGCCGCCCAATCGGCGACTCACGATGCGTTCACGCAATTTGCGGGCGAACACAACATCGACGGCATTTCGGTCGAAGACATTCGGTACGCGATGCTCGCGATTGCCTCCGGAGCCACGCTCGAAGATCTGCGTCATAAGATCAGCCCCGCGCTGTTCGCGATCCTGATGGCAAATGCGGATAAGGTCATTGCCGCCAAGGCAATGGCTGCTCTTGGCGAACATTTCGACATCGACGAAACCGAATATACCGAAAAGCAACTCGGCCCCGCCGTCTACGGAGCAAGTCTCGTGAATTTCCCGAAAACGCTGAAAACACGGCGTGTTTCGTCAAAGATCGGAGAGCGTTATTCGCCAGTTAGTTCACACTCGTTTAGCGGCTAAGAGCGAAAACGCTTGCATAAGGTGTTAAACTGGTATTGTTATGCAAACCATCGAGATTCCAATTAGCGAATATCAGAGACTTCAGGAAGAACTCTCCCTGCTAAAGGACAATGACCTGTTGAAGAGGGTCAACAAACTCGTCGATATTCTCTATCAGGATAAATACGGTTTGTATTTGGGCGACTACACGGACGATCTTACCGAGCACGCTGTTGATCAGGCATGGGAGGACGAGCAGAGTGAGTGGGATAAGTTGTAGGCAAAAGGATATTGTCCTCGTGCCTTTTCCATATTCGGATCTTAGCAGTTCGAAACGCCGCCCCGTCCTGGTAGTTTCGAATAACGATTACAATAAGAACTTTCAGGATGTGGTCGTTTGTGTCATAACGAGCAATTTGCGCGCTGATGCTTATTCGATTTCTCTTGAAAACGACGATCTTGAAGTCGGCGTTCTGCCGGAAAGCTCGTTAGTCAAATCCCACAAATTATTCACGATCCACCAAGACAAGGTTTTACGAAAATTCAGCGTCGTCAAGGATGATTTTTTTGAAAAGGTTTGTGAAAAGATAAAGCACTTGATCGACAAATAGCATCAGCATTCGCTAGTTGTCAGTTGTCAGATGTAAGATGGAGAATCAGTCTGGGACTGACAACTGACAACCGGCTGCTGACAATTAACAACTATGCCCGCAGGATATTTCAGCCTTATTCTCCACGCTCATCTGCCGTTTGTCAGGCATCCTGAATATCCCGAATTTCTTGAGGAAGACTGGCTTTTCGAAGCGATAACCGAGGTTTATCTACCGTTAATTTTCATTTTTCAGACCCTGCACGAATCAGGAGCAAAGCCGCGTCTCGCGATGAACGTCTCGCCGCCGCTGTGCGAGATGCTTGCCGACCCTTTGCTGCAAGATCGTTATACGGCCCATCTCGAAAACCTGCTCGAACTCGCGAAAAAGGAGCTTGACCGCACGCAGCGTGAGTCGCACGAGTTTGTTGAGGCGGCAAAAATGTACGTCGATAATCTCTCATCGTCGCTCGATCTGTGGAACAACCGTTATGGGCGCAATCTGATCAACGCCTTTCGGGAGCTGCAGGACGAAGGCGTGATCGAGATCATAACGTGCGGTGCGACGCACGGCTTTATGCCGCTGATCTCGACGCTTCCTGCCCGCCGAGCGCAGGTGCAGATCGCGGTCGCCAATTACAATAAACATTTTCACCGCCAGCCGCGCGGCATCTGGCTGGCCGAATGCGCGTATGAACCGGGTATCGAAGATCTGCTGAAGGACAGCGGTATCGAATACTTTATCTCGGACACGCACGCGATCCTCTACGGCGACCCGCGGCCTCGTTACGGCGTCCACGCACCGGTGTTATGCCCAAACGGGACGGCCGTTTTCGCCCGTGATGTCGACACGAGCCAACAGGTCTGGTCGGCCGAGATCGGCTATCCGGGCAACGACCTCTACCGCGAATTTTACCGTGACATCGGCTGGGACGCCCCTTACGATTACCTGAAACCGCACCTCCATGCCGAGGGCGAACGCCGCCACCTTGGCCTAAAATATCACCGCATCACGGGCCGCGACGTGCCGCAATTTCAAAAACAGCCGTACAGCCCGTCGCTTGCGCGTGAAAAGGCCGCCGAAAACGCGATGCACTTCATCGGCGAACGCATCAAGCAGGCATACAAACTCCGCGAGACCTTCGAGGGCCACCCGCCGCTCGTCGTATCTCCCTACGACGCAGAGCTTTACGGCCACTGGTGGTTTGAGGGGCCGCAGTTCATCGACTTTTTTTTCAAGAAGATACACTACGATCAAACCGAGATCGAATGCATAACGCCCGGCGATTTTCTCGATTCGGGACTGCCCATTCAGGTTCAAAAACCAACCGCGTCCAGCTGGGGCGAAAACGGCTACTACAAAGTCTGGATCAACGAAGGCAATTCATGGATGTACCCCTTTCAGCACGACGCCGAACGGCGGATGACTCGATTGGCGAACCGCTTCGCGGAAGTCCAAAGTCAGGAAGTAGTCCAAAGTCCAATGTCCAAAGTCCAAAGTCGAGATGGCGGACCTTGGACCTTGGACCTTGGACTTTGGACTCGGATCTTGAATCAGGCCGCCCGCGAACTCCTCCTCGCCCAATCCTCCGACTGGGCGTTCCAGATCTACCAGGGAACGACGGTCGAATACTCGACCCGCCGTTTCCAATCCCACATCCACCGCTTCGACCTGCTGGCCAAAATGCTCGAGTCAGTACCACCTGCGGTAGCGGGTGGTTTAACTTTGTCATCCGAGCAACTTGAGATGTTAACCGAGATCGAAAACCGCGACAACATCTTCGCCGAGATCGACTACCGTGTGTATTGCGGCTGAGCTTTCGCTACTTTTTAATAAACTTCATATCCCCCAATTTGCCTTCGCCGAGGTTGCACTGCCATTCGCCGACCTCGTTTTTTAGGCAGGAAAACATGACGTCGTTCTGCCGCGTCTGGATCTCGCCGCGATACCCGGTCGGTTTGTAGCCGGGGTAATCGGAGCAGACGGTATAGACGGCTTTGGCGGGATAAACGCTCGTGCCGGATACGCCGCCGGGTCCGTCGGGGCTGCCGTTAATTGCGGGCCGATATTTGTGCATCGCACCGGGCTTGAACGATTGAAATGTTACGGTCGTTGTGAAATCGCGGTCATTTTTGGGTAAATGCGCGTATTTGGCAATGATCAGGCGTTTGAACATATCGCTCTGAGTCTTTCCGTCGGGACTGTCCGAAGGCTGGCAGGCATTGTCATCCGCTGCTGCCGCCTTGCCGCCGCCCAAATCCGCATGCTCCGCCTCGCCGGCCTTTCCGCCCTGGGCCGCCGCGGCCGCCGCTGCTCTTATCCACTGCGTGTCGATAAAGCGAATGCTCCTCGTGCCGCCGTCATCGATCTTAATTACGTAATATCCAAAGTGGCCCGTGGGATCACCGATCGAGGTGACTGTACCGCCGCGCCAGTAAAACGATTTTTCGGGATTGGTCGACGATTGCAAGGTGTCAACCTCGACGCGGTCGCCAACCTTGAATTGCGGCCCCTGGGCCAACACCGCTGAACCGGCGGCAAACATAAACAGAAAGGCGGCGATCATGGCAGACATTAAAAGCCGTTGAAGGATCATTTTCATTTTCATTTTTCTCCTATTAATACTTCTCTCACTTTATAATGCAAAAAAAGCGCGAAAAAAGGCTCAAATCGGCAAAATATGTCAAAACCGGCAATATACGACAAAACCCGCAAAGTCCGCATAATACGTCAAACCCCGCAAAATAGCATTTCAATTTAGGCGTGAATCGTGAATAGTAAATCGTGAATTGTGAAGACGACTAGGATTCACGATTCACGTTATGGACAAGGACCAGAAACGCATCGAAGATTGCCGCCGGCTTTACATCAAATACGGCGGGCGGCAGCATGAGCTTATTGAAAAAGAAATGCGCGAGCTTGGGCACGCCGATTTTCACCGGCGGAGCATGTACCGGCGATTTGAACGCGGCCGCTGCCTGTCGGGGTGGATCGATAAGCTCGGGTGGCGGGAACTCTTGTCAGTACCGCCTGCGGTAGCGGGTGGTTTATCACAGACATCCACTGGTCTAGAGATAAACGGGGATGATGAGTATCCTCAAGACGGGTCAAATGCTCAGCCCCAACCACCCGCTACCGCACGTGGTACTGTGCCGGCACGCCGCAAATACAACCACGGCAAACACCGCCGTTTGGCAAAGCTAAAGGCACGCCGCCGCCGCGCCGTTCAGTGTGCAAACTTTAGCTTGTCCTCTTCTATCCCACAAAACGAAGAACAAGCTAAAGTTTGCACTCTGAACAAAGAACAAGCTAAAGCTTGCACTCCGAACGCTCCCACCGACGATTTCCACGCCTGGCTCAAGACGCAGCCGGGGATGTGGAATTGGGACTGGAGGCATCAACTCTACATCTACGAGCACCTCAAACGCGTGACTGACGGCACGTGCAAGCGGCTGATGATCTTTCTGCCTCCGCGTCATGGCAAATCGGAACTGGTGACCGTGCGGTATTCGGCGTGGCGTTTGCAGCGGGACCCGAGTTTGAATGTAATTTTGGGCAGCTACAATCAGAGGTTAGCGAATCGATTTTCGCGTAAAGTGCGGCGAGTCATCGCGGACGCGATGTCAGTACCACCTGCGGCAGCGGGTGGTTTATCACAAAAATCCGCGCAGATGGAGAAAAATGATGACCAATATGCCCATCAGGCGCATATCGCGTCCCCAAACAGGTCAAATACCCTACTCCAACCACCCGCTGCCGCAGGCGGTACTGACCCCGCCACACAGTCTCCATTTCCATTTGCTCGCCAACGCCCAGCCAACTCCGTCGCCGAATGGGAAACAACTATGGGCGGCGGTCTGCGGGCGGTCGGGGTGGGCGGCGGTGTGACCGGATTTGGAGCGAGCCTGATCGTCATCGACGATCCAGTCAAATCTAGGGCCGAGGCCGAGAGTGCGAAGATCCGCGAAAAGGTGTGGGACTGGTTCAACGACGACCTTTATACCCGCCTCGAACCAAACGGTGCGATCATCCTCATCCAAACCCGCTGGCACGAAGACGACCTCGCCGGACGGCTGCTGCGTGAAATGGAAGACGGCGGCGAGCAGTGGGAGGTGATCTCGCTCCCGGCCATCGCCGAAAGCGAAATGGAAAATGTAAAACGGAAAATGGAAAGTGCAGAATCGGTCCTGTCCTCGAAGGGGACAAAGATAATAGCCGAGGGTGAGGCCGAAGGCCGTAACCCTGGGTACCAACCCGAAAATGATTCCGACCCTGAAGGGGTCGAACAAACGGCGGGCGATGTTGCTCCCCTTCAGGGAGGGGAGGTGATTCGGCCTTTTCCTGGGGTTACACTCGCTCCGCTTGCTCACCCCAGGCTATTATCTTTGTCACCTTCAGCGACAGGAACCCCGCACTCCAAGTCTGAAGTAGTCCTCGACGAGATCGATCGGCGGCCAGGTGAGGCATTGTGTCCAGAACGATTTAATATAGATGCGCTCGAAAACCTCCGCCGCAAGCTCGGCACATACTCATTTTCGGCACTCTATCAGCAGCGGCCGACGCCGGCGGAGGGGATGATCTTTAAGCGTGAGTGGTTTAAGAACATCGTCAAACAAACGCCGCCCGGTTTGCGTTGGTGTCGCGGCTACGACCTCGCGGTTTCGACAAAAACGACGGCGGATTACACGGCGAGTTTCCGCGTCGCGTACGACTCGGAAGGCAATCTGTACATCGATGGCGGGTTTCGCAAGCGGATCGAGTTTCCCGAACAGCGGCGGTACATCCTGGGACGCATCGCCGCCGAACTCGACACCGAACACGGCATCGAACTCGCTCTCCACGGCCAGGGCATCATGCAGGACCTGCGGCGGCAGGCACGGCTCCAGGGACGCAGGTTTCGCGGCGTCCCGGTTACCGGGGACAAACTCACGCGGGCCCTGCGTTGGTCGAGCCTCGCCGAGGAAGGCAAGGTCGTGCTCGTCCGTGCCGGCTGGAACGCCGATTTCCTTGACGAAGCATGCGCATTCCCAGGCGGCCAGTTCGACGATCAGGTCGACGCGGTGTCGATCGCCGTGAAGATGTTCGAAAAAGTGGGTGGGCGATTAATAAGATTTTAACAACGGATTAACAGGGATTTACGCCGATCAAAGGACAAATAGATCAAAACTATATATGGAGAAAAGCCGCCCAAAAATTGGTTTTCTTAATCCGCGTAAATCGGTGTTAATCGGTTGTTAATTTGCCTAAAACCGCATGGAAAGTTATCCTTATAGTTTTGGATTTCTAGGAGAAAATGATGGTTGATAAAGGTGTGGATATTGCCCCGGCAGAGGGGAAACTTGGTGTTTTGCTTGTCGGTCTGGGTGCCGTCAGCACGACCTTGGTGGCTGGTGTCGAGGCCGTGAAACGCGGCTTTTCTGAGCCCGTCGGCTCGCTTACACAGATGGGCACGATCCGGCTTGGCAAACGGACCGACAATCGCTCGCCGCTTATTAAAGATTTTGTGCCGCTGGCACATCTCGACGATATCGTGTTTGGCGCATGGGATATTTTTCATGATTCGGCTTATGACGCCGCGATGAACGCCGGCGTCCTCGACAAGGACCTACTCAATCAACTCTCCGAACCGCTCGCGTCGCTCAAGCCGATGTCGGCCGTTTTCGAGCAAAATTACGTCAAACGCATCACCGGTGAAAACGTCAAGACCGGCAAAAACAAAATGGACCTGGCGGAGCAGTTAATTGCTGACATCGCTAAGTTTAAGTCCGACAACAACTGCGACCGCCTGGTCATGGTGTGGTGTGCCTCGACCGAGATATATATCGAGGAATCGGCTATTCATAAGACGATCGAATCGCTCGAAAAAGCGATGTACGATAACGATCCGATGATTGCTCCGTCGATGATCTATGCTTACGCCGCTCTGAAATCGGGTGTGCCTTTTGCGAATGGAGCACCAAACTTGACGGTCGATATTCCCGCATTGACGCAGCTCGCGAACGAAACCGGAATGCCGATCTGCGGCAAAGATTTCAAGACCGGCCAGACGCTGATGAAAACCATCCTCGCCCCGGGCCTGAAATCGCGAATGCTCGGCCTCGATGGCTGGTACTCGACTAACATCCTCGGAAACCGCGATGGCGAGGTGCTCGACGACCCCGAAAATTTCAAGTCGAAAGAGGTCTCGAAACTTTCAGTGCTCGAACATATCTTCCAGCCCGAAGTTTACCCGCATCTCTACGGCGATTTTTCGCACGTCGTCCGCATCAACTACTATCCGCCGCGTGGCGACAACAAAGAGGGCTGGGACAACATTGACATTTTCGGCTGGCTCGGCTACAAAATGCAGATCAAGATCGATTTCCTCTGCCGCGATTCGATCCTCGCGGCACCGCTCGCCCTTGACCTCGCGTTGTTTATGGATCTGGCTCAACGTGCCAAAATGAAAGGCGTCCAGGAATGGCTGTCATTCTACTTCAAGGCCCCGCAGACAGCTCCCGGCCTGTACCCCGAGCATGACCTTTTCATTCAGTTGATGAAGCTGAAAAACACCCTCCGCCACCTGCGGGGGGAGGAATTGATAACCCATTTGGGGCTTGAGTATTACGATTAATATTCCGGGGCTAAGAATGCCAAAGTCGGCGGCTGGTTGTTTGACCAACCGCCGATATTGGAAGGTCATGTCCGGCATACGCTAACTTTAGATTTCTCACTTTTGCAATAACGGCAGTCTTCAAAAGAGACCCGCCGACCTAAGTGTTATTGACACAAGGTGCCAACGACGGTTCCCGTTCCCGCGTGACCGGGGTTGGAATCGTATCCGGCATTCGTCCGGACGATCACGACCCTAACAGTGTTACCCGAGATTGTCGAACCTGACTTTGTGATCGAGCTTGACACGATCACCGCCATATACGCCGGAACGCTTGCGGGCGGATTCGAGCTGTTGCCCGGGTCTGTCGTCCAAGTTCCACCGCATGATGCCGGTGTTGTCGAACTGCGGTTGGCAAACCCCTTAAAGCTATTCGGCGCCGAGCCGCCGGTCAAAGAGTTGATGCCTGCCCACTGCGATCCCCAGAATGTGACCGCCGTGTTTACCGCCGAATTGCCGTCACCAATTACGAATGCACCACCACCGCCGGCAGCGTAAACAAATACCAGCGTTGTCGAGGAACCCGACGACGCCAGGTAATTGCTGTCCCCGGCATAGGACGATGTAACAGGTAGATTCGGTCCGAGAGGCTGATTGTTCACCGCGATCGAACAGCTTCCAATGCCCGCTGCCGTCGTTGTTGCCGTACAGCTTTGAATGGTACTACCCGATCCGATCGAAAGTGTCACGAGACGTCCGACGAGCGGCGCATTTGCCACGCCTGTCAACGTGCCTGACAGCACCACGCTGCCGCCGTTAGCGATGAACGGCGGTGCCACCGCAGTAATAACGGACGGGGCTTTATCCACATTGATAAGCACCGAAGCTGTATTCGGAAGATAATTGATCGTTCCCCCGACATTGACGGTCAGCGTCTGTCCGGTTCCTGCATTCAGGATAGTGCCGGCCGGCGGCGTGTATGTAACAGCACCAGCCGCCGACGGGCCAATAACCGTGACAACAGCATTTTGTTGTGTCCCCCTTAGCGGAGTGCCGTACACGATCCCCGCCGGATTGCTCCACGCAATTGTTTGCGAAGCCTTCGTAATTGCCAAATTACCGTTGTTGACGGTTATCTGATAATTGGAAAGAGTCGCACCCGAAAGCGTCGGAACAATAGCATAACCACCGACATCGCTCGCCGAAGTGGCCGAGGTGGCGTAGGTGGCCGTAATGTTCTCGCTGTTCAGAATGCCGGTGATGGTTCCCGTCAATGGCGGATTATTTAATCCATATTGGCGTGTTTTGTCAGCGGCTGTAACCGACAGCTGAGCCTTGGTTATCGCGAACGACTTCGAGTCGCTGCTGGCTGAGTGATTCGCATCACCCGCATAGTTATAGCCCGCACCGGCCGTGCCGACATTAGTATTGTTGGTGTAGACCGGAGCCGGTGTTAACGAAAGGTTAGCTCCCGTCACTGTTACCGAGCAAGGCTCGATGGCCGCGCCGGTGTACACGAGACTTGCCGGGCAAGAGACGACTGTCGTCGTATCGGCCTGGGTTATCGCGAACGCCTTCGAGTCGCTGCTACCGGTGTGGTTGGCGTCGCCTGCGTATGAAGCACTTGCTCCTGCCGCGCCGACGTTGGTGTTAGTCGAGTAGGCCGGTGTCAGAGAGCCGGTCAAACCGCCCGCTCCGGAGTACGAAGCAGTGCACGGCTCGATAGCCGTTCCGGTGTAGACCTGACTTGTTGGGCAAGTGACGACTGTCGTCGTATCGGCCTTGGTTATCGCGAACGACTTCGAGTCACTGCTGGCTGAGTGATTCGCATCTCCCGCATAGTTGTAGTTCGCACCTGCCGGGCCGACACTAGTGTTGTTAGTGTAGACAGGAGCCGGTGTTAATGAAAGGTTAGCTCCAGTCACTGTTACCGAGCAAGGCTCGATGGCCGCTCCCGTGTAAACCTGATTTGGCGGACACGTGACGGCCGTAGTCGTCGCCGCCGGTGTGATTGCAAATCCAGCCGCACCATTGCTGGCAGTGTGGTTCGCATCACCCGGGTACGTGTAGCTTGCATTGGCCCCGCCGACGTCAGTATTTGATGTATATATAGGCGAAGGTGCCAGGTTAAGATTTGCTCCAGTCACCGCCACTGTACATGGTGTTAGCGGCGCACCAGTGTAGACGCTGCTCGGAGGACAGTTTATGACCGTCGTTGTTTGGGCCGCTGTGATGGCGAACGTCTTCGAGTTGCTGCTGCCGGTGTGGTTGGCGTCACCGCCGTACGAAGCGCTTGCACCCGCCGTGCCGACATTCACGTTAGTTGTGTAGGTAGGCGTTAATGATCCGGCCAGCCCGCCCACGCCGGAGTACGATGCCGTGCATGGCTCGACACCCGTGCCCGTATAGACAACGCTCACCGGACAATCAACCAGCGTCGTCGATGCGGCAGGCGTGATCGTGATGCTTTTCGCATCGCCGCTGCCGGAATAATTAGCATTTCCGGCATATGCAGCGGTTGCCGTACATCCGTTAGTGCTCGTTACGTTGGTACAGTCGCCCGAATAAACCACAGGTACATTCTCATCCAGTCCGTTGACGCCCGTAACACGGGCTGTTGCCGCAAACTGGCTGCCCCCATAAATGTAAGGTACGGGGACAAACGTCACAACTGTTGTTGACGCTGCCTTGCCTACCGAGATTGTCGTGATGTAATCTGTGAAACCGCCGTCCTTGTCAATAATGCGGCCTTTCACGGTGTGATCACCGGCGGTCAGGTACGTGGCGGACACTGCCGTGGAGGCTGCCGTGCCGGATCCCGGATAGGTTCCGTCGCCGTTATCAAACGTGCCGTTGATATCAAAATCATAGGCGTAGTGGAAGCCTGCGGTAGTATCGACCGCAGACGGGTCGGCCTGATTTGAGAATGACACACTTGACGCGGAACCGTATGTAATTGCTCCTCCATTAGCAAATGTCGCGGTCGGGGCGACGTTGGTAACGGTGATAGTGAACGTTTGCACCGCACTGGTGTCATTGCCGCCGCCATTATCATGCAATCTCACGCTGACTGTCGCCGTTCCGTTGTCAACGGCCGCGTAAGTCAGGTTGCCGACCGCATCGATCGACGGCCCGCTTGAAAACAGACCGGTGTTATTATTCGTAACGATGAAATCAACAATTTGGCCGGATTCATTCGCCGGACCCGGAGAAACGTTGGTTGCAAAGCCGTTGACGGTCTGCGTTCCCGCTCCCTCCGGTGAAGTCTGCGGCCCGCCAACTGTAAAGCTCGGGGCGTCATTGACAGGCGTGACCATGATCGAGACCGTCGACGTATTTGACGTCATCGATCCATTCGAAACACTGAACGTAAAGCTGTCGGAACCATTAAAGTTAGCCTGCGGCGTATAGGTGCAATTGATATTTACGCAGCTTACGCTGCCGTGCGCAGGCTGATTTACAGTTGCCGTCAACTGATTGGTCAACGGATTTACTGCATTTAGCGTGAACCCGGCGCTTGTGTCCTCCGCGTCCTGGACGAACTGATCAGCCGTTCCCGGAGGGTTGTTTCCGTCGACACCGTTCTCAATACTGTTTTGAACAGCAGGAGCCAGATTGGAGAAAAAATTGTAGCCCGTGAGAGTCTCGATGTCGCGAACTTTGACCTTGTAAATTCTCCAGTCATTATTTCGTATGCCTTGAACATTCGGCATTTGGACCGCAAAGGTAGTCGCCGAGGCGGTTACCTGACTCGGATCCACCACGCCGTGCGGTAGGACCAAAACCACTTTCCATGTGTAGGCCGGAACGACCACGTGGCCGTTAGCGATGGTTGTCGAAACTCCTCCGTTCGAACCGGTACCGCCAACGCCGTTTGGCCCGGACACAATAAATAGCTCCTGGCCGCCGTTAAGCGTGTTAAGGGTTCTCAGATCGTTTTCCATGGCAGCCCATGGCCCCTGGTTATTGTCCGGGGCCTGCGGAACCATATTCGACATCAGGTAAGTTTCCTGATTGATTGGAACACGGTTTAAATTGTTGCGGTCCGCGTTTGGCGTCATGTGGCCGCGATCAAACCCGCTGTTGGTAAAATCAAAACCTTCAACCCGGTACCAGTCCGAAGGAACCTGTGGATCGGCTCTAAATGTATCCACGCGGGCCAAACCGCCATACCACGAAGTGTCGAGGTGCCAACTTACCCAGTTCGGCGTGCCCTTTGAACGGTTATAAGAAAGAGCGTTTCCGCTCCGCTGCATTAAATAGTTGTCAGGGTCTGTTGTAAAAGGCGTAGCGCCGCTCGGGTTACCCATTGCGAGGTGAATATCCGGCGAGAACGGCGCGGGTTGCCCCGCAGCGACCACAGTAAACGTCCAGATATAATCCGCGAACAGTGTATCGGTATTCGGAGCGCTATCATTGGTATCGACGTCGTGTACGGCGTCCTTTTTTAGTGTAACGGTACATTGTTCACCAAACGCAAAGTTGACGTTTGGCGTGATCGCCCAAACGCGTCCCGCTGAGGTGCTGGCAACGGTAGCATCATTATGCTGGCCGGTCGTTGCGCAACTGATATCAAACCAATTGGCGTCTACAAAGACGGGCTCGCTAAAGGTGATGATTGGGCTCGCATCTTTTGGAATGACCGTACCGTTTGTCGTTGGGTCGGTAGTCGAGACGAAGGGTCCGTTCTCCTGTATAGGTGTCGTGCGAACAGGACTAGGAGCACCCGTCGTAAAGTCGTTCCCGTTGTCGTCCGTGTCCTGGAGCCCGTTCAGCTTGCGGAAGAGGGCGGTCGTATTGCTTCCGTCCGGAGCGTTCGCGAACCCTTCGTGGCAGTTAGCGGTGCTCCCGTATCCGACCAGGTCGACGACGTGCGGGTCGCTCGTCGGACAGCCAGAAAGAACTGAGCCACTATTCGAAAGTGCTATCTTACCGGCAGTCGCGCTCATATTGATGTTGCCGCCCGAAATGTTGGCGTCAATAGGGGAACCTCCGGCTCCGCCCGACGCCAATCCTGCAATGTAGTATTCGCCAGGACCTATTATTCCGCCGAGAGGCTGGAAGCCCGACCAGTTTCCGGTACCACCCGCAGAAATATACTGTAGAGACCAACTCGCCGTATCGACCGGCGAACTCGTTGGGTTATATATTTGAACGTAATCATTCGAATAAGGAGCTCCTGCGTTGCCTCCGCCTCCGTAGACCTGGCTGATCACCAAATGATTTACTGGAGCCGGCGTCGGAGTGGGTGTTGGAGTCGGCGTTGGGGTTGACGTTGGAGTGGGTGTTGGAGTCGGAGTTGACGTTGGAGTCGGTGTTGGAGTCGACGTTGGCGTAGGGGTTGTTGTTGGCGTCGGAGTCGGCGCAGAGTTGCGTAAAGAGTTGATGTACGCCGTGTTGTTAGCGTTATTGCCCAAGCCGAAAGTGAGCCCGGTGGCCGCGCCAATGGCGTCGGTACCGTCAAAATCTGCTACAGATTGAGTACCGTTATTTGCGTAAACGAACTGACCCGTACCAGATGTGCCTGTTGCTCTCAACTTGGGATTGGGAGCAGAGGTGAAAAACGACCCGGCGGTGCCGCCGGCCAGTACGTGAATGCTACCAATCGTACCGGCCGCACCGCTGCCAGCGGCTTTTATCATCACCATTTCCGTAGTGGCGATGTCAAAGGTTCCACCGCCGGCGGTGAAATAGGTCGCATTTTTCAAGCCGAGATCGAGATTGTAATCGCTTCCGCCGACAACGTTATCCGCCGACGAGTTGTCGTTGCGCAGGACGATGAGCGTACCTGAGCGAACACTGGACCAAAGGCTATTCGTCGAAAACTGATAGCTTCCGCCACCGTCACCTCCCATGTTGCTCGAAAAATCTTTTACGATCATGCCGCGCATGTCCAGGTTATTCTGGATGACCAACAGCTCGACGATGTCCGCAGTCGTGCCGGAATTGAAATACTTGTTGATGGCGACGCTCGGTACCGGGCCAGCAAATAAGGTTGCAGCCTCTGCCTTGGGCATCGAAGCGGGCAGGATCAGGAACCCTATAAGAAGAGAAAAGACGATCAAAAACGCGATCAATTTACGATTGAACAGATTGGCGGCCTTAGGCGAGAGAAGATGGACGTACATTTATACTAACTCCTTTTTAATTAAGATCGGCTCGGCCAAAAACTTGGATGGGGGTTCCTATCGGGGCGTTGCGATAGGTACAGATATCCGTAATTCCTAACTAAAGCTAATACTTATGGCTTTTTCTAGAGCCCCAAACTGCTACCCCTGCCCGGAATACGAATGGAACTCGGCAAAAATGAATTCGACATTTAGTCGCCGATGGGCAAAAGATGGTTGCAAAAAAAATTCTTCTGACTACTATTAGCCCGATCCACTACCCCGACTCTATGCGCGTAAGGAGAGACTTTATTTAATCGCATACCCTTATGCAAGTAAGCAGGGTTATATACAGGCTTAAATCTTTGTAAACCTTATCCGAAAAAAATAGGGTCATCCCTGCGATTTTACGATATAGGATTGCGGTAAATTGATTAGGCGAGCAAAACTTCAGAAAATCGTAATATCGTAGGCCTGACCCTGACTCTTCAAGGAGGACCGTTAGGCGTTAGAGGCGGACATTCTCATTTTGATTTATTTTCAGGCAGGTGGGCCCGCGCCTCTGACCATATTTGGCAGTGCGTTAGCGCACCGACGAATGGCGTATCGTATGATCAACTTACTATTTCGGGTTACCGTGACGAATATCACAGATCATCCGGTTGGTTTTGGGGTATAATTATTGACATAGATTTGAGTGGTTGCTTATAGTGACCTTTACGATGAAAAAGTGGCTGACATCATATTTCCTTCTTTTCGCACTCGCGAGTGGTGTGTTGGGTGGAATATCTTTTCATTCTGAAAAGATGGAAATGCCGGACTGCTGTCCGAAAGCAATGAGTAATGACGGCTCGCCAATTGCGTCAATGGCCCGTCTGTGTTGCGCTCTGAATTGCTCAGATTCGGCGCCTACTTCATCCAGTTTTTCTAATAATTTTTCGCCGTCTTCAGCTACAATTAAGGATTCGATCGCTACTCAGATAGCAAACCTATTCAAGGTTACCCGAAACAAACCGTCGGTTACGCTTTCTTATGAATCGCCGGTCGTTTCTCAAACATTCCAACCCAAATACATCCAACATCATTCGTTCCTGATCTAGTTACGTAGCAGAAGTGCGCCCTTTTTTCCGGATACATTGTGTCCGTGAATTAGCGTAAATCCGTTTCTCGCAGCATTAGTGCGTCCTAAATACGGCGACGTTAGGAAAATCCATTTTCAATTTACCAGGAGAACATTATGAAGAAAATCAGTATCGCTTTGGTTTTATCGGCAATTGCCATTTTTATCGCCGCCTGCGGCTCAGGCAGCGGCGGTGCGGCGGCCACCGGCAAGGTCATCAAGAGCGGGCCTGTCGGTAATAATCTGACCGTTTCACTCTCAACCGCCGACGGCATTATGCGAAAAGGGCAGCAGGAGATCTTTCTTACGTTTACCGATGCTGCGGGCAAACCTGTCGACGTCGGGGCGGTTTCATTCAGTAATTATATGCCCCAGATGGGAACAATGCCTGAAATGAACCACGCGGCAACGCTCACGACGACCGGTACGCCGGGTGTGTATCGCGGCAAGGTTGATGTTGACGCGTCCGGCGAGTGGCAATCGCGAATCGCATACGAAGGGCCGGCCGGAAACGGAAAAACGTCTTTCTCAGTAACCGCTCAGTAATCGTATGGGCCTGAACCATTTATGATCAATTGGCTTATCGAATGGTCGTTGAAAAATCGCGGTATAGTTGTCGTATTTTTCGTTGCGCTTGCCGGAGCAGGCTACTGGGCGCTTCTTCGTACGCCTATCGATGCGATCCCAGATCTTTCGGATAATCAGGTCATCGTCTTCACCGACTGGCCCGGACGCTCGCCCCAAGAGGTTGAGGATCAGGTCACATATCCGCTTGTTACGAACCTTCAAGGATTGCCCGGGGTTCGCGTCGTGCGGGCAAGCTCGGCGTTCAGTTTCTCGATGGTCAACATTATTTTTGATGATAATGTCGATCTGTACTGGGCGCGAACGCGGGTTTTGGAACGCCTCAATCTCGTTACAAAACAGATGCCCGAAGGGGTTGTGCCGACGCTCGGGCCGGATGCAACCGGCGTCGGACAGGTTTTCTGGTACACGCTTGAAAGCGATTCGATGAGCTTGCGCGACCTGAGGACCCTTCAGGATTGGTTCGTCCGATATCAACTCAATTCCGTTCCGGGCGTGGCCGAAGTTGCCGGTGTCGGCGGTTATGTCCAGCAATATCAGGTCGATGTAGATCCGAACAAACTGCGAAGCCTCAACATTCCTTTATCAATAGTTGTAGAAGCTGTTCAGCGGTCGAACAGCAACGTGGGTGGCAATGTCGTCGAACAGGCCGGACAATGGGCGGTTGTACGCGGCATCGGATTGATCGAATCAACCGCCGATGTCGAGAATATCGTTATCGGTTCCAATAACGGCACGCCGATCTATGTTAAGAATGTGGCCGAGGTCAAACTTGGCAATGCATTTCGCACGGGTGCGTTGGATAAAAACGGCAAAGAAGCCGTCGGCGGCGTGGTCATCGCTCGTTACGGCGTAAACACGCTGGAAGTGATCGACGCCGTTAAAAAGAAGATCGAAGAATTAAAGGTCGGTCTGCCGAAAGGCGTAACGGTCGTTCCATTTTACGACCGCACATTGCTGATTAACCGTGCCACCGACACGCTTAAATCAACCTTGATCGAAGAGCTTATTCTGGTAACACTGGTCTGCGTAGTTTTTCTCCTAAATTTCCGCTCGATCCTGATTGTCACGATCCCGCTGCCGCTGGCCGTGCTTTCGGCATTTTTGTTTATGTATTTTATGGGCATCAGTTCAAATCTGATGTCGCTGGCCGGTATAGCGATTGCGATCGGCGTTTTGGTCGACGCCGGAATTGTCGTTACCGAAAACGCGATTCGGTTTTTGGAGAAAAACGAGATCGACACGAAGGACCGCAAAAAGGTGTGGGAAACCGTTTTGGAGTCAGCCAAGCTCGTCGGCAGGCCGACGTTTTTCTCAATGGCGATAATTATTATCGCGTTTATTCCGATCTTTTCACTGACCGGACAGGAAGGAAAACTCTTTCACCCGCTCGCTTTTACAAAAACCTTCGCGATGATCGGAGCGAGCATTATCGCCGTCACGCTGGTGCCTGTTCTCTGCACATTTTTCCTCGGCGGGAAGATGCGGGCCGAAGTATCGAATCCAATAATGAATTTCTTGCAGCGGCTTTATAAACCGGCGCTGCTTTGGGCGTTGGGACATCGGCTTGCCACGATCTCCATCGCTTTGGTTTTGTTTGCTGGAGCGATCTTTCTCCTAACCGGCATCGGCAAAGAATTTATGCCGCCGCTTAACGAAGGTGATCTGATGTTTATGCCCGTCACCGATCCAGCGATCTCGATCGACGAAGCCCTCAAGATAATGAGCAAGCAGGATGAGATCCTCAAATCCATTCCCGAGGTTGAATGGGCAGTCGGTAAAGCCGGTCGAGCCGAAACCTCTACCGACCCGTCGCAGGCAAATATGAACGAAACCATCGTTCATTTAAGACCTCCGGCAGAATGGCCCAAGGGCGTAACGCGTGAATCTCTGATATCCAAACTGGACTCGGCGTTAAAAATGCCGGGCGTTACGAATATTTGGACCCAGCCGATCATCAACCGTATCGACATGCTAACGACCGGTATTCGTTCGCAGGTCGGTATCAAGATATACGGCAGCGATTTGAAAAAACTGGAGGATGTATCTCGTCAAATTGCAGATGTTATGAAATCCGTTCCCGGAGCGGTCGACGTTTACCCCGAACGGATAAGCGGCACGCCTTATATCGATATCGACATCAACCGACAAGCGGCGGCCCGTTACGGCATTGATGTCGGGATGATCCAGGACGTCATTGAGAAAGGGATCGGCGAAACTAATTTGTCAGTTACAATCGAGGGCCGCCAACGATTTCCTGTCCGTGTGCGATACGCTCCCGAATTTCGTAAAAGCCCCGAGGCCATAGGTCAAATTCCAATTGTGATGGCTAACGGAATGACTATCCCGCTGTCGCAAGTCGCCGACATTCGCTCAGTGCCGGGTGCATCGATGATCTCCAGCGAAAACGGACTCTTGCGTGGGCTGGTTCTGCTCAATGTGCGTGGCCGCGATGTTGGCTCGTTTGTAGACGAAGCGAATAAAGCCCTCGTTAATCAGGTTCAATTGCCAGCCGGATATTACACAACATGGAGCGGCCAATATGAAAATCAGGAACGGGCCCGCCAAACCCTGATGATCGTCGTACCGATTGTTTTACTTGTAATTTTCGGAGCGCTTTATCTGACTTACAACTCCGTGGTCGAAGCCGCTCACGTTCTCCTCGCTGTCGCGTTTGCATTGACAGGTGGAGTTTATCTGCTGTGGTTTTCGGGCTACAACTTTTCGGTTGCCGTTTGGGTTGGCTTTATCGCTCTATTCGGGACGGCGGTGCAGACGGGAATGGTCATGGTCATTTATCTGGACGAGGCCGTCGCTAAAAAGAGAATAGAACTCGGAAAACTTGATAAAAAGAGTCTGCTCGACGCAATCATTGAAGGCGCTTTGCTTCGTCTACGCCCAAAAGTAATGACCGTTTCGACGGTCGTTGCCGGGTTGCTCCCGATCATGTGGAGCACGGGCACCGGTGCAGAAGTAATGAAGCCTCTTGCCACCCCTGTTTTGGGCGGAATGGTTTCGAGCCTGTTGCATGTATTGATTGTCACGCCCGTTATCTTTTACTGGATCCAGGAGCGGAAGTTGAGAAAAGAAAATGTTTAGCCGGATAATCAAAACAATTCTTTGCTTGTCCCTAATGCTGCCTGGTTGTGTCGTGGCTCAGACGCAAATAACGGCACCCGTCGGTGATACAACATTATCCCGCTACTTAGATCAAACGACAGGCGTGACCGCCGATGACGCCGTTCGTATCGCGCTCGAAAACAATGGTGAACTCGCAGCCACGCGAAAGGAACGCGATGCCGCCCAGGCGATGGTGAGGCAAGCCCGGCTTCGTGCCAACCCGAGCCTTGAAGCAAGCGGAGCTAAGCAGATCGGCATGGCGGACAACAGCCTCATGGTCAAAGGAATGCTGCCGCTCGAACTCGGCGGACGGCGCAATGCCCGGATCCGCGTCGCCGAGCGTGAAGTCGCCGTGCGTGAAAAGGCGGTCGAAGATCGCGAAAGAATGCTGGCGTCCGAGGTTCGTATGAAATTCGGCGACGCCTTAGCTGAAACATTGAAACTAAAATTTACCGAGGATGTGTTGGCCGCTGCCTTACGGCAATATCGTCTCGTCCAAGCTCGCGTTACTGATGGCAAGACCGCTCCGCTTGAGGAGAACATGACACTTGTCGAGGTCAACCGTCTGCGTTCGATGCGCGAAACGGCAAGCGGACGTACCGAGGTCGCATTTCTCGAACTTCGCAATATGCTTGGCATGAAACCGGAGGAACCGATGAGCCTTCGCGGTGATTTTGACAATTTGGTTACTCCTTTGCCGATCCTTGCGGATACGACAGCAACCGCTTTGCAGACGCGGCCCGACCTCGCGGGTTTACGCGGAATGGAGGATCTTGGTACGGCACAGATCGAACAGGCCAAAGCCGACGGACGATTGGATGCAAGTGTAAATTCAGGCTATCAGCGGATGAATTCGAGTTTTCCGCTCAACGGCATTAACAACGCGGGCCAGTTAAGGCCGATTCAGGACATATTTCACTTCTTCACATTCGGCGTCACGTTCGAAGTGCCGGTTCTGAACCGGAATCAAGGCATGATCGAAGCGGCGTTTGCCAACCGTGAGGCTGCAAGAAATCGCCGAGAGTTTGGAGAACTAATCGTTCGACGCGAGGTTGCGACCGCTTTTGCTCGGTACGAAAGTTCGGCAAAGGCGATGGAGATTTTCCGCGTCGGCGTTCGCGGCCAAGCGAATGCAAACCTCGATGTTGTCAGGCAAACATACGAACTCGGTTCGCGAAACCTGATCGATTACTTGATCGAAGAACGCCGTTATATTGATATTGAAAACGAATTCATTGACATGCAGCTTGCGGTTTACAACGCACATGTAGAAATCATGCGAGCGGCAAACTCACCGGAGTTGATTAGGAAATGAGCGAATCAGTAGCCCGCACGTGTCAGTAGCCCGCACCTAAGTAAGGGCATGATAGAGAATGGACAACGAAATGAACGAAGAACAAGAGGCAATCGGGACTGAAACGGATTCGGACGATACATCTATCCACGATCGGCAAAGCTTAATTCGTAAGCCGATCTACATCGCCGCCGCAATTGTTGGCGCGGTCATTGTCGTTGCCGTAATCGTTTGGTTTTGGCGTGGCCGCGAGACCGGAAAGGCCGTTCCTACGCCACGTAACGTTACCTTCGATGATAAGAGCGGACAAAATCCATCAGACACAACCGGCGACCAAACTCTAGCGCTCCCGCCGGACGAGGTTGACCGTGCCGATATCAAGATCGAGACGGTCGGCGAGACGCTGTCGGGCGAGGCTGCGAATGTTTCGTCAACCGGCGTCGTGCAGTCTAATGCTTATGGCGAAACGCCCGTTATCTCGCTGCTTGGGGGAGTGGTTCGACGCGTCAATGGCGAACTCGGGCAGAACGTTCAAATGGGACAGACAATTGCCATTATTTTCAGCAACGACCTTGCCGCCGCTCAATCGCGATACATCGCATTGCAAACCGAGCTTGGAACATCGCG
The DNA here is from genome assembly GCA_038227175.1 of Pyrinomonadales bacterium. Classification (GTDB taxonomy): domain Bacteria; phylum Acidobacteriota; class Blastocatellia; order Pyrinomonadales; family Pyrinomonadaceae; genus OLB17. Next base: position 152,569 of record JBBRPZ010000004.1, on the reverse strand, counting down.
ACAAGCCTACGACCGGGCCGCAAAACTCGCTAATCTCAATCCAGTCAGCCGTGCCGAGCTTGACGAAGCAACCGCAAAACTAAAAACCGCTGAAGCGGAATTAGAGGAGCATCGCAAACATCACGAGCGGGCAATGAAGCTCGTCGAAATTGGGGCTATAAGCCGCGAAGAACTTGAACAAGCGATGACCAAAATGAAAACCGCCGAGGCGGATGTTGAACAGATGCGCCTTCGTCATCAAAGAGCCATCGAACTCGCCAAGTTGAATCCCGTAAGCGGCACAGACTTTGAGCAGGCTGCCGTAAAACTCCGCACCGCAGAGGTTGAACGAGCAACCGCCCGTGAAAAGCTCATTTTGTTTGGTTTATCACCCCAACGTGTCGATGCTCTCCGCTCGCCATCGCAAATCACGTCCGAGATCGCCCTAACAGCACCGGTTTCAGGCACTATAACTAGCCGCACGATCAATCAGGGCGAAGTCGTTGAGGCGAACAAGGCGTTGATGAAGGTTACAAACCTTTCAACGGTTTGGGTTATCGGTCAGGTTTACGAAAAAGACTTGTCCAAACTTCGCATCGGAAGCGGTGCAAGCATAACAACGGATGCCTATCCCAACCGGCTGTTTCGCGGACACGTCACCTACATCGACCCGAATATCGATCAGCAAACCCGCACCGTTCCCGTGCGGGTCGAACTCGAAAACCCCGGCCAAGCCCTCAAGATCGGAATGTATGTCAACGTGGCGTTTGGATCACTCGGAAATGCTGAGCAGACAGTACCCGTCATTCCTTCGTCCGCCGTACAAACTATCGACAACCGGCAATTAGTATTCCTCGCTACCGACAAGCAGAATGTTGTCATATTGCGTTACGTTCGCCTCGGAACCGAGACGAACGGAAAATATGTCGTCCTCGAAGGGCTAACGGTTGGAGATCGTGTCGTGACCGAAGGCAGTTTCTCGCTGCGTGCCGAATGGCTCAAACAACATCCGGCGAATCAATAATCACTTTCTGGAATTCTTCGAATCGAAGTCAAACTTCCGGATAATCCATCTAATCAAGGTGTCAAAAAACTGCAGGTTTTTGACATCCTTGTTGGGAGCGAAAATGGTGTTTTAATGGATCAATAACGTCGTTCACTATTATGAACCCGGCAACTACTTCACGAGTGACAACCCGACAAGGTACATCTTCAGAAGATCACTGGCTGCCTGTATGTATAGCTTTTTGCAATATGGTTAGCGCGGCGTCGCACTTCGCGATCTCGCGCTCGAGTTCGTCTGGCCTGTTGGCGTCTGCACCCTGGAGTTTCCCCTTGCTCTGTAGATCCCGATAAATGCTCAAGCTCTTTTCATCGGCCTCTTTCGCGGCGTGGATCTGCGCGACTTTTTTGTCCCACTTGTCCTTATCCCAAGTTCACCGTGATAAACACCCAGTTGCGAATACAAAACTGCGAGTCCAGAAATATCCAACTGCGACACTTACCGATGGCCCGTCCTTTGTTGATGCCGTGCTGACTACAATTAGGAGCGACAGCGTCGTTGACCTGGCTTCTCAGCGCAACGCTCTGATCCTTGTTTTCAATCAGGCGGGTCGCGGTGCGGTGATGTACCGTCTGGCTGAGGAGGCACAGAGTAATTCCGATCAGCAACGGGGCGTTGTTCATCAATGCTGAGTACAACCGTGCCTTCGCGGCGACGCTGTTCTTTGGCTACCTGAAGCGAGACGGAGACCTCGGGGGTCTCAATGCGTGGAAGGGCCAGCTCGAGGCGTCATCCGAATAATCAGAGTTTTTGCAGGCTTTTAAATTAGGGATTTTTTGCCGCTCTAATTTTTGGGATAGAGCGGTTTTTCGTCAAAAAGATCTTGTTCCCGTTGGAGTCGGGGAGGGCGGTACGGCCAGCAGTTGTAAGCTTTCAAGTTACCAACTCTAATAGTGACTGGTGATTTAATTGAACATTCGCGGTGCGGAGTTTGTAACAAGCATCCTGTACGCTGAAATACGAGTACGGGAATGGTCTAGGCAAGGAATAGGGCAACTGTCAAAACCGAAAAAATAGCGAATTTCACATGGCACGTTAGTTTTAATACCGCCGGCGTTCCAAAAAAACTTTTTGAATTGCATGTTTTCCTGTTGCGCTGACTTTGCTATATGTGTTAATCATAGAATAGAGGTGGGCTTTCATACCTGCGTCTGTCCTCTGGACATACCCTTCCAGATTCTAAAGTCCAGCCAACTTATAATCTTTTGAAATCATCATTGTTGACGACGTACTTGTCGACGATTTTCGGCAAGTAACGACAACAAGAATCGTTCTTGAGGTGAGCGGAGCCAAAAATAGTTTTCGCGAGCAGAGGTAAAGAGATGAAACAGGAACCAGCCAGAAAAAAAGAAACATCGGACAAAGGAATTTTGCTCGACCCCGAACGTAAAAGCCCGCGGGCAGCGGAATTTGAGGACAAGCTGTCTTCGCTGATCGTTGGTCAGGAACGCGCTGTCAGGCGTGTCAGCGGCCTATTCCAGATCTATCTCGCCGGGATGAATAACCCTTCGCGGCCGCTGGGCACGATGCTGTTTCTCGGTCCGACCGGTTCGGGTAAGACCCGCGTCGTCGAAGCCGCGTCCCAGGTTCTGTTTGATGACCAGTACGCCGTCGTCAAGATCGACTGTGCCGAGTTTCAACATTCGCACGAGATCGCCAAGCTGATCGGCTCGCCTCCGGGATACCTCGGCCATCGCGAGACCTCGCCGATGTTGACGCAGGAAAATCTCGATAAGGCGCACACCGACGATACCAAGCTGACTTTTGTCTTGTTTGACGAGATCGAAAAAGCCTCGGATTCGCTGTGGCAGCTGCTCCTGGGCATTCTTGACAAGGCGACGCTGACATTGGGCGACAATCGCCGCGTCGATTTTTCTAAAACGATTGTCATAATGACATCGAACCTCGGTGCCCGCGAAATGTCCGACATGATCTCCGGCGGTATCGGCTTTGCGCCGACAAAAACCGACCAGGCCAAAGAGGACAACGAGATCGACGCAAAGATCTATCGCACCGCCCTCGAGGCAGCCAAACGTAAATTCTCACCCGAATTTATGAACCGCATCGACAAGGTTGTCGTGTTCCGAAGCCTCAAGGAATATCACCTGCGGAAGATCCTCGACATCGAGTTACGGTCGGTCCAGGATCGCATCACGGAATCGGCGGGAACGAAATTTATCTTCGAATGCACGGACGAAGCTAAGGAATTCTTACTTAGCGAAGGCATCGATCTTAAGTACGGAGCCCGTCATCTCAAGCGTTCGATTGAGCGGTTTCTGGTCTACCCGCTCTCAAATCTCGTTGCGACCGAGCAGGTCGAGACCGGCGATTTTGTGATGGTCGATTTCGATGTGGACAAGGAAGCGTTGATGTTTACCAAGCAGAGCGGCAAGATGATCATCGCCGATGTTTCCAGTGAACTGAATGATACGGACGAACCGCTTGTAAACGCCGATGCCGTCGGCATCCCGCTGCCTCAATCACAGACGATGGCCGGAATGAGCAAATCGAAGGGCGAGCAAAGCGACGCCTAAAACGGTTATTTGAATTTTGAGGGTACAAAATGTGCCCTCAAAACTAATTTTCCCAGTGTAATGAACGTTGTACCGTCTCGTGCCATCGTTGCATAAGCTGATCGGCATTATTCGCGCCCATCATGGGAGAAAATATTTTATCGGCTTGCCAGTGCTTGGCAAGCTCGCTCTTTGACAACCAAAACCCGACCGCCAGACCGGCGAGATAAGCGGCTCCGAGGGCTGTTGTTTCGGCGGTTTTCGACCGTACAATCGGTATCTGCAAAATGTCGGCCTGAAATTGGAGCAGGGCATTATTGCGGGTCGCACCGCCATCGACACGCAGTTCTGTGTGATCGGCATTCGAGTCAGCCCGCATCGCCGCCAGGAGATCTGCGGTCTGAAAGGCGATCGATTCGACCGCTGCCCGTGCGATATGGGCTTTGCCCGTGCCTCGCGTCAGCCCGATGATCAGCCCTCGGGCTTCCTGGTCCCAATGCGGCGTACCCAGACCGGCAAAGGCCGGAACGAAATACACGCCGCCGTTATCGGGAACCGATGCGGCAAGAGTTTCGACATCGGACGACTTTTCGATGATGCCAAGCGAATCTCGTAGCCATTGAATGACCGCTCCTCCGATAAATACGCTGCCCTCGAGAGCGTATTCGGTCACGCCGCCAATCTGCCAGCTGATGGTTGAGAGCAGGCGGTTTACCGAGGCGGCAGGCTTGGCGCCGACATTCTGCAGCATAAAGCAACCGGTGCCGTAGGTGTTCTTGGTCGAGCCTGTGTCGAAACAAGCTTGTCCAAACAAGGCGGCTTGCTGGTCGCCTGCGATACCGGCGATCTTAATTCCTCGCAGATCAGTGGGCGCTTCGATCTCGCCGTAGATCTCGGACGATGAACGTACCTCAGGCAAGATCGCCCTTGGCACGTCGAAGATATCGAGCAGCTCGTCATCCCATGCGAGAGTGTTGATGTTGTAGAGCATCGTCCTTGATGCGTTGGACGGGTCGGTGATGTGGAGCCTGCCGTTGGTTAGCTTCCAGGCGAGCCATGTGTCGACTGTGCCAAACGCAAGCTCGCCATTTTCGGCACGCTGCCTGGCACCGACGATATTGTCGAGGAGCCACTTGATCTTGCTGGCCGAAAAATAGGCGTCCGTCTCCAGCCCTGTCTTTGAACGGATCAGATCGGCGTGCTTTTCACGGACGGCGTTACAGATCTCTGAGGTTCGACGGTCCTGCCAGACAATGGCGTTATGGATCGGCTCGCTGATCCTGCGATCCCATATGATTGTTGTCTCGCGTTGATTGGTTATGCCGACCGCCGCAATTTCGGACGTTGCGAGTTTGGCTTTTGCCAATGCTTCGATAGCGGTTTTGATCTGCGACTGCCATATCTCATTCGGATCGTGCTCGACCCAGCCGCTCTGGGAGTAAATTTGAGTGTATTCCTTTTGGCCAACGGCGATTGCATTGCCATGGTGATCAAATACGATCGCTCGGCTGCTCGTCGTGCCCTGGTCAAGTGAAAGAATGTAGGACATAGATGATTATATTCTAGTATGCGTATATTAATAATAGAGCGAAGTTGAATGAAATTCAACTGCCAATGTACAAGATTTGCATAACATATATGGGAATAGTAATATGAAATTCACTCAAGGAGATAGCTTATGCAAGAATCAACTTTAGCCGAACTCGAAAATCTGTTTCTCGCATTATCCGACAAGACTCGCCTGCGGCTTTTGGCTCTGATGGCCGGTGGCGAAGTGTCCGTGGGCTTTCTTGCCGACAGCTTGGGCGAGAGCCAGCCAAAAACATCGCGTCATCTTGCATACCTCAGAAACGCGGGTCTCGTGGTGGCACGGCGCGATGGCAAATGGATATATTACAACATTGAACAGCCCTCCGATTCGGTTGTCGAGCGTATCCTGTCTGTGACCATAGAGACAATAGGGGGCGGAAACGGCGACCCCCAATCGGACTATTTTCCTGAACCGGGGGTTGCCGGCGATGAGTTTGTCGCGTACAAAGACGATACATACGCTGAAACATATGAGTCCGATTACGTGCCTAACGAGATGCCGATATATTTACTTTGATCCGGCCGCCGTCGCCGTGTCGTACGGGCAATGACGGCACTTATTTTCGCAGCAATAGCCGCGATTCGCGAGATAACGGCGCGTCAGCACCATTAGACCGTCTTCGAAATAAAAATCGAGCCCCTCGACAAAGGTTTGGTTTTCTGCCGGCTCGGAATCGAATCTATCTTCTTGCATAAAGTGCCAGAAACTCCTTGTTGCCCTCAGCCCCGAGTATCGGCGATTCGATCAGGCCGCCGATCATTAAACCGAGGCTTTCGGCAAACGCATTAACCTCAGCGACAACCCTTGCGTGTTTCTCAGGTTCCCGGACAATGCCGCCCTTGCCGACCTCTCCACGGCCAACCTCGAACTGCGGTTTGATGAGTACGATCACATTTCCCATTGGCTTTAGCAGGGAAATAATTGCCGGTATAACTTTCGTAACCGAGATGAATGAGACATCCATCACGGCGAGATCGAATTGAGAATCGAAATCCGTTGGAATGAGATTGCGGGCATTTGTTTTTTCGCGAACCTCAACCCGCGCGTCGGTCCGCAGCGACCAGACCAGCTGATTCGTTCCGGAGTCGATCGCAATTACTTTCCTGGCTTCGTGTTGCAACAGGCAGTCGGTAAAACCGCCGGTCGACGAGCCCACATCGATACATACAAAGCCCGCCGGGTCGATATCAAATGCCTTAAGGGCTGCTTCGAGCTTTAGCCCGCCCCGGCCGACGTAGCGAGATTCGGGTGAATCACCCTTGATGCGTATGACTGCCTCAGCAGGAAAACTCTCGGACGGCTTTTCGACTCGCTTTTCATCAACCAGCACTACGCCCGACATGACCATCGCGTGGGCTTTGGTCCGCGAATCGGCCAGCCGTTGTTCGACAAGCAATTTGTCTATACGGGTTCTCATTACAGTCCGATCTTTTGATCGACAAGAGCGATAGGCGAACCCATGCGCTTCAGCCTTGGATCTTTCCAGCCTTCGCAGCAAAATGGTGAATTGCAGCCAATCTGCGGAACACCCGCGTCCTGGCCAATCCCGAGTACGATTACGTAAGGTGAGGCAGCCAGAGCATTCGCCGCCAGGGTTAAAATCAACGCAAAAAAAGCGGATCGGAGATTCATTTTTATAGTCCGTCGAAAGTGCTATTCTAAGCAAAATGGAACCGGAAACAAAGCCTAATAGGTTTGCTAAGTTTGCTTGGCTGGTGCTTGGGTGGAATATCGTTGTTATCCTGTGGGGCGTTTTCCTTCGGGCCTCAAAATCAGGCGATGGCTGTGGCCAGCATTGGCTGACGTGTCACGGCGAGGTTATACCGTCGGCTCCGGCGCTGAAAACTGTAATCGAATTTTCTCACCGGGTCACCAGCTCGCTCGATGGATTGTTGTTGATAGCATTGCTAGTTTGGGCGTTTGTGATTTGGAAAAGGTCGCGATCAGAATCGTCGAAACGGATACTGAAAATGGCGGCCGGTTCATTGGTATTCGTCGTTATCGAAGGGCTTTTAGGTGCCGGGCTAGTTTTGACGGGCAACACAGCCGAAAACCTGACCCCTGAACGCCCGTTTTGGATGGCCGCCCATCTTGTAAATACGTTGATTTTATTGACGTTTCTTACGCTAACCGCCCGCTATGCCAGCGGTGGCAGGCCGCTGAAATTTAGCGCTGAAAAAAAATATTTGGCCGCGATCTTAATCGGTTTTGCCGCCATTCTGCTTGTAGGAATAACCGGTTCGATAGCGGCATTGAGTCACATGATATTTCCGTCCGGAACCATCGCTGAGAGTATGGCAAAGGATTTTTCGCCGACGTCTAATATACTTTTGCGGCTGCGTCTTTTGCACCCGATAACGGCTATCCTCACGAGTGTTTTCCTGTTATTTCTGACCGGCTGGCTGACCAAAGAAAGTGGAAAAGAAAAAAGCGTTGTCCGATGGTCGAACGTGCTTTCGATACTGGTTCTAGTCCAAATTGGCTTTGGCTCATTAACGCTGTTGACCCTCGCTCCGATCGTTATGCAGCTTGGACACTTGTTTTTTGTCGATGCGATCTGGATCAGCTACGTCCTATTTGCGGCCGGCTTCCTTTCAGCCGAACCGTTGGGGGAAACGCCTGAAATATCGGCAAGCTAGCTCAATCACTTTCCCATCGTTTTGCCTGCACGGTAATATCGTCGAGGGATTTTTGGAGTTGTTGTAGTTTAAGTTCCACTTCCTCTTTCCGGGCGTGCAGGTCTACGTAGATCGGCTCACCAAAGATGGTTACCGCCCGGGTGAAAGGTCTGGGGATCTGCATCTTGTCCCAGCTGTTAACCGTCCAATATTTTTGTGGCTGTATCACAAACGGCAGGATCGCATTGCCGGTCTTTTTTGCAAGGATGACCGGTCCCGCCTTGGCCTCGTACCGCGGGCCGCGCGGGCCATCGACGGTAAAACCCATTGCCAGACCGCCCTTCATTGCCCTGATCATTTCAACCAGTCCCCTCGCACCGCCGCGAGATGAGGAACCTCGAATAACGCCATACCCAAAACGCTGTAGGAACCGCGCAATGTATTCTCCGTCCGAGCTTTGAGATGCGAGGAAGACTATTCCTTTGTTTTTCAGGAAATACGTGCCGAGGAAAATCCGGTCGTGCCAGGTTGTGTAGATAGGCAGTTTACCGCTTGATTCGATCCCGGACAAATGTTCCGCGTCCGCGGTCTCAAATCGCACGGTGCCGCCTATCAGACGTATCAATAGATAAAATCCGATGTCGGCAAAACGTATGACGATCCGCTTCTTCAACGGGTACCCGGCAAGCGGGGCAAGACGGTAAATATTGTCAGTTGTATCGGACACGTTAGAAAATAACTACCAACTTAGGGTATCATTTGCAACAACGGCAGCTGACAATTCGTATTCTAAAATAGCTCTCCACGCACCTATGCAGCGACGAATTTTAATTATCGACGATCATGACGATCTGGCTACTTCGCTGCACGAGGTATTCACGCACGTCGGACATTTTGTTCATGTGGTGGAAGATCGGCAAGAGGCCCTTGCGATCGATAATTTTGACACGTTCGACCTGGTAATTACTGACTTGGACGTGGAGAATCTCTCGTCTGAGAACGGTTTTAACGGCAACGCGCCGGTATGTCTGCCGACTTCTCTCAACGCAAGCCATTTCGGTCAGCATATTAAGGCTTTCAAAATATGTGCCACCAACTTTCGCCGAGATGAATTTGACGAGGAAGAATTGAAAGATCTGGTTGCGACAGTACTCGATTACAAGATTAGATATGTCGATAAAACGGAGGTCGTTAAGGATCTGCACGAGAATATCGAATTTGAATTGCCAAGCGCCATCTCGTTGATGCACATCGTGCTGGATTATCTGATGAAACGCGTTGAAAAACTGGGCGTTATCAAGCCCGAACAATCAAATCTGTTTGTGGCCCTCGACGAAGCGTTCGTAAACGCGGTCAAGCACGGCAATAAATTCGATGAGAAGAAACTGGTCAGGATCACGACCGAGGTCTCAAAGCAGGAAGCACGTTTTACGATCGAGGATGAGGGCGAAGGCTTTGACGTGCAGAATATACCCGACCCGCTCGACCCTGAAAATCTCTTCAAAACGTCCGGCCGCGGCGTGTTGTTTATCTACAACATCATGGACGAAGTCAAATATAACAACCGCGGCAACCGGCTGACGATGGTAAAAAAAGCCCAGAACGACCAAGTTCATAAGGCGTGAATGCGGTAAAATACCGTTAGATGAAAGTTACTATTGCCCAGATCAATACCACCAACGGTGATCTTGCCGGCAACACCGCAAAGATAATTGCAGCGATCGAAAAAGCGAGATCGGACGGGTCGGATCTCGTTGTTTTTCCGGAGGTCGCAACGCATGGCTACACCTCGCAGGACTGGTTTCAGGATCATGACATTATCGAACATGCTCTCGATCCGCTTGACCAGATAATTCCTGCAACACATGGAATTACGGCCATCGTCGGCACGATCCGACCGAATTCGGACCCGGATGGACGACGGCTTTATAATGTTGCAGCGGTGATCTCCGACGGTCGGCTGTTGGGTTTTGCGGAGAAAACTTTGTTGCCCGAATACGACGTTTTTGACGATCCACGCTACTTTGAGCCTGCCGATCATCGGCGTATATTTGATGTAAATGGCGTCAAACTTGGCGTCGTTGTCTGCGAAGATTTTTGGAACGACAAGACCTTTTGGAAGGAAAGGCTTTACGAGAGTGATCCGACCGATGAGGTCATCGCGATGGGGGCCGACGTGATCGTTTCGATCAATGCCTCGCCGTACAATAAGGGCAAGATCAAGCTCAGATGCGACATGGTCGCACATAGGGCCAAACTGCAAAAGAAACCGATCGTTTTTGTGAATCTGATCGGCGGCAACGACGGGATCATCTTTGACGGAGCGAGCGTGATCGCCGATGAGGAAGGCGACATTATTCTGCAAGCGAGCGCCTTTGAGGAATTTGTCGAAACGGTTGAGCTTGATGTCCGAAAACCAGATGCACGCGGGATCACTGGCAATGAGATGGAATCGATCCGTCGGGCGCTGGTACTCGGAATACGAGACTACGCCGGAAAGAATCGCTTTACGAAAATGGTACTCGGCCTTTCCGGGGGCATCGATTCGGCGCTGGTAGCATCCCTCGCGGCGGAAGCTGTTGGTCCCGACAATCTTCTCTGTGTCATGATGCCCTCCCAGTTTTCGTCTGAAGGCAGCATAAAAGATTCCGAAGAGTTGGTGCGGAACCTCGGATGTCAGAGCCGGATCGAACCGATCTCGGATACATTTGAAGTTCTGCTCAAACAGATGGAACTGCATAAGCCGACAAAGGGCGGTGAAAGCCTTGCGGCCGAGAATATGCAATCAAGGCTGCGCGGCGTAATCCTGATGGCAATCTCAAATGCCGAGGGCCGTCTTCTGCTGTCAACCGGCAACAAATCGGAACTCGCCGTCGGATACTGCACGCTATACGGCGACACGAATGGCGGTCTTGCGGTGCTCGGCGATGTGCTTAAAACTGAGGTGTGGGAAATCGCTCGAAACATCAACAAATCGGCTGGATTCGAGATAATTCCCGAAAGGATCATTGATAAAAAGCCCTCGGCCGAGCTTGCCCCTAACCAGTTTGACCAGGATTCGCTGCCGCCATATGAGTTGATGGATCCTATATTGAAACTCTATTTTGAACAGAAAGCCGCTCCCGCCGAGATCATCGCCGCTGGCAATGACACTGACCTCGTCTATAGCATTCTCAACAAGGTTGAGAATCCGGCCAATGAATTCAAACGACGACAGTTGCCGCCAACGCTGATAATTTCCAAGAACGCTATCGGCGTCGGTCGCCGCCGTCCGGTTACTCACAAATATAGACGAAACAAACCAGCCTAAAAATTCTGCAAGAAGGCATAAACACTCCGTTCAATAAAACAACAGCATATTGCTGGATTTTATTGAACGGAGTGTTTATATGTCCAAATTCGATAGCCCGCTGAATAATATTAAGATCGCGAGCCCCTGCTCGGTCGATTGGAACGAAATGTATGGCGACAACCGCAAGAGGTTTTGTGGCGATTGCAAGCTCCACGTCTACAACCTTTCCGGAATGACCAAAGATGAGGCCGAAAGGCTAATCACGAACGCCGCAGGCCGCCTCTGCGTTCGATATTTCAAGCGTGCCGACGGCACTGTCATTACTGAAGATTGTCCGGTTGGCTGGGCAAGAGTAAAACATCGCACCAAAGTCTTCGCGACCGCCGCATTTTCGATGATCATGGCTCTTTTGAGCGGCGTGTTCATAGTGTCGCTATTTACCAAGCAAGGACCTTTGATGGGTGACCTCAGGATACCGTTCACGACTCCGACGCCGGAGCCGCAGCATACAATGGGTGCGATTGCGGCGCCTCCTCGGAATACGAATTCTAACTCGTCCAACGATTCAAAGAACAAACCGAATCAGGGTAATGTCGTTGCCCCGAATTCAAAATTTGAAATGGGCAAAATCCGTGTAATGACGGCGGATGAAAACCATAAAGGTAGCTAAGTTGTCCGCTCAGTTCTTCACATAATACCCTTGACGAGCCCGGACTCGGAGGTCAGGGCGATTTTGGAGGCCGACATCGAGTTTGACGTATTTATTTAACGGAAAATCCGATTCTGAGTAGTACTGGATCAGGTATTGCGACCGCAGTTCGCTGGCGATCTGGCGAAAGATCCGCTCGAGCAATTCCTGATTCTTTCGGATATTATTGGCATTCTGATAAGGATCCTTCGTGTCGATTGGGGCAAATTTTGGCAAGAAAGCGGTGCCACCCGTATCGTCGGCAAACTGCCGCATGTTTTCCTGCCCGAAGAGGCTCATTTGATTGAGCTGGTACGAACTGCCCGCCGGGTTGATGGAATAAAAGACAGTATCCGCATTTTGCAGCGATTTTAGAACTCGAAGCCGTTCCTGCTTGCTTGCTTCATTCCGATTTGCGACGGTCAATTGGTAAAGGGTCTTATTGTCGAGCGTATTTACCTTTTCACCGATCTTTCGGTAACCGTCCTGGAGAGCCTTGGCAATTCCTTCGCTATTAGTATCTTCGCCATCAGAAATAACCACAGCCACTCTGCGAGTTCCTTCAGGAGCATTCTTACGCAAATACTCTGCGGCCGTTCCGACACTGTCGTAAAAAGCAGTAAATTCTTTGGTAGGAACGATCGTTCTTATACTGGCGATAGATTTGTCGGCTGTGTCACGAGGTTGAACAAGTATTGGTTTGCCGCCGATGGTGAAAATTGTCGCGCGGTCGTTCGGCCGCATTACGTCCTGCAGAAACGCCGCTGCCGTCTCCTCTTCGAATTTGAACATAGCGTCCGTGCTTGCCGAGACGTCGAAAAGCAACGTGATTTCCAGCGGGACAACGTCTGCGGTGCCAAGTTTCTCGATCGTCTGAGCCCGATTCTCCTCCAGCAACCTGAAATCGCTGGCCTTTAGACCTTGAACGGGTTGACCACTCGCATCCGTGACCGAAACGGGCACCACGATCAGACGCGATGAGACTTTGATGATGTCATCGTCCGGTGTCGGCTTGGGTTTTGCAGGCGGATTGGGTGTTTGGGCAAACACTGACACGTGAGCGATAATCACGGCTGTCGTGGTCAATGCAAATTGTTGAATTCGGCGATGCATGGGCTTTGTGAGGGAGGAACCGGGTAATAAGATCAGAGGGCATCCGAGACTGAGTTAGTTTAGACGTCAGCCCCGGCATACCCTCTGGAAAGACAGATTAGTGGTCTGTGGTCGGTTTTACCTCGACGTTCTGGTTGATGCCCCGGCTTACCATGAGCTTGACCTCGACGCGTCGATTCTGTTGACGGCCTTCCAGGGTAGAGTTATCCGCTACAGCCTGCAAATCACCAAAGCCGTATGACGTGCTCATGCGACGGAGCGGTATGTTATGCGTTTCGATCAGGTAATCCTTTACAGCCTGTGCTCGGTGTTCGCTGAGTGTCTTATTGGCCTTCGCGTTACCGTCAGACGATGCAAAGCCGGTTACCTCGATGACATATCCTTTTAGTGTCATTGCGCTGGTTGCAACCTGATCAAGAGAAGTCTTTGCCTCAGGTGTAAGAACTGAACTCCCCACCTTGAAGTTTACCGTAGCGGTCGTCTGGACGACGTAATCGTCAAGATCGCCGATACGTTTGTTGGTGGCGTTTACACCTGCGACGGCGGCGTCAGCTGTGTCCTGAGCGGCCTTGGCTCCGCCCTTAGCGGCGTTCGAGATGGCCATAAGCTCGTCTATCTGACCCGACACGCGTTGAGCGTTTTGCTCGGCGGCAGTAATTCTTTCCTCGGCCGGAGCAACACGGGTATCTATAGACTGAGCTGTCTGGAGGCTCGTCTTGTCAAAGCGTACCTTGTTGACCGAAACGCTTCCGCTGCTGTCGCCGACGCCTTCGACCTCCATATTCAGGCCCCGGACAATAGCGGTGGTGGTATATTTGTCACCGCCAAAGAATCCGTTGCTCTTAACGCTCGCACTCGGTGCGATTACGACTTTGGTATCAACGCCGACCGTATCGCGGACAATAAATGTGGTGTCATTCTCTTTCGAGACGACGACGCCCTTGATCTTATATTTTTGACCGGCTACGGCCGCGCGGAGTTGGGCTCCTTGGGCGAAAAGGCTGACGGCGGATATCACAACTGTTAGCAAAATAGCGGAAAATTTTTTATACATTTAGAACCTCCCAAGAGAAAACAAGTGTTGATTTCAAAAAAGACAAACCATTCGCATAGACGCCGATTCGACTTTACGGGTTGTCAACGAAAACATCCTAAGTTTATGTCAGAGACCAAAATCCTTATGTCTTGCACCAGACATTCGAATGGTTTTTTGGATGATTGGCCTCTCATCGGTCCGATCCAGACGGAATAAACTAAGTAAAAGCATACAGGAAACGTCCGGTCATTGAAATATTTTTTTGTCCGCCGCGAATGCCCGGAAAAACTTACGGCGTCAAAGGGTAAAAGGAGCGTGCTCCAGATATTGCTTTAAATAAGCCAAAAACTTCTCGGCATCGGCCCCGTCGACGATGCGATGATCGTAGGTCAGGGCAAAATATGCCATCTGCCGGATAGCGATATAGTCATCGCCATCGGTCGAGGTCAAAACTTTAGCGCGTTTTTCGATTGTCCCGACACAAAGGATCGCAACCTGTGGCTGATTGATGATCGGCGTTCCAAACAGGCCGCCGAAAACGCCGGGGTTTGTGATAGTAAAAGTTCCGCCCTGCACCTCATCGGGTTTCAGACGTTTTGTTCGGGCACGGTCGGCCATGTCATTGGCCGTTGCAGCGAGTTCAGCGAGCGAAAGCGTGTCGGCGTTTCTGATGACCGGCACGATCAGCCCCCAATCGAGAGCAACGGCCATGCCGAGATTGATGTCGCCTTTGTAAACGATATTGTCGCCATCGACCTGCGAGTTGACGATGCGATGCTCGCGTATTGCAGCCGTCACCGCCTGAAAAATGAACGGCATAAACGTCAGCTTTGTACCAAATTTTGACTGAAAATCGGCCTGATTTGCATTGCGGAATTTTGAGACATTCGTCATGTCGATCTCGTAAACGCTCGTCACGTGAGCCGACGTCTGCTTCGAAAAAGTCATGTGCTCGGCGATTTTCTTTCGCATCACCGACATTTTCTCAACGCGATCTTCCGTCGCAATAGCCGCTTGGGGCGGCGTGAACGTGACGGTTTTCGGCTGGGCAGCGACCGGAGCCGAGATCGCGGGAGCACCCTTGACAAGCAGGTCCTGCGGCCTGAGGGCGGCTCCCGTCTCGATAAACGACAGTATGTCGTGCTTGGTCACGCGGCCGCTGATGCCGCTCCCCGGAATTCGCGTTATATCGACGCCGTGCTCCTTAGCGATGTTGCGGACCAACGGGCTGGATTTAGTGCGGCGAAGCTCGTCGACGGTTGAATTGCCGTTTGAACCGCCGTTTGAGTGCGGAGTTGGAAGTGCGGAGTGCGGAGTTTCTGAGCCTGCGGCTGCGGCCGCGGCGGATGGAGCAACTGTTTCCCGCTTCGGAGCGTCGATAAGTGGCTGTGAGCTGACAGCTGACAGCTGATCGCTAACGGCTCCTTCAGCTCCAACCAGTGCAAGAACCGAACCAACCTCAACCGTCTCGCCTTCCTGAACATTAATTGCGAGCAGCGTTCCGGCCACGGGTGACGGAACTTCGGCATCGACCTTGTCCGTCGATATTTCGAGCAGCGCTTCGTCCTTCTCAATTTTGTCGCCGACTGTTTTGAGCCACTTCGAAACTGTACCTTCGGTTATAGATTCGCCCATCTGAGGCATAACAACCTCAGTTGAGTGCGAAGTTGAGAGTGCAGGGTGCAGAGTTTCGGAAACAGGGGCGGCAACGGAAACAGGCATTTCTTCGATCTTCGGCTCAGAAACAGGTTCAGGTTCGGGAACGACGGCCTGACTGCCAACCGCCGACTGCCCACTGCCTACGGAACTTTCGCTTTCCTCTCCGATAATGGCAACAACCGTACCGACCTCAACCGTTTCGCCTTCCTTAGCATTTATTTCAAGCAAAATGCCGGCACCCGGACTTGGCACCTCGGCATCGACCTTATCGGTCGAGATCTCGAGGACGGCCTCGTCTTTTTCGACGCGTTCGCCCACCTGTTTCAGCCATTTCGAAACAGTGCCCTCAGTGATCGATTCGCCCATTTGGGGCATGACGATTTCAACGCTCATAGCAACTCCGTGCGGGAAGAAATATCAATTGAATAGCATACAAGATTTCGTGGCTTATGAGAATTCCGTGAGATAAAGCGTAGGCTGTCCCACGTGTCCCGCCTGTCCCGAGTGTCCCAAGTGTCCCACGCGTCCCAAATCATCAAACTCAACCAACGATTTTGAGACAGGCCAAAGCATTGAAAATATTGAGACTTACGCCAATCTCCGGCGGTGTCCCAACTGTCCCAATATTTTTTTCGCATAATTTGTTTGCCTCAACCAGATGAACAATAAAGCGTGCGATGAAACCCTGCCCGATGAACTCGCCCGTCAAACCGAGCTGCTTGGGCGCGGTTAAAAACGTTGCGAAGATAGCACAATATTGCACAAATGTCAAGATCTTTGTGGTTGCTTAGCCGCTGATCCGGCGGGCAATAAAGAATGCGACGGCGGCGGCGAGACTGCCGATGAGGCAGGTTTGAAAAGCACTCTTGAGCGGTTTTGAGCCGGTGAATTGGCCCTTGATATAGCCGAAAATAAAGAGAGCGACGACCGTGATGCCGACGGACCATTTCAAGGCCGATAAAGCACTTGTTAGGAGAATATACGGCATCAAGGGGATCAAACCGCCTAAAATATAGGCGCCGCCGATCGTCGCACCGCTTTGCAGCGCGCGTTTGGGCTTTGGCTTTTCGAGGCCGAGCTCGAACCGCATCATGAAATCGGCAAAATCCTTTGGCCGGGCGGAGAGGGAATCGACGATGGGCGTGCTCTCGGCACGGGTCAGGCCGTAGGTCTCGAGTATCTCGACGACCTCGTCTTTTTCGTGTTCGAGCAGATGTTCGATCTCGTAGACTTCGCGCTCATATTCGCTGTCATAATGCTCGGCATCGGAGCGTCCGGCGAGATAGCCGCCGAGTCCCATCGCGATCGAACCGGCCACAATTTCAGCCAAACCAGCCGTCACGATGATGGCGGTCGAATCAACCGCTCCGGACAGTCCGGCCGCGAGAGCAAACGGCACCGTCAGCCCATCAGCCATGCCGATAACAACATCACGGACAATCTCGCCGGATGTGAAATGCTTTTCGATGTGCGGTGTTTGCGGCATCGATTAATTGAGCTGCTTGTGAATCCAATCGGGATCACGGCGGGAATCCAGAACCTCCGCTACTATGACCTCGCCGCCCTCGACCAGATAGTAAATAGCGAATGGAAATCGGCGAGAAACAGAACGAAAAAATCCTTCCGGGACGATTTGGTGCATACCTCCGGTACCATGCAAACGCTCTATATCTTCTATCAAGCAGTTACGAAAATAGATTCCGAGTCCCAACGACTGTTGTTCGTAAAAGCGTGAAGCATCGGCGAGATGGCTCATCGCTTTCCGCAAAATGCGGATCTTCATGGGGTTTCTTTGAGAAGAATTTCTTTCGCCACTTCAAAGTCCATCACTTCCTCTTTGCCTTCGTCGATCGAATTTTTTAACTTCCTGAGATATGCGGAATGCCACGCGGGCCACTTAATATCGTTTGAATGACGAAAGATGTCATCCCAAACTGTATAGACAATCTCCATCTTTTCATCGACCGTCAATTTGTCGAGAGGCAATACAACGTCCGTATGCATATACCGAGAATTATAGCGCAGAAAGTCAATCTAGCAGCTAAAAGCCACGCTACCGCATGCAGTTTTGACCTGAACTACGAAGGCGGCGAAGCCACGGTCCCGCCACTACCGTATCTTCGATCGGATCCGACCGACAACGCTATCCAGATCGTTCAGCACTCGTGGCAGGACAATCTGCTTTTGGCTTTTCAATGTAACGGTTCCGGTATCGTCAACGCCCGAGATTTCATCCCATGTCGCGGTTTGTTTCTTAAAGGAAATGCCGCGTTCATGCACCTTTACGACGCTCCGCCTCTGTAGGATCCAACTAAGCAGCGTGATTACATAGACCACCAGAAACGCCGAAGCCAGCAGAAAATACAGTAGGTTTTCGCGAACATAGAACACCACCATCATCGCCATAAAAAATACGAACGAGAGGACAGCGATGAAGACGGCCCGCTGGACATGTTCGGCGGCCAAAACATGGATAGCGACAATTTTTCCCAGCGATTTGTCCCGTTCAGGCATCAGGCTTCGGCGGTGGTCGGGTCGATTATAGTTTTGACCTCGGAGATACGATTGGCCGGAAATCCGCCGCGGGTTGCATGCTCGCGAATCATTTCTTCGTTCGGGGCGATGTAAACACAGTAGATTTTGTCGTCGGTCACATAGCTTTCGAGCCACTGGATTTGCGGGCCAAGCTCCTTCAGGACGCTGCAGGATGTTTGCGATACGGCCTGCAAAGCCTCGGCGGGCGAGGCTCCGACCCCGGGTATTTCGCGTTCGATGACGTATTTAGGCATATTATTGATCTCCTCACTTTAAATTATTTTCAAATGATACCAAACAATCGGGTGGCGGATGTAATAAGTCGGCGGGTTGCGTTAAAATAATTGCCGAAACGGTTACACGAAACCTAATCCAACGTCGAACGTAAAAAACGAATGAAAAATATTTCAATTATCGCTCTGCTCGTTTTCATTTTTGCGCTTTCCGGAGCAGCTCAGCAGCCTGTATACACCGCCGCCGATTATGATCGGGCCGCAAAAATGCTTGCCGGCAGTACGAGTCAATTGGTGGACAGGGCAGGGGTGCGTCCGCTCTTTTTGCCGGACGGGCGATTTTATTATCGTGTCCTGACGGCAACGGGATCTGAATACGTATTGATCAATCCGGCCGACGGATCGCGAAAGACGGCCGCAAAGCTTGCCGATTTCGGCGTCGCGCCGGGGCCGCTCGCTGTCCCGGGAGGGCGTCGCGGCGGCGGCGGTAACGCGATTACCTCGCCGGATGGCAAGCGGTCCGTCTACATTAAGGACTTCAATCTCTGGATGAAAGACATCGCGCTCGGCAAGGAGACGCAACTCACGACAGACGGCGTTAAGGATTTTGGTTACGCGACGGACAACGCCGGTTGGACGCACAGCGATAAAGCCATTCTGGTCTGGTCGCCTGATTCGAAAAAGATCGCGACGTTTCAGCAGGACGAGCGAACGGTGAGCGATACCTATTTGGTTTCGACAAACGTTGGCGCTCCGAAATTGAGCACCTGGAAATCGGCCCTGCCCGGCGACCCGAACATCGCGACGATCCAGCGTGTCGTAATCGACGTAGACACGCCAAAGGTCACCCGGCTGCAAATGCCCCCCGACCAGCACCGCTCGACCGACTGCGACGACATTTCGTGCGACGGCAATTGGTCGGATGTCTATTGGAGCCCGGACACGACCAGGATTGCCTTTGTCTCGACCTCGCGCGACCATAAAAAAGAAAATCTGCGAGTCGCCGACACGGCGACGGGGGCGGTTCGCGATGTATTCGAAGAGGTTAGTCCGACGCAATTCGAATCCGGTTTTAACTCGGTCAACTGGCGCTATCTGCCCGCATCCAACGAATTCATCTGGTTTACCGAAAACAGCGGCTGGGGCCATCTCTACCTTTACGATCTAACGACCGGCAAGCTCAAAAATCAGATTACGACCGGTGAATGGCCAGTCTGGCGCATTATGAAGGTTGACGAGCCGAGCCGCGTCATCTATTTCGAAGCCGGCGGCCGCGAACCAGGTAACGATCCGTATTTTGGGCATTTTTACAGCGTCGGGTTTGACGGCAAAAATCTCAAGCTCCTGACGCCGGAGGCGGCCCAGCACGACATTGCGCTGTCGCCGGACGGGAAGTATTTTGTCGATAATTACTCGATGCCGGACACGCCGCCCGTCGCCGTGCTTCGGGACATCAGCGGCAAGAAGATCGCCGATCTGGAAAAAGGCGACGTTTCGCGTCTCGCCGCTACGGGCTGGAAACCGCCGACACGCATCACCGTTAAGGCCCGCGACGGCGTGACCGACCTCTACGGCCTGATGTTTTCGCCAACGAAAGTCGATCCGGCAAAGAAATATCCGATCATCGACTATATCTATCCGGGCCCACAGGGCGGCGGTGTCGGCGCTCGATCTTTTTCAGCGGGCCGCAGCGATCATCAGGCATTGGCCGAGCTGGGATTTGTAGTGATGGTCGTCGACGGTATGTGCAACCCGCAGCGGTCGAAGAAGTTTCACGATTCGTGCTACGGGAACATGGGTGACAACACGCTTGAGGACCAGATCACCGCTATCAAGCAATTGGCCGTGAAATATCCGTACATCGATGTAAATCGCGTCGGAATCTGGGGACATTCGGGTGGTGGTTTTGCGACAGCGGCGGCGATGTTCCGCTTTCCGGATTTCTTTAAAGTTGGTATTTCGGAATCCGGCAACCACGACAACCGCAACTACGAAGACGACTGGGGCGAACGCTACGTCGGCCTCTTGTCGGGCGACAATTACAAGCAGCAGGCCAATCAGGAATACGCCAAAAATCTCAAGGGCCACCTCTTGCTCGCCCACGGCACGATGGACGACAACGTTCCGCCAAGCAACACGCTGCTCGTCGTCGATGCACTGATCAAAGCGAACAAGGATTTCGATCTGCTCATGATCCCGAACGCCCGCCATGGCTACGGCGGGGCCAGTTCATACATGATGCGGCGGCGTTGGGATTATTTTGTGCGGTATTTGCTCGGCGGCACACCGCCAAATGAGTATATGATTAAGCAGGCGGCACCTGATCCGCGATTGACGGCAGGGCAATAACTTTGCGATCTTTGCGGTCTCTGCGTTTAGAATTTATTTTAACGCAGAGATCGCGGAGGACGCTGAGACCTAGTGTTGATGGACTTTATCGGCTTGAGAGCGGATGATAGGCAAAAGCCCGCGAAGTGTCTCGTTGACGGAATCGGAACTGGTAAAAATCTCAGCCACATCGGGTTCCAGTAGGATTATTTGGCCGCTGTTTTTGAGACGCTCGACATATTTTCCTCGAACATCTCCCGAAAAATCGTAGTGATCCCGCACCTCAGTTTCGTTATCCTTTTTCTTGCTCATACTCCTTGCCTATTCAATTAGGAATTCGCCGGCTTCATCGATAATTGTATTAAAAACTTCGTTTGAAATGTATCAACCAAGAGATTCGAGTTTCTTAAGTTCGGAGGCGACAGATGTAATCAATCCTCGTTTTTTTTGCCAAAATTAGGACCCCGCCAGTTCCGATTGTTCTTATGCTCAGCGTCTCCGCACATCTTCTGGCTGCTCGATCATCAACGAGCGCAATGAGAGTATTCTTGCTTTCATACGCGACGCTCAATACTTCTGTTTCTCCGTCGCCTAGATTCCAGGCCAACACTTCGTCAGAAAGCACTTCTGAACAACCTATGAGCCCAGTCTTTTCAAAAACATATAATCGTTGGGCGGCAATATCATCACCGTGACTAATCTCATTTGCGACTGATTTCGGCATTCCGATCTCAGAAAACAACTCCGGTAAGATTTCAACCAAGCCGCTTTTGCATAGCAAGATGAATGGCGAGGCGTTAATAACCACCTTTTCAATCAACATCTTTTAGTTCGCGAGCTAGTTCGTCGGCAGTGATTTGAATGGGTGAGACCTTAAATCGCGAGAGTGCATCTATAAAGGCCGAGAGCGGGTCAATCCGGCGACCTCGGCGGCCTTTCCTTGCGACAGGCGGCCTAACTCGTACCATTTGACGGCTGCCGCAACCCGCATTTCGGCGACGAATTCGTTCGGCGTCTCGCCAAGAGCAGCAAATGTCGTTGCAGGTATTTCAAGTGATATGGTTTGCATTTTTGGCCTCTAAAAAAAATTATAGCCCATTGTCCAATTCCTGCGTATCATCCTCGCTCTCATCAAATAACGACCTGAGCGGCGGGTGCGGTGGTGGGAGCGATGCCTGGTGCTCGGCCATTTCTTTTTCAATAAGGGCGACGGCGTCGCGGGCGCGCTCGAAATCGTCGGGGAACAACTTCAAAACTATCTTGCCTTCCTGATTCGGCACCTCGGTGAGTCTGGCAAACGAGTTGAGCCTGATCTCGATCTTTGCCCCGCGTTTCACCACGCCTTTTTTGAATTTCACATCATGCAATTCGCCTAGAGGTAGCCGAGCCTCTTTCACGCCGGTCGAGATCAGGCCGAATAGCTTGCTTTCAAATTCAAGTACGATCCCGGCAGGCGAAAATTTCGCCACGCCGTTAACCTGAGACATGCCGCTTTCGGTTTTGAATGGAACGCTTATGAAACTCTGCATCGGTTATTTCATCTTCGCGACCATGCCTTTGTCGCCGACGGCCCAGACAAAATTCTTGCCTTTTGCTTGAACTGAATTATAGCTAGCCTTGTCTATATTTTTCCACTTCGTGCCACCGTCTGAAGATATATCGGAACCCGACGTGCCGACCGCGACAATTGTCTTCCGGCCGATATAGGCGGCGCCGGAGCGATAACCAGTAAGGCCGGAACCAGCCGCCCAAGTTTTCCCGCCGTCGACGGTGAAAGCAAGATTATTCTTGTTTTCGGAAGGCTTTTCATAATTTCCACCGACGATCACTCCGCTTTTGGCGTCGATCATCGCGATCGAAAATATTCCGCTGCCCGCTGTGCCTTTTATGATCGGGGCCGGCGAAACGTTCCACGTCATTCCGCGGTCGGTCGAGGAGAAGACGCGAGCGTCGTTGCCGCCGGAGACGATAAATGCGTTCGTTTTACCTTGTGTGATGAGGCAGGTGCCGCTGGCGGCAAAGGCCGCTTCGCCGTCTTTGGCGGCGGGCATTTGGCTGCTGACGAGGGGTTTCCAGTTTGCACCGCCGTCTTTCGTTGAGATAAGGACATATTCACCATCGACCGGATCGGACATGGCAATGCAGTTGTTCCGGTCCCAACAGGCTATCGCATCGAAAAAGGCTTTTGGATCGCTGTTCTTGAATTGGAGTTTCCAGGTCGATCCGCCATCGATTGTTTTATATACCCGTGACGATTCACCGTTGCCGATGCTCAGGATGTAGGCAGTATTTGCGTCGAAGGCCTCGATGTCGCGGAAGTCGAATTTCGCGGCATCTGGTAACTTGATTACGTTCCACGAAACTCCGCCATCAATGGTTCTGATCACCGTGCCACCGTTGCCACTGGCCCAGATGATCTTTTCATTGACGACCGACAGGCCGCGAAAGCCGGCCGTTGTATTGACGGTTTGCTTGATCCATTGGGAAAAAACCGGAGAGCAAAAAAGAGACACTACTACCATGAAGGGCAGTAGTGTTTTAATGATTCGCGTCATTCTCCGATTATACGGTTATTTTCGCTGAAATTCAGGTGCACCGAGGGTCAATGCGAGAAGCTGCGAGACGTAGTTGTCCGCGGAAATTTTTGGGTCTACGGCAAACGCACTTGGTTTAACGACGCCAGTATTGGACATCAGTGTTGCGGACGAAGGCATCGAAGCTAATTTAGCGGCCTCTGAGGCAGCTTTATCGAGAGCATCTTTTGTATGTTTTGAAACCTGGTCCATCAATATCAGTTTGGTCAGAGCGGCGACAACCGATCCCGGGTTTGGAGGCTGCGTGTTGTCCAGCAGCTTCTTGGCGTCGATCTTAGTGCCGGTGATTTTGTTTGCTGAAAGGGCGACCGAAAAATTAAAGCGTGCAAGCAGGTCGTTATTTGACAGCCATTCGCTGCTCATATCGGGATAGCCGTCGGGTGTCACGCGTCCAAAGATCGGCTGGCCCATTTTTGATACCCAATCGAGAATCGGCCGATTCGCGTCGGTCTCGGCGGCGGTTGCTCGCAGCGATGCGGCGACATATTCGAAGGGCGTGCGAACCTTTGCCCCGAAAGCGGCAGGACTGGAAAATTCCGGTGAATCAATAATGCTCTTAAGCGTCTCGCGTATCGAGCCGTCGGTCTTCAAAAAGACCGAGGCCGCACGGTCGACAACTGTTTTTGGCGGGTTGTCGCCGATGAATCTGCGGGCGAGTTTGGTCGCGATAAAACGTGCTGTCGACGGGTGTTTGGCGAGGATATCGAGCACTTTTTCGGCGTCTCCTATGCCACCGCCAGCTGCGATCCTCGTGCCGAGCACGGTCTTTTCGCCGTTGTCGTGCTGGCCCGGATTGTATACGAAGAGACCCTCTTGATTTGGGTTTCGGATCGACCACCCGGTAAAGCAGCGGGCAACTTCCTGCACGTCTTTTTGCGTATAGCCGCCGTCAACGCCGAGCGTGTGGAGCTCCATTAATTCGCGGGCGTAATTCTCATTTATGCCGCCGGTTTTGCGGGCCGGTTTGTCTTTTGTAGCGGGATATTCGTGCAAAACGGTCGATTGCCAATTGTCGAGATAAAACAGCATCGCCGGTGAATGTGCAGTCGCCCCAAGCAGATCGCGAAAACGCCCCATCGCAAACGGCCTGATCGCATCGCGGTCAAAACCCGTCAGCAGCCAGCGGTCGGCGTCCTTGTTTGCGTAAATGCTGAAATGATTTTCCCAAAAATCGACAACTACCTCACTTAGCTGCCGTTCGCTGTAGACCGCCCGGAGCAGCTTTGCACGCTGCAATTCTGTGACGACCATGCCGGGGGTTTTCGGTATCGGCGTCGGCGAAGGCTTCGCCGCTGGCGTAGGCGATGGAGATGTTGCAGCGGCAGCAGCAGCAACAGTAGATGTCATCATCGTCGCGTCCGTCATCGGGGTAGCTGCGTCCATCTTCGGAGCCTCAACCGCAGCCGCTGCAACGGCTGGCGTTGGAGAAGGGGTGGGCGTCGGCGTCGGTTTTGGCGGATTATACTGCTCCGCCATAGTCGGATTTGAAAGCGTGAGGGTCGGAAGTTTCGCCAGTCGTTTGTCGAGAGCCAAATCGTCGATCGAGTCGGGGTCGAGCTGCTGCTCGATGTACTTTGCAACGCCGATCTTTTTCACCGCGTCAAAATCACCCGGACGCACACCGAATGACAGTCGCGTCAATGCCTGGCCGATCTTTTGGTCAGCCGTCAGAGCCGGTCCGGTAAATTCGCGCTCAGGCGCGGTCGCAAACGACGCACACGGCTGAACGATCATCAACCCGGTGACCAACGTCGATAATAAAATTTGTGTGACAAACGAAACGCGAGAAGTAGACAAGACCTTCATAACAGCAACCCCTTTTTAAATAATAACCCGGCGATCAGACACAACTTCACCACTAAGTTTTCAAAACCTACCTATTAGATGCTCAAACTAATAAACTAGTCGAGCTTTTAAGGTTCCCTTAACGCCTTTTAATATCTCAAACGCTTCTTGCGAGATGCGGCTGTCGACATCGAGTATCACGTAGCCGATGTCTTCGTTGGTCTTGAGATACTGGCCGACGATGTTTATGCCGCCTTTCGAGAGCCGCGAATTTATCTGGCCGAGCACACCCGGAATATTACGGTGAATATGCAAAATACGATGCGTTCCGGCTTGTGGCGGCAGGCTGACCGACGGTACGGTGTGCGAGCCCTGCGAAATGCCAAGTTCGAGGTATTTGACCAGTTTTGAGGTAACGTCGAGGCCGATGTTGGCCTGTGCTTCCTCGGTCGAGCCACCGATGTGCGGCGTGAGGATGACGTTCGGCAGATGCTGTAGCACCGTCGTAAACGCATCGCCGTTCTTTTCGGGTTCGTCGGGGAAAACATCGATGGCTGCACCCGCCAGCCAGCCTTTGTCGAGCGCCTTTTTCAGCGCGTCAAGATCGACCACATCGCCCCGACTGTGATTGATAAGAATGCCCCTTTTTTTGAAGGACTTTAGTGTTTCGGCGTTGATCATGTTCCGAGTGGTTGCGTCCGACGGGACGTGGAGCGTCACGATATCGGATTGTTTTAGCAGCTCGCCGAGATCGCGTTCTTGCTTCGCGTTACCCAGCGGCAATTTGGTCGCGATGTCGTAATACACAACGTGCATTCCCATCGCCTCGGCCATGGTCGAGACCTGCGAACCGATGTTGCCGTAGCCGACGATTCCCAAAGTTTTGCCGCGAAGCTCAAAACTGCCCGTCGCGTCTTTCATCCAAACGCCGTTGTGCGCCGCCGTATTTTTATCGGCGATCTTGCGGATCAATATTACGCTCAGCCCGATGATCAACTCGGCCACCGAACGCGTATTCGAATACGGGGCGTTAAATACAGCAACTCCATTTTCAGTCGCGGCCTTGAGATCAACCTGATTGACGCCGATACAAAAACACCCGATCGCCCGCAGCTTGTCCGCTGCCTCGATCACGTTTTTCGTGATCTGCGTCTTCGATCGTATCCCAAGCAAATGCACGCCTTTTACGGCCTTAATAAGCTCTGCCTCGCTCAGCGCACCGCCCGCCTTCTTAACGTCGGCATAGCCGCTCGCACGCAACTCCTCGACTGCTGCGTCGGAGATATTCTCAAGCAGCAGTATCTTGATCTTGTTGCGGGGATAGGATGTTTGAGTTGTCATTAGAAGAAAAAATGCCTATTTTGATTTTTGAATCAATTTAATACGACCATCAACCTGATTTGCATCAATATTTCTTTTTATTCGTCGTAAGAAAGAGGAATAGTCAGTTAAATTGGGGATTAGTTCTTTAGATTTACTTCCAAAAGTTTTTTCGTTTATCGAAATAATCATTTTGTAGGAAGCTTCAGCCCTTTTGAAGCTGTTTAAGGATTCAGTAGTTAGTGCCAAATTATGCAAGCACATAAGGATATTATCCTTCTCGTCCGGAAAGGCCATAAGTATCTGCAAGGCTTGCGTGTATACTGCATCCGCTTCAACATATTTGTCCTGCTCACTGTAAAGCTTCCCAAGATTAATCATTGTTATGCCGACATTAGCATCGGTGGATCCAAGCTCTTTTTCTCGAATTGAAATAGTCCTACGAAGAAATTCCTCCGCTCGATCCCATTTTTTCTGGTCTGTATAAAGCAGTCCAAGATTATTCATTGGATAAGCGGCTCGTGTGCCATCTTCCCCATCAATTTTTGTGTAAATTTGGATTGCAGTCTGGAAGCACAGTTCTGCTGCTGGAAAATTCTTTGCAGAATAGTAAACATTACCAAGATCGGTGTTGCCGTCCGCAATCAACCCTTCGTCCTTTAATTTTTGTGCTTCTGCAAGAGCCGATTGAAAAAGTTGTGTAGCTGCCGGAATATTACCGGCTTCAAAAGCAGCTATTCCACGTTCCTTATATGTTCGATAAAGTACGGTTTGTGCAGAAACCAATCCAACACCTACAAGGGTAAATGTAATTAAAAGAAGCAATATCAAGTTGAGTTTCATTAACTTGCACGTAAAATAAATTGTTTTACATATGTATCGTCAGATCATGCACGCCTTCGGCTGCTTCCATTACGGCTTCGGAGACGGTTGGGTGGGCGTGGATGATGCGGCCTAGTTCGTCGGCGGTGGATTCGAGGGCCATGGCGACGCAGGCTTCGGCTAGGAGTTCGGTGGCGTGCGGGCCGATGATGTGGACGCCGAGGACCTCGTCGTATTTCTTCTCGGAGACGATCTTGACGAAACCGTCGGTTTCGCCGAGGATGCGGGCCTTTCCCGATGCTGAGAACGGGAATTTACCAACCTTTACGTCGTAACCGGCTTCGATGGCTTTCGCTTCGGTTAGTCCGACGCTGGCGACTTCGGGGTCGCAGTAGGTGCAATTTGGCACGAGGCGTTGATTGATCGGCTCGACCTTTTTACCGGCGATCTTTTCGACGACGAGAATGCCTTCTTTCGATGCAAGATGAGCAAGCCATGCCGTATCGACGACATCGCCGATGGCGTAAACGTTGGGCTCGTCGGTCTCGCAATAGCCGTTGACCTTGATGGTGCCGCGAGGGTTGACGACGACCTTGGTGTTCTCAAGTCCAACGCCTTCGATCAGCGGCATACGCCCGACGGCGACGAGCAGCATTTCGGCTTCGAAAGTGACGGATTCGCCTTTCGCATTTTTGCCGGAAACCTTGACGCTCTTTTTGCCTTTTTCGAGTTTGTCGAGCTTGATTCCGGTCTCGCATTTGATGCCTTGCTTTTTGAACGAGCGGGCGAGTTCTTTAGAAACGTCAGCGTCTTCGATCGGAATAATGCGGTCGAGCAATTCAATAACCGTCGTGTCACAGCCAAAGCGCGCATAAACACTTGCAAACTCAACACCTACGGCACCCGAACCCATCACGATCATCGATTTTGGAACGCTCGTCAGTTCGAGAATGTGGTCCGAGTTAACGACCTGTCTGCCGTCAGTCTCGAATCCGGGAATCGGACGCACGACCGAGCCGGTCGCGATAATAATGTTCTTGGTCTCAATGGTCTGTTTCTTGCCGTCGGCAGCGGTGACCTCGACCTTGCCTTTCCCGACGATCTTGCCAAAGCCGTTAAAGATCGTGGCTTTGTTCTTTTTCATCAGATAGGTCACGCCGGCCGAGTTCTTCGCGACGACATCTGATTTGTATTTCTGTACGCCTGCCCAATCGAAGCTCAGGCCGGTGACTTTCAGCCCGTAGTTCTCAAAATGCGACGCCTTGTCGTAAAGATGAGCGGCATTTAGCAGAGCCTTGGTCGGGATACAGCCTCGTAATCCGCATGTGCCGCCGAGACGAGCGTCCGGTTCTTTTTCGATAATTGCTACTGTTAATCCAAGCTGTCCTGCTCGTACCGCCGCGACATAGCCGCCTGGGCCCGAACCAATAATTGTTACGTCAAATTGTTCTGCCAATGTATTTTACCTCGTTCGATAAATAAAAATTCAAGATAACTCCATTATAGGAGTTTAGTGAATCCGACGCTAGCGAATGCTTTCACAATTGCGTTACACTGACGCCACTATGATACATTCCGAAGAATTTCTAGCCGTAGTACATGACGCAAAAAGCAGAATCCTCGAGTGCGATGTCGACGAGGCCCGGGCACGCATCACTTCCGGAGCGATACTGATCGACGTTCGCGAAGACAACGAGTTTGCCGCCGGTCACGCCGCCGGGGCAAAGCACATGGGGAAAGGCATTATCGAGCGCGATATCGCACAGACCTTTCCTGACAAGGATCAGGTTTTGGTGCTGTATTGCGGCGGCGGCTACCGGTCCGCTCTCGCCGCCGATATGCTGCTGAAAATGGGCTATGTAAACGTATGGTCGATGGACGGCGGCTGGGCTGCGTGGAAAGAGGCAAACGCTCCAGTGGAATGACGACGTTTACTCGCGCTTCCGCCCATCCGATCCAAAGTCATCGGACAGCCACACTGATATCGGGCCGGTCCTATTTCTTGCGAACCCAATTCGCAGAGAATCCGTATTCCGGGTCTGTGAATGACCTTTCCGGAATTTCATCATTCCGTCCGTCAACATCCTCATACCATGGGCCCGTAACTCTCAAAATGGTCATGTTTGGAAGCTCGATCCAGCCGCGGATGACGTATTTTGCCGTGCTTTTAGGCCGCTTCATATAAATGACCCTTCCAACCACACTTAGGGGGCCGCCGGTGACATCGGCGTTTCCCCTGCCGTTTCTTACCTCGAAGAAATCGTTGCTCCAGGTTCCGCTTGCCTTGAAAGTCCATTTGCTGCTGAAGTGCCATGAGTCGGTTCCGGCAGAGGCGCCGCTGTCTCGGTAAACGTATGCGGTCGAGATGTTTCCCGTAGCTTCGCCCCATTCTCCGGCGAGATACGCAAGAGTTAACTGACGCGTCGGTGCGGGAACGATGATTCTGCCTGAGCTGTCAAATGTCGCGGCAGATGCGGATGCCGTATTATTTGCCGGTGCGGCGGGCTTGTCGACGTCTATGGCGCTGATAAAGGAACTGATCTGTTTCAAGTAGACCGGATCATCAAAGACGGCCAGTATGCTGATGGTCCGACTCGAACCGCTGATAACCGTCAGAAAGGCAACTGCCTTGCCCGCCCCCGATTCAACCGCCGAACCGCCTGCAAGTATCGTCCAGCCATCGGCCACGGTCGTGTCAGTTTTCGGACTTATCTCTTCGGTCGTTATTTGTTTGACCACAGATTGTTCCATTCGCTCTTAAAATCACCCTCGGAGCTTCCGCTGCCCGGCGTTGCTCCGTACACCGTAATG
Organism: Pyrinomonadales bacterium; assembly: GCA_038227175.1. GTDB lineage: Bacteria > Acidobacteriota > Blastocatellia > Pyrinomonadales > Pyrinomonadaceae > OLB17. The sequence continues at coordinate 122,589 of JBBRPZ010000004.1, read as the reverse complement.
ATGCAGTATTTCCCGGTTTTTTCATTAAACTCGCTAAATGCCACGACGTTCTCTTTGAGCGTTTTGGTCATGCCCTTTGGCGGCGTGTACTTAACAATGCCTAACTTCTCGGTTTGGCCGAGTGCCGTCAGTGGGACGAGCGCACCTAAGGCCATAAAGACGAAAAAACTAAAGCTCAATCTGTAAAAAAACCTGGTCATAACAACATGCTCCCTCTAACTAAAATTCCTTTTCATTACAAAACTACTTCGCCGGCTTGCGAATCCATTCAATGCCGGGGCCGCAGGTGATGTAGGCGTGAGCGTGGCCGCACACCTGTATCAAAGCGTCGGGGCTGTATCCTGCATCGTTTTCCCCTACGTGAATAAGCGTGAGTACCGCCCCGCCGTTCGGCAGTACCATATAGGAGATGAACTGATACTTGTAGGTTCCACGGTTCTCACCGCCGGTGTACTTGAGGGAGATATACCCGCCGGAAAGTGTGATCGTGCCGGTGCTCGTTTCGCGGACGGTATGATTAGCGGTCCGCCCCTGAAATCGGCTCTCGAACGTGCCATCCGCCTTGATCGCGTAGTAATCGCTAAAGAATGTAGTGTCCGTACCGCCATAATTGCCGCTACTCGGATTAACGTATGAAATCACGTTGGCACCACCCTCTGACCAATTTCCGGCAAGGTCGTTCATCGTGATCGAATTTTTCAACGGCCCTGCTAATGGCTCCTGCGGCCCGCGATTTGGCTTATCCGGAAACGGATCTCTTGTGCTGAGATCGCCCTGATTGTTTTGGACCGGCGGAGCCGTTTTGGCTAAGGCTTTGGTTTTATCCAATTTGATGCCATCAATAACCGCAGTCGCTTGAGCCAGGAATGTTTCGTCGTTAAAAATTGCGAGAACGCTGGCCGTTTTTCCATAGCCGCTGAAAACGGTCAAAAGCGCTATGCCTTTGAGCCCGCCTTCCGTTTCGATCTGTGTCCCGCCTACCGTAGCTTGCCAACCATCGGGAGTGGTTTGTGTTTCGGTTTTCGGACTCGGTTCTGCTTTAAAGGGCTTGACGACAAATTCCTTCCATTCGTTGGCAAAGTCCTTTTGCGGGCTCCCCGCGCTCGGCCCACTGGCGTAAACGGTAAGAACACAAAAAGCGCCCGACGTTTTATTGACATCGGTATAGACCACCGCGCCCTCTTTCAAGGTTTTGGCCCAACCTTTTGGCGGTGTATATTGAATGACGTCAACAGTTTCCGTTTGGCAAAAGATCGCTTGTGCGGCAAACAAACATAAGATCTGCACGACTAAAATAATTTTCAAGTCTTTCATACCAACTCCTTATTTTATCTGCGAATAACTATACGAATCGGGAAATGCAAGAACGTAATCAAAACCCCCGTCGCGGTTTGTCTTATGCTCGGGATGCAAAATCAAAGCATAACTCTGAATTCCTTCAAAATAGTGAATAGTCCAGCGGTAAGTAACTACTTCCAACGGATTGTTTTTAAGGCCGCCGCTGTTAGAATCGGTTTGACTTTGCTTGGGAGTAATCGTCATTGAATCACCATTCAACTTATATACGCCCGTTTCTTTTGTTGTGATGTGAAAGGAACCCGCCCGCCCGGCTAAACCGGAATAACCACTGTAGATAAAACTATAAGTTCCGTCTGCGTTAAATTCATAATATTTTTGGGTGGCGTTGCTTCCATAAGTAACAATACTGCCTGATACCGTATTGCCCGCGATCCCGTTACCCCATTTCCCGACCAATGCTGCCGGACTGTACGAATTGGCAACGGGCGTAGTTGGAGGTGCTTGTGCGATGGGCGACGGGGTTACCAATGGAGTTTTATCGAGTTTGACGCTTTGCAAAAAATCACTGACAGGTTTGGTATAAGTTTCGCTGTTGGAAATCACCAAAATGCTCGTATTTTTTCCATATCCGCTGAAAGCCGTCAGCATCGCCAGAGATTTGGTGCCGTCAATTTCGATAAATGCGACGGCAGTGGTTATCGTCCAACCGTCGCCGGTCTGCGTTTCCGTTTTCGGATTTTCTTCGGTTTTATATGGTTTTGAGACAAAAGTTTTCCAATCAACGGCGAAATCCTTTGACGCCGAGCCGCTGCTTGCAGTGCCCGGATAGAGCGTCATTACACAAAAGGCATTGGCAGTTTTGTTTAAATCGCTGAAAACTACGGCGTCTTTTCTCGGCGTTTTCGTCCACCCTTTCGGAGCCGTATATGTAACCATGTCAAACGTTTCCGTTTGGCAAAAAGCCGTTTGCGGAGCGAAAAAACATACAATTTGCGATATGAACAAGGCTAAAATTATTCTCGTTTTCATAATTTTCTCCGTGCAATAATTAGGTTTCGCATAAATGTTCGCCTATCTATTACGCGAAAACAAGAGTAGAATTGGCTCATAATTTTTTCGAACTATTGTCAGGAGCGAGATTTCGCGAAAGTCCGGCGAAATATGCAAGATAACGAATTCGATCCGAGATCCTGTACGCGTAAGATCGCGGACGAATATGCGAAACGTGGCGATGTGCTTTTGTAATGCCCGGTGAAGAGGACGAGCCGCCGCGGTTAGTGATCGAGTATGTTACTCGATGTGACCGCGACGGCCCGTCGTCGTGGTTGGACTGGTACTTTGTAACATAAGTTCAAGAGGGTTTAGCCACGAATTACACAAATAGCACTAATAAGTTTCTTTTTATTTGTGTCATTCGTGCAAGGACTGGGATATTTAAATTATTCCAAACCGATCAAAATCAGATTGTGGACCTGAGCGGAAACGGAGATTTGCGTCAATGCAAACCGGAATTTACGCGAGGTTACGACCAACTTATAGCAGCCGCCGGCGATCCGGCGGCTGCCGTAATTTGCCTGTTCGTGGGGAGGAGCCACACTTGCTCCGTCGATCAAATTGCCCGGATAAAACACGACGGTTCTGCCCGTTTCGTTATTTAGGATTTCGACCGACGGCATAATGCAGGGCGTGATGTTGCGAATGTTCGGGTCAATGAGGACGACGGCACGCAGGCGTTGCCGAGCACCCCCAGTCGATGCTCCGGCTGGGAGATCGAACGAGACCGCTTTGCCAAACTCAATGTTCTGCCTGGACTCGGCCATGACGCGCCCGTTGCCGTTGACGAACTGCATCGTGACGCCTACCGCAGGGAAATCTGACGGCGCAGCATGTTCCGACGGCGGCGAATGAAATCCGACGTAGGCGACGTTGATCCGTGCGGTTTGATTGTCGGCAATGCCGATCATGCCAAATCCGGCAGGGTCGGGCTGCGGGTTGAAACTATAGATCGAACCGGGATCGAGCAGGGCCGTTTTTCCGGTTTCGGTATTGAAAACCTCGACTGACGGAGCGACCGGCGGAGCGATATTAGTGCGGACGTTAGGGTCAACGATGACGACGGCACGAACGCCTGCGTTTCTTATATTTGGGTCAATGATGCCGACATCAAGAAAGGCGGCTTTGCCTGTCTCGATCGAGACCGCTTTCTCAGCCAGGACGCGTCCGTCCACGTCAACAAAACTGAGTCCGACGTGGCGAAAGAAAGACTTTACAATTTTGCCTGGTCACGAGATGGCAGACAATTCGCCTTTGTCGGTGGCACTGTTCCGCGATATCGTCCGGATCAGGGATCAAAAATGAAATATTGCGTATAATGGGTTTTAAGACGAAAACGGCTCAGAATTTTGGCATGAATTTCAAGCAATTTTATTTGGGATGCCTGTCCCACGCATCGTATTACCTCGGCTCCGACGGCGAGGCGGTGATTATTGATCCGCAGCGGGATGTGCAGCAATATCTGGACGAGGCCGCGGCAAATGGGCAGCGGATTAAGTATGTGATCGAGACGCACTCGCACGCTGATTTTGTCAGCGGGCATGTCGAGCTTTCGGCAAAAACCGGTGCAGAGATCATCTATGGACAGCGGGCGAGTACGCAGTTTCCAACACATAAGGTAAATGACGGCGATGAGCTTTACGTGGGGCAGATCAAGCTGCGGTTTCTCGAAACACCAGGCCACACGCCTGAGGGAATTACAATTATTGCCGAAAACACGCAGGACACTAGTGAGCCGCTAAAAATGTTCACCGGCGATACGCTCTTTATCGGCGATGTCGGCCGACCCGATCTGATCGGCTCAAAGGGGTTTACCGCTCAACAGATGGGCGAGATGCTTTACGATTCGTTGCACAATAAAATTCTTGGCCTTCCTGACGGAACGGAAGTTTATCCGGCCCACGGTGCGGGTTCGCTCTGCGGTAAATCGCTGTCGAAGGAAACGTGGTCAACGCTTGGGGTTCAGCGCAAATTTAACTACGCGCTCCAACCGATGTCAAAGGAAGAATTTGTAAAGATCGTCGCGGCTGACCAGCCCGAAGTGCCGGCGTATTTTCCCAAAAGTGCCGCAAAAAACCTCGCGGGATCCGCTCCGCTGACCGATCTTGCAAAGCCGCGTGAGTTGTCGTCAGAAGAGGTCAGCAAATTCGAAGGCGTCGTGATCGACATCCGGCAGAATGCCGAATACGGTGCCGGACATATTCCTAACTCAATAAACATCGGGCTCGGTGGCCAATTTGCCTCATGGGCAGGCACCTTGATCCAGATCGGAGCGTCTATCGCTATCGTCGTCGAAACCACCGATGAGGTTAGCGAGGCGGTCATGCGGCTCGCCCGCGTCGGCCACGAAACTGTAAGCGGATTTAGCCTAATCGCTGATTTTGAAGGCGACAAAAAAGCAGTAGAGCAGGTTTCGGTCGAAAACGTAAACGAACTTATCCAAACCGGAAAATATCTCCAGTTCGTCGATGTCCGCCGTGCGGCTGAGCATAACAGCGGCCATGCGGTGCGAACAGTCAACATCCCGCTCGACAAGCTTGCCGTCGATTTCGATAAGCTCGATCCGCAGGTTCCTACTTACGTCATCTGCCAGAGCGGCTACCGCTCAAGCATCGGCACCAGCATATTGGAAAATGCCGGATTTAAGACGCTCTATAATGTAACGGGCGGCACAGCGGCATGGCTCGCCGCGCGGTTGCCTACCGAGGCTACTTCCTAGGCGAGTCTACTAACGACGCCGATTAAGGCTCGAAATACTCTTTTCCATCGCGACCCACAATATACCCGCCGTGATAGCAGTCCTTATCAAGACACACGGGCGAACCCTTCATCGTATATATGCGGGATGCTGGCGTACTTAAACTGCGTTAACATCTTACCGCTCGTGTCTATCACGCCGTATTTGTCTGCTAGGCGGACCACGGCAAAACCCCCGGAAAAATCGCCCGGAGCGTTCCCGAATGGGGCAATAGGATCATAACGATCGTGTTTATCATAAATTTGTGGAATAACCATTTTGCCCGCCTTGTCGATGTATCCGATCTTGTCGCCCACGGACACCCTCGCCAGTCCGTCGTGAAATCCCGTGCCCGCCAAGCGATATTTTCCCGTAAATTTAAAAACGACGTTTCCCGACCGATCGAGGACGCGATCAATGGGGTACCCACCGATACTAACAAAGGCCAGCCCTTCGGAAAACCCCCAAGACACGCGGTCGTAATCGAAAGGAATAACGGTTCTGCCCGTTTTATCTATATACCCGGTACTATACTTGGTACTGTCGGCGAGATCCTCCTTTTTGGTGACGAATGCCAGCCCGTCAGAATAACTGTCCGCATCATGATACTTCAGCGGAATCACCTCTTTCCCAGTCTTGTCGATAAAGCCCTCACGATACGTGAGACTGTCCTTTTCAAGTAAAACCCTCGCCATTCCGTCCGAAAAGGGATAAGCTCGGTCTTACTTTGCCCCGGTGATCTCTTTACCCATGACGTCGATGTATCCCGACTTCTCGTTAGGATACTCGACAACGGCCAAACCTTCGCGAAAGTTGGACCCGAAGGACGACTCCCTGTATTTGGCCGGAATGACCATCTGGCCAGTCTTGTCCACAAAGCCGTACAGTTTGCCGTCAAAAACAAGGGCCCGCCCCTCATAAAAATCGCGTGCGAATTCGAAAGTAAGCGGAATTACAACTTTTCCGCTACTATCGATAAATCCCATTCGTCTTCCCAGTGAAACACGAGCTAAGCCTTCTCTGAACAACTCCGCGGAGTCATAGATCGGACTAATAACGATTTTTTTATCAATGTTGCTGTAGCCCCATTTATCTCCTTTGCGAAAGGGGACGAGCATCGCTCCAGAAGGAGCTTGGGCAAATAGAGGAAAGGGCAAGGTGATCAAAAGGTTGGCTAAAATCAGAGCGACGGCGAGATGTGCCGGGCGCAAGTTTGAGTTATTCACTTAGCCTCTCTATCGCACGGGAGAAATCGGATATCTGTTAATCGAATGATTTTCTACTAGCTTGCGATCTAGTGTAAAATCGACAGTAAGTATTAGCAAGTTAAAAATGTCAGAAGGAAAACACAAAACGACAGGTACACGAGCGGAAACCGATTCGATGGGCGAGATCGAGGTGCCGGTGACGGCGTATTGGGGAGCGCAGACGCAGCGTTCGTTGATACATTTCAACATCGGATTTGATGTGATGCCGCGCGAGGTCATACGGGCGCTTGGGACACTGAAAAAGGCAGCGGCCATCGTTAATTTCGATCTCGGCAAGCTGCCGGAAGAGAAGAAAAACCTTATCGTGCAGGCGGCCGACGAAGTTATCGCAGGCAAGCTCGACGCGCATTTTCCGTTACGTGTCTGGCAGACCGGCTCCGGCACTCAGACGAACATGAACGCCAACGAGGTCATCTCAAATCGTGCTATCGAGATCGCCGGTGGCGCAATGGGGTCGAAAACGCCGGTTCATCCAAACGACGACGTTAATAAATCGCAGTCGTCGAACGACACGTTCCCAACCGCGATGTACATCGCCGCCGCCGAGCGAATGACAGCTCTCATTCTCGAAGTCCAAAAAGTTCACGACGCGATTGACGCAAAAGCCCAGGAATTTAAAGATGTCGTCAAGATCGGCCGCACGCATCTACAGGACGCGACGCCGATGACCGTCGGGCAGGAATTCGGTGGTTGGGCGAGCCTTATATCCCGCGACATCGACCGGTTAAATCTCGTGCTGCCGGGATTATTTGATCTCGCGATAGGTGGTACGGCGGTCGGAACCGGTCTAAATGCTCACCCCGAATTTGCCGAGCGTGCGGCTACGAAGATCGCCGAATTGACTGGTTTGCCGTTCAAGTCTCACCCTGACAAGTTTGCCGCTCTGTCGGCTCACGACGAAGTTGTTTTCGCCTCCGGTGGACTCAAAACTCTCGCAGGATCTTTAATGAAGATTGCCAACGACATTCGCTGGTTGGCGTCCGGGCCGCGTTGCGGCGTCGGCGAAATTTCGCTGCCGGAAAATGAGCCGGGAAGTTCGATCATGCCCGGCAAGGTCAATCCAACGCAGTCCGAGGCGATGACGATGGTCACGGTGCAGGTTTTTGGCAATGACGCGGCGATCGGCTTTGCGGGTTCGCAGGGCAATTTCGAGCTGAACGTTTTTAAGCCCGTGATGATCCACAATTTCCTGCATTCCGTCCGGCTGATCCACGATGCGTGCCACGGTTTTGTCGATTACTGCATCAATGGTATCGAGCTTAACCGCGACCAGATCGATCATTATTTGAAAAATTCGCTCATGCTCGTAACCGCCCTAAATCAGCACATCGGTTACGACAACTCCGCGAAGATCGCGAAAAATGCTCATAAGAAGGGAATTTCGCTTAAAGAATCGGCAGTCGGAATGGCTTTGCTGACGCCCGAGGAATTTGACGAATGGGTTAAGGCCGAAGACATGACGCATCCGTAGAAACTAAAAAGGTCCCGTATCCGCAGATTTGTAATAGATAAAGTAGATCAACGCGATCACCACTCCCAGAACGGCCAGAACGATCAGGCTGACGACCGTCAGGAACGAACGGCCACAGCCTCGTTTTTTGGGTTTGGCAGGTGAGGCGGTGACCTTGGCCGGTTTATCGACCGGAATTTCCGCTTCTTCGAGTGATTGCAGGCCGTCGATTTCGACCGTGGGGGCATCTTGAAAACCGGGTTCGGTAGGGATGTCGTCCTGCGAAACGTCTATCGATTCGGCAGATCGCGCAACTTCCGTTTCGACCGTCGGGGCACTGTTAAAGCCGGGTTCGGTCGGCATCTCCGCAGTCGGATCGGGCAGATGATCTGCCTTGAGCGGCGTGCGTCCGGGCGTTGTGCGAAAAACCGGTTCGGGCATGGCCCATTCACTGACCGTATTGTCGTCTGATTTGGTATCGTCGCTCATCGGTTGCTACAAATATTAAGACTTGTTAGCCCTGAATGTCCAATACGTCCGAACGCGTAATGATCGCGGTGATGCGTTTGAAGTCTTCGATCAGCACGGCCGGATGCTTTTGCAGCTTGGCTTTGATCTCGTTCAGGCTGGCGTCAACCTCGAAAACCGGAAAGCTTGCATCCATTACATCGGCGACCTTGGCATTAAGCAGTTCGCGGTCGCCGAGCAGTTTTGTGAGTATCCGGCTCTCCTTGAGGCTGCCAACAGATCGGTGATCTTCGATCACAGGAAGCTGCGTTACGCCGCTCTCGGTCATTTTGGCAAAGGCCTCGCTGAGCAGATCGCCTGGGGCCACGGAAATCAACTCGCGGGGACTTGCGCCGTTTTTGGTTTCGGCGATCAGCCCGGCGGTGATGCGCTGCGGTTCGAGCAGGAGTTTTTCCTTCATCCACTCGTCCGAGTGGAATTTGCTCAAATAATGCTCGCCGGTGTCGCAAACGATAAATACCGTCAGGCTGTTTTCATCTAGATCCTTCGCGACCTTTAACGCGGCAGCAAAGATCGTCCCGGCCGAGCCGCCGCAGAAAATGCCTTCGCGACGCCCAAGCTGGCGGGCCAGGTCAAAGGATTCCCGGTCGGTGATATTTATGATCTCGTCGATCGTGCTCATGTCGGCGTTGCCGACGGGCAGATTTTGCCCGATGCCCTCGACGAGATAGGGCGTTGCCTCGGGGATAAAGCCGGATTCTTTATAGGTCTTAAAAATCGATCCGTACGGATCCGCGCCGATGACCTTAATGTCCGGGTTCATCTCTTTCAGATAACGCCCCGTCCCGCTGATCGTGCCGCCCGTGCCGATGCTCGCGACAAAATGGGTAATCTTCCCATCGGTATCATTCCAGATCTCAGGGCCGGTCGTTCGGTAATGTGCCGCCGGATTCTCAGGGTGATTGTACTGGTCGGGGTAGAACGAATTCGGCGTTTCCTCAGAAATGCGTTTTGCCGTCGCGACGTAATGGTCCGGCGTCCCGGGCTTTGCCGCCGCCGGGCAGACGACGATATCGGCACCGAGGCCCTTGAGATATCGCACCTTTTCGGTCGAAGCCTTTTCAGTCAAAATAAAAATGCACTTATAGCCGCGAACCGCCGCCACCAGCGCCAGTCCGATACCCGTATTACCTGAGGTCGCCTCAATAATCGTGCCGCCCTTTTTCAACACGCCCTCGCGTTCGGCCCAGTCGATCATCGAAACGCCGATACGGTCCTTGACCGAGTAACCGGGGTTAAGACTCTCCATCTTGGCGTAAATGGGCGCCTTTATCTTGAGTTGTTTGGTGATGTTATTGATCCGCACCAGCGGCGTGTTACCGATCAGTCCGAGAATGTCGTTGTGTAATTTCATGAGTCCTGAGCTTCGAAGTTATGTTTACATAACGAGTTTATGCGGAAAGTGGTTTTGAGGCAAGAAACGGCTTAACAACTACACAAATCATGATAAGATTGTCTTCTATGAGCACAATGGTCGAAGCAATTTACGAGCACGGCATTTTCAAACCTGTTTCAGGTGTTCCCGCCACACTCAAGGAACATGACCGCGTTCAGGTCATTATCGAGACGGATACTGACGATGAACTGAAAGCTGAATTCGAACAGTGGGATGCGGCGAGTAGTGAAGATTTCCATAGTTTTGAAAAGAGCTTAGGGGAATTAGGCTGATGGCTCGCGGCGATGTCTTATTGGTTAGTTTGCCACCTAGTGATATGGACGGGAACAAAGCGGTCGTCGTCCCGTGATTGCGGTGCAAACAGAAGTTGCCGGTGCCCCGATGTTGATGATCGCTCCGATTACATCGAACCCTAGTGCAATCCGTTTTGCGTTTACAATTCAAGTCGAACCGTCGGTGGAAAACGGTCTAACACAAATCTCAATTGTCATGGTTTTCCAGATGCGGGCTATTGACAAAAATCGCGTTATCAAAAAAATAGGTAAACTTTCAGACGAAGACTTACAGAAAGTTGACGCAGAGTTATGGAAGTTGCTTAAACCCTAAGCTTCGCGATTTCAGCCTACCACGAAATCATCTGATCGCCACTTCCTGCGAAGTTAATTTTGCTACTGGCCACCCTTTATCAACTCCTTTTCAAAACACACACTATTCTCCACATTCTGATACTTGCCGTAGTTCGGGATCGTATGGTAGCCGTTTTTTGTGTAGAGAGCGATGGCCTCGGGCTGTTTGTGGCCGGTTTCGAGGATGCATTTTTTGAAGCCGAGTTCGGCTCCCCATGTTTCTAGCTCGATTAACACTTGCGACGCGATGCCTCGGCCGCGTTTTTCGAGCGCGACAAACATCCGCTTGACCTCGGCTTTACCGTCGTCGTATGGCCGCAAGGCACCGCACCCAACTGCCTCTTCCCCGTCGTAGGCGACGACCGCGTGCTTGATCGTGTCTATCTTATTGAACTGCAAATAAAACTCAGCCTCGTCGCCGTCACGTACCAGCAGCTCCGCGTCGAGATGCCGGACGAGTTCCTGAAAATCAGGGTTATCGGAGGCCGTTCTAATAAGATTTATCATTTATCGCTGCTCATCAAAACGGTAAAAGAATTAACCACGAAGGAACACGAAGATTACACGAAGTTTTTCAAAATTGCTTCATTCAAAATTTTATTCGCAAAGCCTCTAATTTGCCAAAAATAAAATCAAACTGCATGACTTGCGATTATGCTTTCCCGACCCACGGCGGTCTTGTTTGCGACGTTAACGCCTGGCGAGCAATTTAGCGGGATCGTTGGTGATGATGGCGCGAATGCCGAGCTTCTGGCATCGCCGGACCCATTTTGGGTTGTCGGCGGTCCAGACGGTGACGGGCATGTGGGCTGCGGCGGCGAGGGCGGCGAGCTTCGGCGTGACGAGCGAATAGTGGAGAGATATTTGATGAGCCCCGAATTCGTGGGCGAGAGCGATCATGAATTTGCGGCGGCGGAGGTAATCGAGGATCGTGGGCTCGAACAACGCGGCGGTCTGCACTTCAGGCAATCGATGGCGAACCGCGGGGATCGCACCGAGCTTAAAGCTTTTGACGATCATTTGCGGGAGACGCGGCGAATCGCGAATGACATCGCAAACCGCCGCCGCGAGCGATACGTAGTCCGGCACGTTTACTTTTAATTCGATATAGATCAACCCTTCAAAATCGCGGCAAAGCTCCAGAACCTGAGCGAGTGTCGGAACAGTTTCACGTTCAAACGCCGCGCTCGTGTGTGTCGGAAACTTAGCGTTGAACCACGAGCCGACATCAATCTTGGCGAGCTGTTTTGAAGTCATTTTCGCGATGCTTTCCGGCCGTAGACCGGTTCTAAGAAGCGTCGCGTCGTGTATCACGACCGGCACACCATCTTTGGCAAGTTGCACGTCAAACTCGGTGCCGTCGGCACCGCCGTCGATAGCCATTTGGAACGCCGCCAGCGTATTTTCGGGCGCGTTTGCACTGGCTCCGCGATGGCCGATTATTAGCGGGATCTTTGGTGTCTGATTCATAAATTGCCTCCAGCTTTAGCTGGAGGTTAGGTGATAACAAATAATCGGGCTTTAGCCCAATAAACATAAGAACGGCAGGCGGCTAAAGCCAATCGGAAACTTTTTTCCAAATTTGGGCCGAAGCCCGGTGCTTCTACTAACATCTAACCTCCACCTGAAGGTGGAGGCAATTTATAAGACTCACCTTATTTCTTTTCCAGCAAAAAAATGGTTTTCGACCAAGAGATCGGCTCGGTGATCGGGAATTCGTGGTTGCCAACGATGTTGAAGTAACGTCCGGCTGCGGAGCGAACCTCGGCTATCGGGTGGATCTTGAAATTATAGAGCAACTCTAAAACCGAGCCGACGACCGAAGGTTTTACCGGTAAAAAGACGAGCGGGGCACCTTTTTTTAAGACTCGGGCCGCCTCTGCAAGGCCGGTATCAAGAGGCGTGTATTCGAGCACGCCGCACATCAGCAATAGGTCGAATGTCTCGTCGGCAAACGGCATCGCTAATACGTTACCTTGGAGCGTGTCGGTCCGGTCCGTCAGCCGCCGCCGTTGTCGAAACTCATCTCGGGCGACCGCCAGCGATTTTAGCGAGAGATCGACGGCCGCGGTCCTTTTCGGCCGGTAACCGGCTTCCTGAAATGCGAGCGTGACGAGACCCGTCCCGCAGCCCGCGTCCAGCACTAGCGAGGCGGGGCCGATGTCCAAATGTAATGATTTGAGATACTTGGCGACCGACGCGCGGTAGCCGTTGAGCTTCATCGCCAGATTTTGCACATCGGCGATGCGGTCGTAGAGGCCTTGGGTTTTGGCCGGGTGGCCATTGCTTCCATTTCTAGGCATTCGTCTATTTTTCAGCCAGGAGTTTGAGGATCGCGGAGCGCAAGTCGGCCTGCCGCATCGCGCTCGTACCTGTCTCAATATAACGAATTATTCCTTTGCGGTCGATGACAACAGCCGTGGGCAGGCCCGTCGCTCCGTACAAAAGCTGCTCCGTCTGATCCTTGGCGACGGCAAAATCGTAGGGGAGTTTTTCATCGTGCCGCACGCGTTTCAAATACTCGATCTCAGCCGGATTATCGGCGGCGACACCGTCAGCGGTCCCGTAATAGCGCGTGACGCCGATGATTTCGAGACCTTCGGGGCCAAATTCCTGTTGCCATTCGGCCAGGTCCGGAAATGTCTCGTAACACGGAGCACACCATGTCGCCCAAAAATCGAGTACGACGACCTTACCCTTCATGTCGGCAAGGGAGCGCGCCTTTCCCGGAAACCACCAGTCGATCATCGGCAATTCCGGAGCGGTGTCGCCGAGCAATTTGTAATGCTGCTCACGTTTTTGGAGCCGCGTCAGTACGTCTTCTTGCAGGTCTTTTCTCGGAAAATCCTTAGGGGTATCCGACATCGCCGATTTGTAAAGTTGAAGAGCCGACGGCTTCCTGCCTGTTTCGATGAGATACTTGATCTTTTGATCGACGGCGTAGTAATAAAAGCTCGTCGAGCCGGTTGCGACCGCCGTTGCCCGCATATCGTCGAGTCCGGCCTCGGCCTTTTGGCGATTCCCGCTATCGCGGTAAGCCTCGTAAACCAGCATGCCGGCGTCGAGGATTTCGTCGAGCCCGCGTGCCCGCGAGGCCGCGTCTTTTAACAACCCTTTTGACGCCGCGTATCCTTCGTCGGCGTGCGGCGCCATGCGGACGAAATTCTTTTGAGCCTGATACGCTTTGGCGAGTTCGCCTTCCATGCGTGAGCGTTCGGTCAGCTTTTTCAGGTCGCGGGCGAGATATTCGGCCAGCATCTTTTCGGCGTCATCGAGTTTTTTCTGCTTGGCCGCGATCACGACGATGATCGATCTAGCGGTTTGTGAGCGAACCGCGTCGGCATTTTCGATGGCGATGAATTTACGCAAATTTTCCGATGTGCCGTCGAGGTTTTCGGCGATCCAGTGGAGCATTCCCAGATAGTAAAAATCTTCACCGGCCAAATCGGTGCGGGTTGTCGCCGTTGCCGCTAATTTAGCGGCCAGTTGCCGCTGGTCAAGTTTCGCCTGTGTTAGCAGACGTTCGCTGAACGGTATTTTCTTAGCGTCAAATTCGACACCTTTTTTCCGGACATAACCATTCGCCTCCTCAAACATCTGCTTGACGGTTTGGTCGGCTGCGGCGGGTGGATTCGCAGCATCCACAGGAATAATCCGACCCGACTGTGCCGGAACACAGATCGTAAAAAACAGCATCAGAAGCAATGCAAAAGAGCTAGCCACGAATGTACGAATATGAATTGAATTGCGCACCCGGAATGAACTATTCGTGCATTCGTGGCTAATTTGTTCCTTCCGGATTGAAATTGATCCACTAAAAAAGAACATATTTTCCTAAATGGCGACGCTCACCCGGCGAAGGCTAAAGCGGCCAGGGCCAAAATCCGTAAAATATCTCGATTCGGTGCCGTCAGCGATCCTGTCGGCGACGATCCGGGCGGTCAATGGAGCCAGCAGGATACCATTCCGGTAATGAGCGGTTGCCACAAATAGCCCTCTGAATCCAGAGATCTCACCCAGTATCGGTAAGCCGTCCGCCGCGAATGGCCGCAGTCCGGCCCATTGATCGGCGATCGGCAAACCCGAAATACTCGGGGCGATCTCAAACGCGATTTCACGCAGCCGCGTCGCTGCCGATTCCGTCACCGACTTATCAAAACCCACATTTTCGCTGGTAGATCCGGCCAAAATACGTCCGTCGGCACGCGGCACGATATATCCCCGGCGGCTGTATATCACGTGTTGGAACATCCGTTGGGCGGTTCGAAACGCGACGATCTGCCCACGCACGGGCTCAATCTTTATCGGCGAATCCGCGATCCCAAGTTTGATGAGCGATGTCCATGCACCGGTTGCAAGCACCGTTTTGTCGGCGAGAAATTTACCCTCGGCGGTTTCCCCACCGGTGATTCTGCCGCCATCGATTACGAGCCTTTCAACCTCAGTATTTTCGCGAATTTCGATGCCGCTAATCTCGGCGTAACGACGTAGAGCATCGAGCAATTTGCGGTTCTCGACCTGCCAGTCATGAGGAAAAAGCAGGGCCTCGCGGACATCGGTGGAGACAAACGGCTCAGCTTTTCGTGCTTCTTCCGCCGATAAATACTCTACCGCAAGTCCCACTTGCCGCTGCCACTCGAAACGCTCTCGCAATTCGTGGGCGTCCTCATCAGTAAATGCCAGATACATCGTTCCGGCACGGTCAAGCTCAATATCGATGCCCGTTTCATCTAGCAATTCGGCGGCAAACGCAGGGTAAAGATCCCGCGATTCGAGCATCATGTCAAAAAACGCTCCGCCCTCATTCGCCTCAGCCTGCGGCCCCAGCATCCCCGCCGCCGCCCACGACGATTCCTGTCCCACGACGCCTTTCTCGAGTAGCGTGATCTTCCTCACACCTTTTTTATGCAGTTCGCGCGCGATGCTCAGGCCGATCACACCGCCACCGATAATCAATACATCTGAGTTCATTATCGAAACACTATTTGGCCTTTATTCGCAGGCCGTTGTAAATTTGATTATAGGACAAAACAGTTTATGAAACACACCATTACACTAATCCCCGGCGACGGCATCGGGCCGGAGATCACGGCGGCGACGGTTCGCGTGATCGAGGCGACGGGCGTCGAGATCGACTGGGAAACTCAGATATTGGGTGCGCAGGCCCTAGAGAAATTTGGCAATACGCTGCCCGATTCGTCGATCGAGGCGATGCGCCGGAATAAGATCTCGCTCAAGGGGCCGATCATGACTCCGGTCGGTAAAGGCTTTACCTCTGTCAATGTCGGTTTGCGTAAGGCGCTCGACCTCTACGCAAATGTTCGTCCGGTCAAGGCTCTGCCAAACGTCAAATGCCGCTACCCGGAGCTTGACCTCGTAATCGTCCGTGAAAACACTGAGGGGTTGTATTCGGGAATCGAGCATTTTGTCATTCCCGGGGTCGTCGAAAGTCTAAGGATCATAACCGAAAAGGCCTCAACGCGGATAGCGAAATATGCCTTTCAGTTCGCCCGCGACAATGGCCGTAAAAAAGTGACGGCGGTGCACAAGGCGAATATAATGAAGCTCTCGGATGGCCTGTTTCTCGAGTGTTTCTACGACGTTGCGAAGGAATATCCTGAGATCGAAGCCGATGATAAAATCATCGACAACTGCTGTATGCAGCTCGTTATGCGGCCCCAACAGTTTGATGTGCTGGTGATGGAAAATCTCTTCGGCGATATCATTTCAGATCTTTGCGCGGGGCTGATTGGCGGTCTTGGACTGGCTCCGGGTGCGAATATCGGTGAGTTGGGAGCGGTATTTGAGGCCGTTCACGGTTCGGCGCCTGACATCGCCGGTCAGGGCATCGCCAATCCGACGGCGTTGATGTTATCCGCCATCCAGATGCTGCGTTACATCGGCGAAAGGGATGCCGCCGAGCGGTTCGAAACGGCGTTGTTCGCGGTGTTTGAAGACGGACAACACATCACCAAGGATCTTGGCGGCAACGCAAAAACCAACGAATTTGCCCGAGCTATTGAGGACAAAATAAGGGCCGGAGCATCCGCCGCGGCCTCGATGTTCGGCTCCTTGTCCGTATCGTAAGACGACGGCGGGATTATCTGCGAAGGCGAGAGTGGAAACCGCCGGTTGACCTGTGCCGACCCCGCAAGCGGCATCGCCGCGAGCAACAATACAAAGTACATAACTATCGATCTATTCGTGAGCATGTTTTTTACCTCCGGAATGTGTAATGACAAACGCTTCGCGATCCGGCGAATCGTCTTTAGACCAGCTATCTTGCCAGACAATCATTTGTTTTATCACGGCAGACCGAGCGCATGAGCGACATTTAGTCTTCCGCGACCGTAGTAGGGATCGACGCCGGGTTTTCCGAGGGTCATCAGCTGAATTCTCGATAGCGGCCCGAACTTGGGCCGAGTGTTCGTGGCCGCCGCTAAGATCAAAATGACTTGAAAACAATTGAACTGAGGACGTAATACCGTTACGGCAATAGCAAGTCGGCGTCAGATGCCGCCAGCCTTTTATAATCAACCGGTGTGGTGCGGAGTATTCCAAGCGTGCCGCCGGCCGGGTCTGTCGGATTCTGATGCGGATCATATCCCCTGCCTCTGAATTGGATCCTCGTTAAATTGTTGTCGTCCACAACGGAAAACAAGTACGTACCCCGGACACTTGCGACTAGCTCGATATCCGGCTTCGGAGCGTTGGCGGTGACTACTGCGGGCGCGTAATTTGCGTTAAGAAACGTTACCACCAATTTGCCGTCCTGACGGCAAGTCCAACTGCCGATAGATGGCGACGCCGTTCCGGTATTGATAACGTAGTCAAGCAATGCCGTGTTATATAGATCGGCCGTGCCGTCGCTGTGCAGAGTAAGCTGGGTAAGGAACGTATGCAGTACTGTGCCGTCACCGAAAACATCCTGATTCAGCTGCACCCTTGTATAAGACCCGACAAACTTACCGTTTTTACAGCCTGCATCTGCGAATGCAGGTACGACCGCAAAAATCATCAAAGCTGCGAGTGTGATCATCATTTTCTTCAACATGTTTAATTTCTCCTTTCTAACATTAATAAAAGCCAAGTTCCCAAAAAAGGCGGTGGCGTTTTGTCCACGACCGAGCCGATCTAGTACCTGACAGGGAACCCGAGGCAAAACTCTCGGATCAGATCAATGTGCCACTCTTGTGAGCACGACAACCGCTCACCGAAAATCCTTGTATTACCGGGAAATAGGACTATAATCGGAATATTCGTTTGTTAGAAACTTTTTATCAATAAAGACGTCTTTGTGTCCTTCGTATTTTCGGAAATTTTTTGGAAAAAAATTGGAAACGAGAAACGGCAGTAAAAACGGGCATTCGACGAACGGTCACCAACTTGCTTTCGATAATTTCGAGGTCGATCCGGCGAACCGGACTATACTGCGACGGCGAGGCACTGCAGTTGACGGGAAAGGTGTTTGACGTCTTGCTCGCTTTTGCAGAAAACCCTGGACGTCTGCTTTCCAAAGACGAGCTGATCGAAAAGGTTTGGAACGGAGATTTTGTCGAAGAGGGGAATCTTGCACGCAACGATCCAGGCGACAGTCCCGGATCGACGGGTGCTGTTGGAGTCCAGGGCTCTACTGTTTGCATTAAAAGGTGACTTTCCCGCGGCCGAGGCCGAGATCCCGCAAGTATTTGAGAAACGCCCGCCTAACCACCCGGCCCGTCATCACGCCACGTACGATATCGCATGTATTTACGCTATTGAAGGGAAAAGCGACGAGGCGGTCAAATGGCTGAAAGAAACTGCAGCGCGAGGCTTCCCGGACTACCCACTGTTCGAGCGCGATGCTTATTTAGATCGCATCCGAAAAACGCCGGAGTTCGTGCAATTTATGGCGGAACAAAAGGCCAAAAACGACAAGGATCGCAGCGAATTTGGCGGCCAATGAGTTCCCGGTCACCGTCAATTAGAAGCGGAAATGTCCTAGATCTTATTTTGAAAGGGGTTCGTCAGATACATCAATATGATCGTCAAGATGAAATAGGGTAATAGGACCGCTGCTCCCGGATAATCCTTGGCAACACGCTGGCCGAAGAACAGGGCTTCGATCGTCAATGCGCCGAGTATTGATGCGTAGAATATCAGAATGAGCGAGCCTGTCGCCAGAAAATAGATAACCCCCGCCAGACTTAAAAATCCGGTCGCGAGCTCCATTACGGTGATCGTCGCGAGCATTGGTGGTACCGTTTTGGCGAAAATAGTTTTGGAAAAATGACCGGTAAGCCACTCAAGATTGCCTTTCCAATCGAGCACCTTATCGAGGCCGGACTGCACAAAGAGAATGCTCACCAACAGAGCGGCAAAGAGTGCTGGAAGATTTTTTATTACGTCTTCGAGATGCATACCGTGAGGCAAGCCCCTACTTGCGCGCGGGCTTCTGCATAATAGCTTCGATCTCGTCTGGGTCTTTCGGCACTTTGCCGGTTAAATTGTGATTGCCGTCCTTTGTGACCAACACGTCGTCCTCTATCCGGACACCTATACCGCGATATTTAGCCGGTGCGGATTTGTCGTCGGGGGGGATGTAAAGGCCCGGCTCCACGGTCAGCACCATGCCCGGAGCAAACGGTCGTGACTGCTTGGCAGTCTGATCGACAAAATATCGGCCGGCGTCATGAACATCGAGGCCGAGATAGTGGCCAACGCCGTGCATGTAATATTTCAAATACGACTTTTTCTTTATCAGCTCTTTCGTTTTGCCTTTAAGCAAGCCCAATTTTTTCATTCCCTCAGTGAGCAATTCGATCGAAAATTCCTGTCGGGCTTTGACCGTGTTTCCGGTTATTGTGTAATCGACGCATTGCTCCTGAACATCGAGCACGACATCGTAAACCTCACGCTGAGCCTTAGTGTATTTGGCGTTTACGGGAAATGTTCGCGTGATGTCCGAGGCGTAACCCTCGTATTCGGCCCCCGCGTCGATCAGAATAAGATCGCCGTCCTTGAGCGGCATGTTGTTTTCGATGTAATGGAGGATCGTGGCGTTATCGCCGCCGCCGATGATCGAATTGTAAGCAACGCCGCTTGCGCCTTTGTCACGCATGTAGGCTTCCATAAAGGACTCGACCTGGGCCTCGTTCATTCCCGGCTTGACCGTTTTCATGGCCAAAACGTGGGCTTCGCCTGCGATGTCGGCGGCTTTTTGCATAAAAGCGATCTCTTTGTCCGATTTATGCAGCCGCATTTCGCCGGTGATGATCGTCGGATCCTTGATTGTATGCGGCGGATAAGCGGTCTTGAGGCGGCGTTGGCGTTGGTTTGAGAGATAACCTAGAACTTGTTGGTCGAGGCCCTTGTCGACCGAAAAGCGGTAATAAAGCACGTCATGTCCGTCGACCAGTTTAGCCAGATCGGCAGGGAATTTCTCGATCGAGACGGACTTGTCCGCACCGTAATTTTTGACCGCCCCCGCAACGCCCTGACGGCGACCGAACCACGTTTCCATGAGCGGATCGCGCGGTCGCACGTACAGCGTGAACGGCTTTTTAGACGCGGGATCGATTACCGCAACGGCATCCGCTTCGGGGAAGCCGGTCAGGTAAACGAAATCCGGGTCCTGATGAAATTTGAACTCAGTATCGTAGCTCCGCGTCGCCTCATGGGCCGCCGGAATGATCGCGATCGAATTCTCATCCATCGCCTCGATAAATTTCTTTAATTGTATGCGCATAATGCAAAAGAGTTTAACCCAAATCGTTCCAAATGTCAGAACCACCTGCGGTAGCGGGTGGTTTAAGATTAGGATTGAAATATATAATCGACAAGAATTTTACCTCACGTTCAACCACCCGCTACCGCAGGTGGTTCTGACAGGATGATGCTGATATAATTTCGGACGAAATCCAAACACAAGGAGACATCACATGAAACGATTAATTTGCCTGACCAGTATGGTGCTTTTGGTTTCTGTAGCCGCGCTTGCTGATATTGCACGGCCTCAACCACCGAAAGAACCGAAACCAAACAGCTCAAAATCGATCGAGACCGGTATGTCGATCAGGCTCGACAGCGAAGCGAAAGAAGCCCGCCTGATCATCCCAAAATCGCAGATCAAGCAGCTTCGTGCCCAGCTTAATCAGCTCGACGACGGTTCTGACAACACGGCTGCCTTAATTTCGCCGGGGAGCTTTTCGCGAACTCAGACTATAGTCAGCGGTTCGTTCCTGAGCCTCGCCCTCATCTTTGGCGGAATCTGGTTTGTGCGTTCCGGAAAGTCGGCGACGAAAACCGGCAAGGGGCTCGTGGTACTAGCCGTTGTGGCTGGCATCGTGTCGGCAGCAACATTGGTCTACGCAAACGCCGGCCCGCCGCAGGAGGCTCGCAGCATAACCGGCAAAATGTTCACGCAGGCCGTCCATATGTACGGCACCGGCTGGGGCACGGTGAAACTTGAGGCAGGCGACAAAAATCAGATCGAGCTGATCGTGCCGAATCCGCCGGACAAGTCTAAGACCGACGAGTAAGAAAGTGAAAAGGTGAAATGTCGGTGAAATCCGACCCTGCCTTTTTCCCTTTTACCCTTTGTACTTTCAACCTTTATCATGCAGGAGATCCGCGTTTCTAGATTTGAATTGACCGGCGCTCACGTATTTTTGGCGGCGTTCCTGGTCTCGTGCGCGGTTGCGGCGGTTTTGATTGGCAGCTTTCCTCTTGCGGCATCGATCGCGACGATCTTTTTGTTTGCGGGCGTCCATAATTTTATGGAGTTTCGCTACTTCGCCGCCCGCATGCCGCTGCGGTGGGGGAGATCGCGGCTTTATTATTCGGTCGGAATCGGCGGCGTGATCGTACTGGCATCCGCATATCTTACGCTGTACTTTGCAAGCGGCAACTGGATGTGGAGCCTCGACAGTTGGGCGATGCTGTCGGCTGTTTGGAACACAGCGTTTGTACTGTGGCTTGGGCTGCTGTTTTATCTTCGCGGCAAACAGCGGCCGAAAAGCGATTGGGCTTGGGGGGTTCCGGCGGCGTTTCTGCTCGCGGCCCTCGCATGGCTTGTCCCGCAATACTGGAGCCTGTCACTCGTGTACATTCATCCGTTCATCGCGATGTGGTTTCTGGAGCGGCAGATTCGCCGGACCAAGCCAGAATGGCTGCGGGCCTATCACTGGTGTCTCGCCTCGATACCGGTGTTTGTGTTGGGTCTGTGGCTCGCGTTCTCCGGTCGGCCAAACCTGCCGGAAGAAACTAATCTTTCTTGGCGAATAACGCAACACGCGGGCAGCCAGATATTTCCCGGAATCTCAAGCCATTTTCTTGTGGCGGCACATGTTTTTCTCGAATCCATACACTATGCCGTTTGGATCTTGCTGATCCCGTTGATCGACTGGCGAGCCGTGCCGTGGAAACTGAGTGAGATCCCTCTCTTTTCAAATGCGAACGGCTTTCCAAAGCTGGTCGGAGCCGCCCTCGTTGTCAGTTTATTGATCGTGGTCGTTCTTTGGGGTGGCTTTGCGGTTGACTACACGACGACGCGGGATGTGTATTTCGCATTTGCCATAGCGCATGTCATGGCAGAATTTCCGTTCTTGATAAAAATGCTTTAGGAGTTTAGCCACGACCGAACAAGAACTTATTCGCAATCTGGTTTGTGACTGTTCGTGGCTAACCTTTCTTCTTTATGTTCTTGTTCGACGACATCGACTTTGTCCAGACGCAGAGCCTGCCGCTGAGTGAACTGTGGCGGTTTTTGCCGATCGGGTATCTCTTTACGATCTTGATCGAAACTCCGGTATTGATCGTCGGCCTCTCGCCAAAGGTTTCGATCCAGCAAAAACTTTGGTGCGGAGCATGGCTTACCGCCTGCACGTACCCCATAGTTATTCTCGTTTTGCCGGCGATCTTTTTGGGTTCGTCGCGTTTTCTTTATTTGTTTGTTGCGGAGACTTTCGCCCCTATCGCGGAATGCACTCTGTTTTGGCTGGCGTTTCGCAACAAAGATCTGCTCGATAACCGTGATTGGACCCGCTGCCTGATCGCTATTGTGATCGCAAATCTTGCCTCATTCGGCGGAGGAGTGATACTCAATAATTGCGGCTGGTTCGGATTGTTCTAAGAAATTTGAACCACAGATTAACACAGATAAACACGGATGCAAAAGAAAAATATCTGTGTTCATCTGTGTTAATCTGTGGTTTCTAATTTTTATGGACTTACGAATCACGGAAATATTTCTCTCGATCCAGGGCGAGTCGTCCCATGCCGGACGGTCGTGTTCATTCGTGCGTATGACGGGCTGTCCGATGCGGTGCGTTTGGTGCGACAGCGAATATACGTTTACGGGCGGCGAACGAATATCGTTCGACGAGATATTTGCAAAGCTGGACGAATTTGGCTGCAATCTGGTAGAGGTTACCGGTGGTGAGCCGCTGGCGCAAAAAGCGGCATTTCCATTTATTGCGGAGCTTTGCGATCGCGGTTATGAAGTCTTGATAGAAACCGGCGGCTATGTTTCAACTGAAGAAGTGGATAAGAGGGCAGCCATCATTCTTGATGTGAAATGTCCGTCTTCCGGCGAGGCCGAACGGAACTATTGGCAAAATATGGAGTGGCTGAACACTGACAAGGATGAGGTTAAATTCGTTGTAGAAAACTTGGAGGACTGGGTGTTTGCACAAGTTATAATCGATCGGCACCAACTCATCGACCGGGCTAAAGAGATTCTTGTCTCGCCCGTTCATGGCAAAGTAGATCTTGAAAAAATCGCTTCGGCAATTTCTCGAAGTGGCTTGCCGGTCCGATTAAACCTGCAATTACATAAGTATATTTGGGGTGCGGACACTCGCGGGGTCTGATCTTACTTTGTGGCGTTGGGTGCTTGACTTAACGCAAAGCAGCAAAATACGCAAAGAAAAGTGGAGAAATCTAATTATGAAAAGGAATATTCTTGTTGCCATTTTCGTGGTCATGTTCTCAAATTTTGCATTTGGCCAAAAGCCGAAGTTCCCTACGGCGGCGCCTCCGTCGCTTGACGAACGCATTCAGACGGCGCTCGATGGTTTTCAGGGCAAGGTATGGATTTACGCCAAAAACCTCGACACTGGAAAAGACTACTCCATGCGTGCCGACGAGCAAACGCGAACCGCCAGCACTATCAAACTCGCGATCATGGCCGAGACGTTTCATCAAGTCACGCAAGGCAAGATCAAATGGGATGACGAGATCGTGCTGACCAAGGAAAAAAAACAGGGCGGATCCGGGATATTATTCGAGTTTTCTGATAACACCAGGATTGATCTTCAAACCGCCCTCCACCTGATGATCGTCGTGTCGGACAACACCGCGACCAATCTCGTCCTCGACAAGGTCGGCACAGACAATGTCAACGATTTTATGGACAGCTTGGGCATGACGAACCTGAAATCAATGCGAAAGATCGGCGGCGGCGGCGAATCCAGGGCGTTTGCCGATCCGCAAAATAAACTCTTTGGCATGGGTCGATCAAGCCCTCGCGATATGGTGAAACTCATCGAAATGATGGAGCGCGGAACGCTCGTGTCCAAAGAAGCCTCGGCC
The DNA here is from genome assembly GCA_038227175.1 of Pyrinomonadales bacterium. GTDB lineage: Bacteria > Acidobacteriota > Blastocatellia > Pyrinomonadales > Pyrinomonadaceae > OLB17. The sequence goes on along the minus strand of JBBRPZ010000004.1, from coordinate 98,660 downwards.
GAGATGATCAATATCCTCAAACGCCAGCAATACAAAGACGGCATCGGTCGCGGTCTGCCCGACACTATTCAATCGGCCTCGAAATCCGGCGCTCTCGATCGTTTAAGGGCTGATATTGGCATTATTTATACACGTCGTGGCCGCATCGCGATGGCGATCACCGTCGACGATCTCCGGGTAGTTGCCTATGACGAGGAAAACCCTGGCTTGCTGATGTTGTGGAAATTGTCGCAGATTTTGCAGGACGGGCTTGGAAAGTAGATCAATGATCGCGATTGTTTTAGTCTCAGGCGGTATGGACTCGTGCGTGACGGCCGCGATTGCCGGCATGGAGTGCGCCGGCCTTGCGTTTTTGCACATCTCATACGGCCAGCGCACCGAAGGTCGCGAGCGGCGAGCATTCATCGACATTGCGGACCATTACGGCGCCGAAGAGCGGCTCGATATTTCGATAGAGTATCTAGCAAAAATGGGCGGTTCTTCACTGACGGACGAAAGTATCGCGGTGACGGATGCCGATCTCGAATCGAAGGAAATTCCGATGAGCTACGTGCCGTTTCGGAACGGGAATATGCTCGCGATAGCTGTGAGTTGGGCTGAGGTGATGGGTGCCGGTGCGATATATATCGGTGCCGTGGCGGAAGATTCCAGTGGTTATCCGGACTGCCGGCCGGAATTCTACGCGGCGTTTCAGTCAACGATAGACGCCGGAACCAAACCGGAAACGCACGTCCAGATCCGCACGCCGATCATCGAGCTTTCAAAAGCCGAGATCGTCAAAAAGGCGATCGAACTCGACGCCCCGCTCCACCTGACATGGTCGTGCTATCGCAGCGAAGACCTGGCCTGCGGCACCTGTGACTCTTGTGCGCTGCGGCTGCGGGGATTTGAACAAGCCGGCGTCGTTGACTCCATCAAATACAGAAATATTTAACCACGAACTTACACGAACAGACACGAACGAAGACGAAAGGAATTCTTGTTCGTGTTCGTTCGTGGCTAATTCAGTTTTAGATTTTCGCGATCGATCCTCAATCCTTTGAGGTCACCCAACGCGGCAAACGCAACGTTTTCCGTGCGAAAAAACTCGGCGGCGATGCCGTGAATTTGATCGGTCGTAACAGCGTCGAGTTTGGCGAGCGTTTCCTCTACCGAGATTTGGCGGCCGTGGGTCATTTCGGATTGGGCGAGCGTCGCGGCGCGAGCAGCCGAATCCTCGAGGCTGAGCAGGATCGATGCTACAGCCTGCTGTTTCGCGAGTTCGAGTTCGTCTCCGGTGACGCCATCGCTAACCACGGCCCGTATTTCGGCGATCGCGAGATCGATGACCTCCTCGACCTGTTCGGGTGACGTCGCGGCGAAGATCGAAAACATTCCGCAATCCTGATACGAGACGGCCGCCGCCCCGACGCTGTACGCCAGCCCGCGTTCCTCACGCACTTTCTGCCACAAACGGCTCGACGTGCCGCCGCCAATGATATTTGCCATCACATCGGCTGCGTAACGGCGGTCGTCGGTGGCCGAAACGAGTGGTGTGGCAATCACGAGATGAGCCTGTTCGAGGTTGGCGTTGTGTTTGATGATGATCGGCGCCGCGAGTGTCGGCGTTGAGAGTGCAAGCTTTAGCTTGTTTTCGTGCGGCGAATACAGGCTAAAGCCTGCACTCTGAACGATAGCAAGTACCTGTTCATGTTCGATATTGCCTGCCGCCGTTATTACCAGATTTGACGAATTGAAAACCTCTTCGTGATATTTTCGTGTAGCTTCGTGGTTAAAGTTCCGAACGGTTTCCGGGGTTCCGGCGATGGACAAGCCCAATGGGTGATCCGGAAAAAATCCTTCGCTAAAGATCTCGCCCAGATATTCCTCCGGCGAATCGTCGATCATTTTCATTTCCTCGATAATGACTCGTTGCTCGCTCTTGAGGTCGGCCTCGTAAAATTGAGGATTTGTCAGCATGTCCGCGATCAAGTCGAACGCCTGTTCGACCCGGTCGTCGATGACCTTGATCGCAAACCCGGTTTCTTCGTGCGTCGTAAAAGCATCGAGATTACCGCCGAGGCGGTCCGTCTCAATGGCGATCTCGAGAGCCGAGCGTCTTGTCGTTCCTTTGAAAACTGTGTGCTCGATAAAATGCGAGATGCCATGCAGCTCGGCCGGCTCGTGCCGCGCTCCGACGCGGAAAAAGAACCCGAGCGTGGCCGAGCGAACGCCTTCCATGCGGTCGGTGAGGATGGTCAGGCCATTGGCTAGGCGGGTTTCTCTGATGTCTTCGTTCATGCGGCGAAAGGATAGAGGATAGCACAAGGCGGAACCGCCCGCGTAAGCAGGCGGCGTGATGCGGAGAAAATTTTGCCGCAGATGAACGCGGATAATGCAGATAAAGAAAATACTCTTTCATATCTGATCAGCGTTATCTGCGTATCTGCGGCTAATACTTTCTTTAGTTACTAATAGCGTTGAACAGTAGCGGATATGTCGCCAAGCTCTGTCCGCGGTACTGTGGGCGAAAGCCGAAGAGGATGATCTTGCCTTTGCCCATCTTGACCTCGACAAGGGCGGCCTTTCCGGCGATCTTTTCGGCGCCTAATGCCCAGCCGGAAAGTAAGACTTGTTTTGGGTCGGTCGGGTAGCTGGCGATGACTGTAACTTTGTCAATGCTGATGATCTGAGACGGCGGCAAAGGTCCAGAGCCCACACCGCTGTATGCCTCGACAGCAAATGCCGGTCCGCCTTCGAACCAGGCGATCGAATCTTTGGGCATGTCCTTCGCTATGGGGCTCGACGTGTTGATCTCGGTGCGAAGGATCGAGCCGGGGATGTAAAAATCCTTGCGGGCAAGACCTTTGGTAACGTCCCGAACTGGCAAATAAAACTGTTCGATGGCGAAATCCGCCGCGCGGTTTAAAAAGACAAGAGTCCCGCCATCCTCAACAAATTTTCTGAGGTTCTCCTGGCCTTCTCTGCCGATGCCGCCAGTGTATTCGGGCGGCATTGCACCTCTGGCGTAGCCGTTGAACATTTGGTTTTGAGCCTGATCGGGGAAGACGATCCGTTTGATCACGCGAAACTGCGATTTGTCTTTAAACAGCGAGTTGTCGCGGATATTTTTGTCGTTGGCCTGGGCATACTCGCACCCCGTTCGTTTTTGCATTACCCAGCGAGTCCAGCCCTCGTCCATCACCGGAATACTAGATCTGTAGATCGCTGTGTTCGTGAGGATCACACAATCCGGCACCACCTGAAGCTTGTTGACATATGGCGAACGCCGATAGGTGAATGGTTTATTGACCGCGTCGACATTGATGCCGAAAAGGAGCGGCAATGTATGGGCCGTCACGTCATACGGCGGGGTCGGTACGCCTTTTTCGTCGAGCAGGTTTGGATAGACCTGTCTCTCAATAAGCGTTTTGGCGAAATCACCATAAGGTTGGTCCATTCGCACGACCTTAGTGTCGTTCGGATAAGATTTACCGCCGATGCTAAATGCCTGTGCCTGCTGAATCTCGACTCCGCCCCGGAGCAGGATATTTTCGAGATTTGTACTGTTTTTCTCCGGCAAAATATAGGCAAAAGCCTCGCCGTCCTTTCGCGGACGGACGGCTTCTTTGCCGACCGCATAAAATCTCGTCAGCCATTTCTCACGCTCATTTGCGGCGTTCGTCAAAAGCGAGAACGCGGCGGTGGTCATGTATTTTGTAATATCGCCGATATGCCATTCGCCGCCTTTCCAGACGGGCCCAAAGTTTGGTGCTTCGGCGCGCGGGTCGTAGTGCTCGCCGGGGCGGAGGTCTTCGAATTTTATGGTGACGGGCGTAGCGAGCTTGGCCGAGGCGGTTTCGGACAGGATACGGACTCCGCCGTGATAGTGCGAATAGGCCCGCGAAGGCGTCCACGCATCATATGTCGAATCGGTTGTTATCCCCCGAAAACCCTGCTTTCTGAGGTCGGCCGCCATGTAACGCCCAAGCTCAGTGTAGCCTTCGACGAGCTGCTTTGGCACGTTCGGCTCGACCGGCTCCATGTACGGCGGCAGGAAAAGCCGCGAGCCGTTTGCTCCTTGCTGGTGAATGTCGTGCAGTATCTGCGGGTGCCAGACGTTGTGAATGTTATCGACCGTAAGCTGCGTCTCGATCTGCGTAAATGCATACCAGTCGCGGTTGTCATCGTGGCCGACATATTTGTGATAAAGCTCAGGCGGTTCAGTGCCTTCGTACGGAGTGCCGAGCGTTTTTTGATACCAGTTATTGACGATATCGACGCCGTCGGGGTTGAGGCTTGGGACAAGCAGAATGATCGTTTTGTCGAGGATGTTTTTTATGTCCGGGTCATTGCTGCTAGCAAGGCGGTAAGCGATCAGCATCGACGACAAATAGCTGCCGACCTCGGTCGAATGGACTCCGCATGTGATCTCAACGATAGTCTTGCCCTGGGCGATCAGCTTTTTTGCTTCGAGGTCGCTCGATTTGAAAGTGCGCGGATCAGCCAGTTTTGCATTGATCTGCTTGTATTTTTCGAGGTTTTTGAGATTTTCAGGGCTCGAAATGGTCGCGTAAACAAACGGTGCTCCCATCGTTGTCTTGCCGATCTCCGTAAAATTAACGCGGTCGGACGCTTTGTCGAGTTTCTTGAAATACTCGACCACCTGCGCCCAACTCGCCAATTTACGATCTTCACCAGGCGTCCAGCCGAGGACGTCTTTTGGCTGCGGGATAGTTTGCGCGGCGACCGTTAAGGCGAGGAAAAGAAATATCATGCAAAGCCGCAAAGAACGCAAAGGAAGGGAAGGCAAGTTATTCATTAGTAAAGGCTCCGAAGTAGATTTGCGATAGTTTAGACGATTTTGTGCGTTTTGCGAATTCGCATCCGATTCCAATCATTGCGTTTTTTCGCAATGCGATGTAAATTAACGCAAGTTTAAATCCTTTCCCCTAAGTGGCAGAAAACTGCCCCACCCGCCACCGCAGGTGGTATTGACAAGAACAACCTAGGAGACAACACGGCATGAAGAATCCTTTTCTCGAGAATTTCCGGCCATATATTCCTGACACCGCAAACTTGCGCGAATTGACGCCGTTGCCGCTGATCGTCGGCACACTGCTCGGTATCATTTTCGGAGCGTCTTCGCTTTATTTGGTGCTGAAAACCGGTTTGACCGTTTCGGCGTCGATACCTGTAGCTGTTATCGCGATCACTGTCTTTCGCCTTCTTTCCAAAATAGGAATGAAAGACGCGACGATCCTTGAGGCAAATGTGATGCAGACCGCCGGTTCGGCCGGCGAATCGATCGCATTCGGCATCGGTGTCACGATGCCCGCGATCATGATCCTCGGATTCGATCTGGACATCACTCGAGTGATGCTGGTTGCGGTAATGGGTGGACTGCTCGGAATTTTGATGATGATCCCGCTGAGGCGAGCTCTTATCAAAGACCAGCACGGCTATTTGAAATACCCCGAGGGCACTGCATGTGCCGAGGTTTTAAAGGCCGGAGCTTCTAAAGAGTCGCGTGATGCCTCGATCGAAAGCGAATTGGAAGGCAGCGACCACGCAGCTTTGCAGGGCGGCAAGATCATTTCGATCGGTTTTTTGATCGGCTTTGTCTTTAACGGCTTGATGAACGTGCTGTTTTTCTGGAAATCGTCGCCGGGATATGATTTTACAGACAAGGGATTCAAGGGCGGTTCAATCAATTCCGACAACGACCCGACATTGCTTGGTGTCGGCTATATTATCGGGCCAAAGATCGCCGGATTGATGATGGGCGGCGGTGTGCTGTCGTATCTCGTGCTGATACCGATGATCAAGTTTTTTGGTGCCGCCGTGACAAGTCCTGTGGCCCCAGAAGTCAGCAAATTGATCTCGGACATGTCACCCGGGCAGGTTCGCAGTGCGTACATTTTGTACATCGGTGCCGGAGCCGTGGCGATGGCCGGAATGATCTCGTTGGGCCGCAGTTTGCCGACGATCTGGCACGGATTGAAAGGCGGGCTCGCCGACATTCGCGGCGGTTCGGCAGAGGCAACTGCCAATCTGCCGCGTACCGATCGCGACCTCTCGATGAAGTGGGTTGTCGTTGGCGTGCTTGTTTTGATAGCCGCGATCATGCTGGCTCCACAGCTTGGACTTAGCGTATTCGTGAGCCCGTTTGTTTCGCTTTTTGGTGCGATCCTGATCGTCGTTCTCGGGTTTTTGTTTGTGACCGTTTCGTCGCGTCTGACAGGCGAGGTTGGCTCGTCGTCAAATCCGATCTCTGGAATGACGGTCGCCACATTGCTGATCACGTGTCTCGTTTTCCTCGGGCTTGGCTGGACGGCGGCGGATCCGTATTTTGTGACGGCGCTTTCGATCGGCGGTATCGTCTGCATCGCCGCGTCAAATGGCGGCACGACCTCGCAGGATCTCAAAACCGGCTTCTGGGTCGGCAGCACGCCTTGGCGGCAGCAGGTCGCTATCCTCGTCGGAGCACTAGCTTCGGCGTTGGTTCTCGGCTCGCTGCTGATTTTCCTGAACAGCTCGCGTACTTATTATCAAAAGGTTGATGCGAATTCACCTGAAGCGAAAGTGACGATCGCCGAAAATAATCTTTTCCGCGACGGCGGCAAGATCAAGACTGAAAAGGCCGGTGGAAAGTATAAAGAAACCGACACCGCCGAATATCACGTCTGGCAAAACACCGAACCATCAGCTGGACAGGTCGGCAAATACCTTGTCGATTCGTCGGGCAAGCCCGTTTATTTCGTCGATCCCGGCATCAACGGCATCCTGAAAAAAGACGACGAGGGCAAGCCCCTCGAACGATTCGATGCTCCAAAAGCGACGCTGATGAGCTATATTATCAAGGGCGTTCTCGGCCAAAATCTGCCGTGGGGACTGGTTATCCTGGGGGCAATGATGGCGATCGTGCTTGAGATCTCGGGCGTTCCGGCGTTGGCATTTGCGGTCGGTATTTATTTGCCGATCTCGACATCAACGCCGATCTTTATCGGCGGCATCGTTCGGTACATCGTCGATCTTTACCTGAAGCGCAAGCTCGCGGCCAAAAACCTGACCGAGGACCAGATCATCGCCGAGACCGACAAATCGAACGGCGTCCTGCTTGCTTCGGGCTACATCGCAGGTGGTGCGATCGCTGGTATTTTGATAGCGGTGTTTGCGGTTGTTCCGGCCCTGAAGGGCGTGCAGGATTCGATGGAATCTTGGGCGAAGACCGGCAACCCGTTCTTTGAGGGCGGCTATTCCGATCTGCTTGGGTTGCTGCCGTTCCTCGTTCTGGCTGTGATCCTGGCGATGGTCGGCAGGGAGCGATTGCTGGTCGGGAAGAAATCGACCTAGTGCGACCCGATGAGTTTTGCCACGAATTACACAAATAAAAAGAAATTATTATTGCTATTCGTGTAATTCGTGGCTAACTCTTCTTAAGCTCGCTCAGTAAAATTTTGTTTTACCTTTTTATTTGCGACCCGCTATAATGACGATTAGGCGTGTCGCAATTTTATTTTCTTCCACGGTTTGTCTTTCAAGTTTTTAGCATGAATAAATCGTCGATGTTTGGGTTTCACATTAGATATCTTTGTTTGTTGGCGGTCATTTTGTTTGCAAGTGGATGCTCTGTCGCCGAAAAAACTAATGCGGCGTCCGCAAATCCTGCTGCAAACTCGGCATTCCCTGCAAACGCCGCTGCGGCCCCGAGGGGAGCCACCATCAAGATCGATAGCGGCGGTCCCGCCGATACTGTCCGGGCTTTTTACAAAAGCCTGCGTGAGAAGAAGTTTCGCGAGGCGATATTTCTGACGAATCTGCGGCCAGCGATCGAGGGTTTGACGGACAGCGAATTAAAGGATTTTTCGCTCGATTTTGAGGCGATCGCGGGCCAGGTGCCGGCTGACCTTGAGATCAACGGCGAGATCGTCACCGGCGATATGGCGACCGTGACGGCGAATCTGCCGGGCAGCGATTCCGACAAAAATGAGTTACAAAAGATCAGCTTACGCCGCGAAAACGGCATCTGGGTCATCCTCACCGTCGACGAAGGGGCCGAAAAACGAATCAAGGCCGAGGGCAAGCAGTATTTTTACAATCTGCGAATCGAGACCCACGAGGACGAAGCCAAAAAAATGCTCGAACGCGTCTCAAAGGCCGAGTTGGCCTACAGTTTGCAGCACGGCGCGTGCGTCGATACCGCGACCTTGATCGCCGCCGGATTGCTGCCAAATGATGTCCAAACGAGCGTGTCGACGGGGTACAATTTTACGATAACCCTGATGCCGGGGAACAAGTCATATTTTGCCAACGCCGTGCCCGCCGAGTACGGCAAGAGCGGGAAACAGTCGTTTTTGCTCCAGCTCGACGGCAAGGGAGTCTCGCATGTGACCGGCAAAGACACGGGTGGAAAGCCGATGAGAAAGTAGATGTGGGATAAAAAACGAAAAAAGGTCTTGATAATTAGTATAAATAAGTTTATACATTAATTCTCCCGTCGTTTTATCCAGGCAAAACAAATGATACGTGAGTTGATATCCAAACTGAACCGTTCTCTATCCGAGCGCATGGTCTCGTCGCGGCGACACCATAAGGCGCAGGTCAAGATCTGGTTCGATCCGGACATCAACAGCGAAAGGGCGCACGAGGCGGCCCGTGCGGCGTGTGTACTCGGCGAGACGGTCGATATCAGCCGAAGCGGGATCGCGTTTATCGTGCCGTCGATACGCGTAAAAGAAAAATATCTGGTCGGCCACGAAAGAAAGCTTAATATCGAGATCGATCTGCCGGCCGGAAAGGTATTTATGCGGGTGATCGGTCGTCGGTATGAAAAAGTCGGTGAGCATATTTCGGTTGAGCGATTTATGGTCGGGGCACAGATCCTCGAGCTTTCGGGAGCCGATAAGGAAACGTACGAGCGATTCTTACGTTTCGGCGGCCGCAGAGCGAAAGGCGCCGCAAGGCTGGAATTGGGGATTGATTAGTTTTCGCGTTAACTCGCGAACGGAGCGAAATGCGTAGGGAGATTTCCTTACGCTTTTTTTGTAATTCCATACTTGCTTTTTGAATTGAAACGGGCCCGCCCGCTTACGCGCGCGGTTCTGACCTGCTTGATTATGAAAGAAAAGATAGGCATCGGCATGATCGGAACGGGATTTGGCAGGCGTGTGCAAATACCCGCTTTTTTAGCATGTGCCGGTGCCGAGATTGCGTCCGTCGCGAGCGGTAATATTAACAATGCTCGCGTAACAGCCGAGGAATGCGGAGCCAGACATTATACGGCGGACTGGCGTGAGACGGTTGCTCACCCGCAAGTCGATCTGGTTTGCATCACCACGCCGCCGCTTTATCATCGCGAGATGACGTTATTCGCCATCGAGCAGGGCAAGCATATTTTGTGCGAAAAACCGATGGCGATGAATCTTTCAGCGGCCGAGGAGATGGCCGCCGCCGCAATCGGCAAACCGTTGCTGGCCCTGATCGATCACGAACTACGTTTTCAGGACGGGCGACTCGTGGCTTACAAAATGCTTCGTGATGGCGCCATCGGGACGATAACCCACGTCAAATCGATCTTTCAGGCACCCCATCGCGGCGACCCGAATATCGCGTGGAACTGGTGGTCGGACGCCTCGGCCGGCGGCGGAGCGCTCGGTGCGATCGGGTCGCACATGATCGACTCGTTGCACTGGTTTCTCGACACCGATATTTCGAGCATATCGTGTCAGTTACAGACAAATGTTAAAGAGCGGCGTGAAACATCCGGCGAAATGCGGGCCGTCTCGAGCGATGACGCATCGAACATGCTTTTGCGATTTGCCGACAGCGAAATGACGGACGACGCGACCGGAACCGTTTCGATGTCGATGACCGAGGGGCCAAACTATAGAAACAGTATCGAGTTTTACGGCACGCAGGGCACCTTGCGGGTTGAGTATTTTGGCGAAGTTTTTATCGCGAAAAATGGCGAGCCCAAGTGGACTAAGATAGATGTTGATCTCGGCACGGCGATTGCGGGGGTGATGGACAATGGGTTTGCTCGCGGATTTATGGCGATAGCTCCGGTGCTTGTTGATGCGATCCGTAGTGGTGTACGCGAGATCGAACACGCCGCGACATTCGCCGATGGCGTGAGAGTTCAAAAGGTTCTGGACGCGGCCCGAGAATCGGACGCTGCCGGACGGGTCGTCAATCTTTGATCGTAGGTGAAAAAGCTCATCAAAATACTTTTGTCGATTATTGGCCTCCTGGTTGTGGGATCTCTGATCTTTTTCTTTTTCTTCGCGGCGTCCGTCACCGAGCGGTGGCTTAATCCGGTGATTGCAAAGCCGCCTTACCAGGTGAGCGAACGAGCGGCGAAATTGCACGAAACGCTCTTCGTCGCGGACATGCACGCCGATGCGCTGCTGTGGGATCGCGATCTCAATGAAGACTCGCCGATCGCCCATGTCGATGTGCCAAAGCTGCTGCGAGGGAACGTCGCGCTGCAGGCGTTTACCGTTGTTACAAAAACGCCGCGCGGCCTGAACATCGAGCGTAATGACGACAGCACGGACAATATCCTGCTCCTTGCCCTCGCCCAGCGGCAGCCGGTCGAAAATCTTTTTAGCCTCACAAAACGCGCGCTTTATCAGGCCAAAAAACTGCATGAATATGCCGCCGCCTCGAACGGAAAGCTCGTCGTCATCGAAAACAAGCGCGACCTGGCCGATTTTGTAACGCGCCGCAAAACTGAGAAGATCGTCGGCGGCTGGCTCGGTATCGAGGGAGCACATGCCCTTGACGGTAATCTTGATAATATCGACGTGCTTTACAACGCGGGCTTTCGCATGATGTCTCCGTCACATTTTTTCGACAATGACATCGGAGGGTCGGCCCACGGCATCCAAAAGTATGGGTTGACGGACAAAGGCCGTGATATGATCCGCCGGATGGAGGCCAAACGCATGTTTGTCGACCTCGCCCACGCGTCGGCGAAGACGATCAACGATGTGCTGGCAATGGCGACACGCCCGGTCGTCGTCTCGCACACGGGTGTCAAAGGCACTTGTGATAATCAGCGAAATCTATCCGACGACCAACTCCGCCGCATCGCCGCGACTGATGGCGTTATCGGCATCGGATTTTGGGACACCGCTGTTTGCGGAGAAGATGCGGCCAGCATCGCAAGAGCGATCAAATATGCATCGGGCGTCGTCGGCATCGACCATGTGGCGTTGGGCTCCGACTTCGACGGTTCGGTCAAAGCTCCGTTCGACACGAGCGGAGAGGCTCTCGTTACCGAGGCACTTGTTAACGAAGGCTTTTCTGACGATGACATTGCAAAGGTCATGGGCGGAAATGTGTTGAAACTCTTGGCTGACGGGCTTCCCGAATAGCAATCGCAGATTTACTGTGCGATTTCAGGTCATGATAAATGTCAGATCAGTTATGAAAATCGCTGGTATGTTATGTTGGATCGTTTTCTTGTGCGGCGTCAGTTTCGCGCAGAAATATTCGTGCTTGCCGCCTGGCATCAAAGAAGACACGACCGTAAGCTCAACCGAGCTTGCCTCCCCGAAAGGTGAGATGACTATTAGGAAAACGACGGTCGGGGAAAGCCTGAAAAAACTGAATGCGCGATGCACCGGCGGCAAACTAGTTGACCGTAGGCGAAAACCCGTCACCTTTTATCATCTACAGGGCTGCTGGGGGAATCCGCCCGCCGACTATCTTGAAATAATGGAGCGGCAGAGCGAAGAACTCAGGAATTTAAGAAAAAAATATACGGTTGTCGAAATGAGCTGCAATCCGAGCGGGTTTCCAATACCGTGAAAACTTATTATTTTACGCGAGGTTTAACGTGAAGAGATCCGGATTACTATTTTTTCTGCTCATTTTTTGCGTGCTTGCCTCGGCAACATGGTTTATCGGAGCCAATGATCTGATCGGTAAATTTTTTATCGAAGATGATCCCGATCTGCCGCCGGGGGTGCAGATTGACCGCGAAGAATATCTAAAAATGCGGATCGAGCAGATGGATATGCTGCGTGGCTTTGACACGGCCCAACTGGATTCCCGAGCCAAAGCCTTCGCCGAAATGGAAAAAAGCGAAAACGCCCTGGCCCTGCAACGCAGGCTCACAAATCAGCCCGAGACCGGATCGTGGACTCCGCTCGGACCTGCTCCGATACCGGTCAACGCCAGCACCTCGTACAGCGGCCGCGTGTCGGCCATCGCGGTTCACCCGACCAATCCGAACATCGTCTACGTCGGCACGGCGCAGGGCGGGCTGTACAGATCGCTAAATGGCGGCACGACCTGGACGCCGCTGATGGACAATGCTTTGACGCTTGCGATCGGGGCGGTTGCGATCTCGCCTTCGGATCCAACGACGGTTTTTGTCGGAACCGGCGAATCGACGCTCTGCGGCAGCGGCTGTTTTATCGGAGTCGGGCTTTACCGGATCACAAATGCGGACACCAATCCGGTGTTGTCCGACCCGCTAAATAAAGACGTGGGCGGAGCCGACGTATTTACCGGTCGTGCAGTCAGCGAGATCATCGTTCACCCGAATAATCCAAATATGCTTTTCACCGCGACGACCAGCGGTACCGCTGGAATCGGCTCGTCTTTGGCCGGCCTGACGCTTCCCGCTGCGGGGCTGTACCGCACAATCAACGCGATGGCCGCAAATCCGATTTTCGAAAAGATCGCGGTTCAGGGAACAAATCAGGCCAGCCGCTCGATCACCGATCTCGCGATTGAGCCCGGCAATCCACAGCGATTGGTTGCGGCGGTCGTTGGCGGGAGCACCGGCGGAGCGGGCGGCGACGGTGGTGTCTATCTGACAACAAACGCGCTCGACACGGTGCCGACATTTACCCGGACGTTGACCACCGGTGACGGCTCGACGCTCGGGCGGACGGAATTCGCCATCAATAAGACAGGTCCCGTCGTAACGATCTACGCCGCGACCGGTACCGCCAGCGGAACGCTTTTCAAATCCGTCGACGGCGGAGCGACGTTTCCCGCCTCCGGTGCTCAGACCGGGTGGTGCAGCACACAATGTTTTTACGACATCGCCGTTGAGGTCGACCCGACCGATGCAAATAAGGTCTATCTCGGCGGTTCGCCGAGTTTGCCGTTTGGCCGCTCGATAAATGGGGCGACGACGTCGTTTGTGAATAACTCGACCAATTTGCACGTTGATACACAGGCGTTTGGAGTTGCGCCCTCGAATCCAAACATCATGTATTTCGGCAGCGACGGCGGGATTTGGAAAACGATGGATGTGAGTGCAACGCCGATAGTCTGGACGTCGCTGAACAACTCAACCATCAGCGCGACGCAATTTATGGGCCTCACGCTGCATCCGACCGACCGGAACTATTCGCTCGGCGGCACGCAGGATAACGGCACGGAGTTTCTCGCTCCGGACGGCACGACATGGATCAGGTCCGACGGTGGTGACGGAGGTTTTGCGGCGATCGATAAGAACGCCGCCAACACGACCAACATTGTTGCCTATCACACGTATTTTAATTCGAGCGGGACGCAGCTTGGCTTTTCGCGGGCCACGACTACGGTTGCGCCGGGCGACCCAAATTGGGGCTCGATAATCGGCTGCAACAACGGCACCTCAAACAACGGGATAAACTGCGCCGACGCGGTTCTCTTTTACGCTCCGCTGGTCGTCGGCCCCAATGCACCGGGAAGCACGGGCAACACCTTGTATTTCGGTTCGAACCGTCTCTACCGCTCGATAAATCAGGGAACGACCATGACCGACGTCAGCGGCATTTTACTCGGACCAAACACGCGCATCAGCGCCATTGGCATCTCGCCGCAAGACGACGATATTCGCCTCGTGGGCACGACCAACGGCACCGTTTTTCTTTCGACGACCGCCGGAGCAACGTCGATGACAAACGTAACCGGTCCATGGCCAGTGAGATATGTTGGCCGCGTAGTGATCGATCCGACAAACCGGAATACGGCCTACGTTGCATTCAATGGCTTTGGTCTGGCGTCGGGCCAGCACGTCTGGAAGACCACAAATCTAACCACCGGTCCTCCGGTCTGGACCCCAGCCGGAAACGGCATTCCCGACACTCCGGTCAACGTGATCGTCGTCGACTCGGCTAATACCCAGACGCTCTACGCCGGCACGGACATAGGTGTTTTTCAGTCGTCCGACAGCGGCGCAAACTGGATACCGTTTAGCACCGGCCTGCCGCGCGTCGCGGTTTTTGGTATGGAGATACAGCCGGTCTTTCGCATCCTGCGGATAGCCACGCACGGCCGCGGAATGTGGGATTACAACATCGCCCAAACCAGCGCCGCCATCAGCGGACGGATCACCGCACCTAGCGGACCCGGTCTACGGAACGCGAGCGTAAGACTTACCGATTCGCAGGGTACGTCACGGTTTGCGACGACAAGCTCCTTTGGCTTCTATCAATTCGACAATGTGCCGACCGGCGCCAGCTACACGGTCAGCGTCAATTCGAGGCTTTACCGCTTCCAGACAAGGAACTTGTCGGTCAGCAGCGATCTAACGACTGTTGATTTTGTTGGGCTTGAATAGTTTGTCTGAACGGCACTACTATTTTGTTTTATTCAACGCGATTCGGTTGTATAGTTTAGTCATCGGCCATTTTTTAAAAGGCCATTCGGACGAAGCCCGGCCTCACTTTCAGTGGGTCATGGATTTTGGTATCGCAATTTTACGGAATATCCGCTTGCGGTTGCTGCACTTGGGCGCCTTTAGGTAGATTCGTCGAGCGAAATGGAGCTTAATCCCTGGTGTTCGTGGTTGCTGTCGCCGGGTTTCTCAAGAAGTGATCAATTGAGAAGCGGTCGGCGTCACGCGGCAACAGCAATATAAACAACAGTAAGGCTAGACGCGGTATCACGTGGGTGTGAAATTCGTAGAGCGGCTCTTTCAAGAGATGGCCGAATGTCACAACCGCGAGTACGAAACCCAGAGCAACCAAAGAATCGCGAGTTCGCAGACCCAGTATTACAAGACCGCCGGCGATTAATTCAACAAAAGGGATAACAACGCCCATTGCCCAGAGCGACCAGACGGGTAGGAACGTATCCGAGAACGGGAGGAAAAACATTCGGGCATGTTCGAGCGGCCCGAGTTGGAATACCTTCCATACACCGGCCATAAAGAAAATCAGACCGAGGACAAGGCGGGCGAATAATATCGCCCAACTAATATTAGTGTTTTCTAGATCCATACTGTGTGTTAGCTCGAATCCTTTCAGGATCCGTCAATTACCGTTGGTCATGCCTAATGTAAAGAAAATCTTCGAGCGGCAATCGATGGTTACATATTCTTCTTTCCCGCCATAACAAAAGCCAGTGTTAGACAGATTGCGATCACGGTGGCCATAACCACCGGGATAACAAAAAAATACATGCCACTGAGGATTGCGTTGCCGACAAATGCTAGGAAAAATGCAGCAATGATCGGGCGTAATCGTGCGGCCTCAGTTTTCGCAAGACTGCCAAGCTGCCACAGGACGACGCCCTGCACCAGTTGCAGGACGCTAATGATTAGTCCGAACCCAAAGTAAAAATCCCAATAGGTTCGGGATGATCCAATGACTTCAAAACGATTGGCCTTCATTGCTTCGATCACGGCCATTTCCGCCGGACCTTCGCCCGGCGTCCACGGCACCCCGGAGGTATGACCGGCAAAATAAAGAAAAGTAATGACTGAGGCGATGCGAAGAAAGGTTGATGTTTTCATATTAAGGCTCCAAAAGCGGGATTACGTGTCGACAAGTATCGCATCAACTCGTATGATCCATCACGATCCGCCAGCCTTCCTTGAATTTGCGGAATATTAACGTGAATTTGCCGTGTGGGTTGTCCTTATCGCGGGCCAGTGACCAACTGCCGAGGACGACGGCGGCGTCTTTTGCGAGCAGGGTGATCTCCAGATCGGAAAACGTAAGCGTCCCCATTTTAGCCCGCGTGTCGTAACCTTTTTTGTAGCGGTCGAGCGTTGGCTGCCAACCGTGGGTGACGTCCGTGCCTGAGAGAAACGTCAGCTTTTCGGACTTCCAATATCCTGCCATAAAACCGTCAATGTCACCTTGGTTCCAGGCGACGGCCTGGTCATCCATGACTTTGCGGATCGCGCTTGAGTCTTTGTCCTGTGCGTGAATAGTGGCGAATGATAAAAGTAAAAAAATGACCGCGAGTATTGTTTGTTTCATATTATTTTTGGTTGGCTTAGGGGCATTTTCACGCCAAGCCGCGAAGAACGCAAAGGGAAAGGAGCTGCAGAGTCCCGCGCGTAAGCAAGGGCGTAACACGCTGGCGTTGATTGTTACGCCCATGCTCACGCGCGTGGGGCTTCTGCACGGTTCTCTAGTTTTTCTTTGCCCCGTCGTACGCCGTTTGAGTGGCGACATTTGCCTTTTGAGCGTCCGTAAGGGCGATGCCCATTTTGTCGAGTGTTGCCGCGTTGAGCGTACCGGTCACGTTGAGGGTGTTCGCTCCCTGATATTTTTTCAGGCCGTCGCGGGTCGGGTCATCGAGCGTGCCGGTGGTTTCGCCCACGTACATCTTGCCGTCTTTCAATATCTTTTGCGCGGCTTTGATCTGGCCACCGTTGGCGCGAAACGGAGCGGGCTTTTTCGGCGAGTCGCCGGACGTTGTGGCCTTGGTAGATGTCGAGGTGGTGGTTGATTTTGACGAACCTGTGTCTTTTGTAGCCGACGCAAAAGAACCCGGCGAAACCGGAATCGCTTTCTGCGTGTCGGTCAGCGTAACACCAAATTTTTCGAGAGTCGCGCGATTTAGGGTTCCGGTTTCCTTCAAACCGTTATCTTTCTGAAAGCTCTTGATGCCGGTTCGGGTGTCGTCGTTATAGCTCCCGCTTGCTTCGCCGGTGTAGAGTTTTTTGTCTTTCAGCATCGTCTGGACCTGCTTGATCTGATCCTTGGTTGGACGAAATACGGGACCTTTTGACGTTTTGTCGCTTGTGGATTTCGTGGTTGATGTGGTCGCCACCATGTCTTGTGCGCAAACAGCCATCGTGAGGAAGAGAGAGACAGAAACAGCTATCAATAGTTTTCTAAACATCGTTTTTTCTCCTGATTTTTTTGTGGGATGGCGTTTAGAATAAAAAGCGGCGAAAAAGACAACGCTGCCCAATCCAAAGCACACCCAGATTAATTTTTGTAATCGGGTGAATTATCGTATGCAATTGATCCTTATGTCAAGGAAATCCGAGGCGGATTCGGGTAGCATATAATTACTGAATCTATGAAAGCTGCTGTTTACGAAAAATTTCAAGGGCCGGTAACCGTACAAAATGTCGCCGATCCTCAGTCGTCGCCAACAGGCGTCGTTCTGGCGGTTAAGGCGTGCGGCATCTGTCGCAGCGACTGGCATGGCTGGATGGGAAATGATCCTGATATTAATTTGCCGCATGTGCCGGGTCACGAGCTTTCTGGCGTCGTCGCCGAGATCGGTGTCGATGTGATGAATTGGAAAGTCGGTGATCGCGTGACGTTGCCGTTTGTTTGCGGCTGTGGAAACTGCGAGCACTGCGTTTCGGGCAATCATCAGGTCTGCGACCACCAGTTTCAGCCCGGTTTTACGGCGTTGGGTGGCTTTGCGGAGTACGTGGCAATCGAATACGCCGATACAAATCTAGTCCGGCTGTCCGACGGGATCGATTTTGTCACCGCTTCGTCGCTCGGCTGCCGGTTCGCAACCTCGTACAGGGCAGTTGTCGATCAGGGCAAGGTTATTAGCGGGCAATGGGTCGCCGTTCACGGCTGTGGCGGCGTTGGTTTGTCGGCGATCATGATCGCGGCGGCGTTCGGAGCCCGCGTGATAGCCGTCGATATTGCCGAGGACAAGCTTACCTTTGCCAAATCCATTGGCGCCGAGGTTGTTATTAATTCCAGCTACGGCGAAACGGTGTACGCAATAATGGACATCACCGACGGCGGTGCGCACATTTCGATTGATGCGCTTGGGTTGCCGCAGATCGTCGAAACTTCGGTTTCTTCGCTAAGAAAACGAGGGCGTCATATCCAGGTCGGCATTATGGAATCCGGCCGGCACGAAGTCCCGATCCCAATGGCTAAGGTCATCGCCCGCGAATTAGAACTCATCGGCAGCCACGGCATGCAGGCCTACCGCTACCCGGAAATGCTCGAGATGATCCGGCAAGGTAGGCTCGAACCGGAGAAATTGATCGGGAAGACGGTATCACTAGAGGAGTCGCCGGCTGAGTTAACTGCGATGAACCATTTCGCTGGCTTCGGCGTGACCGTGATAGATCGGTTTTAGAGGCGAGCCGGTGAGTAAGAATTAATGGAAAAATATCGCCTCACAGCTTGCTGAATGAATGTTCATTCAGTTATACTTTTTGCTAAATTAAGTCTCCAAATAATATTTGGTTTTGAACAGCATATGAACATCACAAAAGCCGCCGTCTTAGGAGCGGGAACAATGGGAGCGGGAATCGCCGCACATCTTTCGAACGCCGGGATACCGACGCTGTTGCTTGACATCGCGGCGAACGAACTGACTGAGGCCGAAGCCGCAAAAGGACTGACGCTTGAGTCACGGCAGGTGCGAAACCGCATCGTGAATTCTCTGT
Organism: Pyrinomonadales bacterium; assembly: GCA_038227175.1. Lineage (GTDB taxonomy): Bacteria > Acidobacteriota > Blastocatellia > Pyrinomonadales > Pyrinomonadaceae > OLB17. The sequence continues at coordinate 80,056 of JBBRPZ010000004.1, read as the reverse complement.
TTGAGGCCGCGAAAAAGCTCAAACCGGCTCCGTTTATGATCGGCGATAACGCCAAGCTGATAACGACGGGCAATTTTACTGACGATCTGGCGAAGATCAAGGATTGTGATTTTGTGATCGAGGCGGTTGTCGAAAATCTTGAGATCAAGCACAAGCTGTTTGCCGAGGTCGAAAAGTACCGCAAGCCCGGCGGCGTGATCGCTTCGAATACGAGCGGCATACCGATCGATTCGATCGCCGAGCCGTTTTCGGACGATTTCAAGCAGCATTTTATCGGTATTCACTTTTTCAATCCGCCGCGTTATATGAAGCTAGTCGAGATCATCCCGGGCTCAAAAACGAGCGGCGAGGTTGCGTGTAAGATCGCCGGTTTTCTCGATCAGCGTCTCGGCAAGGGCGTGGTTGCGGCAAAAGACAGGCCGAATTTTATTGCCAACCGCATCGGCGTTTTCGGGATGATGGCGACGATCCACGAGATGATAGCGATGGGTTTTACGCCGACCGAGGTTGATCAGATGACCGGCAAAGCCATCGGCCACGCGTCGTCGGCGACGTTTCGTACGTCCGATCTTGTAGGTCTTGATGTAACTGCTCACGTCACGAACAACCTCTATCCGGCAGTGCCAGACGATGAGGATCGGGACGTTTTTCAGTTACCCGAACTCATCCAGACCTTCCTCGACAAAAAGTTGCTTGGCGATAAGACGAAAGGCGGATTTTTCAAAAAATCGAATGACGCCGAAGGCAAGCGCGTCATTCTCGAACTCGATCTAGCGACATTTGAGTACAAGCCTCAGGTGAAAACTAAATTCCCGTCGCTCGACGCCGCAAAGGCGATCGAGGATAAAGCGAAACGTGTAAAGGCGTTGGTTTGGGGCGATGACCGCGTTGGCGAATTCCTTTGGAAAACGACTTCGCGTGTGTCGCGATATGCGGCTAACCGGATTCCTGAGATCGCGGATACGATCGTCGAGATCGACAACGCGATCAAGTGGGGCTTCGGCTGGGAAGTCGGCGTTTTTGAGGCCTGGGATGCGATCGGCGTTGCCGAATCGGTCGATCGCATGAAGAAGGAAGGGCAGGCGATCCCGACTAACATTGAGAAGATGCTCGCGTCCGGAGCGACGAGCTTTTACAAGAATGAAGGCGGCTATCATTCGTTTTACGACCTCGTTGCTCGGGAGTACAAACCGATGCCCGACCGCGCGGGCGTGATGATCCTCAAGGACATCAAGGAACGAACCGGTGTTATCAAATCCAATCCCGGTGCCTCGCTCATCGACATCGGCGACGGAGTCGCGTGTCTCGAATTTCACTCGAAGATGAACTCCATCGGCGGCGACACCGTTTCGATGATGAACTTCGCAATTGATGAGACGGAAAAGAATTTCAAAGGCCTCGTCGTCGGCAATCAGGGTGGTAATTTCTCCGCCGGTGCCAACATTATGATGCTCCTGCTCGCCGCTCAAGAAGAGGAATGGGATGACATCAATATGATGGTGCGAGCCTTGCAAAATGCCGTGATGAGGTTGCGTTATTCGGCAAAACCGGTTGTCACGGCACCATACGGGCTGACGCTCGGCGGCGGATGCGAGATCGCGATGCATGGCGATAAAGTTCGTGCGGCGGGTGAGACCTACATCGGCCTCGTCGAGGTCGGAGTCGGCGTGATCCCTGCCGGTTGCGGCACCAAGGAAATGACGATGCGTGCGATGGACGCTGCTGCGAAAGCACCTGATGCCGATCCGTTGGCATTCCTTAAAAAGACATTTGAGACGCTCGGCATGGGCAAGGTCGCGACATCGGCACAGGAAGGGCGTTCGTGGGAATTCCTTCGCGATTCGGACGCGATCTCGATGAATGGCGACCGTTTGATTCAGGATGCCAAACAAGAGGTGCTCAATATGGACGCTGCGGGTTACGTCCAGCCGGTCGAACGGACGGACATTATGGTGCTCGGCGAATCGGCCCAGGCGGCGATGAAGCTGGCCCTGCACATGATGAAGCAGGGCGGGTTTATCTCGGATCACGACGCCCTGATCGGCAAGAAGCTCGCCCGTGTAATGAGCGGCGGCGACATGAATCACAAGGCGTTTGTGTCAGAGCGATACTTGCTTGACCTCGAACGCGAGGCGTTTGTCTCGCTTTGCGGCGAGCGAAAAACGCAGGAGCGGATCGCGGCAATGTTGAAAACTGGTAAGCCGCTGAGGAATTAGGCTTAGCATTTCTTTGCGGTCTTGGCGGCTTTGCGTGAACAGTCTTATCTCACGCAAAGTCGCAAAGACCGCAAAGGAAGAAGAGGTGAGAGCAGGTGGACGAACGCATTGCGGAAACAACGAATGACCTGACACAGGTCGCCGCGGATGCCGAGGCGGCATTTGGCGATCTGTCCACCGAGCAGTTGAACTGGAAACCGGCAAAAAAGAGATGGAGCGTCGCTCAGTGTTTCGACCATTTGATAACGACTCACAGTCTCTATTTTCCGTTATTCGAGCGGTTGGAGCATGGCGTGGCGGCGCCGACATTTTGGGAGCGGAATTCGCCGCTTAGCGGCTATTTCGGGAGGTTTTTGATCCAATCTTTGAGCCCGGAAAACCCGAAGAAGATGAAAACCACGGCGAAAGCCCGTCCGTCCGCGAGCGAGATCGTAGGTGACATGATCCAGCGATTTAGCCGTCACCAGCACGAAATGATCGAACATTTGCGGCGGATTCCGGCCGACATTGACCCGTTGAAAACCAAGATCACGTCGCCGCTGATGGGTCTTGTTACATATAGCCTCGACGACTGTTTTACGATCCTGGTTGCCCACGGGCGGAGGCATTTTGGACAGGCAAAACGTGTATTGGAAACTGAGGGATTTCCTGGATGACGATGGTTACAAGATGTAGTTGGGCAACCAATGAAATGAATATAGCTTACCACGACTCCGAGTGGGGCGTACCGCTACACGAGGATCGCGGACTGTTTGAATTTCTGATTTTGGAAGGTGCTCAGGCGGGTTTGAGCTGGGACACGATCCTGAGAAAGCGTGAGGCGTATCGGGTGGCGTTTGATAATTTTGACCCGGCGAAAGTCGCTCGTTACACAGATGCCAAATGCGCGAAATTGTTGTTGAACGAAGGCATAATTCGCAACCGTTTGAAGATCGCATCAGCGGTTTCCAACGCAAGAGCGTTTCTCGCGGTTCAGAAGGAGTTTGGTTCGTTCGACACTTATATTTGGCGTTTCGTCGGTAGTAAGCCTCTCGTAAATAAGTTAAAAGGTGGCGATGTCCCCGCGAAAACCGAGATTTCTGACGCGATCAGCCAAGACTTGAAAAAACGCGGATTCAACTTTGTCGGCTCGACGATAATGTACGCGTTTATGCAGGCGACGGGAATGGTCAATGATCATCTCGTCTCGTGTTTCAGATATAAAGAGGTGGCCCGCTAAATACGCGAAAAGACGCGAAAGGGCTGAATTCTTTTTTTCGCATATTTCGCGTGTTTCGCGGGAGAAACTCTTATGGATTATCCGATCACACCGGCGATCCGGTTTTTGAGAGAGAAAAAGGTCGATTTTGTGCCGCACCTTTACGATTACGTCGAAAAAGGCGGCACCGGCGAATCGGCAAGACAGCTAGGCGTGGACGAACACGCCGTCGTTAAGACCTTGATCTTTGAAACGAACGAGAAAAAGCCGCTTATCGTGCTGATGCACGGCGACCGTCAGGTTTCGGCAAAGAACCTGGCACGACACATCGGAGTCAAAAGCGTCGAGCCTGCGACGCCTGAGCGAGCATCCAAACACACAGGCTATCTCGTCGGCGGCACCTCGCCATTTGGCACGCGAACCGCAATGCCCGTCTATGTGGAGGCGACGATATTCGCTCTCGACGCGATCTATATCAACGGCGGAAAACAAGGGTTTTTGGTCGAGATCGATCCGGCGGTTTTGAAACAAGTTTTGAAGGTCGAAGAGGTTCTGGTTGGGATTGAAAATTAGCCTCGTTTACGAGGCTTGCCTTCGAGGTAGATAGCCACGTCGTTTACGGCGTGGTATTAATTGAAAAATTTTTGTTAGCCCGTTTTAACGGGCTTACAAATCCGGCGACTCAAGCCAGTTTTTGGTAAGGACGTTGAAACGCCCTGTTGATCGGATAACGATGCTGACCACGCCGTAAACCACGTGGCTAGTTACCGCGAAACGCGGGAAGCCTGTTGAAACAGGCTGAAGATTTTTATGGTTCACGTGAAGGTTCAAATTTATCGAGGGAAAGATTTCAACGACAAAGACTTGATAAATACAAAGTATTTGAAGGTTGATACGGAAAAGAAACTCACGGCGAAAAAGGCCGGACAGTTATTAGCGAATAACTTTCCTGAATTTGACTCGTCAATGACTCGCGATGGTTTGCAGAAGTCCGATAAAGGATTTCTTGCTATGAGAACTTTTACTCCCACAGAGAAATGTGACTATCACTACATTTGGGAATATGCATTAGTGACCGAAGACGCAGAATAGGTGGTAATTATGAAAGAAGCAGTAATAGTATCGGCCGTGCGAACGGCTGTGGGTAAGGCACCGAAGGGCACTTTGAAAAATACGCGTCCTGACGATCTTGGGGCGGCGGCTATCAAAGAGGCTGTGGTGCGGGCGGGCGTTGACGCCGCGCTGATCGATGATGTCATCATGGGCTGTGCTTTTCCTGAGGCGGAGCAGGGGATGAACGTCGCTCGCACGGCGTCGATTGCGGCGGGTTTGCCGGTTGAAACGTCGGCGATGACGGTCAACCGTTATTGCTCGTCGGGGCTACAGACCATCGCTCTCGCGGCTGACCGAATTGCCACCGGCGGTGCGGACGTGATCGTCGCGGGCGGCCTTGAGACGATGTCGATGATCCCGATGGGCGGCAACGTCGTCCGGCCAAATCCGGCGATGGTCGATACTTATCCCGATTATTACCTGAATATGGGTCTCACGGCTGAGAATCTCGCCAAAAAATACGAGATCACCCGCGAACAGGCCGACGAGTTTTCATATAACTCGCACCGGAAAGCTCTCGCCGCCATCGCCGAGGGCAGGTTTAAGGACGAGATCGTCCCGATGAATGTCTTTGTCGATGAGATCGACGGAGGCGGAAGAGTTCGACGCAAGGAAGTTGTATTCGCCCAGGACGAAGGCCCGCGTGCCGACACGTCGGTCGAGGGACTGGCGAAACTCCGTGCGGTATTTCACGTCAACGGCACGGTCACGGCGGGAAATTCGTCGCAAATGTCGGACGGCGCCGCCGCTGCGGTCGTGATGTCGGCTGACAAGGCTGCCGAACTTGGTATCAAGCCGCTGGCAAGGTTTATCTCATTCGCAACCGCCGGATGCCTGCCCGAAGAAATGGGCATCGGCCCGGTCTATGCAATACCTAAGGCTCTGAAACTCGCCGGACTGACGCTCGACCAGATCGACGTGATCGAGCTAAACGAGGCATTTGCCGCGCAAGGCCTCTCGGTAATGAAGGTTCTCGAAATGGACCCGTCAAAAGTCAACGTCAACGGCGGAGCCGTCGCGCTGGGACATCCGCTGGGCTGCACCGGTGCGAAATTGACCGCGACCGTTTTGCAGGAACTGAAACGCACCGGCAAACGCTATGGCATGGTCACAATGTGCGTCGGCGGCGGCATGGGAGCCGCGGGGATTTTTGAAAGGTTGGATTAAGAATTTAGCCACAGAGAACACAGAGAACACAGAGAAAAGGAGAAATTTAGCCGCAGATCAACACAGATGACGCAGATATTCAGAAAGGGTTTTGCTCATCTTACTCTGTGATCTCTGTGGCAAATTAATAAAGATATGGAAGCACAAATGGAAAAAGAATATATGAAAGGCGGCGAGTTTTTGATCGCGGATCAGGTCGCTAGTGAGATATTTACGCCCGAGGATTTTACGGAGGAGCAGCGGATGATCGGCGAGACGACCAGGGAATTTATCGATAACGAGATCTGGCCGCAGCTTCCCGCACTGGAAAATCACGCTTGGGAGATCGCCCGGGAATTGGTCAAAAAGGGCGGCGATCTTGGCCTTTTGGGAGCGACAATTCCCGAGGAATACGGCGGTCTCGGGCTCGATCAGACGACCGGCGTGGTGATCGCCGAAATGATCGGCCGCGCGGGTGGATTTGGGACGACATTTGGTGCTCAGACATCGATCGGGCTGCTTCCGATACTTTATTTCGGTTCCGAGGAATTGAAAAAGGAATGGATACCGAAGATCATTTCCGGCAGCACGGTAACGGCTTATTGCCTGACCGAAAGTGGTTCCGGTTCCGACGCACTTGGCGCCAAAACCGTTGCCCGTTTGACGGAAGACGGACAACATTACGTGCTCAATGGCGAGAAGATGTTCATCTCGAACGGCAGCTTTGCGGACGTGTATATTGTTTTTGCAAAGGTCGATGGCGAGAAGGATAAATTCTCGGCATTCGTCGTCGAACGCAGCGAGAATTGCCGCCCCGGTGCCGAAGAACACAAGATGGGCATCAAGTCGTCATCGACCACGCCGCTCATTTTGGCGGACGCGAAGATTCCGGTCACCAACCTCATCGGCAATGTCGGCGATGGTGCCAAGATCGCCTTCAATATTCTCAATGTCGGGCGCTTCAAACTCGGAGCTTCGGTGACGGGTGGTGCAAAGCTCGCGATCCACGAGGCGGTCCGCTACGCCAACGAGCGCCATCAATTTAACAAACCGATCTCGTCATTTGGCGCGATTAAACACAAGCTGGCCGAGATGGCAATCCGTACGTGGGTGGCGGAATCTATCACGTATCGCACGGTCGGAATGATCGACGCTCTGATCGGCGACGGCGCCGATAACGCGACGAAACTCCAGTCGATCGAGGAATACGCGGTCGAATCTTCGATCAACAAGGTCGCATGCAGCGAGGCTCTCGATTATGTGGTTGACGAGATGGTGCAGATCTTTGGCGGCTACGGCTATTCGGCGGATTATCCGGCGGAAAAGGCGTATCGCGATTCGCGAATCAACCGCATTTTTGAGGGGACGAACGAGATCAACCGCTTGCTCATCCCGGGCCAGTTGATGAAACGTGCGATGAAAGGCAAACTCGGCCTTCTTCAGGCTGCAAGGGCGTTGCAGGACGAGATACTCAATCCGCAGATGTCGTTTGATGAGGATATGAGCCTGCTTGCCGCTGAGACGAAACTTGCTCAGAATGCCAAGAAAGTCGCCTTGATGGCGCTCGGAACCGCAGCCCAGAAATACATGATGAACCTCGCCGATCAGCAAGAGGTTTTGCTCAACTGCGCGGACATCATTATGGACGCCTATCAAATGGAAACCGCCATTCTTCGGACAAAAAAATATACCGAAGCTAATGGCGAGGAAGCGGCATCTCGCTACATCGACATGACCGGTGTTTATTGCAACGACGCGATCCAGCGGGTCGAGTCTGCTGCGAAAAATACCATAGCCGCCATTGCCGAAGGCGACGAAGGCCGGACTTTGCTGGTCGCGCTCAAGCGATTTACAAAGAACAATGCGCCGATCAATACGATCGCCGCCCGGCAGCGTATCGCGGATACTTTGATCGAGGCTAATACGTATGTGTTCTAAAATGAAAATGCCCGGCGACAACGATTGTTGCCGGGACACTTTCCAATAGATCAAACCTCTTTATCTTAATAGTTTCGGTAAGTTCGTCTGACGATGTGACGCCGGTAATAATTCTTCGGGTGTTGTTTGTGCGTATAAAGTGCTCCGCCACCCGCTCCAGCTAAACCCCCGATCAGGGCACCCTTTCGCCCGCCGATGAGACCGCCGATCAGCGCTCCACCAACGGTTCCTCCACCGATGTTGATCGCTTTTCGGTGACGCTGATAAAAATTGGGCCGTTTTACGGCGACAAGTTGACCGCTACGCGTTCGGTAATATCTCGTTTGGGCCGATGCTGTTGTAGCCGTAAACGGCACCATAACTGCAAACATTAAGGCTAGCAAAAAAACTGTTACATACTTTCTCATAATAAATTCCCCCTTTCTCTTAGTTGCCTACAATAGTTGTTGACACTGCATATACCCGCAACCCCTATGCCAAAAAAGGCGAAATCGTTTATTTATAACGGTTTACTTCGAGGTTCTTTGATTTATTTCCGATCTGATTATACGAAATCGGCTCAACATCAACCGTATGGTGTTATAGACGTGGCCGGTATGGCCAAAGCGTTGCCACATTTTACGTAATGAAATCTCACAAAAATATGTTGACATGTATAATTATTTGTCATAATCTCTTAATGTTTAGAAGAAATGCTAATACAATACAACATAGGAAGGGTTATGCGGAGCACATCGATCTCGCGTATCGTTGGTCTGTATTTGTACGTATTTATTAGCTTTGTAGTCATTATTATTCCATGTGGATAGTGGCCTTTTGATGGATTTACAAAAAAGGTCATTGTCCGGGAACGGTAATGACCTTTTTCGTTTGAGGGGAAAGCATGAGAGATGTCGCACAACTCAGATCAACTACCCTGCCGGTTCCTGCGGTCGAAGAGATTCACGCGGCACCCCGCGGGGCTGAGATTCTCGTTCGTGGCCTGATCAAAAACGGCGTCGATACGGTCTTTGGGCTGCCCGGCGGAGCGGTGCTGCATATCTACGACGCGATCTGGCGGTTTCGCGATGAGATCACGCATTATCTTGTTCGGCACGAACAAGGGGCTGTTCACGCGGCCGAGGGGTACGCACGGGCGACCGGTAAGGTTGGCGTTGCGCTGGTAACGTCGGGACCGGGAGCGACCAACGCCGTGACCGGGATTGCGGACGCGTACATGGATTCGATCCCGCTTGTGGTAATCACGGGTCAGGTCCCGACCGCGGTGATCGGCACCGATGCTTTTCAGGAAGTCGACACGTTTGGTATTACACTGCCGATCGTCAAGCACAGCTATCTTGTCAAAGATGTGCGCGATCTCGCGTGGGTAATTGATGAGGCGTTTGAGATCGCGAGTTCTGGTAAGCCAGGGCCGGTCGTGATCGATATTCCGAAGGACGTTTCGGGGCTTACCTGCGAAAAGGGAAACGAGCGGCGAAATGAACTGATTTTCGCCGAACCCGAGCAATACGTCGATCGCACGAAGATCGCGAAAGTCGTCGATAAGCTGCTCGTGGCAAAACAACCGGTCTTTTACGTCGGCGGCGGCATCGTTACTTCCGATGCGTCGGATGAGCTGATGAAAGTCGCTCAAACGCTGCAAGTGCCTGTTACACCGACGTTGATGGGGCTTGGAGGGTTTCCGACGGCACACTCGCTTTCGCTCGGGATGCTTGGAATGCACGGCACGTACACTGCGAATACGGCGATCCAGCAATGCGATCTGTTATTTGCGATCGGCGTCCGCTTTGACGACCGCGTGACTGGAAAGCTTGCGACATTTGCCCCGAACGCCGAGATCATCCACATCGATATTGATTCGTCGAATATCGGCAAGAACAAGCAGCCCCATTTGTCGGTTGTCGCGGACGCGAAAGCGGCGTTGGTCGCTATGTCGGCAAATCTCGCCGAGCGAATCGAAGCGGAGATCGGCGCAAGCCACGAATCACGTCTCGCATGGTGGCGGAAGATCGACGAGTGGAAAGCGTCTGTGCCGCTCGTGTGTGAGCAATCGGAAACTGAAATTAAGCCGCAATCTTTGATCGAGACTTTGCATCGCGTCACCAACGGTGAAGCCATCATTGTTACCGATGTCGGCCAACACCAGATGTGGGCGGCTCAGTTTTACGCGTGCAAAGATGCACGTCAATTTATCACAAGCGGCGGGCTGGGAACGATGGGGTTCGGTTTGCCGGCGGCTATGGGTGCGCAGCTTGGGCGGCCGGACAAACAGGTGATCGCGATCGTCGGCGACGGCGGTTTTCAGATGACCAATCAGGAGATCATTACGGCGGTCCAGTACGGCATTCCGCTCAAGGTCGTCATTATGAACAACGGCTATCTGGGCATGGTGCGTCAATGGCAGGAGATGTTTTACGACCGGGCGTATTCCGAGGTCGACCTGTCGGTCTCGCCGGATTTTGTAAAACTGGCCGAGGCGTATGGAGCCCAAGGTTTGCGGGCCAGTAATCCGGCTGATCTCATGGAAGTTTTGGAAAAAGGCCTGAGCCACCCGGGCGTCACCATTTTCGACATTGTAGTTTCAAAAGAGGAAAACGTGTTTCCGATCATACCGGCGGGTTTGGGTTCCGAGAACATGATCCTAAAACAGGCAAATGGCAAATAGACATACACTCACGATCACGGTCGCGGACGAGGCAGGCGAATTATCGCGGATCGTCGGTCTATTCAGTGCCCGCGGTTATGGCATTGAGACGATCTCGGTCGGCAAGACGCTTGAGTCGCAATGGTCGCGGGCGACTATCGTCACGAGTGGCGACGAACGCACAATCGAACAGATCGTCAAACAATGTGGACGTCTTGCGCGTGTGCGCGAGGTCAAACTGATCACGAGTGAACCGCACATCGAACGCGAAATGGCGTTGATCGACGTTTCGGCCAAGGCGGGTGCCGAACGGCAGGAAATAATGAATCTGGTCGCGATCTTTCGCGCGAAGGTCGTCGATATTTCGCATGAAAAGATGATTCTTGAGATGTCCGGCACCCGCGAAAAGGTTGACACGTTTATCGAGATGCTCAAACCTTTGGAGGTCAACGATGTGACTCGGAGCGGCTCAGTGGCGATAAGCCGGCTCTCGCCGTTCGAGCGAATAGCTGAGGTTGCGGTTTCTGCAAAAGCATAAATTTTACGAGGAATAATTATGAAGGTTTTTTACGACGTGGATGCTGATCCGCAACTTATTAAAGATAAACGGGTTGCGATTATTGGTTACGGTTCGCAGGGCCACGCTCATGCCAACAATCTGAAAGAATCTGGCGGCGATGTGATCGTCGGGCTGCCAAAGGACAGCCGTTCGATTCAGAAGGCAAAAGACGCTGGATTAGAGGTTTTTTATACCCGCGACGCTGCCGAAATGGCCGACGTGATCATGATGCTGGTCCCCGACGAGATCGCTCCGGGCATTTATCGTGACGAGATAGCACCCGCACTCAGGGCTGGCAAATATTTGGCGTTTGCTCATGGTTTTGGCGTTCATTTCAAAAAAATCGTGCCGCCGACCGATGTGAATGTATTTCTGGTTGCGCCGAAAGGGCCGGGACATCTGGTTCGCAACGAATACGAACGTGGACGCGGTGTCCCGTGCCTACTTGCCGTTCATCAGGACGTGACGGGCGACACACGCGGCATCGGCATGTCGTACGCCTCGGCGATCGGCGGCGGCAAGGCCGGGATCATCGAGACCAACTTTAAGGAAGAGACCGAGACCGATCTTTTTGGCGAACAAGCCGTACTTTGCGGCGGCCTGACGTCGTTAATTCAAGCGGGTTTCGAGACGCTGACCGAAGCGGGATATGCCCCCGAAATGGCCTATTTCGAATGTCTGCACGAGATGAAGCTGATCGTCGATCTGCTGTACGAGGGCGGTATCGGCAACATGCGGTATTCGGTGTCGAACACCGCCGAATTTGGCGATCTAACCCGCGGCAGCCGTATCGTTAACGAACAGGCCAAGGCCGAGATGAAAAAGATATTGGGTGAGATCCAGAGCGGGCAATTTGCTGACGAATGGATGAGCGAATGCGAGAGCGGTAAGCCTAATTTCAAACGTCTTGAGGCAGAAGGCGAGGCCCATTCGATCGAAACAGTTGGAAAAAGCCTCCGCGCAATGATGCCGTGGTTGGGCGAAAAAACGTTGGTAAACAAGCAGGTAAACTAGGAGTAAAGATGAAGTTTTACGATTGGAGCGACGAAAAAACGCGAACCGAGGTCGGCGGTTATAAACGCGGCGTGGCCGTTGGCGAAAACATAATGATGGCCCACGTCGAACTCGAAGCCGGTGCAATTACGGCTTCGCACAGCCATGAATATGAAGAGATCATCTACGTTGTGCGTGGCCTGTGGCAAATCAATCTCGACGGCAAAACCATTGAGTTGAAAGCAAATCAGACGTTGGTAATACCTCCAAATGTTGAGCATTCGTCTGTCGCTCTCGAAGCAACATTGGCGGTCGTTAGTACTAATTTCAGACCCGAGTGGCGGGAAAATACTGATTATTGGCTGCATTACAAGCCCGAAGATCACCTCTGGGCGGTATAGGAATATATGTCTTTTGACGGCATAAAATGGATTTGGAAGAACGGGAAAGTCATTCCGTGGGCTGATGCGACGGTTCATGTTTCGGCGCACGGACTGCATTACGGGAGCGGTGTGTTTGAGGGAATTCGGTGTTATGACACGGAATCCGGTCCGGCGATATTTCGCCTGCGTGAGCATCTCGAACGTTTTTTTGCGTCAGCGTATGTTTACGGAATAACGATCCCGTACACGCTCGACGAGCTTGCGGAATCGATCACTGAATTGATCACGGCGAACGAATTTTCAAGCTGCTACATTCGCCCGATCGCCTTTATGGGCAGCAGCAGTCTCGGAGTGCATCCTGCAAAGTGTCCGGTAGAGGTATCGATATTGACGTGGCCGTGGGGAGCGTATCTTGGCGCGGACGGTCTCGAAAACGGCATTCGCGTGACTGTTTCGCCGTGGCGGAAATTTCATTCGAGCATGATGCCGACGACCGCGAAAGCGTGTGGGCAGTATCTGAACTCGATGCTTGCCGTGACCGATGCTTTCGCACGCGGTTATGACGAAGCTTTGCTGCTCGACATGGACGGACGTCTGGCCGAAGGTTCGGGTGAGAATTTGTTTGTAATTAAGGACGGCAGGATATTTACGAATAAAGCTGACGACTCCATATTGATGGGCATAACGCGTGATTCGGCGATCGAGATTGCTAAGGTGCTCGGCTACGAAGTCGAGAGACGCTCGCTTGACCTAGACGAGGTCCTAAGCTCCGACGAGGCCTTTTTCACCGGTACAGCGGCTGAGATCACGCCGATCCGCGAGGTTGACGAGACGGTGATCGGCAGCGGAAAACGCGGCGAGATCACGCGACAGATACAGGCGACATTCTTCGACGCCGTTAATGGACGCGATCCGCGATTTCACAAATGGCTCCATCCGGAGAGGCAACTGGCCGTAGTATAATAAGCTGATAATGACGGATGAACGGCCAATCGAAAATCCGCGTGCGGAGATCGATGCGATCGACAGCGAATTGCTGCGGCTTTTGAACCAGCGCGCTGCGATCGCGTTGCGTGTCGGAGCGGCCAAGACGAGCGCGGAAACTTCCCTGTGCGACCCCGGTCGCGAGCGGGATGTTTTGTCGCGGCTGCGTCAGCAAAATTCCGGGCCGTTTGACGAGCACAGTATCGACAATATTTTCCAGCGTATCATCGACGAGTCATTGCAGCTTCAGCAGAAGACTTATCAGCGTCCATTTGCTAACCCCAATGAAGCGGCGGAGAACGTAACGAAACTGACGGGGCAGACTCGAGTCGCTTTTCTCGGCGATCGCGGGACGTTTAGCGAAGAGGCTGCTCTCGGGATATTGGGTGAAGACTGCGAGGCGGTTTCGTTTCCTACTTTCGAAGATCTCTTTACCGCAATGGAGGTTGGCAAGGCCGACCTGATCTTGGCGCCGCTTGAGAACAGTCTGATCGGTTCGGTCCATCGCTGTGTCGATCTGCTGCTCGACAGCTCGCTTCATATTATTGCGGACGTGATATTGCCAGTCTCGCATTATTTGGTCGCTTGCCCCGATGCAACAATGGAGACGATCCGGACGGTCGAATCGCATCCGGCGGCGCTTGCACAGTGCCGGAGATTCTTCGCGGCGTATCCGCATCTCGAATCCGTTCCGGCTGACGACACGGCGGGCAGCGTGCGGCGAGCGGTGGAGAGCGGCGATGTTACGCGGGCTGGCATCGGCGGCAAACGGACGGCTGAGATCTACGGCGGCAAGATATTGCGTGAGCATTTGGAGGACAACAGCGAAAATTACACTCGCTTTGCCCTGCTTTCGCCCAATGCAGACGAGAATGCAATAGGAGCCAAAATGTCGGTAGTGCTGAGGCTCAAGAATCAGCCCGGAGCCCTGCATAACGCGCTTCGGCCGTTTGTTCGCCGCGGAATTGATCTCGCAAAGATCGAGAGCCTGCCGATCAGAAATCTGCCCGGGCAATTTAATTTCTATCTGGATGTGAATGTCCCGGCGATCGAGGGTGACCTGACAGGTGCGCTTGATGAGATCCGCCAACAGACCGAGGAAGTCCGGTTTCTCGGCCGCTATTCGACCACCAGACTTGAAACGATAAACTAGCCGAAACTGCTTATTGGAATTGTTTTTGAATGAAAACTTTACAAGTTAAGAATTTCTCCGCGAACTCCGCGTAAATCTCTCCGGCCTCTGCGTTAAAAGTAAGTTTAACGCTGAGGACGCTGAGAGAGACGCAGAGATTGCTGAAAAGAGAGATAGCAATAATTATATGATCCTGGTCTTAAAGCCGAATATTGATGAGAAAACGCGGGAATATCAGCGTATCGAGACTCATCTCAAAAATTTTCAGAACATCGAAATACTCGTACATAATTTTCAGGGAACCGAGAAACTTCTGACCGAACTCCACCTGATCGGGAATACGGCAGCTCTTTCCGTTGACGAGATGAAGAGCTTTCCAGGTGTCGAGCATGTCATCCGCGTTTCGGAGGTCTACCGTGTTCTCGGTCGTCACAAGGACGACAACCGGCCGAATAATTTTACCTACAACGACGTCAATTTTAGTCAGGATAACCTCAACGTTTTTGCCGGGCTCTGCGCGGTCGATTCGCCCGGCAGTGTCGAGGCGATGATGAAGGCATTACAGGAAAACGGACAGGTTTGCACGCGAATGGGTGCGTATAAACCCCGAACGAGCCCATATTCTTTTCAGGGGCATGGTAAAAATTGCTTGCCGTACGTGTTTGAACTCGCCGGAAAATATGGCATCAAGGTTATTTCGATGGAGGTGACGCACGAATCGCACGTTGACGAGATCAGCGAAGCATTGAATGCGACCGGTAACCCGACCGGCGTGATGCTCCAGATCGGTACGCGGAATACGCAAAATTTTGAGCTGCTGAAGATCGTGGGACGGCAGCAGGAATTTCCCGTTTTACTGAAGCGCGGTTTCGGCATCACCCTGGATGAGTCACTCCATGCCGCAGAATACCTGGCAAGTGAAGGGAATCAAATGGTCGTCTTCGGGCTTCGTGGCATGAAAACCAACATCGGCGATCCGCATCGAAACATGGTCGATTTCGCACATATTCCGGTCGTAAAGCGTCTGACCAGAATGCCCGTTTGTATCGATCCGTCGCATTCAGTCGGCGGCAGATTTCGGAGTTCCGACAAGATCCTCGACATTATGCACGTGACCGCTCAGGGCGTGATCGCGGGTGCGAATATGATCCTCGTGGATTTTCACCCCGATCCGAATGTCGCTCTCGTTGACGGGCCGCAGGCGTTGCGGATGCACGAATTGCCGCAGTTTTTGGAGGACATCAGGATCGTGCGACAGGCGTTTGAACAGAGACTTGCTCTTTACAGTCAGAATTAAACGATGGCCAATAACGACAGAAGCAAAATAATTACGGCGGGCGTCGAGAGGTCGCCGAATCGAGCGATGCTGCGTGCTGTCGGGTTTGGCGACGACGATTTTAATAAGCCAATAATTGGTGTCGCGAATGGATTTAACACGATCACGCCGTGCAATTTAGGCATCCAAAAGCTTGCCGATGCGGCAATTGAATCTGCCCGCGAATCCGGGCTGATGCCGCAGGTTTTTGGGACGATCACGGTCAGCGACGGCATCTCGATGGGTACGCCGGGAATGAAATTTTCGCTGATCTCGCGCGAGGTCATTGCAGATTCGATCGAGACGGTCTGCCGGGGCCAACAGATGGACGGCCTGCTCGCGATCGGAGGCTGCGACAAAAATATGCCGGGGGCGATGATCGCCATCGCCAGGCTCAATACTCCGGCGATCTTTGTTTACGGCGGGACAATCAAGGCGGGGCACTATAACGGAAAAGACCTGACTATCGTCAGCTCGTTTGAAGCAGTCGGCGAATTTCTTGCGGGCAAGATCGGTGAAAAAGAACTGTTCGACGTTGAGAAACTAGCTTGTCCCGGAGCAGGTGCGTGCGGCGGAATGTACACAGCAAACACGATGTCGTCGGCGATCGAGGCGATGGGCATGAGTCTGCCGTATTCCTCGATGATGGCGGCTGAAGACGATGAAAAGGTCGTCAGCACTGAGGAATCCGCTCGTGTTTTGGCGGCGGCGATCGATGCAAATCTGCTTCCCAGCCAGATCATGACGCGGAAAGCATTTGAAAATGCGATCGCCGTTGTGATGGCGACCGGCGGCTCGACCAACGCCGTGTTGCATTTGCTCGCAATTGCCCATTCGGCAAAGGTTCCGCTAAACATCGACGATTTTGAGACGATCCGGCGAAAAGTTCCTGTTCTGTGCGATCTCAAACCGTCGGGCAAATACGTTGCAACCGATCTGCAAAAGGTGGGCGGCGTGCCGCTCGTCATGAAGTTATTGCTCGAAAATGGATTGCTTCACGGTGCTTGTATGACGATTACAGGGAAGACCGTTACGGAGAATTTGGCACTTATTTCAGGCGAGGTCCCTGCGAACCAGGACGTAATTCGTCCGTTTTCACAGCCGATATATGCCGAAGGACACCTCGCAATTCTTCGCGGCAATCTCGCGGTTGACGGAGCTGTGGCAAAAGTTACCGGGATCAAAAGCCGTAAAATAACCGGCCCGGCTCGGGTCTTCGATTCAGAGGAAGATTGCATGCACGCGATCCTAAAACGGCAGATCAACGCCGGTGATGTGATCGTCATTCGTTACGAAGGCCCGAAAGGCGGGCCCGGAATGCGTGAGATGTTGTCGCCGACATCGGCGATCATCGGCCTCGGTCTTGGTGATTCGGTTGGGTTAATAACGGATGGAAGATTTTCCGGAGGCACCTATGGAATGGTCGTCGGCCATGTGTCACCGGAGGCGGCGGTCGGCGGCAATATCGCATTGATTCGCGAAGGTGATACGATAACTATCGATGCCGACGAGCAGATTTTACAAGTGCAACTGTCCGACGACGAACTCTCCGAAAGGCGAGAGGGATGGCTGCCCCCAACTCCATCGTTTACAGCCGGCGTTGCGGCAAAATACGCAAAACTCGTGTCCTCCGCGAGTCTAGGTGCGGTAACGGATTAGCGGTCGCTAGTTACAGAGCGAAGCCATTTTTCTTGCTTTATATCGACTATAGGCATACAATCCTGTGAAATAATAACAAATTTCTTTTCACCATCGCGCGGATTGCCATTCCTGGCACCAGGAGGAATAGGATGCTTCTTAGAGATAAACCTAGATTGGTCAGATTCCATATGGCCACCACCGTACTGTTCCTCGCATTTTCATTCACTTTGGTCAAGGCCAGCCAAATCGACATTCCGGGCCCCGTAGGCAGCGGTCAATTTGGAACCGTCGTAACAGTTCTGCCGAACGGAAATTTCGTTGTGATCGACACGCTTTACGACGAAGGCGGTATCGCTGATATTGGTGCGGTATATCTGTATAACGGCAACACGCTTAACATCATCAGCACGCTTAAGGGCAGCAAATTAAATGATAATGTCGGCAGCGGGGGCGTCACAGTCCTTACCAACGGCAACTTTGTCGTGAGCAGTTTGGTTTGGGACAACGGAGTTGCGACGGATGCCGGAGCGGTGACGTGGTGCAGTGCGGTGACGGGCTGCAGCGGCGCGGTCTCCTTATCAAACTCTCTCATCGGCGGCACGGCAGGCGACAATGTTGGCAACACCGGCGGCGTGACGCCATTGACCAACGGCAACTATGTGGTGCGCAGTTACACTTGGGACAATCCGGCGGGACCGGTCGCGGATGCCGGGGCGGTAAC
This sequence comes from Pyrinomonadales bacterium, assembly GCA_038227175.1. Lineage (GTDB taxonomy): Bacteria > Acidobacteriota > Blastocatellia > Pyrinomonadales > Pyrinomonadaceae > OLB17. Next base: position 62,073 of record JBBRPZ010000004.1, on the reverse strand, counting down.
ATGGGGCAATGGGTCGGGTGGCACGGTTGGCCTCGTCACGGCCAACAACTCGCTCATCGGCGGCACGGCAAACGACATTGTTGGCTTCAACGACGTGACGGCATTGACCAACGGCAACTATGTGGTGACCAGTCCGGGTTGGGACAATCCTTCCGGACCGGTCGCGAATGTCGGGGCGGCAACCTGGGGCAATGGGGCGGGCGGCACGGTTGGCCTCGTCACGGCCGGCAACTCGCTCATCGGCGGCACGGCAAGCGACTTTGTTGGCAACATCGGCGTGACGGCATTGACCAACGGCAACTATGTAGTGGCCAGTGCGAATTGGGATAATCGATCGGGACCGGTCGCGAATGTCGGGGCGGCAACATGGGGCAATGGGGCGGGCGGCACGGTCGGGCTTGTTACCTCCGTCAACTCGCTCGTCGGCGGCTCGGTCAATGACTTTATTGGCTTCGACGGGGTAACAGCATTGACCAATGGCAACTACGTGGTGAGGAGTAGATTTTGGGACGATCCGATGGGACCGATTGTGGATGTCGGGGCTGCGACCTGGGGCAACGGCGCGGGTGGCACGGTCGGGCTCGTCACCGCCACCAACTCGCTCATCGGCGGTTCGGCAAATGACCTGGTTGGCGTAAACTTTACTCCCCTAACCAACGGCAACTATGTGGTCCGGAGCTACTTCTGGGACAATCCAGCCGGATCGATCCTCGATGCGGGCGTTGCCACGTGGGGCAATGGCACCGGTGGCACAGTCGGATTGGTCACCTCCGGTAACTCCCTCGTCGGTGGTACGGCATATGACTACGTCGGCTTAAATGTGACGCCTCTAACCAACGGCAACTATGTCATGTCCAGTTACTTTTGGAACAACCCGACTGGATCGGTTACGTCCGCAGGTGCAGCCACATGGGGCAACGGCGCAGGTGGCACGATCGGACTTGTAACGCCTGGCAATTCGCTCGTGGGCGGAAAGACAAACGACAATGTTGGCTACAGCGTGACGGCCTTGACGAATGGCAATTATTTGGTGAGCAGTCCGTTTTGGGACAATCCGGCCGGACCGGTCGCGGATGTCGGGGCCGCAACATGGGGCAATGGGGCGGGCGGCACGTCTGGCTTCGTCACGCCATCAAACTCCCTCATCGGCAGCACGGCAAATGACCAGATTGGCTACTTCGACGTCAACGGCGTGAGGGCACTGACCAACGGCAACTATGTAGTAGCCAGCGGGGGGTGGGACAATCCGATCGGATCGGTTGCGAATGCCGGCGCTGTTACATTCGGCAATGGCAACGGCAACACTACCGGCGTTGTCAACTCAACCAACTCGCTTATCGGCGGTACTGCAAATGACTCCGTTGGCTTAGTGACTGCCTTGACCAACGGCAACTATGTGGTCCGGAGCAGCCTCTGGGACAATCCGACCGGGCCGATCGTCGATGCCGGCGCCGTTACACTCGCCAATGGCAACGGCAGCACTACCGGCATGATCACGTCCGCAAACAGTGTCTTCGGCACCGTTGCAAACGGAATCAGTGGTTTTTCGTATGACTATGTGAGGAATCGCCTCTTCGTAGGACGCGGAGTAAGCAATATCGTCAGTATCTTCTCTAACACGCCAACGCCTACACCGACGCCAACGCCGACGCCAACGCCGCCGGCTTTTGCAACGGTGGAGGGACGAGTTTTTACGTCGGACCTTCGAGGGCTTCGAAACGCAACGGTTTCTTTAACTGATTCCCAGGGTGTCATACGAACGGCAACCACCAGCTCTTTCGGCTTTTTCTCGTTCGATAATGTCACGACAGGAAACGCATATACCGTAAGGGTCTCGTCACGGCTCTTTCGCTTCGCACCACAAACCGTGCAGGTTAACGGCAATCTAACTCTCCCGGATTTTGTCGGACTCGAATGATCGACTAATTAATGAATTAACGCGGCACCCGCGACTATGGATAGGACGTTGTGCTATACTTAAAACGTATGCGATGTGGTGCATGTCGGATCGGTCTTTGAAAACTAAATAAATTGACGCGTAAAAGAGGTTGAGGCGGGTGCGGAATGCGGCGATTTTTAGCTGGCGGCCTGTGTCACATTGTGGCACTTGTCCCACCAAGGGTCGGGGTGGAACGCGGGGGAGTGATTCCTGTAACCTTAATGGTTGCATGCAATTACGAATATCTTACAAACGGGCCGTCCCGTGAAAAAGTTTTTTTCAAAAAAAGGTGGGACAGGGAGCAAAAATCGCTGTAACTCCAATAAAATTGGTGTGTTGCGTGTCCCATAGTGGTTTGCGACAGGTGGGACACGCCAAGGGCAAGATAGGTGCCTTTTCAGGCACCTCATTTTCGTTTATTGTTGTTTCAAACTAGTAAACGCGATAGTAATTGGTCGGACGTTGTTTTTTTGTGACAATGATGCCGCCGACCGCACCTGCTCCCGCGCCGATCAACGCACCTTTCCTGCCGCCGATCAGTGCTCCGATGATTGCACCTGCACCCGTTCCGATGGCTATATTCGCGGCTTTTCGGTGACGTTGGTAGACGTTGGGCTGACCGTTGTTTCGATACTGGCCGTTATCGTATTGAGAATCTTCGTTGTAATACTGGGCCGATTCGCGGCTTTGATTCTGATACTGCCGGTTATTTGAATTACAGTTTCGCGTTTGTGCCGAGGCCGTTGCCGCCATCGCGGGAATCGCTACCGCCATCATCGCCGTCATCAGGATTGTCGTAATATATTTTCTCATTGTTCGAAATCTCCTTGTTAAATCCGAAGGATATTCCCTCGCTGCCCGTAGATAGGGCAAGCTGTATGCCAAACAATACAAAGGCCCATTCTATATGGGTTTACGTGTTTTTGAGTCGAATATCGGTGGGTTTGGCAGACCAAATAGTTAGAGTATTTGACGTTCTGGTGCGAACGGTGGCAGGCTTTTTTCTCGATCCATTTTCTGTGTGCTAGAATTGCGGTGTTTGCACACGTAAGCTCAAATACAATCGTTAGCTTGCGTTGCGGCGGCAACGCGGTTCTATGCTTAAAAGTCCGATTCACGAACTTGTCCTGTACTTTGATCTCGAATGGGTGCCCGATGCCGTGGGTGCTAAGAGGCTGTTTGACCTGGCGGACGAGACTACTGAGATTGAGGCGATGCAAGCGCTTTGGGAAGCTTCGCCAAAATATGACGCGGAAAAGAACCCGCGTCCGTTTTTGAAGTACATGTTTTCGCGGGTCGTCTCGATAGCGTTTCTTTCCCGAAAAACTTATTTCAACCGCGAACGCGAACGCGTGACTGAATTTGCTCTCAATTCACTGCCAAAGCTGCCACTCGAATCCGATGACGTTGACGAAGCCTCAATCATTGATCGATTTCTCTATTTCGTCGGCGAGCGGCGGCCGCAACTTGTTGGGTTTAACTCGGTGGAGTCCGATCTGCAGGTCCTGATCCAACGCGGCCTCATTAACGAGGTGACTGCACCGGCCTTTAATAAACGCCCGGTTAAAAACTGGGACCCCGGCGATTATTTTAAGAGATGGGACAATGAAGACCATTTAGATCTATTAAAATTATTTTCGACTGGCGAAATGAAACCCAAGTTGGACGAGCTGGCCAAGCTCTGTGGTTTTCCCGGCAAGATCGACGTTCACGGCGATCAGGTGACCGCTCTCTGGCTCGCCCATGATATTACCAAGATCGTCGAATACAATCAGATAGACACGCTTAATACATACCTCGTCTGGCTTCGTCTCGTGTATTTCGCCGGCCAACTAGCTGAAGAAGATTACATTAGCGAGCAAGAGCAGTTTCGTGAGTTTCTTGAACATGAAACCGAAAAGCCTGAAAAGGCGTTTCTTGCCGACTTTCTCTCCAAGTGGCCGCTTTAGCCCTTCAAAACCCCGGCCTAATCCTAAAACAAAAAATTGACAAAAGCGCGCGCGAATGTTTAACTTCATTAAGCGCAGCTTTTAAGTGCTCTTTTCTAGAAACTAAAAGAGATAGTCGTTCCGTTTGACCCTCGATCTAAGTCAAAGAAACGTTGTCGCGAAAACGTCGATTGTTCAGTTCAGTAAATTTATGGAATTCAACAAGATTTATGCTGAAAACTGTATCAAGACTCTCAAACGGATGCCGGACGATTTTCTGGATATGACACTCACCAGCCCGCCGTATGATGACCTGCGAACGTATAATGGCTATGAATTCCCGCTGACGAATATCATCGAATTATTATTCAAAAAAACCAGACCCGGCGGCGTTGTTGTTTGGGTTATCGGTGACCGAACGGTAAATGGGAGTGAGACACTGAGCAGCTTTAAGCACGCAATGGAGTTTGTTAGCAAAGGGTTTAGCCTTCACGACACCATGCTATATGTGAAAAATAATCCGATACCCAGCGACTGCGGCAAGCGCTACAGACAGGCTTTTGAATATATGTTTTGCTTCTCAAAGGGACAGCCCAAGACATTCAACCCCATTATGCAGGCAACGCAGCCAGGGAAGGCTTTTAAGTCGTTTAGAATAACAAAAGTGGGCCGAAATGACTTGGCTCATGACCACGTCGTGCCGACGGAGAGGAAAGTGAGTAATATGTTTTTCTACAACGTTGGCACATCATCGTCCAGCGACCGCATTGCATTTGCCCATCCGGCTATTTTTCCGGAGCAGTTGGCGATGGATCAGGTATTTACCTGGACAAATGAGGGCGATACCATATACGACTGTTTTATGGGCAGCGGTACGACGGCGAAAGTAGCGTGTCTTCTGAATCGCAATTGGATCGGCTCCGAGATCTCGAAGGAATATGTTGAGATAGCCGAGAAACGTCTCTCGATGTACGTGCAAAAATTTCCCGCGGCGGCCTAAGCTCGTCTATCCACACAACCAAATCTTTATTGTGAGCGTCTATTAAGGTGTACAATTAGGTAGGTTACGTACTCGAGGACGAAATGAAATTTATATTTCTCACGATATTGTTTGCAGTTTGTTTTTCGGCGGCTACCATCGCTCAGCCGAGGCCTGTAGAAAAGCCGAGTAAGGCTGAAGTAAAAGCCGAACCGGCGCCCGAATCGTTCGATGCTAAGTACGAAGGCGGCATGATCGGTTATAGCGGCAAGATCGAAGGCTCGCTCAAATTTGACGACGCTAATCAGCGGCTTATCTTTCGCGGCAAAGATCAAAAAGAGATGTTCGGCATACCTTACGACTCTTTGCTGGCTCTTTATCCGCAGTCGCAGTCTGTCACTTCGACGGCAGGAAAGGTAATCAGCAATGTTCCGCTCGCGGGAGCCGGCTTGGCGGGGTATATGAAAGAGAAGCGGCGTTACCTGATCATTCAATTTGACGATCCGGATGTCAACGTCAAGGGCACGGCCAATTTCAGGATAGAAAGCAAGGATTTGTTGGATTCTGCAATTCAGACGCTCGCGGACAAGGCCAAGCTGACTCAGCGCGGCGATGCATATTACCGGCCTAGACCGCGAAAAGACACCTAATTCAGGTCACCAAAACGATGCTGTAATATTGCGGTTATCGCAATAGACGCAGTTTCGGCCCTTAAAATCCGGCCGCCAAGCGTGACAATGCTGATACCGGCCCTTGCGGCAGCCTCCAGTTCGGAATCATCCCAACCGCCTTTTGGCCCGAACAAGGCGGTTATTTTTTTGCCAGCGGTCACGGTCGAAAAATCTACACCGTCTCGCTCCGAGAATAAAACCGGGTTTTCAACTGCCGGATCCGCGATCAAACTTTCAAAGGCCGTTGGTTCGCCGATCAGCATCAGCTTTGCCCGGCCGGATTGTTTGGTTGCTTCCATTGCGATCCTGCTCCAGCGGGCCATGCGTTTTTCGGCATCCTTGAGCTTAACTTCGCACCGGATCGTATTTATCGGGATGAGACGAGTAACTCCAAGTTCGACCGCTTTTTGAATTATCAGATCATATTTCTCGGCATTCAAAATAGTTGCCGCGACCGCGATCTCGAGGGGGGATTCCGGCGAAGATGGTTCGATCTCTTCGATAACGGTTGCCTCGGATCTTTTCTTTTCAATCTCGTTGATTGCACACCGGTATTCACGGCCTTTGCCGTCGAAAACCGAGATTTCATCTCCGATGTGCAGCCGCAGAACGTCACGCAGATGATGGGTTTCATCCGTGTCCAGACGAACTTGTCCATTCTCAAAGCTGTCGACCAGTGCAAAAAAACGCCGCATTTTCTCTCTCTATTCCTGTCCCGACTGCTCAAATTTGTCGATAAAATCTTGCGACCGCCGCCGCAGATCCACCCACTCGTCGAAAACCACCGGCGTTTGCAACCAGACGGTGAACCATTGAGCGACCTCGGCGTTAATTTGTCGAGTGACCGCGTCGATCAGCTCTCTCTCGGCGGTTTCGGCTGCCGAGAGTTTGCCGCCGAGTGCGGCTTCGCGGACGAGCCTTAGTCCTTCCTTGTCGTTGTCGCGGTCGTATTTTTTTCGTAAAGACTCGAGGTTTTTAATCGAGCGAAGAGCACTTCGAAAGCCGCTGATATTCACTACATCGCGAAAGGCCGCTTCATAGGGTCGATCGGAAACGCGTGCGATATATAGCTCCATGATCTCGGAATGCCGGAGATCGGCGCCTTCATCGGCAAGGAGACGGGCGATCCGCAGTGGGTTATCGACCGCGCCTTTGCCAAATTGGTCACCGACTACGGTCTCGATCGCTTCGATCTCCGCCGCTCCGATATTTTCGCAATCGAGCTTTTCCCAAACCTCGATGATCAGATCATTTTTTGTGCGGGAATGCCACATTTGTTTTGAGAAGAGGGGACCAGGAGAAGAGGCGAAAAGGAGATAAAAGCCGACCGTCTTTTCTCCACCTCACCTTTTCTTCTCTTCTCCTTTTCTGACAACATCGATCAAAATAGTTGACGAGTGATCTTTCGGATCGCCAACTATGGCGACTTGGCCGCCAACTTCACGGATAATTTCTCGTTCGGGAACGCTGTTGACGGTGTAATCGGTTCCCTTGGCATGGAAATCGGGCCGGATCGAGCGGATCAATTGTTCGACCGTCGGTTCGTCAAAGATCGTTACAAGATCGACGAACCGCAGCGATGCGATGATCTCGGCCCGTTCATCCTCAGGCATATACGGCCGCGAGTTTCCTTTTAACGCTCGGGCTTGGCGATCCGAATTAATGCCAACGATTAGAAAGTCTCCAAGTGCTTTGGCACCGGCGAGATATCTTACGTGACCGACATGCATAAGGTCAAAACAGCCGTTTGCCAACACAATCGTCGAGCCGTTTGAACGAGCCTCCGCGACCATTTTTATCAGGTCGGTGCGATCTATAATTGGGGCTGATGAAACGGACATGACAGGTCTATTTTGCGTGAGTTGAGGCAAGCGATCCCTCGTTATTGGCAATTGATTCAATTAACTCGGCGGCGGTTGCCGAGGCTGTGCCTTTTTTCATGACGACGATGCCGCCCGCGTGATTTGCGACCCGTGCGGCGTCAGCAAAGCTCAACCTCGAAGCGAGCCCAAGAGTGTACGCCGCGATAACCGTATCGCCCGCTCCCGTCACGTCGACCGGTTCAGACGGGCCGACGGCGGCAATATTCAAGGGAGACCGATCCTCCTCGAAAAGCATCATGCCTTCATTCCCGTTCGTGACGAGCAAGGCGGTATAGCCCAAACGTTCTCTTAGCTCAGCACAATTCTCCGACGTAAAATCCTTGCCCATAACCTGTTCGACCTCATCGCGGTTGGGGGTTGCGCTTGTTGCGTTAGGATAATCGATCATCCCAAACCTCGAATCGACGATAAGCGGAATTTTTCGCTTCCGTGATATTGCCAGCGCATCTTCGAAGATCTCGGGGAATACCGCACCGTAATTATAATCCGATACAATGATCGCGTCAGCCGACTGGCTGGCCAACGCAAGATTTTGCCTTAGATTTGCTTTAATTTCATCCGCGATCGGACGTGTTTCCTCGTAGTCAATCCGGATTACCTGCTGCCGTGCGGCGTAATGCTGGCCAGCGAGGACGCGGACCTTGGTGGTCGTTGCGTATTCGGGGCTGCTGATGATACTTCGATTATCGACCCCTAATTTTTCCAGGGAACTCAGCAGAAGATCGCCATTTGCGTCCGCCCCGACGATGCCTACCAGCAGCGGTTTGCCGCCCAGCGACGCAACATTTACGGCGGCATTGGCCGCAGCCCCGGGCCGTGTCTCGGTGGCGTCGTGCCGCAGGATAAATACGGGGGCCTCACGCGAAACGCGGGCGATCGTGCCGTTTAGAAACTGATCGGCGACGAGGTCGCCAATTATGACGACGGATTTTTGGCGAAACACGTTTTCAATTGTTTGGCGTAAGTCTGTCATCCGGATAATGAAAAACTACTATAAAACCAATCAATAGACAAAAAATGGCTGAGGGTAAAATACCTTCAGCCATTTGAGCGAGAAATTAGCAAAAAACCTTAGTGAGTGTCGTAACTTGCGACAGCAAAATCGCTAGGCGATCCCCACTGGACGACCGAAGTCGATCCATTTGAGCTATTTAACACCCAAAATGAGCCCGTAGAATCACGCCAAATTGCGATATCGGTTTTTCCATCGCCGTCGTAGTCAGCCTGAACATTTACGTCCGTACCGGTCGTGCCCCAATTAAAAGCAGTGTTTCCGCCCGAACTCTTCAGTATGTACCACGTGAGTTGCGAGGTAGGTGTCGAACCCTCGCGGACGACAGCGTAATCGGTTTTGCCGTCGCCGTCATAATCACCAGGCACCACGAGATCGTTTGACAGGCCCCACGATACTATTTCCGGTGTTCCGGTGCTACTTTTTAACGTGTAAAAAGTCGACTGACTCGTTGCCGTCGCTCCCGGACGCTGAACCGAAATGTCAAATTTGCCATCACCGTCATAATCGCCCGGCGACGTGTAATCTGTCGAAAGGCCCCACTGGGAGACAACAACACCGCCGTCGGAGCTCCTTAGGATATACCAGATCAACTGACCACCTGTACGGCGGGCCACGGCCAGATCGGTCTTGCCGTCACCATCGTAATCACGAGCGACCGGCTCATCGCCGGACGAACCCCACTGCAGTGCTCCTATAGTTCCATTTGAACTTCGAAGGTAATACCACGTTCCTGTCGTGTCGCGCCATACAGCTATATCACCCTTGCCGTCACCATCGTAATCACCAGGGGTCGGATAGTCTTCAGCTGAAAGCCCCCAGGGAGTGGCAACAAAGCCGCCGGTGCTTTTGTTTATGTACCACACATTGGTACTCGGTCGAAATATCGAATAATCGGCCTTGCCGTCACCGTCGATATCCACTGCCCTACGCAGCGAAACTTGCGAAAAAGCCGCGACCGCCAACATTGTTGCAATGGCGGCAAATAATACTATCCTGCCGCTATGGGCCAATATATTTCTCATCGTAATAGTCCCTCTTACCTAATTGTCTCTAAATAGGGTTCCGGCAACGACATGCCATGTGACCGCGTTTCCTAAATAATACTATTTATACATCCTGGATTGCAACAAAAACAGTCAGCGAACCTGTCAGCCGCAAAAACCAATAAAAGCCAGTATTTTAGGGCGAAACTAATACCTTAGACGCTCGCCCTTGAGTAAAAGTTGGAGCCTGAAATTTTTTTCAGATTAATTCCGCGATTGGGTAACCGTGAAATTCTGTCCGCCGATAGAGATCGTTCCTGAACGGCTTATCGACGGATTAACCGTAACGCGAAAGGTGACCGAGCCGCCGCCGCTCATCAGGTCCGGCGTCAGAACCTTGATCCAACGGCTGCTGCTCGTGACATAATAGTCGCAATTCGTGCCCGCAGGGACATTTACGGTGAAAACACCGCCTTTCGTCGGTGCTTTCATTGTTCCGGTGCCGACAGTGAAATTACAGACCGTCGGATTTTGCATTGCCTTAAAGACATTCAATCGCCCACCGGTTTTGACAACACCGTTCCAGGCTGGCAACACGTCGACGTTGTTCATCAACGACGCCTTGAGCGAGGCGACCGACAGGTCGGGCCTGAAGGCCGAAAGCAATGCGACCGCACCCGTGACGTGGGGCGTTGCCATAGACGTTCCAGAGAGCGTAGCCGTTGCCGAATTAGACGAGTTGAAGGTCGAGAGCACTCCTACGCCCGGCGCGGCGAGGTCAACGCTGATCGGTCCAAAACACGAAAAGCTTGCCTTTGCATCACTCGAATCTGATGCCGCGACCGCAATAATACTTGGCGACGTGTAGACTGACGGATATGAATGAGCCGGAGTTACATCGTTATTTACGCCGCTATTGCCGGCTGCGAAAACATTTACAATTCCCGCGTTGCCCATTGCGTCAATCCCGTCTTTGGTGGCCTGATCATAGCCGCACGCTTCGCCGCAGTCGCCGTAAGAATTGTTGGTCGCGCGAATATTTACCCCGCGATTTTTCATCATTCGCACGTAATTATAGGCATTTACCAGCATTGCCGAGGTCGAGTCGGAGCCGTTTGGGCTGTATATCTTGATCGGCATGATCTTGACGTTCCAGTTAACGCCGACAACGTCCAGCAGATTATTGCCGACCGCCCCGATTGTGCCTCCAGTGTGGGTTCCGTGGCCCCCGGCATCATCGATCGGATCATTGTCGTTATAAAAGAAATCCCAGCCGTGGACATCGTCGATAAACCCGTTCCCGTCATCATCGATACCATTTCCGGGAATCTCGCCCGGATTGGTCCATGAGTTGGCGGCCAGATCCTCATGCGTATATTTCAGCCCGGTATCAATATCCGCGACCACAACCGATGAGCTTCCGGTAGAGAGGTCCCATGCCGCGGGGGCCGATATTTTGGCCAGGCCATACATTCCGCTCGAGAGAAATTGCGGATCATTTGGGGTCGCGAGTAGATGGTAGTAATAATTTGGCTGAATGTGCTCGATGCCGCCGAGTTTTTTATACTGCTCGATCGCCTCATCGACACTTAACCCGGCCGGCAGTCTGACATGCTGCCAACCCAGATCGCCTAGTTCCTCCAAAACCGTTGAGCCAATCTCACGGTTGGCGAGACGGGCGTTGCTCGAAGCGGTGCCGTCGACGAATTTAATAAGCAGTTCATCCGGCACGTAGGCATTGCCATCAGTCGTCTGAGCGAGAGCCGTCCCGCCAAAAATGCCGCACACAAACACACCCGCGATCAAAAATATTCTCATTGTATGAAAAACCCCTTTCGAAAAGGACAACAATCGGATTTGATTGACGGATGTGCGAATTGGTTGGCTCACAATAAACAACAAAGCCTCAATGGAACAAGTTAGAGGAAGGTGATGGGGCGGCTAGTGGGGCTCGAACCCACGACCTCCTGAACCACAATCAGGCGTTCTAACCAACTGAACTATAGCCGCCATAAACCAATGGAAAATGGATAGTTGAAAATGTAAAATTAAGAACCGCTTCGTCTTATATTTTCCATTTTCAATTTTCCACTTTCAACTTGGTACCCCCGGCACGGCTCGAACGTGCGACCTACGGCTTAGAAGGCCGTCGCTCTATCCAACTGAGCTACGGGAGCATACAAAGAGCAATCTCAGATATTAGCGATTGGGCGGGCTCAAGTCAAATTTTACGCGGCCGTGGCCCGCCTTTCCTTAATCTTATCGAGCATCTGTTCGAAGACCTCCGCGAGATCTAACTCGCTCGTGTCGATCACGACGGCATCCTCCGAGATGGTGAGCGGCGAATCTTCGCGTGAAACATCGCGTTCATCACGTTCATTTATCTCGGCGAGTGTTTGCTCGTATGTAGAAATGCGGCCCTTTGACTGGTCCTCTGTATACCGGCGTCTTGCACGGGCCTCCGGCTTTGCGGTTAGGAAAAATTTGATGTCTGCATTTGGAAAAACAACGCTGCCGATGTCGCGGCCTTCCAATACGCAGCCGTTCGATGCCGATTCGCCGAGGATGCGTTGATGCTCGACCATGATCCGGCGAACCTCTGAGATAGTCGAGACGACCGAAGCGGCTTGTGCGGCTTCAAGCGTGCGGATATCGACTGACACGTCCACGCCATCCAGCATAACCTTCATTGCATCGGGTTCGCCGACAAGATCGATCCGGGCATTTTCGGCAATATCGGCGATGCGGTCTATGTCGCGGTAGGGCACTCGTTCGCGCGTGACAGCAAGGGCAACGGCCCGGTACATCGCGCCTGTGTCCAGATAGAGCAGATTCAGTTTTTTGGCAAGCATCTTGCCGAGCGTGGATTTTCCCGCTCCGCTGGGGCCATCGATAGCAATGATCATGTTCAGAGTGCAAACTTTAGCTTGTAGTTTTGCTGATAGCTTTTTTGACCGTTGCTGGTAGTTTATCAAAAACGAGTTGGTATGACTTCTCGATGAGCGCTTTTAGTTCGTCGGGAGTCACGGCATCCAGGTTGGCGATACGCACCCATTTGTAGCGGCCGACGTATGCCGCCGGATCGATGCCGATCCGTTCGATCAGCTCGGCAAATTTCTCCGGCGTGCACTTGAGCGACAACCCGCTCTGGACGGAGTCGGCCCCGGTCACGCAAAACATCTTGGCCCCGACACAAAAGCACAGATCCGCGCCCCATTTTATGTCCTCGGTCGCACCGGGGAAAGACAGGCAAAATTTTCTGAGCTGTTCAATGTTCAATGTTCGATGTTCAACTTGTTCAGGTGTTCAATTCTGTTCAATTTGTTCAATTTTCCTGTAAACCTATGTCAAGACTAGACTAATCGTTGTTCAATTATCAACAACCGCGTCCCTGAGCCTTGTAATTGTGTCGTCAATGTCCGTTGACGTAACGTCGCAGTGTGTCACCATCCGGATCAGATTGCCAAATCCGATCGCCAAAATGCCGTTGTCTTTTAATCTTGCGACGATCTCTGCCGACGATTTGCCGGTTGCGGAAATGTCGAAAATTACAATGTTGGTGACGGCCTTATCTACATCGATATTGATCGCTGGAATTTGAGCAAGGCCGTTTGCCAGCCGTCGGGCATTTGCGTGATCTTCCTGTAACTGTTGCGGTCCGTCTTCGAGAGCGATCAACCCGGCCGCTGCTAGGATGCCGATCTGCCGCATTCCGCCGCCGAGGCGTTTTCGCCAGATTCTCGCTTCTTGAACAAATTCTTTCGAGCCGAGCAATACGGAACCTGCCGGAGCCCCGAGGCCCTTCGACAAAGTAAACATTACCGAATCGCAGTCCCGCGTGAGATCGGCGACCGATTCACCTAATGCCACCGAGGCATTGAAAATACGCGCACCATCCATATGGACCGGCAACTTCAACGCATGAGCCCTTTCGCAAATTTCGGCACACGCTGCTGCATTCATCACGCTGCCGCCGGCGAAATTGTGCGTGTTTTCGAGACAGATGAGAGCGGTAGCGGCCTGATAGTAAGGCGGGTCGATCTTGAGTGCTGGCTCGATCTCTTCCCATGTCAGATGTCCCGAACCGTCACCGCTTTTAACAGCTCGGATAGTCACGCCCGAGATTACCGCCGCCGCCCCAAGCTCGTAATTTAATATGTGACCGCGATCTTCGGTTACGATCTCCTGCCCGGGCTTTGTATGGATCTTGACCGCGATCTCGTTGCCCATGCAGCCGGTCGGCACCCATAATGCGGCTTCCTTTTCAAAAACCTCAGCGGCACGCTCCTGCAACCGATTGACCGTCGGGTCGTCGCCAAAAACATCGTCACCGACCTCGGCCGCCGCCATCGCAGCGCGCATTTTATCTGACGGTTTTGTAACGGTGTCGCTGCGGAGATCTATCATCATTCTTTCGGAATAAGTTAAAAGTGATAGAGGGTAGGTGAAAAGTCGAGATCGCTTATCACGTTTTACTTATCCTTTCTCACTTATTACGGAGCGGTTTCATAGGTGTCGCAAGCGATATTGATCGACCGGCCAATCTGCTCGCTTGGCTCCTGCCCGATATGCACTTTCGAGAAAATCCATGACCGCTTCTCGTGGATCGTCCGCTTTTCGCACATCATCATACATTAGAAGCGCCATGCCGCCATCGGGCGTCCAATGCGCCATGTCCGGCCGAAGAGGCTCGTTTATCAAGCCTTCGGGTGCGGGTGCAGTGTATGAATAAAACGCCGGAGCCGCGACACTGTTTGGTTTGTCGTCGCCGAACCAAAATCCAAAACTGATGACTTCGTGTGAATACGCCTCGCGAGTGACCATATTGGCACCTTCGATCGTGGGCGCCGGTTTGCCCGAAAACCTCGTCAGAGCGAGGTCGAAGCTGTGCCAGAAAAGATGAACCGGCGTTGATTTGCCGGTATATCGGCCGCGAAACTCTTCAAAGATCTCATCGACGGCGACTAAGATCGCATGAAAACGCTCGACATAAGTTTTATCGTAAGACTTGTTGTCGTGGTCGTTGAAAAAGGGTGTCGTTGACGGGGCCTCGTACGGCTCGGCCTTGATCTCGGGTTTGATGCCGAGCTTGGCTAGGTTGACAAAGACGCTGGCGTAAAAATCGGCGACTGACAGGCCGTCGTAGAGGGCGAAATCCTCGACGCGACCATCGCTCGTTCGCATTTTTAGCTCGTGATCCTTAAAGTCGAATTCGATCTCGAAATTACCGCCCGCGTACGGAATCGTCTGCGTCGAGAGACCTCGCGGAGTGACGTATAGAGGCACGTGCCACCAGTGATTTATCCGCGGATGCGTCTTAAGACGGATCTTCCCGACGATCTGCAAATATAGATGCAGTGTGTTTTTTGTCGACCGCCAGGCGTCGAGCGGTATTTCTGGAAACTCAATACTCATCATTTATTTGCCCGCGAATTACGCGAATAACCCGAATAAAAGAAAGGCAAAATTGTCTGATCATTATTCTTGATTTGATTCGCGGCTATTCGCGGGCCAGTCTTACTTAGCTTTCTCTTCGATCTCTAAAATATCGCCTTTGGTAAAGAGATACGTTTTCATATGCTCATCGACCTTAGGCGTGGTGCGGCGCAGCCATTCGAGGGCCATGACGGCGTGTTCGATCTCTTCGTCGCGGTTGTGTTCTAGTATCTTTTTTAGCTGCTTGTCGGTCGTCTGCTCAGCCCGCTGGTTATACCAGTCGACGGCCTCCAGTTCCTCTTGCACCGATTTGATCGCCCTCGAAAAATTGCGCGATTTCTCGCTCATTTTGTTGTAGTCTTCATGCCATTCAGCACTTGTCGCCATATAAATAGTCTCCCTTGAAATTCGTAATGTTAAAAGACCCGTCGCCTACGCGGACGGCTCCGGTAGTGATTCAAAAAACATATCGTCAACGTAACAATAGCCCCAATCTTCGCCCGACTCGAGCGATTTTATGATCGGGTGAAAACTGGCCTGATAATGTTTGGTCGCGTGGCGACTTTTCGAATTATCGCAGCAGC
Organism: Pyrinomonadales bacterium; assembly: GCA_038227175.1. Classification (GTDB taxonomy): domain Bacteria; phylum Acidobacteriota; class Blastocatellia; order Pyrinomonadales; family Pyrinomonadaceae; genus OLB17. The sequence continues at coordinate 46,655 of JBBRPZ010000004.1, read as the reverse complement.
CGACGTGCCCGCACGATTCGCAGAGACGTAAGTGAACCCACGTGTCGCCGGTTTTCAGGCAGTCTTCGCAGCCATTAGCACTCGGCTTGACCGGTAAAATAGCCGTCACATGTTCGCAATAATCCATCCAGCCCCTCGCCAATTTGATTTAACTAATTCTAACCATCTTCTCGACCCAACTCAAATTCTGAAACAATTCGATTGACATCGGGCGTATTTAGGCTTAAATTCGTGAAATTCCAATAGATAAAGGAGAAGTTAACCATGTCTGCTAAGGCCATACCCGACGGTTACGAGGGCGTAACGCCGTATTTGATCTGCAAAAATGCCGAGGCGGCTATTGAGTTTTACAAACGGGCGTTTGGGGCGGATGAATTATTCCGCATCGGTTCACCCGGCATGGTCGGCCATGCCGAACTGAAGGTCGGCAAAGCGATCTTTATGATGGCCGACGAATTTCCGCAAATGGGAGCCATGAGCCATGAGACCGTGGGCGGTGCACCGGTTCAATTGATGATCTATGTCGATGATGTAGATGCGTTCACCGCCAAAGCCGTGTCCGAGGGTCTGGAGGTGCTACGCCCTTTGAAGGTTCAATTTTACGGCGACCGCGCTGGACAGTTTAAGGATCCGTTCGGGTATGTCTGGTCGTTTGCAACGCACAAAGAGGATGTTTCTCCCGAGGAAATGAACAAACGCGCCGCCGCGTTGTTTGGAGGATAATTATGAATGTCAAATTTTTGATCGCCGGTATCGCGGGATTTATTGTTTCGATGGGACTCGGCTTTGTTGTTCACGGCATGTTGCTTCGCCCGGATTACCTGCAATTGGGAAGCATCATGCGGACTGACGCAGACCAGATGAACTATTTCCCCTTCATGCTCGCGTCACATTTTATTAAGGGTTTTGCCTTTGCCTGGGTCTATTCGAAAGGGATCACAGGCGGCTCACCTTGGCTCACGCAGGGTCTGAAGTTTGGCGTCGCGACTGCTTTTCTGGTCACCGTGCCGCTTTATCTGGTTTATTACGCGGTTGAGCCGATGCCCGGGATGCTGGTTGCTAAGCAGATTATTTTTGATTCGATTACCATGATCGTGATGGGGATTGTTGTGGCTATGATTATGAAACCGGCGACGAGCGAGGCATGATCCAGAAAGAAACTCTCGAATTTCTCAGGAAACTCGAGAAAAACAACAACCGAGATTGGTTTCAAGCGAATAAGAAATCGTTTGACGCCGCCCAGTCTAATCTGGTCGAATTCAGCGGTTATCTGATTGGCGAGATCGGTAAATTTGACGACGCGGTCGTCGGCATCGACCCACTGTCGTGCGTTTTTCGCATTTACCGCGACGTGCGATTTTCCAAAGACAAAAGCCCGTACAAAACCAATCTCGGCAGCTACATCAGCCCCGGTGGACGCAAATCGATGCAGCCGGGTTATTATTTTCATGTCCAGCCCGGACAAAGCTTCATCGCGGGCGGCAAGCACATGCCCGACGGCGGCGAATGTCTCAAGATTAGAACCGCGATCGCTGAGAATAGTGCTGGTTTTCTAAAGGTCGTTAATAAGAAAAGTTTTGTCGAACAGTTTGGAGAAATGCATGGCGACAAGCTCAAGTCCGCTCCCAAAGGCTTTCCCGCCGATCACGCGGCGGTCGAATATCTCAAATTGAAAGAGTTTATGGTCTTTCAAGAATTACACGATAACAAGTTTCTGACGAGTGCGGAGTTCCCAAAGACGCTCGTTAAAACTCTGAAAGAAATGTATCCGCTCATCGCTTTTCTCAGGAAAAGCCTGACATCCTAATCATCCGGTCAAACGGGCCTTTTTCCGGATCCGTCGCCGTCCAGCATAAGGCCCCCTGCCTTGTTCAGTTTGTAGAACTTACCCCAACTCCAACTGGTGTCGTCATCAAACCAAACACTCATAATTCTAAGTTCAGCGGTGGTGCGTCGGGAAATATTTTCCCTCACTGCCAGAGATTTTTTCAGATTTTCGAACAAAGCAGGATCAATTTTGACCGAGGCGGTTTCTCCCGGGGCTAACGAGGTTATTTTCCCGTTTTCCATTTTCGGATATGTCCGGGGACTTCCGTAATCAATAGACATGCCAGGCGGCGGTCCGATCGGATTACTTTCAAGAACGACGAGGGACAACGACATCCATCTCACGGTTCGCCCGGACGTATTTTTGAACATAATCGTCAGATCTTTTAGCCATACTCCCTCAGCGACAAAGGTTTCGTTTAAGTTGATCGACTTTCCGTTTGCCTGCAACCCAGTTATCTCTATAGGCTCATTTCCCGAGGCACTCAAGAGTTCGTTGATCCTTTTTTGAGCAATATCCGACGATTGCGCGCTTTCGATCTGAGAGAAACGCCCAAAATCCCACCTTGTGCCATCGTCGAAGAATATAAACTGAATAAAAAACGAAAGGTCATCGATCTGCGAGACAACGAGTCGGCTTAAATATCCGCTCTTTTGTTGGAACTCGGAATCCACGACCGTCATTTTAAAGACTTCGCCTGATTTTACCTTGCGCCGGTATTCGAAGCTTCGTTGCCCCTCAACATCCACAACCTCTTCAAACGGAGCCTCCGGCACAAGCACTATTGGCAGTTGCGTAGACATTCCGCCTTGTTTCCCGATGCTGATTTCAAAGTTAAATTCTGAAATGGTTCTCGACGAGACGTTCTTCAGGCTCAACGTTAGGTTTTTCCACCAATCTGTGCCACCCACGATCTGCGAGCAGTCCGAAACTACCCCATTGCCGATGTCACAGCCCACGACCTCGATCGGGTTGTTTAAATATTTATTTGTATTTTGGTCGACGCGTCGAAACTTTTGCTGAGAGGAGGACAGAGATACAAACACGAGCAATAACAAAATGCTATGGAGGAAATAACTGAGAGCTAAATCTTTCATTTCATTTACTCATCTTCCTTTTCTATCTGCTCGATCTTTTCAATACGACGCTCGTGGCGGCCGCCTTCGAACTCGGTTTCGAGCCACGTTTTGACGATCTTTTCCTGCTCCTCGTCGGGGATGTAGCGGGCGGCCAACGCTAACACGTTTGTGTCGTTATGTTGGCGCGCGAGGCGGGCGATCTCCTCATTCCAGGCGACGGCGGCACGGATGCCTGGTACCTTATTTGCGGCGATCGCCATGCCGGTGCCGGAACCGCAGACGAGAATGCCTTTGTCGTATTCGCCGCCGGCGACGGCCTCGCCGACCTTGCGGGCAAAGTCGGGGTAATCGACCGATTCGGTCGAATTGGTGCCCATATCGGCGTACTCAATGCCGATCTTATCCAGCGTCTTTTTGAGCTTTTCTTTTTCCTCGTACCCGGCGTGGTCGGCTGCAATTGCTATTTTCATGGCTTTATATAAGTAGATTCTAACCTTTTTTTCCCGGACAGCCAAAAAAATCCGCAAGAACTGCCAATATCCGACGTTCAAATACTACTTAGGGAGGGATCCATCCATGAAAACCAGATCATTTTATCTAGCAGCAATCGCTTTTTTTCTATTTTCGTCAGTCGCATGTGCGACAGTCAGGTCGGCTGACGGGCCTGTGGCTGATGCGGTCTCAACCGACCCGGCGATCTCGACCGCCGCGATCCGTGATCTGCGGGCGATGGGCAGCGTTGGTCTTGACGCAGTGTTTGTCCGATATGCGGCCGATATCGAAAGATACAGCAAAACGGGCGAAGCGGATGAGAATTGGAAGGCGATAGCCGCCGCGCTCGACGCCGTGTCGATGCAAAAGGACGATTATACCTCGCATCTCTATTGGTACACGGACCTCGACGAGGCAAAACGTGTCGCCAAAGCCAAAAACAAACCGATCCTGACCCTCCGGCTTCTCGGCAATCTGAACGAAGAATTTTCCTGTGCCAACAGCCGCCTGTTTCGTGCGGTTCTCTACTCAAACACCGACATCGCGAAATATCTTCGCGAAAACTACATCCTCCACTGGAAATCTGTCCGCCCTGCCCCTCGTATCACTATCGATTTCGGCGACGGCCGCAAGATCGAGCGCACCATTACGGGCAACAGTATCCATTATGTTTTGGATTCGGACGGCAACGTGATCGACGCGATCCCGGGACTTTACAGCCCGACCGCTTTTCTCAAATATGTGACCGATGCCAGCCAATTAAACAAGGCGACCCGCGGGCTGGACGCTAAACAGCAGGGTTTGGCCCTGATGAAATATCGCAGGGCAAATTTCGACACGATCCTAATGTCACGCACCAAAACAATCGAAACGGCCGGCGTCCAACCGACCGAGACCAAAACAGGCACTCTCGCCATCCTAGCGGCCCCGATGGCGATGGCGAAGGCGGTCGTCGTCGATGAATACTCGATCCTCCGCGTGTATGACGATTTTGCAAAATTCGAGCCGTCAGTAAAGTTCGACGACTGGAACAAACTCGCGAGCGTCTATTCGCCGAAAAAACAGCTTGATCTAAACAGCGTCGCCTTCATTCGCCGCCAGAACGCCAAGACAGGCCTCTCGGAAACCGAATTTAACGGTCTTTTTGCCAAACTCGACAGCTTCATCGCTCTTGACACTACGCGGAACGATTTTCTGTTTCACACAAAACTTTACGAGTGGCTGAACCAAAGCCGAGGAACGAACGACCTCGAAAACCTGAACGCCCAAGTTTACGACAAGATATTCCAGACCCCGAACTATGATAAATGGCTCGGCCTCTATTCGTCGGACGTTTACACGGCGCTCGATGGCAATGGGATAATCAAATAGCCGGAATCCGCTTATCTTCCTTTGCCTTCTTCGCGGCTTTGCGTTAAATAATCTCACGCCAAGTCGCAAAGAACGCAAAGTTTCTGAGCGATACTCGATGAACCCGCGTCTTTATTTGCCAAAAAATTTGGGTTGCCGCCTGAAAGAACATATAATCGTAACTGTTCTCGCAGCGTGCCAAATGAAGAAATTCGCGACCATTTTTATTTTCGTATTTTTCGCGTCTTTCACGGTTAATTCTCCCGCGCAGGATTTCCTGCCGGAGCTTGTGAAGCGGATCAAGCCGTCGGCCGTCGCGATCGAAACTTTTGATTCAAAAGATAATACGCTGGCTCGCGGCAGCGGCTTTTTCATCGCGGCCAATCGGGTCATTACCAATCGGCACGTAATTGAAAAGGCATCGAGGGTCGAGATTCACTTGCTCAACGGCAAAAAATACACCGTTCGCGGTGTGGTGGCCGTGGATGGCGAGGGTGATCTGGCTTTGTTGCAAGTGGAGGTTCCTCGCGAATTGGCGGTGCCGCTGCCGTTTCTTCGCACCGTGCCGCAGGAGGGCGAATCAATTGTCGTCATCGGCAATCCATACGGTCTCGAAGGCAGCGTTTCTAACGGCATTGTGTCGGCGGTGCGTGAAATTTCGGGCTATGGCAAGATCATCCAGATCACGGCGTCGATAAGCCCCGGCTCAAGCGGTTCGCCGGTCGTCAATATGGCCGGGCAGGTGATCGGGGTCGCGACGTTGCAGGCGGCCGAGGGGCAGAATTTGAATTTTGCCGTGCCGGCCGAGCGTATTTCGCAGCTTAAGATCGCGGATCTTCAAACATTTTCGTCGCTCGCCGCCGAAACGCAAAAAAACAAACGCTCATCCGCCGAACGCCTTTATTCTCAGGGCCTCGCCCAGTTATCGCGTGACGATTACACGCGAGCATTATCCAATTTTGAAAAGGCCGCCGAGACTGATCCCAATTACGCCGAGGCGTGGTATCAGGCCGGTTACTGCTACGGCATTCTGGGCCGTCCCTCCGAAGCATTGAAGGCTTCGAGACAAGCGGCAAAGCTACGTCCGGAATGGGCGGCGACATACATAAATATCGGTGCATCGAGCTACGCGCTTGGGGCTTATAAAGATGCTATCGATGCGTACAAACAGGCGATCCACCTTGACGAAGACACGGCCGACCTGCAATATTCGCTCGGTCTGACCTTCAACAAACTGAGCCGCACCGACGAGGAAGTCCTTTCCTATCGCCGCGCAATTGCCCTAAAACCCGATCACGCCAACGCGATGGAAAAGCTCGGCCTTGCCCTCTTCAAACAGCGCAAATTTACCGAGTCCGCTGCTGCATTCGACCAATTAAAAACCTACAAACCCGACGCAAAAACCTACAATAACCTCGGCGAAAGCTATTTCGAGGGCGGCAAGACCGACGAAAGCATCGAAGCCTTTAACAACGCGCTCGGAAACAACCCCGATTTCGACAAAGCCCGCTACAACCTCGGCCGCGCCTACGTAAAACTCGGCAACCGCGATATGGCGCAGATTCAGTACGAAATTCTTAAGAATTCAAAGTCCGATTGGGCTGACCGGCTGTTTGTTTTGATAAATCCATAGAAATGTCAGTCATCCAAAAGGTCGGCCAATCTTTTTTGTCTCGTAGCTCTCACCCGCAGAACAAAGACCTTCGATCCCCGTATGGCAAACAATATCCGGTAAACATTTCGTTTGTCGCCGCACAGCAATTGGCGAACCTCGACATCAAAGGCTGAACTTTCGTCACTGACCGGGCATCGCTCGGGCATTTTTGAGAGCGAGGTCACACATTGGCTTAGCCGCCAGAGCCATTTCTCCGACATGTCCGTATAGTTTTCCAGCAGCCATGTGTTTGTTTCGAAAATATCCGCCTTGGCGGAAGGCGTGATGATAACGTCGAATTTCATTTACCAAATTTTTTTTGTTCGGAGATCAGCTGTGCGAAAAAAGTGTCCGCCGGGTCACCTTTGCCCGCCCGCATTTCGTTGATTGCAGGCTTGAGAGCCTCGATAGTCTCGAGACGTTCTGATATTTCGAGCAGACGCTGATAACTGGCGGCATCCTGAACGACGACCTCCGCCCTGCCGTTGACCGTCAAAACTAACGGACTACCCGATTTCTTAAGTTGCCGAAGAAAATCCGCCGTGTTTCGTTTGAAGTTTGAGAGCGAGTCGATTCCGTTTTTTAGACTTATCATAATCTTAATATGCACCTAATTAGCATTAAATATAATGTCTTACATACTTGATGTCAATATATCGGCTCGCTTTGTTATCCGTCGATCAATAGCTAAACTGAATACATATCTATGGAACTCACAGTTGCGATTACCGGTGCATCCGGGACAATTTACGCTCAGCGGACGCTGCAATTGCTGGCGGCGAGCGGCGTTGTCGAGACGATAAATTTGATCATGTCCGGCACGGCGGCGACGGTGGCGCAGGTTGAGTTGGGCGTGAATCTCAAGGAGCCGGACACTGAGAAAATCTACAATTGGCTCGGGCTGCCGACGGATTCGCGGCTGATACGGTATTGGCGACTCGATAATCTGGCGGCCAAGCCTTCGTCGGGGTCTAATAAACAGGCAGGTATGATCATCGTCCCGTGCTCGATGGGTACGTTAGGGGCTATCGCTTCGGGAGCCTGCGCCAATCTTATCCATCGTGCGGCGGATGTTTGCCTGAAAGAAGGCCGCAAACTGCTGCTCGTCCCTCGTGAGACACCGTATAACACGATCCATCTCGAAAATATGCTGCGGCTTTCGCGAGCAGGTGCTTCAATTTTGCCCGCAAGCCCTGGTTTTTATCATCGGCCCAAGACGATCGACGACCTCGTGGAGCATCTGTGTTTTCGGATACTCGATCAATTTGATATTCCCCATTCGAAAAAATCGCAGTGGACTGGCGACGAGGTGTCAGAACCGCCTGCGGTAGCGGGTGGTTGAAGTTTCGTTTGAGACTCGCTTCAGAGTTGAAATGCTTGTGCGTTTTGTTTATGGGCTTGATCGTGTGAATAAAACCACCCTCTACCACAGGTGGTACTGACAGGAAATGACCGATACTGTTGAACGATTTTCAAACCGCGTCGAAAACTACGTCAAATACCGACCAGATTATCCGCGTGAGATTGTCGCATTTTTGGCGGAGAATTGCGGCCTGACGAAGGATTCGATCATCGCGGACATTGGCTGCGGGACGGGGATATCTTCACGTTTATTTTTGGAGAACGGCAATCGCATTATCGGCGTGGAACCGAACGCGGCGATGCGCGAGGCGGCGGTAAAATATCTCGTGCAATTTCCGTGGTTCCAATCTGTAGATGGGATGTCGGATCAAACGACGCTACCGGCTTCGTCTGTGGATTTTATTGTGGCCGCGCAGGCATTTCACTGGTTCGATCCGGAAAAAACGCGGCCCGAATTCCAGCGCATTCTGAAGCCTGACGGGTATATCGTCCTTATCTGGAATGAACGTCAGCTTGACACGACGTCATTTCTTGTCGAATACGAAGCTTTTCTCGTCAAGTATGCCTATGACTACGGCAGTGTGAGGCATGAAAATATAAATCCGAAAGATTTACGCGATTTTTTCAATAAAGAGTATGGATCGGTGACGTTTCAAAACGTCCAGATATTCGATTTCGATGGGCTAAGGGGCCGTATGTTGTCGGCGTCGTATATGCCGAATGAGACGGATGCGATATTCGACGAGATGATCGACGAACTGCACTCCGTATTTGCGAAACATGCCGAAAACGATAGAATTAAGGTTTTATACGACACTAACGTGTACTTTTCACGTGTTTGATTTATGGCAGTAACAGCACAGACAACTCCCGGAATACGTACCATCACCGTTGCCCATTCACCCGATTCGGACGACGCATTTATGTTTTACGGGCTTGCCACACACAAGCTCGAGACTGAGGGGCTGAAATTTGAGCACACGCTCAAGGACATCCAGACGCTCAACGAAGACGCCCAGAAAGGCGTCTTTGATGTGACTGCGATCTCCTTTCACGCCTACGCCTATGTGGCCGATAAATACGCCCTGCTGCCGCATGGCGCGAGCATCGGTGACAATTACGGCCCGATCGTGGTTTCAAAGGAGCCGCGTGACGCGAAAGACATCGGCTCGATGAAGATCGCCATTCCCGGCGAGATGACGAGCGCCTATCTTGCCTTGCGTATCTACAATTCCGACTTTGAGCATGTCGTCGTTCCGTTCGACGAGATCATCGAAGCCGTGCAGAGCGGTGATGTGGACGCCGGATTGCTGATCCATGAAGGCCAGCTTTTCTACAATCAGATGGGTCTCAACAAGGTGCTCGATCTCGGTGAATGGTGGCATGAAAAGACCGGCCTGCCGCTGCCGATGGGCGGCAATGTTATCCGCCGCGATCTGGGCAAAGAGTTGATGGCAAAAGTCTCTAAGCATCTGCACGATAGCATCGTCTACTCAATGGCCAATCGCGAAGACGCCCTCGCCTACGCGATGCAGTTTGCCCGCGACATGCAGCCGGAGCTGGCTGACCGCTTCGTCGCGATGTGGGTCAACGACCTCACGCTCGATTACGGTGAGCGGGGCCGCGAGGCAGTCAAACGACTTCTCGCCGAGGGACATAAGGCGGGGATCATACCACACAAGGTTAAGGTCGATTTTGCCGACTAGCTATTGCCCCTCGCTTTAAGATCGAGGCGCGGTGTCCCGTTGGGCGCCGCGTTTTTTGTTTGTTTGTGAACTTTTCGCACCTCGATGGCATCTATTTCTTTGGTTTGATGGATAATTGAGAGATTATGAGGAAAGCAGCGATATTTTTGTTCGTCTTGAGTTTATCGGTTGCCGCGTTTGGTCAAAACGAGGGCATTACGAAAAAGGACATCAGCCCGGCCGAGGTAGACCGGATAATCAAGAAGTTTACAAAGAACGAAGACTTATTTCGGCGAGCTTTAACGATTTATGCTTTTGACCGGTTTGCGAGTATACAGACGGTCGGCATTGGCGGAAACATAACGGGCGGGTATCGTCGCGATTCGTTTATGACATTCAATGAGGCGGGCGAACGCTTTGAAAGGGTTGTGTTTGCTCCGCTTTCGACTTTAACCGAGATGCAGGTAACCGCCGCTGATATCGAGAATCTCGGCGGCATCAACCCATATGCCATTGATCCCAAAGTGGCTGATCAATATGCTTTTACATTTCTGGGCACGGAACATATTGACGACTTTAACCTTTATGTTTTTGACGTCGGCCCCAAGGTGATGCCTGATTTCAAAAAGGGCGTCGCGAAGTTTTTCCAGGGCCGTATTTGGATTGATGTTGACGACCTGATGATCGTTCGCACCAAGGGTAAAGCCGTTCCCGAGGGAAAAGAGCGATTTCCGATAGTCGAGACCACTCGTGGAAGTGTTGACAACAAATATTATTTTCCGATCGATTCAAGATCGGACGACGCACTCGTTTTCGAAAGCGGACAAGTGGTGAAAACACGGATGCGGGTCACCTATAAGAATTACCGGGTTGGACGTAGTGAGGTCCGAATTCTGGATGACGTGCCGGATCCGGTGCCATCGCCATCGCCAACACCTAAAAAGCCGGAATAGTCGGAACCGCCTGCGTGAGCGCAGCTTGTACGATGCATCTACGTGGCTTTGCTTAATTACGAATCTACCGCCCGCTCACGCAAGCGGTTCTGACTTAAGCTCATTTGCGATTGCCAGCCGCGTCTTTTGCAACAATTCCATCACATCATCCGCGCCCATGCCAGCGGTCTCGATGGGCGGCAACAAGGCCATTTCGATCTTGCCGGCGTAGGCGACGCCGGTTCGTTTGCCCATCATCCAATCAGTATTTTTTATAGCAACGGGAACCACGGGCGCCTGCATCTGGATCGCGAGGTGAAACGCGCCTTTTTTGAAGGGCAACAGCTCACCCGGCATCCCGCGTGTCCCTTCGACAAACAGGCCGAACGAGAAGCCGTCAGCCATTACTTCGCGAGCCTTTTCCATCGAACGCATCGCCCGCTCGGGGTTTGAGCGGTCAATGGCGATGATGTGGACAAAACTTAGTCCTTGTCCAAAAACCGGCACCTTTAAGAGTTCCTTTTTAGCGACAAGGCCCATCTTAGTGCCGACGTAAAAGAAAAGCGTCGCTGTATCGAGATAGGAACGGTGATTTGAAGCGAAAACGTAGGTTTGTTCCGGGTCAAGGTTTTCGGCCCCGGTTACTTTTACTTTTGCCCCACACGCCTTGAGCCACGTTTGGGCTCCCCACTGAGCAAGCGGATAGAGCCAAATGCGGCGGTTGATGATCCACAAAAATAGCAACGCCGGCGTCGCGATCAATAGCAGCAGCGAACCAGCGACAAACCAACTCCACCAGTAGCGAAGTTTTCCGCTAAGCCGCAATTTGCTAGACTGCTTGACAGGAAAAGTCAGTTTCTTGTTTTCAGTAATCGCCTCCAGGGGAAAATCCGACATGACAGTTAGTCTAAAGTCCAAAGTCCAAAGTCCAAAGTTGGCGAGCAATACTTTCCGGTATCTGCGTATATCTGCGTTCGTCTGCGGTTTATTTCTGCTTACCGCTTACTGCTTACCGCTTACTGCCTACGGACAGATTCCGTCGCCGAAATCGGTCCTCGGTTTTACGCCGACGGACGACAAAACGATCGCGGACTGGCGGCAGATAACCGACTATTTTGCGAAGCTCGACAAGGCCAGCAATAAGGTCCTCGTCAAGGAGATCGGTAAGACGACCAACGGAAAGCCAATGATCGTCGCGTTTATCTCGTCCGCCGATAATATCAAGAAACTTGATAAATACCGTGAGATCAGTGCCAAGCTGGCCGATCCGCGAACCATCAAGGACTCATCGGAACTCGCTGACCTGGTAAAAAACGGCAAGACGATCGTTTCGATCTCGTGTTCGATCCATTCGACTGAGATCGTCGCATCGCAAATGTCGATGAATCTGGCCTACGAACTTGCAAGTGCGAACGACGCCGATACTAAAGAGATACTCGACAACACGATCCTGCTGCTGATCCCGTCCTCAAATCCAGACGGCATTAACATCGTTGCCGACTGGTATAGCAAGACGCTCGGAACCAAGAGCGAAGGCACGTCGCCGCCTGAGCTTTATCATCATTATGCCGGGCATGATGACAATCGCGACTGGTTTATGCTCAATCTGGTCGAGACCCAAGCGATAACGAAACTCTTTTGGCAGCAATGGTTTCCGCAGATCGTCTACGACGTGCATCAGCAAGGACAGAACGCATCGCGCTTTATAATCCCACCGTTTTTCGATCCGATAAATCCACGAATTTCACCCGCGATCCTGCGCGAAGTCGGGCTGATCGGGTACAAAATGGCCGCCGATCTCCAGACCAAGGGCATTGCGGGCGTCGCGACAAATTCGACCTACGATACGTGGTGGAACGGGGGTTTTCGCTCGACTCCGTATTATCACAATTCGATAGGGATTCTATCCGAAGCGGCGAGTGCCAACCTGATGTCGCCGACGACCGTAAAGGAAGACGATCTCAAGCGAAATCGCAACACACGCGGCCTACCTAATTTGCTCGAACCTGCCACGAATTTTCCCGACGTCTGGAAAGGCGGTCTCTGGCGGCCCGCCGACATTAATGAGATCGAGATGACAGCGAGCCGTTCGCTGCTGCAGATGTCGGCGAAATTTCGCCAGCGTTATTTACGCGATTTTTACGAATACGGCAAGGCGAATCTAACGGCAAAACCGGACGAGCCACAGGCCTTTATCGTCACCGCCGGACAGCCAAACGCCGAAACCGTCTCGCGATTCCTCGAAATCCTGATGGCGCAGGGCATGGAGGTCTGTCAGATGACGAAGGAACTGAATGTCAAAATGACTGCGACGCAGACTGATTTTCATGAGATGCCTTTGGGCAGCTTTCTTGTCTTTGTAAATCAGCCGCAAAAGAACAACGTGCTCAGCCTTTTTGAAAAGCAGGTGTATCCACAGCGTCTGCTGCCGAACGGCGACGCCGAGGCACCGTACGATGTTGCGGGATGGACGCTGCCGATGCAGATGGGGGTCGATTACGCGGCGGCATGGCAGATCAAGGACCTTGATAAAGATCGCGGGACTTTGAAACGTGTCGAGAACATTAATCAGGCGCGTGCCGTGATGAACCTATCGGCCGCCCCCACCGCCTTTGCCAGACAGCCAAACCCGCTCAAAACAAACCCTAAGATCGGCCTCTATAAAGGGTCCGGCGGTTCGATGGACGAGGGTTGGACGAGATTCGTGCTCGACACTTTTCAAATACCTTACCGTTCCGTGTCCGATGCTGATATGCGATCGGGGAAACTTGATCTCGACGCGATCATACTGCCCGCCGACAGCGAAAATTCGATCGTCAACGGCCTGAGCGCCGAGCGATATCCGGTCGAATATGCCGGTGGCATCGGCAATGCGGGTATCGATAATCTCAAGAAATTTGTCGAAAGCGGCGGCAAGCTGATCTGCTTTGACGACTCGTGCGAGATGGTGATTAAGAGGTTTGGACTGCCGATGAAAAATGTTCTCGCGGGAATGAAGCGAAGTGAGTTTTACAACCCGGGATCGCTCGTCAAGCTCGATGTCGATACCAAACAGACGCTCGCCCACGGCCTTCGCACCGAAACCGCCGCGTATTTTAATACCAGCTCCGCGTTCGACATCACCGATGATAAGAAGATCAAGACCATCGCTCAATACGCTGCCAAAAACGCCTTGCTCTCAGGCTGGATGCTCGGCGAAAAATACATGAACGGCAAAACCGCTCTCGCCGAAGCGACCTACGGCAAAGGCAAGATCGTGCTGTTTGCCTTTCGCCCGCAGCACCGCGGGCAATCGTGGGGGACGTTTCCATTTATCTTTAATGCTTTGGAGAAATGATCAATTGCCATTCGGCATTTGTCTCTTTAATTGTCGTGGATCAGGAAGCTTTTGTTTACAATATTGAACTAACAAAATATAAGCATTGCCATCAAAGTCATCTATCTCATAGATTATTCTAAATTTCTTGCGACATATTAATTGACGATAACGAGAATAAACATTTCTTGTACCAGAAATCGATACGCCCATTCTAGGAAAATCTCTAAGCATCTCGGCGCGTCTAAATAGTTCAAGAGCAACCTTAGTCGACAGAGTCTCAAGGAACAGGAAGGCGGGGCTTGTCCATATAACATCGGCCATTAATCTAATCTGGGAAATTAAGGCGTTTCCTCACTTCCTCATGAGACAGAACGTCGCCTCTTGCTTTAGCCTCTTCACCCAGTTTGATGAGGTATTCAAGTTCAAGATCGTCAAACGCTTCGAGATCTTTTTCGATCTCCTCATATCGTTTGACGGAAATTAAAACTGCAGATGCTCGGCCTCGTTGTGTAATGATGATGGGCTCGGACGACTTATTTACATCTAGCAAAATTTGAGCCGCCTGACGCTGCAGATCGCTGACCGGAATTATGTTTTTCATAACTATCTTTATATCTAACACTATATTTAGATATATGAACAGTAGTGTATGTAATTTCTTGCCCCGTGTAAAGTAAAAATCGTTTCCACTTTGGAGACAATCTTCTTATAATTGATGTATGTCATCGAAGCGATTTTTGCTCATCATTTTCTCGCTCTCTATATTCACTGCCAAACAATTTGCCTCAGAGCCAGAGTATTACAAACTAAGCTCCGAACCCTTGATCCGTATCGGCCTTTCGACAAATTCCGGGTCGGTGTCGATCGTGAGCGGCGATTCGTCGCTGGTAGCGGTTAGCCCGGATGAGCCGAGCAGAATGTTGGCGACGTCGCGGGTGACGGTTTCGGCTCGGGCTTATAGGCCACCGGAGATCGAGAATTACCGGATAGAGTTTCAGAATTTACCGTCGCAAATCGACGCCAATAACCTTGCAAAAGACATTCGCGATGCGACGGGCGAAACGGCGCTTGTGAGTATCGATTCCGCCGCGAATACCTGGAAAGTGTGGGTCGGAACGGTCAAGGAATCGACCATCGATGCGGATGAATTAAAGGCAAAGCTAAAGGAAAAGGGATTTGACGACGCGGTCGCGGTCACGGAGAAAAAGAAGGTCGTGTCGGCAGATGCTGTAGCGCTTTCGGAACAATTAAAGGCCGGAGTGAAGAGCGATGTACGCAGTCTCGTTAAGACGACCGGCTCGATGGCTGCGACCGTGACTGGACCGGTTGACCCAAATCTTCGCGAAGTCATTATAAACGGAGCGGTTGCGTCGGCGAGTTATTCGTCGTTGAAATCGGTCGCCTTTGGTTCGCTCAATGATCGGGCCAATCCCGTCAGGCTCAATGGGAAAGCGTATCGCGGCAAGATCGAGGTTTTTGTTAATGCTCGCGGTTCATTGACCGTCGTCAATGTCGTGCCGCTTGAGGACTACCTGCTCGGCGTCGTGCCGTCCGAATTAGGATTGCCGCAGCTTGAGGCGCAAAAGGCCCAGGCCGTCGCCGCTCGTACGTATGCGATCGCTAATGTTGGCACCTACGGTAAGCAGGGCTTCGATATGGTGCCGACCATTTATTCGCAAGTTTATAAGGGCGTTTCGATCGAGACCAAAATGGGGACAATGGCTGTGCAGCAGACGCGCGGCATCGTCGCGACTTATCAGGGCAAGCCGATCATGGCGTACTTTACATCGACTTGTGGCGGCCGGACCGAGGACGGCGGAAATATTTTTGAGAAGGGCGAGCCGTACCTCAAAGGCGTCGAGTGCTCGCTAGAGGGCCATCGGCAATTCGAGCCTTTTCTGATCAAAACGAGCCGCCAGCCGGCAAAGATCCATGACGAGGGCAATCTCGAACTCGTTCGCCTAATGTCGCTGCTCGCCATGAACGGCTTTCAGCTTTCGACCGCACAGATGACGGACGATTGGTTTGAGGATGTTCCCACGACAAGCGAAATGTCCAATTGGCTCAACCAGTTAGCCGGCAGATTTGGCAAGGTCTTTCCGAATGTTGACAAGAATACGGCCAAACCGACCGAGTTGTCTAAGGTAATCTCGGGCTTTATCTACACACCGGGTTACGCGGATACGATGCTAAGTGATTCGGATGTAAATTACCAACTGTCGTTTGACGACGGAGCCGAGATACCAAAAGATCGCCGCGCCGATATCGCGTTGCTGCTCCGCGACGGCTATTTTTCGATCCACCCGGACGGGACGCTGAAGCCGAACAAGGCGTTTACCCGGGCGAAAATGCTGCGGCTGATCCGGCAGATCTACGAAAAGAAAAAGTGGATGCCCGAAGTATCGAGCGGCATGACAAAACCATCGGTTGACGGCAAATTGGTCCTCAGATCCGGCAAGACCGATAAGCAATTGGCAGTTCGCCCGGACGTGTTCCTGTTCCGCCAGTTTGGCGGCAACATGTATCCCGTTCGCGAAGCCGCGTTGGTCGGCGGCGAGGCGATCAATTACCAACTCGACGCGGTCGGAGCGGTCAAATATCTTGAGATCAAGCCTACCGATACTCCTACGACCGCCGACAACATGTCGCCGTTCGACTTTTGGAACAAGGCGTTATCGGCCTCGGCGGTTCAGTCGCGTCTGTCGCGATATGTTCGCGGCATCGGCACTCTGTATGACATTAATGTCAAAAAAGTCGGGTATTCGCGACGTCCGATCGAACTTGAGATCGTCGGCTCAAATGGAGTCAAAAGTTTAAAAGGCGGCAAGATCCGCTCCGCTCTTCGCCTTCCGGAGCAACTGTTCGTGATGAATAAACACTATTCCGGTAACACCGTAACCAGCTACACCTTCACCGGCCGAGGCTGGGGCCACGGCGTCGGGATGTGCCAGTATGGAGCGTTCGGGATGGCAAAAATGGGTGTCAAATACGACGAGATCATCAAACACTACTACACCGGGGTTGAGCTAACTAAAGCCTACTAATCAGCGTTACAATTTTTGAGTTCCGGTGAGCTTTGCGAGATTTTTGTCCAAGGTCCCCAGTGGATAGCATCCTGCCTTGCGTGCAATCTCGATGATCAGACAATCGGTGAATCGAAGGGAAGGTTTTAGTTTGTAGTGTTCGAGCGCCGCCGATACTACATCCGGGTTTTCAATAATTATTTGCTCCTGTGACTGAAGCATATCAATAGCATTGATCAATTCCGAGTGACTTAGACGGTAAACCGAATCAAGGACCCAAACCGTCTCGGCGAGCACGAGATGCGAAACCCATGCTCCCGGTGAAACGAAGGCTTCAGCCGAGGATCGCTGCTTTTCATTGTCGCGAACGAGCAGCCGAACCAGCACATTCGTATCAACGGCGCGCATATCGTTTCCGCATATTCTCCTCTATTCCTCTCTTAAGTTCGTCGAGAGTCCTGGGCTCCGGTTTGGACTTAAAAATCTTCTTATGAATATCTTCGAAACTGTAAAGCGTCGCGCGTCTGACAACGATCTTATCGCCCTCTTCGTTCCACTCCAGAACCGAACCGGGGCCAAGACCCAGTCGTTGACGTATCTCTTTAGGCACTGAGATCTGGCCCTGCGAAGTCAATTTAGATTGCGTAATTGTCATCCATCAATACTAACACACATTACCAGGGTAATGGCATGTATTTTCTGATGTCTTGACCGCCCCAGGCTTACGGGCCCACGACGCCGGGCTGCGTAGTTTCGAGATAGACAGACGCGCAAAACAGGTTTTCGGCAACGATGTACATGAGATTTGCGGTTTCGACAAAATTTTGGAGCCGATCGTAGTTTGAGTTTAAGATGTCGGACCGCAGCGTGGCTGCGGCTTTCCGGTCGTCCGGAGTCAGGCTCTCGTCGCGAGAGAGTTGAGATAGCTCCGCGAGTGTCCATGGAAACCACAGAAATGTTGAACCCTCGGCCATAAATTCGCTGCCGCCAAAACGGATATCTATATCCGGAATACTACTGTTATCCTTGTCTACCGACCGCGTCGCCAGCTGACGATTTGCGATCAGCTCTTTTTTGGCATTGATGTAGACTTGTTCAAATTTAATAAACGAAAACGCGTCCATCGTTTCAGCGCGCGACAGGACGAACAAAGCCTGCGTCGTGAGGCCTTCGTACGCAGCTACCTGACCGACCCGATTCGGGTTTTGCACCCAGCCCTGGCCCGGTTTATACGTTAACAAAAACCAGTTGAGGCCCCGGCGAATACTGTCGTCGTATCGTGAGCCGACCTTTTCATATACGGCGGGCGACCGTCGAGCTTCGATTAGGCTCCATAGCGCGATCATCGAAGAATAAGTGCGGATAAAGCCGGGCTGATCGTCCCTTATCGTCCGCCAACCGCCGTTGTTATCCTGCCTAAATTTGAGCTCGTCCAGGTCGCGGACGATGCGCTTGAGAATCTCTTCCCGTTCCGTGGCGTCCCAGATCTGTGTTTTCGATTCGACCGATTTTATCTGGGCCAGGACTACCCAACCCGTGATCTCAGTAACGGTGAAAGGGCTCGAATTACCATAATAATTCCATCCCGGAGAGGGATCCGTCCGGCGCGTTTCCTCGATAAAACCGAAGGCTTTTTTGATCTTAGCGACATAGGGGCCGAGATCCTTTTTTTGAGAGGCTAGAACGCTGGCTATGCACTGGGCCGTCGACCAGACCTGGGCCGATTCATCTTCGGCCGATAATTCCTTGATCCCGCCCTTGGGTACCTGGGCCAGGAAAATGCGATCAACCCAGGCGCCTGTTTTGCCGCGAAAGACATCGGTGATTTGTGTTTCGGAATGTGCCGGAGCGGTCGCGAGGCTATTTCTAAAATATAAGATACCGGCGCCAATGATTATTGCCGCCGCCGCGACTATCGCGGACAAAGCGATGGCACGCCGGATATTCTTCCTCTTCGCCTCGATGGTGGGCGAATCTCCACCTGATATGGTCGCATCAAGCCCGCCCACTTTTGTGGAACCTAACGCCCGCTCGGTGTCGGTCGGCACGGGACCGCGCAATGTCGGGGCAAACGAAATATTTTCGTCATTCTCATCCGCTAGGGATCTGTCATTGTCGAAACTCTGCGAACCGATGTGTCTCAGGCTGTGGCGCATTTCTCGGACGGTACCATATCGGTCCGCCGCGTCTTTCTTTAGGGATCTATTTATCACTTCTCCGAGCTGGCCGGGGATAGCCTGCGGCAATGGCTCAGGTTTTCGGTTGACGATCGAACCGATAAGCGATGTCATATCGTCACCGTGGAACGGAAGCCGGCCCGTCAACAGCTGATAGAGAATAACGCCGGCCGACCAGATATCCGTCTGTTCGCTGCGTTTCCCGTCAAACGCCTCGGGCGGCATGTACACCGGCGTACCGGACACGGCGGTGCTGTGCGAGGTGGCTTTTAGGACGCGGGCGATGCCGAAATCAGCCAGTCTTGGCGTGTCGCCCTGCAGTAGGATATTGTCAGGCTTAAGATCCCGGTGAATGATCCCGCGTCGATGTAGATGTTCGAGCCCGGCGAGAATGCCGGAGATCATGTCGACTGCCGCATCGACAGACGGAGCTTTGCCGCCATGATTATCCAGCCATCGCGCTAATGATCCGTCGGGAGCATACTCGCTCACGATGATGATTTGGTCGTTATAAACGTCGGCGTCGATTATCGGCAGCACGTTGGGGTGTCCGCTCGCCGAGACCCAGACGGTCGCTTCGCGCTGCACGGCTTCGAGGTCGATGTGGTCATCGGAGGCGATTTTGATCGCGACCTTGGTCGTGGCGATAGCCGTCCGCTTCTCAGCCAGCCAGACGACGCCGAACGCACCCTTGCCAAGCCGCCTGACGAGCGTATAAGGACCGATCATGCTGTCCGGTTTGAACATAATAAAAAGGACGGTCCGGTCGAGACGGCTACCGACCTCAACTCAGACAATAATCCTGATTATAAATCTATTGAGTCGTTTTACGCAGAAATATTAATCTTCCGGCCTACCGGATACCGACCAACCCCTGCACCGATTGGATCAACTTCTCGGTGTCGTAGCCGACGCCGTCCTTAAAAACGATCTCAACGTTTTCGATATCGTTGATATTTACTGCCGGATTTCCTTTTACAACCATCAGATCGGCCTGTTTTCCGGCGGCGATCGAGCCGATTTGGGCGTCCTCGCCGAGAAATTTTGCACCATTAAGGCTCGCGATCTTAATAGCTTCGACGGGGGTGAAACCGGCTTCGACGAGAAGTTCGACCTCGCGAAGATCGCCAAAACCGGCCACGATGCCGCCGTTGCCGGTTGGGTCGAGTCCTGCGATAAGCAGTCCACCCGCCTTTGAAAATGCTCGTTCAAAATCCATCGATTTGCGGACAAGCTCGGCTTGATTGGAATCAATACGAACGCGTGCCCGCGATGTCAGGTAGCGGACGCGGGCGTCGGCTGACATAACGTTGAGCATTTTCGGATTGAGCAAGGCCCGCGACGAACCAATACCGGTTTGTGTCAGTGGGGCGTTGGCTTCGAAAACCGGCAAAGTCGATGTGATTGCCACGTTTTTTGCGACGAGTTTTTTGATCATTTCCTGGACCGCCGGGCCATTGATGTCGAGTTTGGCGAGGGCCGCGTTGACCGCTCCGCCCTGCGGACACTGGTCGGGCTTTTTGTCGGCGACAAATTCCGAATCGGGAAAAATGCCGTGTTCCAGATTGTCGATGCCGATCTCGGCGGCCTCCTTAAAACCGACGGAGCAGAGATGGCCGGTGACCTTGAGGCCGCGTTTGTGGGCTTCTTCGACGGCGGCACGCAGCTCGTCGCGGGTTATGTTCATGTAGGCCTTGAACGAGGTCGCACCTTCGTCCGCCCAAAAATTGACCATCCGGCGGGCGTCGTCGGGGCCCGTCAGCTCGTGCATGACGGGTGTGTATGCACCCTTGCCTTCGAGATAGGGGGCGGTGACGTGGATCTTGGGACCGATCATCGTGCCGCTGTCGATCCGCCGCTTTACTTCAAGATCGGTGTACGGCGCGACGCTGCCTGTCGTTCGGATCGTAGTCACGCCGAGAGCGAGATATAGACGCGGAAAACTGATGCCCATATCCGAATAGATCGGCGGCGTTCCGCCTTGAGGAAAGAACAGATGGTCGTGCATTCCAACGAGGCCGGGCAGCACGGTATAGCCGGTAAGATCGAGCGATTTTGCCCCAGCCGGTACGTTTGTCGACGAGCCGAGACCGACGGACGTGATCTTGCCGCCCGCGATCACTATCGTTTGATCGTCCTGGGCTGCACCGCCCGTTCCGTCAACGACGCGAACATGAAGCAGCGCGATCAGCGGTGCCTCAACACGGATCATCTGCTGACGATCATTGCCGGACCCCTGAGCAAAAGCGTTCAAAGCGAAACTAAAAACCAGCAGAATAACGATCTTAATTTTCATTGATGTCTCCTTGCAGCGGATTGAAAGTCTAATTTTAGCTTTCTCAAATAATATTGGAATGTTGCCTCAACATCAATCGAAACAATCGTCTATGGGCGGTTTCGTCTTTTCTTTGCGGTCTTTGCGGCTTTGCGTGAAACAGATTTGTCACGCAAAGCAAAAGACCGCAAAGTAAGAGGCGAGGGCCGAGTCGCCGTTAAAGTTCAAAGTACAGATGGTAGTGATTTTCGCAGCCGGGATTGAATTTCGAGTTGCAGAAAGGGCACACCGATCCGGAATCGAAATATTCGGTGATCGATAGCTGGTGCCCGCATTTGCCGCAGAGTATCGCTTTCGTGTTTCGCTCATTCACCGGCCAAGCGCGGGCCGCGTGATCTGCTAACTCGCCGTGACACGCGATACAGGGAAACCAGACCCCGCAGCATTTGAACCGGATCGCGATGATGTCGAGATCGGAGTGATAGTGATCACAGCGTGTCTCGGCGTCGATATCCACACCGGTGACGGTTTCGCCGCGTACATTGATCGTCATGCTGCCTATTCTAAGCCTCGCGTGTACCAGTACGCCCAGGCTACAAGGACGCCCTGGAGCGGGAGCCGCAACCAAAGAAATATCGCCGGGATCGTCGGGTACAGTTCCGGGTGTGTCGCCATATGGATATTTGCCGGGAAGATCGCGATGAGCAGAAGTATTAATCCCCATGCCGCGAACTGACTCGTTTGTGGAATGAGCAACGCGATACCCAGCACGATCTCCGCGATCCCGCTCAGAGCAACCAACTGGCCCGGCCACGGCACATACGGCGGCATGATTTCTTCGTAAAATTTTGGGTTCAGGAAATGATTCATACCGGCCGCGATGTAAAGTAGGCCGTAGAGGATCTTAGTTATGAGCTTAAATATCAGCATAGGCGTTACGAGTATAACGCCTATGCCTTGCGGTCTGCCCGATTTCGTTAAGGTTTATCAGTGCCGACTCAACAAGCTGCGGCCATCTCTGGTCCTGGTAGCTGCATGCCAAGGCGTGCTGCTCGTCCGCAAGCTTTGAGTTTTCGGGTGACGCTTTGCTGCAATGCGATAAACGCTGTCTAATTTTTCTCTCGCAGCTCATCCAGCTTTTCGTGCAGGCTCAGTATCTCAAGCTCGGCCTTTAGGTCGTTGCGGGTTGATTATTTGAGGGGCAGCGTCAAGCGGCCTATCACAAGATGTCGGGTTGCGAGGTCATAATAATCGGAATTCGCAAAAGTGCTCCAACTGTAGCCGATTACGTCCCCACCCGCCTTTGTATAGATGCGAAAGATGCCCTGGCCGACTCCCGAGCCGAACGTAGCATCCGGTTTGTGCCGCGTGTCGCTCTTGCCGTGGCCCGACTCGCTCGAATCGATCACGCTGACTTCCCACTGAGCAGTCCCGTCGACCTCGGGTTTTGTAGGCTTTCGCGAAACCGGCGGCTCGGCAACGATCATAATATGTCCTGTGTTTTCGTTGGTGCCCGGCGGATAACGGATCGCGAGAATGTCGCCCGGCCGCACGTCTTTGATCGAGGTTATTAAACGGAATTTTGACTGTCCCGCGATCGCGTCATGATAATCCTCGGCATATGGGCGGCGTTTTCCCATCCATTTTTCAAGGTCACTCGGCGTTAAGCCATACGCGCGTTCGAGCAGGTTATTGAGCAGGCCGCTGCAATCAACCCGGCTCTCATAAATCTCGGCCCCATTCTCGCCTTTCCATTTAATGAAGCCCTGCTTGTGTTGATAGCTGGTATTTTCAGGCTGTAGCTCACTGACGAGAAGTTTGGCCAGATCCAGATGGGTCGGTTTGTTCGTTTTCTGGGCAAAGCCGGACAATGCAAAGGTCGCTATCAAAAGGCCGCAAAAGGTGAGCTGCGCGGTTCGATTTGATCGTTTGATTTTCATAGCATCCTCACGTGCCCGCGGGCGGCGTAAACTTAAATTTGGCGTCATCGATCTTTGGATCAGCCGCAGGCTCAAATGTCGTCGTGGCGCGTTCGACCTCGACGCTGCCCTTTGGGGTATCTTCGAATATCTTTCGCACCAGCAAACTCTCGGCGTCGATCCAAATTGTAGTCGGGACCACGTTGTTTACCGCGCCACTGCCATAGGCGAGACCCACCTCGCCGACCAGCTTAAGACAGCGATGCCCATTGATCGCTTCGGCCGGATCAGCATGCAGCAGCTTGAAGTCCGTGATTGAACCATGCAGGCCAGCCTGCGAGAAAAGTAGCGGTGCAAGATGCATTGCCGAACCTTTTGTCGGAAAAGCAGTGACGGCGAACGCGGTTGCTCCCCGGCCCTTCGGATAGGTGTCGTGAACTTTCGTCTGCGACCACCAAGTGTTGAAGTCAGTTTCATCCGACCAGATGACGAGGCGTTCGTCACCGTCCTTTGCCTTGAAGTCGAAAAAAAATTGCCGCGGTGTACGGTAATAGGTCGTAAAGGTGAAATGCTCGACGGTCGCAGGAGCCGTCGAGGTGCCGCCATATTCCGTGGTGACGGTTCCTGTGTCGGAATACGTTTTGAGCGAGGCATATTTCGCACGGGACTGCTCAAGAATATCGGCGAAAGCCGGATGCCGTACCACGTGACTATTCGCCATGCCGAACGCGCCGACAGATGCGGCGAGCATCAATAAGATCGGCAACGCTTTTAGATGTTGTCTCATCTGGTTTGCTCCATTGTTAAAACTTTTATGGGTTGATCTGAAGCGGCAGACCGATGCCGAGACACTTCAGCCCACCCTTACGATCTATGCACACGTCTCCGCCTTCGCCTGTGTATCCGGCGGAAAATATCCCATTGCCCGCAGGATCGGTTGCTGTGATCGACCCGCCGCCGGCATGCTTGTCACTCTCGGCCAGGAATGCGATTGGTACTGTCCGACCATAGACGGCCACAATTCCTTTTCCAGGAGAGTAGCTCGATATGCCGGCAACCGGGGAGTCGCCGCCGGAATAGACATAAACCGCGCCAGCGTCACCGTCTCCAGATCCCATGAATGCCAATTTCGCTCCGGCTTTTCTGACCATGAGGCCGAGCCCCGCGTCTATCGCGTTGATTGCTGAGTACGTAGTTGGATCGCCTGCCTTCATCACCTTTACAACGCCGCCGTTGTCCTTGGCAAAAACCAGGGCAACCGGTTTTCCGCCCTTGTCATTTACCGACAATTTTCCTTCACCCGCGTCGGACTGAAGCGTCGCCACCGGTTTGTCGCTCGAGCCAAAGACGTTTAGCATGCCGCCGTCTGCTTGAGATTCGAGCGTGACCGCCGGTTTACTGCCATCATCCCGAAACACTTTCACCATTCCAGCATTCTTACCATCCTCTGTGCCGATAGTGACCGCCTTTTTATTTTCCCTGGTAACACCTATCTCCGTCACGTTGCCCACGGAGAGCATCGTTACAAAACTTTTTTCATCGTCCTCCGACGTTACTCGGATCCTGCCGCCTCCGCCTCCGCTCTTGGGGGCCGCCAAATCTATAACTGGTTTCCCCGATCTGGAATATACAAAGGCTCCCCTTGCCCCATTGTCATCCCCTTCCACGACTCGAAAGATCGTTTTACCCTGTTCGTCAACGACCTCGAATGGAGCCTTGACCTTTGTCGCTACGTCGGGCGACAGACTTGACATGCCGTTCCCGGAGGATGCTTTTGCGGTCCACGAACTGATAAATAACGCCGTCGCAGCAATAAGAACGATGAGGGTTGCAACGTTTGGACGTTGCCAAGCGGTTCGACTTTCGAGCTTTCGTATCTTGCTCCGGGCCGTGAGAAATTCGTTGCTGAGTAGATCGATCTGCGATTGTAGTTTGGCTATTTCCTCGTTCATGTCATCCTCCGGTGTTAATCAATTATTGTTTTACAAGCTCAACGCGGCGGTTGCGCGCCCGCCCATCGAGAGTGTCGTTTGTGTCCTTTGGCTGCGATGCTCCGTAGCCGGTTGTCGTCAGTCGTGACGGATCGATCTTGTAGCGTTTGACCAGCGCATCTTTCACCGCCGATGCGCGGCGTTTAGAGAGATCGAGATTGTAGGCACTGCCGCCGATGCTGTCCGTGTGGCCGGCAACCCCCAATTTCCAGTCAGGGTGTTTCTGCAATGCGGCGGCTATCTCCTTGAGACGGGGCTCGGATTCGTCGCGGAGCTGGTCGCTATTGAAGGTGAAATAGATATCGTAAATGTCTGCCTTGCCGGTTGACGCCAGGGCCTTTTCCAATTGGCTGCCGTCAGGCGGGCCGCTCGCCGCCGGCACCGAAGCGTCTCCGCAGCGATATGTGATCTTGGTGACTTGCAGACGGTCGCGGTCGCTGGACACAGTGACGCCACTATTCTTCTTGATCTCGGCGGCAATTTCGGCAAGAGCATCGATCCCGTATCGCCACTTGAGAGCGATCGGATTGGCGGGATCGTCAAGAAAGAAAAACTCGGTCTTGTCGCCGAAAAAATCGCCCATCGCGTGGATCGTCGGAAGTTCCACTCGCTGATTGTTGACTATAACCGGCAGCATCACCGTACCCGGTTCAACACGCTTGATCTTCGCTATCATCTGGTTGTCGTAAACATTCGGATGCTCTTCCCGGTCGATCGACGCCTTACCTGAGAACGGGATAAATATGCCAATCTCGGCCTCGCCATTTTTCTTGAGGTCATTCAGGATGGCCGCCGATGTGCCGATTGCTGTCGTGCCAGGAATTAACTCGGGGAGCTTTTCATAGAATATCTGTTCGTAGAGATTTGCTTTTGCCAGATCGTCGATGCTCATCAATCGATAGACCATCGTTTTCTGCAGCGACGGCTTGTCGTCCACAAGCGGGTCCTGGTACATGCGTTCGGATGAATATTTGAGACGAACCGCTTTATCCGTGACCGACTCGATCGTCTTGATCGATTCATAATCACCATCCTGCTGACTGATCGCTGTGACAATGCTAAGGCCGGTGCACAAGGGGATCTTTGTCGGCGGTACACTTTGAGCAGAGGAAGTCATCGAGACGAACAAAAGATATCCTATCGTTAGGCAAGAGTTTTTCATCTTTCGGGGACCATTTTTCCAGTCAGCGATTAGTCGACTATCTCGAGTCGGCGTAATAATTACATTTAGCGAATTATCACAAATGAATATTGAGAATGCAATGACTAGATTTTGCGCATATAGTGGGCGGCTCGACATCCGCAAACGGATCGTTTTTTTTGTGCGTTGATGTTAGGAAATTCATGCAGTATTATCAAGCCGATATACAAATGCACCGGAAATCAAAAATCCCTTTTATCCTGCTACTATTACTGGCCGTTTTTGGCCACATGGCCGCGCAGCAGTCGGTGGCCGAAAAAGAGAAGCTCGGGTCGGCGACGGCAAAGAACGGTTTCAAGAACGAAGACGAGATCCGCGACAAATTTAACAATTGGAAGGCGGACGAAGACGCTCGGGCATGGCTTGGCGTAATGGGATTTAAGACGGCCGAAGTAGTCAGCGTTTTCGCGCAAAAGCCGCACGGTGAAAAATCGGATGTCGATGTGCTCGTTAAAACGAAATCAGGAGAAAAGACCGAGGGCATCTCGATCAAGCTCGTCAGCAGCCCAAACGGGTTCAACCAGATAGATAAACGATGGCTGGCCCATTACGTCAAGCTGTGGGGCATCCCGAAGGATGCCGAAAATGCTTTGAAATTATTTTTAGGTGAGGTGATGCCGACGAAGGCGGGGAAATCACCCGACCGGATGTTCCTGAACGAACTCGATCAGCCCGCTCAGAAAGCCGTGATCGATTTTTTTGCCGCAAATCGGACGAAGATACTCCACGACCTCTTTCGCGGCGACGGGCCTCACGCGGCGACGTGGTTTATGGTCGCGCTGAAGGCGACCGAAAATACAAAATGGGTTCTCCGCCGCGACGAAGACGTAATGAAATTCTTTGGCGACGGCAAAATCGAGATCACGCGTGCCGGCAATCTCAAGATCGGCAGAATCACAGTCCAGCGAAAAGGCGGTGACGCTGGACGTGACACCGCAAAAATGCTCCAGTTCAAGATCAATCCGGCGTTGCTTTTCGAGGCTAAATGAGACTATCGCGAACTCAGATCATCGGTGCATTGATCGTTCTTGGAGCCATTCTCCTCATCGCTCTCATTCGGTTGACGTGATTGACCTTTTCGAACCGTAGCTCGAATGCCGGAAAGTGTCTTGATGTCGAACCTACTCTCTCGTATGATATCGCAGCTAGTTCTTGACTGTGAGATGTTTGAACGCGGCCTTTGTAGCATCGCCGGTATACAAACCCGGCTGCCCGTGTTTGAAGGCATACGTGTTCTTTATCGTCGTGACAACCTTTCCGTTGATAAACAGGTCGGTCGTATCCCCCTTGTCCGTCGCTTCAAGAATGTTTTTTGCCTTGCCCAATTTGATCAAAGATGATTTTGTCCACTGTATGACGGGAATTTCGTCATTTTTCTCGTGGCGTACCACGCGATAACGTCCTTTTACAGTATCGATTACAAATGCATACCCCTGCACGAGCGGCGTTGGGTCGCTGTGAAAAACAAGCCCGTAACCCAAAGTTGTGGCCCCGCCCAGGACATTCCGGACTTCAACGTGAGAGGTGCCTCCCTCCGACGTATAGTCCTCAGGGGCGACGAGTACATAGAAATAACCCTTTTGCTTCGAACTCATAAACAATTCTCCGCCCGCGAATCGCGTGTTTCCGATCTTGGAATCCGGCTTTACCCAAACGGAAATATCGATTTCCTGAATGTCTCTTTTCCCGGTCGGGAATTGCGTCGATATCGAAGCGGCTTGGCTGCCCGAAAGGAGAGCCGCGAACAATAACAGCGTCAATGAGAAAAAAGATAAGCAGTACGGTCCATTCAGATATTCCCGTGCATTATTGTTCATAAATTTGTCCTCCCAGACTGAATTGTTTACCTCGGATCGGTCTACCCGTGCCTGTCACTCATATAATAAACAAGAACGCCACCATTTGAAATGTCGGAAAACGTAAGAAAATGGCGGTCAAGTTTTTTGCCGTTCAGTTCGACGCGGGTTACATATACGTTTTTCTCGCTCTGGTTTTTAGCGTCGATTTTAAGCGTGCGTCCGTTTTCAAGTTTTATAACCGCAGTCTTGATCGCCGGGCTGCCGATCTGGTATTGTTCGGAGCCGGGGGCAACCGGATAAAAGCCGATCGCCGTAAACAGATACCATGCCGACATCTGGCCGCAGTCGTCGTTACCGCCGAGGCCGTCGGGCGTCGGGTGATATTGATTTTTGAGGATCATACGGACTCGTTCCTGGGTTTTCCATGGGTCGTCGGTCCAGTTGTAGAGATAGGCGACGTGATGCGAAGGTTCGTTGCCGTGGACGTACCCGCCGATGATGCCGTCGCGGGTGATGTCTTCGGTTTCGGCAAAGAACGAATCGGGCAGATGCATGTTGAATAGTTCGTCGAGATGGTCTGCAAACTTCTTTTTACCGCCCATCATCGTGATCATTGCGTCGGGGTCGTGCGGGACGTAAAGGCTGTAGTTCCATGAGTTGCCTTCGATAAATCCTTGTCCTTCGGTCTTGAGAGGATCGAAATTAGCACCCCATTTGCCGTCGCTCATCTTTGGCCGCGTAAATCCTGTCGATGCATCATAGACGTTTTTCCAGTTCTCCGACCGCTTGATGAATTCCTTGTAAATATCATTGCGACTGAGCTTTTTCGCCATTTGGGCGATGGCCCAGTCGTCGTAAGAATATTCGAGTGTTTTAGAAACGGACGAAGAATTTTTGTCCTCTGGCACGTAACCGGCTTTCATGTAATATTCGAGGCCGTCATAGTATTTTGTTTTTGCGGTTTGTACGGCATCGTCAAGTGCCTTATTTGCTTCGGCTCCGGTCAGGTTTCCGGTGACGACAGCATCGGCGAGCACCGCGACGCTGTGATAGCCGATCATGCACCAATTTTCGTTGGCGTAATGCGACCACACGGGTAGCATATGCTCGGCGCTCTGGTCGTAATGGGCCAACATCGACCGGACCATGTCACGGTTTCGCGATGTCTGGACGAGATTGAGGAACGGATGCAGAGCACGGTATGTGTCCCAGAGCGAGAATGTCGTGTAATTTGTATATCCACCAGCCTGATGCACATTCTGGTCGAGGCCTTTATACCCGCCATCCGCATCCATGTAAACGGTCGGCGAAATAAAGGCGTGGTACATCGCCGTGTAAAAATTGGTCATCTCGCCCTTATCGAGCGTTGTCACCGCTACTTTGTTTAGTTCGCGGTTCCACGCGACCTGCCCTTCGCGTTTTGTGCGTTCGAAATCCCAGTGCGGAATTTCAGCTTGCAGATTTGAAACCGCACCCGCGGTCGAGACAGGCGAAAGGGCGAATTTTACCTTTATCTTTTCGTTCTTCTCGGTCTTGAAATCGAAATACGCCCGCAGCTGTTTGCCCGCCATCTCCGGAAAATTCTTTGATTGATCAAACTTTCTCCAAAAACCTTTGTAATCTTCTTTGCTGAATTCTTTCGCTCCGTAATTTACAAAGGGCTTGGAAAACTCCATTGCGAAATAGACCGTTCTGGTCCGAGCCCAGCCGTTAGTTTGGCGATAGCCTACAACGGTGTGATCGTTTTCGACGCGGGCGTAGGTCCATACGTTCTTGTCGGCGTAATCGTAAATGCCGTGCATCAGGTCGAGGATGATGTGAGCGTTGTCCGACTTTGGGAAGGTGTACTGATGAAATCCAACGCGTGTCGTCGCGGTCATTTCGGCCAAAATATTGTCGTCCTCAAGCAGGACTTTATAATAGTCGGCTTCGGCGGTTTCGTTGGCGTGTGAGAAAGCGGAGCGAAATCCGCTTTTCGGATCGTTTGCGTCGCCGGGCGTCAATTGCAGATCACCAACCGTCGGCATTATCAGAAAATCGCCGAGGTCCGAGTGTCCAGTGCCGCTAAAATGCGTGTGCGAAAAGCCGACTATCGTCTTGTCGTCATATTGGTAGCCCGCACAGTATTTATAGGTATTTGGGTTGTATTTGCCGTTGATATTGTGCGGCTGCTCGTCGGTGTCCGGCGAAAGCTGGACCGACCCAAACGGCACGGTCGCACCCGGATACGTGTGGCCCATTTTCTGTGTGCCGATGAGCGGATTGACGTATTGAATGAAATTTTCGCTGCGTTGAGCGGTGACTGGCAAATACGACAATATGGAAATGAGGACGAGTGAAATAATTTTCATCTGTTTTGAATTTTGCCGAAGGATTTGCATAAAGAATACCCCATTTACCGGGCTACGGCACGGACAACGCAAGCAGAAGTTGGGCCGCGTAGTAGAGCGGAATGCCCCAGACCTTATTGGCTATCGCCCGCCTGACGAACCGGTCGCGGGCAACCGAGACATCCGACACGGCAAAGATTGTCGCGGCTATTGCAAGAAGCGGCGACATTGATGCGAAACTCGCCGCGATCGCCAGCGCCACCATCACCGTGATAGCCACGAGATAAACCGGCACCGCAATCTTGTAAAATTTGTCGAGATATTTCCAAAGCCACCCCAAAATGCCTAGCCCGATTATCGTCAAAATTGCCAGTGCTATACCAAACGGACCAACGTCGTGCGGCCGAGAGCCAAAAGCGACGGCGAATGCCGCGTGTGCTAGAAAAAATGCAGCGATTCCGCCCAGAAGAAAAGCGCTCCGCAACGAAAGGAGCAGCATGTCGCCCAGCCAACTAAAAATAAGAGCCAGCAGGATAAGGCGACCGTAAACCGAACTGGCCGTGCCGTTTTCTATAGCCAAAACCACAAACGACGTACTTGCGCCGAGTTTGGCAAGCCATCGGGTTGCTTGCCACTGACGCCACTCGGCGACGATGTGTGCGATGGCGCACGCCATGCAGACCGCTCCGATTTCAACTGCTGCGTCAGGATTCATATTCTTGGCGTAAAACCACTGATTATTATATATTTATCCGTGGCCTCATCGTCCAAACAAAAGCCGATTTATTCGATCGCCGGACCGACAGCATCGGGCAAAACCTCGCTTGGTGTCGAACTTGCGTTAAAGATCGAGGGCGAGATCATCAACTGCGATTCGGTGCAGATCTATCGGGGCATCCAGATCGCCACCGCCAAACCGACCGATGAAGAAAAACACAGCGTGCCGCATCATCTGATCGATTACGTCGATCCGAACGTCAACTACACTGCGGCTGATTGGGCGAGAGATGCGGCTGAAAAAATTGCGGAGATCGAATCACGTGATAAAACACCGATCCTCGTCGGCGGGACCGGATTTTATCTTAGAACGCTCAGACAGCCACTGTTTGAAAGTCCAAAAACCGATTCCGTTTTACGCAGTCGCCTCCGGACGATCCATAAAAATCACGGCCCCGAACATCTGCATGAGATGCTCTCGCGGCTCGACCCGGAGGCCGCCGCTAAGCTGCCGCCGCGCGATTATGTCCGCGTGATGCGTGGTTTAGAGGTTTATTTTCAGACCGGCACGCCGATCTCGGCCCACCAGCCAAACCGAGCCGAGTCGCCGGAGTTTGCCGATCGGATACACCTGTTTGTGTTAAATCCGCCTCGTGACCTCTTATACGAAAAAATCAATCGAAGGACGGAGCAGCATTTTGCCGCAGGCTTGGTTGACGAGGTGAAACAATTGCGAGCCCATGGCGTTAGAGATGATACGAATGCGCTAGGTTCGCATGCGTATCGGCGGGTTTGCGAGTGTCTTCGCGGCGAACGAGACTTGGCATCGGCGGTCGAAAAATCGCAGCAGGACGTGCGTAATTATGCCAAGCGGCAATTGACGTGGTTTCGGCGTGAGAGCGGCGTGACGTGGCTCAACGGTTTCGGCGACGATCGGGCGATTCGCGGTGTTTTACTTGCTGAAATCGAGACCGATTAAAAAGTTTATTTATTCGCTCAGCTTATTTTGGTATAATCCGAGGCGTATCACGAAGCGGTTTTGTTTAGAGAAAAGGGAAAGTTATGGAAAAGCAAGCTGCCCAGAATATTCAGGATGCATTTTTGAATTCGGCGCGTCGCGAGCGAATATCCGTTGTCATCCATCTCTTGCCGGGCTCGACCGTGTCGGGCCGGATCAAGAGTTTTGACAAATTTTCGGTTTTGCTCGATGTCGGCGGCCCTGACGTGTTGATCTTCAAACACGCTATTTCCTCGATCTCACAGGAACGCCGGCCCGCATCGGAACAGCAGTCTTGAAGGGAAAATTCATCACGTTCGAGGGCATCGACGGCAGCGGCAAATCGACGCAGCTGCGGATGCTGGCCGATGTCCTGACGGCGCGTGGGCTTGGCGTAATTACCACTCGCGAGCCGGGCGGAACGACGCTCGGACAACATTTACGCGAGGCATTTCTCGAGACCGAGGAAACGGTTGCCCCGATGGCAGAGCTGCTCGCCTTTGCGGCCGACCGGGCACAGCATGTCGAGTTTTTGATTAAGCCTTCGGTCCGCGATGGAAAGGTCGTGATCTCGGATAGATACGCCGACGCGACATTTGCATATCAAGGGGCCGGTAGGGAGAATTCAGTCGAACAGGTCAACCAGGTAATCGCTCTTGCGACCGGCGGTTTGAAACCTGATCTGACGCTATTCTTCGACATTCCGGTTGCCATCGCGATCTCGCGAATGAGCACCCGCGACGAGTCGCAGGCGAAAAAGAATCGGATGGATGAGGAAACGGTTGAGTTTTATACGCGCGTCCGCGATGCGTATTTCGGGATAGCCGAAAGGGAACCGGAACGATTTCGTGTAGTCGATGCAAGCGGCACGATCGAGGAAATACATGCCTCGGTCGTTGATCTCGTCGACGAATTGGTGAGTTAAATGTTCAAGAATCTCATCGGAAACGACCACGTCAAACAGACGCTCAACCGGCTGCTGCTGAACGATCGCGTGTCGCATTCGCTGCTTTTTGCGGGGGACGAGGGCGTCGGTAAGCGGCAATTTGCGCTTGAGTTGGCCAGGGCTTTTGTCTGCAAAGAAGCCGTGGATCATCAAGCCTGCGGGAACTGCGCCGCATGTCTAAGAGCTGACGCTTTTGCTTTTCCAACGAATGATAAAGGCGAAGATTACGAGCGGGTATTTTTTTCAAAACACCCGGACATCGGTATGGTCATTCCCTTCAAACGCAATGTCCGGATCAACGCGATCCGCGATCTCGAACGCGAAGCAAACTTTCGCCCGTACGAGGCAAAGGCCAGATTCTTTATAATCGACGACGCCGAAAAAATGAATGACGCGGCGGCAAATGCGCTGCTAAAAACGCTCGAAGAGCCGCCTTCGACAACCTACGTGTTTCTCATCACCTCGCGGCCCGATTCACTTCTGCCGACGATCCGTTCGCGGTGTCAGATGATACGTTTTGCTCCGGTAGCGACAGAGGAGATCGAGCGATTCCTGATCGCTGAAAAGGCCTTTACATTTGACGAAGCGCATCTTGCCGCGCGGCTCGCTCGTGGCAGCATCGGGCGGGCGGTGTCGATCAACGTAGCTCAATTTCGAACGGAACGCGACCGCATGCTTGGGGTAGTCCGCAATGCTATCGAGACTGGAGACCGCGCGGCGTTGCTTCGCACTTCCGAAGAGATCAACGACGCAAAAAATAAGGAACGGTTTGAGGAAAATATTGATATTCTGGAGTCACTCATACATGATGTTTGGACACTGAGCGTTGGCGGCGACATTAGCCGCATGGCCAATACCGATCTGGCCGACGAACTTTCGAAATTGGCCGCAAACACCGCAGATTTGGACCTGCCGAGTTGGCTTGGCGAGATAGAGACAATGCGAGATAATCTAGCCGTAAATATCAACCGCAAGATCGCCGCCGATTCGCTTTTTATGACGATGGCAAATAATTAGATTTTTTCGGGAACAAAATCGCCGCGACCGGTGTCTAAGTTTCCCTGTAGTTCTAATAATCTGGTTCGAAGGAGGGAAGTGAAGATGAAAAAGTTTTTTCCTGGATTTTTTGGGATTTTTCTATGTCTGTTTATCGGTGTGACGGCCACTGTTGCACAGGAAAACGCGGTAAGAACCGTCAACGGCGGTGTTTTGAACGGCAAGGCGATCAGCCTGCCAAAGCCTGAGTATCCGGCAGAAGCGAGAAACGCCGGTGCGGAAGGCGCGATCATGGTAACCATCACGATCGACGAAAGTGGCAATGTCGTCTCGGCCATAGCCGCCGCGGACTATTATTCGCCAAAAAAATCCGATGTGTCTGATATGGCGTCAGAGGCAAAGCCAGCCGATCCGCTCTTGCGCGAAGCGTGCGAAAAAGCTGCGATGAGCGCAAGATTTTCGCCAACGCTGTTGAGCGGGCAGCCAGTTAAGGTTACCGGCGTGATCGTCTACAATTTTGTTGCGTCCCGTTCCTTGGATGGACAGGGCGCAAGAACCGTCAGCGGCGGCATTCTGAACGGCAAAGCGACCAGCCTGCCAATGCCAGCTTATCCTCCGGCGGCCAAAGCCGTTAAGGCTGGCGGAACCGTAAACGTTCAGATCATGATCGACGAACAAGGTAATGTCATCAGTGCTCAGGCGATCTCGGGCCACCCGCTATTGCAAGGGGCCGCGGTAGATGCAGCCCGCCAGGCGACATTTTCGCCGACCCTGCTCAGTGGAGAGCCGGTTAAAGTCACGGGCGTGGTAACCTATACTTTTGTAGCGGGAACCAAGCCGGACAACCAATAACGGCTCCCGCATTTGGGCGTCGATAATTGATGGAATCCTCGAAGTATGAACGAACCCTCGCCGCCGTGGCTGTCGCTGCGGCGGCCGTAGGTTCTACGGCTGTTTGGTATTACAACCCCTCGGAAGTCCATTTTTTCCCCGTATGTCCCCTCTTTGCGCTGACCGGTTTTGCATGTCCTGGATGCGGACTGACGCGCGGGTTTCATGCGTTATTTCATGGGGATATAGGGACGGCCCTGCATTTTAATGCCCTACTGCCGGTTTGGACGTTGATCTTTGGCTATGTGTTGATCTCGCTCCTGCTGTTGGCTATTCGCGGAAAAGGGTTGCCGATGTGGCCGACAATGCCGAGGTTTTTGTGGACCTTCATGATCGTCCTACTTGTCTTCGGGGTACTGCGAAATATTCCGGCGTTTCCGTTTTCACTTCTCTTTCCGTAAGGTTTTTTTGCCACGAATTACACGAATAGCACGAATGAAAAATCAATTATCATTCGTGCCATTCGTGTAATTCGTGGCAAAAAATCTTAAGTGATTTGGACGAGTTTGTTATTCTCGACGAGCGATTTCGCTGCCGAGCCTTCTTTGAGGAGAATCTCGACTTCTTTTACAAATTCCTCGACGATGTCCGCTCCGGCGACGCGGCGCATTGGGACGCCGTCTTTGAATATCATGCCGACGTTGCGGCCGAATGTGATGCCGAGCTGCGAATCGTGAGCTTCGCCAGGGCCATTGACCGCACAGCCCATGATCGAGAGGTGCAGCGGTTCCTCGACGTGGGCGAGGCGGCGTTCGACCTCGGTGACGATCTCGACAAAATTATCGATGTCCAGCCGTCCGCAGGTCGGACAAGCAACGACGGTCACGCCGCGTTTGCGTAATTCGAGTGATTTGAGAATTTCCCAGCCGACGCGTACTTCCTCGTGCGGTTCTGCCGCGAGGCTGACGCGGATCGTGTCGCCGATGCCTTCGTGCAGCAATACACCGAGTCCGATCGCCGATTTGATGGTTCCGCCGAACGGAGTTCCCGCCTCGGTGACGCCGAGATGCAGCGGGTAATCGACCTTTGCGGCCATCAGGCGATACGCCTCGACCATGCGGTTGACGTCTGACGCCTTGAGCGAAATTATCGTGTTGCCAAAACCGAGATCTTCGAGGATGCGAACGTGCCGCATTCCGCTTTCGACCATTGCCTCGGGCGTGGCGGAGCCGTATTTCTTGAGCAGGTCTTTTTCAAGCGAGCCGCCGTTGACGCCGATGCGGATCGGGACTTTTTGGGCCTCAGCGGCACGGACGATCTCGCGGACGCGTGGGATCGGGCCGATATTACCGGGATTGAAGCGAAGTTTATCGACACCAGCGTCGAGAGCTTTCAAAGCCAATTTGTAATGAAAATGAATGTCCGCCACGATCGGAACATCCGTTCGCTTACGTATCTCACGCATCGCGGCAGCCGCGTCGTCGTCAGGCACGGCGATGCGGACGATCTCGCATCCCGCGGCGACCATTTCCTCGATTTGGCGAATCGTGGCGTCAACATCGGTCGTGTCGGTCTTGGTCATCGACTGGACGACCACGGGCGCACCGCCGCCTATTGGCACGTCGCGAACCATTACCTGTCTTGTCTTTCGAACCATATGATTGAAACAACGGATTAACGCGGATCCTCGCAGATTTAGTTTCTATAATCCGCGGTCATCCGCGTGAAACCGTTGTTGGTATCTATTTTCCTACCAACCGAGAAACGTCAAAAAATATCACCGTGACCATCAGCAGCAGCACGATCGCGAGGCCGGTCAATTGGATGCGTTCGCGGGCGACCATCGACAACGTTCGCCCGAACCACGACAGCACTTTTTCAATGCCGAGCACCATGATTTGGCCGCCGTCGAGCATTGGGATAGGCAGCAAATTCATAACGCCGAGGCTCAACGAAATCGCCATCAGAACCGAAAGCAGGCCCAGAAACCCGCTCGCGAAGACCGTCGTGATAATGATCTGGCCAATGCCGATCGGGCCCGAAACCGTATCGCGAGCAGAGCGTTCGCCGGTGCCGACCTGACCCAAGGCCTTGCCCGTCAGCCTCAGGATTCTCGAATTTTGCGTGACCGCCTCGCTGGCCGCGCCAACGACGCCGACCGGCTCACGGGATGCCATCAGGGTCGGGTCGAACGCGATGCCGATCCGCCAATCGCCGTCTTTCTGGACGGCATGTGTAGTCAACTCGGTTCGCTGACCGTTCCGGTTGATCGCCAATTTGATGGGTTGATCCTTGGTCTCGCCGACGAGGATTTTCATTTCCTGGCTGTTGCGGATGGCTTTGTCATTGACGGACGTGATCCAGTCACCTTTCTGCACACCGTCTTTACCGGCGGGCATTTCGGGGTCGACGCTGCCGACGACGACCGGCTCGGTCCCGGCGTCGGGAGCCATATCGAGAAATCCGCCGGACTGGCCGTTTTCAGTAACTTTAGTAGGTTTGATCTTGAGAGCGGTCCGCTGGCCCTGCCGCTCGACCACGACCGGCACTTCTTTTTCGGGGATCAGCAGCGCGTCGTCCTGAATGCGGTCCCACGACGGATTTTCGACGCCGTCAAAAGTGACGATGCGGTCGCCCGCTTTAATTCCCGCGATATCCGCTGCACCTGCCGGTTTTACGAACCCGACGATCGGGGCCGGATTGGCCGGGACGCCGTAGATGATCGCCATTGTGAACGGGATTGCGAGGGCGAGCACGATGTTCATGAACGGCCCGCCAATCATCACTAGAAACTTCTGCCAACGCGGCCGCAACTCATACAGTTCGCCTTCGGGAACTTCTTCTTTCGGCTTCTCATCCTTGCCCTCGAGCGGGCCAGTCGCCTCGTCACCGTAAAGTTTCACGTAAGCACCCAGCGGGATCGCCGAGATGCGATAATCCGTGTTGCCGATCTTGATCCCGGCAACCCTCGGACCGAGACCAAAGAACGAATAGGCCTCGACTCGCATCCCGAACATCTTGGCCACGATAAAATGGCCAAACTCGTGAATGTTGATGGCAACGCCGAGAACAAAAAGTATTGCTAAAATTGCGATTAAAATATCTGGCATCAATAAATCCTTGTCATTAGAACGTTACACCGCGTATCGCGCTTGTAATAGAAAGTGTAAGGCCGCATGTATATCCAGTCAAACTAATTTCGCAGCGCAGCCGAGCTTGCCTTCACGGACAAAAGCTTGTTTGCCGCCGCCCGCGCCCACGTATCGACCCTTAATACCGTTTCAAGATCGGCGACCGGTTCAGTCTGATGTGCTTGCATTACACCGGCGTTAATTTGAGCGATCTCCGACAATCGAATGCGGCCGTCTAAGAAAGCCTGCACGGTCGTCTCGTTCGCGGCGTTGAGCACCGCCGGCATGGTACCACCGGCCTTTAACGCGGCAAACGCGAGTCCGAGACATGGAAATCGCTCCATGTCGGGCTCTTCGAAATTTAGTTGGCTAAGTTTTGAAATGTCGAGCGGGGCAAGGCAGCTCTCTTTTCTATCCGGATACGTCAACGCATATTGGATCGGGTGTTTCATGTCGGTCACGCCAAGCTGGGCAATGATCGATCCGTCAACCATCTCGACCATCGAATGGACGACCGAT
Source organism: Pyrinomonadales bacterium (assembly GCA_038227175.1). Lineage (GTDB taxonomy): Bacteria > Acidobacteriota > Blastocatellia > Pyrinomonadales > Pyrinomonadaceae > OLB17. Next base: position 8,102 of record JBBRPZ010000004.1, on the reverse strand, counting down.
TGCGGGTGAACGATGACCGAGATATGATCCGCCTCGAAGCCGAAAAGCCATTTAGCTTCAATGACTTCCAGCCCCTTGTTCATCAGTGTCGCGGAATCGATGGTGATCTTGTCGCCCATTTTCCAGTTCGGATGATTTAACGCCTCGGCACGGGTTGCGTTTTCGATCTGCTCTTTGCTCCATGAGCGAAAAGGGCCGCCTGATGCCGTCAGGATTAAACGCTTTACTTCACTCTTACGTTCGCCGCGAAGGCATTGGTGAATGGCGTTGTGCTCGCTGTCGACAGGCAGAATTTCCGCTCCCGAGGCTGCTGCGGCCTTTGTCATCAATTCGCCGGCCATGACGAGCGTCTCTTTATTGGCGAGGGCGATGCGTTTACCGGCCTCGATCGCCCGCAGCGTCGGAACAAAACCGACAGCTCCGACCGTTGCCGAAACGACCGTTTCGGCTTGTTCATGAGTTGCAACCGCAACGAGGCCGACGTCGCCGGTCTCGATACGTGGAATTGCAGCGTTTAACGGGTGTAATTCGCGTTCCAGTTCCGCTGCCCCGGCTTCGTCACAACATGAAACCAGTTCGGGCTTAAAAGCCGCGATCTGCTCTGCAAATTTCGCAACATTCCGCCCTGCAGCCATAGCAACGACGCGAATATCTTGCAAGTGTTCGACAACTTTTAGTGTATTACAGCCGATCGAGCCGGTGGAACCGAGGATGGAGATGGCCTTCATAAAATCGGGTCTAGAATAGCATATTTGGGGCTGGCCGCGCACAGAAACCATCCGAAATAGCTGAAAACTGACAGGTGATAGCTGATAATTTCAAACGGGAAAACCTATCAGCTATGAGCTATCACTTATCAGTTATTCGGAGCTATTTTTTCCAGTTTTTGCGTAGTCGCGGTAATAATCGTTGATGTAGTCTTTCATCCAGAGCTGCCACCAGCCGAAGCCGAATTTTTTTGCCTCGTCATTGGCCTGTTTGCCGGTCCAGCCGTCGTGGGTTATGCGATAGACCGCGACAACGGTACCGGTGCGGTCGGAGCCGCGTTTGCAGTGGACGAAGACGGGCTGATTTTCGGGAGCGTCAATCTGTTTGATGATCGCTTCAATATCGTTTTTGTCGGGCTTAAACCAGTTGCTTTCGGGGACGCTGATAAACCGCAATCCGGCGGCGTGTGCCCACGCTTCTTCCTTGTGGGCCCGGCCGTCATTGTCTCTGAGGTCGATCACGGTCTTGACGCCCAATCGCTTTAGCTCCGCGATCCCGGCCTCGGTCGGTTGGCCACCGCGATACAGCTTTTCGTTGACCTTATAAAGATTGGGCAGGTCTTTTGGTTTTACAGATGTTTGCGCGTTCATTACTGTCCCGAGGAGTACGATTGCCGAGGCAACGATCGAGGCGCGTTTGAGTATGTTGGTCATCTAATCTTTGATGCAATATCTCGTGCGGCGAGGATAAATTCTTCGCCGGTTGCCATATTTTTTAACTTGACCTTGTCCGCTTTGATCTCGTCGTCGCCTAGAACGCAGACAAACGGAACACCTATCGAGTCGGCATACTTGAACTGCTTGCCAAGTTTATCGACCTCCGGGTAAACCGTGACCCGTAACCCGCCCGAACGCAATTCGGTCGCAAGTTTGAGCGACGCGGCAACCGAATCCTCGTTCCAAATCGTAACCATCACATCAGCAGCCCGCGACTCGGCAATCTCCGGCGGGAACATCCCGCGTTCTTCCATCACGACGAGAATACGCTCCAACCCAAGCGAAAATCCGCACGCCGGAATCTGCTCCTTGCCAAACATCCCGATCAACCCGTCATAACGCCCGCCGCCTCCGATGCTGCCCTTGAAATCTCCGTCAGTAAGTTCGATCTCCATGATTGCACCAGTGTAGTAAGACAAGCCGCGAGCGAGACTTGGGTCGATTCGAATCTGGTTATATGGCTGCGTCACTTTTGCAAGATCGATGATGTTTCGTAATTGCTCCATCGCTGCAAGACCTTTTGGATTAACTAAAAGAAATCCAGAAGTAATATTTAGAATTCGTTCGTTAATTTTATCGTTGATTTGATTGGATCCCGCAATTAACTGAAGTATCCGATCTTTCGGAGGACATTGCCGCAATTCCGAAATAATCGACTGAAAATTTCCTCTTTCTTGATCGGACGAGCGCGAAGCTTCTAAAACCGCCAAGATAAAATCTAAAGATTTCTTTATGCCGAGTAGTGGAATTCCTCGTTCTTGCATTTCCCGAAAAACAGCTGCACCACCAATTTTGTCAATCTTGTCAAAGCATACTAGTGTGTCAGTGTGAAATTCCTGCGAAATTCCTGACTCCTCCAATATTGCTGATAGTAGTTCTCGATGATTTAGTTTAACTATGAAAGAATTAAAACCGAGGTGCCCTAAGATATCACACGCCGCTGATATAATTTCCGTCTCTACTACAAAAGAATCCGAGCCGATGGCATCAACGTCACACTGATAAAACTCGCGAAATCTTCCGCGGGCCGGACGGTCGGCTCTCCAGACTGGCTGGATTTGATAGCGTTTAAAGAATTTGGGTAGATCGTTTTTGTTATTTGCGACGATGCGGGCGAGGGGAACAGTCAGGTCGTAACGTAATGCGAGGTCCGAGAGATCGCTTTCTGTTTTGGCGTTTGCGAGGTCTAGTTTTTCGCCGCGTTTTAGTATTTTAAAAACGAGTTGGTTGCCTTCCTCGCCGTATTTGCCTATGAGGGTTTCGATGTTTTCGACGGCGGGGGTTTCGAGGGGTTCGAAGCCGTAGGATTCGTAAACGGACTTTATGATGCCGATAACGTAATTTCGCTTTCTGACGTCAACCGGAAGAAAGTCGCGCATTCCGCGTGCAGGGTTTGTGCTAGCCATATTGATATTTTATTACAAAACCGCCGCCGAACCCGACACGGCCACCGCAGAAGGGAAAGCATTGTTGTTTTCCATCAGGGCGACAATGTTTTCGATGTTGAATGTAAATGCAAAAAAGTCATCGATGCATCCGCCCTCGCCCAGGACATCAAGACCGGACGTTCGGGCCTCGATCACAATTCCGGGGCTATAGGGCGATTCGCACGCTAGTGCCGGATCAATAAATACCGGCTTACGGCCGGTAAATCGAAGGATCTGGCCGAGCGCTTTCAGGGTTTCGTTATTAACGATATTAAGCAAATTGCTTACAACCGTTCGGTTAATGTCGTGTTCCTGATTCAGGATCTCATCGGTTTTAAGAAAGAGATCGGCAAGAATAGCCGAGGCTTTTTCCGAAACGCCGGCGTCTTGCAATTCATTTACGATACCTTCGATATTGTACTTGCTGAAATTACGGATCGCGGCGAAAGTAGGTTTGTTCAGTTTTTCCGAAACGCCGACCGTTTCGAGAATACACGCTAAAACGTCGCTATGACTGACATATATCGCGAAATTTTTGATTCCCAACCTATCAAGTGCTTCGTTTATTGCCAGTATCGAGTTTGCCTCGACCGACTTAGTGTCTTCGTCAATTTTCTTTCCGAACGATGCGTCAGCGCCGACAAACGGCTCAAAGCCTCGGCTTTCGTAAACGGACTTTATGATGCCGGTCACATATTCGCGTTCCGGGGTCGTACTTGCCATAAGGATAGTTTACCGCAGAGTAGCGGAGACGCGGAGAGACGAAAGAAAAATTAGCCGCAGATGGACGCAGATGAACACAGATGGGGGAAATCAATTTGACCGATTTTATCTGCGCTTATCTGCGTTTATCTGCGGTAAAAACTCTTACGTTTGTGTGTAATGCTTTTTGAGTTCGACGTAGTTTCGCCACGATTTGTCGAGGTAGGCGAGTTCGTCGGATGTTAATTGGCGTTTGACCTTTGCGGGCGAGCCCATAACCATCGAGTTTGGCGGTATCTGCGTACCCGGCGTCAGCAGCGAACCGGCCGCTACCAGCGAATTTGCTCCCACGCGAACGCCATCCAGCAATATCGCCCCGATTCCTATCAGACAGCCCCGTTCAACGTAGCAGCCGTGGAGCGTGACGTTGTGGCCGACGGTGATCTCTTCTTCGAGAATGGTCGAGTGCGTTTTCGAGCTGACGTGGATCATCGTCATGTCCTGGATATTCGTCCGGGCTCCGATGCGGATAAAATTAACATCCCCGCGAACGACCGACCCAAACCACACGCTCGCATCCTCACCGATCTCGACATCGCCGATGACGATCGCGTCGTCAGCGATATACGCCGTCTCGTGGATCTTAGGATCAATATTTTTGAAAGGTCGGGTCATCTTCCCAATTTTCGCCGCACCATGCCAAACGCCTGCTCAAGCTCGGTAACCCGCAGGAGCTTCGCTACGATAACAAACGCAATGCCGCCAAGAGCTATTGGTAAAAATGCTTCAACCAGCTTAATCGTCAACGTGCCTGTGCCGTAGTGCTCGTACAGGTAATGATAGCTCGCGTAGCATACCAGCGACAGCATGGCGGACGCGGCCGCGATCTTGGCAAAGGAAAGCAAAATGTCCCGGCCGTTAAGCCGTTTTATGCGTCTTCTCATCAGGAAAGCGAGGGCGAAAAAGTTTACGAGGGCAACGATCGAGGTCGCCATTGCGACTCCGACGTGTCCATAACCATGCGGAGTTTCCGGAGTCACGCCATAATGCGATAGCCATTCGCGGAGGAAATAGCTGCCGAGGAAATTAACAGCAATTGACGCAATCGCGATTATCATCGGCGTTTTTGCGTCGTTCAGAGCGTAGAATGCCGGCGACAGGATCTTGATGGCGGCGTAGCCCGTTAGCCCGATCGCATAGCCGGCCAGAGCCGCCGCCGTCATGCTCGTCGATGTTGCGTCAAATTTCCCGCGTTCATAAATAAGGCGAATGATCGGTTCGCCGAGTATGATAAGGCCGCATGCCGATGGCAGCGTCATCAGAAAAACGAGATTCATCGAGGACGAAATTGTGTCGCGAAGTTCCTTGATTTTGCCTTCGTTGGCAAGCCGTGACATCACCGGGATCGCCGCCGTGCCGACCGCGACGCCAAATAAACCAATCGGCAATTGCATAAGCCGAAAGCCGAAATTCAGCCAGCCCTGTGCACCCTCGATCCCTGAGACGAAATAGGTATTCATCATCACATTGATCTGCACGGCCGATGTCCCGAGAATCGCCGGCGTCATCAGAGCAATGACTTTTTTAACGCCCGGATCAAAGAGACTTATGACGGGAGTAAAGCGAAACCCGACCTTGAAAAGGGACGGCAACTGCATTAAAAACTGAGCCAACCCGCCGATCAGAGTGCCAATAGCCATGCCGATGATCGCCCATTGCGAAGGGAAGTCGGGTACGGCATTTTTGTCAGCCGAATTGAGCCATCCACCCCCGCTCAGCCAATAGGCCATGCCGAGGCCGAAGATGATCGAGGCGACATTAAAGACGGTCGATGCCGACGCCGGAATGCCGAAGATACCTTTCGTATTCAAGACCCCCATCGCAACCGCCGCGAGAGCGACAAGCAGGATGAAAGGAAACATTATCTGCGTTAGCGTCGTCGCGAGAGCGGCCTTTTCAGGAGAAAATCCATTGGCGAGCAGATTGACGAATTGCCGTGAAAAAATGATGCCGACGATACAGATCACGCTCATGATAACCGCGAGCAAGTTAAGAACAAGGCTCGCCAACCGCCACGCGGCCTTTTCGCCCTGGTTGATCTGATAATCCGTAAAGACCTTTACAAATGCGACGGACAAGGCTCCTTCGGCAAAAAGATCGCGGAGCACATTGGGAATTCTAAATGCGACGACATAGGCATCAGTCAGGAATCCGGTGCCGAAATAACGAGCGAATATCATCTCCCGCAGCAGCCCCAAAACCCGCGAAAACATTACGGCTATCGAGACGATGCCGGCCGATCTTGCGACGCTGGTCTGTTTGGTCGCGGTGGATCGTGGCTCGGCGGCGATCTCGTCGGCTGAGTGCGGTTCAGCGAGTTGTTCGGGTGATTCGGACTCGGGCTGGTCTTGTTCGGTGTCGTTCATTCAGTAGTCGCGTTTAACGCAATTATCAACCGGGAATTATCTCACGCAACGCCGCAAAAAGAAAAAGAAAGCGTTGAAACGCCTCCTTTTCTACTGCTTTTTGTAAAAAGCCGAATTACTTATTTCCGTAGAATTGACCGCCTGGGTAGCTGATCCTTGTGCGGGCGATGCGGGTTTCGAGCGAAACGGGATCGTACGGCATGGCCAGCGGGCCGCCGAATTGGCTTTGGACGAGCGAGACAAAACTGTTTTGGAACGCTCTAAACCGTGGAACGCTGCCGCGCTGGTTAAAGATCACGAAAAGATATTTGCCGTTTCGCGTATTGATCTCACCGGAGAGGGCGCTGACGCCGGCGTCGGTGTTCGGCAATGTGCCGGTTTTGCCGACGACGCTGCCGGTTGCAAAATCGGCGTCGAAACGATTTTCGAGCGTTCCCTTATCAATTCCCGCGACCGGCATGATATCCGAAAACGTCATTTTGTAGCGTGCCAGATCGTCGCGCAAGACGTGCAGCAGACGCATCATCGCATTCGGAGATACTCGGTTGAGGCCGAGACCGCTCGATGTCTGGAGCGAAAATTCATTAGGCGGAATACCGGCCCCCTGTTGGACGAGACGCGATACCGCATACGGCCCACCGACCATGTCACCGAGGCGTTCGGCGAGGAAATTATTCGAGTAGCAGAGCGTCGCTTTGATAATCTCGCGGATCTGGGTCGATTCGTGCGTAAACAAAAGGTGCAGGCTGCTCGGTATCCCCTGAGCATAAACCCGGCCGGTAAATGTGACGCTCGGGACGCCCATGACCTGGCCCATTCGGCCCGAATACGAAAGGTAATTGAGCCACGCACGTGTCGCGGCAGGCGTTCGACGGGCATTGTCCATTGTCGCAAGCAATAGTTCGCCGGAACGGAGCGATGAGCCGGAATAATTCATCGCAAAATTGTCGGTGACGATCAGATCGCCCTTGACCTCGCGAATTCCGAGGCGGTTCAATTCGTTCGTCAGGTTGACGGCGTGCTCCGAGGCGAACATCGGATCCTTGCCCGAAACATACAAATTACCATTGAGCGTCCCCGTGCTCGGGTCGACCGCACCGTCGGTAAAGACGTTCGTCATGAAGCGAAACTCCGGGCCGAAGGTCTTCAGGACGGCGTAGGCGGTTGCAACCTTTACGTTTGACGCCGGATTGAACAGCATGCCGGCGTTGCTCTCGAGCACGACGTTGCCATCAAGCGATTCGACAAGAACTCCGGAATAACCTGGGATCGAGACCGATGCCAGAGCCGGAAACAGAGTCCTGACCGAATTGCCGGAGACCGGAGCGACCGTGACACTGCCTGTTTTCCTGACCAGCGGCGTCGCGGATGGAGTTGCTGTCGAACTCTGCGTTTTGAGGTCAAGGTCCTGTAGCAAAGGCGGCCGCAACGCTTGTGCCTGGGCGGTACCCAGAGCGACAATTATCAACGCTACAACGCTTAACCAATTGATCGTTTTCGGAGCTAATTTCATTCGTAAATCTTTAGGCTGGTTTTCAGGCAGGCTTTCGCGGCACCAGAAAGCATCGCTATTTGCTAATATACCATTTTTTTCGGACGAGTCCAAATTTTCTGATTGGGCTTGCCCACCCAGCGTCTGTTTGATGAATATTGAGTGCTCCGCGATGTACTCCATTTTGAATGCTTATACCGGCAATTCGAATTGTTTATACCATATTGAAAGAATCAATAGCAATGATTTTTTTGAAAAGATCTTGATCGTTACGAGCGCGCAAAAAAAGCGGCCCGAAAGCCGCCTTTTTGGTGAAGGTTATGGACGGGAATTTATTCCAGTCCGGTAAAGTCGACATCCGCGAGACTGTCGGTGATTTCGACCGTCCGCGACGCGAAGCGGTATTGCCGTGAGGCAACGCCGATCGTGTAGCTGGCACCCGTTGTGATGTCGTCGAACGTGTAGTAGCCGAACGAGCTGGTTGTAACCGTTCGTGCAAAGCCGTTGCGGTCGACGATAGTGACAGTGGCGTTTCTCATACCGCGGCCGTCCGGGGTTGTGACACGGCCCG
>JBBRPZ010000003.1:0-240257 GCA_038227175.1 Pyrinomonadales bacterium | reverse complement strand
TCTTCCCACCAGCAGGCGGCGAGGTTGGCGGCGAGCTCGTCCGGCGGCGTGCTATAGCTGAGGGCGGCGTAGTGGACGGGGACGTTGCCGCGGGCGGCGAATTCGAGGAAGGACGAATTGAACGGCAGCACCTCTTCGCCCGCGAGAGTTTTTCGAGGACAACACTCTCGAAGGGCTGGTCAAAAGCGTTCTGCAAGAATATGAAACATCAACTAAACCTCCAGGAATCGCACAAATTGCCGGCCTGCCCCCCTCCTACTACCTCCTACTTGTCGAGAGTACTTCAATTTTTTTGGCGGATTGGGTTAGAATATGGATAAAGTAACGAACTCTTGTTTGGAGTCTAGCATCTTAAGACCGCCTTAAATGGATGTTTGTTAATCTTCGGAGGAATGCAATGTCGCGAAAGTTTAGTTTAGTTATGGTTGGTGCCCTTTTGTTGGTTGGGTACATTACGAGTTTTGGTCAGACGGCGCCGGTCAACGGTACCGTTGAGCTTAAAAAGGCCGACGGTACTAAGGAACCGGTCGCAAATGCGTTGATCGAGGTTTACCGGATCGATATCAAATCCGGTTTCCCGTCGGCCAAGACCAGTAAGAAAGGTGAATTCAGCTTTGCCGGCATCCCGTTTGGGGGAACTTATTCGTTCTCTCTGAGCGCTCCGGGCTGTTCGCCGCTGATCTTCCCGGGCGTAAAAGCAGGGCAGGAAAAGCTTGTCATCACAATGTCTCCCGGTGACGGCGGTAAGCTGACGGAAGACGAGGTTCGAAAAGGCTCTGCGGTAAAAGCTCCAATCGCCGGGAATGGTACTGCCGCTAAAGAACCGACCGCCGAGGAAAAAAAGGCACAGGCGGAATTCGAAAAAAAGAATGCTGAGATCACCGAAAAGAATAAAAAGGTCCAGGCCTCCGATGAGATAGCCCGCAAGTCTAACGAAGAGGGCAATGCGGCTCTCAAGTCGGAGAACTACGATCTGGCGATCGCAAAATTCAGCGAAGGCGTCGCGGCCGTGCCGGATTATGTCGGCAGCACGCCGATCCTTCTTAATGGCAAGGTAATCGCTCTAAAGGCCAAAGGTTTCAAGGCTTACAAGGAAGGCGCGACTCAGGCCGACCCCCAAGTCAGAATAACAAAATACCAGGAGGCGAATAAATCCTACGACGAAGCTCTCGCGGCTTTTCAAGAAGCGGTAAACATCATCAAAAACGCCGAAGCCGCCACCGATCCGGCCGACCAAAAGCGCCGTGACACTCTGAAATTGGACCTCTACGCGGCCGCAACCGAGATCCATCGGCTCAAGGCCGTGAGCGGCGTTGATACGACCAAGGCGGACGACGCGGAAAAGGTAATTACCGCGTACATCGCGATTGAGCCCGACCCGGCCAAAAAACTCGCCGCTCAGATGGCGCTTGGCGACAGCATGCGGCTCACCGGCAACCTTGACAGGGCCGTAGCTACATACAAGCAGATCCTGGTCGCGAAGCCGGATTACGCCGACGCAATGGGCAGTCTTGGCCTGTCCCTTTTTGCCCAGGGAGCCGCCATCGCTCCGGAGGATAAAGAAAAAGAACAGGAAGGTCTCAATTACATGCAGAAATACACCGAAATGGCTCCGGTTGCGGCAACTGACTCGCAGGCCGTCAAGGAATTGAAGGAGAGCGTTAAACTAACGGTCGAGTACCTCAAATCGCAAAAAATGGCGCCGCAGAAAGTGACGACGACGCCCAAGAAAAAACCTTAATTTTCTTATAGGGGAATGACTTTCCATGGCCGTGCCTGATAAAATTCGGGCACGGCTTTTTTTATGCAGATCTCGATACGAGCCATCACCGACCAAGACCTTGGCGACATCGTCGAACTCATTCGCGATTTTGCCGCGTATGAAAGCTTTTCCGAATATTTTGAGATCACCACAGAGAAACTTCACACGGCAATGTTTGGGCCGGACGGGTTTGTCGAGGGAATAATTGCCCGCGACGGCGTAAAGCCCGTGGCCCACGCCCTTTTTTATCCGCATTTTTCGAGTTTCCGCGGGGAACTCGGGCTCTACATCGAGGACCTCTATATTCTCGCCGAATACCGCCGTCACAATCTTGGTGAAAAAATGCTGCGAGAGATCGCCCGTATAGGCCATTTCAAAGGCATGACGCGGATTGATTTTCAAGTACTCGAGTGGAACACGCCCGCCGTCAAGTTTTACCTGAAACACGGCGCCGAACACAATGAAGGCGAAAACCATTTCAAGTTTGCCGGAGACGCTTTCGACCGTCTGGCATCCTGATTCAAAATCAATTTCCGGCACCGATAATCTTTCTTGTCACAAATCCCCCCGACACGGTGTTTCTCTCATGTAAAGCAACTCGCAAACACATTTTTTTGAGATTTTCTGGAGGTTTTCACATGAGTAAAGTTTTGACGCGTACCGCTCTGAGCCTGTCGGCTCTAATGTTTATCGTTATCGTCGTTGGTTCGGTCGTTATCGTCGCACAGGCCCCCGTAACCGGCACGTGGACGGCGAATACCAAAAATGGCAAGGAAGACAAGGCCGAAAACGCGGGCAAGATCCACCTGTCGTTCGAACGCCAAACCGCACATGGCCGCAACCAGAACGGTTCGAGCTATGCTTTTGACGAACTACAGGGCTTGACCCGCGAGCAGACGCAGAACGGCAAAGTCAGCTTTCGGCTAGTCCGCGAGGCCGGCACGGTCGACTGCGAAGGCTCGTTCGTGAATGGCGAGGGATCGGGAACATTCCGCTTCACGCCCAATCAATCATATGTCGAAGCGATGAGGTCGCGCGGCTTCGATTTCGAAAAAACGTCTAAGAATTACGGTGGCGACGACAATAATAAGCTGCTGTCTGCCGCGTTGATCAACGTAACGATCGCTCTCGCCGACGATCTGAAAGCCTCTGGGTTTACGCTCGATGTCGACGACCTGTTTAAGGCCGCGATCTTTAAGGTTGATTCGAAATTCATGGCCGAAATGAGAGCGACCGGTTATCCGAATCTAACGATGGAAGATTTGGTAAAGGCTCGCATTTTCAAGATTGACCCCGAGTTTGTCACGAAGATCAGCGAGATGGGGCTTGTAACAAAAGACTTCGAAGGGCTGGTCAAGTACAGTATTTTTAAGGTGACGCCCGAGTATCTGGCCGAGATGAAAACCGCCGGTTTCGACAAACTCTCGTCTGAGCAGGTCGTACAATTCCGCATTTTCAACGTTACTCCCCAATACCTAGGCGAATTAAAGGCCGCGGGCCTGCAAAATCTCGACAGCGAAGAAGTGGTCAAGAGCCGTATCTTTAACATAGACCCGGAATTCATCCGCAAGGCGAGGGCCGAAGATCCGAACGTGACGATGGAACAGCTCGTGCAGATGAAGATCGGCGTGAGGAAAATGAAAGGTACAGAGTAGTAGACATTCCTTAGCTTGAGCTTTTAGGGCGAAGCCGCGCGGCTTCGCCCATTTTTTGTTTTAGGCCATTATGCGCAACGCAAGATACGGTGCGATGCAAAAAAACCATATGCTGAGCTTAAAGAAAAACATTGCCCGCAGGCTGATCGAATCGTATTTCTCGGTGCTGACGCCAAAAAAACGTTGGCTGAGAGCCACAAGCGGGCCGTGGGCGATAATATGTAAAAAGAACCACAGCAGCAACATCGCGTAGTTGATCACCGCACACCACGCAAAAAAATGACGAAGCATTTCGATATTCATACCCTACCTCCTAAAAATGGAAGAGGCTGTCTGAAAAGTCGATTTTTTCAGTTTGATGAGTCCGAAAAGCCAGCCCTTGCGATTGCCGTTGGCTTCAGCCAACGGAAAAAGCAATGAAACAAACTATCGGGCTTTAGCCCAAATGTAGATGGAAGTATTTATGGCTAAAGTGGTTAAGAGATTTCTCTACTATTGTTGGGCTAAAGCCCGCCGCCGGCCCCCGGACGATACCGTCAGCTAAAGCTGACGGCAATTTATCTTTCCCGGACTTTCCAGACAGCCTCCTCCAATCGTTATTCAAACTGCTTTTTAAATTCCTCAAACGTCTGTTTAAGTGTGTCGACTTCGGCCCGTAGACTGGCAACATCTTCTTCCAACTGCTCGATCCGTTCGGCCCCTACGCCGCCGCGTGCGTGCGACACGGCATGTGCCGCGGCAAAGGCCTCGATGTCTATCTCGCCTGACAATAGATGAGCAAAACGGGCTTCCTTCTGCCCCGCAAGCCGTTCAAGCCGCATGACGAGGGGCTCGTCGCGGCGAGCGAGGCCATCGAGCGTCTCCTGAACCTCTCCAAGCCCCGGAAAGTCATAGAGCCGTTCAGTCCTGGTTCTCAATTCGCCCAGCGTCTGTGGCCCGCGCAGCAGCAGCACTGCAATGATCGCGACCTCAGGCGGCTCAAGCTCATAGACGCTTGGCAGCATGTGTTTGTACTTAGGCACGCGGCTCGTGCTGCCGTAAAACACGTAGACTAGATTGCGGTCGCGGAGGTCTTCGAGCGCGTAGGTTACAGTTGTCTCGTCATATGACACTACGGGGTCGCGGTTGCTTTTCTGGTTGCAGGCGTTGACCAACGCATTCAGCGTCAGCGGGTAGTATTCCGGCGTCGTCAGCTGCTTTTCGACCAGCGAACCGACTATCCGGGCTTCGATCTCATTCAATTTTTCGGGCATAATCTCGCGTCTGTTTTCCGGTTTATTATTAGTGCTGTGTAGCCTAAGTTTTTTAAGAAATGAGTTAGCCACGAATTACACGAATTACACACAAAAAATTTATTAGTGCTATTCGTGTAATTCGTGGCTAAACCTCCTTGAACTTATGTTACAGAGCACTAGTAATTTACAATCTACAACATGGATGTCCTGGTCGCACGTTCCCACGACGAATTAGAGAACGCATATCTACGCCTCACCTCAGTTACCCGGGTCGGCTGCGACACCGAAACGTCGGGTCTTAGTGCCCGGTATGGCCGGCTTTTTTCGGTGCAGTTTTCGGACGGTGAATTCAATGTTCTCGTGCCCGTCAGCGAAGGCGTCGCGCTCGGACGCCTGGCCGATATCCTTACCGACAACACCGTCATAAAAATATTTCACAACGCGAAATTCGATCTTGAATTTCTGAACGAGAACGGCTATGAGGTCGCGAATATTTTTGACACGATGATCGCCGAAAAGGTCCTCACACGCGGTGCCGGTCAGTCGGCGTCCCTCGCCGAAACGCTCTATCGATACTTCGCCGTCGACCTCGACAAATCGCAGCGAGCCAAATTCAGCCGTAAATGGGATGGCATATGGACGGACGAACTGGTCGATTACGCCCTCTCGGACGTAATCCATCTGCCAAAATTGATGGATGAGCAGATAGCTTGGCTCGAAAAGCTCGATTTACAGTCAAATTACGACGAACAATTGCAAAAGATTTTTTGCCCGCGAAACACGCGAAAAGACGCGAAAAAAAATAGACTTATTTAGTTAAGAACCGTATTTTCAATCGGGAAAGTTTTTTAGCTTTTCTTCCTATTTTCGCGTATTTCGCGTGTTTCGCGGGCAAAAAATTCCTACCATCGATGATAAGCCGGATGCCCTTCCTTAACGGCCACAAAAGTTCCCCTACAAGTCGCGCAAACCTTATCGTTAGCGATCAACTCGGCCTCGACGGTTGCACGGTCTTCGCGCGATTCGACCACGTGAGCACGCAAATGTATCGGAACATCGCTCGGTGTCGGGCGTAATAATTTGACGTGAAAATCGGCCGTCACCGTGCAGTCCGGCGTATCTTTGCCATCGCGTTTCATCAAAAAATACGCGGCCGTCCAATTCGAGTGACAATCGAGCAGGGCCCCGATTATCCCGCCATTCAGCATCCCCGGAAACGCCTGATGATGCGGCTCGGCGTGCCACGTCGCCGCTACCTCGTCGCCATCGGGAAAGCTGTTGATATGCAGCCCCTTGTCGTTCGCCGGGCCGCATCCAAAACATATGCTCGCCGGCGAGTACGTCTCTTGCAAAGATTTCGTATTGCCCATACTATAATCCGAAAGACTATCACACCCGCATTAAATTATGGAACAAGTTGGCATGTCTCCGCGGTGGACATTTCTCGACATGAACGGCTATCAATGGACGGTGCTCTTTGCCGCGTGGTTGGGCTGGGGGTTCGACATTTTTGACGGCCTATTGTTCAATTACGTCGCCCCGAATTGCGTGCCGACCTTGCTCGGCCTTGCGATCGGCTCGGCGGAGGCCAAGTCCGCGACGCTGCAGTGGACGGGCATACTCACGTCGATCCTGCTGATCGGTTGGGCGGCCGGCGGCATCATTTTTGGCAAGGTCGCGGATCGCATCGGCCGCTCGCGCACGCTGCTGTTGACTATCATTCTTTATTCGATCGGTACGACCGCGTGTGCGTTTGCACCGAATATTTGGGTCTTGATCCTGTGCCGCATTGTCTCGAGCTTAGGCATCGGTGGTGAATGGGCGGCAGGGGCCGCGATGGTTGCCGAGGTTGTGCCTGAAAAACGCCGCGTCGAAGCCGGAGCCTTGCTCTATACGTCAGCTCCGTTTGGGCTGTTTCTCGCTACATTCGTCGTGTATCGGGTTACGGGTGTTTACTTCAATGACCCGGCGATGTCCTGGCGCTACGTGTTTTTGTTCGGGCTCATTCCGGCCGCCGGAGCGTTTTTTGTCCGCCTGTTTATCAAGGAACCGGAGCGGTGGAAAAATGTCGCAGCGGAGGGCCACGCAAAGATCTCGGAGCTGTTCGGCCCGAAATACATCCGCCTTACGATCAGCGGCTTTTGCATGTCGATCACGGCATTGATCATGTGGTGGAGCTGCAACGCATTCATTCCGGTCGTGGCAAAGGGTCTCGCTGCTCGCGAGTCCCAGCTGCTTGGCCTTGACCCCACAGCCGTCGAAGCAATGGGGCAGGCGTGGGTAAAAACCGCAACCAACAGCTTTAACCTCGGCGGCCTGATAGGCACATTGCTCACCATCCCGATCGCCAAATATTTTGGCCGCAAAAAGATGTTCTTTGCCTATTTCCTGGCCGCCGCCGCCTCGATAATGTGTGCATTTGGCCTAAATATTGAGCCGCACACGCGCCTCTACATGTATTTCCCGATCGGTTTGACTGTTTTCGGGGTGTTTGGCAGCTTTACTTATTACTTGCCCGAATTGTTCCCGACACGCCTCCGTGCGACCGGTGCGGGCTTTACCTACAACATCGGCCGCTTCGTCGCCGCTGCGGGGCCGTTTCTCGTCGGCAGCATTGCCGCCGCAGGAACAAATGCCCTGGACAGCGCGATGTATGTTCTATTCTGGGTCGGATTTGTACCGGTTATCGGATTATTTCTGTTACCGCTAGTTATCGAAACCAAAGGCCGGGCACTGGCAGATTAACGCTCGCGGAAAGGAATTTGATCGAGAGTTCGCGTGGTATTTTCGGTCACGCTGGCCACCGGTTGACGGGATTCCTCGAGTTGGGCGGTTGTGACGCCGCGAAAGGCATTCGGAGCATTGTTCTCATCGCGCCGATCCTTCGATTTGATCCTGACGTCTCCCGAATGTTTCCAAACATGACCGACCAGAACGGCGAACATCAGAAAAACGGTTATAAGGTAAGCCAATAAAATAACAATTATCGCCGGCGTGTCCAGGCGGCTGCTGAGCAGTATCTTCAACATCTCGACAAAGCCGACCAATCCTACCAATCCGATAAATGCGGCCCCGATACCCATCATTCTATGGGAAGAATTGCCGACGACTACCGCATTTTTTTCATTACGCGCACCGCAACTATTGCAGTAATTGAGGTCCTCTTGTATCGATTTGCCGCAGGATGAGCAATACATAGCTATTTGATCTTGATTTTCGCTTCGAGCCAGCTTGTCAGGTCATCTATGGCTTCGATATGAATGGGCCGGCCTTTCCACGCCTTGATCGTAAAGACTATAAGCATCACCGTCGCGACGGCCGTAAAGATCCCGCCGCCGATCCGGGCTCCGTTCGCAAAGTTGCCGACAATGCCGAGCAGCGTGGTTATTATCAAAATGCCGACGTGTGCCGCAAGGCCCTGCGCTGCGTGAAAACGGACTTTTGTCTCGTGTTTCGGAACAATAAGCAGCTCGATCAAGCCCGCAACCAAGCCGATATAAAATGGCATGTACGGCAAGGCGACAAGGATATTCTCCGGCAAGCCGACCTTATCGACCTTTCGTTTTCGTGACTGATCGGTCGCTGTAAATACTGTAGGCTGATAATTTGCGGGCACGTACTGGCCGTTATATGGAGCGGAGTATGATGGCATATCGGGCGTGGCAAACTTTCGCGTCGGTTCCTCGGTCGGAGCTGCTTGCGGGAATTGCCGCGTCTCGGCTCCTTCATAGCCGAGCGTTTGCGTCACCTGGGAATCGGCTGATGCGGCGCGAGCCTTTTCCGGAAACTCCGGATCGAGCGGATTGGTGTCGTACTTAGTAGGCATCTCTATCGTACTTTTACGACAGCGTGGCTTTTTTGGTTCAATGAATTTTCGGTGCCGATCACCTGAAAGACTTTGGGGACAATCGCATCAACGTCGACATGCGGTCGCCGATTTGGCCGGATCGCACCCTTTACCGACGCGAAAAGCTGCGGTATGCCGGGTATACCGTCGCCAAAGATCACTCTGAGAACGGCAATTCCCGCCCGCGGAGCCCGCAAGTAGCCCTTTGAAACAACTGCGTATTCGCTTTCCCACCACGATGGGACAAATTTTGATTTGAAACAACGCAGGCCCTCGATATTATAGATAGGTTTTAGATTCCTTCGCGTAAGATCGAGTATCCGGCCGAGCAAATAACCCTTGGACGTGATCTCGTCAGTACCAATGTCGGAAAGCGGCACCGTACCCAAGGTAGCTAATTGAGCTCCGTCCGCCGCCAAACCGCGCAGAGCCTCGAAAACGAGTAAATCCGCCGTTCCGGTCGGCGCGTCCGCTCTTCGCAGAACATCTTCGAGATACCATCCGTCGCGTGCCGGGATCGGGCTCGCCGCCAACAATCCGACAAGCTGGCCGTCGGCATCGCGGGCGGCAAAATACCGTTTAGCCTCCGCGTTTTGGAACGGCGCAAGGCGAAACAGCCATCCAAAACTGACGCCGGCCGATCGTCCGCCGAGCCACGTGTCACAAAGCTCGGTGACCTCACGTCTGAACGCCGACGTAATATCCGAGACTCGCGTAACGCTAATCCCCGCTTTACGTGCCCGATTCAATCCCAGACGCAGGCCCTTTGCCGAGTTGCCTTTTGGATCCCATTTTTGCAGATCAAAATACGGCGAAGAGGCGATCTTATGTATTCGATAATTCTGGCCGGCTACCGCCCGTGCAAATCGTTCGCTGGTGGGCATAAACACCACCAGTTTCCGGTGCTGTCGAGCGTGACTGACAAACTTTCGGGTAATTTCACAAAGGTCGGCGGCGGCGGCGAGCGGTTCGCCCGTCACCAGCCAAACATTTCCCCGCTCGACGTAACAGACGACCCCACGGCCCCCGTCGTTCCAAACGCGGCCCTCTGTCGCATCCAGCACATAAGTATGCTCGTTATATCCGTAAAGCGACTGCATCTCAGCGAGGTCGCCGGTATCAGTTTTCGAAAATATCGTCGGCCAGCGCCGCTGCGCGGCCCGACGCCACGTCAGATACGCTGTGCTCGCGCCTGCGCTCGCACATGCCAAAACCTCTGAAACTGCAAGGAGGTGAAACATAAAATTCTTTCAGTTGCCGCTTTATTTGATGCTCGAGGAAAGACTATCGATACCAACAATAATACTGAAAACGGAAATCTACAATTCTAAGTTAATGAATAAAATTACCTGCTGGTCACTTAAGCATCAAGAATAGTGTCAATTCCCAATTCGCGCAACTGCGCAGCGTCAACTTCGCCCGGGGAATCCATCATCAAATCCTGCGCCGAGGCCGTCTTCGGGAACGCCATAACGTCGCGAATATTCTCGGTCCCGCATAGTATCATACACGTCCGCTCGATGCCCGCCGCAAAACCACCGTGCGGCGGTGTGCCGTATTCGAGCGCGTCCAGGAAAAAACCAAACCGCTCACGGGCCTTTTCGACGGTCAATCCCAAGGCTTTGAAATTCAGAGCCTGGATGTCTTTCTGGTGAATACGGATCGAACCCCCGGCACATTCGTAACCGTTGATGACCGCGTCGTACGCCTTTGCACGTACCTGGCCAAGCAGATGATGCTGGCTGTCTTCGTTGACCGCCGTCTTGAATAGCTCAAGATCCTCGTCCATCGGCGACGTAAACGGGTGATGCGCGGCGTCGTATCGGTCGGTTTCTTCGTCGTGTTCGAACATCGGAAACTCGGTCACGATCAGCGGTTTGTATGCCGTGCGGTCGATTAGATTTTCGCGTTTTGCAACCTCGATGCGCAACGCACCTAGCGAAGCCGCGACGACCGATTTGCGCCCGGCGATGATTAGAACCAGGTCGCCTTTTTCGGCACCTGAGACTGATACGAGCTGCTCTATCTTCTCGTCGCCAAGTACCTTCATCAGCGAAGACGTAATTCCCCGGTCGCTAACGCTCTCGGTACTGACAGGAGTCGCCACGTCAGCGATCTTGATCCAAGCCAAGGCTCCCGCTCCGTAACGCTTTGCAAAATCCTGAAGGTCGTCGAGCTGCTTTCGCGAATAGTCGGCGTTGCCCTTAACGACAACGCATTTGATCTCGCCCCTGCCATCGAGTACCGACGCAAAAGGGGGGAAATCCGTGCCCCGCAGGCTGTCGCTCAGATCGACAAGTTCCATATCAAAACGCAGATCGGGCTTGTCCGAGCCGTAACGACGCATGGCTTCGGCGTACGTCATTCGCGGCCATTGGGCGGGCAGATCGATGTTGATCAATTTAAAGACATGCCCAAACATGCCCTCGATCTCGCGGTACGCCATCTCGGGGTTCGCAAACGACATCTCCATATCGAGCTGCGTAAATTCCGGCTGGCGGTCGGCCCGAAGGTCTTCGTCGCGAAAACAGCGGGCGATCTGGTAATACTTGTCAAAGCCGGAGATCATCGTCAACTGCTTTAATATCTGCGGCGACTGCGGCAGAGCAAAAAACTTGCCCGTATGGATACGCGAAGGCACGATAAAATCGCGTGCACCTTCGGGCGTCGATTTGAGCAAAATGGGCGTCTCGATCTCGATAAACCCTCGTGCGTCAAAATATTCGCGGATTGCCGACACGGCCTTCGCACGCATGCGGATATTGTGCTGCAACTGCGGACGGCGCAGATCGAGATATCGATATTTGAGCCGCGTCTCCTCCGCCGCGAGATTTTCGGAACCCGCAACTTCGAGTTGAAACGGCGGCACCTTTGCGTCGTTGAGCACCAGAATTTCCGATACCTTGATCTCGATGTCACCCGTCGCAAGCTTGGCGTTATGCGTACCCTCGTCACGAGAGACGACCTCGCCTTTGACCGCGATCACAAATTCGCCGCGCAGATTTTTAGCCTTCGCATGGGCCTCCGCCGCGTCTTCTTCGCTGACAACGACCTGCGTCACACCTTCGCGGTCGCGAAGGTCAATAAACGTAAAAACACCAAAATCCCGCTTCTTCGCGACCCAACCCATCAGCACCACATGCTTACCGACTTCGTTCTCGCGAAGCTCTCCACAAGTGTGCGTCCGTTCCAAATTTCCAAGTACATCAAGCATAAAATGCGTTCTGTGTCAGTAGCCCGCACGTAAGTAAGGGCTTATTCTAATTACCGGAGCCCTTACTTACGTGCGGGCTACTGACACTTATCCCAAAGAAAAACGCCTTTCGATTTGCGACAAACGAAAGGCGGAGCGTCAAAAAAGTTAACACTCTCGCCTACGTATTATTATTGTCGTCAAATCGAACTGCGTTCATGAAAAATAAAACCTAGCGAAATAGTACAGTATCGGTGCTCCGAAAAGCAAACTATCGAGCCTGTCGAGCAGTCCGCCATGGCCCGGCAGGATGCTGGCGGCATCCTTTGTTTTTGACCCGCGTTTCATCGCGCTCTCGCACAGGTCGCCGAGGACGCCGACCGCGGCAAGGACGACAGCGAGGGGTATCGACCACTGATACGGCAATTCGCGAAAAAACCAAAACGTCGCCAGGGCCGCAAACGCGGCGGCGGCGGCGAGGCCTCCGATCAAGCCCTCGACCGTTTTGCCCGGCGAAATTCCCGGAGCCAATTTGTGCGTACCCAACGCCCGTCCGGCAAAATACGCTCCCGCATCCGACCCGAAGATCACCAGAAAGAAATACCCCAGCAGATGTGTCGAAAGACCCGCCCCGTTCTCAAACCCGACCCGCGTCGCAACCAGAAAACCGCCGAGAAACGCAATGTATATCACACCCAGCATCGTCACGCCGATACCGATCAGCATTTTAGAGAAATCCTTTTGAAAGCGAAATGTCTGCGTGATTAGAACGAGAACGACAAACAACACGAGCGTCGCGATGATCATTTCCGGTGCCCGAGTCGGAGCGTCGAAAACGAACCCGGTAAACAATCCCGCCGCACCGAGATACCCGACACCGGCATCGGCCTTTAGCTCAATTTTTTTTGTCAACGAATAGAATTCAAACATCCCGGCCGCGAGTGCAAAGCCAGCCAAAGCCACAAAAAGCCAGATAGCCTGCGGCAACCACAGCGGCAATATTATCGAAGCGATAATGATAGGCAGAGCGATAGCAGCGGTCAGTAAACGAGTCTTCATAATCAAAGCCTAAAAAAGATAACGGAAATTAACCGCAGATTAACGCAGATTACGCAGATAAGAAATTGTTTATTTTTATTCCTATCTGCGTCATCTGCGTTCATCTGCGGCAAAATTTCTTCATTTCACCCCGCCGAAGCGCCGGTCACGTTTCTGATAATCCAATATTGCCTCAAATATATGCGGCCGCCGAAAATCGGGAAACAAGGTCGGCGTCACGTAGATCTCACTGTACGCGATCTGCCAGAGCAGGAAATTTGAGATACGAAATTCGCCGCTCGTGCGGATCAGCAGATCGACCTCGGGCAAGTTCCACGTGTAGAGATTGCGTTCGATATCTGCCTCGGTCAAATGATCTATAACGTCGTTGCGTCTCTCGATATCGGCGAACGCAAGTTTTGCCGCCCTGACTATCTCGGCACGCCCGCCGTAATTGAGCGCGACACTCATAACCATGCCCGTATTCGCGGCGGTAAACTCGGTCGCGGCAGCAAGCTCGGCCTGAACGTCCGGCGCCAAGCCCCCGAGATTTCCGATCGCCTGAAACCTGATATTATTGCGGTGCACATCTTTCAATTCGCGCCGCAGCACACGCTTTAACATGGACATCAACCCCGAAACCTCAGCCTTTGGCCGTTTCCAGTTTTCGGTCGAGAACGCATAAAGCGTTATCGCCTCGACCTCCATCCGG
This sequence comes from Pyrinomonadales bacterium, assembly GCA_038227175.1. Taxonomy (GTDB): domain Bacteria; phylum Acidobacteriota; class Blastocatellia; order Pyrinomonadales; family Pyrinomonadaceae; genus OLB17. Next base: position 226,815 of record JBBRPZ010000003.1, on the reverse strand, counting down.
GCACAGGTATCGATGATCGCCTTGACTGAATCGGAGCCGGCCCGATGGCCGAAAATACGCGGCTTGCCCAGCGCCTTTGCCCAACGCCCATTGCCGTCCATTATCACCGCAATATGACGAGGGACCCGCGCCGGATCGATCGCCGCAAGCAGCTTGGCTTCGGCTGTGTTCGGTTTAACGATCCCTGCAAAATTCTCGTGCATCTATTGGTTTGAAACAACGGATTAACGCGGATTTACACAGATAAAAAAAGAATTTAAATCCGTGTAAATCTGTGTTTAATCCGTTGTTTAAATCTCTCGGTCGACTGCTCGAACGATCGCGTCGCGATTGATCGGACCGTAGATATGCGGATATATTTCGCTATTCGTCGACGGCTCGTTGAGCGTCCGCGACATCAGTCGCTCGGTCTCGATCTCCAATATCACGATGCGATCCTCGCGGGCGTAATATCTCTCGATCACGGCGTCGAGTTGCCCCGCAAAGCTGCAATGGATAAAACCCTCGGTCTCCAGACTCGCAGCCCTATAAAGCCCTGTGTCGAAAGCTGCCCATGCATCGGGTAAAACTATGTGGTAGATGAGCATACGAACCTTTTTGCCCGCGAAACACGCGAAAAGACGCGAATAAGAATTTTTGTCACACGTAAAGCTATATAGTCAACGGACCGGGTTATTATTTCTCTATTCGCGTTTTTTCGCGTGTTTCGCGGGCATATATTCTTCGTCCTTTCGCGTATTTCGCGGGTAAATTCCTCTTATTCGTAATCGACGCGAAAAAGTGTCAAACCATTTGCCGAAGCGGTCTTCCCGGCCAGGTCGCGATTGCCGGTAACTATGGCAGTCTGAATTGTATCAGAATCCTTTTCGCCACGCCCGACCTCCAGCATCGTGCCGACGATCGACCGCACCATGTATCGCAGGAAGCCATGTGCCGATATTCGAAATTCGATCATCGAGCCTCCCGCTCGGTCGTCCCAATGCGATTCAACTGTAAAATCAGTCACGTTGCGCACTCGATTATCGCCGTCTGCCTGCGCCGAAGAAAATGCCGTCCAGTCGTGCTCGCCCAGAAACAGCCGCGCCACGTCATTCATCCGCCCCACATCCAGCGGCCTCGCCTCATGATGCGCAAATCGCCGCCAAAACGGCGACATCACCGGTGCATTAACGACGCGGTAGACGTACGTCTTCATCTTCGCCGCAAACCGTGCATGAAATTCGTCCGGCGCCTTTTCGGCCTTCATGATACGGATGTCGCGCCACAGATTGCCGTTGATCGCGGTTTTGAGTTTTTCGGGCGTGAACGGGCGGTTGAGACGAACGTTAGCGACCTGTCCCTCAGCATGAACACCGGCGTCCGTGCGTCCGGAACCAACGACGGCAACCTCGGCATCCTCGATCATCCCGATCACCCGCTCCAGCTCGCCCTGGATCGTCCGCGAATTCTCCTGCACCTGCCACCCATGAAAATCGGTGCCGTCGTATTGTATGAGAAGTTTGAAATTCATCCGAGTTAATGGTAAATGGTAAACGGTAAATATTAAATCTGGATTTACCATTCACCACTTGCCGTTTACCACTTATTACCGTTTCGCCAGGTTTTGTTTGGCTGTTTTGATGGACGCCGTGATTAGTTTTTGCAGCTCCGAACAATCGGTCAATAATGAATCGGCGAGTTTCGAAGTCAAAATCTCGCTGTCTCGAAGTAGCCTGATCCAATAATGAGTTTCGAAGGCTTCTTTTTGTGCAATTGAGAGCTTATGAATAAAGTCTGGTTTCGACTGCGCCTGACCCGCTTCCTCAACATTTGCCCCAATCGAGGTGCCAGATCGAAGCACCTGTTTTGACATCACATATTCGTGCTTCTCGTTGGACAGATGTTGATACAGCTTTACTACCCGCAAAAGCGAATTTGAATGACTTCTCTCTTAGAACCTTCTCTGACATTTACCGTTAACCACTAACCGTTTATCGTTTTTCCACTCTGCTTCCCGGCTTTACAGCTATTTCACCGACCGCACACATCGGGCAATCTTGCAGCGAATAACTCGGCAGATCGAGGCGGACAAGCTCCATGCGCGGCACGCCGACATCTGCCATGCCGTTCGAGCGGTCGATGATAGACGCGGCAGCAACCACCTTTGCACCGTATGATTCCAATGCCGCGATACATTCACGTGTCGAGCCGCCCGTCGTAATAACGTCCTCGACAACCAACACCCGCTCGCCTTCCTTCAAAGTAAACCCGCGACGCATCGTCATCACCCCTTCCTGACGTTCCGTCCAGATAAATCGAACATTCAACGCCGCCGCAGTCGCAAACCCGATCACTAGCCCCCCGATCGCCGGCGATGCTACCGTATCGATCTCCCGCCCCGCAAAACGCTCCGCGATCGCCTGTCCAAACGCCGCAGCATCTGACGGATTCTGCAACGCCAATGCGCATTGCAGATATTTCGGGCTATGCAGCCCGCTCGACAAAATAAAATGCCCCTCAAGCAGTGCATTTGTGTCCCTAAACTTATCTAATATTGAGTTCGTTGAGTTCATTGAGAATTTCGTAAGTGTTGGGCCAAAGCCATTAACATCCTGGAAACCTCGTCGATCAGTCCATATATTTCATCAAAGTCCTTTTGACTAAGATATTCAAGATCGAGGGCGACGTAAAAATGGGATTGAACTTCGGAAGCTGAACCATGAGCCTGAACAAGAAAACTCGCAAAGTCTTTATTAGTTCGACGACCGTTTCCTTCGGCAATATTGGCCATCACCGAAACCGCAGCACGACGGATCTGATTGCAAAGTCCAAAATCTTTCGCAAAATCGGTGCTTTTCGAAACCTGGTAAACTCTTTTCGTCGCCAACCGCCCCTTTTGCCAAGCCTGAATCTCCTCAAATCTCTTGAAACTCGCCATCTTTTTCCTCTCTCAACGAACTCAATAAACTCAATGAACTTTCCCGTTCGCAGTTTTCTCGCTAAACTAGTCCTGATGACACCGTATCCTAACCTAATTTCCGAGTCATTGCTAATAAACGAAACCGTCGCCCTGCTGCGCTCATTCGACGGCAAAGCGTCGGCCGTGAGTATCGTGGATTTTGTGATGAAGATCCGCAAGCCCGAGCGTAATCTCGCTCGGCTGCTTGTCGCGGACCTCATTGCCCGCGACCCGCGGCTTACTCTAAATGGAGATATAGTTGAGCTTGCGGTCAGCGATTTTGACAATCGCGAGCTGGCTGCGACCGAATTTGTTGTATTTGATCTCGAGACAACCGGTGCCAAGGCGCCGCCGTGCCGCATTACCGAGATCGGTGCCTATCGCATAAAAAACGGCCAGGTGGCGGAAAAATTTGAAACTCTGGTCAACCCCGAGATGCCGATACCGTGGTTCATCACGCAGTTAACCGGCATCACTGACGAATTGGTCGCAGAGGCTCCGCTGTTTGCCGACATCGCCCACGATTTTTTGAGTTTTATCGGCGATTCGATCCTCGTCGCACACAATTCGGGTTTCGATATGAGATTTTTGAATTCGGAGGTCGGCCGTGTTTTTCCCGATTATCGCCTCGCTAATCCATGCCTTTGCACGGTGCAGCTATCGCGAAAACTACTGCCAAATATTCTCAATCATAAGCTCAAAACCGTCGCCGAATATTATTCGATCGACCTCACAAACCACCACCGTGCGAGCGCCGACGCCTATGCGACGGCCCATATTTTTGTAAATCTCCTAGCCAAATTGCACGACGGCGGGGTCAACGACCTCGCCGGTGTGCGTAATTTAGGCTCGCGAAAACATTATTATGTCAGATGAACGCGCACCCGACGGTGCCAACAACCAGAGCCTCGACATCCGACCGACGCCGCATGCCAAGATGGGCCTGTACACGCTTGATTTCTTTCCGTACGAATTTCCCGGCAACGAGATCTGGGTCGAATTCGAAATGCCCGAATTCACGGCGATCTGCCCCTTTTCGGATTTCCCCGATTTCGGCAACATCCGCCTGAAATACGTTCCAAATAAACTCTGCATCGAGCTAAAAAGCCTAAAACTCTACATCAATTCGTTCCGCGAGGTCAAGATATTCCACGAACACGTCGTCAACGTAATCCTCGAAGATTTCGTCGCCGCCTGCGACCCGCTAAAAGTGGAAATCGAGGGCGATTTTAATGTTCGTGGGAACATCAAGACTGTGGTGAGGGCGGGCTACGCTCGGGCTTAATTACGAATTAACAATTACGAATTACGAATTACAAATTGGTTTTGGAGGTGATTAGGATCTTACCAATGATCTTGAGGAGTTCGTCAATATCATTCAAGAGGCTTTCAGCATGTTGTTTTTCAAAATACTCAGTTGCTTGCAAAAGTCGGATCCAGTAACTGGTTTCCCTTGCTTCTTTGTACGCGATGCTAAGTTTTGATATAAAATCCGGTCTTGATTGCCCGCCAACAGCTTCCTCGGCATTGGCTCCGATCGATGTTCCGCTCCGCAGGAACTGTTTGGATAAAACAAACTCCTTTTTTTCCTCGACCAAAAACTTATAAGCCTTTACCGTTCTGACGGCGAAAGCAAAACTTTTATCAAGAAGAACATTGTCTTTCATAAACGAATCTTCATTCGTAATTCTTAATTGTTAATTCGTAATTGACTCAGTGAACCGCCGCCGCCATTACGCTAGGCTGGATGACCCGATGCTTGGTACAGGCGGATTCGATGAGGCGGCAGATCTCGCCCTCCATCAGGCTGTGATCTTTTTTGTCGGCGTTTGAAACCTCGGAGACGATCAGGAATTTTGCTTTTTCGAGCATTGTCTGCTCGCGGAATGAGAGTTTCTTTTCGTAACTCAGAAAAGTAAGTTTTTTGAGGACATCGGCAGCCTGGAAAACGTCGCCGGAATGCAGTTTTTCCGTAAACTCCTTGGAACGCGTCTTCCAATCGCACGACACGGGTTCGAAATCTTCGGAAAGTCCGCTTATTAACTGCTTACACTGCGACGAGCTGATGATGGGCCGAATTCCTACGTTTTCGGCATTGGCGGTGGGGACAAATATCGTCGAATGGTCGCTCAACACACGGAGCGTAAACCCCTCCATCGTGCAGCTCGCGATCGTACACGTCGTGGTACCCTCAACCAGGCAAATGCCCTGATTGGGGTATGCTACTTTTTGACCGATGACTAGCTGCATGTTCGTTACTCTCCGCAAAAGACCGTAAGAGTTGAAACTTGAGCGTTGACGTAAAAAGCGCCTCTCTTTGCGTTACTAAAATTTCAATATAGTTTTACTATAGCACGGTATGATCGCAGGGTGGAAGCAAAAAGTCCGCAACCGCCGGTGTAGGCGGGCGGAACGATTGGGGTTCTAAAACAATGTTATTTTTTGAGGTCAAGCGGCCCGCTTACGCAGGCGGTTTTGACTAAGAGGGCAGTTCAATTCGAAAAGTAGTGCCTGATCCGAGAACGGAGTTGACCGTAACCTCACCGCCGTGGAGTTTTGCGAGGTGTTTTACAATAGCGAGGCCTAACCCCGTGCCGCCGATCTCACGCGAGCGCGCCCGGTCGGCACGGTAAAAACGCTCAAAAATCCGCTGCGAGTGCTCGGGCAAAATCCCTTCGCCCGTGTCCGCGACAAATATCACATCCATGCCGTCGGCCAGCTCGCTAGCGACCGTCACCGTGCCGCCGTGGCGGTTAAATTTGATGGCGTTGTCAACGAGATTGGTCAACATCTGTTCGAGCCGGACGGAATCTGCAAAAACTACTGTGTCATCGGGAACCAGATTTTTAAGCTCGACCTCGCGTTCCTTTGCCTTTGCAGACAGCGCCGTCATCACATCGTGGATCGCTGGCGAAAGCCTGACCTCGCGAACATCTATGGTCACATTGCCCGATTCGATCAGCGAAAGCTCGAGAATATCGGCGATCAGGCTGTGCATCCGTTCGGCGTTGCGGCGGATGACGGCCAGGAAGTGGCGGTTGTTTTCCGCGTCGTCGATGCCTCCGTCTTCGAGCGTCTCGACAAACGCGAGGATCGACGTCAGCGGCGTGCGAAGCTCGTGCGAGATATTTGAGAGAAACTCCTGTCTGACCGTTTCGAGGCGGTCGATCTGTGTCGTCTCGTAAAAAAATCCGATGGCGCGAATCTCACCGTCAAGCTCGATCGGAGCGACGTGTACGTCAAATCTCCTGTTCCCTGCCCGATTGAGTTCGAGCCGGACATCCCCCGAAACCTGTCCCTCCGTCGCCTTTCGAAACGCCTCATGCAGATCGAGATCGCGCATCACCTCGCTCAGGCGTCTCTGCTCGATATCGAGCCCCTCACGGCCAAACGCCACCGCCGCCGGGACGTTACAGTGAGCGATACGCATGTCGCGATCAACGACCAACACGCATTCGCGCGTCGTATCGAGGATTTTCTGGAGGATCTGACTCGAAACCAGCGTCTTCGCCGGTTCGGCAACTGCAGAATTCATAAATCAATTTTGCCCCGAAACACGCGAAATATGCGAAAAAAGGAAAGAGATTTTTGCCCGCGAATAAAACGAATAAAAGGCAAAAATACCTCTCGTTCCGCATTCGCATTCATTTGGCCTATTCGCGTAGATTCGCGGTAAAAACTCTTATTTCGCGTCTTTTCGCGTGTTTCGCGGGCAAATATCTTCCTTATTTACACCCAATGAAACGATAACCCACACCCACGACGGTTTCAATGCAGCTACCGCATTCATCCAGTTTTTGCCGCAAACGGCGAATGTGAACATCGAGCGTACGCGTGTCGCCAAAATAGCTATAACCCCAGACGTTATCCAGCAACTGCTGCCGCGAGGCGACGCGGCCGGCGTTTTTAATGAGATGTTCGAGCAGAGCAAATTCCTTTCGCGTCAATTTCACGCCTTGACCGCCGCACAACACACGCATATCGGCAAAATCGACCGCCAATCTTCCGTCTTCATATTTCGGCGCGGTTTCTTTTTCCGCCCGGCGGAGCACGGCTCGAACGCGGGCAACGACTTCCTTGATCGAAAACGGTTTGACGATGTAATCGTCGGCCCCGGTTTCGAGCCCCAGGATCTTATCGCCCTCTGCCGCCTTTGCGGTCAGCATGATTATCGGCGTGCTTTCGGTTAAAGTTTCGCGTCGAAGCCGACGGCACAGCTCCATTCCGCTCATGCCGGGCAGCATGAGGTCGAGAATCACGAGCGAAGGCGTCGCCTTTTCGTCTAAAGCGAGCCTCAATCCCTTCTCACCCGACTCGGCCACGACAGGCCGAAACCCTTCGCGTTTGAGGTTATATTGCAAACTCTCGGCGATGTCCGCATCATCCTCGATGATCAGAATTGTCTGCTGCATAGCGTGACTCAATTGTAATGAATTCTTAGCCGTTCTGCGACAGTCTATGCGGCGAGACTTAATTGGGTATGAACGGAATGTTACAGGGATGTTAAATTTTTGAGATCGTGTGAAATTCTTGGGGAGTGTGGCCCAACTATTTAACTTATTTACAAAATCTATGTAACTTTCAATTCTTCATCTATACGTTCTGTCAGAAACATCTTTATCAGCGACTGATACGGAACGTCCCGCTTATTAGCTACAAGGCGAATCTTGTCGAGCATTGAGCCTGAAAGACGTAATGAGATCGTGCGGGTAGTGGGTTTTAGTTTTGCAAGAACAACGGGCTTTGCATTATCCCAGTCCACATAATCACTCGAATCCGCCTTGCCCCAGAATTCGCGCTCTTCGTCCTCGTTCTTAAAGACCGGTATCTCTTTTAATTTTTTCTTCATATTTTCGCTCCTCGCTTTTTGTCATTTCGCGCGCTGAAATAACGCGAATCAACGTGGCTCGAATAGTAAAAGCTGTAAACAAACGACGGTCTGAATCGGTTCGTCCCAGTGCAAAAAATCGCGGCTCATTGCTTTTTCGCAGGTTATCCAACGCGACAATCAGTGGTAGATTGAAAAAGATTTCTTCGCATTCGCCATCAGTAACCCGGTGAAGATGCCAGTTCTTGCTGGAATTCCCATCATCCCATTCAAAACCTTCGCAGTTTTCGACTATCGAGGCCATCAGGTATGTATATTATCATAATATACAAACTGTGCACGATTTTTATTGTGAATACGTGCTAACAATTCCCGCAATAAAACCAGGGTGTGTTCGTTCTAAGTCGTGTTATGCTCGAACGAAAAATATGACAAACGATCCGGGAGGGATCATTGGGCGGGGCAAAAAGCATATGAGATCTAAAACGATATTGGCGCTTCTTATCCTAATGGCATGTGCAATTATTTCAAACGCCCAGCACAAGAAATCGGTTAAGCGGGTTGACGGTGAGAGATTGATAACCGCGTTCGCACATTCAAAATCACTGCCGAGCAATTTCGGCGATGACGGAGTTTTTGTCGGAGATCCGTCACCGGATGTACTCCGCATTATCCGGCTCGGCAAACTGGCAATACCGCTACTCATCCGGCATCTCGACGACAGGCGCGTTTTTTCACACATGGAATTTTGCTGTTCGGGAACAAGCGGCGTTCAAAAAATTATGGTCGGCGAAGGTGCCCTAAACATTTTGGCCAGGATTGTTCACGAAACTGCTCCGATGTTTGACAGGGAATGCCTAGAAGGCCGAGCTAAGGGCAACTCCGAGGGGGATTGCATCGCGGATTCATACAACTCCGGACGAAGACGGAAACAAAATTGGCTAAGGGCTTATCGAGCCGGCCGCGTCCAGTATCATAAATATGAATATTAGTTTGAAAACCATCTTAGCGGCTTTATTCGTTTGCTCGGTTATTCCTATCGTCATCTCGGCTCAGGACTCAGGAATCGACGTTCCGGCGAATGTAAAACCGTTCGTAGTGAAAGATAAATCGGTGCTCGCCGTCGAATCGGCGGACCTCAACGGCGACGGTACCAGGGACTACATTCTGGTCGTGGAAAACGCCAAAGCCGCTGGCGGCGAACGAGTCGACAATAAACGTTCTCTCCTTATTTTGACGAGCGACAGCAGTGGCCGACTCAAATTGGTAAAGACAAACGACAAGGTCGTCTATTGTCGTTCTTGCGGCGGTGTTTTTGGCGATCCGTTCGCTAATCTCACTGCAAGACAGAGTAGCTTTACTATTGATAATTACGGCGGCAGCAATTGGCGCTGGAGCTATAGCTACACGTTTAATTATTCCCGCATCGACAAGACATGGCAGCTTGTAAAGGTTGTCGAAGACAGTTTTAACGCCCTCGATCCCGGGAAATACAAAACCAGGACTTATACACCTAAAAGATTCGGGAAGATCGACATTGCTGATTTTGATCCTGATAAGATCCTGTAAAACATTTGCGAATTTTTAAGTGACTTTCACTAACAGAAACAACCAATGATCACACATCTTAAAAAAGCGGCATGGCTGCTGATTTACACGCTCGCGGGGGCGGCGATTGGGGCTATAGGCGGATCGGTCGTCGGAGCCGCAGGCGGTCTGTTGCTGACGTTTTACAATAATAATTATCTACAGGAAACGGCCCCGATGGGCAGCTATATATGGTGGGCCAAATTCTGCGCCTATCTTGGCGCCGTTTTTGTTACGTTACCCGGTGCCCTCGGCGGATTTGCTTTCGGATTAACAAGGATTTTTACGCAAGAACAGGTCGGCCCGGACGTTCACACTACTTCGCATAAGGATTTGGATATTAACGGATAAACAATGAACAGCTCGGCATGGTTATGATCCTGATCGTCTCGGTTACCGGCGCCCCGGTTTCCGGCCTCAAAAGATTATTCCGTCACCCGGCCGCTCGTAGCCAGCCACCACTATGCCCCGCCCGTGCCCGCGAACGTGATTCGCCGAGGCTACCCAGCCTGATGTGCTAACGGTCTTTTCGGTGAAATGATTTTTAAGTAATTCATCACTTTTGGAAGAAGAATAATGGTTCGGAGACTAACAGGAAAAGCACGAGTTTCGGGTTTTATGCATTTTGGAGTTTTGCTTATCAGCCTATTGATCGTAAATAGCGTTTGGGCAAAACCCTTGGAAATTAAACTGTATTTTTCAAATTTTACTAGGAATTATAATGACTGCGGGTCAGTCGGCATTGCTTATCGAAAGGTTCGTAAAATTAAAAATACCGCTGATGAATCACTAAAATTACTTTTCGCTGGTCCGACCGCCAAAGAAAAAGCAAAAGGTTTGGAACGTATCAAAAAGCTCGGAAATTTATACATCGGCGTAACTATTAAGAACCACAAAGCAATCATTAATTTCCGTCGTGGTGCCGAGAAATATCTTTATGTTTCGGGACCTATTTGTATATCTCAAACGGTTCTGGCTCCAATCGAGAGAACGCTGTTGCAATTCAAAAATATTAAGTCAGTTGACTACGCAATCAACGGCAAAATTATCGAAGATTGGGATGCTTAGAAAATTATGTGGAAAATGAAATGTTCGATTTTGATTCTCGTTGCTTTTTGCGTCGGCAATGTTTATTCGCAGAAAAAGTTGAATAAATCTCGTACGCCAGTGTTTACAAGTATTTATTTGAATACTAGTGGTAAGTTGTGCAAACAGATTGAAGAAGAAATATTCGGATGCAAACCTGTCGGCGGTTATCGAATTATGTCGGGATACCACAGTTTGCTCGAACAAATGTGGATTGAAACAGTTAGCGGCAAAGAGGTTGCTCGTATTCCTTCGATTGAAGCAGGACAATTTACCAGAAACTTCGGAAAGGTTGAATGGCGATTGGCAAACGGTAAGCCTTTTGCGTTGATTACCAGATTCGCAATTTTTACTTACGAAGAAATGGACGCAAGTAAGGATTTAACCAACGACCACAGTAAATTTCCGCAAGTGATGGTCGTCAAAGGTTTAACCGGTTTCGAGCAAATTGACTTTGAAATAGATGCAAAAACGAAGGATGCAAATAAGAAAGCGAGAGATTTAGCAGACTCAAATTACTGGAAAAAGCAATGAAACTGAAAAATATTATTGCGGCAATTTTTGTCTTCTTTTTGATTGGCGGTCAATTAACCGACGCTCAAAAAGGTGAGCGTGAAACTGCCGGTAAAAACCTGCAGCTCCCGACGGTGCCAGAAGTTGAGAGCGTTGAAATCGGCAAAGGAAACATCGTTAACTGGTTCACGCCGACGTCTTTGCTTGAGATTTTGCCGCGTCTTGTTCCGAGCAATCGTGGTTATCGAACCAAAATGGTTTATCAATCTGGAACTTTTAAACTTAAAAACGGCAAGGTCATTTATTGGCGGGCCGAGGACAATAATTTTCTTTGGATTTATGACCGAAAAAACGAGCGATTATTTGCGCCGATCGCATCTGCCTCGATGGCAGGCGCACAAGAAAGATATTTCGCACCGGACCTGGTCCGGCAGACGCGCGTCCTAAAGGTGTCAGCGCTCGAAAAACGCATGCCGCCGATCCCCCTGGACGCCTGGTTCCTTAAAGCCATGGGCAAAAATCCCTCGGTGACGTGGGAGGCCGAAGATTGCGGGGGCGGCCCTCCGAATTTCACGGGGCTCGACAACGTCCATAGACTCTGCGTCGTAGCCGAAGGCGTCATTACCGAACAGTTATCCGCCATCGTCTCGATCGAGTATAGGACAATCGTTAACGGCAAGGCCGCCGGTTCGCGACTCGAAAGAATAACGATCTGCAGCCCCGGTGCCCGTTACGGCGACGATCCGGGTGAATTGAAAGCGCTGCCAAAGCGTATCGCCAAGATCAAACGATCTCTGGTGTTCGTCGATCCGACGGACGGCGCGTTCTTTATCGCCGATCTAGGCGAATGGGAAGGGCTGCGGGGTATGTCGATCGATACCCAAAACGGCAGCCGCGGACGCTTTCCCAATGTCTGGAAAAAAGGCACGGTGACTACTGACTGCGATCTCTTTCCTACCCAGCGAAATTTCTACGACGGAAAACGATGGTCTTTCGAAACGGTCACGGTTCACGGCACCCGCTTCAAATTTGACGGTAAGTTTGAAAAAACGCGGCTTCGTGAAAATGGCGATACTGACAACGAACACGTCCTAAAGGGACACTTAACTAAATTTGTAAAACGCAAAATAACGGCCGAGTCCGATCTTACTTTCACCTTCGACCCGTTCCGCGACGCACCTTAACCTCGATTAAAATGTTCAACTTGTTTCGCTTTGATGAATTAAAACGAGTAGCGAAAAAGCAGCAAAGCAGTTTTGAGTAATTCGGAATCACGGAAAAAATATGAAGATCAAAATTATCGCCTGCGTTTGTCTTTCTGCCTTACTGTTGTTTGGTGTGATATTGGCTCAAAAAAATAATTCAAAGAATCCAGGTAATTCAAATGCTTTAGCAAACACTTCGGAGCGAACATTTCCAAACAATGCAAATCTTTCTAACTCAAACATGAAAATGGCAAAAGAAATTGAAGCCGAGCCAATTCCGATTGCCTGTCAATATCTAACGAAGGCGGACGCGGAAAAAATTCTCGGAAGACCGGTCTATTTTAACGGATTCCTGACCTCTTATATTGACAAAAATTACTACTGCAATTACACCGCCTTGGCAAAAAATCCGCCTGACGCACCATTTGTCAGAATTGATATTAAAACATTCGCCACTAAAAACTTGGCACAGTCAGCCAACACTGAAAAGATCAAAGCTCTAAAAGGCTATGAACTAGCAATGCTTGATAAACCGGAGGCGGGCTTTCCTAAAGTGTTGAATTTAAAAGGGATTGAGAAAGCGAAATTGGTTTGGCGTAACCGTTCATTAATTTGCGTTTATTTTCAAAAGGAAAAAACTGCCTTTGAGATAACCGTTTCAGATCATACGACCGAATTACTCAATACCGCTCAATTGAGGTTGGTTGCTAAAAAAGTGTTCAAGCATTATCTCGCAGAGAGGCCAAGTCATGAATAATTTTAGGATTTCGATTATCAAATTCCCGATAAGAATCGTTGCAATATTTGGCTTATTGTTTCTCCTGGTCGTCGTTGGCTCAGCCCAGTCAAAAAAACTCGAAACTGCCGCAATCAAGCATGCCAAAAGTTATCGGGTTTCACAGATTGAAAAAGAATTGCCATCAGAGCCGTTTGGTTCTTGGTTTCAAGAACTTGTCGGAATAAAGACGCCGATAACCTGGGAAATAAACGATTGCGGCGAGCAGACTGGAACAGCCGCCGACCGGGGCAGGGATTTTCCGATGTGCGTTGAAGCAAGTGCCAAACGCTCCGTCGAATTTTTTATCAGCGTCAATATTCAATATCGAACATTTAAGCGTGGCATTACACGAATGAAACCCGTAGTCAGATATATCTCGATTGGCGAAGAAATCGGTGGCGAGTATATCGAAAGTTTGGTTGATTTGCAGAAAAGATTACTTCAATCCCCGCAGGATGTTGATTTTTTTGACCCGAATGCCGGCGAATTCGTCTTGTCTGACGACACTAAACCGCCGGGCTTTGAGGACTTCCGGGAAATGTATCTTCAGACCAAAGATTTTAACCAAAGTAACAAATTAGTCGCTGTCAAACCGAATGGCGGCGTGGAATCGCGGCATCAACAGCTATTTGCAATGCAAAGGATTTTTTTCGATGGCAGACGCTGGTGTTTTGAAACCGCTTCAATCGGCGGCGTGAGTTACAAATTTGACGGCAAATTCATAAAAATCAAACGCTATCGGGACGGCACAATGGATAACCAGGATGTTTTGCAAGGTCGTTTGATTAAGTTTGTCAACGGCAGGCAAACGGTGGCGGCGGATTTGATATTTTCATTTCAGGTAGAGGACGACAGCTAAAAAAGTTATCAAGGGAAATAATCTATGAGAAAAATTCAATTATTAGTAGGCATTTTAATCTTGTCGGCGACTGCGTTTGCGGGCGATTATGCACATTTCCATTTTATCGGCTTTTCGCGTGATGCCAAATATCTCGCATTTGAAGAATACGGGATCAATGATTCGGTGGACGACAGCTCGCCGTATTCCAGCATTTATATTGTTAATGTCAGAGAAAACCGTTGGGCGATTGAACCCCTTCTGGCACGGGGAAATCCTTCGCCATATGACGGAAACGGACAGTATGATGCAGATAAAATCGAGACCGAAGTGCGTAATAGAAACAGACGACACGCCGCCAAACAGCTGCGAAGATTTAAGATAATTGACGGCAATACAGGTTTGCAGACTGCCGCACATTTAATTAACGAATACGACACAGATTACGCAGAAGCTGAACCCACAGCAGAAGAAAAAGCTAAACAGGCAGCTAAAGCGGCAAAAGAAGAGGAAGAAATACTTGCAAATATCAATAGACCGTCTAATGCAAATGTTTCGATGTCCAATTCAAATACTTCATCATCAAATTCAAATTCCAATACTAAAACCTCGCCGCCGAAAGAAGTTAAGCACGATCCGTTAGATGAGTACCAAATATTTCTTCCGCAACAGGTTTCTTTTACGAAAGCAGGAAATGCACTCTATCGGGAAGGTTTTTATCAATTGAAAATAAAACCTGTCCCCGTTACACAAAAAAATTGTGATGAATACGAGCGAGATATGTTTTCGTTTGAACTAACGCTGACCAACGAAAGCAAGGAAACTCGAATTCTGCAAAATTCGGGAAAAGTGCCGAAAAATCGTGGTTGTGTGAACGGCTATGGAATTCAGGAGGTTTTTCTGTACCACAATTATTTGGCGGTTTTCGTCGGCGTTTTCACACGCGGCTGGGAAGGCGAAAATCTGCGTTTGATCGCTGTTACAGGGAAACTCGACGATGTGTCGGCAATGTAACATAGCGTCCGTATCTCCAGATTGCTGCCGGGGGCGGGAATGTTAAAAAGATCTCCCAGGTTGCTCGTCGGTCTATTTGAGGCCACGCTACAAATATGAACGCTTTTATCTTTCTATTATCGCCCGGCAATAATACTCAACCAGGGTATGTTTTGGCGATAGCTATTTTCATTTTTGCGTGGCTCATCGCCCTGGTTCTTTGGAGACTTATCTCATTTAGTAAACAGAAAACAGAATTGTATGGGATGCGATCAAACGCAATACCGATCTGTGTATGGACATTTTCGGAAATTGAGTGGATGGAATACTCAAAAACCCTTCAGAATTATGAGGACCCCAAGGGTAGTGCGGAGATTCGATTTACAGAATTTGAATTTTGTATGACAGACGCAAACCGAACTCTTCGCCAAATATTATTTGCCGCGAACCTTGGGCTGACGGATTGCCGGATCACAGAAAAAGGAATTAAGGCGCGCCTCAGAAGTTTTACCGAAATGCGGTCTTACCGGAACTACAAGGTCAATGATATCTATATTCCGATCCCTCACGGGAAAGAAGCTGACGCCGTGAAAATCGTTGACGCATGGAAAAAAGCCATGGCGGATAATGCTGACATGATAGCCGAAGTTACTTCGCCCGATGAGCTTACGGAACTTTTCGGGGAAAATGATTTTTGAAAATAGACGCTGACTAAGAATCAGCCAGTAGAATAAAATGGCGAACCCAAAATCCTCGACTGTTAAGAGATCGCTGATCGTCGTCGCCGCTCTTATCCTCGGTGAATGTATGCCGTATATTGCGCGGATACCGCTCGGATTCATATACGGCGCGGATCGGATATGGCGGCATACGCCCGACCTTGATAACTTTCTTCGGTGGAACGGTATGCACATCGCCTCGCTCGTGCCGATGGGCATATTTGGCTTGATCTATATCTTTGGGAATTACAGAGCGGCATTCTACGCCAGCGTTGCTGGTCATGTCCTGGTGACCTCGCTGATATATCTCAAGCATGGCCAGCCTTATGGTCCGGACGATTTTCTCGGCTGTATTGTGTATCCATTTGTGATCGGGGGTGGATCATTTATTTGCGGCAGCGTCGCCCTGGTCGCTGCTGAAGTGATCACAAAGCGGCAAACGCCGAAAAGCGGCGGTGAGACTGATCTTTACCCCGCGTAATCAAATGCGAACTAAAACCAAAGTAATTGTCGGCGTCGGGACCATTATCGTTTTGATCCTTGTTGCGATCGGAGTGGTAATCGGCAGATTTTATCTTGTTACTCAAAAGTTCCGTGAGCCTGTCCTGCGGGCAAAACTCGACAAGGCCATCGCGGACGGTAAAGCCTTTGGCAAAACGACCGACAACGCCGGCTGCATGAAAAAAGGCCTTACTCTCCCCACTCCGACTGATACATTCGATCTCAGCGATGAGGAGTTTGACGAAGCCTGTCTCGATGCAAGCTCGCCGACGACCGATTTCTGTACCGGCGTCGATTTCAATTTCGGCGGCACCTGGCCCGACGATCAATGCGAGAAACTCGGCAACAAATCCCACGCCTGTTACGCCGCCTACCGCGAAAAACTAGATTTCTGTCGAGCGAAACGCATTTTGTAGGTTCGAATTGCTGCGTTGCTAATTACCGCATCTCTTCCTTAGGCCGATAAAGGTTTAGCAGTTCGCCGCAGCCGTCGTCAACATCTTTCCAACTTTCGATGTTGAGGTTGATCACCGCGATTGCCGCAGTCGGCATCGGTTCGAGTTGTCCGGTCAGAAATCTAATAAAGCCTTCGATGCCGGGGTTATGCCCGACCAACATCGCCGAATTATGGGAATCGTTCAACTCAGCGGTCACCTGACGAAGCCCCTGCGGGCTCGCCTCGTAGATCCGATGTTCGAATACGATATCCGCCGCGAGAGCACCTGATCTTTTCAAAATTTCAGCAGTTGCTCGTGCTCTGAGAGCGGGTGACGACAAGACGATATTCGGCCGCAGCTTATTTTCCCGCATCAATTCACCCATAAACGGCGCCGCTTTCAGGCCCCGTTCGTTGAGCGGGCGGTCAAAATCTGAAAGTGCAGGGTCAGCCCAGCTCGATTTCGCATGGCGGCAAAGGAAAAGTGTTTTCATATTGAGTGACACGCGATTCTACCGTCCATTGTGTCAAAACAACAACCTATTGAGATAGAATTGTGGCTTGGCGTGTCGGTAAAATAACATTACGGAGGCATGGATTCGTTGAACGCTGCGTTGCTCGTTAATTTGCTGGGATTTTCTGTCGGGATCGCATTGTACGCGATGCTGGCGATGATGGTCGTGCGTCACCGCTCCGGGTCACTTGCCGCTAGTATCAATCTGCTTCTCCTAACGACCTCAGCATTGGGTTTCTTCTGGAATCTTAGTGAGCTTTATTCGCACGTGCAACAGGATTTCGGAGGCGAGGTGCTACCGCCTATCCTTGTCGCGATTGGATTCTCGGCCCTCGGGTTTCTGCCTTCCGTTGTGGTTCATTCGGCTCAGGCTGACGAAGCGGGTACGCATTGGCTGACGTATGCCGCTTACGGCTTGAGCACGTTTGCGGCGGTTCTGCATTTTCAGGCCGCTTTTGTTCATACACCTGTGCCATCCGAACTCGCCTTGCGAACGCAGACCTTCGGCTCGTTGGCGTTGGTAGTCGGCCTTTTGCTTTTCAATTTTCGCCAAACGCTTGAGAAAAAAGCGATCTGGGCGAGTGCGTTGCTTGTGTTTGCTGTGTCCACACTTCATCTGAGCGGGACAGGCGAGGGCAGCGCGTGGTACGTCGAGCTGATAGCTCATCAATCGTCGCTGCCTCTCGCCCTCGTTATCCTCTACCAAAACTATCGCTTCGCCTTTGCCGATCTTTTCCTAAAACGAGCTATTTCGCTGATCCTGCTGACGGCGGTTGCATTCGGTCTCTATGTCGCGGTCGCGGCACCCCTGCTACAGTTTCACGCGGCGCATGAGCGAAATGACGTACAGGCTATCGGGATCATCCTCGCCCTCTGGATCGCGACTGCTCTCGTCTATCCGGCCCTGCACAAATTCGCGGTCTGGCTGGTCGATACGGTTATCCTGAGACGCCCCGACTACGAAAAGCTCCAGACCGAACTGACACGCTCGATCGATAAACTGGATTCGACCGACGATGTACTGACCGAGGTCTGTCGCACATTGTCACGCGCATTGACGGCGCAAACCGGCAATTGGACGGAGCTTCCCGAATCGACGTCAAGTATCGGTCTCGTTTCAGCCAACTTCACCCCCGGCGATTGCCGGATATTTGTCCCGACGGCCGAAGCACCGTTCTATCAAATAAATCTGGCTGAATTCCAGGGCGGGCGACGTTTGCTCTCGGACGAAATAATGATGCTTGATGCGATCTCGCTGCTTACCGCCCGCCGGATCGACGTTCTGAGAGTCAGTCACGAACGTTATAACCAAAAGTTTCGCGAGCAAGAATTTGCCAAGCTCGCTACCGAAGCACAGCTTACCGCCCTGCGGTCGCAGATCAACCCACATTTCCTTTTCAACGCACTGACCACGCTCGGCTATCTGATTAAAACGTCACCGGATAAGGCCTTCGACACGCTGCTGCGGCTCACGCAGCTGCTTCGCGGCGTGTTGAAAGCGACGGGCGAATTCTCAACGCTCGGGCAAGAGATCGAGCTGATCGAAAGCTATCTCGACATCGAACGGGCCCGATTTGAAGAGAAATTATCGGTCGGCATCGACGTTGCCGAAAACCTGCGAAATATCAAAGTGCCTTCGCTCATCCTCCAGCCCTTGGTCGAAAATGCGATCAAACACGGCATATCAGAAAACAAAAACGGCGGCGAGATACGAATTACGGCCAGCATGGTCGACCAAAACGGCGAGTCCTTACTGCATCTGTCGGTGTGGGATTCCGGTGCGGGAAAAAACGGCAAAAAAACAAACGGCTCCGATGGCGTCGGCATCAGAAACATCCGCCAGCGGCTCGAATCCTACTACGGCAAAAAAGCCGGCGTGACCCTCACTGTCCAAAACGACAAAGGCACCGAAGCCGCAGTTGATCTAATGATAAAAGAATGAAGGAACAACGGATTAACGCAGATTTACGCCGAAAGCAGAAAAATAAAATCAGTGTAAATCAGTGTTAATCCGTTGTTTCAATTCTCCAAAATTATGACCAAGCTAAGAGTAATGATCGCCGATGACGAACGTCCGGCACGTGAATTCCTGAAATCGATCCTTCGCGAATTCGAATCCGTCGAGTTGGTCGGCGAAGCCGAAAACGGCGCAGATGCGGTCGAGGTGATAAGGCAGGTAAAGCCCGATCTCGCGATCCTCGACCTCAAAATGCCCGAGGTTTCGGGCCTCGACGCCGTCAAGTTGCTGCGAAAGTCGCAGATGCCGCTCATCGCTTTTGTCACGGCTCACGACGAGTATGCTGTGAAGGCGTTTGAGGTCAACGCCGTCGACTACTTGCTAAAACCCGTCGAACGCGCCCGCCTCGCCGAGACGATTATCCGGGCCTCCGAACGCCTCGAACAAGCCGATTGGCGAGGCATCGAAGCCAACAAGGTCAAGAACGCGGCCCACGCCTACGACACCAGCGCCGCCGCCGAACCGCTCGACCGCATTCCCGTAAAGGTTCGCGAAGAAATCTACCTGATCCCGGTCGATGACGTCGCCTCGATCATAGCCGATGGCGAATTGCTCCACATCACGACCGCCGCGGGCAAAAAGTACAACATTAACTACCGTCTCAAAGATCTGGAATTACGACTCGATGACAAGAAATTTGTGAGACTTTCGCGCGGAGCGATGGCAAATCTCGCCATGATCGACCGCATCTCGCCCATGCCCGGCGGCACGTACATTGTTGCTCTGACAAACGGCCAGGAGATCGCATCGAGCCGTTTGCAGTCGAAGATATTGCGAACGAAATTATTAAAGCTTTAAGAATAGGTCGGAACCCCTGCGTTAGCGGGGGGCATGGACACTCACGAAATGCAACGTCTTGTCCGCCCGCTGACGCAGGCGGTTCTGACAACCCTTACATCTTCGAACACATCTCGACCCGCTTATTAACCTCTTCCCAATTGACGTTC
The DNA here is from genome assembly GCA_038227175.1 of Pyrinomonadales bacterium. Taxonomy (GTDB): domain Bacteria; phylum Acidobacteriota; class Blastocatellia; order Pyrinomonadales; family Pyrinomonadaceae; genus OLB17. Next base: position 206,915 of record JBBRPZ010000003.1, on the reverse strand, counting down.
GTCATAAACGCATCGACATACTTTCCGGCGGCGGCACCGTAATCCATCTGGTACGCGTGTTCGTACATATCGAGCACGAGCAGCGGCATGGTGAAGGGCGGATTGCTCGTGTGGTCGGACGACCAGTAATTGTGAAATTCCTTTGTGTGGCAGTTGTACGCAAACACCGTCCAGCCCGAGCCGCCGCTCAAGGCATTGCCGACCCGTTTGAATTCGGCTTCCCACGCCTCGTAGCTGCCCCAGTTGGCTGTGATCGTTTTGAGAGCGTTGCCGTCGGCCTTGCCGTTGCCGCCGAGATTGGCAAAGTATTTCTCATGCAGCACGATCGAGCCGGTGCGGATCAGCTCCTGCCGTTTGATATCGCCGTACATATAGACGGGCAGATCCTTGTCCTTCATCATCGCCGCAAGCTTTGCCTCGACGACGTTCAGGGCCTTGACCGCACCGACGTAATTGTTGTCATGATGCGAGACAATGAGCTTTTCCGAAATGCCAGTCAGCTTTGCGGCGTCAAACGGCAGAGGCTTTGGCACGTGCTTGCCCGCAAACGCCGGGGCCAGCGTCTCAGTCTGCAAAACGCCTTCCGCGTTCGCCACGCTGCTTCCAACCAAAGTCGCCGCTCCGCCGGCCAAAATCCCTGTCAATGCTTCCCTGCGTGTAATCTTGTTCATAATGACTCCTTATATTTTGGGGTAACAGACCAATGATAATCCCAATCGGTTGAAAATAATAGGCCGATGCCGACCGAAACTCCTTTTTTGTAATGTAAGCTGCCCGACAAACAAGATATCGCGACTAGGCGATATTTTAATCAGCCATTGAGTTTTCAATGACTGGTTAGGTCGGCTTGGGTGTGTCTTAGAGCGGCGCGCCCTGCGAAACTAACCCAAAAACGCCGGTTGTCATATACGACCGGCGTTTTCGCTCTTGATCTGTGTCAATATCGTCCGGTCATTTGCGATTTCCGACCATTCATTCAAAATCGGTCGCATCCAACTCCATCCGTGTCATAGACTTACACTCTATATCTCTGCGCGCAATACCGTAATAATATGGACAGATCGATCCTCGTGGCTCTCTTCGTTTTGATCCTTTTTCCGGCGGCCTTCGGTCAGCCGGCGACACGGGTGAAACGCGCGATCACGATTTCGGACGCCGTATCGATCTTCTTGCAGCAGAATCTTCAACTTGTCGCGGCCCGTTATGATATTGACACGGCGAATGCTGAAAAACTGACTGCCGGGCTGCGGCCAAATCCTTCGATCACCATCGGTTCGTCCGGCCTCCCGTTGAAATTTAACGGTCCGTTTATTAACTCTCAGACTTTTGCTTACAACATCTCGCAGGACTTTGAAATGGGCGGAAAGCGATCAAAACGCATCAGTGTCGCCAACGCCACCGCTGAGGTAGCGCGGGCGCAATTTCAAATTGTCGTCTGGCAGATGACTAACGACGTTAAGAAAAAATTCTACGCCGTGCTGCTCGCGGAATCGCTGCTAAATCTCGCAAAAGAAAACGAGAAGACCTTCAGCGAGATCGTCGAGCGTACTCGCGATCTCGTCCGGCTTGGCGAGATAGCGGGGCTTGATCTGCAGCGGCTCGAAGTCGAAAAATTTAAGTTTGACACCGATCTCGCCAATTCCGAACGCGACTATGAGCTTGCCCTGCGTGACCTACGCATAAGTCTGGGCGGCGACTACCGCGCCACCGATGTCGAAGTCGCCGGGACGATCGACTATTACAAGACCTACGCTTTTAACTTTGCGGACCTGCGTGACAAGGCGATGGCTGCCCGGCCTGATCTCAAAGCCGCCGAGGTCAGCGAACGGGCCGCCGATGCGGCGATTCTCCTCCAGGATTCGCAGAAAGTCCCCGATGTAACCGTGTCGGCCGGCGTTAATCAGGTCGCGTACGGCGGCAGCAACTATAACTTTGGCGTCGGCATTACGCTGCCGACGCCAAACCGCAACCAGACCGAGCGGGCCAAAGCGCTTATCGAGAAAAAGAAGGCACAGAACCAGCAGCTGATAATTTCCAATCAGGTCGTGAGCGATGTCGATAAGGCCCTCGTTGCGTTTAACATCCAGAAACGGCGGATCGAGCTTTACCGCACGGGCATTTTGACCAAGGTCACCGACATCGAGAAACTGACCGAGTTTTCTTTAAGGGCCGGCGAAAGCTCGGTGCTGGAACTGCTCGATGCGATCCGAACACGACGCGATACGCTGGCCAGCTTTTACCAGACAATTTTTGATTACCAGACGTCGCTGCTCGATATCGAGCTGGCGACCGCGACGCCTCTGCCATAAAAGGCGGGCCGACGAGGACTTGTATGTTCCAACGAAGAATATTTCGCACGCTCCTGATTCCATGCCTTTTGACCGCGGCGGTGTGCGGCGGATGCACTGGGTCTATTTCGACCGCCGGCTCTAACACCGCGCCGAGCACCAGTGCCAAGACGTCCGCGCCGCTTTCGGAGCAAAATTCCGGCGTCGAGCTTGAGTTGGTGACGCTACAGCCGATCGAGGGGGCGATAACCGCTTCGGGAAAGATCCTCGTCACCGACGACCACACCGCGACCATCGGGCCTGTCCACGAAGGCCGCATCGTGAATTTTTATGCGGGGCAAGGCAGCTTTGTAAAAAAAGGGCAAAAGCTCGCCGACCTCGAATCGGCCGACATCGATCAAGCCGAGGCCGAGTATCTCAAGGCTCTTGCCGATCTCGAAAACGCCAACCGTGCCTCGGTGGTCGAGATCAAATTCAACCAGGCCAACTACGACCGGATAAAGCTACTCTTCGACAAGGAGATAACCGCCGGAAAAAACCTCGTGCAAGCCGAGCACGACCTCGAACTGGCCAAAGCCACAGCTGCAAATGCGATCGCGCTTGCCAAGGTAGCCGTCTCAAACGCCCGCCGCCATCTGCTCATCCTCGGACTAAAAGATTCGGCGATCGACACGCTTGCACGCAATAAAAACCTCGCCTCGTCGCGATTCGCCTTAACCGCCTCGATCTCGGGCACTGTCGTCGAACGCACCGGCTCGATAGGGGCAACGGTCGGTTCGGACGCTAATGTTTTCAAGATCATCGATCTTTCGAGCGTCTGGATCGACGCCAACGTTTTTGAAAAGGATCTCGAACGGGTGAAGCAGGGCCAGGCGGTCAAGGTTACCGTTCCCGCTTTTCCCGACTCACCCTTTTACGGCCGCGTCCTTCTGATCACGAGCCTGATCGACCCTGATACTCGAACAGTCAGGGTCCGCACCGAGGTCCCGAACCGCGACGGACGGCTTAAACCGGAGATGTTTGCTAACGTTGAGATCATCACCGCCTCTCACCAAACTGCGGTCACCGTGCCGCTCGCCGCCGTGCTTGACGATGGTGGAAAATCGGTCGTGTTCGTCGCCGACGGCAAAGAATATAAGAAAACAGAGGTCAGTCTCGGCCTCAAGAGCGACGACCGCGTCGAGGTGATCACCGGGCTTAAAGAGGGCGACAAAGTAGTAGTCAAAGGGAATTATCTCCTGATGGAACAAAGTAAGGCGGGCCAATAGTCACCAAAAATGACCGACAATTTCATAGCCTATTTCTATCGCGAACGCCTGATCGTCACCGTTGCTTCGATAATAATCATGGCGGGCGGAATTTATGCGCTCACGAAATTGAACGTTGACGCGTTTCCCGATGTCACCCCGGTGCAGGTCGAAATCGACACAGAGGCCCAAGGAATGGCACCACAAGAGGTCGAGCAGCTCGTCACCTTTCCGATAGAAAACGTGATGAACGGGATCCCGGGCGTGGTACGGGTCCAATCGATCTCAAAATTTGGTTTGTCGGTGGTGGTGGTGTATTTTCGCGACGACGCGGACGTTTATTTTGCCAGGCAGCAGGTTTTCGAACGGTTATCGAACGCCAACGTCCCCTCCGGCATCCAGCCCAGCATGGGGCCGCTCACAACGGGTACCGGCCAGATCTATCTATACCAAATAGCCGGTGCTGGCAAGAGCAATCAGGAGCTGCGCACCATCCAGGATTGGATCGTCAAGCTACAGCTGCGCACCGTTCCCGGCGTTGCGGATGTGCTGAGTTTTGGCGGCGACGTCAAGCAATATCAGGTCATCGTTGACCAACAGGCGCTGGTCAACTACAAAATTCCGCTGAAATCGCTCTTTGACGCGATCCAGAACAACAATCAAAACACCGGGGCCAACTTCATCGAGCACGGTGACCAGCAATATGTCGTCCGCGGCGTTGGCCTTATCAAGGATGTCGCGGACATCAAAAACATCGTTCTCGATTCGCGCGGCGGAACTTCGATCAAGGTCAGCGACGTGGCACGTGTCGAGATCGGCAACGAACTCCGTCAGGGCGCCGTAACAAAGGACGGCCAGGGCGAGGTCGTGACCGGCATCGTACTCAAAGGGGTCGGCGAAAACACCAAACAGGTGATCGAGCGGATCGCGGCAAAGGTAGACGACATCAATAAATCCCTGCCCGAGGGTGTTAAGATCGTCGATTACTATGATCAATCGGACCTCATCGACCACAGCGTCCACACCGTAACTAAATCCCTAATCGAAGGCGAAGTGCTCGTCCTGGTTATCCTGCTGCTCTTGCTCGGCGACTTTCGCGGCTCGCTGATCACAGCCGCAGCCATTCCCTTCTGCATGTTGGTCGCGTTTATTTTGATGTGGTATTCGGGCCTCTCGGCAAATCTCACAAGCTTAGGCGGGCTGGCGATCAGCATCGGCATGATGGTCGATGCGACCGTCGTTATGGTCGAAAACATCTACCGCCATCTCGAGGAACACCGCGAACACTCGATGCGCGAGGCCATTCTCGTCGCCGCTCAGGAGATCGGGCGCCCGATGTTTTTCGCGATCCTGATCGTCATCGCCGTTTTTCTTCCGGTTTTCACGCTGCAGGGTATCGAGGGTAAACTCTTTAAGCCGCTCGCCTACGCGGTCACGTTTGCGATGTTTGGGTCAATGCTGATGGCGTTGTGCATTGCACCGATGTTGTGTGCAATGTGGCTGAAATTGAAAAAAGGCGAGCCAAATACCAACCCCATCGTGCGGTTTTTCAAGGCGATCTATATCCCGATACTAAAGTGGACCATGAGGCACCGCTATATAACGGTGCTGATCGCCCTGCTTCTGATCGGCTGGAGCGTCGCGGATGTTTTCATTCTCGGCAGCGAGTTTTTGCCGACCATTGACGAAGGCAATCTATTGGTTCGCGCGACCATGCCCGCCAGCATCTCACTTTCGCGAGCAACCGAGATCTCGGCCCAGATCGAAAAATCGCTCAAGGAATTCCCCGAGGTCGAGACCGTCGTCGCCAAGATCGGCCGGGCCGAACTCGGCGGCGATCCGGAAAGCGTCAGCAACGACGAGATGTATGTTCGGCTGAAGCCGAAAGAGCTTTGGACGACGGCCAAAACCAAAGATGGTCTGGTCGAGGCCATGCGCAAGAGGATCGATGGATTTCCGGGTGTTGAATTTAACTTTTCGCAGGTTATTCAGACTCGCAACGACGAGCTAATCTCGGGCATCAACGCGCAAATCGCGGTAAAGGTCTTTGGCGAAGATCAGGCCAGCTTGCTCAAGCTGGCCGAACAGGTACGCGACGCGATGGCGAGCATTCGCGGAGTGCAGGATCTGGCGGTTGAGCAGGTTGGGGGTGAGGAACATCTTGAGATTGCCCTGAATCGTTCCGAACTCGCCCGATATGGTTTAAACGTATCGGACGTCATGGAATCAATGAAAATCGCTATTGGCGGCGACGAGGCGACCCAGGTACTCGAAGGCCAACGGCGATTCGCCATCTTTGTCCGGTTGAGCCAAGACTACCGCAATCAGGTCGAAAAGCTCGGCAACGTCCTGATCGCAGCTCCGGTCGGCGGCCGCGTGCCTCTCGGACAGCTCGCGGCGTTCAAGCTGTCGAGCGGCGACGCCGTTATCAGCCGCGAAAACGCGCTTCGCCGCATCGTCGTCAAATGCAACGTCGCCGACCGTGACATCGGCGGCTTTGTTAAGGACGCCCAGGCCAGCGTTGCTAGCCAAGTCAAGATCCCGCCCGGATACTTCATCACGTGGGGCGGTCAATTCGAGAATGCTCTCCAGGCCGGACGACGTTTGGCCGTGGCGATCCCGATCGCACTCGTGCTGGTGTTTGTGCTCATCTACGCCTGCTTCGGCAGCTTACGAAATACTCTAACGATCATTTTCAACATCCCGGTCGCGTTGGTGGGTAGCACAACGTTCTTACTGATCTCCGGATTCCCGCTGAGCGTCCCGGCGCTCGTTGGCTTCATCGCCGTTTTCGGCATCGCCGTTCAAAACGGAATGGTGATGGTCAGCTATATCAACAAACTTCGGACTCGCGGAATGGAGCTGCGCGAAGCTGTCATCGAAGGCGCCAGCGTGCGACTGCGCGCAGAATTGCTCAGCGGCCTGATCGGCAGCGTCAGCCTGATACCATTCATTATCTCAACCGGCACCGGAGCGGAGATCGAAAAACCGCTGGCTATCGTCGTCGTCGGAGGGCTGATAACCCGTCCGATCAAGATTGTCATCCTGCCGATGGTGTACGACTGGGTCGAGAGTCGCGCCGCCGCCCGTGCCGCCCGCAAAGCCGCAAAAGAAATCGAACCCGCCGCCGAGGAGCCGGACGATCCCGAGAATATTTAACATCCGAACCGCCAAAAGTGTAGTAGAATTATCGGCATACATGAGAACGTCCCTGCTAGTGCCGGTTCTTATCCTACTGATTTCGACGTATTGCTTTGCCCAGGAGCCTGTAACGACACTCGACTTTAGCTGGCAGCGGACCCGCCACGCCCCCGTTCCGGGCGATGAACCTGTTCTGCCTATGCAGGCGATAACAAAGGACAGCAAATATTTTGAGCGAAAGGCGCGTGAGCAGCAAACTACCAATAACGCACCCGATCCGAACGAAGCCAGCATTGACGGCCGAAGCGCCACGCTCGAAAAAATGGCCCAGGAAGCCCGCGCACCAAAGGTCGAAAATGTAAACGGTTATGCGTATCGGGTAAATTTTAAGAACACAAGCGAAAAGGCGATCAAGATCATCTTTTGGGAGTACCGCTTCACCGAGCTTGCAAACCCCGCGAACGTCGTCCGCCGTCAGTTTCTCTGCACGGTTAACCTAAAGCCCGACGACAAACAGGGCTTGTCGGTTTTTAGCACGCGCGGGCCGAGCGATGTCATATCGATGGAGAGCCTCGCAAGCACCAGTGAAAAACTTTTTGACGAAAAAGTGATCGTCAATCGCGTCGAATACGCCGACGGCACCCTCCGCCAACGCGGCAACTGGAAATACGACGACTATCAAAAAGCCATCGAGCGAATCACGTCAACGCCGTGGGGTAAGGAAACGTGTCGCGGGTTTTGAAATATTGCGGAATAAACCCGCTTAATCTGATAATGTAATAACGTAGTTATTGATCATGAATCAACGCAAAATCAGAAAATATTTGCACACAACCCTGACGGGCGTTATGGCCATCTGGTTGAGCGGCATCGTATTCCTGTTTTGCTGTCATTCGGCCGCTGCTTCGCCGGTGGACTCGTGCCCGATGGCCAAGATGTCGGCCCACTGCGACAAGGCGAAAAAACAGAACGCCAATTCGCCCTACGTCGAATCTTCGCCGGTAGACTGTATTGAATGCGGTTTTTTACCGGTAGTTTTTGACAAATCACGCAGGGTCGAACCGGCCCAGAAGCAGATCGCTCCCGCCGCCGAGCAACTCGCCGTCCGGTATGATCCCCTTGTCTTTGTTAAAATCCCTGCGGAAAACCACACGGTTTACAAGCGGGTGCCAGTCACCGATAGGGTCTTCATCAAAAATTGTGTTTTCCGGATTTAGAGCGCGGCCCAACGCGCCTAATTCACGCCGGACGCGTTTTGTCCGGCATCCCGATAGAAAACTTTGAATTTTTGAGGAAAATAAAATGAAAAAGAATATTTTGTTGACGGTATTTACCGTCTTATCACTCGGCGTCGGTGTTGCCGTGTTTGCATATACCAACACCGCCGTAAACACTAAATCGTCGTGTTGCCCTAAAGGCTCCAATTCGTGCCCCATGAAAATGAAGGACAACGAACAGGCGTCCGCGAATCACGACTCGTGTCCGATGAAGATGAAAAGCTCATCGTCGACGTCGACGGCTTCGTGTGAAAACTGCGACTGCTGTACCGCCGACTTATGCCCGATGAAGCATAAGGACGCGGCGGCAAAAACGTCCGCAGATACCGGCGACACCGCCACGACCTGCGACTGCCCTTGCTGTCATCACGATAAGGAAAAGAAAGATAGCGATACTGCTGTCTGATCGTGTCCACTCGTTAGGCCTCGCCCGCAACGGCGAGGCCTTCTTGCTAAAGAGCTTTTTATATGCGAACTGAAATGCTGTCCTTTGAAACCGCGAACGGCCCAACTAGTGCCTACGCTGCACTACCCGACGCTGGCGGCGGCAAGGCCGTTATCGTCGTCCATGAATGGTGGGGACTCAATGCCCATATCAAGGATATCGCGAACCGCTACGCGGCCGAGGGTTTTATCGCGATCGCACCGGATATGTATCGCGGAAAGGTCGCGGCCGACAGCGATGAGGCCTCGCGAATGATGCATGCCCTTTCCATCGAAGACGGCCTCGACACAATTAAAAATGCTATCGATGCGGCGGTACTCGGCTACGACATCTCGCATTTTGGCATCACCGGTTACTGCATGGGTGGGACTTTCGCACTGCGTGCTGCGTGCGAATTGGAAGGTTTGAGTGCGGCCGCACCGTTTTACGGGGACATTCCCGAGGAAGATATTTTGAAAAAGCTCACGACCCCGACCATCTTCGTCTCCGGGACCCGCGACGCATGGATCAGTCCGAAAAAGGTCGCCCTGCTGGAGGACGCTGTCGCGCGTTTTGAGCTGCCGGTAACCTCTGTAAAATACGAGGCCGACCACGCCTTTTTCAACGACACGCGGCCGGAGGTTTACGACATCACCGCGGCGAGTGACGCGTGGGCCCTGGTGGTCGGATTCTTTAACGACAAACTTTAGTAAACCGTAGAAGGCCGCAACTCGGGCACCCTGATCAGATAATCGACCGCGTTGGTTCCAAAGCCAACCGCGTCAAAATCCTCATTCCGTAAAAGCTTGAATGGAAAATTCATAGGTGGCCCTGAAAAACTTCGAAATTAAGTCTTGCCAAAATGTCGCGAATCAAGTTAGATTGAATGTTGGGTCTATTTTCACTTGGTTTTTGAGTGAAACACAAATAACTGCCCGTCGTTTCCGGAGAAGATAGGATAAATGCCGACATCGATCTGCCCTGAATGTAGCGAAGAAGTTTTCGTTGACGCCGAATCTGAGCAAGGCGACGCCATATCGTGCGACGAGTGCGCCTCACGGTTAGTTGTCGTAGGCTTGGATCCCTTCGAACTCGATCTGTTCGAGGAAACGGAGTCAGACGGCATTTCGGATGAGGACGACCTCCAAAGTTTTGACTACGATAACGCGCGATATTGATCGCGCCGGATTTCTTCTTTAACCATTCAATTTGAACGATTTATTTCATTTTGACCTCTCAATTTGACCGAATTTCTTTTCGGTCTTCGCTAATCCTCAATGTTTTCCTATATGTTATGTAGCCAGAATTTTGGCACGATATTTGTATTTGTTTTGACCGGGAAGTCTGCTTAATCGGGCTCCGAACGTCTTGCCGAGATCTCGGACAAAACGATGAAATTCAAAAATACTAACCTGCACGTATCGCCTTTAGCAGCCGCCCCAAGATGAAAAACAATCAGCCGAATAAATTTCCGCTTCAAACTAAAGTGCTCTTTGGCGCCCTATTCCTGGTCGCTCTTGTTGTTGTCGGTCTGATCGTTTCTTCGTTCATCGAATTCTCGATGATCACTGTGACTGCGGTCGGGTTTCTTGTAGTTGCATCATTTCTTGCGTATAGGGCCCACGTTAAGAGCCTCGAGCAGAACACCAAACAGATAAAGGAATTCAGCCGTGTCCATCTGGCGACAGTCGAAGCACTTGCAACGGCAATTGACGCTCGCGATCAGGTTGGCCACGGACATGTGCGGCGAACCCAGATTTATGCGGTCGGCATCGGTAAGGTCCTCGGATTGTCCGAAAATGAAATAAACGCACTCCGAACCGGAGCGTTGCTGCATGACATCGGAAAGTTGGCCATTCCCGATCATATATTGAATAAAACCGGCGGTCTGACTGCGGCCGAGCTTGAAAAAACAAAAATTCACCCGGTAGTCGGTGCTTCGATATTGGAGAAAGTTGGGTTTGATTATCCGGTGGTACCGACCGTCAAATATCACCACGAATGCTGGGATGGCCGCGGCTATCCTGAAGGACTTAAGGGCGAGCAAATTCCGCTTACAGCGCGGATCTTAAGCGTTGCCGACGCCTACGACACCCTGCGCGGGGCGAGGCCATATCGGCCTCCCGTCGAGCGGGAAAAGGCACGTCAGATAATCCTTGACGGCTCCGGAACGCGATTTGATCCGGCTATCGTCCAGATTCTGATTCGCAATCTCGGCTTTATCGAGACGGAAGTTAACGCGCAGGGCCTCGCGTATTCGGATAGCTCCGATGTAAGGTCACTGGAAACCTCTCGCGGCGATCAGAATTACGCCGAACAGATCAAGCTGGCCAATCGCGAAGTCTTTAGCCTCTATGAGCTTGCCCGCGAATTTAGCTCGTCGGTGAGCCTGCAGGAAACCCTGGAGATGTTTGCCAAAAAAGTGGGCGAATTTGTACCGTATCATACTTGTGCACTATATCTTCTGGACGCGACGAAAAAGTATGCCGTTGCCTCCCATGTTGAAGGGGGAAATTCTGACGAGCTGTCGCAACGTCGTGTAAAGGTGGGTCAGGGAGCTACGGGATTCGCTCTCAAGTCCGGCGAGACCGTCCAAAACGTTGATCCTGATCTGGATTTTTCATATGCACAGGTCGAACTCACCCAGCTCTATTCGACAATGGCGTCGGTCCCGCTCATCGCCGACGGAGAATTGGTGGGTGCTGTTACGATCTATTCTCAGACCCTTGAGAGCTATGAGGAGGAACACATCCGACTCCTTGAAACAATTGCACGCATAGCGGCCGACGCCATCGGAAAATCGCTGCAACACGACGAAGCCAGAACTCATGCTTTAACCGATCCGATGACAGGACTGCCGAACGCACGAAGCCTGCAGCTTCAATTTGAAAAGGAAGTGGCCCGCGCAAGTCGTAACGGCAACAGTTTTCAGCTGCTAATGCTTGATCTCGATGGCTTTAAGGCGGTCAACGATTCATTCGGCCATAAGGTCGGCGATCAAATGCTGATGGAGATCGGCCAGGTCATTCTCGGACAATTGCGTGACTACGATTTTCTGGCCCGCTACGGCGGCGACGAATTTGTTGCCCTGATCCCGGATACGGGAGCGCACGACGTCACCGACCTCTGCGATCGCATCGAAAAGTCCGTGAATTCATTCTCGCTCACCTTTGAAAACGATACGTTTGCTTCGGTAGGCGTTAGCCTCGGTGCGTCCGGGTATCCGAAAGACGGCGAAACTTTCGATCAGATGATAATCGCGGCTGACAAGGCAATGTACGAACGCAAAAGCAGCCGCAAACTGTATGCCGCACTCTCAAACAAAACCGTCGCGGCCAATCCCGACGCCGCAACGGAAGAACCGGCTTCCGGCGACAGTTTCATCGTCGAACTCGACGAATCTCATGTTCTCTCGTCCAACGCGATCAATTAATAAATTTAGAACGCCTGAGAGAACCGAAAGTGAATGTGGTCCTGGGGCAAAGAATATATAGCATTCGGCCCGATGGTCTGTGGGATCAAAAACCTGCTTGGATTTAACAAACGAGCGTAATCAACACCAAATTCTCCCCCGACTGGTGTCTTTATTCTCAGACCTAAGCCGACGGTATGCGTCCATAACGCCCGTTGGTTTTGCAGTTCGACGCTGTTCGGCGTATCAGTCGGCGCTTTGAAAATATCGCCGACGCGTCGAAACACATTGCCGCCATCGTAGAATGGAACGGCACGGACCGATTTGGTAAGCGGCACCCGTGCCTCGAGATTCACACCCGCGAGGGCGTTGCCGCCAAACGGGACAGTAAACGGGTCAAGCCGGATCTGATTTCGCTTGCTGTCGCGAAATATTCCGGTCGGAACAATGACAATGCGAGGTCCCGCCTCTTCGAAATTAAATCCACGCAGAGAATTCGAACCACCCGCGAAAAACCTTTCGCTGATAGGCAATAGTCCGTTCAACGAGGGAAACGATGCGCTCGTAAACCGGTCGCCGCCTGAGAATACTTGCCCGACGCCGAGGATCACTCTCGCCGCCAGTGTCGTATTTCGCAACGCGGAAAATGTGCGGTAGATGTTGTAGCTGGCTTGAAATTTTACGAAGCCAACGTTGGCACCGAGCGTTGGAAGCGAGACATTGAAATCCGCCGTCAAATAGTCGCCTCTCGTCGGGTCACTAGCGTTGTAGCGACAGGGATCGGACTGCTCTCCTTTGGCGATCAACTCGAGCAGCGAATACTTGACCGAACAGTTTTGCCGAGTATCGCGGACAAATGTGGCGCCGAAACCCGAGATGACCGTTTTTTGGTCCGGTCGCAACAGCTCCTTTATCAGCAGACTTTCGATGTTGAATAGCCTGACATCTTCATAGCGGTAACGAAAGAAAAGATAGCTTCGGCTCTTTTGGCTTACCGTCCGGCTGGTCTCGGCCGATACCGAAAAGCGATTCAGGGTCGGGCTGCCGGTGTTGTTTCCAAAAGTATCTATGGGATTCCCTTTGTCGTCGACCCGCTGAACCACGCCGAAGGTTCCCTTATCAAAGGCCGAACGGAAAAATCGCGTGACGGTCGCGTCCCGCTGATACAAAACGGATAGTGTAAGAGGAGCAAATCGCTTTGGCCCATCGTGAATAAATCTCGGGTTTATCAGGTCGAATTGTACAAGCTGCTGGCGCTGACTCATCTTGGCCCGGGCCCCTCCCTGCCATAATTTTCCAAAAAGGTTTACATGACGAATGTCAAAGAAACCGTTAGCACCAACATCCGTCGAATACCCGCCGCCATATGAAATAAGGCGAGGCGGCTGCTCTTCGACATTTACAACCAGATCCGTAAGCCGTTCGCCGCCCGCCGTATCACCCTTTGGCTGCAGCTTGATGTCGACCCGTTTGAATGCGTCAGTAGCGTACAGATTTTGCTCGCTGGTATAGATGTCAGGAGCACGAAGCAGTTCGCCCGGTTTTAGCGTGAGCGCCCTTAGGATCGCCTCCGTATGCGCACCACTGTTGCCGTTGACAAGAATGCGGTCGATCCTGACTTTCCTGCCTTCGTTCTGGACCTTGAATTCGAGTTTTACAATTCTCTTGCCTGCACCCGAAACAACCGGTGTCTCTACGACGGACGATACGACACGGGCATCATAGTACCCGAGTTTTGAATAGTATTCCGACAGTTTCTGGACTGCGTTTCTGACGCGTGCCCGCGAGTAATTGCCGGTCGTAAGTGCTGGCAACTCAGCCATTAATTCAGATGTCGGAACGGCCTTGTTACCCGCAATGCTCACGTCCGAAACAACGGTCGGCACACCTTCGTCAATCACAAAAGTAATGATCAGGTCCTGGCCATTTGGTGACACGCCCTGATTTACCTGCACCTTGGCGTCACGATAGCCGAGCTCCGACATTAATGATTGGAGCGTCGTGCGGTCGTCCTCAAGGATCGTCTCGCTCGTGTAACCACGGCCATAACCGAGAAATGGCACAACCCCCAAAACCGTGGCGACCTGCGATCCGAGCACCGTCGAAACATCTTCGACCGTCAATTTATCAGTGCCGCGAACACGGATAGTCGTGAGCCGCAGCCGCCGATCCAGCGCGACGCGGTAATCGACCTCGACCTTACGCCCTATAAGGTCCTCGCCACTAAGGATCGAACACAAAAACTCGGTACTATTAGCGACCGGATTGTTTTCGCTGTCATTTAGGATCGGCGTCACCGAGCATACGGGTGTCACGTGTGCGAAAAAATATCCCTGCTCCTGATAATAATTCGCCAGCCGCCGCTGGCCCTCAATGATGGCGGCGTAATCGAGAGTTCCGTCGCGTTTTATCGGCAAAAGCTTCATCTGTGTTGCTTCACCGACCTTTACTTTTGGAGAGTCGATCTTTACAACGACGGTTGGTCCAACCTTTCCCGTAAGGTCGATCGAAACGCTGTTCGTGTCACTGTCATAGGTTACGCGGGGATCTTCAAGCTGCGGCGCAATGAAATTGTCCTTTCTGAGTGTATCCCGGATCTTGGCGAGATCTGCCGTTAATCTATCGCGCGAAAACGGGCCGCCGACACGCAGTTTCAACCTTTCGGGCAGGATCGGCTTTTGTAAGCCATCTACGTTTATTCGAAATTCCTCAACCTTTGTCTGGGTATGTGGCGTCACTCTAAACGTAACGCCGACCTCATTCTCACTTTGGAGCGGTTTACGCTCGTAAGTGACTTCGGATTGATAGAATCCACGCTCACGCAGATAATCCAGGATCTCGTCGGCGTTATTCCGAAGCGTTTGTTCGGTGATCGTGGTGCCGGGCGTAAGCAGATTGAGCTTAAACAAAATGTCCTGCTCAAGCACCGCATCACCTATCGTTTGACCAACCACCACGGCGACCTTTTCCGCCTGGATCTTTCGCTTTATATCGAACAGCAGATCGACGCCGCCCGCCGCATTCGATGAAGCCGCGACGGAGACCGTATCGATCTTTTTCTGGCCGTAAAGGGCTTCGATCGCGTCGCGGACACGCGTCGTTGAATAGGTCGGCCCTAAAGTTTCTTTGGCGATCAGACGATACTGGTCGGCCAGCGGGTCGTCTATTTTTGCTTTACCAAAACTGATCTCGATCTTGTCGATGCGCTGTTTTTCGAACCTGCTCTGGGCACAAATGGTCAATAATGCCATCATATACAGGGCGACGACGAACCCTACCCTAAGGACAGCCGACACGGCAAAAAAGCCAACGTCCCTTAAACGCACGGCCGCACAAAACTGTCGATCGATATTAGAGCCCTTTTTCAATCTGCCTCAAAACCTCTTCCGGAAACGAATTTCAAAACTAAAATTGTCGCGGGTCCTCGTGACGTTGTTCAATGCCCGCTGCTCGTACTGCGCCACGAACGAGAGCTTGTTCGACACTCTGTACTCGAGGGCAAGCACCTGATTCTGGTCTTGCGAAAGATTGGTCGAGTACGTCACCCGCAAATTATTGTTGATCTGACGACCGACCGTCAGTCTGGCCGTCGGATTTAACTGCTGGCCGGAAATTATCGGATCGATCTCGAATACATTGAGCCCAAAGAGCTTATCGGTTGCCTTTCGGGCCGGATTATTGATGATCGTGTCCGCGAGGATCTCGGCGGCGGTATTGATACCGGACTGGGCAAGCGTCGGTATTCCGCCATTAGTATTAGCAAGGTTCCCCGTCGTGATCAACGAGACCACATCCGCCTGCGGCAAAGCCGGACTGGAGCGCACGGTCGCCGATAGCTGCTCCGAATCTTTCAGAGGCCCGACCAAATTAACGAAAACCTGATATCCGGCGATCTCCGATTCGGCCTGTAGATTAATGATCGGCTCAAAGTCGGTACCGGGCGGAAATTCGAGCACGCCTCTCAGCACTTCGTACCGGTCCTTTCGGAAAAGGATAGTACCGCTATTCGCCGTTATTCGGCCGGTCACACTCGGATTTGACGCATCGCCGGTCAGCACAAGCGAAACGGACGCGGTCAGATCGGCCACATTATTTCTGACGACAAGGGCATCACGTCCCTCGATCACAAGATCAAACTTTGGAGCCGAAACCGAACTGCCGTTTCCCGCAAGTGTCGGATCGCGCCGCACGCCAACGATATTCGCGAGATCGATGTCCTTCGAATAGATGCTGCGGCGAGCAAACACGTGGCCGCCGATCGTCAGTTGCAGATTGTCGGCTGCTGTTTCCCGCTCACCGGTTATTTCGAGCTTAGCGTCACCCGTCGTATTAAAATCCTTAGGCAGCGGAACCGTCACATTATGTCCGTCGAGCGAGACCCTGAACGCCTTGATCGACAACCCCTCCAGAAAACCGCCTCCGGTAGCCGTAAATTTGCCGCCGCCAAGGTACCCGGACGCTTCTTCGATCTCAACCTGATTCGTCGTAAATATGACCGCGGCCTTAACGCGGTCGAGGGTAAACCTGTCCGTGCCGACAAAGGTTGCGACCGAGCCATTGACGACATTCGCCCTGCCGGAAAGCCGTGCCGTCGAATTCGGCCCAAGCAGCCTGATCGACGTATCGGCAAAGCCCGAAAAGAACGTGTCCTTGGTAGCAAGGTTTGCTAGGCTCAGGTTTACACGGCCGTCGATCGAGAGATTATTTACGCCGTCAGCCGTCAGAGCCTTTGTTCCGGCGATGGTCATGTTGGAGCCTCCGCCGGCGAACTTCGCCTTTTCAAAAACAATTTCCTTCGTATTAAACCTGATCAGGATCGGTTCCGCCGCGGACAGCGGCGTATCCTGGATCTGGAGGGCAAGCTGCGAAAACTGTGCGGTGCCGCTAAGTCCCTCTGCGGAATACGTGCGAATTCCTTTATCGTCCACGTGAGACAGATTTCCGCCAAACTCTACTCGTCCGGTACCTGTTCCGGTCACCGGCACGTTTTTCAATTTGGGAATGAACGCCATGAATGGTTCGACCGGGCTTTGATTAAAATCGGTCGCGACCATAAACGGAAGATCGTCATTGCCAAAATTCACCGTCGCGTTGATTTTCTGCGGATGTCCGCCGAGATCGGCGGTCAGGTCCGCGTTCAGCGTCTGATTGGCGGTATTTCCCTTGAAGGCAACCGTCCCGATGGTGTTGTCGCCGACGATCAAATTCGGCGCCGAGCCGTTAAAGTTAACGTCGTACGTGGCCGTCTTATCAGCCGTCCCGGTGGCCTTTGCGACGAAATTGACGTCGCCCGTAATAATCGGAACGTTGTCATTTTTCGGCAACAGTGCCATGAGCAGAGGCGCCGGTATCGTCTTGCCGGTCAGCGACAGGTTGAATGCCTGAGATGCCCGGTCGTAATTGCCGTCGACATTAAGCCGTCCCGCACCGATCTGCATTTCGCCTTTTTCGATGTTGATCAAGGTCCCGCTGAATACTGCTTTGACCAGAAGATTGTCGAATGACTGGCCGGCTATAGTTCCTTTTGCCGCCGAAAGATTGACCTCGCCCCTGGACTCGTTAGGTAGCCCGCTGATGTCGACCGTGCCTGACGTACTGCCGTCCAGGTCACGGATCCTCTCGGGAAGATCAATCGGCAGGGCCGCGAAAAGATTGCCCGCGTTGACTCCGGAGAGAGTTGCTTTGACCGCAACGTTATTCGTGCCGCCAAATGGAATATTTATTGTGAATAAAGCATTGCCGCCCCCATGCTCCAGCAGCTTGCCATTGCGGAGATCAACCCCGAGCGGCGAAACGGAAATATCGGTCGTAACGCTCCCAACATCCCGGCCACGCATTGACAGCGAGTCCAGTGCCGCCCGGCCCTCGACGGTTGGGTCTGACAAATTGCCCGTAATATTGCCGTTGAATTTAAGATTTCCCGCAAATTGCATCTGCATGGAATCAAGCTGATGCTCAAGCTCCGGCGAAACACCCAATACGCGAACCAGACGGTCAATCTCGGAAGCGTCGGTCGATGTCAGCCCAACCGCAAGGTTTGAGTTTGCGTCCTTTAGATCAAATCGTCCGGTCGCGGTCAATTTGCTTTTTTCCGAATTCAGATTCGCGAGATCGACATTGAAAAGCCCGTTTGTGCCGCTCACCTTAACCGTCCCGTTAACGGGAATGAGCCCCTTATCAGCCGAGCCGGCGTTCGCTGCAATATCGGCGTTCAAAGTTCCGCTTGCGGTGCGAAAGTTTATTCCATTAAATGTGAGATCGACACGGCCGGTCGTTTTCCCCTCGAGCGGGATCACGCGTCCGCCCTGCAAGGCAAGGAGCTTTGAAATATCGAGATCAGAAAAGTTGCCGTTAAAGATTGACTGGCTTCGATCATTAAGAGCTATTGCCGCTTTGCCATCAAGCTGTCCGCTCATGATCGACGCGGTTAGTTCGTCAAGAGCGATGCGGTCGTTATTTACATCTATCTTTGCCTTTGCCGCGCCGAGCGAAATGCTCCCCAATGCTCCGCCACCGATGCTCATATCGGCAGTGGCACGATACCGGCCTGACGGTTCGAGCGAGTAGACCGGTTTGTAAACCTTTACCGCCTCAAGCGTTCCCCCATCGGGCAAACTGCTTGTCTTTGCCAGCGTTACGCTTCCCGCGTCGATGTCGTCCGACTTTGCCTCGACATGTCCCTGCCTGATCGTGAGACGTACGCCGCCGATATTCAGGCTGCCAAGGATCGCGGCACCGGTGTCCAGCTTCGCAACATGCAGCTTGTCCGAATAAACAACGGTCTCTCCATTTCGATTTACGATGTCGACCGACGGGGCGTCTAAACCGTCGACCCTTGCTCCGTTCATATTCACCTGATCGGCATGCAGATTCTTTGCGGTAACCTCCGTCGAATTCCGAACGTCGGTAAAACGGAATTCATCCACCGAAAGATTTTTTACTTTCGCGTTTTTTATCGCCGCCGTCTCCGAAGTTATGCGGCCGACACCGACATTGGTGTGTCCGTCCGTATGCTTTATGGTGACATTACGACCGTTCACGCCCTGGAGACTGTAATCTTTCGTGGTGAAGGATTTCGCGTGTGCCGATGGCGTTGCCAGATTTGTCAAGCCGTTCGCCGTCGAGAATTTCAGATTACGGGCAGTCAATTCCGCAAACTCGGCATCGCCTATCGAAAATTTCTGTGCCCGGCCATTTCCCGATTCGGCTCGAAATTGCCTGTCCTTATACTCTGCCACGGCGTCCGACAGAAACAATCCC
Source organism: Pyrinomonadales bacterium (assembly GCA_038227175.1). Taxonomy (GTDB): domain Bacteria; phylum Acidobacteriota; class Blastocatellia; order Pyrinomonadales; family Pyrinomonadaceae; genus OLB17. The sequence goes on along the minus strand of JBBRPZ010000003.1, from coordinate 187,866 downwards.
CCGAGCGTCAACCCTTTCGATTTGGCAGCAACTGCCTGTAGTTCTCCGACCCATCTAAAATCAGTACCTGTCCCTCGAACGTTGCCGACCGCCTTGAGAAAATCTACGCGAAAATCCTCGAAGGTTAACATTTGGGCAATGAGCGAGCCGTCCGCCTCATAATTTGCGTTCGTGCCGGCGACCGTCGCGGCGACGTTTATCGCTTTGAGGTAGACGCCACCGACGCGAAGCGATTCCGAATCTGCCTCGCCCTTGATTTTGTAACTTTCGCCTTCGCCAGTGACTTTGCCCTTAAAATTGCCGACGCCGGTCAGCGACGTTTCGTTAGCAAAAATGCTCGATGCCTGAGTTAAATCAAGTGACGACTGAATATCGAAATCGTATTTTGGCGCTGCCCAATCGGTGAGTTTGCCGCTCAAGGTCGAGTCGCCGATCGGAGTTTGGAGCTTAAAACTCGTTACTTCCGCGCCATTATTATCCGCAATTCCCGTCGCGCGGATGTCTATCTTTTCGACCATTTTTGCGTCATAAGCAAAGTTAGAGTCGGTCGAGGTCAGGTCAAATTTGTAACGTTTTTGGGCGTCTGCAATGTCCGCTTTTTCGGGTGACAGCAGAAACATTAGATTTTTTGCATCGGCCGAGATCTTTCTTGATACATCGCCGAAATGCACGACGCTGTCTTTCATCGAAAAATTGACCGAATCGTATTTGAAATTGACCGCCGAACCACCCTGGTCCTCGATCAATTTCAGATTGGAGAAATTGGACCTGCCATTCTCGTCAAATTTCACCCAAACTTCGGCACCGTTGATGTCGGTCGTGTCGATATTTATGTCGCGGCTCAGCCGCAACGACAGCAGATTGACGATCGTCATTCCCAAATGCGCATCGCGGATGAAAAACAGCTTTTCCCCTGTAGTTTTATCGTTGAAAGTGGCGTTCTTGATCTCAAGCTCAAGCGGCGAGGAGGAAAGGCGGAAAACTTCGGCATCGAAAACGATCCCGATATCAGCCATTTTCGCCCGGAATTGATCCTTGGTATAGGTGTCAAAAACACCGGCACGAAATAATAGAGCCGCAATAACGACGACAAGAAGGGCAATGAACCCGACAATGGCGGCTGATATCAAAAACTTGCGACGAATGAAAAGTCGTCGCTTGGCGGACGGCTGCCCAACATCCGATGCGTCAGCCGTTGGCGGGCTTTTATCGACCGCTTCTTTTTTTTCGAGATCCTTCTTCGACATTTAATACTGTGAACAAGATCAGAGTTTAACGGCCTCAACGATCTCAAGTTCAAAAGCCTCTAGCGCGCTTATTTTCGGCGGATGATTGGTCAAAAGACGAATCCGCTTCACGCCAAGATCCTTTAATATCTGGGCGCCGATCCCGTAATCATGGACCTTTCCGTAACCCGTTTCGCGTCTGGCAGTTTGAAAATCGACGCCGCTTTCGTTCATCAGAGCGTATGTCCGCAGCTGATTCACCAGGTCAAGATTATTCTCTCGTTGCCGCAGGTACAGTATGACGCCATACCCAGCAGCTGAAATTTTTTCAAGAGACGCTCTCATCGCCGCGGCTGCCTCGCCTATTATCGCCCCGAACATTGCGAAAGTTATGTTCTCGGTTTGGACGCGAACCAAGGCCGGCTCCGTTGTCCCCGAAACATCGCCCATCGTCATGGCAACGTGAGTTTCGCCGTTGATAATGTTTTCGTAAAGGATCGTCCTAAAAACGCCAAACTCGGTCGGCAGATCGGTTTCGAAGATCCGCCGGACAAGCGTTTCCTTTTCGATCCGGTACCGCACCAGATCGGCGACCGAGATTATCTTTAGATCGTGCTTCTCCGCAAATACCTCAAGCTCCGGCAGGCGAGCCATTGTCCCGTCGTCATTCATGATCTCGCAGATCACGGCCGCCGGCTGCAAACCGGCGATCCGCGAGATGTCAACGCTCGCCTCCGTCTGGCCGACGCGCACCAGAACGCCGCCGCGTTTTGCCCTCAATGGAAATACGTGACCGGGACGCGCCAGATCCGTCGGTTTCGAATTAGGATCAACAGCGGTAAGGATCGTTTTTGCCCGGTCGGCGGCCGAGATACCCGTCGTCACGCCTTCGCGGGCCTCGATTGAGGTTGTGAAGGCCGTTCCCATGCTTGACGTGTTTTCGGTCGTCTGAGGAAAAAGCTGGAGTTCGTCGCAGCGTTCCTCGGTTAACGGCAGGCAGATCAGCCCGCGACCATGGACCGCCATAAAATTGATGATCTCAGGTGTTACTTTTTCGGCCGAGCAGACGAGATCGCCTTCGTTTTCGCGATCTTCATCATCGACGATTATTATCATTTGGCCGTCGCGGATATCGCGAGCGGCGTCTTCGATCGAGGAAAATGGCATCTGTGACTTCGCTTCCGGACATAATTTTCATCCGGTCAATTTAATTAGATTTTAACGAATAGAGTCGATTTAAGCGAATAATATAGGATCGCGCACCCGGACTATGTCCGTTTGCTCAGAGATATCGCCCATGTACGTCTTTCTTCAATCGAAATAACTTGGCACAATTAGCTAATTAATTGAGACAACACCCTTTTATGCAGCAACCGACAGCGAATCGTTTTCTAAAAATAAACCTGCATGTCGTGTTTTTCCTCTCCGGCATCGTGACGGTCCTGATCGGTCAGCTATTGCCGAGCCTGGCACGGCATTTTTCGCTCAACGACCTCCAGGTCAGCTTTTTTTTTCCGGCCCAGTTTGCAGGCTCGCTATTCGGCACGTACCTCACGAGCCGCTTTGCCCGGCGAAACAATTTCCTTGCGGCAACGATTCTCGGCGGAGTTACGATGGCCGGCGGCATTCTGCTGATGAATGTAGACGTCTTCTCGGTCTGTTTGATCGGATTTTTGATAAACGGCATCGGCATTGGAATGACATTGCCGTCCATCAATATGCTGGTGCTCGAATTGAACCCCGAGCGGCCCGGCTCCGCGCTTAGCGTTCTCAATTTCTGCTGGGGTATCGGGGCGATTGTTTGCAAGCCGTTCGTTGATCTCTGGAGCACGACCGATAATATTGGCCTGACAACATTTATCCTTGCCATTCCGCTTCTAATATTTGCCTTGTTACTTTTCCTTTCGGCGAAAGACAAGAACACGGACGCGCCACATTCGGTCGAGGGTAAAAAAGGCGAAGACATTCCTATCTGGACGATGCCGATCGCCTGGATGATCGCTCTTTTCAATTTCATTCACGTCGGTTTCGAAAGCGGCGTTGGCGGTTGGTTGACAACCTACACCGGACGGCTTGACGGTCAACCGCTGGTGCATTGGATCTCGCCTACACTGCTCTATTTTTCGTTTTTTGTGATCGGCCGCGGAGTCGCACCGGCACTTTTTCGATTCCTAAACGAAAACAAAATATTGATGCTGGGTCTGGTTGTGGTGCTTCTCGGCATGATCCTGGCCCTCTCCGCGAGTACGGTGATCGGGTTGAGCCTCGGCGCTTCGATAGCCGGTTTTGGAACGTCATGGATATTTCCGACCAATGTTGCGCGGTTTTCCAAGACCTTCGGCCCGACGGCGACGAAACGGGCAACGCCGCTTTTCATTTGCGGAACATTGGGCGCGGCATCATCGACCTGGTTGATCGGGTTTATTTCAAATCAAACCGGCAGTCTTTATTTGGGAATGTATGTACTGGTAATTGGCGTGGTTCTCTTGATCTTGCTGCAGTTCGCGTTGAGTCTCCAACACGTTCGCACGAACCGCTAACGCTGTCGGTTGTCAATCGAGATCCAGGGTTTTGAGATATTCGCGAAACTCCTTTCCGAGATCGTCGCGCTTGAGTGCAAATTCGACCGTCGCCCTGAGAAAACCGAACTTGTCTCCCGCGTCGTGCCGCGTACCGTCGAGCTTGACGGCGTAGAATGGACGCTCTTTCAGCAACAATCGCATCGCGTCGGTTATCTGAATTTCGCCACCGGACCCCGGAGTTGTTTGCTCGATCGCCTGGAATATATCGGGCGTAAAGATATACCGGCCAATGATCGCGAGATCTGACGGAGCATCCGCAAAAGCCGGTTTCTCGACCATGTCGTTGATCTTATAAACGTTAGGCGCCACTTCATCGGCATCGATCACGCCGAACCGCGAAATGGCCTCGCCCTCGACCTGCATGGTCGCTATAACCGGAGCGTTGTATTTTTCGAAAACCTCGACCATCTGCTGCAACGCAGGTTTTTCGCTGTCGATAATATCGTCCGCAAGAAGGGCCGCAAACGGCTCATCGCCGACGAAATCTTTCGATTGATAGATAGCATGGCCTAAACCAAGCGCCTGTTTTTGCCGCGTGTAACTAATTTGAGCGAGGTCCGAAACTGCCCGTACGAGGTCGAACATTTCGTCTTTGCCGCGTTCTTTGAGCATTTGCTCCAGTTCGAACGAAATATCAAAATGATTTTCGATCGCGCCCTTGTCGCGGCCCGTGATAATAAGGATCGACTCGATGCCGCTCGCAACCGCTTCTTCAACGGCGTATTGGATCAGCGGTTTATCGACCAGCGGTAGCATCTCTTTAGGAGACGCCTTGGTCGCGGGCAGAAACCTCGTTCCGAGACCCGCAGCGGGGAAAACAGCCTTGCGAATTTTGTTTGTCATACCAACTTTGCTAAATTCGATAAGTCTTTTACGGAAGACAAACTGTAGATTTTAGGTTAAAAATGCCGGAGAAACAACCAATCTCATGTTTCGCGTAGTGGGTCAGTTTGAATTCAATCGGGTTAATGGATCAAATGCCTTGTACAGCGAGGCTGTTTAAAATTGCCGTTCGCTTTAGCGAACGGGTAAAGGTCTGAATACATGCTCGGGGCTTTAGCCCCAATGATCTGGGGCTAAACCCCCGAGCAGCTGGTATGTCGTTATCCGTTGCCTAAAGGCAACGGCAATTAAACAAGGAACGCCGAAACGGCGTGGGCTATGCCATTGCAAAGGAAACGAGTTTATTTTTCAAACTGACCCACTACCCATGTTTCACGTAGACCAATAGATGTTTAATCCGTTCGGCAGTAAGTGATAACATTGTAGTTACATTTTCCGTTAGGGCGATTCGTGCCGGGTGAGCACGACAATTATGTTAGACCTTAATTTTGTAAGAGAAAATCTGGATGCGGTTCGCAAAGCTTTGCAGAACCGTAATTTTCCGGGCGATACGCTCGATAAATTTGTCGAGCTGGACGCCGAGCGCCGACGTGTAATCGGTGAGGCGGACAACGTCAATCAGACACGCAACGCCGCTAGCAAAGAGATCGGCGCTCTAATGCAATCGGACCAGCGTGACGAAGCCGATGCGAAAAAGGCTGAGATTGCGGGGCTGAAAGATAAACAGGCCGCTCTCGAACATCAACGTGACGAAGCCGAAACAGCAATGCGCGAATTGCTCTCAGGCTTGCCAAATATCCCGGATGAGGATGTGCCGGTTGGTGCGGACGAGTCCGCAAATAAGGAAATCCGTCGCTGGGGCGAGCCGCGTGAGTTTGATTTCGAGATAAAAGATCACGTCGATCTGGGCGAAGCGCTCGGCATCGTCGATTTTGAACGAGCAACCAAGATCGCGGGTTCACGCTTTGCAATTCTCAACGGAGCGGGTGCCCGCTTGAGCCGCGCGCTTGTCAATTTTATGCTCGACGTTCACACGACCGAGCACGGCTACAACGAAACGCTGCCGCCATTTCTTGTTAATCGGACAGCTCTTTTCGGTACTAATCAACTGCCGAAATTTGAAGACGACCTGTTTCACATAAAGGATGATCGCGAATTTGCTTTGATACCGACAGCCGAGGTACCGGTGACCAATTACCATTCCGAGGAGATTTTAGACGCGACCGAACTGCCAAAATATTTCGTCGCGTACTCGCCTTGTTTTCGCAGCGAAGCCGGTAGCTACGGACGCGATACGCGTGGGCTGATCCGCCAGCATCAATTTGAAAAGGTCGAATTGGTAAAGCTTTCGCTGCCTGAAAATTCTGTTGAGGAACACGAAAAACTGACGGCAAACGCCGAACGCATTTTGGAGCTTCTCGGCTTGCCGTATCGCACAATGATCCTTTCGACTGGCGACATGGGCTTCGGCGCGACAAAAACCTACGACATAGAGGTCTGGCTGCCAAGCCAGAATACGTATCGCGAGATCTCAAGCTGCTCTAACTGCGGGGACTTTCAGGCACGTCGGATGAATACACGTTTTCGGCGGGCGGGCGGAGCCAAACCCGAGTATGTCCACACGCTCAACGGCAGCGGCCTCGCCGTCGGGCGAACGTGGATCGCCATTCTGGAGAATTATCAACAGGAGGATGGGTCCGTGTTGATACCCGAAGTTCTTTGGAAATACATGAATGGTACGGATGTAATCCTTGATCTCGATCAAGTTGAACAGGAAGCTCGTAAAGCTCGATTTGCGGGCTAAACCTTAACGAAAGTTGACTGGCCTTTCGTATGTAATTACGATGTAATTATGAAAACCCAGATCATCCAGATCGGTAATTCACAGGGCATTCGTATCCCTAAAATGCTGCTCGAAGACAGCCGTATCACGGGCGAGGTCGATCTCGAACTTCATCCTGACGGGATCCTCATCCGTAATGCAAAAAAACCGCGCTCCGGTTGGGACGAGGCGTTTAAGGCAATGGCCGAGAATGAGGATCACGAAATTTTGAACAGCAATTCGCCGACCGCGTTCGAGAAAAAGGAGTGGCAATGGTAGATCGTTTTGACGTTTATCTTGTCAATCTCGACGATGAGCCATCGAAAAATGCCAGAAACACGCGGCCCTGCGTCGTCGTCTCGCCAAACGAGATGAACCACAACGTGCAAAACGTGATCATCGCTCCCCTCTCCGCTGCCAGTGCAAAATACCCGACACGCATCGCTGTCAATTTTCTCAAAAGCGAACGTGCGATCGTTCTCGATCAGATCCGCACGGTCGATACTGTCAGGCTTGTTAAAAAGATCGGCGAGATCGACAAGGCCGCTCAAAAAACTACACTTGAAAGATTGCAGGAATTTTTTGCGGAATAATACTGGAAAAGAGGTAAAAATATGAAAAGTATTGTTTTTGGTATCCTGCTCATCTTGGCGACGTCACTGACCGGCATCTCTCAGACTTCTAAACCCAACGCGCAGGAACAAGCCGTTCGTCAATTCATAAATAGTTTTGCCGCCGCATTCACCGCCAACGACACCAAAACTCTCGATAGCCTGACCGCGAGCGATTATACGTTCGTAGCTCCAAACGGTGACATCCAGAACAAAGACCAGCGATACGCCCCGATCAAGTCCGGCGACCTCAAATACACGTCAGTTAAATACACCGAGGTAATGGTCCATTTATTCGGGAACACGGTTACCGTGACTGCGACGGTCGATGTAAATAGCCGTCTAAAAGGAAATGACATTAGCGGACGATTCCGGTCGACGCTGACGTTGATAAAGATGACGGGTAAATGGATGCTTGTAGCATCGCAAGCAAACAAGATCTAAGGCACGACAAAAAACCTAGCAGTGTTTCACCTTAAAAGCGTGTGTGTGAACTGAAACGAAACACTCCAAACCGCCATATTTTCAGGCTCCGCCCGCTTTTGCCCTGTTCCACAGCTTGTCCATTTCGTCGAGACTTGCGGCTTCGGGTGTTGATCCGTTACGCTTTAATTCGTCTTCGATAAATTTGAATCTCTGCCGGAACTTGCGATTGGTCTTCTTTAACGCGGTCTCAGGCTCAATGTCGAGTTTACGGGCAAGATTCATCACGACAAACAGCAGATCGCCGATCTCTTCGCCGATGTTTTCGGTGTCGCCGTTCTTGATCGCGGCTCGCAGCTCGGTCGTCTCTTCGTCTAGCTTGTCGAAGATCTGATCGGCATTTTCCCAATCAAACCCAACCTTCGCGGCCGTTTTTGTGAGCTTTAACCCTTCGAGCAACGCCGGAAAATGCACCGGCACCCCGTCAAGTATCGATTCTTTTGGCTTTTCGACCTTTCCCGATGCCTTGCGCTCGTCGGCCTTTAACTGGTCCCAGTTGTCGAGCACATCCTCGGCCCGTGCAAACTTGGCATCGCCAAAAACATGCGGATGCCGCAGGATCAGCTTTTGCGTCACGCCCGTCGAAACATCGTCAATCGTAAAATCGCCCCGCTCGGCACCGATCGTCGAGTGGAAAATAACTTGGAGCAGCAGGTCACCCAGCTCCTCACGCAGGTTTGCTGTGTCGCCGGTCGCGTCGGCTTCCTGGATTGCATCAAACGTCTCGTAAGCCTCCTCAAGCAAATATTGCGACAGCGACTGATACGTTTGCTCGTGATCCCAGGGACAGCCGCCCGGAGCGCGAAGCCGGGCCATGACGGCGATGAGTTCATCAAAAGATTTGGACATTGGTTAATTAAAGTCTAGTGAGTCTGGCGAGTCAAGAGAGTCGGGAGATCACCTACATTTCCGATTCTCAAGACTCTCCGGATTCACATCACTTCCAAGACTCAAACCCAAATGCTACTATCGAAACAGGATAAAAAACATATGATCGGCCACGACGACGAATCGGAAGAAGTACATTTTAAGGTTGCAGACAGGCGAAAATTCAACTCTGACGGCTCGGTTCGCGATGGCGTAACGCTCGAACCGGCTAAGGTTGAAGCTCCTAAAGAAGAGCCGGCGGCGACTGTGAGCGAGCCGTTACCGGAGCCCGCTGACGAAATCGCAGCCGATGACGATAGCGATATTCCGGGAGCAGACGACCCGGCAAGCTTTGTCAATTTTTTGTCGACACTCGCAACAAATGCCGCCGCCGCACTCGGTGCAATACCGCATCCGGCGACCGGCCAGCGAAGCCTCGATCTCGAAACCGGCAAATACTGGCTCGACGTCCTCGCGATGGTTCGCGAAAAGACCAATGGTAATCTGCATCCAAAAGAAAGCCAGTTGCTCGAAGGCCTGCTCGCCGATCTGCGGCTGCAATACGTCCAGCTCGTCCAGGCGACCGAGGAAAAACTCAAGGCTCAAGCCGCGCAGAAATTGTCCGGCGCGGATATTCTCGGAAAGAAATAGTTCGTCGAGTTAAGAGTTCGTCGAGTTTATTGAGAATACCGCTCGAGTAACTCAACGAACTCAATAAACTCCAAAACTCATGAAACTGACTTTTTTAGGCTCAGGTACATCGACGGGCGTTCCATCCATCGGCTGCGACTGTGAGACATGCCTTTCCAACGATCCTCGCGATAAACGCCTGCGAGTTTCGATCCTGATCGAGCATCGCGATAAGAAAATACTTGTTGATACGTCGATCGATTTTCGCCAGCAGGCTCTGCGGGCAAAGATCAGCCACCTCGACGCCGTTCTCATTACGCATTGCCACGTCGACCACGTTTTCGGGCTCGACGACATTCGCCCGCTAAATTTTCGCCACGGAGCGATGGGCGTGTACGCAAACGAGATCGCATGGACCGATCTGCGTCGTATTTTCCAATATATTTTCAACCCCACACACTTCGGCGGCGGCCTTCCGCAACTGATCCCGCACACGGTTATGCCGAATGCGCCGTTTTGTATCGGCGAAGACATCGAGGTAACGCCGCTCGAGGTCATCCACGGCAAACTGCCGGTGATAGCATACCGTTTTAACGATTTCGCGTATGCTACCGATCTGAAAACTATCCCGCCCGCCTCAATGGAGGCCTTGCGCGATCTCGATGTACTGGTCTTAGACTGCGTCCGCATCAAGCCGCACTCGACACATCTTTGTCTCGAAGAAGCATTGACGATCATCGCCGACCTGCGGCCAAAGCGGGCGTATTTGACGCATCTGAATCATGACATTTTGCACGAACGCGATTCAAAATTGCTGCCGGATAATGTTTGGCTCGCTCACGACGAACTTGTGGTTGACTGAGCGTCCGACATTTTTGGAGTCAACATTTTTTTGGATCGTGCGTTTCATTGATGCAATTTTACTTGACATGTGGCACATTCTGTGCTATCATCTTCTATGGATTGAAATGACTAATATGACCTGTCACACACGCGCGTTCCGGAAACAAAAAAAATATGGACCTTACATTTCGCACAGCCACTATCGATGACCTCTCGGAAATTGTCCGTATGCTCGCCGACGACTTTCTTGGGACGCAGCGTGAACGTTACGAGGAACCGCTGCCCGAAAGCTACATCGCCGCTTTTCGTGAGATCGAAGCAGACAAGAACAACGAATTGATCGTCGCCGAGCTCGACGGCAAGGTCGTCGGAACGCTCCAACTCACGATAACGCCCTCGGTCAGTTTTCAGGGCAGCAAGCGAGCGACGGTCGAGTCTGTTCGTGTTGATGAGGAGCTTCGCGGCAAAGGTGTCGGACGCCAATTGATGCTGTGGGCGATTGATAGGGCAAAAGAGCGAGGAAGTGTCTCCATGCAACTCACAACCAACACAGATCGTACCAACGCACATCGATTTTACGAGAATTTGGGCTTTGCCGGAACGCATCTTGGGATGAAATTAAAGCTTAAGTGATTGCGTTTTCAGAGGTTGCCGAGATGTTACACAACATTTAACCCATTACGTGACCCTGCGCGCGCTAAATGCCTGCAAAAACTTGACTTAGAGAAAATTTTTAAAACCACAATATTTAGTGTTGACAAAGCCAAACTACTACCATATAGTCTATATCCACTGCAGGAAATAGCCTTTGATCTTTATCCAAAGACCCGCCTGCAAATACACGAAAACACGGTGTGAACGACGGCCACGCTTGGAATATCTAAAGCGAGGAAGCGGGACTTTCTCTCTCTTTTTCACCGGACGAATCTGAAAATATGGATACTTCTTTTGGTCAATCCGCGACAGCAACGGCAAGGCAAACTGACAATTCGGCCCAGACGGGAATGCAGGTCCGTAAGCGAAACGGGGCCCTCGAACCGGTCGATATTAATAAGATCGTCCGCGCGATCACGCGTTGCTGCGTCAATCTGCCGAGTGTCGACAGCTTACGGATCGCGACCAAAACCATCAGCGGTCTGTATGACGGGGCGACGACACAGGAGTTGGACAAACTATCGATCCAGACGGCCGCGGGCCTGATCTTCGAAGAGCCGGAATATTCGCTTCTGGCCGCCCGCCTGCTCAATCAGTATGTCGAAAAAGAGGTCCGCAATCAGGAGATTCATTCGTTCTCGCAGTCGATCGCCTTTGGCGTAAAGGAAGGCCTGATCGGCGAACGCGTCGCCCAATTTGTGATCGACAACAGCCGCAAGCTAAATGACGCGATCGACCAGTCGCGTAACGACCGGTTCGAGTTCTTCGGTCTGCGAACGTTATATGATCGGTATCTTCTGAAAAATCCCGAAACCCGCAACGTGATCGAATCCCCGCAGTTTTTCTGGATGCGCGTCGCCTGCGGCTTATCGGAAAACCCTTTTGAAGCGATCGATCTTTACAATCTGTTCTCGTCGCTCGAATACGTGCCGAGCACGCCGACGCTCTTTAATTCCGGCACACAGCACGAGCAGCTCTCAAGCTGCTTCCTGCTCGATTCGCCGCTGGACAGCCTCGACAGCATCTATAAAAAATACGCCGACGTTGCTATGCTCTCAAAATTCTCGGGCGGCATCGGCATCGCGTATCACCGTGTGCGCTCGCAGGGCTCGCTGATCCGCGGCACAAATGGACACTCGAACGGCATCGTGCCCTGGCTCAAGACGCTCGACTCCAGCGTCTCGGCGGTTAATCAGGGCGGCAAGCGCAAAGGCGCTTGCTGTGTCTATCTCGAAACCTGGCACGCCGACATCGACGATTTTCTTGAGCTCCGCGACAACACGGGCGACGAGGCCCGACGCACCCATAACTTGAATCTCGCGAACTGGATCCCCGATCTCTTTATGAAGCGCGTCCAGGCCGATGGCAAATGGTCGCTGTTCGACCCGAAGGTCGTACCGCATTTCCCCGATCTCTATGGCGAGGAATTTGAGGCCGCATACGTCAAAGCCGAAGAGGAAGGCCTCTTTATGCGGCAGATCAACGCCCGCGACCTCTACGCCAAGATGATGCGGACAATGGCCCAGACCGGTAACGGCTGGATGACGTTCAAGGATGCAAGCAACCGCAAATCGAACCAAACCGCGCGGCCCGAAAATGTCGTCCACCTGTCTAATCTCTGCACCGAGATCATCGAGGTCACATCGGACAAAGAGACAGCCGTCTGTAATCTTGGCTCGATCAACACTGCCCGTTATGTAAAAGATGGCCAGTTTGATTTTGAAAAGCTCCAACGCAACGTTCGGCTTGCTGTCCGCCAGCTTGATAAGGTGATCGACCTTAACTACTACGCGATACCGAGCACGTCCAGCTCGAACAACCGCTGGCGCAATATCGGCCTTGGCGTGATGGGCTTGCAGGATGTTTTCTTCCAGATGCGTCTCCCGTTCGACTCGGACGAAGCTCGCAAAATCTCGGCCAAAATTCAGGAAGAGATCTACTATGCCGCTCTCGACGCTTCGTCCGACCTCGCGGTCGAACGCGAGGTGCATCCGGCATTTCTTGAAACACGGGCGGCACACGGCGATCTACAGTTCGATTTTTGGGGCGTAACTCCGGATGATATGGATCGCTGGAACGCCCTTCGCGAAAAGATCAAAGCGACGGGATTGCGAAATAGCCTAATGATCGCCATCGCTCCAACTGCCACAATCGCCTCAATTGCCGGCTGCTACGAATGCATTGAGCCACAAGTGTCGAACCTCTTCAAACGCGAAACGCTCTCGGGCGACTTTGTTCAAATCAATAAATATCTAGTCAAAGAACTAAAGAAAGCTGGCTTGTGGACGGACGAAATCCGCACCAAGATCAAACTAGCCGAGGGATCCGTTCAGGACATCGCCGAATTTGACGACGAGCTAAAAGCAATCTACCGCACATCGTGGGAGATTCCAATGCGGTCACTGATCGACATGGCAGCCGACCGCGGTGCGTTTATCGACCAAAGCCAGTCGCTAAACCTCTTTATGGAAAGCCCGAATATCGGCAAGCTCTCGTCAATGTATATGTATGCGTGGCAAAAAGGCCTCAAGACGACGTATTACCTGCGTTCGCGCCCGGCAACCCGAATCGCCCAGGTATCAGCGGAAAACATAGAAATACCGACTGAGATAAAGAAGACTTACACGGATGAAGAAGCCCTTGTTTGCTCACTCGAGAATCCGGAAGCCTGCGAAGCCTGTCAATGATAACTTAGTATGCAAAAATACGTTTATCTTCCTCAAAAAGAATTTGCAAGAATCTGGGTCACTGGCGGTCGAATACCTATTCGACTCGCAACGTCGTATCAAAGGGAGGAGCGCTCAGGAAGTTATACGCCGGACGAAGGCGTAATGGTAAACTCGTCTGTGGATTTGAATATTTATCACCCACTTATTTCAAAAGACTCAGTGTTCGGCAGCTTGACGGTAACCGGCGGTAAGATGAACGGACTTCCTATCCCAGATGTCGTGAATGCAAGACGGGTACACGAAGACGGTTTGGTACTCTGTTTCTCAAATAGTTTCAGTATTAAGAGAGCTGCGAAATTTAATTCCCAGGCGTGTGTTAGGATTTTTGATATTGGACGATTTAAGCGGATCATTGATCAGGAATTGGGCATGGTCGGTGAAATGGCTTCTTGCCGATATACGACCGGATACAATAGAAATCATTTTTTAAAATCAGATGAAGATTCGTGGCAGGACGAATTTAGATTATTTTGGCCCGGTACAGAGGAGAAATGGGTGACGATACCGAGCGGTCAGGCCGTTGAGGTCGATCTTTATTCTCAGAATTAGGTCAATTTTTCACGGTTGTAAAGAGTTGCAAATATGTTATTAGATAGAGGTTTTAACTTAACGCTTCGTCCGATGAAGTATCCGCAATTTTATGAGATGTATAAAAATGCGATCAAGAACACTTGGACGGTCGAAGAGGTCGATTTTTCGACAGACGTGATGGATCTCAAGAACAAGATGACGCCGTCGGAGCGGCATATGATCAACCGGCTCGTGGCGTTTTTTGCGACCGGCGATTCGATCGTGTCGAATAATCTTGTTCTCAATCTCTACAAACACATCAATGCGCCAGAGGCCCGGATGTATCTTTCGCGGCAGCTTTATGAGGAAGCCTTGCATGTGCAGTTTTACCTGACGCTGCTAGATACCTATATCCCCGAGCACCACGAACGAGAGCAAGCATTTGCGGCGATCGAAAATATTCCGTCGATCCGAAAAAAAGGCGAATTTTGTATGAAATGGATCGACTCGATCCAAAATCTCGACTCGCTTCAGACGCGTGACGACCGCAAACAGTTTCTGCTAAACCTGATATGCTTTGCCGCGTGTATCGAAGGCCTTTTCTTTTTCGCTGCGTTTGCCTATGTCTATTTTCTGCGGTCAAAGGGTCTGCTCCACGGCCTCGCGGCTGGCACAAATTGGGTCTTTCGCGATGAATCAGCCCATATGAGCTTTGCCTTTGACGTCGTCAACAAGGTTCGCAACGAAGAGCCTGAGCTATTTGACGCCGAGCTCAAAGTACAGATCGTTGAGATGATCGACGAGGCTGTTACATGCGAAATGCAATTTGCCGAAGACATCCTGAGCGGCGGTATTTCGGGTCTGTCGGTCGGCGATATGCGGCAGTATCTCGAATTCATCGCCGACCAACGGCTCGTGATGCTCGGCATGAATAAGGTTTACGGCGCGAAAAATCCGTTCTCGTTCATGGATCTACAGGACGTACAGGAACTCGCCAATTTCTTCGAACGCCGCGTATCAGCTTATCAGGTCGCAGTTGCGGGGGATGTTAGCTTTAACGAATCGTTCTGATTCAATCATATCGAGATCACTGATACGTCCGGCCATTGTGTTTTAGCCATCCGGCAGGGTGCCGGTTTGCCGGATCGTGATGCGTCCAGTGAATGAGGCCGCCTTTTTCGTTCCATATATATTCACCGGAAAAGCTGACGGTATCGCCTTGTTTCAGATCGTCGATACGCGGGGCAATGTCGGTATTATGCTCGATCAATACAGTTTGTCCGGACGGCAGTCGCAGGATGAATTGCTGATGCGGAAGACCCGAAGTGTCGTCAGACAGAATTTTTGAGACCACGCCTTCACCCTCAACCTGAATGTTGCTTTGGTGCCGTTCGAATGCCTCGGCAACAGCATTGTTCTGGGTCGGCCCCACTCCGCATGAGGCGCAAAAGCTAACCAATAACAAGAAAATGCTGAGAATTCGATACATGTTGTGATTCGCGGTTGACGGTGAATGCGTTATCATTTCTACTTTGGGCAAAGATAACATATGAACGGCAATATTACAGATTTTATCAAGCATCATTACAGGCATTTTAACTCGGCGGCGCTCATTGACGCGTCCGAGGCTTACGCACAGCACCTGACAAAAGGCGGGAAGATGATGGTCACGCTGGCGGGGGCGATGTCGACGGCGGAGTTGGGGTTGAGCCTTGCGGAGATGATCCGTCAGGACAAGGTGCAGATCATTTCGTGTACCGGGGCCAATCTCGAAGAAGACCTTTTTAACCTCGTCGCTCACGACTATTACGAACGCGTGCCGCATTACCGCGATCTGACGCCGCAGGACGAGCAGGAACTGCTCGACCGCCATATGAACCGCGTGACCGACACCTGTATCCCCGAAATGGAGGCGATGCGGCGGCTCGAAAAAGCGATGGTCGATGTCTGGACTGCGGCCGATGCGGCGGGTAAACAGTATTTTCCGCATGAATTCATGTATCAGGTGCTGAAAAACGGCTCGCTTGAGGAGTATTACCAGATCGACCTCAAAGATTCGTGGATGTACGCCGCGATGGAAAAAGATCTGCCGATGGTCGTGCCCGGCTGGGAAGATTCGACGATGGGCAATATGTTTGCCGGCCATGTCATCACCGGCGATGTCAAAAATGTCCACACCGTGCGCACCGGCATCGAATACATGATGTCGCTCGCCGAATGGTACACGGCAAATGCGACCAACGACTCGACTATCGGATTCTTCCAAATCGGCGGCGGCATCGCGGGTGATTTCCCGATCTGCGTCGTCCCAATGCTGCATCAGGACCTCCAACGCGATGGCGCTCCGGTCTGGGGCTATTTCTGCCAGATCTCGGACTCGACCACCAGCTACGGCTCGTATTCGGGAGCGGTTCCGAACGAAAAGATCACTTGGGGCAAGCTCGAAGCGACAACACCGAAATTCATTGTCGAATCCGACGCTTCGATTGTCGCTCCGCTGATGTTTGCTTATATTTTGGGTTGGTAGAGCCTTTGACTGTAGATGGACATCACGTTAACACATAACTCTGAGACCTCTTTTCTTATCTTTCGGAATTGCAACAAATTCCGTGACGGGTCTGGTTATTGTGTTGACTTGCTGATGAGATCCGGCGAATTCCAACTCGACACAACCTTTTATTTCGAGGATTGGCCATTAATGCAGTTTTTAGAAGGCCTTTCGAAAATGAATGAAAGTCTAACGGGTAAAGCAACCTTGAGGCCGATGTGGGAAAAGGATTACATTGAGTTCGCGGCGACTACTTTAGGACACATCGAAATCGTCGGGGAGTTCACTCGCTATGAGCCTTTGCAACAAAGATTGAGATTTGGCCTTAAAACCGATCAAACTTGTCTTGTGCCCATAGTCGAGGGGTTGAAGCTACTGTCTGAGCAAAGCTGAAATGAAAATCTTTCACGGCACCGAAAATGCAAATGTCTCGCGGCCGACCGTCCTTACACTCGGCGTGTTTGACGGCTTGCATCTCGGGCATCAGCGGATAATGCAGACCGTCATTGACCGTGCAAAGGCGTCGAACGCCGTTGCTACAGCAATAACCTTCGACCCTCACCCTCGTGCAGTTCTGCACCCAGAATCGGCCCCGCCGCTATTGCAGACGCTCGACCAACGGCTGGCAAATTTTGAAGTGCTCGGCATCGAGCAGGCGATAGTGATACCGTTTTCGCAGGAATTTGCTGCTCAACCGGCAGAGGACTTCTTGACCGATATTGTCCGCGACCGGCTGCATGCAAAAGAGGTATACCTTGGCAAAGGTTTCGCTTTTGGCAAGAATCGCGGCGGCAATATCCAGTTGCTTCGCGAAATGAGCTCAAAACTTGGGTTCGTCGCGGACGAAGTTGATGAGGTGCAACTACGCGGTGTTCGAGTCAGTTCGTCAAAAATTCGCCGTCTGCTTGCTGACGGCCAGGTTAATCTCGCCCGTCGAATGCTTGGCCGGCCATACGGGGTCGAGGGCGTGATCATTCGCGGCAACCGTCGCGGCCACACCATCGGATTTCCGACAGCAAACTTGAAACCTCACAACCGCGTAATTCCCCGCTATGGTGTGTATGCGACTGCCACATTGATCGAAGGCAAATGGCGAAAAAGCATAACAAATATAGGCGTGCGGCCAACATTTGAATCCGATTCCGAACCGTCTATCGAAAGCTATATATTCGACTTTGACGGCGATCTTTATGGCGATGTCCTGCGGGTGCGTTTTCTGTACCGTATTCGCGACGAGCGTAAATTCAATGGAATAGATGAATTAAAGGCACAGATCGAAAAGGACACGCGTCGGGCAAGGAACTATTTCCGCCATCAGGGCGTAAAGAACATGCTGGAGATCTTATGAAAATAACCGCGCTCAGACCCATGCTCTGGACCGAGGATCTCGACGCCACGATCGATTTTTATACGACCGTACTTGGGTTCGAATGCCGTGAGAAAAACGACGATTGGGGCTGGGCGTCGCTGAATCTCGACGACGTTTGGATAATGCTTGCCAAGCCAAACGAACATACGCCGTATGACAAGATAGGCTTTACCGGCAGCTTTTACTACACGACCGACGATGTCGAAGCGGCGTGGAAAAAAGTAAAAGACAAAGCCAACATCTGTTACGGCATCGAAACGTTTCCGTGGGGCATGCGTGAATTTGCGATCTACGATAATAATAGCTATATGCTGCAGTTCGGACAAGAAATAGCACAATAATAAATGAACGAATCGACCGGTGACATCGGAACCCTGGTTAAGGAGCCAGTTATCGCGATTGGCGGCAATGGTACGCATCCGCTCGTGGCAGCGAGCGAGCTTGCCATCGCCAAGAAAGTAACGAACGACCAACTTATCGAAGCGGAACGCGAACTTCAAAAAGTCGAAACCGCCGTCGAGGGCAAATATCACCGCATTCGTGGATACTTGCGGTTGTTTCAGATCTCGCGTGTCATCGCGATGCTCTCGCTGTATTTGTATCTTGATCAATACGACATCCATCATAAACAGCATTTGAAACAAGCTGCGGCTCGTCTGGAATCCGCATTCAGGCTCACGCGAGCTGCGGTTTATGGCGAAAAGCTCTATAGCGTGAGGCTGTGGCTTTTTCACATCTTTATGCGTTCGATGCGGCGATTCTTCATCGGAAGTTCGACAAATAAAGAAGCAAATCAGCTGAAGCAAGCCGTCTGGCTCAAAGAGCAACTGATCGAGCTTGGCCCGACATTTATCAAGATCGGCCAATCGATGGGTACACGCGCCGACCTTTTGCCCCTGCCGTTTGTTAAAGAGTTGGGAACGCTGGTCGATAGCGTCCCGCCTTTCCCGAACGATGTCGCTTTTGCACGGATCGAGCAGGAACTTGGTCGCAAGATTAACGAAGTCTATGCCGAATTTGAGCTTGAGCCAGTCGCGGCAGCGTCGCTCGGTCAGGTTTATCGGGCCCGTCTTCACACCGGCGAAGAAGTTGCGGTCAAGGTCCAGCGGCCCAACCTCGACGCCACTATTAAAGGCGACATCGTTATCCTCAAAAAGGTCGCGAAGTTTGCCGAACGATTTCCTCAACTGAACGAAAACGCCGATTGGGCCGGCATGCTCCGCGAGTTTGACGTGACCATTCACGAGGAGATGGATTATGCGTCAGAGGGCCGCAATGCCGAGCGATTTCAGGAGAGTTTCAAGAATTGGTCAAATATTCACGTACCCAAGATTTACTGGAATGCCACTACCGCGAAAGTACTGACGATGGAATTCATCCACGGCACAAAGGTCACCGATCTTGAGGAACAGAAACGACAAAATGTGTCGCCGGAAAAGGTAAACCGTTTGTTGATAAAGACTTATCTCAAACAACTGCTAGAGGACGGTTTTTTTCACGCCGATCCTCATCCTGGCAATTTGCTCGTAATGCCCGACGGACGACTCGCATTTTTCGACTTCGGCATGGTCGGCCGCATCTCGCCGCAATTGCAGGCAAAGATGATCGACGCTTTCTTCCACGTCGTTAGCAAAGACCCCGGCGGCATCGCCAATGACCTCATCGAGCTTGATTTCCTCAAGCCCGGGACAAACCCGAGCGTTATCACACCCGTTGTCGAGCGGATGTTTCAGTTCCACTTTGACCTGAAATTAAAAGATGTAAATTTCAAAGAGCTGACATATGATCTGGCGGACGTAATGTACGATTACCCGTTCCGCCTGCCGTCAAATTTCACCTACATAATGCGTGCCCTGATGACGCTCGAGGGCATCGGGATCGTTACCGACCCGGAATTCAATTTCTTCGAAACCGCCAAACCGTATGCCAAGGAATTCATGCTCCGCCGCGAGGGCAAGGATTTTCGTAAAATCTTCGTCGACAAACTCATGGGCCGCGACGAGGGCGGCAAGATCGATTGGGACCGCACTTGGAAACTCGCAAAAATGGCGTTTCGGACAGTTTTGAATACCTGAATTCCATGCGATCGCAACTCCAGAAACCACCGGAGACCGAGGCCACCGAAAATTCAAATATCGCTCGTGCTCGCGAGCTTGTACTCGCCTACGGGTGGAACTCAACTTCATTCCAGATCGTCAACCCGGGCATTATCCGGTGGTTTGCGGACGCCGGCAACGCCGTTGTCGGATATGTCTCGTCCGCCGGAGTCCGCGTTGTTGCCGGAGCTCCCGTTTGCGAAGAGAGCCGTTTGCCGCAGATCGTCCGCGAATTCGAATCCGATGCAGCCATGCATCACGAACATGTCTGTTATTTCGCGGCTGAGAAACGGCTCGAGTCAATCTTTAACGACTCGTCTGACCACACCAAATTTCTACTTGGTTCTCAGCCCGTTTGGGATCCCAAAAAATGGACGGCCATCGTCACCACACAAAGGTCGCTTCGCGCTCAATTAAATCGGGCTAAAAACAAGGGCGTAATAGTTTCGGAATGGGCTGCGGAGTCAGCTACCGACAGCCCGGAACTTGTCCGCGTTCTGCACGAATGGCTTGAGTCCAAGGGACTGCCGCCGCTTCATTTCATGGTCGAATCCAACACTTTGTCGCGGCTCCGGCACCGCCGCATTTTCGTCGCTGAACTTTCCGGTGAGGTTATCGCGTTTGTCGTTCTGTCCCCCGTAACTCAGAGAAACGGCTGGCTTTTTGAGCAATTTCCTCATCGTCCCCGCTCACCTAACGGCACTGTCGAACTGATGATCGACACGGCAATGCGCGGGATCGCCGCCGATGGATTTGAGTACGCCACGCTTGGCCTGTCGCCGCTTTCAACCCGGGCAAACGTTGAGCCGTTTAACAATCCCGTTTGGCTTCGTATATTGCTGGCATGGATGAGAAAGCACGGGCGGAGATTTTACAATTTCGATGGCCTTGATGCGTTCAAATCGAAACTCAGGCCTGAAAAATGGGAACCCGTCTTTGCCGTTTCTAACGAATCGCGCGTATCATTCAGAACGTTATACGCTATCGCCGAAGCCTTCAGCGGAAATGCGACCGTGCGACTCATTCTCGGCGGCTTAGCCAGGGCTGTCACAACCGAGATTCGCTGGATCAAACATCGAATAGCAGGTAAAACGTCGAAACGCGGCGAATAAAGAGTAAAATGAAAAAAATCCGAGGAACCCTGATCAATCTCATACTGATTTGGTGCCTTGCCGGAATAAACGCTCAAGCTATGACTTTGAAAGCGGAACCAGTCATTAAGATTCATCATTTAACGCAGGACTTTGGAATTGCCGAGTTTGAAAATGCCGCTTGGGCCACCGCGACCGAGGTATCGATCGGTAACTACTGGTCAGGTGCCGTTGCCCCGGCTGGACGTCAATTCAAAGCTCGTCTTCTGTGGTCCGCGACTGCACTTTACGTCCATTTCGAGGCGAATCAGACTGAGCCGCTCGTAATAAGCGACAATCCCGATCTGACAAAAAAGGTTAAGGGACTATGGGACCGCGATGTCTGTGAGATCTTTATTGCTCCCAACAAGGCAGTCCGGAACAAGTATTTCGAATTTGAGATAGCACCAACCGGCGAATGGATCGATCTAGAGATCGAGGTGAAGCCCGAGAAACGTCTGACCGATCTGGACTATACTTCCGGCATGACCTCAGCGGTTAGCATCGAAAAAGACAAGGTTACAATGGCCATCAAGATCCCGTTTTCGGCTCTAGGTAAAACGCCGAAGGCCGGAGATGTCTGGCTCGGCAACTTATTTCGCTGCGTCGGGAAAGACCCCACCCGCGGCTATCTTTCGTGGCAGCCAACAAAGACCAAAAAGCCGACATTCCACGTCCCGAAAGCGTTCGGAGAGTTTCAGTTTGTAAAACAAGTTTAGAGTGCAAGCTTTAGCTTGTGTTCGTTGGCCTGAGACAAGCCGAAACTTGCACTCTGAACAATCACACCGTCATTCCACCATCGACGGCAATCGTTTGACCGGTGATGTAACTCGACGCATCGGAAGCCAGGAAAACCGTTATCCCTTTCAACTCCCCTTCGCTGCCGACACGCGGGATCACATTATTCTCCTGAATTGACCGTTCGTAAATGTCGATCACGGCATCCGCAAGCCGTGAATGAAAAAAGCCGGGAGCGATCGCATTAACGCGAATGCCTTTGCGGCCCCAACTTGCGGCTAATTCGCGTGTCAGGCCGATCAACCCGGCCTTGCTCGCCACGTACCCTGCGTAAAACGGTCCGTTCGCCGATGAGGTCACACCCGCGATGGATGCGATATTGATGATCGAGCCGCTTTTTTGTTTAAGCATCTCGCGTCCAACGGCCTGGGCGAACAGAAAGCATCCCGTAAGATTAACGTCGATGACTTGCTGCCATTTTTCGAGCGGCATGTCCTCGGGCATTGCCCCCCACGACGTCCCGGCGTTGTTGATGAGAATATCGACAGCACCGAATTTTGAGACAGTTCCGTCAACTACCGCTTGGATATCAACGGGCTTGCTGACATCGCAAACGATCCCGACAGCGTTAAAGCCCCGGGCTTCAAATTCCGCGACCGTTTCATCGAGCCACTCGGCCCGCCGGGCACAGAGCATCAGGTTCGCTCCGGCCTCGGCCAGTCCCTCGGCCATTTCCTTGCCTATCCCGCGCGAACCGCCGGTAACAATCGCCGTTTTGCCGGTCAGGTCAAATAATTCCTTGACATTCTTAGACATATTTTTGGTTTGGTCACTAGGATAGCACGAACCTGTAACCGTTTCAGGTGTTTCGGCCTGACCGCGACATTGCTTGGGGATCGGCGATGCGGTTTAATTTAATTTATGGCGAAAACCCAAAACGAACTCGCATTCCTGCGTGACCTGGCCGTTGACGGCGAGTGGACACGGCGATTTGCGGATCTGGTCGATAAGCATCTGGACCTGAGTGATGCCGAAAACCTGCTTTATATCAACGCCGGCACCGGTGGCCACGCGCTCGCGATCTATGAAAGGTTTGGTGAAAAGACGAACATTTTTGCGACCTGTGAGAACGAGGACATATTAAGGATCGCACGCGACAAAGCCGCTGCCCTGCGGTCGGAAGTGGATTTCTCGATGATCCGTTTTGAGGACGACTCGTTTGATGTGGTTTTGGCGGACGCAACTCTCGTGAGGTTTGCCGATGTCGAGGAATTTATCGCAAATATTGCCCGCATTGCCAGAACCGATGGTAATGTCACCGTGTTTCTGCCGACCGCAGGAAGCTTTGGCGAGGTCGTCTCGCTGCTGTGGGAAGTTTTATTTAACGAAGGCCTCGGCGAACATGGCGCGGCGGCCGAAAAGCTCATCAACGACCTGCCGACTGTTTCGCGGCTCGAGGAATTTGCGGCGAGGGCGGGCCTTGTAAATTTTAGTACCGAAACCGCCATCGAGGTTTTCGAATACGAGAACGGTGCCGAATTTATCGCGTCACCGCTCGTCGCCGACTTTCTGCTGCCGCTCTGGACCGAAATGCTCGACGAAAATGAAAAAGAGCAGATTCCGGAGAAACTTGCTCAGTTGATCGACGTCGAAGACGCTGGATTAAGTTTTAGATTCTCGGTCAAGGCGACGCTGTTGACTGGTGAGAAGGCCTAACCAAATGTCATCTTCTTTAATATTCGCCATCGTCATAAGATGACGTTGTAAACCTATCTTCAATTCTTGATTCTTATGAATTGGTATCGACAATCTGATTTGGCTTCCCAGCTTTCCATAAATATGGTGGCTCCCTTGGATTCGCAATAGGGTCTAACCACGTTGCTCAACAACTTTTGCAAACTCCTTTCCGGAGATCGGTTTCATATCGAAACTTCAAGAAGCCGATCAGTTTCACCCATTTTTATAGTAGACATGTCGACCGAAAGGCAGCCCTCAATTGCTTCACGAATATTTGAGACCAATTCCTCGTGGGAATTGCCTTGGGATGCGCACCCCGGGATCGACGGAACTTCGGCCCAAAATCCGCCCTCTTCCGCCTCGTGGACTACGACTTGTACAATCATACTTGCTGGCTTTTTGCTTCGACCCTCTTCTGCATTTCAGCCAATAATTCCTCGTCGCTCATTTTGGTCAGCTGCGGAGCGGCTGCATTTGACGCCAGCTTTTCCTTTTCGGCGACCTCTTCCTCCTCGGCCTCACGAAGGCCGTCTTTAAAGGCTTTTCGCGATTGACCGAGAGATTTGGCAAGCTGCGGCAATTTGCCGGCTCCGAAGATCAACATGATGACACCCGCGACCAGAGCGATCTGGACGGGGCTGTCGAACATAAACAGAAAAAATTGCATTGTCATAGAACCCTCAGTAATAAATATATCTGTACGCTATCTTGGATACCTTAAAGCTTGGTATTTAGGTCTTCGACTCGGTCCGCCGTTTCATTTCGGCCAGTATTTCGTCATCGCTCATCTGCGATATCTGCGGCGCGGCGGGTACGGAAGAGAGCTTTGGGGGATCCGCCTTTTCTTCTTCCTCAGCCTCGCGAAGGCCGTCCTTAAAGGCTTTTCGCGATTGGCCGAGCGATTTCGCAAGCTGCGGCAAACGGGTTGCCCCGAAGAGCAAAAACAGAACCGCGACGATCAATAAAATTTCCGTTGTTCCGAAATTCATATTATTAATTCCTAAGTATCAGACGTTATAAAAGGCCAAATAGCCTTATGAGACGCTTCGTTTCTCATAATACGCCTATTTGCGATAAGATTCACGCGAAATCTAAGCGCCTGCTCTTAAACCTGTCCATCGCTCCGACCAATGCCGATGATATTCCCGCTTCCGATATCGAATGGCCAGCGTCGGGGACGACGATCAATTCGGCTTCGGGAAACGCTCGGTGCAGCTCCCACGCCGATGTGATCGGGCAAACCACGTCGTAGCGTCCCTGGACGATAACGGTCGGAATGTGGCGTATCTTATCGACATTCTCAAGCAAATAATTTTCGGTCGGGAAAAAAGAATTATTTACAAAGTAGTGACACTCGATACGAGCCAAGCTGAGTGCTTCGTGCTCGCCTTCCCAGTGGTCCATGAGGTTTTTGTCGGGGTAAAGCTTCGACGTTGAGCCCTCCCATACGCTCCACGCACGGGCCGCAGAAAGACGTTCGTTTTCATCGTCGCTCGTCAGGCGTTTGTGATAGGCGGTGACAAAATCGCCTCGCTCGGCCTCGGGTATCTCGTCACGGTATCGTTCCCAGAAATCCGGATAGATCTCGGATGCGCCGTATTGATAAAACCAGTCAAGCTCCTTTTTTCGCGTCAGGAAAATACCACGAAGGATCAATCCCAGACACCGCTCGGGGTGCGTGACACCATACGCAAGGCTCAGCGTGCTGCCCCACGAGCCGCCGAAAACATGCCATTTTTCGACGCCGAATTTAGTGCGCAGCGTCTCAATATCATTGATCAGATCCCAGGTCGTATTCTCACGAAGCTCGGCATGCGGCGTCGATCGCCCTGAGCCGCGTTGGTCGAACAACACGACATGATAGACCGCCGGATCGAAAAATTGCCGGTACATCGGTATCAGCCCGCCGCCCGGCCCGCCGTGCAGAAAAACGACCGGTATGCCGTCCGGATTGCCGACACGCTCGTAGTAGATAGTGTGGATATCTGAAACAGCCAGCATGCCGCTGTCGAACGGCTCGATCTCAGGATAAAGTGATGCCATATATGAAATGATACGCGAATCAAGGCCGATGCAGAAGCCCACAAGTGTCAGTAGCCCGCACGTAAGTAAGGGCCGCTCTGACCCCGGCCCGCTCGATCAGAAAAAGATCTCAGTCATCTGCGGCCTACCGCAAAAAGTTGTCATACCAAAGCTGAAAGACAAGCAGCGTCCAAAGCTGCTTATGATGACTGGCGATACCTTTCTCGTGCTCGGTGATCAGGGTTTGGACATACGCCGGCTCGAATAAACCTTGTTTTCTTAGTCTCGGGGGGTCGAGCAAATCGTGCATAAGCGGATTAAGACGGCCCTTGAGCCATTCGGCGATCGGGATACCAAAGCCTTTTTTGGGCCGCGTGAGGATCGTTTTCGGGATCATGTCTTTGACCGCTCTTTTCAGAATATATTTGCCTTTGTTCCTGCGGAGCTTGTAATGAAGCGGCAGCGAAGCGGCAAATTGGCCGACACGCGGATCGAGGAATGGAGCCCGCGTCTCGAGGCTGACAGCCATCGACGCACGGTCGACCTTGGTCAGGATGTCCTCGGCCATGTAAAAATTCATATCGAGATACTGCATCCGTTCGATCTCGTCGGTTGCGTCGCAAATGCCAAGCAGATCTTTCGGCCCGACATAAATGTCGCCGGAACCATTCGCCAAAACATTTTCCGTCAGCAGCGGAAGCTGCTCGTCGAGCGAAAAAGACCCGAACCACGAATGATGCCGCATCACGGTCTCGTAATTGGCCGATTTGACGAAGCGTTTTGCCTTGTAATCAAACGAGAGATTTTTGGTCGAAACCGGCAGCATGCGCACGATCGGCTCGATAACACCGGAGCGCAAGAATTGCGGGATCGTGCCGTACGCGTCAGCGACCTTGTGCCCATAGTACATCGGGTATCCCGCAAAAAGCTCGTCGCCACCATCACCACCCAGGGCTACGGTCACATGCTTCCTGACAAACTGTGCTAGCAGGTACGTCGGGATCAGCGACCCATCGGACAACGGCTCGTCCAGCCACGTGCCGATATCACTGATCAGATCGCCGGCCGTCGCCGCGCTGAGTTTTTCTTCGTGATGGTCGGTGCAGAGATGTGCCGCGACCTGGCGTGCGTACTTGGTCTCGTCAAACGAATCTTCCTCAAAACCTATCGAAAATGTTTTAACCTTTTCGGTCGCGTGCTGAACGGCAAATGCCGCAACCGCCGAAGAATCTATTCCACCTGAAAGCAAAATGCCGAGCGGAACGTCAGCGACAAGCCGCATCCTTACAGCGTCCGACAGCAGATCTCGAAGATCGTCCGCCGTGTCCGACAAACTTAAGTTTGTCGATTTGGCCGTTGATCCTGATTGCGTACCCTTGAAACCGATGCCGTGACCCAACAAACTTAAGCTAGTGGGACTTTTTTCCCAAGTCAGGTTCCAATATCGGCGAATTTTAACGTCGCCGTTCTCGACCGTCATGATGTGGGCGGCCGGGAGCTTCTGTATGCCTTTGTAGATCGACTGCGGTGCCGGGATGTAGTCGAACGAAAGGTATTGGCGAAAGGCGTCGAGATTTAGCTCGGCCTTGATCGACGGGTGAGCAAGCAGGGCCTTTGGCTCGGAAGCATAGACCAGCTTGTCGTCGAAAATGCCATAATAAACCGGCTTTTCACCAAAGCGGTCGCGGGCGATGACGAGCTTTTTCCTCCGCGTATCCCACAGCGTGATCGCGAACATCCCGTTGATGTGATCGACAAAATCGTCGCCATATTCCTGATAGAGATGCGGTACGATCTCGGTGTCGGTCTGCGTAACGAATTTATGGCCGCGTTTTTCGAGAGTCTCGCGAACCTCGCGGTAATTGTACAGCTCGCCGTTCATCATCACGACGATCGATTTGTCCTCGCTGTAAACCGGCTGGTCGCCCGTGTGCAGATCAATGATCGACAGCCGCCGCATGCCCAAAGCAACGGTATCGTCCATCCAGATGCCCTCAGAATTAGGCCCGCGATGCACAATCCGCTCACACATCGAATGCAGAACTGCCTCGGTGTGATTTCGGTCAGATTGTTTGAGGTTTACCCAACCCGTAATTCCACACATAAATTTAACAACGGATTAACACGGATTTACGCGAATAAAATGAGAATATATCCGCGTAAATCCGTGTTAATCGGTTGTTCCATTCTTAAATCCGATCTTCTCTCTGACGGCATAGATCGCCTTGTCCTGCGATTCGTGATAGGTGCGCACAAGCAATTCGGCGAGCAGGCCCATCAGGAAAAACTGGACGGAGATCGCCAACATCACGACCGCGATGATAGGCAGCGGCGTCAGGATAAAGGATGTTGCGTAGAAAACCTTCAAAACGAGGGCCCAGACGCCAGCGATCACCGAGATAAAAAAGGCCAACATGCCGAAAGTGCCGAAAACATAGATCGGCTTGGTGTGATACTCGGCCATGAACTTGATCGTGATCAGGTCGAAGACGACCTTGATGGTCCGCGAAATGCCGTATTTCGACTTTCCCATCGTCCGGGCGTGGTGATCGACCGGTATCTCGGCAACGCGGGCCCCCGCCCAACTCGCGTAAATCGGGATAAAGCGGTGCATTTCGCCGTACAGCTTGACGTCCTGGATTACATCGCGGCGGTACGCCTTTAAGCTACAGCCGTAGTCATGCAGGTGGACGCCGCCGATCCACGAAATGATGCGGTTGGCGATCTGCGACGGTATTTTTCGCGAAATTAGCTTGTCCTGACGGTTTTTTCGCCAGCCTGAGACGACATCGTAGCCCTCGTTGAGCTTGTCGAGAAGGCGCGAAATGTCCGCCGGATCGTTTTGCAGATCTGCGTCCATAGGGATGAGAATATCGCCCTTTGCAGCATCGATCCCGGCAGACATCGCGGCCGTCTGGCCGTAATTTCGCCGTAAGCTTATTACCCGAACGCGGTCGTCAGAGGCGGCAATTTCTCTAAGGATCTCAAGGCTTTTATCCGTCGAGCCATCATCGACATAGATCACCTCGGCAGTCTTGCCGAGCGCGTCGAGCGCCGCCGCGATCTTCGCATGCATCGGCCGCAGATTCTCTTCTTCGTCCAGAACGGGAAGGAAAAGCGAGAGTTCAGGATTTTCTGATTTGTTAACTTGATCCATTAATTACGGTTAATTCTAACAGGATGGACAGGATAAACAGGATAACGACAAATCAAAAAAACTGCCATCCTGCCAGTCCTGTCTATCTGGGTTTCTAATTCTTTTTAGCGACCACGACGATCGACACGCCGAACGGAAAATTAAAATTCCGTAGCCAAAATCGCTCGGCTCCGAACAGTTTTCCGAAAACGCCGTTTAGCGTCGAGACCGTGATGTTGTTCTCCGACTCGGGTTTGATGCCGGTAATTTTCATGATCGTGCGTCCGCCAAGGATGGGGGCAAAAAACGTCCAATTGGCGTAAGTAGCACGCTCAATCTCGTAACCCGCCGTTTTCAGCCGGTCGACGATCTGCGACTTGGTATAGCGGATGCGGTGATTCGAAATATCGTCCTGCACGCCCCACAACCACATAAACGCCGGCACAAAGATTAGCGAATAACCGCCGCCCTTTGTCACGCGATACATTTCTTTCAGTCCGGCAATGTCATCATCAAGATGCTCGACTACGTCGAGAGCAGTCGTCAGATCGAATGTCTCGTCCGCATAAGGCAGCGCTTCGGCAAGGCCTTTTTGAACCTTCAAACCCTTTCGGCGGCAGAATTCCAAAGCGTCATCCGACACATCGACACCCTCGGCCTCGCCGTAGGCTGACAACATCTCGATATTCGCGCCGGTGCCGCAGCCAACATCGAGAATGCGGAGTGCGGAGTTCGAAGTGCGGAGTTTTGAGACGATTCCCTGCAAAAAAGAATCTAAGATCGAACGCCGCCCGACGAACCACCAATGCGAGCCTTCGACCTCGTCCATGATGGCGTATGTATGCTGCTGCATTTCCTGCGGTAGGGCAGTGCTCATAAAACTATTTAACCACATTGCCGCAAGCCCGCGCGCAAGCAAGGGCGTAACACGCGACGTTGCTTACGCGCGGGCTTCCGCAAAACTGTTCCTAAACTCTTATCCCCAACATCTCGCTCGCCATGCTGCCCTGATTGCCGTCAATCGCGAGGCCGTAGCTGTCACGGAGACGTTGGCGGATGCCGTCGTCACTGACATAGTAAGACCCGTCCACGTTTTGGGCGAGGATCATCAACTGCAGCCCTTCGTCCAGATATTCCTGCTTGTTGATCTGGAGCATGTACTTGCCGGCGGTTTGGTGGGCTTCCCACTCAAGCTCGTATAGCGTCGGGTTAAAAACCCCGAGCGGATTGACGTCGCGGTTCGAAAGGCTTTCGAGCGTCTGTGCAAAATCGTAAGCATGACGTCCCTCATGCACAAACGTCCCCTCGCAGCCGCGTTGAAAGCCTGTGTCTATAGTCTCGTTAGCAATCGCGATGTAGATCTCGCCGAGAGCCTCACGCAGGCTTAGCCGCGTTGAAGCAAGCCTTAGATTAGTCTTCAGCACGTTGATCGCTCCGGTTATGCCCGAAGCATTGATCTCCGCAACCGGCTTTACACGGATTAGCATATCTGATTGCATGATCTCGTTCATGTAAAGTTTTTGAAGGTCGTTACCCTTGTCGAGGATCGTCGCAAAAGCGTCCTGGACCGACTGCCTATATTTTTTGTTTATTCCTTTATCAAATTTCATAAGAAAAATTAAACCGCAGAGACGCTGAGACGCTGAGAGAAATCAAAAATTATTTACAACCCGTTTTACGCCGTCCTTCAGAACTGGAACATGAAAATTGATCAAAAGACCTAAATTCTTGTCATAAAGCTTTAGGTATGAAAGGAGCTGGGCCTCACGAATTGGATGAAATCGTTCAACGGTTTTGAGTTCTAGTATCACCAAATTTTCAACAACTAAATCCATTCGATAACCACAGTCCAATTTGACACCTTTGTAGGTCAAAGGCAACGGGACTTGTCTCTCAAAATTTATTTTGAGCTGGGTTAGCTCATAGCATAAGCATTCTTCGTAAGCCGATTCGAGAAGCCCGGGGCCAAGCGGTTTGTGAACCTCGATTGCACAACCAATAATTTTTTCGATTAGAAAATTTGAACGCTCTCTACGCGTGCCTTCGTGAAACATCCCTCCTTTTTCTTCTCTGCGTCTCCGCGTCTCTGCGGTTTAATTTATTCTTCCAAATCCGCACCAGCTGTTTTCATTATGCCATGTTATCTCAACGTCCTCGGCATCGATCTCGCGCCACCAGCCCGAAAAATCATCTTTTGACACATAAAATGCCGTCGGCGCGACTAGGTGGTCAAAAACGATGTTGTGCTGTTCGCGCCAGCCGAAGGTGCCGAGGTGATTGAGATATTCGTTGTAAAATAGGTGGCTCGCGAGGCCCTTGGCGGCGGCGTTGATCGGGCCATAGACGAGCTTTGTCGTCAGGAAAACACCGAGTGTGGGCAGCTTCGATAGCTGGTAAAGCATCGGCTGGCTGATCTGCGATGTGAAGCTTTCACGCACCGGATTGACGAACCGTGTAATCCATTCGTTATTCTCAGCGCCGTAAACCCACGCCGAAATATGGCCGCCTTTTTTGACCTTCGACGCCAGCGAAATAAACGCATTTTTCGGGTTGGGCGTGTGATGCAATACGCCGACACTGAACGCGTAATCAAATGCTTTTTTAAGCGGTAGTTTGAAAATATCGCATTGGACTACGTGCGCATTGGGCATATCGCGTGTCAGAGCAAACGCCGATTCGACACCATCTCCGAGATCTATGCCCACGACCTCAGCCGCTCCCCAGATCGCAGCAAGTTTTGTGTGCCGCCCCTTGCCGCAGCCGCCTTCGAGAATGACCTTACCGGCAAAAAACTCGCGTCCGACAGGTTGCAGCCAGCCGAGGAATTGATCGTTGTATTTTGGGTCCTCCTGCGTAAAATGCGTCCATTGCCAGCCAAAATTCTCCGCCGTTTCGGCCTTGTCTTCCTCGATCTTCCCCAGATCCGCAAAACGCGGCACGCCGCGCACAACCGGGTATTCACGGTCGCATTTTTTGCACGTTAGCACCGCCTCGATTATCTCTTTGCCATCATACTTGCTCGCATACGCCAGCAAAATATCGCCGCCGCAGGTCGGACATGCTAATAGGTCCAGTAGCTTTTCTTTCATCAAATTTTAACCACGCGCAAACACGAAAAGAACCGGAACCAAATCATTGCTTGTTCGTGTTTGTTCGTGCTAATTCATCCGTTTTCTAAATTCCTCGTACTCACGAAACGGAAATGGCTGCCGCCAATTGAACTCAAACTCGTCCGTGTCGCGGTCGGCGTAAAGCTGTTGGAACGTGTCGGCAAATGCCAGACAAACGTCGCGAAGCTTCCCCTGGTGACTAAATACAAGTTCTCGCTCGCTTTGGTCACGCTCGTCGGTCGGGTATTGGTAGATTTCAAGCGTCAAGTCACCTTCGCCGCGAACAAGTCGAAAATCAAACTCCTCGGGATCGCGGTTCCACTTGAGCAAATACTCGTTCGTCCTGATTCCAGCATCCATCAAGTCAGTCAAAATCCGCATCAGTTCCGCCAGCGCAGCCGCGTGCGGAGAATGGGCCGTAGTCGTGTGAAATTCCGACGAGCCGTCCTCAAATCCGATCGACATCCATCCGCATTGGGGGCTGTTAAAACTGACTTCTAGTTTCCCCATCATAAGTGAATTATGGTAACTTTTTGTAGATTGAACAACAAACGAAAGGTTAAACCAAAGCAACAATTTCTGGAGGCCATTATGGTGCGGTTATTTTTTGCATCTCTGATCTTGGGAGCCGTTCTATGCAATGTAGTTACAGCTCAGCACCCAAAACCGCGGACCGCACCCAAGCCGAAAATGATCAAAACGATCGAAGAGCCATCGCCCTTAATGGCCGAATACGAGTATCAATGTTCGATCAACGCCAGGGAACAAGTGTCCTGTCTGATAGCGTCTCCGGCAAAGGGCAAATATCTTGACGTTTCACATATCGGCTCGGCAATGAGGGCTGTCTTTGCAGTAGGAGATTCCCGCACCCTTCAAGAACTTGTCATACCGAAAGTTGTTATTGAAGCAGATAGCTCGCTGAAAATGATCACGTTACTTGAGCTGCTGAACGCTTTTAGGGTGTCGGCGAATCAGGTCATCGAATATAAACTGACGAAGGAAATTTCCGTCTTATTGCCGCGTAAGCCTGACCGTATGTCTGAGGCCAACATTAAACCAAATCCGTTGAAATTGCAGGTTGATGTCACGAAGGACCAAAACCTTACGCTTAATTTGGAACCCGCCGGGAGTTTGAATGAATCGATGCCGTTGACGAGTAAGTTGATAAAAATTTTCAAAGATCGAGAAGTTAGCGGTGTGTTTCGGCCCGGTGTTAACGAGATCGAAAAAACGGTCTCGATCGTGATGCCGCTGGACGGTTACGGAATTCCAGACCTTCAGCGAATTGCCGAGGCGATCGCACTTGCCGGTGGCGATCGGATCGTGTTGGATATTGACGCATATTTCGACCCCGTATTGCCGCGCAGTCTACTGGACTTGCCGCCAATTCCACCGAAACGAAAACCATGAACTGTTGGATTTATGAAGCAATACCACGACCTTCTTAATCATATTTTAGCTGCCGGCACGCGGCACGAAGACCGCACCGGAGTCGGAACGATCTCGTCGTTTGGCTATCAGACCCGGTTTGATCTGCGTGATGGATTTCCTATTGTAACAACGAAACGCGTTCCATTTCGCTGGGTGGCGGAGGAACTTTTTTGGTTTTTGAGCGGATCGACCAACGAAAAGGATCTGAATGCCAGCGGCGTCGATATCTGGGCGGAATGGGCGACGGCTGAACAGACGGCTAGATTTGACCGAAAGACAGGCGATCTCGGGCCGGTTTACGGCTATCTATGGCGGTCGTTTGGCGGAGATTACCCGCACGTGAATGGCGTCGATCAGATCGCACGGCTGATCCGCGAGATCGAGACCAATCCAAACTCACGCCGCCTCATCGTCTCCGGCTGGGATCCGCGTGTCTGCGACGATGTCGCATTGCCTCCATGCCACACACTGTTTCAATTCAAGGTCGAAAACGGCAAAACGCTGCACTGCCAACTCTATCAACGCAGTGCCGACGCCTTCCTCGGCGTGCCCTTCAACATCAGCAGCTACGCCCTGATGACCCATCTCGTCGCGCACGTCTGCGGCCTCGAAGCGGGCGAATTCATCCACACCTTCGGCGACCTCCATATCTACAGCAATCACCTCGAACAGGTCGACGAACTCCTCTCACGTGAGCCAATGCCGCTGCCAAAACTTGAGTTTACAAATCCTGACGGTCTGAAAGGACTCGACGGCCTGCTCAATTTCAAATTTGAAGATCTGAAATTAGATAACTACCAATCGTGGGGCAAGATCGCAGCTCCTGTGGCGGTCTAGGTGAGTTTATTTCGCATTTGGCGGCTGGGCGGCTTTGGTCCGGATGCTGAGGTTTTCGCCGCCCAGCAAAAGCAGCTTGCGGGCGTCGTAGGCGGAGGCGTTTGTCGAGGTGTATGAGAGCAGATAGCGGTTCTTCCGCAATTCGTCGCAGATAAATTTGGCGGCGTTTTGGGCTTCTTCGAACGGGAAAACCCTGCCGCCCGTATCTTCGGCAAGTTGGGTCATTATGACCGACGGTTTTGGCTGGTCACGGTGATATGCACCGCCGGTGCGGTCGGGGAGTTGGAGCGAGTAAACGGTAACGTTCTGGTTTTGCAGTTCGCCGAGTATCTTATCAAATGACACTTTGCTGCCACGGTCAACGCCATCGCCGATCAGTACAACGGCAGTTTTGCGTGTGCCGGGCATCAGCGGCATCAGCACCTCGTTCATTGACGCGTTGAGGGCGTCAAAGAGGTACGGATTGCCCTTTTTTCGCAAGGTTCCAAGCGACGTTTCCATCTTTTTAGCGTCGTCCGTCCATTCCTGGATGATCTCGGGCTTTTCATCATACGCGATGACGAAAAGTTGGTCGCCTTCAAAAATCTCATAGGCAAACTCCATCACCGCCTTTTTCAGGTTTTCGACCGAGACAGGCAGCGTCTGCGAATTATCGATAACGATCACGATCTTCGCCGGGCTGGGATCGAGACTGAAATTTTTTATCTTTTGCTCGAAACCGTTTTCGTAGAGGTTGAGATTTTCGATCTTTATCGGCTCTTTCTTTTTGTCAGTTCTCACCGCCGAAACGGTCAATATCGTCCCTTCGACCGTGCTCCCACGCAGGCTGTGGCCCGACTGGGCGGCTAGATTCGGCGCCACGATGAGCGTGCAAATCACACAAAAGAAGATTGTTCGGAGGATGCTGTTCATTCCTTGCTGGGTTTCGAAACGGTTTCCGTAGTTGCAGTAACCTTTTCGCCTGTCGACTTTGATGCAGTATCCGCCGCTGGCGTTGAGTCAGTCGACGAACTTTTTTCACTCGCAGGGGTCTTCTTGGCGGCATAGTCCGTCACATACCAACCCGCACCTTTGAATTGAAAGCCCGAGAGCGACCACTGTTTTTCGAGCTTGCCATGGCATTTTTCGCACGCCGTCAAAGGCCCGTCCGAGACGCTCTGCCGTTTTTCGACATGAACACCGCATTGCAAACATTTATATTCGTAGATCGGCATAAAGTTAGTGAAAAACTAAAAACTATAAGTTAAAAATTCAAGGGCCATTTCAGTTGCTTTCACTATTCACTTTTAGCTTTTCACTATTCACTGATTCGTGTTCGGCCAAAAACCGTTCGGCGTCGATGGCCGCCATGCAGCCTGTTCCGGCTGCGGTTACGGCTTGGCGGTAATACGCATCTT
Source organism: Pyrinomonadales bacterium (assembly GCA_038227175.1). Classification (GTDB taxonomy): domain Bacteria; phylum Acidobacteriota; class Blastocatellia; order Pyrinomonadales; family Pyrinomonadaceae; genus OLB17. The sequence continues at coordinate 152,515 of JBBRPZ010000003.1, read as the reverse complement.
GAGCATCACCGCAGGCGAAAACACCATCGATATTAGTCTTCATCGTCTTGCCCCCGGTAATGAGATAACCGACGTCGTCCATATCGAGGACGCCCTTGAAAAGGTTCGTATTCGGCTGATGACCGATCGCGATTAAAACACCCTGAGTCGGAAAATCGCTTTCTTCACTCGTCTGACTGCTAAAAATCTTAATGCTCTCAACGCCAGTTTCTTTCGAACCGATTATCTCACGCGCCTCGGTATTCCAGAGAATATCGATCTTCGGATGAGCGAGAACGCGATCCTGCATTATCTTGGATGCTCGAAACTCGTGGCGGCGGTGGATCAATGTCACTTTTGACGCGAATTTTGTCAGGAACAAGGCCTCTTCCATCGCCGTGTCGCCGCCGCCAACCACAACGATGGGCTTGTCGCGAAAAAAGAAACCGTCGCAAGTCGCACACGCGGAAACGCCGTTGCCGCCCAAACCTTCGGGAACAGGGGCCTCGCCCGGAATTCCGAGCCATTTTGCCGACGCTCCCGTCGAAATGATGAGAGTGTCGGCCTGGATGATCGTAGTTATTTCGCCACTGTCCTCGCTCTCTTTGCCATATAGCGTAAACGGCCGTTGCGACAGATCGACGCGGTCGATCCAGACATTTATGATCTCCGTACCGAACCTCAAAGCCTGCTCACGAAACTCGTCCATCAGTATCGGACCCATAATTCCATTAGCAAAACCGGGATAATTCTCAACATCGGTCGTAATCGTAAGCTGCCCTCCTGGCTGCGGCCCGTCAATGACAAGCGGCCCAAGCTGGGCCCGCCCGGCATACACCGCCGCCGTCAGCCCGGCCGGACCGGAACCCAGGATCACTACCTTTCGATGAATCTGCTTTTCGCTCATAAATCTCACGGCAACACGCCAAAAACAACTTTGGATTTGCCTATGCATATAGTATAACTATCGTCTGACGGGTTCGTCTAATATGTTTATGCAGGCGGTTGGCGGGTAAATATTTACCCCCAAGGGGTTTTCGTGCTAAACTTAGGTAATTGTTCGTCTCGTTGACCCGATCATATGGCCTCAATTCAACCTCAATTTGAGGAAAAACGTTTTGCGTTAAGGATGGCCCTGCGTCTCCCGATTGTGGTTTCGGGACGGACGGACGATGGCGCGACGTGGAGCGAACCGACTGAAACGGATGATATTTCAACTCTCGGAGCACTATTTCAGTTAAATCAGCCGATCGCCGAGGGAGACAGCCTGTATATTCGTTCGCACCGTCCAAATGGTGTACCCGTTGAAGTTAAGGCCCGGGTGGTTCGCGTGATACCGGCCAGCTATGGTACATCGCGCGTCGGCGTCTCGATCGAGGAGCCAAAAGAAAGCTGGCTGCGATTGTTCGTCGCATGGATCGCTGACGACAACGTGGTCGAAGGCGTGAACGAATAATTTGGTTCAGAGTGCAAGCTTTAGCGTGTTTCCTGCCTTTGCGGAAAACAAGCTAAAGCCTTACACTCCGAACGCTTGTATTATGGCAATTTACGAAACGATCACCGTCGAAAAGCGCGGCAAAATAGCTATCCTCACCATCAACCGGCCGGATAAACTCAATGCGTTGAACAAGCAGGTCCATACCGAAGGCGTCGCGGCCCTCGATGAAATGCGCAGGGACGACGAGATTCGCGTGCTTGTTATAACCGGATCGGGAGAAAAATCGTTTGTTGCCGGTGCGGACATCAGCGAATTTGAGGGACAAACGCCGGTCACGCAGCGGAACCTGTTTCACGAAAAAACCTTTTTCAACACCATCGACGCGTTCCCAAAACCGGTTATCGCAATGGTCAACGGATTTTGTCTCGGCGGCGGCAACGAGCTCGCACTGGCGTGCGATCTACGTATTTGCAGCGAGAATGCTCGATTTTCGCAACCCGAAATTAACCTCGGCATTATGTGCGGCGGCGGCGGTACGCAGCGTTTGCCACGGTTGGTCGGCGAGGGACGGGCGATGGAAATGGCCCTGACCGGCGACATGATCGACGCCGAGACGGCCTTTAAATTCGGGCTCGTCAATCACGTGTACCCGATCGCCGAGCTCGAAGCAAAAACGATGGAGCTGGCCGAAAAGATCGCTGAAAAAGCACCGATCGCCTTGCAACTATCCAAAGAAGCCGTCAAATTTGCATCCCGCTCAAACCTCGACGAAGGTCTGAGACGTGAGGTTGACCTTTTTGCGATCTGCTTTTCGACCGAGGACAAACAAGAGGGCGTCGCTGCATTCCTCGAAAAGCGAAGGCCCGAATTCAAAGGCAGGTAAAATCAATTACGAATTATCAATTGTGAATTACGAATGAAAAAAACCGAGATTTGCTAACTCGTAATTCGTAATTTATAATTCGTAATTCGTATTTGATTCCGGGGGACGTAGCTCAGCTGGGAGAGCGCTGCAATGGCATTGCAGAGGTCAGGGGTTCGATCCCCCTCGTCTCCACCAATCTCATGAGTGAAAAGAGGCATCCACCTGGATGCCCTTTTTTTATTTAGTTTGCAAACAAGCTAATTCACCTCGTCCCATATCTTGTGGCCGTGCGTTTCCTTTAGGAATATCGAACCGACAACCAGTGTGACACCCGCAACTATCATTGGATAATAAAGCCCGGCATAGATATTCCCGGTCTGAGCGATCACCGACAGCCCGATCAGAGGCAATAGGCCGCCGAAAACGCCGTTCCCGATATGATACGGCAAAGAAAGCGCGGTGTATCGTATCTTCGCCGGAAACGCCTCGACCAGATACGCCGCGATCGGTCCGTAAACCATCGTCACCCACAAGACTTGAATAAAGACGAGCAGGATCAGCCCCCACGCCGACGAATTCGAGACCAGGTCACTGATAGAGGTGTACGGCAAAACCTTTGGAGCCGGTGTTAGCTCTCCATTGGCATCAAGGCTCTGGGGCGTCAGCGATATAGCTCCGGTTGCGGGGTTCTTTTGTGAGGTCGCCGTCACAACGTTCGAACCCGCGACGGACTGCATTGTTTTGTATATCGGTAGATAAGTGACCACCGCCAACAAGCAGCCGGCCATGATTATCCACTTTCGACCGATGCGGTCGCTGAGAGCACCGAAAATAATGAAGAACGGCAATCCCATGAGCAACGCGATAGCGACAATGTAGTTGGCCGATGTGGGGTTAAGGTTGAGTATCGACTGTAGGTAAAAGAGGGCATAAAACTGTCCCGTGTACCAAACGACGCCTTGTCCTGCGGTCGCGCCAAAGAGCGAAATGAGAACATGTTTGAGATTTTCCCACTTTGTGAATGCCTCGATCAATGGATTGGCAGATGTCATACCCGAGGTTTTCATTTGCTCGAAGATCGGCGATTCCTTCATCCTGTTTCGAATGTAAAGCGAGATCGCGACCAGGAAAATCGAGACAAGAAACGGTATTCGCCATCCGCTAAATGCACCCGCCTTTCCGCCGAATTGATCGGCACTCATCGTGTTCTGGACGATAAGGATCACAGCCAAAGAAAGGAAGAAACCGAGAGTTGCTGTGATCTGAATGAACGATGTATAAAAACCACGCCGATTATCGGGAACATGCTCGGCGACGTAAACAGCCGCACCGCCATACTGGCCGCCAAGGGCCAATCCCTGCATGACGCGGATCAGCAGCAATACTATGGGCGCCAAGATCCCGATCTGCGAGTAGGTGGGCAGCAACCCGATCATGGCGGTTGCTCCGCCCATTATCAACAGCGTAACCATCAGGCTGTATTTCCGGCCGACGAGATCGCCGATCCGCCCGAAAAACAAAGCTCCAAACGGTCGCACGATAAACCCGACCGCGAAGGTCGCGAGATACGCGATATAGGCAAATGTTTGATTCTCAGGCGGGTAAAACAGCGGTGCGATCGTCACAGCGAGGCTGCCGAAAATGTAAAAGTCGTACCACTCGATCATCGTCCCGACGGCCGATGCACCGATAACCTGCCAGATCTTGGACTGTGATATCTCTTCTCGTTCCATAGACGGTTGAATCTGTCCGAAATTAGGTCCGCAGGGAGTTGGTTTTTAAGAAATTAGCCCGCTCGTGCTTCTCTTACGATCTCGATAAACTGCTTCGCACGCTCGGTGACAATGTGAGCATTCCCTTCGCGGATGGCTTTCACATCGACCAGATCGGTGCCGACACCCAACGCCGAAGCTCCGGCTTTGATAAAATCAGCCGCCGTTTTTAGCGAAACTCCGCCCGTCGGAATGATCTTTACCTGCGGAAACGGCCCTTTGAGATTCTTGACGTAGCTCGCTCCGCCGACTGATCCGCACGGGAAAACCTTAACAAAATCAACCCCGGCACTCCACGCGGTGATGACCTCAGTTGGCGTCAGGACCCCGGGGGCAATCGGAGCACTGTATCGATGACACAAAGCGATCGTATCCAGATTCAAAGCCGGGCTGACGATGAACTGAGCTCCGGCCAGCAGACAGGCCCGGGCGGTTTCAGGGTCGAGCACGGTTCCGGCACCGACCAGAACTTCACTGCCGTACTTATCCGCTACTTTTTCGATAACCTTGATCGCACCCGGCACGGTCATCGTGATCTCAAGGACATTTACGCCGCCGGCTTTGATCGCTTCGATCACTTGCATCGCCTCGTCGGCCGATGAAGCACGCACCACCGGGACGAGGCCAATTTCTTCGATCTGTTTAACTATTTCTGCTCTGTCCATAATTTTATTTGCCCGCGAAACACGCGAAAGGACGCGAAATTTAAGAGTTCTTTTTTAGTGTCTTTTCGCGTGTTTCGCGGGCATAATTTCATCTCGCCACGCGGGCACCGCCGCCCTTCATTACTCTGAGAACATCTGACAAACCGACGGTTGTCGTATCGCCCGGCGTCGTCATTGCAAGGGCTCCGTGGGCAGCACCGCAATTGACAGCCCATTCGGGTGATTCACCAGTGAGGAAGCCATAAATGAGACCTGACGCAAACGAATCGCCGCCCCCGACACGGTCAAAGATATCCAGGTCAGGCCGCATCGACGCCTGGAAAAGCTGGCCCTCGGTAAAACAAACCGCGCCCCAATCATTGACAGAAGCCGTCTTGGCATTTCGAAGCGTCGTCGCCGCGACGGCGAAATTCGGAAAATCTGCAACCGCTTTTCGGATCATTTTTTCGAAATTGACGATGTCGAGTTTCGAGTGGTTCTCGTCCTGTCCCTCGACCTCGTAGCCAAGACAGGCGGTGAAATCCTCTTCGTTGCCGATCATCACGTCAACGTATTTCGCCAGATCGCGGTTCACTTCCTGGGCCTTGGCCTGACCGCCGATCGATTTCCAGAGTGAATCACGGAAATTCAGATCGTACGAAATGATCGTGCCGTATTTTTTCGCGACCTCCATAGCTTCTTTGGCGACCTCAGGTGTCGATTCCGACAATGCGCAGAAAATGCCGCCGGTGTGAAGCCATCTCGCTCCTTCCGCGCCAAAGATCTTTTCCCAATCGATGTCGCCTTTCTTAAGCTGCGAAACCGCTGTGTTTCCACGGTCTGAACAGCCCAAAGCGGCACGAACACCGAAGCCGCGTTCGGTAAAATTCATACCGTTACGCGTCGTGCGGCCTACGCCGTCGTATTTGACCCATTTCACATGCGACTGATCGACGCCGCCCTGATAGATCAGGTCCTGGACGAGTTTGCCGATCGGGTTTTCAGCAAGGGCGGTCACAACCGCCGCATCGAGACCGAAACAGCGTTTCAGTCCGCGCGCGACGTTATATTCGCCGCCGCCTTCCCAAACCTCGAACGAGCGCGTTGTATGGATTCGCTTATCACCGGGATCGAGCCGCAGCATCACCTCGCCAAGGCTGACGATGTCCCATTTACAATTATTTTTTGGCTTAATATTCAACATTTGCTCTTTAGGTCTTTGGTCGTTGGCTTTCGATTTTACTTTACCCTTTATCCTTTCACTACCTCGCCATCCAACCCCCATCTACAACCACAATGTGGCCCTGCAAATAATCGCTCGCAGCTGACGACAGAAAAACCGCAGTTCCGGCAAGATCGTCGGGCGTCCCCCAGCGTCCGGCCGGTATGCGTTCGAGGATCTGGCGGTTACGCGTTTCGTCGGCTCGCAGTGCGGTCGTGTTGTCCGTCGCCATATAGCCCGGGGCGATCGCATTTACATTTACATTGTGTTTCGCCCATTCGTTTGCGAGGGCTTTGGTTATGCCAGCGACGCCCGACTTCGAAGCCGTGTACGCCGGGACCGTGACGCCGCCCTGGAATGAAAGCAGCGAAGCTATATTAACAATTTTGCCCGAGCCCTGGTCGATCATGTGCCGCCCGGCGGCCTGTGACGTGCGAAAAACGCTCGACAGATTAACCTCGATGACGGTCGACCAATCTTCCTCGCTAAAATCGACGGCTGGCGTACGGCGGATCATCCCGGCGTTGTTGATAAGGATGTCGATGCGGCCAAATTCGGCAACAACTGCATCGACTACGCGTTTCGGCGTCGTTTTATCGGACATATCGCCGGCGATCGAGACCGCGCGGCGGCCCATCGCTTCGATCTTCGCGACCGTTTCATCGGCCTCACCTTCATTCAGGCAATGGCAGGCAACATCCGCACCGGCCTCAGCCAATGCGAGCGCCATCCCCTGTCCAAGGCCGACCGACGCACCGGTGACGAGAGCAATTTTTTCGTCAAGATTAAATTTATCGAGGATCATATTACGTCAGTACCACCTGCGGTAGCGGGTGGTTGAAGTTTACATACAACCGCATATAAAACCGCGCGCGTTCCCGCAAGGTTGCCGATACTCAAGTTAAACCACCCGCTACCGCAGGTGGTACTGACTATTTCTGCGATGCTTCCAGTCCTGTGTTGCCCGTATCGAATTCCGGCTGCACGTTGACGACGCCAAACTGCCGGTCATCGCCCTCGCGATTGGCCGCCATCATCCACAAGAAATTGATCTGGCCGCCTGGTGCTGCAACATTCGGATGATAGCCTTTTGGCATGAGGACGACATCGCCTTCGCGGACGACCTGCACGAGCTCGGGCTCGTCAAAATTGGTGTAAACCATTTGGATGCCAAACTGCGGAGCGGGCATGTCGATATATAGATATGCCTCTTCGAGCATATTGTGATGTTCGTGCGGCGGGAACGAGGTCCAGTTGCCCTCGGTCGAAAACGTCACGCCCGCCATGATGCGGCCGGCCTCGACATTCTTGCCGAAAAGAACGTTCAGGTCGCGTTCGGTCGGGGGTTTTCCCGCCGTGAAATGAAGAGCCGGGTCCTTACGTATCTCCGTAAAGGACACGAACTGAAGCGGATACTGCTTTTCGACCGGCGAAGATATCTCAGCCAGATCAAATGCACCATCGCTCGCGGCAATGATCTTAGAATCTCGCGGTACATACAGCGCGTCGTAACGATTCATTGCAAAAGTCTGGCCACCGGTCGTGACCAGGCCATCGCCGTTCAGGCAGACAAGGCCCGTCTCGTGCCCGGCGGTCTCAAACGCGATCGGTGCGTCTCCTGCTTCGATAATGATCCGGCCGTAAAACAAATTTCGTGACGCGGTAGCACCCGGCGTGACCGAAATTGTGCGGCCTTTTTGCTTATGCGTTCTCTTGACGACGCATGTCGCCTGATCGATATTTTCTAATTTTATCTGTGTTTGCATAATCTTAATGTACAACAAACTTCAGTTTGTTGATTTGCGTGCGGCCGAAAACAACCTACTTTTAACGAGCCGGCTGCCAACAAACTGAAGTTCGTTGAACACTAAATAGTACTCAAATATTCCTCAACCGCAACTTCCAGTGCACCGCCGATCGCGGCACCCGCCGGTTCACCGGCCTCGACCGTCCAGCCTTTGATCTTGCCGACTATGCTGCGGCTTATCGCCTCTTTCATCGGGCCCTCGATAAAAGACCATCCGTAAACCAGACGGCCGCTGATAACCACACGCGGAATGCCGACCCCCATTATGACGTTCGCAATGCCGATGCCTAAGTAGTCTCCGATCTTTTCGAGCGTTCGTCGCGAACGGATGTCGCCGACCTCGGCTCGGCTTACTATCTCGACAAATCGCGGCACGCTCTCGCCTCTCGCCGGTGGCCGGTCGCCCAGATAAAGCGATGCGGCCGACGCGGCGGACGCATATTTTTCCCAGCAGCCTCGATTTCCACAGACACATTGTTTGCCGCCCGCAACGATCGTCATATGACCGAATTCGCCCGCAATACCACGCCCAAGCCCGCTCCCGCGATAAACTTCGCTGCCGATCACCAAGCCGACGCCGATTCCGGTGCCCGAGCGAACAAGAATGAAATTGGTCATCATTCCATCTTCGGAATCGCGTATCTTCACGCGAGCTTCGTACATCGCGGCCGCGGTCGAATCATTTTCAACAACAACCTTTATGGCGGGTTTGGGCTGCAGGGCGGCGGCGATATCGACATTACGCCAATTCAGATTTGGAGCAAAAAGCAATTTTTGACGGCCCGAATCGACCATTCCCGGTACACTGACACCGATCACGGCGGGAGCACGGCCGGCTCGCTGCATAATTAGATCTTCGATCCGATGGCGGGCCATCGTGAGAGCCGTCTCCGGCTTCGACGGCGTTTCAAAATCGGTCTCATCCGTGATCTCACCTCTGAGACTGATCAGTCCAACCTGCGACCGGCGGACACCGAGATTTACCCCGACGAAATATCTGTTGTCAGCCGCAAACGAGAGCACACGCCGCCGCCGCCTGGTCTCGCGGCCGTCATCACTAGCCTCGACCAGGACGCCGCTTGTGATGAGCGGTTTGACGTTTTCAGTGACGGTGCTTTTGTCGATTCGCAAGCGTTCGGCGATCTCGGTTCGTGTTACAGGTTGGGACGCTCGAATGTAGCGAAGGAGCAGGCTGCCCTTGGTAGCATAGTGCCCGGCCAAACCATTAGCCCGTGACAATTCGATTTGGAAGTCGGCCGCGGAGGTCATAAAGTTTCGATATAAACATCTTAACTTAAAGCGAAACGGTTTGTTCCGCCCAGAATTGAAATTCGCGATGCTTGAGTATTTCGGCCTTGGCCTGTATGTCGCCGCTTGCGGTTCGCCGCACGTGCTCGAAGAGCCGCGTGCCGACTTCCGCGATGCTTTCGGTTCCCTCGATAACGTTTCCGGCCGAAATATCGAGATCCTGTGACATTTTTTCAAATACGCGATTGTTCGAAGCCAGCTTAATGACAGGAGCAATGGCGTTTCCGATGGTCGTGCCGTTACCGGTAGTGAAAACCACAACGGTCGCTCCTGAGGCAACCAATCCCGGTGTCGACTCCTGATCGTAACCCGGCCCCTGCATTAAATTAAGGCCGCGTGAGGTCGGTGTTTCAGCGTATTCAACACAGTCTTCAATCCGCGTCGTACCGGCCTTTACAATAGCTCCAAGCGACTTGATCGTTATGTTCAGCAAGCCACCCGCTTTGTTACCCGTACTGGGGTTTTGACCAAGGACACCGCCAAATTTCGATGCGTATTCCTTATACCAATCGACGAGCCCGTATATCTTGCGACCGGTCGCCGAATCCTTCGCACGATTTGCCAGGATATGTTCGGCACCGCAAAACTCAGGAACCTCGGTCAGCAGGACCGTGCCTCCGCTGCGGACAAGCAAATCGGACGTGTAACCAAGCGAAGGATTTGCCGAGATGCCCGAGAAACCGTCAGAGCTGCCGCATTTTACGCCAAGTACGAGTTCGCTGACGGGGAATTCCTCACGAACACTTTCGTTAACTACAGGCAGTATCTTCTGGACCTCTTTGAGGCCAATCTCGATCGCCGACTGCGTTCCGCCGACATCCTGTATGCCGATCTTGAAAACAGGTTTCTGTATCGGTTTTCCCCGATTCGTCAGATACTTTTCGACGAACGACATGTTGGTTTTTTCGCAGCCGAGATCGATCAATATGACGCCGCCGACATTTGGATGATCGGCGTAATTTGAGAGCGTCCGCATCATCAGATCGAGGTTAGAACCGTCCTGACATCCGCAGCCTTTGTTATGCGGAATAGCGACAACGCCGTCAACGTTCGGATATTTCTCTCGGCTGTAGTGCAAAAATTCCGACATCATCGAGATCTGCGTGGCCTCATGGCTCGCGCACATCGACGTGGGTACGATCAGCACAAAATTTCGTGTACCGACGCGGCCGTCCGCACGCCGAAATCCCATGAATGTCTCAATGTCCTCCGAATCAAAATAGTCCGGTGCGGGGGTGTGCAGATTCTCAGGCAGATTGCGAACGACCGGAACGTCATCGGTCATGTTTTCGTGCGTGACCCATTCGCCCTTGGCGATTCCCAGGCTTGTGCCGATCGGCTGGCCATATTGACGGACAAATTCGCGCGGTCGTATCTCGCGTGTCGCAAAACGATGGCCGGGCGGAACCGCCGTCGCGACCGTGACCGTTTCACCTGACGGCAGCATCACCATCAAACCGCCAGTCGTCTCCTTTTTAACAACGGCAACGTTGTCGTCGGGGTTGACGATGATCGCGTACTCGCTAATGGCGACCGCCTTTTCTGTGATCGTATCCAACATAAATCTTACGCCAAAAGATTCGGCAAAATATACGTACGCACGTCCGGATGGAGTCTGACGAGCAAACCCGGATTTTCGTCAACCTGCCGGGCTAATTCAGCCTCATCGCTCGAAAGCTCGGTCTCGATAAGCCGTTTGAAGCTTGGCCGCTTTCCCGGTGCGGTCGAAGCGTCAACGATCGATTGTACTATTCGTTTTGCTCCCAAAATTGCCGCGGGGCCAAGGGTCAAGATATGCGTCGCGTTGCGGCACTCGGCCTCATCGTCCACCGAAATAACGCTGCCGCCCACCTTAAACTTCGAGACATGATGCTCTAGAATAGTCGAAGATATTGGGATAATACCGGCAAAATCGTCAAACTCCGCTCCCGATCCCGGCTTTATATAACAAAGGTGCGACGCCCCTTCGTCCTCGGGCCCGAAGCCGAGAAAGAAAATATCGATGCCGCCGAGCGAGTCCATATGCTCGATGTATTTGGTCAGCTCGCCTTCGACATCGTCGGTTTCGGTCTGCATGGCGGTAAAGCTTTTGACCTTCGAAAAAAATGTATCGCCGAGCAGCCGCTCAAAGTCGCGTACGAAACTCAGCCCGTTGTTCATCCGCATCGGAGCAAGCGCATCCTGCGTAAAAACACGGAGCCTCACCAATAGATCGTCGATCTGGCTCGTCTCGGCCAAACCGTTGATAAGCCGAAACATCGCCTGCGATCCGCGTCCGCCGAGCAGCACCATCGTAATATCGCCCTGCTTTTCGGCTGCGTAATTGACGAGTTCGTCAAACATCGCGGCCCCGACGGCTTCTTCCGTTTCAAGCACATTGTACGTGTGCTCAGACACGCAAGGCGGCGCCGACCCAAACCTCGAAAAGCCCAGCCAAACATTGTTTCCGACCGTCCTGCGGTTTACTATCTTTTGTGAGGATGTTTCCACTTGGTTTACGATAGAACATGATTATAATTGGTTAAACCAATTAAAATCAAGTAATAATGTGGTAAATTAGTAATTTGGGCGGAAAATCTGCGATTTTGCCAGTAAACGTGAGCAAACGAATAGGTTCGACAACCTTGACATTTTTATTCGATGTGGCCGACAATTGCGTCGCCGCAGTCAAATGGTATTACCTTTTGCGTAATTTTTTGGTTAGATAACATATAAAAGGTTTCTATGAGCTTTTCCAAATTGGATCTAAACAGCAGGACTGCCGTTGTCATTGGCGGGACTTCGGGCATCGGACGGGCGATCGCTCTCGGAATGGCGGAAGCCGGAGCTGACGTGGTATGCACGTCACGTCGGATCAACCAGGTTGAGGCGACGGCCGCCGAGATTGAAGGAAAAGGCCGCCGGACAATCCGCGTTGCATCTGATGTATCGGATCGCGGGTCGCTCGACAACCTTCTAACTGAATGTGTATCCGCGTTTGGTAAGGTGGACATCCTCGTCAACTCAGCCGGCCGCACAAAACGCGAGCCGACGCTCGATCTCGAGGACGAAACTTGGAACGCTATCCTTGAAACAAACCTTACGGGCACGCTGCGAAGTTGTCAGATCTTTGGCCGGCACATGATCGCAAACGGTTACGGAAGGATAATCAATATTGCCTCGCTTTCGACATACGTGTCGTTGTACGAGGTCGCCGCATATTCGGCGAGCAAGGCGGCGGTCGCCAGCTTAACAAAATCGCTCGCCCTCGAATGGTCAAAACTCGGCGTCAATGTAAACGCCATCGCACCTGGTGTTTTCCGAACGGCGCTAAACCAAAAGCTGCTTGACGAATCGGAGCGTGGCCGCGAATTCCTGGCACGAACGCCGATGGGACGGTTTGGGCAGGTCGAGGAGCTTGCCGGAGCCGCGATTTTCCTCGCGTCAGAAGCAGCAAGCTTTGTAACGGGCGAAGTGCTGGTCGTCGATGGTGGATTCCTGGCTAGCGGAGTAAATCAGTAGGAGTTTCAACGCTAAGCCGCAGAGGAGCAGAGGGTTTAATTTTATATTTTTGCAGTATTCTTTGCGTCTTAACGGCTTTGCGTTAAATTGCTTTGAACGAGACTGAAGAGAAAACCGAACGTTTGCAACGAATGCTGGCCGCAGAAGGCCTGGGTGGCGTGCTGCTCAACGCCCAGCATAATTTCGCATGGCTGACCAGCGGAGCATCGAACGGCATCGACCTCAGCCGTGAAAACGGGGCGGCGTATTTACTGGTCAGATCGGACGGAAAGCGATTCATGCTGGCTAATAACATAGAAATGCCGCGACTCCTGGCCGAGGAGGTCTCGGCGAACGATTTTGAGCCGGTTGACTTTAGTTGGCAGGGCGAGAAAGGAGTGGGAAATTTTGTAATTGAAAAGGCAATGGCTTTGCTCGACAGGGGCGACATCGCGACCGACATTGCAATAGACGCTCAAACAAAATCTATCGAAAGCCGGATCGCCGGTTGCCGCTATTCGTTGACCCCAGATGAAGCTGCTCGGTTTCGCACACAGGGGCGTGACGCCGGTATTGCCGTAAAGAACGTGATTGACAACCTGATACCCGGCGAATCCGAGATCGAGATCGCCGAAAAGCTGCGGCACGAATTCGCGCTCGGAGGCATGGCCTCTGTTGTAACGCTTGTGGCAGCCGACGAGCGGATCGCACAATATCGCCATCCGATCCCGACCGCGAAGCGATGGGAAAAGACAGTCATGCTTGTCACGTGTGCAAAACGGCGTGGCCTGATTACGAGCCTGACCCGCATAGTTAGCGTCGGAGCGGTGCCGGACGAATTGAAACAAAAGACCGAGGCTGCCGCGTATGTAAATGCGTGTTTGCTGGACGCGAGCCGGCCTGGCGCGACCGGAGCCGAGTTGTACAAAACCGCAGCCGACGCTTACGCGGCAAAAGGTTTTGCGGATGATATAAATCACCATCATCAGGGCGGAGCCGCCGGATACAAAACGCGCGAATGGGTCGCGCACCTCAGGAATACTGAGGTCGTGCAGCCAAATCAGGCATTCGCGTGGAACCCGTCGATTACCGGCACAAAGGTCGAGGAAACCTGCATTGCAGGGGAAAACGGCATTGAGGTCATGACCGCGTCGCCCGATTTTCCGCGGATCGCAATCACGGTGAATGGACGCGATTACATGTCTCCCGGGATCATGTCTTTATAGGAGCCAACCAAAATGAACGACATAAACGAAGCGTCTGACGATCCTAAATCCCAATCCGACATTTCCCCGCCCGAGGAATCCGCAGCGAGTGCGACGAGTGCGGTGATTTCCATGGCGGGCGAATTAACGGAACGCATCGGCAAGCGGCGATGGATCATCTGCGCTCTTCTATTCTTCGCGGCAACCATTAACTATATCGACCGCCAGGTTTTCGGAATCGTCACCACGGATGAAACGTTTCGCGCGACAATCGGGTGGAACGCAATCGAGTACGGTTGGATCCAGACAGCGTTTCAAGGAGCCTACGCTCTCGGTCTGCTTGTAGTAGGCAGCCTGATGGATAAATTTGGCACTCGCAAGGGCTTTTCATTCGCGATGGTTTTCTGGAGCGTTGCAGCAATGGCCCATGCTCTGGCCAGCTCAGCGATCGGCTTTGGCATTGCCCGTATCGGACTTGGATTGGGCGAGGCCGGCAATTTTCCTGCCTCGATCAAGACAGTAGCGGAGTGGTTTCCTAAGAAAGAACGTGCTCTGGCGACAGGAATTTTTAATTCGGGAACGAATGTCGGGGCCATTTTTGCTCCGATGACTGTACCGATCATCGCTATTACATGGGGCTGGCAGTGGGCCTTTATATTGACGGGAGCACTTGGTTTTATTTGGCTTGCGTTTTGGCTGTTGTTATATCGCCGGCCTGAGGAAGACACCAAACTGACTACCGGTGAATTAGCCCACATACAGTCGGATCCCGAAGAACCGTCAAAAAAGATCCCATGGGCACGTCTCATACCGCACAGACAGACGTGGGCGTTTGCGATCGGCAAATTCCTGACCGACCCGGTCTGGTGGGTCTGGCTGTTTTGGCTGCCGCCGTTTCTCAATCAAAAATTTGGTCTGGACATAACAAAACTCGGGCCGCCGTTAATCGTGATCTATCTCGTCGCCGACATCGGCTCGATTGGCGGCGGATGGCTTTCGTCCAGCTTTATCAAGAGGGGATGGTCAGTCAACAAAGCACGAAAGACCACGATGCTGATCTGCGCTCTGCTAGTGATACCCGTGATTTTTGCGACAAGCACCTCAAATCTCTGGGTTTCGGTGATATTGATCAGCATCGCCGCCGCTGCACACCAGGGCTGGTCGGCGAATATCTTTACGACCGCGTCGGACATGTTTCCGCGTCAGGCGGTTGGCTCGATAGTCGGGTTTGGCGGAATGGCGGGGTCGGTTGGCGGCATGATCCTACAGGCAAGCGTTGGCTATATCGTAGTCTACACCGGCTCGTATTTTTCAGTGTTTATCGTCGCCGCGTCCGCCTATCTCGTCGCTCTGTTAGCTATGCACCTACTTGCACCCAACCTTGAGCCGGCGGAGATCAATTACGCGTAAAAATATTTAGCCACTAACAACACGAAAAAGCACGAACAAGATATATCAGTTTTGTTCGTGCTTTTTCGTGTTGTTAGTGGCTAAATCTCTCAATTTGTTTCAAACCGAAACCAGTCGACGTCAGCCGAACCCGCATCGTTAAACCTTGCGGGCCTGGAGTAGAAAAATCCAACTTTTGCACCGATCCAACGGCCTTCGCGAGCCTTGAAGGGCGAGCCGATGCTGGCGAACGTCTTGTCGTCGGTGCTGTAACTAAACGTACAGACCGCGTCTTTTTCGACCCGCACACGCAGATACAACTCATTTGAATTCAATGGCTGCGGTGAGCTTTCCGTCTCCGTCGAGCCCTTTTCGGCGTCTTTTGCCGTTGACTGAGAAATGTAGAGTTTCCCCTTCGTGTTTACCACGCCGAGATAAGAATAGTCATAACCCATAACAACAAGACCAAATCGCTCTCCCTCGAATCGTGGGGCAAGCGTAATCTTGGTCGTCACGGTAAATTCCTCAGCTGGAAACTTTTGCAGCAAAAGATTTGGCAGGTCAAGCAGGTTTTTGTAACCATCCGGAAGTTGAACCGAATTCATTCGCAAGAACCCTTTTTCCGGAAACGCAAAAGCCCATTCGGCGCGCGGGTTTGCCTGCCACTGCCACTGCGGGCCGATCGTTTCGCCGTTAAATTCGTCCGAGTCCTGCGGCGTTTCGATCGGGTATGTTTTGCCGACATTTGGCTTCTTAAATTTCAGCACCGGTTCGCCGGTACCGTCTCCGTCAGGGTCTGAGCCGATCACCGGAAAACCATTCTTCCAGATCGCCGACTGCAAATGGACGAGACGTCCATACGGCCCTTTGTCCTGAAAATGCAGAAACCACCATTCGCCGGTCGGCGTATCGACTAACGCTCCCTGATGGGGGCCGTTGATCGATGATTTTCCTTGCGCCAACACGACCTTTTTCTCGTACGGGCCATAGACATTTTTTGAGCGCAGCGCGAGCTGCCACCCGGTGGGGACGCCACCGGCGGGAGCGAGGATGTAATAGTAGCCGTCGATCTTATAAAATTTCGGCCCCTCGACCGTCGAGTCGGCGTCGTGCCCATCAAAAACGATCACGCCGCCGTCGAGCAGCCGCATACCGTCAGGGCTCATCTTATTGACGACCAAAATGCTCTTGATACCCGAGCGACTGCCGGCATAGGCGTGGACGAGATATGCCTTGCCGTCATCATCCCACAGTGGACACGGGTCGATCCAGCCTTTGCCTTCTTTGATAAGCACCGGCTTTGACCATTCACCTGCCGGGTCTTTGGCCTTGCTCATATAAATGCCGAAATCAGGGTCGGGGTAGAAGATATAAAACTCGCCCGCATGAAAACGTATCGATGGTGCCCAAACGCCATTGCCGTGCTGCGGTTTCGCAAAAACATCGAGCGGCATCTGCTCGCGGAAAACGTGATTGATGATGCTCCAGTTTACGAGGTCTTTCGAGTGCAATATCGGCAAACCCGGCACCGCGTTGAAGCTCGACGCGGTCATGTAAAAATCCGTCCCCACACGGATCGCGTCCGGGTCAGAATAATCGGCGTTGATGATAGGATTTTTGTACGTACCGTCGCCGTTGTCGGCGACCCAGACCTTGGAAACGAACGGTACCGTTTGCGAGATCACGCAAACGGGCACGAACATGAGAAAAGCGAGAATCTTGAGCTTCATGCCGAAATAACCTTGAGCGGCCGGCCGGTTACTTCAAAAGCCCGGCCTTACCGTTTGCGGCGGCGGTCTCTTCTTCCTCGAGCCGCTGTGCCTTTTGCGTTTCGGTCAGATGGTCGTACATGGCGCGGCGTGCCGCCTCGGAATCGCGTTCGCGCATCGCCCGGTAGATGTTGTGATGCTGCTCGGCTGACTGTTTGAGGTCCCGGGCGCGTTTAACTGTCTTGCTGCGGTTTTCAAACAGTATCGTCGCGACCATGTTCATCAGCGACGTGAGGATGCGATTGTTCGAAGCAGCCGCAATCGTCTGGTGAAATTGCATGTCATGGACCAGATACTGCTCCGGTTCGGTCAGTGAGGCGTACATTCCGGTAATTTCCTCGGCCATCAGCGTCATCTGCTCGCTCGTCGCACGCTCGGCGGCGAGACCGGCGATGCTCATTTCGAGAGCGATACGTGCCTCGAACATCTCGTCGGACGTAAATCCATGCAGAGCCGACAGCATCCGCAGCGGGCTGCTGTCCAATGTCGGCGATTCTCCCTTTTCGACAACAAAAGTCCCGGCGCCCTGACGCGATTGCAGAATGCCGACAGTCGCCAGTGATCTGATCCCGGCGCGCAAGGTCGGACGGCTGACGCCGAGCACCTTGGCAAGGTCGCGTTCCGGTGGCAAACGGTCGCCCGGCGACAATTCGCCGTTGTGAATCATGCGGCGCAGGCGCTCGACGACCTCTTCGGCGGTGGTGCCGTTTTTCTCAGAATTCAAAGAGCTAAAGATGCCGGGCTTTGATTTTGACATGTAAACGTTGATGAATTTTATCTTAAGTGCATATCTTTGTCGAAAACCTCGTCGAGCCTTACTTAGGCAGCGGGTCTTCGTAGATCTTGATCAATATCATCGAAAAGCCTTTGCCTGTAACGGTTCGCCGGTGCGGCGTCCCGCGCGGAACCATGACGATATCGCCCTCTTTGATCTTGACGGACTGAGCTCCGGTGACTGTTTTTGCCCGCCATTCGCCGGGCGTCGCTTCTTTCGGATCCACTAGCGTCCCGCCTAGTTCCAGAGTCGCCTCGCCCTTCAAAACGTAATAAACATCGTCCGATTTGTCGTGCAATTCGACCAAGTCGCCGCTGCGTCTCGTATCATGCTGAACGGCGACACGCGTCTCCATTCCTGCACCGCCAATAATGTCCTCAACCTTGGTAATGGTCAAGTTCTTTGAACTGACATCGGTTTTATCTGCGGCCAATTTCTTTTCCAGTTCGCCGAGCGACTGTTTGGATTTCACCAGGAAAGGGCGAATTGCCGTCGCCGGCTGCCGTGTCTGAGCACTTGCGGAAACGGCCCCGGCGATGAGAATAATTCCGAAAAAAATGATGTGATTTTTCATATATTTTACTTCTTCTTTGCTTTAATTAGCAGCCAGCGGCTCAGATCCTGCGCGGCCTTAAAATTATCGTAGTTAGCCGGTAGCTTGCGGCCGTCGGCATATTCGTTATATATCCATGGATCGCCAACGACAAACACCGAGCCTTTTCCGTATTTGGCGGTCGCCATGATCGCGTTGCCGTTATGCATCAAAAGCGGCTTGGCCGGGGCTGTCAGTTTAAGTGTGGATATTTCCTTCAAATACAATGTTTTAGCCGTCTGCAATACTTCATTCGGCCCGTTTACCATTACCATGCCCTGCTCGAACTGGTCTCGTTCGACGTGGTTGAGGCTATCGAGATTAAATTGGATTCCGAATTTACCAACGATCAGATTTAGGTGTTCGAGGTCGCAATTTGGGGCGTCATTTGCCAATACTGCCAGCACACCGCCATTCTTGACCCAGTTTGCTATCACGTCGGCGTCCCCGGACTTTGGCGGAGTGCTGTCCTTATCGACACGTGGATCAATGACGACGTAAACAGACGCACCCGCAAGATTTGCTGCTGTCGGAGCGGTTGAAAGGGTTGCCGTCGCGGCACCAAAGCTATTGAAAACCTTGCTCCAGGTCGAATATCCGCCGTTGTCCCATTCATCCCACTTGTAATGCCATGTGATCGGACGGCCGTTGTCGTCCTTTTTCATCTGGTGATTGAAATAGTCGTCAATGATGACGTTCTTTCCCGCTCCGAGGCTCAGGTTTGGGGCCATTTCCATTTCAACTGCCGCGTCGAGAAACGCTCCGATGCCCTTCGGATCGTTTGTCACCGTTTTTTCGCCGACGTAATACGCAAATGTGCCGTCGCGATACGGTGTGCCGCCGAGACCCGCGCCGCCGATGGTTTTTAGCAAATTGAGCCCGCCATCCTTGGTTTCGAGAAACTCCTTTTGTATTCCGGCCCATGCCGCATTTGCCGATTTCATAAACGACGGCTGCAAATAGCCCATCCGGACACCCTTTGCCAGAGCGTAGGTAAACATGCACGCGGCCGAGGCTTCAAAATAGTTACCCTTCTTATCCGGCATGTCGAGGATCAGCCACCAGAGGCCCGTTTTCTTGTCCTGTACTTTTTGCAGGGCGGTCATCGTCCGGTTAAGGATAGCGACAAGCTCCGCTCGTTTCGGGTTATTCTTTGGAAAACTATCGAGCACATCAACCAACGCCATCGCGTACCAGCCGATCGCACGTCCCCAGAACATCGGTGCGCGACCCGTAGTTTTGTCCGCCCAAGGCATCGTCTTCGATTCGTCCCAGGCATGATAAAGCAGGCCGGTTTTGTCATCACGGACATGCTTTTCCATCCAGATGAACTGGTTTGCGATATCGCCCCAGTTATTCTCGCCAAAGGTCTCGGAGTATTCAGCGTAAAACGGCTCGCCCATGTACAGGCCATCGAGCCACATCTGATTCGGGTATATTTTCTTATGCCAAAATCCGCCTTCGTTGGTTCGCGGATGATCTTTGATCTGCGAACGGATCAGATCGGCCGCCTTTTTGTATTTTGCCTCGCCCGTAACCCGATATAGCAACAACACCGCCGAGCCCATGCGAACCTGATCGAGGTTGTAATCGCCGACCGAATAGGTCTTGATCGTGCCGTCAGCATTAACAAAAGCATCAATGCCTTTTTTGATCTGCTCGTAATACCGCCGGTCACCGGTCGCGAGCCAGAGAGCTTTCAGACCGTTCGATTCCACGCCGAAATCATAAACCCATTTGGGCGGAATGCCCTTGCCATTGAGCGAATCGACCCAAATGCGGTTCATCGCCGTATCGGCCATCCGCGCCGAGAGCGGCGCCTGGGCAAAGGCCACAGTGACAGACATTAGACAGGTCAAAACTAGGACGATAATCTTTTCGGTTTTCATCATTACTTTACTAGATATTTACGCAATTTTAATCTATCCTCGCGAATTCCCTCAACCGCCAACGCCGCCATTTCGCCCGCGCCTTTTGGATTAAAATGCGTGTTATCCTCAACGCCGGAAGGATAATTCGAGTTCTCGCCGGGCTTTAGCTGAAGAAACAATTTCCGCGAACCTTCGTCTCCGTATCGAGTCAGGACTGCTGCACTCTTGCTCTCCATATCGATGACGGCAACGCCTTGCTCTTTACCGACCGCTTTGACGGCATCGGGATATTCACCGTGAGTCTTGACCAAACCACCTTTCTCAAACTTGCGCCGCGAAACTGGCGTCAACAGCACCGGCGTTGCTCCTTTTGCGCGGGTTTCCTTGATGAATCTGATCAAATTGGTCTTGTAATCCGCGGGCGAGGCATATATGGCCGGCTTGTCCTTTTTCTCGTCGTTATGCGCGAACTCGATAAAAACCCAATCACCTATTTTGAGCCGGTCGACTATCGATTGCCAAAGCTTCTCATCAATAAAACTCTTGGTCGAGCGACCGTTCTTCGCTTCGTTAACTACGGCAACCTTGGCCGGATCGAAATGCTGCTGCAGCATCTCGCCCCAGCCTGTCTCGGGCCGTTTGTCGGCCGTTTTGTTGGCTGCGGTCGAGTCGCCGGCAATAAAGACCGTTAGCTGCGCATTAATGGATGTCGCGACTAAAAGAGCTAAAGCTGCTGCAAAAAGGAACTTCATTTTCTATTTGAGTTCGCTAATAACCTTGCCGTTAAACTTAACATTATCAAGTTTTACGCCCTTGAGATTCTTGACCACGTTGCCATCCGCGACGTTATCAAAGGTGCTGTTCTTGATCGAAACATTCTCGACCGGACCCGCGTCGAGGCCCTGGATGTCGACACCGAGCTTGCTCTTGCTGCTCGTTAGGTTATCAACATAAAAGCCTCGCATTACAGGCTTGTATTTACCCTTGGCACCCTCCTCGTAATTAAAATCAACGGTGATGAGCGCATGTTTCACCTGACCGACCTTGATATTTCGAAAGTAGAAATTCTCGAGCAGCCCGCCGCGTGAGGCATTGTTTTTGACGCGTAGAGCATGGTCAAGATTTGGGCTGTCCATGTTGCAGTTTTCGCCAAAGACATTGCGAACGCCGCCTGATATTTCACTGCCGACGGTAATGCCGCCATGGCCGTCCTTCATCTCGCAGCCTCGGACGATCAGGTTTTCCGTCGGCACACCGACACGCCGTCCATCCTCGTTACGGCCGGATTTGATAGCGATGCAGTCGTCACCGGTGTCGAAATGGCAGTCTTCGATAAGCACGTCCTTGCAAGATTCAGGGTCACAACCGTCATTATTCGGCCCGTGCGACATGATCCAGATCTTGCGGACCGTCACGTTTTCGCAAAGCAGCGGGTGAATTTCCCACATCGGCGAATTGACGATCTTGACGCCCTCGATCAGCACATTCTTGCATGCATGCGGCTGGATAAAGTTTGGGCGCAGGCGGTCGTCGGGCCCGAAAACGCGATCTTTGACGGGCGTGCCGTCCTCCATCATCTTATACAGACGTGCACGAGCAGCTTTTTGGTTCGGCATTCCTTCTTTGCCGCCAAAGTTTGTACTGCCGTGCCAATTCCACCAATGCTCGTTATTGCTCTGACCGTCGAGCGTACCTTCGCCCGTAATGGCAACGTTTGTCTGCCCGAATGCATAAATGAATGGCGAGACGTTCATGCACTCCATGCCCTCGAAACGCGTGGCGACGATCGGATATTTCGACGGGTCGGTCGAGAATTTCAGCGTTGCATCCTTTGCCAAATAAAGATTTACGTTTGATTTAAGAGTCACCGCACCCGTCAAAAACTCCCCCGCCGGAACGACGACGCGTCCGCCGCCGGCCTTGCTACAAGCTTCGATCGCCTTCACAACGGCATCCGAGCTGTCGTTTGACGCACCGGCTTTTGCACCGTATTTCGTAATATCAAAATCCTTCTTCGGAAACGTTGGCGGCTTGATACGCGCGAGTATCTGCTTGTAGGTAGTCTCCCAGGCATCGCCAGTGTCGCCAAACGTCAACCTCGGCAGTACTACCGCACCTGCGGCACCGATCATCAGGGTTTTTAAGAAATCACGTCGATCATTCATAATTTAATGACTGGAGGGCAAGCATCCCTGCCGTGCCGGTATTTTTCTTTAAGGACGAGCAAGGACGGATGCTTGCCCTCCAGTCCTCGCCTTCCATTTCGGGTAATCTTCTTCAAGTAATTTTCGCGGCCATGAGCCGTACCATGCGTAACCATTCCGGCGTTCAGCCTCGATCTGGCCGACATCGTATTTGATGACGGAATCGCGTCCGAGAAATATAGGTTTCATCGTTTCGAACTCATAATATCGCGCCCACAATGGCGGAGCCGCCTTGTCCCTGACGACTGCGTTTTCGCCATTGGTACGCACCCAACGAATGCCGTTCAATTGATTTTTCTTAAACCAGTCGACCGCGGCCTCGATCGCCGCGACGATCTCCGGCGTCGGCTTTTCCTGCATCAGATACCGGACGATAGCGACGCTTTCGTTTCCTGTCAGGCACGGTGGCTCGTACTTTCTCGCCCACGCCGGTTTGAGTGTGAACTCATCATATTGCTGCGCCCAGACCGTTTTTTTTCCGTTTTGGTTGATCTGCAGCTTTAGAATGAGCGGTACGACCTTGGTCAACGACTTTGCCGCCTTTGTTCGCCGTTCATCGTCGGCAAACTTGTAGTCGTCCGATTTATCCCGGAGGTCCCGCAAAACTTCGAGGGCTCCGATCATCGCATCGTCATTGAATGTTATGTGAGTGTAATAACCCTTTTTCAACGGGAAAAATTGCGGGAAGCCGCCATTTTCGTATTGCGACGAAACAATGTAATCCACCCCACGGTTGAAGGCTTCCTTGTATTTCGGAAAGTTATTCGGCGGTCCCGTTTTTAACAGGCTGGCTGTAATTATCTTTGCCAGGTATTCAACCTGGGTGTACGAGGAACGATTATCGATCGTCGTCTCGCTGATGTCGGACTTTTTCGTGGCGAGGGAATCCTTTTCCTGACGCGTCAGCATAGCGGCCATGTCGATATTCTTTTCCCAGCCGCCATTGTCCTTTTGGTAGATCAAAAGTTGGTCGGCGATCCGGGCAGCCTCGTCCGTCTGGTACCACAACGGCGGTTGGCGCAAAGCCTCATTCCATGAGACCTGCTTCCAATCGGGTCTGGTCTTTTCCAGCCATTTTTCGTCGGCGGTTTTGGGATTCCAGCCGTCTTTGCCTTTCAAGAAATTCTCGGTAGAGAATGGAGCCGCTTCCGCGTCGGTCAACTGGTGGGACCATGGAACGCGGGCAGTCAGATTTGCTCCTTTTCCAGTCGATTTGTACTCAGCCATGTAAGCGGTCTTTTCGCGTTCGGGCTGCCAGTGATGCCAGCCCTCGGGACGGATCTGCCCGCCCATCTCGGTGTTCAAAAAGACCGTGCGACCATAATCGCGCCAAGGGCGACCGAGATAGACACCGTTTTTGGTATGAGCGGCGGTCAGACGGCATTTGTTAAAGACGAAACCCGCAGGTTCGTTCGCCGCAAAACGCATCGGGGCCGTGAGATAGCCGTCGGCTTTGCTATGTATTTCGCAATTCTCAAAGACTGCCGCCGCCTGTCCGAAAATGAAATCGACGCTTCCCTCGATATAGCTATCGACGTAATATTGTCGGCCATTCTTCGCATAAAGCGTGTCCTGCCAGGCAAGAAACCGGCATTTCCTGAACACAGCGCGATCCGCATCGACAAGAAGCGCCACCGCCTGTCCGCCGGCACTGCTCGGAACTCCAAATGAATTCTCAAAGGTTACATTCTCCGCGTAAAAATCGTGTCCGCCAATATACGTTGCATACGCAGCCGACGTAGAGCCCGCATCTTTGTTCGATAGGCTAAAGGTCAGGACGGTCTTTTCCGCGGATTCACCGACAAACGAAATAAACGGCTTATTGGCGGGAATGCGGATTTGCTCTTTATATGTGCCTGGCTTGATCGAGATAACAAATCTCTTTCCATTATCGGGCGGAACTTTGTCGATCGCCTCTTGGACGGTCTTAACATTGCCGGAGCCGTCAGCCGCAACCGTGATATCCGATGCCCGCACCAAAACAGATGTCCCAAACAGGCAAAACAAAAAGGCGATATTTCGAAATACTTTCATTTCAGCGGAGTGAAAAATGCGTCACATACTAAACCTGACGAAAAACTGCCGCTTGTGTGACGCGTGCAAGTTAGAATGACAAATCGACAATGGAAACGAATTGGTAATACCAATTTCCTCGTTTACCGTGGGTCTTCGGACGCGTTCGGATTCACGGGTTCGCACATAAAAGCTAATTTTTTACTGTGGCTTGAATGCTTTCATATTATGCGTAAGGTAAAAAAACTTGTCAAGGGAGTTTGACCAATTTGGAAAGTAATTGTTCGAGGGGTTTGACCAATCCGGGAATTGGTCGCGTCGACGCAAATAAAAGCCGGTCGTTTTCACGACCGGCAAAATGCAGATAAAAATCGAGTGAGTCCTATTTCGTCGGTGCGTCCGACACGCTGAAGAAATCGCCAGTGCCGTCGTTGGTACGAAGAAGCTTCATCACATCATCAAAACCAAACGGCCGTGCGCCGCGGCGTCCGAATACGGCGATCTGATTGCCGCTCTCGTCGGCGGCACGGTCGCGGTCGAGACCTTTGGAAACATTGACGGCTTCGCCCTTGGTCTTGAACGACGCGATCAGCTTCGGTTCGGGCCGAGGACTGAACCCGGCGTAATTTGGCATCGTTTCGGGGTCGGTAAGCTGCAATATCTTCAAGCCATTTTTGCCGTCGGCAACGTAGGCATACAGGCTGGCGTTGGTCATAGCGACCTTAACGGCGTGGGCGTCGTTCAACTTACCCTCGGCATTATAGGTCTGATCGAGCTTGGGCTGCTCGGGCTTTTCGACATCGATGATGGCGACACCGTCTTCGCCATTTGCGACATAGGCATAAGTTCGGGCGACGTAGACATCGCTCGCGTGTTTCAGCGAAACGGCTGCTCCATCGATAAGATGGGCCTCGCCCTTAGCCTGGAGATTCTTAATATCGATCACCTTTAGCCCACCGGCATCGACGACGAACGCATACAAAAACTGAACCGCTATCGCCTTTGGCTGATTGAGCGGCACTTGGGCCGTAATCTTTGGCTGGAGCGGTGTCGAAAGATCGACGATAACGAGTGCCTTATCCGTCGTGACGTACGCAAAATTGCCAGCGAGCGTAATATTGGTTGCGCCGGTTAAAACGCCGTTCGGATTATAGGTCAGCGCACGGCTAAGGAAATTGTTTCGCGGGTCGCCGTCGAGCAGCGTCGCGGCATTGACGAGGATCAGCCCTTCGAATTTGTCCGCAACGTAAAGATACGCATAAAGCGGATGGATCGGGCCTTCCTCGTTGATCGCCGGACGCGGCTTGCCCGCCTTATCGGCATCGGCATTCAGCCGCAGGGCCTCGTCCGGCGGCACTTGTTTCAAAGTTCCGTTCTCGTTCTGGACGGTTCGCCATCGTGCCGGATCGACTGCCAGCGTAGACGGCGCGGCCACGGCCGTCGCAAACTTGCTCGGCACATAGAATTTTTGGCCAAGCGGCGAAACCGGCGCGGTACTTATGCGTTCCGAAAATCCTTTGTGATCGATCTGCGCGACATCATACACGCGTAAGCCACCTTTACCCGCCGCGACATACGCATATTCGCCACGTACCTGTACGGATAACGCTTCGGGCCGGCCTTTGTTTTCGTAACTCTCTTTTAGCTCCCGACCATCCGTGACAAACTTATCGAAATCGTCTTTGTAGGCAAGTTTATGCAGATTACTGCCGTAGACCGCCTGCGGCTCGGTGTGCTCGGTCACGGCGACGGCCTCGAGAGCGTCGGTCGCGGCAACGTACACGTACCGACCCATGAAGTTGACGAAATTCGTCCCCTGCAACGTCACCTGTGCGAGCCAGGCGTTGTTGTCCTTATCTTTTGAGACATGGCAATCGGAGCAGCCCTGCGTTTCCTTGCCGCGCACGGTGTGCGGCACGTGCGTGTTAAATGTCTGGCCCGAAAACCCTTCGGCTGAAATCGTTTGCTGCTGCTGGTATATCCATTCGCGGTTCTGATTTTGCGAGCTGACCAGGACGGCCGACCGCGAAGCCACCGGAGCTACCTTGTGCCCCGTCACGGTACCGTCCTTGCCGAGCATAAATATATCGTCGCGAATGACCTGGAAATTATACGACGTAAAGTTTCGCGAATCGCCGCCCTCGTTGTGGCGGTTTGGCATTTTGCTATTCGCCTGCATGCTCAGATGGCAGCCAAAACAGCTCGTCACCCATGAAGTGTGACAAGCATAGCAAGTCATGCTGCTCTCGCGGTGGGCGAGCGTTTCGTCCTTTGCCGCCGGATCGCCCCAGGTCGCGTTATCCTTTTGCATCGTCTTGGCGTAGGCCGATTTTTCGTTGTAATCGGCGCTGCCTTTTGTGACGGTGTCGATGGTTTGCTTTACCTTCCAGCAGCGGCCCAGCTCGACGATCGAATTTTGCACAATATCGCCTTTCTTTAAAACGACCGGCTTGCCGTCAATGTCCTTGCATTTCTTGCCGTTTGCCTGGGCGTCGGTCGTCAGCGTCTGCAAAACGTTCAATCGCTTGCCGTCGGACGACCTGAAACTTAGGCGCGTCAGATCGCGGCCGATCAGCGGCTTGTTGGCGGTTTTGCGTTGAGTTAGCTCATTCTTATTGGTCGGCTCAAGGGCCGCTTCGCCGCTCGTTATGCCGTTTGCTTTGGCCTTGATCGAGCCGTGGCAATCGACGCAGCCGATCTCGATGGCCGCCCGCGGCTCATCGTATAGGACTCCCGTTCCATGGCTGTCCTGCTTAAAATGACAGTCCGCGCAGTGCATTCCCTTTTCGAGATGGATATCCTGCAAATGAACCGCCTTATTGAATTTATTCGGGTCGTCCGGTGCAACGATCTTGCCATCGGCGTCGAGCAGGTTGCCCTTGCGGTCTTTCTTGTAGACGTTCTTAAATACCCACCCATGCCCGTGCGAATCTGCAAACTGCACATTTTTCAACTTGGCATTGAAATCCGCCGTGCCCGTCTTTTGCAAAAAGATCGAGTCAGACCATAACCCGCGTAAGCTCGATGCCTCGGGATTATTATCGAGTTTTTTCATCGACTCCGACTCGGTCGGATTTATCTGATGGTCCGCCGGATACATCTGCTTGCCGTCCGTTTCGTTGTCCCACCACGTCTGGCCGAGATATGTCGCTACCATGTTCGTACCCGGATGCATGTGACAGACCATGCACTGTGATGTCGGTATCTGCGATGTGAACTGATGCTTGATCGGGTGTCCCGGCTCATTCTTCGGGATCTTGGTGTCGGCGGATTGCGAAAAGCCCTGGTTTCCGGCCGACGCATAATGACCTGAGGCAAACTTGCTCGTGTCGTTGGCGTAAATTACATGACACGCCGTACAGCCCGCTGAGCGGTAATCGCCGGCGTGATCGTTTGTGCCGAGAAAATTTAGCGTCGGGTCGAGCAATCTGGTTTTTTGCAGGCCCAGATAGACCGGATCGGTACGATTGTTGGTGCCGAGACCGCGCGGACTCAGACCCTTATCCGGTTTACCGTTGTCCTCGTCCTTATCCGGATTGCCAACCTCCAGACGGCGTTTTCCGCCGCGTTCGAAGACGCGAAGGATGTTGCCTGGCTGCGACACCTCCCAACGCGGCAACGGATTCAGTATCGGCAAAAAGCCCTTAAAAGCCTGCTGTTCGCGTGTCGGTGCGGGGCTTGCGATCAATGCCTGCGGTGCGCCTGACTCGCTGTAGCTTTCGCCAAAATGGGCGTCCTTGATCGGATAGCCGCCGTTGTTATAAAGGGCGGCCCCCCACAGCATCGATCCATGGGACATCATGCTGCGCGAGTTGGCTCGATTCTCATCCGAGTGGCATTCGCCGCAAGACTGACTGACGACGCGGAGGTCGCCGGGGTTAACAAAGCGGACAAATTCGCGGCTCTCTTTTGCAATTAAGGTGTTCGATCTTTCGGGATTGTGGCTCGAACATTCACCATTCTTACAGCCCCAAGCCGCCGGGAATTTTGGTTGGACGTGAGCATCCTTCTGAGTTTCAGCCGCCGGGTTACCGCCATGACATCCGGTGCAGCTAAGGCCTTGGGCATCACGACCGTCGACCAGCTTGTCAAAGACATCGCCCGTCGCGTTATAGCGGTGCATTGGCTCGATATTGTTGTGACACGTTAGACAGCCTTCGGACTTCGGTTCGGCTGGCTTCGGAGCGGCTGGTGCCGTCGTTGCCGCGGCCGGAGCGGGGTTTGGCGTAGCTTGTGGTTTTGAGCCGTTCGCCGCAACCGGCGGTTTTGGCATATTAGCTTCCTGCCGTTTCGCGAACGTTTCCGATTTCCAAATCGCCGCAACCAGAAAGCACACGAACGACAACAATATGATCAATTTGACGCGAATTTGTGTGTTATTTCCAGCGGCCATTTTACCCTCAAAGTCTTAGAAAATCAGCTTCATCTGGCTGAACAACGAATACTGCATTTTGCTCGGATTCGGGGTGTCGCCGGTGCAGAAATTTGGTATCGGACAGTTGCGGAACCGATCCGTAAAAATGTCCTTAAACCCCTGACCCGGCCGGAGCAGGTTCCCGCCAAATGTGAACGATATATTATTAATAAGAAACGGTCGATACTCGACGCCGAGGCTCAAATCGTAACCGATCTCATGCCGCACGCGGGGCTGAAACAGGATATATTCGAGCGATTCGGTCCGGTGAAATCTGAGATAATTGACATTAAAAATTGCCTTGACCGTTTGGGTTATTTCCGCATCGGCTCCGACATTAAGTATCTCGATGCCCGGATTGACAAAATTTGCCTGACCCTGACTCTTGCTAGAGCGTAAACTGGGCAGCAGGCTATTTCCCTGGACCAGGCCAACCCCGGTCGAGACGAGACTAATACCCTGCCTGTTCCAGTAGGAAAACTGACCGCCGACAAAATTCGGGTCGTCAAATATCGCGTCAAATCCATTAGCCTTATTATCGGTCGGATTTTTGTCGCCCGATGCGAAGAAAGCCGATGTGCGGAACCGCAGCCAGTTTTTATCAATCGACGCCTCGACCGCACCCATGTGGGCACGGATATCGGTCCGCCGACCCGCAATCTGGTTAAAATCGTCGTGGCCAAACGCAAAATAATACGAATTGGTCAGATTCAGCATGCCGATATGCCCGTCGCCGTTAAACCCGATATAACCGGCATGAACCGAATGCGGACGCACCGTGCCGACCACCGCCGGACGCACCAAAAAGCCATTTTCGTTGTACTGAGTGGACGCCCGGTCGTCGTTGTAAGCCGCAATAGCCTCGATCGTATAACCTTTGGCCAAAAAATCCTGGCGGAAAAAATTGGCGATATAGACATTTTGCCGCCGCAGCTTATTCATGTTGTTCAGGCCGCTATTGGTGTCTTTTTCGAGCTGCCGAAAATATGCGACGTTAAACTGCGATTTATTGTTTGCAAAACCACCAAAAACGCGGGCACCGAGATTGTTGTCCGAGAATAAGAATCCGCGAAAATCGGCGTTGAACGATTGGATGCCGGCTCGGACCGAGACGAAATCGTAATTCTTGTCCGTATCAAACAGCTTTACTTCAGCAAACGCCTCTTCAAGCGAGACCTGATAATCGGTCCGGTTTGTCCCCCGGCGGACGTCGATATTGACGATGCCGTTTTCACGGGCATTGAGATAATTCGGAATGCTGAATGTCGGCGAAATCTTGATCGCCCACGTTCGGGGTTTGAAAGTGGTTTCACCCTTGAATAGCTCAAACGAAACCTGGATCGTTTCGTTGACCGAAAAACTTTCCGGGTGTCCAAACGGGTTATTCGTGTTCGCGTTTGCCGAACTAACGTTGGTGCCGACCGGCGTCCGGCGAATCTCGACCCCGGTGGTGCTGACACCCGACAGGATCATAAAAATGTCATTCCCCTTGATCGGAAAATCACCCTTCAGCACGTTTCGGTCGTATGGATTTAACCAACTGCTTCGCTTGAACGGGATGTCGCGGCCACGAGCGCCTTTGTCGCCATAGCGGTCGTATTCGGGAAATCCGAACCGCCAACGGTCACGAACCTCGCGGCGGTCGGGGCCGATGGGCTTACCGGTTCCTCCGGCCGGTTCGGTTTCCTTTGAGGGATCGACGACGACAAAATCAATCTTCCGTTCGCCGCTGTCGATGATCACGTTTTCGAGCGTCGCGCATTTTTTCTTTGTGTCGTCGCAGATGAAATTTGAAAAGATACCGTAATCCGCCGCCTTGCCGCGATCGAATCGCGCTTCGTACGGCGAACCGACACTCACTTTGTAGGCCCCGGCACGCAAACGCAGGGCATAACTGCCATCGGGTTTCGAACGCGTCGTCGATAACTCAGAACTTGTTTGATTGATTACATTGATGACGACGCCGGCTACGGGCTTGCCGTCTTTATCGAGGGTTTTTCCAATCAAACGGCCGCTTGAGGATTGCGCATAAGCCCCGGATATCCCCATGACCACTGAGATAACGAGCCAAATAGTCAGTTTGTAGAAACTCGACAACATAAAGGCGTTCGCTGGTAAAACTGGAGACGTAAATCGCTGATAATTCTTGTAACATATCTTGCGATCAAAAACAAATTATTTAATTACTTGACTATCCGACGATATTGTATGATATTCCTAAGAATCATGAACAATAAAATTTTGGTAAAAAAAATTGAGTTTTTTGCCGGGTTTGTGATCCTTCTGTTTGTGGCAGCAACTACCCGGTCTCAGAGCCTGACGGCGGCGGATGTCCAGACCATCATCGCACAGGCTGTTTCCAAGGCGGTCTCGCTTAATCAAAGAGTCACGGTTGCGGTTACGGACAAGGAAGGACACCTATTAGGCACCTTTGTCATGACGGGTGCGCCAGCGACAACGCGGATTTCTGGCGGCGGACGAGCGGGGCAGGGACTGGAGAACATGACTCCTACGTCAGCGGCCGCGGCTCTGTCAAAGGCGGGCACGGCCGGCATATTTTCGACTGGTGGTAATGCTTTTACAACCCGCACAGCCTCGTTTATCATTCAGCAACATTTTCCGCCCGGGGTTGATAATGCTGAAGGGGGGCCGCTCTTCGGCGTGCAATTTTCGACGCTGTCATGTTCCGATGTGGCGGTCGCGGGGTTGCCGTTGGGCTTGTCGGGCGATCCCGGTGGTGTTCCGCTTTATAAGAATGGAGTGGCGGTTGGCGGCGTTGGCATCGAAGGCGACGGCCTTTACACGGTTGACTTCGATACGACGGACAACGACCAGCCGGTTGAGGAGATCATCGCCGTTTCGGCGACGCGGGGATACGAGGCTCCGCCGCTGATCCGCGGCGACAATATACTTGTTGGCGGTGTTCGTTTTCCATTTGTCAACGTCGTTGATCCGTCGGTTCCCCCTCAAATGGCCTTTGGCAGCCTGCCGGGCGTACCCGGTACCATCATTGCCACGCCAACGAGCGATTTTATTCCGGCGACATTGAACGGCATAAGCGGGCAGGTAAGTATTAGATTTCCTACCATTGCTGGTTCGGCACTGACGGCGGCCGAGGTTTCGCAGATACTCGGTGCGGCGGCAGCGACGGCGAACATAACCCGCGCCGCCATTCGGCAGCCGATCGGCACCAACGGTCGTGTTTCGATGGCCGTCGTCGACACGGACGGTAAAGTTCTGGGTATTTTTCGGCAGCTTGATGCACCTGTCTTCGGCTTCGATGTGGCGGTGCAAAAGGCTCGATCAGCTAATTTCTTTGCCCGCCCTGACGCGGGGGCAAAATTGACAGCGGCCGGATTTGGCAGCTATGTCTCGCGGGCAGCAGCCGACGGCGTGCCGCTCAACGGCTCGATCGCTTACAGCGAACGGGGCCTGGGCTTTCTTAGTCGACCGCTTTTTCCTGACGGCATTAATGGTACGCAGCCCGGGCCGTTTAGCCGGCCGTTAGGCGACTGGAGTCCTTTCAATGACGGCCTCCAGGTTGATCTGTTCGTCCCGATGCCGATGACTTGCGTTTCCGCCGCATCTAAAAAACGCACTATCAAGTTGGCGACATGTGCCTGCACGGCGCTTCCGGAGTTGAAAAACGGGCTCCAAATTTTCGCCGGCGGTCTGCCGCTATATCGCGGCTCGACCCTCGTCGGAGCAATCGGCGTCAGCGGCGACGGGATTGATCAGGACGATCTGGTCTCATCTGGAGGGGCAAACCTTTTTCCGGCTCCGGCGGCGATCAGGTCGGACACTCTCGTGATTCGCGGGGCCAGGCTGCCGTTTGTTAAGTTTCCGGTGCGGCCCTTTATCGAATAAATTTAGAATGCATATACTTCGCTTGGCTTTGCTGGTCGCCTTGCTCGCATCGATCGGGCCGATCTGCCTTGCCCAGACCCTGGGAGCACTGGATGTTCAGGCCAAGGCGTTAAAGATCGATGGCAAGTCGGGTGCGGTCTCGCGAAAGAGATTTTATCTCTTCAAAGGCGGCCTCAAAGACAATAAGGACCTGATCGGCCGGCTCCGCGCCGCCGAGATCAAATCACGCGATTGCTTTTACACCCAGATGAAGGCCAGCCCGCAGTACATCTGCTGGCTCCAGGCCGAAAACTGCGAATCGCCGTTTTGCCGGACGGTGGCCGCTGCCGACATTCCGCGTGTTCCGGAATTTCAGGCAGCTTATAACGCGGGGTTGACCAAGTTTCGCGGCCTCAAGACCGTCGCAGACGACTGGATCCTGACAAACATGCCCGAAATTCTCACGCGTGGCTTTTTTGACGAGCGACGGGCACTTACGGCGAATCTGCTCGGCGGTCTTAAACCCGTCCAGTCGACAATGACGGACAGCACTTCGATCAAGGCGATTTTTATTGACATTCCGGTGGCACCACCGGCCGGCAAAAAGACCGAGACCTTTCTTTACTCCAATGTTCAGCCGCTCGAATTTGGAAATAAGAGCTACGTTTGGGCCTGCGAAATCGAGATCGGCACGGAGAAAAAAGCAGTGACTAATCTTGCCCTGCCGGATGCGAATAAGCCTGTAAAGAACTGTGAGGTCTTCGTCCGAGACCTCCAGGTGTGCAAAACGGAGGGATGTAAGGCAACGTGAAGACGCGAATCCGACTAATACTTATCGCCGTTACCGCTATCGTTTTTGGCGGGAGCGTGTTTAGTGTTTCATCTGCCCAAAAACTATTCTCCGCTTCATCGCAGATCTTTTCTCTCGAGAGCCTAATACCGGACGACACGGCTGCCCCGAGCGCAATGCGATCGACCTTTTCGCACCGTACCCGGGCCCACAGGGAAGGAAAATACGCCAGCTGCGAGTCGTGCCACACGATGCCGACGCAAAATTGGGCTACCGCACGCAAGGACCCGTACCCGGACGTAAAGAATTTTCCTTATCACCCATCATGTTTCGGATGTCACGCAAAGGATGTGTACAGCAGCGGAGCGGGATTTTGCGGCACATGTCATGTGGTCGACGGTCCGCTGGCACGGGGCGGGTCGGGTGTACTGCCGTTTCCAAGGAAGTCGCATGCGATGCAGTTTAAGTCGATCTTTCCGCATGACGTACACCAGAATCTCATCGCGGAAAACAGATCCCGCGAGAATGTCGCTGTCGGGCATTTCATTTTGGCAAGCTTTACTGAGGCATCGACCGCGACTCCGACTCCGACTCCGGCACCGACGCCAATATTTTACAATTGCGCCATTTGCCATAAGTCGATGACGCCGCTACCGAAGTACAATGCCCGCACGATCGCAGCTGAGAAACCTCTCGGGGCGGCCGAAACAGATACGTTCGTCGATCCGCCAAAGGCGGGTGATCCGGTAAAACCCGATGCTCAGGCACCGACGCGGCCGGCGTTGGGATTCTTTAAGGACAGCCCCGATTCACATGCTTCATGCTTTACGTGTCATTACCAGCGTGTCAAACCCGCAGCCTATGACTGCGCCGGGTGTCATAAATTGACGGAGCCCTATTTCGAAAAGAAGAGCATCGAGCGCTACTCGATAAAATTCGACCACTCATACAAGGATCACGCCAACAAGGACTGCACCGTATGCCATGTCCGCATAACGCAAAACTCGGATGTCTCGAAAATGAAGGACGCCGACGTGCCGTTTCAGACGTGCAGTACCAGCTCGTGTCACGGCGGCAATATCGAGGAGGAAACCAAAAAGCGCGAGGCCAGCATCGCCGCTAAGCAGACCGCTTTTCAATGCATTAAATGTCACACAACCGCCGTTGGGCGATATGATATACCGGCAAGCCATCGAAAATATTGACCTAACGGATGAAATATTTGGGGAAAAAGACAAACCTGATCAAGGCTGCATTAATTTTGGCAGCCTTGACCGTGTTTGCCGCCAGCTGTCTCAAGCAGGGCGAAAAAACCTCGGTGCCGCTGACGGCCTCGGAGACGCCGGAACCGCAGGTCGTAAAAGCCTCGACGTTGAATTTTGCCGCCTTCAACCACAAGATCGCCGAGCATAAACAGTTCGACTGCGTCTCGTGTCATCGACGCGATGCAAAGGACAAAACGCTCGAGTACGCCGGCCACGATTCGTGCGTCGGCTGTCACCTAAATCAGTTTATCGCCAATAAAGCCACCGACGATAATCGGGCAATGTGCGCGATCTGTCATGCGAGTCTCGGCACGGATCAGCCGCCGATGAAAGTCTTTCCGGCAAAGTTTATCGAGGGGTTCAACATGAAGTTTGACCACGCCGCGCACAACCAGGGCAAAGGCAAGCCTGCCCAGGGATGTGCGGCCTGCCATTCGCCGTCCGGCCCGGGCCAGTCGATCCAGTCGGGCATTGACACGCATGCCTCTTGCTACACGTGCCATACGCCGGAGAGCAAGATCGGTTCCTGCACCGTCTGCCATGCGCTGGCGCCGTATAACCGGACGCTTCAGTCGAATTATGCCTTCCGGGCGATTTTCCGCCACGGCGACCACACCGCTCGTCAGGGCGTCAGCTGTGAGGAGTGCCACAACGTAAGCTCCGGTGGGCCTCAGGGACGGCAGGTGTCCAATATCACGATCCTCGAGCACCGTACTTCGGGTGGAAACAACTGCCTTCAATGCCATAATGGCCGCCGGGCATTTACCGGAAATAATACATTGGATGTTTTGAGCTGCGCGCGTTGTCACAAAGGCGGAGGCCCGTCGAGCATTCCCGGCACGAAATTACCCGAAGGCACCTCGAAAGAGGCGCCGGAGAGGCCGACAGCACCGGAAAAGCCCTGAAAGCACCGCTATTTTTCAGTAAACGTTCTGGGCACCTACCGGCATCTATGAAAACATTGACATTCTCCCCCAAAAGGGGTTCTAATAGGGGCACACAATTATGAAGAATTCAGCAAAACTTATACTGATAGCTTTTTTTTCCGTATTTGGCGTTGGGCTTATCCTGAATTGCGCTGGCGGACTAAGCGGCGGATCGAGCGCCGCCATAAAAGCGGACGCGACACCGACACCAGCGGCCGCGAATACGGCTCCGGCCAAGCCCGACCCTCCGGCGGCGGGGGGCAAGGAGATCGCCAAGACATTCACTTTGGCCAAGGACAGCCAGTCGGAATACGGCGAAGTTGCCTTTAACCACGAGAATCACGCATTCAAGATGTATAGCCCCGACGGCAAATCCGCCATGGGCTGCGTCGAATGCCATCACACCGACCAGCCAAAGTCATCCCTCAAGCCGCCCGATGTGACATCCGAGCGTGATGTGGTGTTGACGAACGATGTATACAAGGCTTCGTCGCAAAAGGTGAATGATTGCCGGGCATGCCATTTTCAGGATGGTTCCGTTCCGGACGGCAAGACGATGCCTGCGGCAAATGGCAAGGATATGACCAACCAGCTTGCATACCATATCAATTGCAATACTTGCCACGATGCCGCAGCAAAAGCCCGTCCCGAATTAAAGTCCAAGGCCGGCTTTGCTACGTCGAAAGACTGCACTATTTGTCACAAAAAGAATTAAAAAATGGGTTTACGGCAGTGTGACAAGTGCGGCGAAATGGTTGACGAAGCTAAGGCGTTTTGCCCCGCTTGCGGCCATGCATTTGTAGAAGAGCAAAAACGGAGCGAGCCGTCGGTTTTTGAAAGCATGGAAGGCACAATGCAGTTGGGCAATACCATGTACAATCAGATGCTGTCGGACATGGGGTTGAATATTTCGGCCGCCCCGAACAAGTCCGTTGAAACTGTTCAACCGGCAGTTCAGCCCGCTGTTCAACCGGTTGTGCAACCGGTGCAGCAAGTGATCCAGCCTGCGGTGCAGCAGGTTATCCGGCCCGCCGTCGAACCGGCGAAGCGGGTCGTGAGCAACAAAACCAACTGGTTGGTCGTTGGTATTGTCGTCGCTTTTTCGTTGTTAGTTTTGCTGATCATCGCCGGGCTGATCGGCTATGTTGTTTATACGAAATACAGTTAAGTTTTAATTCCTCAACCGCTTTAGTTTCTTAAATGCCACGTGTAATCGAAAACCACGAGCAGATAATCGCGGCATTTCGCAATGTTGAGATCGTATCGGAACTCGTCGCGCAGTTACCAAATGGCGAGTTTCGCAACGAGCTCGATATGGACATCATACTGTTTGGCCGCAGCTATCGCGGCAAGCAGGTCGGACCTTATGCCCGCCTATTGGAATTCCCGCCCGGCGAGATCATCATTCGCGAAAATACCTGGGAAAGCAGCGTGTTCTATATCCTTGAAAGCGGCAAGCTCGAAGCTTCGATTGCCGAGGAAGGTCAGAAGTCCAAAAAGGTGGGAGAGGTCCAACCCGGCAGATCGTTTGGCGAAATGGCTTTGCTCTCGGGTACGCCTCGAACCGCAACAGTCTCGGTTGCCGATGGCAATGAGCCCGCCATCGTTCTCGAACTCACACGCCCCGCGATCCGGCTCCTGCGCAAACTTCCAAAATTTGGCCAATCTCTCGACCGCAACTACCGCAACTACGGTCTCTCGCTGACACTTGGCGAGTTTAAGGATTTCACCAACGTCGATCTCGGCCCTGACATGTTGAAGCGGCTTAACGACGCCACGCGTTTCGCCGTCTATGAAAAAGATCATGTCCTGTTTCGCGAAGGCGACCCGATAAACCGCGTCGTGTATGTCCGCAACGGGTGGATCCAGCGCGTTACGGGCGTTGAATTTAACCCCAGAGCCGCCGAAATTTTGGTCGAAACTGATAAATCGATCGGCCTCGATTTTCTCGGCGGCGGAAGCTGTATGGGGCTGGAGGCGGTCGAAAAGCCCGGCGTCTGGAAGTACACGGCCACGGTTCGGGGCCGGGCCGAGGTTCTTGAGGTTGCCATTACCCGTCTGCGCGAGGACCGGGAAATGAGCGCCGCCGTATTGCCGTTTTTGAGGTCTTCCTCGGGCTCCGACGATTCGGACATTCCGCTGCATCCGGATGATAATCGCGTGGTTACCGCCACCGCCAAAGAGATCGAGACCGGCGTCGTCGATGGCATCAATCTGCTGGTCATGGACATGGCGAAATGTATCCGCTGCGGCAACTGTTCGCTCGCGTGTCACCACGTTCACGGCAATTCGCGGCTCGTCCGCCGCGGCATCCACATTGAGCGGCCCAAAAAAGCTAATAAGCCAGATACCCAGAGCCTTTTGGTGCCATCCGTCTGCATGCACTGCCAGGACGCCGAATGCCTGACGGGCTGCCCAACGGGAGCGATCGCCCGCTTTCCGAACGGCGAGATCGACATCAACCCCTCGACATGCATCGGCTGCGGCGACTGCGCGACCCAGTGTCCGTACAACGCGATCTCGATGATCGCCAAACCAACCGCGAAAAACGGCCATGAAAAAAGCTATCTCGCGAGGGTGCTCTCGCCGTTTACCCTTCGCGAGGACAAGATTCCCGCTCCGGTCACGCAGACGGAAAATCTGCTGGCAATCAAATGCAATCTCTGTAAAGACACCGGCCTCAACCCACCTGGGAAAAAGGAAGCCGCATATTCGTGCGAGGAGAACTGCCCGACGGGTGCTCTGGTCCGCGTCAATCCGCGTGAATATTTTGACGAGGTCAACGCGACGATCGGCCTGATCCAACGCAGCAAGACACACGCGATCGGCGTAAATATCCATAAGGCCGATCTTTGGTCGCGCATCTGGCATGTCCTTGGAACGTTGATCGTAATTATCTTTGGCGGCCTCGCTGTTTGGGCCACATATAAATTTTCGGAAGACGTTGCCTTGAGCCCCGGCACGTGGGTCACCATGCGATGGTTGACGGGCCTTACGGGCCTTGCGAGTATCGCATGGGTGATGGCCTATCCGTTCAGGAAAAAGGTTTATCGCCGCAGGGCGGGGGCCTTGCGATATTGGATGCTATCGCATATTTATCTGGGCATCCTGGCCGGTATTTTGCTACTCGTTCACGGCGGAGCAAGCTCAGGTGGATTGC
The DNA here is from genome assembly GCA_038227175.1 of Pyrinomonadales bacterium. GTDB lineage: Bacteria > Acidobacteriota > Blastocatellia > Pyrinomonadales > Pyrinomonadaceae > OLB17. Next base: position 113,781 of record JBBRPZ010000003.1, on the reverse strand, counting down.
TGACAACGTGCCTGATGATATCGTTTGACCTGGTCATTTTTTCTGGTATTTTCGGTGCCGCATGTTACGTGATCGTACCGCGGTATATGACACGGATCGAGCGCGAACCGCTGCTTGTCGAGGATCTCGAAGCCCGCCGCGACGAGCTGCGTGCCGAGCTTACTCTGGCGGCAGAACAGGCCGAAAACCCCGATCTCAAGCAATTGATCGACCGTAAAGTGCGTCGCCGCTTCCTCGGTCTCGGCTATCTTTTGCGGCAGTATCTTCGAAAAGAAGACCTGCCCACGATGCTGGCATCCGCACGCCAGGAATTTCAGTCGGCGGCCGAGGGAATGTCCCGCATCGACGACACCCGATTGGCCGGAGCGGTCGAGAGCGCCGCGACGCTTCGCCGCGTCGACGCCCTGATTTATCTGCATCGCCTGCTGAAATTGTGGGTGGCTCCGCATGTCCTGTTTACATCGCTGATGTTGATATTAATGGCGGTCCATATTGCTCAGGTGGTCTATTTTAATGTGCGGTAGTATTTGTAAAATAGCTCATAGTGCAGAAGCCCGCGCGTAAGCAAGGGTGTAACACTCAAGCTCGAATGTCACGCCCTTGCTTGCGCGCGGGCTTCTGCATTCTAGCAATATCAATTAATGAAGCTCGACTTCCGAAAATTCGCGATCTCGTTTGCCGACGGCTCGGTGCCGCCGCGCGACCTTGACGACGAGTCGATCCGTATCGGTCGGCTGGCGAGTTGCGACATATGCCTCGACCACAAGGCCGTCTCGCGCATCCATGCAGGCATCAACTTCTCGGACGGAAATTTCACGCTCGTAAACCTCGCGAAATCAAATGTTTTGTCGCTCAATGGCCGTATCCTCGCTTCGCAAAAGAGCGATGTCCTGGCCGACGGCGACACGATCCAGATCGGGCCGTTTGTGATCGAGGTCGAACGCATACAAGGCACTCTGCTGTTGACGGTCCAGCGAGCGGTCACCGCAGATATTAACGCCGCCACGGCAAAACCATCCACAAAGCCCGATGATGACGAAGGCGGCGTACTTGACGTTTTTTGGGAAAAACGCACCCGCGAAAAAGAAGACTGGGGCACGCGTCTGCGACCAACCGAAACGCCGATCCCGGGCAAAGCAATGTTCAACTGGCGTCCGACCGGCGATCTGCGGCGGCCGTGGCAGATAGGTTTGTTCATATGGGCGTTTCTCATTGTTGGGGCGGTGGCGGCCTTTGCATATTTCCGGTACCCGCAGGTCTACGAGCCAAAACCGCTCTCGAATCCGCATGCGTCTAAGATCGACGGCAGCCCGATCGCGGCAACGGCCAATGGGAATTCGTGCACGACCTGTCACACAATGACTCAGCCGGTCGAGAATGCCTGCGTTCAGTGTCACACGGCAACGCAGTTTCATGCCTCGAACACAAAGGCCCATCAGGAGGCCGGGATAACCTGTACGGTTTGCCACAAGGAACACCAGGGACCTGAATATCAGTTGACGGCCACTGCAATTGCATCTTGTGCGACATGCCACAACGACAACAATGCAAAGTCGTACAACGGCAAGACCGTCCGCACGGCCCACGGTGGCTCGTACGGCTATCCGGTCGTCGACGGCGCCTGGAAATGGAAAGGTGTCTATCGCGAGGTTGCCGAGGCAATCCCTGAAATAAATGCTACCGCAACGGCCGACAAAGATGCTCAGGGTACGTTGAGTCGCCAATTCCACTCGGTGCACCTGGCACGGCTCACCGTGCCGGAAGGCCTGAAAGGCGATAAATTTGGCCTCGTATCGTGTTCGACATGTCATAAAAGTTTTGTCCCAACCCTAGACCGCGTAACCCCGCGGCAAACCTGTGCCGTTTGCCACGCCAACACGCTTGGCGATGAGAAGCGCGATGCAAGATTTGCCGGCAGCCAGGTAAACTGCATTTCTTGCCACGTCCAGCACGCCTACAGCGGCACGCGTTGGAACGAATTTTTGTCGGAAGAGGCGCTGAAACGACGCAACGACGCCGTCGCGGCCCAAATAGAAAAACTTAAGGAAAAATGAAACTGACCCGTATCATTATTTGCCTCGTGGCCCTCGCCCTGCTGATCTGGCTCAACCAAGCCTCGGCACCGGCTCCCGCAATGTATGGCGGGCTGACCTGGATCGGCTGGCTGAGCATCGCGGTGGTCGTTGGCGGGCTGGGGTTCGTCGTCCTCGTCGGTGATTCTGCCCGGGCATTCGGACTTTTCGGTTCGCGGGATAAAAAAGCCTCGCCGCCGCCGAATATCCGCGTTCTCAGCGGAGCTGAGCTGAAAGAACTCGGTCTCGATAAATATCGCGGCCCTGTCTACCCGCATCCGGTCATCTTTAAGGACCGCTGCATCGGCTGTCAGGCCTGTGTTGACGCCTGTCCGCACGACGTGCTCGCCATAGTCGATGGTACCGCAGCGGCGGTCGCACCCGACCTCTGCATGGAGGACACGGCCTGTCAGGCCGAGTGCCCTGTTAACCCCAAGGCCTGCATCATCATCAACACGACCAAGGATGTCCGCTCGATGCCGACACCAACGCGTGACGGTGCAACATTTCAAACAAATGTTCCGGGCTGCTACATCATCGGCGACGTTTCCGGCGTGCCGCTGATCAAAAACGCCGTCCGAGAAGGAGCCGAGGTCATCGCGAGGATCGTCGACGAATTGAAGACAGCCGCACCCGAACCAAAGGCCGCTTACGACGTGGCGATCATCGGCATCGGTCCCGGCGGAGCGTCGGCGGCGGCCGAGGCTAAAATCGCTAATTTGCGTTACGTCGGCATCGAACGTGGCAAGATACTCTCGACCATCGACCGCTACCCGAAAGGGAAATACATATTTTTCAAACCCGACACCAACGATTGGAACGGCGGCATCCCCGTAATGGGCCTCGGTCTCTCGAAAGCGAAATACGGCGGCGGCGAGCCGGACGACAACCAGCCCATTTTCGACGCGCTCGGCGACGACCTAACATCCGTTGTCAAAGAACAAACACCGGCTTTCCATCAGCGGCTAATCGACAACATTCCTAGTGCGCTGCACGGCGAGCTTTCGCAGAAGCTGTTCGAAAAGATACAGAAAGAGTTGAAGAAGCGTGTCGCCACCTATCTGAGATCGAAAGGCTCGGGCGATTGGCCCGCGCTCTACCGGACGCATTTTATGCCCGACCGGGCAAACCTTCTGGCCGGTTTTTGCGACGATATCGCGGATCAGCTCGAAACCAAAATACCCGGTGACCAGCGTGAAAGCATTCTCGCCGTCTGGCTGAACAGCCTTTCGGACAAAGGCGTCGTTATTAATGAAGAAGAGATATGTTCGGCCGTTACCCGTGCCGAGGATGGCGATTATTTTGTCGTCAACACCAAACGCGGCAAAGAGGAGACGCCGCAAACCTACGCCGCGAGACGTGTAATCATCGCGATCGGCCTCCTCGGTGCTCCTAACAAACTCCGTCTGCCTAACGAGGACCTGAAAACGGTCATCGATGGCGTAGAGGAGCAAAAAGTGGTCTACGGCATCTCAGACCCGATGAAATATCGAGGTAAACACCTCATCGTCGTCGGCGGCGGCAATGTCGCGGTCGAAGCTGCGGTCGATCTGATCGCGGTTCGCGATGGAGCGGCGATAACGCCTCGCTCCTCCGAAGACATGAACAAGGTCACCGTGCTTGTTCGCGATTATCTGGCCCCGACTGTAAAATTTGGCAACAAATACCAACTCTATCAATGTGACGAAGACGGCCTGCTCGATCTCCGATTCGGCGTCGGCATCAAGGAAATGCGTGAACACGAAGTGGTGCTCGAAAACCCCTTCACAAAACAGGAGCTCGACACCATCCCCAACGATTTCGTCTTCGCTCTCATCGGCGGCGAGCGGCCGAATAGATTTTTGGAGTCGATAGGTATTACTATCAAGTAAGAAATTAGCCACAGAGGACACAGAGATCACCGAGAACAGAGGACACACCGAAATACATCATAATTTTGTCACTGGTGCAGACAGCATGCTGTTCGAGTAGATCTAAAGAAAATCTCTGTGACCTCCGTACTCCCTATGGTGAATTCTTAATAAACCAATGAAGAAAGAAAGCATTATGTTCGGCGTCTTTGGCCTGATCGTTGGCCTCGTCATCGGTTTTGTGGGTGCGAACAGCCTTAACCGTTCGCAAGCCGGGCAGATCGTTCAGGCTCCAATGGGCGGTTTGACTGCCACCGCACCCGCGGGCAACCCCAATCTACCGGCCGATCATCCGCCTATCGGCACGAGCGGGGCCGACCAGCCCGCATCCGGCGAGTCCCAGGCCCAGGTGACCGCCGCGATAGAAAAAGCGAAACAAGAACCAAAAAATTACGAGGCCCAAATGACCGCCGCCGATCTCTACTATCAGATCCAGCGTTATGAGGACGCCGCCAAACTTTACGAGATCGCCGCCAAACTCAAGCCTGGTGAGAACGAACCCGTTATCAAGGCTGGCAACGCATACTTTGACGGTGAAAAATACGAGCAGGCCGAAAAGTGGTACTTGCAGGCGTTGCAGAAAAAACCCAAGGACATCAACGTCCGCACGGACCTCGGCCTGACATTTTTTCTCCGCACCCCGCGCGACATTGATCGCGCCATCAAGGAATACAAAACCTCGATCGAGACCGACCCCGATCACGAGATCACCCTCCAAAACCTCGCCCTCGCATACACCGAAAACGGCGATAAAGACTCGCTTGTCAAAACGCTCGAACGGCTGAAAAAGATAAATCCGAATAATCCGGTCATAAAAAAAGCTGAGACTAATTAACAACTGCTTAACACAGAAGAACTCGGATTAAGAAAAATACTATTTGACCTGATCATTGCTATGTTTCGTTTGGTTCCATATTTTCATTTATCCGCGTAAATCTGTGTCAATCCGTTGTTGCATCTTCTAAAACCTGATGAGCCGGTTCCGATGCTGTTGGTGCATGACTTGCATGAGCCACGTCCGGACAGGTTTCATTGCATCGATAACAGCTTCACGCTGCCGAGTATGCCCGATGGCAGCACCTGTACCTTGTCCATGTCCTGTGCCTGAAAACGCTCGCCGTACCGCAAGGTTAGCAGCTTGTAATCGGGGAGCTTATGACCGGCCATGTAGTTGAGAGCGGTGTTGGCAACCTCAACGCGGATGGTATTTGACCCCGCTTTCAAGAGCTTGGTGACATCGAGTTTATACGGCGGACACCAGAGCGAGCCTGCCTTTTGGCCATTGATGTAGATGTTGGCGGCCTCGCGGATTGGTGGATCGTACCAGGTCTGCATACCGTTGCGGCTGCCGGTGTTTTCGAGGGCATTTCCCTCGCCGAAATCGAGGATGACCGAGCCGCTACTATTTGAAAAATTGCCCGGCATGTCAACCGATCGTTCGTAGGTCGCAGTGCCGGAGAAATATCGCGTCGTCTCATCGTCGGCCCACGAATGGAGCTGCCTCATCGCAACGGGCGTCCTGCTACCGAACGCAACGCTCCAGTCGGCGCTAATATTGACCGACGAAACGCTGTCGATACGGTCTGCCGTCTTATGCATCGCGGTCTTGTTCTTTGAAAATACAACCACACGAGATTGGTACGGCTCAAAATTGAGAACGACCGCAGTCGTGGCAGTCTCCTCGCTGCGGACATCTGCCGCTGTCGATTTGCCGCTCATCGCATCCCAAACCTCGGCTGCACCGCTAGCTCGAAACGTGACCTGCACATTCCGCTTCTGGTTGGAAGTATTGGCAACAAAGTAAATATCAGAATCGGTAGTCTGGCGGTGGACGACGCCGAAATCTTTGGCCGATGGCGAGATGTCAGCATCGGGTTTTAGCAGGGCTTTGATCGCGGTGCCAATGTCCTCGTCCTTTTCGACGAATTTGACGTTTGCGTTATTGCCGCCAAACAGCCGCCTGGCGGTCGCAGTAAATTCCGCCTGCTGGGCGTCGGTCACATTGAGACCCGGAGCGATCGCGGGCATCCGGCGTGTGGCAACGAGGATGCCGCCGACTTTTACAAAAGCGTCGAGCTTGCGTAAGGTTTCGAGCGGCATACGCTCGATGCCGGGTAGGACGACGACGCGGTGACGGCTCGCCCCAAGCACGAGATTACCCTTTTCGGCGTTACCGACGGTGCGGAGCATTTCGTCATCGAAGAAATTGAGATTGTAACCGGCCTCAAAAATGGCGGGCATCAGCTTGTCACCGACAAGTTCGCGTTCCATGTCGATAAGATGCACCTTTCCGGCGGTCATATGTGCGTAGGCGTCGGCATTCGGCAGGTAAAGAGCCACATCAGCCTGCGGCGTCCCCTGACGCATTATGTAGCTCATCCGCTGCAGGTAAGCCGCGAGGTCGGGCATGACGATCCACCATGGGTTCTTTTCGTCCAAAATACTAGCGGCGTAAAATCGCCAGCCCGGATACTCGACCTGCGGCGGAGTATAGGCCCAGCCGTGGCCGATCAATTGGTTGATGCCCTGCAGGAAATGGATGTCGGCCTCGGCCTTGATATCGAGCGGTGTCGCGCGGAAAACCGGCGAATGGAGCCACGTCCACGTCTCGGACGATGTGATATTGCGCCCGTAGATATGATTTGCCGACGCTGCCCACCGGGCGGCGCGGACGACTTTCCACTGTGCGCCTTCACCATCGGAAATATCGGCCCACTGGTTGCTCGATATCGACGCCGGCGGCAGACCATAGCCCTGAATGCGGAATTTTGTCCCATTTTTCTTCGACCAAGTCTGCATCGGGATCATGAAATTGTCGTTAAAAAGCTCGGTGATCGTCCGGCCCCAATCGTAGCGGATTTCGGCTGTTTTCGGGCCCATATCCATGACGAGAGCGGGCAAGTACGGTTTGAGGTCGTAACCGCGTCGGCGTTTGAACTCGGCCATCATGTCGTCGGTCCAGTCCTGGTTATACACCTCGAGGCTGTCGCAGAAGACCGAGTATGGAATCGTCGTCTTGTCGAATGCCTGAAACAGCCGGTCGCCGGTGTTTTTTAAATAGCTATCGACCGATGGTTTATCGAGATGATTGAGAACGTAGCCCTCGGCTCCGAACGCGGGCCGCTTGACCTGCATTCCGCTTTTGCCTGATATGAAAAAGAACACCTCCGATCCGGCTTCGACGGCAGCGGGAAGCATAACATTGCCGTCATGTATGTCGGTCAGCTCTTTGAGGTCGGCGGCGGTGAGCGTATTGCCGTTCGGCTTTGCTAGAAAGACCGCAATTAGTTTTTCAGCTGGTATCAAGGCCGGAAGCGGCACCCGTTTTGTCGTCGGGTCAACCTTTACACGGTCGAAACGGAATTGCCCGGCAGCCTCGGTTATCGGTGTTTTAGCACCGCCAAACGACCAGCCGCTACCAAGCGTCAGGTCAAATCGTATCCCCAATTCTTTTGCCTTCGCAGACGCAAATTTGAGCATGTCGATAAACTCGTCCGACAGATAAGGGAGGTTCTTGATACCGTTCTTTTCGTCATCCGGCAGCAGCGGATATACCGGCTGGACCTCGACGCCGCCAATGCCGCCGTCACGCATCACACGCAGCTCGCGTTCGATCTCGGCCTTTGTGACCGATGGCCCGAACCACCACCAGCGCATCATGATCCGCGCGTCCGGTGGCGGAGCCGCGAAATCCTTTTGCAGGGTGTCGAAAGCGGCCTGCGCCGGAACAAAGGCAAGCAAGATGGTAATCGAGAACAAGGTGGAAATGATAAACGGCTTTAGTTTTTTCATAGTGACTCTAGTCGAGGTGAAATACCTCTTTCAACTCGACCGAAACCGGGCTGTTGTCGGCGTTCGACGGCATAATGTCCTTCATAAACGCCCACCAGCGGCGGCATTCGTCCGTCGCCGCGATGGCGGCCCATCGTTCCTCGGACGCTATCTCGGCATAGCCGAAAAGTTGACTGGTATCCGTATTGAGAAAGATCGAATAATTCGAGACCCCATTATCTTTTAGCACTATTTCGAGATCTGTCCATATCGGACGGTGACGGATCTCGTATTCCTGATGGGCATCGGAGTTTACTAACATTAAGAATGCTTTGCGTATCATATCTGTGCTTGGGTTGCGCGGGTACATGTAACGTCATTTACCACTATAGTGCGTCTGCGTGTTTCGCACTTATTGCAGGCGGGGACGCCTGCGCTCCAGTCAGCAGGTTTCATTTGATGTCTAGGAGCTGCACCGAACTGTCGTTGATCTCAAACTTTTTGTTTTTAAGCAGGCTATAGACCTCGGCCCCAGCCAACAAAACGGGGCCGTAACCGTGTGCGGCAAAAGGGCTTGTCGGGCGAAAATAGTAAAACGCCGGGTCGAACGCCATGCCAGTGCCGACGCATGTGCCCTCGACCTGGCCTTTTGCGTTGACTTTGGTCGTGACGGCATTCCAGGCAAGGAGCGTCATCGGGGCATAGGCTTTTGCGTCGAGCCAGCCGCGGTTGATGCCGCGGGCGTAGGAAAATGTATAGATCGCGGTCGCTGAGGTTTCGAGATATGAATCCTGACGGTCGAGCAGTTGGTGCCAGAGGCCCACGCCCGACTGGTACGATGCGAGACCTTTCGCATGTGCCTTAAACAACGCGAGTATTTCGGGACGTGAGGGGTGATTCTCAGGCAAAACTTCGAGCAGTTCGGCCTCGGCCATAAACGCCCAGGCGTTGGCCCGGGCCCAATGAAACTCGGGATGCTCGGTCATCCCCTCGACCCAACCGTGCATATAGATGCCCAATTGCTTATTAAACATCTTGGCCGAAAAGCTCAGCACTTGTTTGGCCGCCTCGTCATAGTACTTTTTCTCACCGGTCATTTTGCCCATCTGGGCAATCGCCGGCACTCCCATGAACATATCGTCGAGCCACAAGGTGTTCGGCTGCGGACGGTTGCGTGCCAAGGTCCGGTCGGCCAGGCGGTACTGCTTGTTCATGATGTGGTCAATGCCGGTGTCGATGATCGGCTGAACATTTGCCTTGCTGCCGCCACGTTTTGCCTTTATCATCGCCGCAGTCATCGCACCTGTATCGTCGAGGGCACGCGGGGCGATCAGATTGCGCAAGGGCATTTTGGCTTCCCAATCGGCATAGGTGCCGCCCGTTTTTTTGAAACCGACGGCCGAATCGGCAATAAACGCCAACCGCTTTTCCGTATATTCACGAAAACGCGGATCGCCCGTCGCCTCGCTCGCGAGCAGCATTCCGGCATAGGCGACGCCCCATTCGTAGGAAACAATGCGAAAATCACCGCGTGCGAGTATCGTGTTCGCGTCGATTTTTGAGATGTCCGACACCGGTTCGCCGGTCTTTTCGTTAATAAACCCGGTCGGCGTAACAGAATTCAGATAGCCGTGAACGCGATTAAGAACCGCAGTCACATCCTCCGGTTTTGGTATGCCGTAAGGGATCGGATAATCCGGTTTTAACAAATGCAGCGGTGTTGTAGCGTCGGTCTGAGCTAACACAGTCGGACAAACAATCGCAAAAATCAAAAGCAAAGCGTAAAACTTCATATATTATTCCAGCCTGTCTGCTAAGAACTATTGCCCGCGAAATACTCGAAAGGACGCGAAATTAAGTATCACTAGCCGTCCAAAAAAGTTTTTTGTTCTAACTCTTTTTTCGCGTCCTTTCGCGTATTTCGCGGGCAAATTCTTCTTATCCGATCGTCAGCGTCAGTCTTGTCACCGACGCGGGTGCGAACTTATAAACCAACTTACCAGCACCTACGCTAACTGCTTCATTTCGCGGTTCGAGTGCATGCGGGCTGTCAAACGTATTTCGGGCATGAATGTCGGTAGACGACAACACGCGGGCCGCCGCCGAGACGATCTTTGCGCCGCCAATGTTGATCTCGGTTTCGCGGGTCTCACGGACTGAAGGATTTACAGCGGTTAATGTCACGGTTTTACCGTTTATCGAGGCTGAGCCGTTCAGTCCCCAGAATTTTGTCGGTATCTCCTTTCGCTGGGCGTCGAACCGCGCGAAGGAGATCTGCGGCGAGACAAATTCAGTCCTAACGGCCGTCGCTCCCGCATGAGGCATATACATTTCGAAAACGTGATAGTTGGCCGTCTCGACAAACTTGTCCTCCTGCGCCTGAAAGATCGAGTGGATCGTGTTTATTAGCTGGGCCGGATTTGCCATCGCGACCTTGTCGGCGTGGCGTTGGAATGTGTCGAGATTGATGCCCGAGATCAACGCATCACGCAGCGTGGCGGCGTAATCGTAGAGATATCCCGCCGGAACATTAGCGTCCTGATTGTGCCACGCACCCCATTCGTCGACGATTAGTTTGATGCGGTGGTCGCGGTCGGTTTCGCCCATCACGGTCCAGTGGTCCTTGATCAGGCTTTCCATCCGGTCCGAGCGCATCAGCAGGTCGTACCACTCATTTTCGTTGTATTCGTTCGAGACGCCCTTGCCAGTCGTGCCGCAGTAATAATGTAGAGCCCAGCCGTAGAGTTTGTTGACCTGGCCGGCACCTTTTTCGGTTAATTTTGTAAAAAAACGACGCGTCCATCCGAGATCGCCGCCATTGGGGCCTGAGCCGATGAGTTGGAGCTTGACGCCATAGGTTGGCAGCCAGGCCGTGAATTTACGAAATTCCTCGGCATATTCCTCCGGCAAAAAGTCGCCGCCGCAGCCCCACGATTCGTTGCCGATGCCCCAATACTGGACGTTGTACGGCTCCTTGCTGTTGTTCACCGCCCGCTGGCTCGAAAGCGTGGTCATGCCGGCTGGGGCATTGCAGTACTCGAGCCACTCGAGATAAGCGCGGACCGGCAGGCTGCGAAGATTGGCGGCGAGATACGGCTTGGCCCCGGTCAGCTTGCAGAGATTGACAAAATCGTCGGTACCGAACCAGTTTGACTCGTATTTTTGCGGCCCGCCTTCTAACGATTCGTAGTCTTTTGTGGTTTTATATTTCGTGTCCGCCCAAAAATTGACTCGCGTCGGCCGCTTTTCACGCGGGCCGATGCCGTCACGCCAGTCGTATTGGTCGGCAAAACAGCCGCCGGGATAGCGGATGACGCCGGGCTTGATCTTTGCGAGGCTGTCTATCAGTGCTTTGCGAATGCCGCCCACGTTCGGAATTTTTGACTTTTCGCCAACCCAGATGCCGTCATAAACAACGCCGCCGAGATGCTCGACGAAATGGCTGTAAATATTAGGGTTAACCACGCCGATCGGCTCGTTTATCAGTATCTCGACTCGCGATTCGGGTGACTGCGAGAACATCGCCCGCGGAGCAATCGCGGCGGCCGCTCCGGCAAGCGTAATGGTTTTCAAAAAATCGCGTCTTTCAATTGTCATAATTTTCCTGACTTACATTGAGCTTCGAAGGGGTAATCCGCGAAAAAAGTCGCGGATCAATTGTCAGAAAACCGCTTAACTGGTTTATTATAATCTCACCGGTTATTTTGCCACGAGCGTCGAAAAAACGCGCTCCTCAAAAGTTGACAAGGGATACTGACAAAAAAACTTGTAGTCTTTTTCTATAATATTTTGCGAGAAACTACAAGCTAATACTCTGGTTTTTATGAGTTGCCTCCAGCTTTAGCTGGAGGATAGCGTGCAACGAAATGCCGGGCTTTAGCCCAACAGCTAAGAGGTAAATTCCATACGGCTTCAGCCAAACAGCGTTGGCTGGAAACGAGTGGGAGTTTTTGGCTAAAGCCGATTGTATGGTAATCAACGACCTCCAGCTAAAGCTGGAGGCAATTCATAAGAATTGGGCTGCGGGCTCTAATGAAAATGGTCTCAACCAAAATAGTTTTCCTCTTATTCTGGGGCCTCTACCTTGCTTTGCCTGTCAGCGCTCAGACGCTCAGCCTAGCCGGAGAATGGCAGTTTTCGCTTGACCGCTCCGATCGGGGCGTGGCGGATAATTGGTTTGCCCAACCTTTGAAAGACAAAATAACGCTTCCCGGTGCCCTGCAGTCGCAAAATTACGGCGATGAGATCAGCACGAAAACGCCGTGGTTGCTGTCGCTCTATGACCGCAATTGGTTCCTACGTGACGATTACAAAAACTACACCAAAGCCGGAAATGTTAAGGTCCCGTTTTTGTCGCAGCCGCCAAGGCATTACATTGGTCCGGCGTGGTACGAACGCGAGGTCACAGTGCCACCTACATGGCAGGGCAAACGAGTCGTCCTCTTCCTTGAACGACCCCATTGGGAATCGACCGTTTGGATCGACGGCAAAAAACAAGGCTCAAATCGCAGCCTCGTCGCTCCGCACGAATACGATCTCGGGCAATTGCCGCCGGGCAAACATCGCGTCGCGATCCGCGTTGACAACAGCATGTTGATGGCGTACCGGCTGGACGCACACAGCGTTTCGGATTCGCTCGGCGGTAGCTGGAACGGGATCGTCGGCAAGATCGAGCTACTGGCAACGAGCCCCGTCTGGATTGACGACGCGCAGGTTTTTCCAAATGTGGAGAAACGAACCGCGACCGTCAGGTTAACGATCCGTGGCGGACAAGCGGGGAATGGAACGCTGACCGCTAATGGCAAGGCAAACAACATCACCTGGAACGTGGACGGAGCGGCTGAAATAGTCGTCGAGTTTCCGAAAGACGCTCAAACGTGGAGCGAGTTTCACCCAGCACTGCAAAAGATAAGTTTGCAGCTAAAGAGCGGCAGGAACATGGACGCTCGCGATGTCTCGTTCGGTTTCAGCGAAATAAAGGCAGTCGGTAAAGAATTTCAGCTAAATGGCCGCCGGATTTATCTACGCGGAACCCATCACGGCGGCGATTTTGCGCTGACCGGCTATCCGCCTACCGATGTCGCTTACTGGAAAAAAATCTTTCAAACAAGCAAGAATTGGGGCTTTAATCATTTCCGATTTCACTCGTTCTGCCCGCCCGAGGCCGCGTTTCAGGCAGCGGACGAACTCGGTATCTACATCCAGCCCGAACCGGGCATGTGGAACGAGGTGTCGCCCGACACGCCGATGGAGAAGATGCTCTACGAGGAAACCGACCGTATGATCCGGGCGTACGGTAACCATCCGTCGTTTGTCATGCTGAGCCCGAGCAACGAGCCGAAAGGCCATTGGAAAGAGGCGTTTGACAAATGGATCGCTCACTATCGCATCGCCGATCCGCGACGCCTCTATAACAATGGTACGGGCCACACCGAACGCGAAGTTCCCGGCCTCGCCGACGGGACCGATTTCCTAACGATGCAACGCATCGGGCAAAAAATGCTGCGGGGAAATTCGGCGTGGTTTGGCAATGATTACGGGAAATCGCTCGAAGATGTGAAAATCCCAGTCCTCTCACACGAGCTTGGTCAGTGGGTCGCGTACCCCGATTTTGACATTATCAAGAAATTTACTGGCTACTTAAGGCCCGGAAATTACGAGATATTTCGCGATTCGCTTGCCACAAAAGGGATGCTCGCTCGCGACAAGGATTTCGCCTACGCCTCCGGCCGCTATCAGCTCGAATGCTATAAAGAGGAGATCGAGGCAAATCTTCGAACGCCGGGCCTCGACGGTTTCCAATTGCTCGATCTGCACGATTATCTCGGCCAGGGGACGGCTCTTGTCGGTCTGCTCGATGCTTTTTGGGGAGAAAAAGGCTATGCGACGGCGGCGGAGTTTCACCGATTTAATAGCGAGACGGTTCCGCTGGCGCGGTTGAATAAACGTGTCTTTTCAGAGGGTGACGAGATATTGGCCGATCTCGAGATCGCCAACTTTGCCGAGAAACCTATCAGCAACGCGGTCGTGTACTGGAAGATCGTCGATGCAAAAGGGCAAGTTCCCATGAGCGCGGAGCTGCCGCCGCAAACGATACCTATCGGGAAGAATATATCGATCGGCAAAGTCCGGACGGCCCTCAAGAAAGTCTCCGAACCCGAAGCCTTTAAGCTCGTTTTTGGCATTAAAGGGACGAATATCGAAAACGACTGGAATTTCTGGCTCTACCCGTCAAGTCCGACAAATTTAAGTTTGTCGAACATATTGATCACGCATTCATGGGACGAGGCCGAATCGAATCTCGCGAAGGGAGCCAAGGTTCTATACATGCCGCGAAAGGCCGATCTCGACTGGACATCGCCGCCACTCGATACTGTTCCGGTTTTCTGGACGCGGTATATGAATCCCGCGTGGTCGCGGATGCTGGGGCTGTGGATCGACAAGAGACACCCGGCACTGGCCGAGTTTCCGACCGATTCGTATTTCGATTGGCAGTGGACCGAGATCGTCAAAAATGCCCGGGCGATCAATCTCGATAAACTGCCGCGAGACTTGCAGCCAATTGTTCAGCCCGTTGACGATTGGAACCGAAATTACAAGCTCGGCATGATCTTCGAGGCACGCGTCGGACGCGGGCGGCTGCTTGTCAGCTCGGCCGATCTCGAAAACGATCTGGATAAACGCGTCGTCGCCCGGCAGCTTCGCAAATCGATACTCGACTATATGGGAACCGCGAAATTCGATCCTAAGGTCGCCGTCTCCGCTCAAAACTTTCGCGATGTATTATTCGACACCCGCGTAATGAAAAAGCTAGGGGCGAAAGTCATTACTGCCGGCGACGCTAATAACGCGATCGACGGCGACCCGAACACATTCTGGCTCGCGGGCGATGCTAAAAAAAACAGGCAGAATCAGGAATTGATCATTAATTTTCCGAACGCCGTCTCATTTTCAGGTTTGGTCATCGTACCGCGTCAAAATCATCGCGAGCACGAAGGCGATGTCCGCGAATACCTCGTCCAGATCAGCGATGACGGGACAACGTGGCGCGATGTAAAACGTGGTGAGCTGCTATCGACGTTCGAGGCGCAAGAGATATTGTTCGACGGAGAGGTTACGGCGAAATATCTGAAATTCGTTTCACTCTCAGGTTTCGGCGCTGACAAGGTGACTGCTCTTGCCGAACTCGCGGTTATCTACACCGGACCGAGACTGCCTGACGATGAAAGCGACACCGAATATACGCGAAGCCGCTCAGCCTCGCCGGACATTGACGAGGGACCGAATACCGACGACAAAAAGCCGAAGCCGGCAAAGACGCCTTGAACGTTTCGCATTCAAAAAATGGTTTGTTGATAAGGCCGATTTTATTTGGCCTATCAATAGCCTTTTGCTTTTCAAGTGTGGTTTGCGGTCAAGGCGTTTCGCTGAAAGCAAAATTTCAAATCGGAGATTTCAAATTGGTCTATGCGGCTCAAGCCGCTGATATTTTGATCTCTGACGATGACTTTAAGGTCGTTGGCATCGCCGCAAATGACTTGGCGGCGGATGTCGAGAGAGTCTCGAATATCAAACCAAAGGTCAGAACCACTCGCGATAATACATCAAAAAGCATCGTCATTATAGGCACACTCGGCAAGAATTCGTTGATTGACGATCTTATCAAGCGGGGCAAATTGAACGTCATGGCGATCAAAAACAAATGGGAAAGTTTTCAGGTCGAAACAGTAGCGTATCCGCTACCTGGCGTTGAAAGTGCCCTGGTCATCGCTGGTAGCGACCGTCGCGGGACGGCGTTTGGTGTGTATGAAATGTCGCAGAGAATCGGTGTTTCGCCGTGGGTTTGGTGGGCGGATGTGGCTGCGGATAAACGGGATTCGCTTATTATTTCGAGAGGAAAATATGCGTCCAATGAGCCTTCGGTCAAGTATCGCGGCATTTTCCTGAACGACGAAGATTGGGGTTTGCAGCCGTGGGCCGCAAAAACCTTCGAGCCCGAAACCGGCGATATCGGGCCGAAAACTTATGCGAAAATTTACGAACTGCTGCTCAGGCTCAAGGCAAACACGCTCTGGCCGGCGATGCACGAGGTGACAAAACCTTTCAACTCACTTCCCGCAAACCGTCAGGTTGCTGATGACTACGCAATTGTCATGGGTTCGTCGCACGCCGAGCCGATGCTGCGGAATAATGTCGGCGAATGGAAGTCGAATAAGGACGATTACAACTTTGTCACCAATCAGTCAGGCGTAACGGACTATTGGGAACAGCGAGCGAAAGAAAACGGACAGTTTGAGAACATCTACACCCTCGGCATGCGCGGCATCCACGACAGCGCGATACAGGGGCCAAAAACGCAAGCCGAGCGGATTCCGTTGTTGGAGAAAATCTTTGCGGTGCAGCGTGGGCTTTTGAGCAAATATGTAAACCCGCAAGCGGAGAAGGTGGCTCAGATATTTTGTCCCTACAAAGAAGTGCTGGCCGATTACCGAGCCGGGCTGAAGGTTCCGGACGATGTGACTATCGTTTTTCCCGATGACAATTTTGGCTACATCCGACAGTTTCCGAACGCAGATGAACGTAAACGAAAGGGTGGCTTCGGTGTCTATTACCACATCTCCTATCTCGGCCGGCCGATCTCTTATCTTTGGCTGAATTCAACGCCACCCGCGTTGATCTTTGAGGAAATGTCGAAGGCCTACGCGAACGGAATGCGTAATCTGTGGATACTCAATGTCGGTGATCTCAAACCCGCTGAGATCGGTATCGAATTTTTTATGCAGATGGGTTACGACGCTAAAAAATGGAACGTCGGCAACATTGATCAATATCTGAAAACATGGGCGGCCCGCGAGTTTGGCGAACGCGACTCAGATGAAATCGCGGGCGTAATGGACAAATACTACCGGCTCGGTTTTCAGCGAAAGCCTGAGCATTTGCAATGGTTTATCCCCGGCGAAAAGCCGCGACAAAGCGACCTGACTGAAAGCGAAACGCTAGAAAGGCTTGATGCGTACGCCGACATCAGAAAACGTTCCGAGGCGATTTATGCCAAAACGCCGCCGCACAAAAAAGATGCGTTTTACGAATTGGTCTTGTATCCGATCCGCTCAGCAGCGCTCGCCAACGAGCGGTTTTTCGGCGCCGAACTTGCCGAGACTCACAAAGCCGAACGCGCCAGCTACGCGCGGGAATGGGCAAAGCGTTCGATCGCGGCTGATGAACTGATCGCTACCGACGCGAAATACTTCAACGAAGTCCTGGCCAGCGGTAAATGGCGATACATCATGTCACCCGAAATGAAACCGGGACAATGGCCAAGCATGAGGAGCACGCCGCCAAAGCCGTCGTTAGCGGATTTCGAACGTTCCAATGACGGGGGGAAAACTAAGGCTATTGGCCCGCCATCTCCGAATGGCTCGATCTCTATCGAGGCCGAACATTTTACCGGCAAAATCGACCGTGATGGCTTTGGCTGGCAGGTGATTCGCGGTCTCGGCAAATCGGGCGACTCGGTCTCGGTTTTTCCAAACATGGCGAAAACGTTTACCGATCTGGCAACTAGATCGCCGAGCCTTGAATACAAGATCAGCGTCGCCCAAACCGAGGATTTTACGGCTGCGTTTTACCTGATACCAACGCAGCCCGAGACCGCGGGAATCGGTTTGCGGATAGCCTACTCGATTGACGGTGGGTCGCCGCAAACCATTGCAATTGATAAAGATACCGAGGTGTCGTCCGCAAAATGGTCGCTCAACGTTTTGAATGAGACGACCATCGGAACAAGTATAATAAGACTGGAAAAGGGAGAGCATGTTCTGCGGCTGTTTGCCGTCGACACTGGGGTTGTGGTCGATAAGATCGTGTTAAGTTCGAGCGAACGATTGAGGTAGAAAACGTGCCCAGACTGGAGCGGCAAGCGTCTCGCTTGCCCGTTAGGTGGCGAAGCAACCCGAACGAATGCCTGGCAGGCCGAACTTGTCGAATGGCTTAGGTATCGTCCACCAGTCGTGCAAAGCCACGACGGCGGACTGCAAGCGAGACGCTTGAGCTCCAGTCAGTTCGTACGGAAATGATTGGATATAAAAAAGGAAACGATGAAAAAATCTGACAAAAATGGTGGCTCATTTGCACAAGGGCGGATTGGCCTGCTCGCGATCCTTATTTTCGTGATCTTTGCGTCGATGTCGTTTGGTCAAAACGCTAATGCACGCCGGCAATCGTTCAACGACGGCTGGCGTTTTACGGGAAACGATCCGGCAGGCAGCGAGAAGGTTTTGACCTGGGACAAGGTTAAGGATTGGGTCGGGGCAACGGGGAATGAATATGTAATCGATGGCGCGAAACCAACGAGGCCGGAGGGAAATATTGGCGACGAGGTCTCTTATACAAAAGCCAGTTTTGACGATTCGTCGTGGCGGCGGTTGGATTTGCCGCATGATTGGGCTATCGAGGGCGATTTTCAGCAAGCATTGCCGGGCGATACCGGGAAGCGGCCTTGGGCCGGTATAGGGTGGTACCGCAAGCATTTTACGGTTCCGCTCGGTGATCGGGGCGGACAGACGTATATCGATTTTGACGGTGCGATGTCGCACGCGGCGGTGTGGTTGAATGGCAAATTTGTCGGCGGCTGGCCGTACGGATATGCTTCGTTTCGGCTCGATCTAACGCCGTATTTGGAATTTGGCAAGGAAAATGTTTTAGCTGTCAGGCTCGATAATCCGGCGGAATCGTCGCGTTGGTATCCGGGCAGCGGGCTTTATCGAAATGTCTGGATGGTCAAAACCGCGACCCTTCACGTCGGGCATAACGGCACTTATGTAACCACGCCCGACGTGAGCAAGGAATCGGCAAGCGTCAATGTTAAGGCGACCCTCGATGACGATCTGGCGGTGCCGGTCAGCGTAAAGGTCAGGACATCTGTTTACAGGATGACCGGCCGAAAACGGGCGGCTTCTGCAATTGCGAGATCGGCGTGGACGACGGTCAATCTCACACCACACGGCAGTCAGACGACCGAAGCTGTTTTGCCCATCGCAAAACCGGATTTGTGGAGCACCGCATCACCCAATCTGTATACTGCCGTCACGCAGATCGAGCAAAACGACAAGATCGTCGACATTTACGAGACAAATTTCGGCATTCGAACCGTCAAATTCGACGCCGATAAAGGACTCCTGCTAAACGGCGAGCATGTTTACATTAAAGGCGTCTGCGACCATCACGATCTCGGTGCGCTTGGAACGGCGATCAACGTTCGCGCGTTGGAACGGCAGATCGAGATCCTAAAGTCAATGGGGGTCAACGCCATTCGCACGAGCCATAACCCACCGTCGCCGGAGTTGCTTGACCTTGCCGACAGGATGGGAATTCTCATTCTCGACGAGGCCTTTGACGCATGGACAGGATCGAAGAGGAAAAACGATTACTCGACCCTTTTTAAGGATTGGCATGAGAAAGACATGCGTGCATTTATTCGCCGCGACCGCAATCATCCGTCCGTGATTTTGTGGAGCATCGGCAACGAAATTCGCGAACAGCGGCCCGAGGGCCACCCGGTTGCAGCAATGCTGGAGAAAATAGTTCATGAAGAAGATCCGACGCGTCTCGTTACCGCTGCCGCAAACGGCGCCACGTCCGGCTACAACGGTTTTCAAAAAACGGTCGATGTTTTTGGTTACAATTACCATCCCGAAGAGTACGCAAAGTTTCACCAAACCAGCCCGACCCAGCCGCTGATCGCAACCGAAACGGCCTCGACCGTCAGCTCGCGGGGCGAATACTATTTCCCTGTTTCCGACGACAAGGCAAAGGGCGGCTGGAATCATCAGGTAAGTTCCTACGATCTGTACGCCCCGCGCTGGGCGACACCGCCGGATGCGGAATTTGCCGGTCAGGACAAAAACCCGTTTGTCGCGGGCGAATTTGTCTGGACAGGCTTCGACTATCTGGGAGAGCCGACGCCTTATGACAACGACACGGCAACGCTGCTTAATTTTACGGATCCGGTCGAGCAGGCCGTAGCCGCCGCGACCATCAAAGCAGGCGGCAAGATCAAATCGCCGTCGCGTAGCTCATATTTCGGCATCGTCGATCTATGTGGTTTTAAGAAGGATAGGTTTTACATTTATCAGGCCCGCTGGCGGCCCGATCTGCCGATGGCCCATATTTTACCAGATTGGAATTGGCCCGACCGCATCGGTCAGGTGACGCCCGTTCATGTTTACACGTCGGGTGATGAGGCCGAACTTTTTTTGAACGGCAAATCACTGGGCAGGAAGAAGTTGGCCGAATTTCAGTACCGCTTTCGTTGGGACGATGTCGTCTACCAGCCCGGCGAATTGCGTGTTGTTGCCTACAAAAACGGCAAGAAATGGGCCGAAGATGTCGTCAAGACAACCGACGCAGCATCGCAGCTCACGATGGCCGCCGATCACGTGAATATCAAAGCCAACGGCTCCGATCTTTCGTACATTACGGTCCGCATCACCGACAAAAACGGTCTGATCGTCCCGCGCATCAAGAACCGCATCAAATTCGAGATTACCGGTGCGGGCGAGATCGTCGCGGTCGATAACGGCGACGCGACCGATCTCGAATCGTTTCAGTCGACCAACCGCCGGACATATAACGGCATGGCTTTGGTTATTGTTCGCTCGGTCAAGGGCAGATCGGGCAAGATCAACCTAAAGGCATCAGCTGACGGTCTGAAAAGTTCCGTCGTTTCAATTTCGTCAGGGAGGTAAATTTTGTGAAATCAAGATTTGCAAAAACTATCGTCATTTCGTGTTTACTGGTCGGCATGTTTGCCGGCCAGATGGTAATTTTCGGTCAAAAATTTGAGCCGACATGGGATTCGATCAAGGCCAATTACCACACACCACAATGGTTCATCGAAGCCAAATTCGGGATCATGATGCATTGGGGTTTGTACTCCGTTCCTGCTCATCAAAGCGAGTGGTATGCGAAGCATATGTACAACGACCCGGCGATCATGCAATGGCATCAGGAGCATTTCGGGCCGCAGGACAAGTTTGGCTACAAGGATTTTATACCGCTGTTTAAGGCGGAAAAATTCGACCCTGACGCATGGGCTTTGCTGTTCAAAAAGGCCGGTGCCAGATACATTATCCCGACCGCCGAGCATCACGATGGCTTTGCTCTGTGGGATAGCAAATTGACGACGTGGGATGCTATGGACATGGGGCCGCACCGCGATCTGATCGGCGATATGGCAAAAAGCGTCCGCAAGCAGGGGTTGAAATTCGGCGTTTCAAATCACCGGATGGAGCACTGGTCGTTTATGTACCCAAAGAATCCCGATCCGAAATTCGATCTCTGGGACCCGACATACGCCGATTTCTACGGCCCGCCGCACGAACTAAAACCAGGCGAGGATGCGATGTCCGGTAAAGGAGCACCGCAAAGCAAAGAGTTTCTCGACGACTGGGCGGCCAGAAACGAGGAGTTGATCGACAAATACCAGCCGGACATCCTTTGGTTCGATAACGGCGTCAACGACCGCGCGCTTGATCCCATCAAGCTACGAGTTGCGGCGTATTATTACAACCGCGCCGTAAAATGGAAAAAGCAGGTTTCGCTCAGCACCAAAAGCGATGCCTATCTCTACGGCAGTATAAAAGATTACGAACGCCAGTCGCGTGCTCCGAAAGAGATCACCGACTACCCCTGGCAGGTCGACGATCCGGTGCTAAACCGTTTTGGCTACACCGAAGGCTCGCCGATCACAAACGCCAAAACCGTCATCAGCCGCCTCATCGAAAATGTCAGCAAAAATGGCGGGTTACTGCTCAATATTTCGCCAATGGCAGACGGCACGATCCCCGACGACCAGCAAAAATTACTGCTCGAGATCGGTCGCTGGCTCGACACTAACGGTGATGGTATCTACGGAACACACGCGTGGAAGAAATTCGGCGAGGGCGAAAAGGACGAGCAGATCTATCGCTTTTCCGTAAAGGGCGACGCTCTTTATGTTTTCGGGATGAAACTTGTGTCAGACGGCAAAGCGACGATCAAGTCGCTCGCCGCAAGTGATTCGTTTGGTAGAGTTAAAAGTGTTGCGCTGCTTGGCGGCAACGGCAAGCTTTTAGTTTCGCAGAACGAAGCGGGACTGCACGTGCAGTTACCGGCGGGCACCGGGGGCGACTATCCGTTTGTTTTGAAGATCAAAGGATTGAAATTATAGGAAAATGGGTGAATTCGAGAAATTTTGCTCTGACCACTACGACAAAATTATGTTCATCAAATATTGCTTAGCTATTTTCGCGACCGCGTTACTGTCACCTGTGTTCGGCCAGGCTCAAAACTTGTCGAAAAAATTTGATTTTGGTTCTGGCAAAGCCGCAGCGGGACACACCCAAATTCAGGCCACCGATATCTACAGCAAAGACCGGGGGTTCGGGTTTGAGCCGGGTACAAATGTTATTTGTTCGGCGAGCGGCGGCAAAACTGCGGCGGGATATTGCGGGTCGAATAAACCTTTTTACTTTTCGGCGGCTGTTCCCGAAGGCAATTACAAAGTAACCGTTACATTCGGGGACAAAACAGACGCTTCGGTAACAACTGTTAAAGCCGAGCTTCGCCGTCTGATGATCGAAAAGGTCGAGACGCAAAAAGGCAAATTTGCTACCGCGTCGTTCATCGTCAACATCCGAACGCCAATAATCGCCGGTGGCGGTGAAGTTAAACTAAAGGATCGTGAAAAGGCCTCGGAACGCTGGTCGTGGGATGAGAAACTGACGCTTGAATTCAATAATGCACATCCTGTTGTGGACACGATCGAGATCGAGAGCGTCGATGTGCCGACGATCTTTTTGCTTGGGGATTCGACGGTTTGCGACCAGCCGAGCGAGCCCTATGCAAGCTGGGGACAGATGTTGACGCGTTTTTTCAAACCCGAGGTCGCCATCGCCAGCCACGCCGAATCGGGCGAATCTTTGAACAGTTCGTACGGAGCAAAGCGGCTTGCTAAAGTATTGACGTTATTGAAGAAAGGCGATTATGTGCTGCTCCAGTTCGGACATAACGATGAAAAAGACAAGGGCGATGGCGTTGGGGCGTTTACGACTTTCAAAGCGACGTTTAAGAAATACATTGCGGAAATTCGGGCCAAGGGCGGCATTCCTGTTTTGATCACGCCGATGCACCGGCGGACGTTTGACGCAGCGGGCAAGATTACCAATTCGCACGGCGATTACCCCGAAGCCGTTCGTCAGGCCGCAAAGGAAACCGACGCACCGCTGATCGATCTGACTGCAATGAGCAAACCGTTTTACGAGGCCCTCGGCCCTGAGAATTCGAAGCTTGCATTCAAGGACGGCGATGCAACGCACCACAATAATTACGGCAGCTATGAGCTTGCCAAGTGTATCGTTGAGGGCATTAAGGCGAATAAATTAGGCATCGCCAAATATCTGATGAGCGGCCTGCCCGTGTTTGATCCGGCCCATCCCGATCCGCTGGCGAAATTTGCGCTCCCGGCCAGTCCGGCGTTTACGGATGTTAAGCCGTTGGGGAATTAGTTATTTATTTGGCGGATGAAAAAGACAAAAATAACAAGGCGCGAATTCATCGGCGGACTAGCCGCGACCGGCGCGTTGGCTAAAACCGGACTCGGTGCGAGTACGCCCTATCCTAAGATAGATCGTTTCGCTCTAGTCTCGCGACACAATCCGGTCTTGCGTAAATTCGAGCCGCTTTCGCCGCTGTCGGTCGGCAACGGCGAGTTTGCATTCACGTGCGATGTCACGGGCCTGCAGACCTTTCCCGAAATCTACAACGACGCGATGCCGCTCTGCACGATGTCGCAATGGGGTTGGCACACCAACCCGATGCCCGAAAATTTGAAAGGCAAAGAGTTTCGCACCACCTATTATGACACCTACGGCCGCAATGTCGGATATATCACCGGCAAAACCGGTCAGGAAGAGCTTTACGACTACCTTCGCGAAAACCCCCATAGGCTGCATCTCGGGCAGATCGGGTTTTGGCTGCGGAGATCGGACGGAAGCGAAGCAAAGGTCTCCGATATTTCAAACATCGAACAGAAACTCGATCTATTGACCGGCATCATCCACAGCAGTTTCACGTTTGACGGCCAAGCTGTGAAGGTACGCACTGCCGCTAATCCGCAGATGGATATTCTCACTGTAGGCGTCGCCTCGCCTCTTATAGAAGGCTCGCGCCTGGCGGTTCAATTTGCATTTCCATACGGCTCGCAGACTATGCAAGCGGCGGACTGGTCGCAGCCCGATAAACATTCCTCGACGCTAATGTATGGCCCGAAGAACCGAGCAACCGCGATCTCGCGACGCATTGACGGTGAAGAGTATACAGTTGATGTGACATGGAAAAACTCCGCGTCACTCGGTGCCGACAAGGAACACATGTTCCGGCTTGTCGCTCACGGCGGATCTACCCTCGAATTCGAAGTCAAATTCACGAAAGGCGTCCATGCCCCTAAACCTTCTTCCACAAACACCTTCGCGGCCAGCGAAAAGCACTGGAAGAATTTCTGGCTCACCGGTGCCGCCGTCGATTTCACCGGCAGCAAAGATTCTCGCGCACCAGAACTCGAACGCCGCGTTGTTCTGTCGCAATACTTAACCGCGATCCAGTGCTCCGGCTCGACTCCGCCGCAGGAAACGGGGCTAACAACGAACAGTTGGTACGGCAAATTTCATCTCGAAATGCATTGGTGGCATGCCGCCCATTTTGCTCTCTGGAACCGTTTCTCTATGCTCGAAAAGAGCCTTGATTGGTACAACAAAGTGCTGCCGGGTGCGAGAGATCGCGCAAAACAGCAAGGTTATGACGGCGCTCGCTGGGCCAAAATGACCTCACCCGATGGCCGTGACAGCCCTTCGCCGATCGGCCCGTTGTTGATCTGGCAGCAGCCGCATCCGATATTTTATGCGGAGTTGGCATACCTTAATCGGTCGACGGCTGCTACGCTCAATAAATACCGGGCGATTGTCGAGGAAACGGCTGTCTTTATGGCATCGTACGCTCATTTTGACGAGAAAACAAACCGATACGTTCTAGGCCCGCCGGTTATCCCGGCGCAGGAAAATCATCCGGCACGCGAGACTTGGAACCCGACATTTGAGCTTGAATACTGGCATTTTGGCCTCAAAACCGCGCAGAAATGGCGGCAGCGGCTCGGGTTGAAACCCGATCCAAAATGGGATGACATTATCAAAAAGCTTTCACCAGCGCCCGCGAAAGAAGGCGTCTATCTCGCCCATGCAAATTGCCCGCAGACATTTACCGAGCGGAACAAGGATCACCCATCGATGCTCGGAGCACTCGGCATCTTGAGCGGCGAAAAAGTCGACCGCGAGACGATGCGACGGACTCTAAAAAAGGTGATGAAAGAGTGGAACTGGCTTGAAACATGGGGCTGGGATTACCCGATGACCGCGATGACCGCCGCGCGGCTGGGCGAACCCGCGATTGCGATCGACGCTCTTCTGCTCGACACGCCAAAAAACCATTACGCCGCCAACGGTCACAACTATCAGCGGCCAAATTTGCCGCTTTATCTGCCCGGCAACGGCGGTTTATTGTACGCAATCGCCCTGATGGCAAACGGCTGGAAAGGCGCGCCCGACACACATTCACCGGGCTTTCCGTCGGACGGCTCGTGGACGGTCAGGAGCGAGGGATTTGAGCCAAGAATTTTTGAGGAGATCTAGTTGAGACAAATATGTTTATCAAAAGTAGCCTTTTTGTTTTAGCTTTGATTTTGGGCTGTATCGCGTCGATACTAGGCCAGCAAATGCCTCAGGCAAAGCCGGCATGGATGACCGGTTCGGGCGTCAGCGGATCGGGCAAAAAGGTCGTTGGCGATGGAGGCGGCGGCTGGCGAAGCGGGTCGGTCGGTGTTGCCTACAAAGGTGCAAATCCTGAGCCGGGATGGTCGACCGCGTGGAACGATTACGCCACTGGCTCCGCCATTAAAAGCGGCCTTGTGCCGCCGATCAAGCCGTTGATGGAGCTTCATCTCAGAGATACGGTCATTATACTCGGAGGCGACGGTAACTACTACATGACCGGTTCGAGCGGCGATAATATCTGGTGGTTTAACGATGGCGTCGAACTTTGGCGGTCGAAGGATCTAAAAAAATGGGATTATCTTGGTCTCGTCTGGAGCGTCGAACGTGACGGCACTTGGGAAAAGGAATGGCGAAATCTGCACGACAAGCCAGCTCGCGCCGTGTGGGCGCCAGAGCTGCATTATCTGAGGGGGAATTATTACATCTGTCTCAGCATGGCTCCCGGCGGCATCTCGATCTTGAAAAGCAAAACCGGCAAGCCCGAGGGGCCCTACGTCAACGCTCTAAGCCAGAACAAACCCCTTGCCAACGGCATCGACGCGACGCTGTTTGAAGATGACGACGGCAAGATCTATTTTACGTATTCGGGCCCTGGCAAGATCGCACGGATGAAAGACGATATGACCGGTTTGGCCGAGGATTACCACCCAATCAAACTAGAAGACCCCGACCATGACCCTAAACACCACGCCGTCAAATGCAGCACTCGCGGAGCCAACGACATCGGCCACGAAGGTGCTTCGCTTTTCAAAGCAAACGGTAAATACTATCTCGGTGCGGCCGACGATTATGAGGGACGATATTCCAGCGTCGTAGCGATCGCCGACAATATTTACGGGCCATATCGAATGCGTCACGAGGCTGTGCCATCGGGCGGCGGTACCGATTATTTTAAGGATAAACAGGGAAATTGGTGGTGCGCGTTTTTCGGCAACGACGAGCAGGTCGCCTGGCGCGAAAAGCCCGGCATTGTCCGCATTGAATTTGGCAAAGACGGAAAGATCATGGTTGCGAAAAATCAACCAAAATGGATACTCACAAAATAGGAGAATATTGAAATGAAACGACTTTTGACGCTTATTGTTTTGACGGTAATTTTTAGCTTGTCAGCTATCGCGCAGACGCCAACGCCGACACCTGATCCTAATCCGGATAAGACGCGTGCCGACCGGCTACAGGCCCGGCTCAATGACTTTGCGAACCTAGCCCGTTACCGTGATGCTAATACGAAACTCGCCTCACCCGCGAAAGATGAAAATCGGGTCGTTTTTATGGGTGATTCAATCACTGACGGCTGGAAGCTCGACCAGTATTTCCCGGGTCAGCCGTACGTAAATCGCGGCATCAGCGGCCAAACAACGCCGCAAATGGTACTCCGCTTTCGACCAGACGTTATCAATTTGAAACCAAAGGTTGTCGTCATTCTCGCAGGAACCAACGACCTTTCGAGCTATCCCGGACCGAACGTAATTGAGACGACCGAGGCAAATCTGATGTCGATGGTCGATCTCGCTCATGCCAACGGCATCAATGTCGTGCTCGCTACCATAATGCCGATCAGCGATTACAATAAGGATAAATCGGGCAAGCCGGTCATCCGGACCGTCACACGTCCCCCCGCGCAAATAACCGCGATAAATGCGTGGATAAAAAGCTTTTGCGCCGAGCGCGAGCTTGTTTATCTCGATTATTTTAGCGCCCTCGCGGATAATAACGGTTTTCTGAAAGAGGCCCTCGCCAATGACGGCTTACACCCGAACGCAAAAGGCTACGAGGTAATCAAACCGCTCGCCGAAAACGCGACCAAGATCGCCTTGAAAAAGAAACAAAAAGGTGGAAAATAAAAGTCTGACCCCATCAGGCTTTTGATAAACTTTCTCGTTTGTCATTATTAGAATATGCAATATAGAAAATTCGGCAGGACAGGCTGGCAGATCAGCGATATCGGCTATGGCATGTGGGGCATGGGCGGCTGGACGGGGTCGAACGACGACGAGTCGCTGCAATCGCTCCAACGTGCGGTTGACCTGGGGTGCAACTTCTTTGACACGGCTTATGTTTACGGCACGGGCCACAGCGAAAACTTGCTCGGCCAGCTCATCCAGGCTAATCCCGATAAGAAACTCTACACGGCGACCAAGATCCCGCCAAAGAATATGCAGTATCCGACGCTGCCTGAATACACTCTCGACGAATGTTATCCGCCGGATCACATCGAAGAATTTCTGCATAAAAGTCTGAAAAACGCGGACTTGGAAAGCTACGATCTGCTGCAAATTCATACATGGAATGACGATTGGATGGACGATGACGGCTGGTCGGACATGCTCGATTCGTTGAAACGCCAGCGCTTAATCTCCGCCTGCGGCATCTCGATCAATCGCTGGGAGCCGTGGAACGGTGTCAAAGCGGTGCGCAGCGGTAAGATCGATTCGGTACAGGTCGTTCATAATATCTTCGATCAAAATCCTGAGGACGAGCTGTTTCCGGCCTGCCGGGAAATGGATGTCGCGGTCATCTCACGAGTACCTTTTGACGAAGGCAGCCTGACGGGAACGATGACGGTGGACACGACATTTCCGGAAGGTGATTTCCGCGCAGCGTATTTCTCTTCCGAAAAACTGGGTTCGATCATCGAGCACGTTGAGGCATTAAGACCGCTGGTTGATGACGATTCGTCAATGCCCGAAATGTCGCTTCGCTACATACTAAGCCAACCTGCCGTGAGCACGATAATACCCGGAATGCGAAAACTTCGGCATGTCGAGGCAAACATTGCCGCGAGCGACTTGGGACCTTTACAGGCGGGTCTTTTGGATCAATTGGGCGGCCATCGATGGGTCAGAAAAGAGCGGCCCTAGCCACACAATATGATAACGCTAACTTTCCGTTAAACGATTAACTGGTAACGGTTCAGTTTGAAACTGAACCATGACCCGATTAACTAATAATCTTGACTTTGAGGTCATTGGTGGGATAACTTAATAGTTTCAATTCAAGTCTATAACGACTGACTATTTGCATTTCAAGAGTGGAGGGCTCCTTTGATGAAACTGTCGCGTTCCTTGTTTTCGATTGTTTTTTTTGCAGTCATGTTTGTAGTGTGTTCAGGAGACGGTTATGCGTTGGATGCCCCATTGGGCAACAGCGCAAATAGCGCCCGCAGCATATGGTCGAACACCTACGATCTCTTCGAAACGTTTACGCTCGATACAAGCGTTACTATAATTAAAACGCCGACGGACGGCGGAATTAAAGAGGAATTCCCGGTAAAATTTAGGGAGCGGTTCGATAAATGGAAGGCTGAGCTGCTTTCGACCGACTTTGGCCGCCAGCAGTGGGATAATTACGCAAACAATAAACAATTTATCCTCACCATCAACATCTCCGGCGATAAGACGAAAGGTGCCGGAACGGATAAATTTCTCTGGGATGAGGAGGGAAACTTTGTCGGAGCGACCATTACGCTCGGTGCCTATATCGATCAGGGATACCCGAACCCTATTTACTATCCGGTACTGAATTCCCTCTCGTCCGACGAAACTCCATACGCGATCAGTGGGAAAATCCTAGCGGCGACCAAGATGGCCCATGAGATCGGGCACGTTAATCAAGCGGCTAAAGCGAATATGAAGTTTTTGCAGCTGCAAAATAAATTGATGCCGGAATACAACTTAATCTTCCTCAAAAACGGCCTCAAGACAAATGACAAAAAGCTCGTTGACCTGCAACAGCAAATGGGCGGAACGCCGGTCGAGATATGGGAAAGCCGTGAATATTGGAGCGAGGTCAACGCGATGCTGTTTTTGAAAGAGAGGATCAGTAAAGAAGAATTCTATTGCTACGTTTTCAACCGCATCAAGAATAACCTCGAAACCTATGCCAAGGAGTATGAAAAACGGTTTGGCGAGCGTCTCGAATTTTCGAGCACGCCGTGCTGGAAATAACTGATTCTAATTGGACTAATTTTATAGGCTCAATCTCGGCGGTTGAGCCTATAACTTTTTCTCATTGCGTCTCGCCGCTATCGAAGCAATGCCATCGCGCTCCAGAGAGTCGCGGCCTGACCGTGAAGGTCGCCGGTAAGCCGCTTTCTGTCCATGTAATATTCGACCGACGGCCCCTTGTTCGTGCCTTCGCAGACGTCCATGACATTGGCATCGGCGTCAATGTGTTTGACGAGCCCGAGCCACGCTTTTCGGGCGGCGGGGCCATAAGTCTTTTTCGGCAGCCAGCCTTTCTTTACGCCTGTGACCATTGCGAATGTGAACATGCCAGTGCCCGATGTCTCGGCCCATGATTCGGGCTTATCGAGCAACTGCCGCCACAAACCGTCGTCGCCCTGATATTTGAGCAGCGAGTCCATCATCGTCAAATATCCTTTCATGATGCGTAGACGCAGGGGGTGATTCTTCGGGAGCGACGACAATAATTCGGCCATCCCCGCAGCTTCCCAGCCGTTGCCGCGGCCCCAATAAAACTGTGAATCCGGCGCATGGAAAAAAAGGCCGTTCGGCTGCTGGAGTTTGTCGAGATAGGCGACCATCGTTTTTGCCGCATGCTCGAGATATTTTTTGTCGCCGGTCGCGCGGTACGCCTGGGTCTGGACGGCAGTGATCATATACATGTCGTCGATCCAGTAGCGAGCCTCGGCGGTAATGCCGTCCGGCGTGGTTTTTTCCCATTGCCTGTCGGCAAAGCCTCGGCCAAAATCCAGATACCGCTTGTCCTTTGTCTGCATGAAGATCTCCAGCGGGACGATCCCGATCACGTGATAATCGACATGCTCGGCGGGATTGATAAATTTTGCCCCGGGTGTCAGAAAACGTTCGAACTTTTTGACCAGCCGCGTGGTCAGGTCTTTGTCCCCGATCTCCTTAGCGACGTTCAACGCACCGTAACCGGCACAGACTTCGGTGTAAATAACAAATGGCCGCTTGCCGCTCTCATACTCGAAATCGCGTTTGACAAAATTTTCGCCAAGCCGCTTGCCGACTTCTTTCGGCGACGTTCCGGCCGGCCATTTGCCGAAGTAGTCGGATTGGCCGAAAGCAAAGGGCCCGGTAAACAACACAAACAGCAACAGAAAAAGTGCTCGAATATTCATTATTTTCCTCGCGGGTCGCCGGAACGCCTCGGCGGGGCTGTCGAATCACGTTTGATCAAATACGTCGGCACGCGGATCTCAACACCCATTTGATGCGGCTTATCGAGCGTCAGAAGGAGGGCTTCGAACGCCCGGCGGCCGATCTCGACACGCGGCGAGCATACGGTTGTCAGAGCAGGCTCCGAAAGGCTCGCAAACGAAATATCGTCAAATCCGACGATCGATATATCCTGAGGGATTCGCAGACCCGCAGCCTTAAATTCCTGCATTGCACCGAGAGCCATCAGGTCGTTGGCAACCACGACCGCCGTCGGCAGCGTCTTTTCGGCCAACACTCGACTCGCCGCGAGGCGTCCCCCGTCAAAACGAAAATCGCCTTCATATATCTTTGGTGCGGACGCTTTCGGTAAGTGCCGTTTCATGGCATCGATAAACCCCTGCCGGCGAACGCCAGCCGAGTGAATCTCATGGGCTCCGGCGATATGAATAATCTGCGTATGTCCCAGCGAGACCAGATGCTGCACGGCTTCGTCGATACCCACAGCGTAATCCAGGATGATATTACTCACTCTCTCACCGACAACACCGAGATCCTGAAATACGAAACTGGTCTTGCTGCGTTTCGCCTCATCGATCAGAGCTTCGTCGAACTCGGCGATCATCAAGATGATTCCCGCGACCTTCATCCGGATCAGGCGGTGGACATATTCAATGGTGCGATCCGTTTCGTAATTCGTATTCAGCAAAAAAAGGTTATATCCGGCGGCAATAACCGCTGCCTCAATGCTTTTGATAATTTCGGGAAAGAATGGGTTGGCGATGTCGGAGACAAGGAGTCCGATGATCTTGCTTCGACCCAATGCGAGGCTTTGAGCGTGAGCGTTGGGATGATAATTAAATTTTTTGATCGCCCGCTGGACCCGCTCCCGTGTTGGGTCAGACACGTATTTTGTCTTATTTATAACGTGGGAAACGGTCGCCGTAGAAACCCCGGCTTCGCGTGCTATGTCTTTTATTCGCATATTTACAGACCGTAGATTAAATCGATATAAAAATCAAAATTCGATCAAAAATCAAATTGATCGATATTGTCCTTATTAAAAATAAACGGCTTGCCGAGCCGCACCTCGTCACCGACAACCTCAATATCTTTCAAACGTCCCGCCTGGATCTTTTTGTCACCGCTTTTGAAGCTACCGTTGCTCAACGAATTCCCGGTCAAAACCGTCAGATAGCCGAGATCGCCCGTATTCCACAACACGATGCTGTCAATGATGCCTTCCTTGATGTACGGCTTGCACATATTCGGGAGCGACAGGCCCGTTACCTTGACGTCTTTGCGGTTTGATTGTTTGACGGCCTCCGCAATGCCCGGAACTGCCGGGGCGGCGATGCCCATTATCAATTTCACGTCCGGGTGGACCTTTAATATATTCTGTGTTTCCTGAAATGCCCGGTCACGATCGCCATCGCTTGGCTGTGTAGCAACAAGCTTCATATCCGGATATTTCTCAGCAAGACGCGCCTTTATATACTTGATCCACTCATTTTGATTGGCGGCGCTCAAGGATGCTGTAATGATCGCAAATTCGCCTTTGCCGCCCATAATTCTGGCAGCTTCGTCGGTTAGCGTCTCGCCGATGCCCTGTGGCGTGGCCTGATTGATGAGAAAATCGCGGGCGTCTTTTTCGGCGTCGGCGTCCCAGGTGATGACCTTGATCCCCTTGGCTTTCGCTTTTCGCAGAACTGTCGAGATGCCTTCTTTGTTCTCAACGCTGACCGCAATAACATCGACGCCGCGTGTGATCCATGCCTCGACGACCTCGTTCTGCTTTGCCGGATCGAGATCAGTCGGACCGTCCCACAGAAGCTCGGCTCCCACTTCTTTTGCGGCTTCCTCGGCTCCCTTTTTGCAGCTAATAAAATATGGGTCACCCTTTGCCTTTGGCATCATACCGATAACACTCTTTTTGCCGTTGGCCGGTGCCGCCGGTTGAGCCTGGGTCGAGCCGGTCGAGCCTTTGTCTTCTCTGATCGAGCGGACAAGCATCCAGTTGCTGCCCGCGATTATCAATGCCGCGCCAAGAATGACCGCGCTTAAAACTCCGATCTGCGAATTTTTCACCTCAAATTCCTCCTCTGAAATACTCTGTGTTGCCGCTCGCTCCCCGCTTCCGCGCGAAAGCCGGTCGAGCATGATCGTCACGACCAGCAAAACACCCGTTAGCACGCCGGCCAGTTCGGACGGCTGCCCGCTCAACCTCAAACCGTTTTGCAGGATAACGATCGCGAACAACCCTAAAACCGTACCGAGCACCGTTCCGCGTCCGCCAAAAATTGACGCTCCGCCAAGCACCACGGCCGCAATGGCGGTCAATTCATAGCCAGTTCCGGCATCCGATTTTGCCTGACCCAAATGGGCGACGTAAACGATCGCCGCAAGGCTCGCGACAACGCCGGAAAGGCAGTAAATGAAATTCAACCGCCGCCGTACCTTTATCCCGGCGTATCGAGCCCCTTCCTGTGAAAAGCCTATCGCGTAATAGCTTCGGCCAAACGCCGTGCGATGTAGCCACCACCACACCGCGGCGATAGCCGGAAGAAGGATAAATAACTGCGTAGGTATCACGCCAAAGACATAACCCTGGCCGAGAAAAAGATACGATGGCGAAAAGCCCGAATAATTCTCAATGCCGCGAGTCAAACCCTCGGCGATGCCGCGAAACAGCGAAAACGTGCCAAGTGTTACGATCAGCGGCGGGGCCTTGAGTTTTGTAATCACTGTGGCGTTGAGCGCACCGCCTAATAGACCAACAATCAGCGTAATCGCAATCGCGATTGGCATCGAAACCCCACCATCGCGCCACAGGCTGCCCATCACGACCGCCGACAATCCCATCATCGAGCCGACGGAGAGATCAATGCCGCCGGTAATGATGATCGGTGTCATCACGAGAGCCAGCAGACCTATCTCCACCGCCAATCTCGTTATCTCAAATAAATTTCCCGAAGTCAGAAAATTGCTGCCCGTAACGCTGAATATAAGGCATTCGCCGATCAGGACGATCAGCAGAATCCATTCGTTGTTCGGGAACAGACGCGCCCGCCATGCCTGTTCTGTCTCAAGCGGCGTTTGTGCCTGCGAGGTTGAATTTTCCATTTTTTTCGAGACGGCCAAGCGCCACGTCCGAAACCAAAGCGGCCAAAATAATTGCACCCTGGATCGCCTTTTCCCAAAAAGGGTTGATCCCGACAAAAGTAAGTGCCGTGCCAATAGTACCCAACAGAGCCACGCCTATCAACGTGCCGATAAGCCGCCCTCGTCCGCCGGTGATCGCGGTACCGCCAACAACCACGGCCGCAATCGCTTTTAATTCAAGGCCGATGCCCGAGTTTCCAGGTATCGCCGAAAACCGCACCGCATTCAGTAATGCCGCGATCCCGACCAGCGCTCCCATGATGACAAACACCCCAAAGACAATGTTTGGCGAATTAATACCCGCGAGCCGTGCCGCCTCCGCGTCGGAGCCGACGGCGTAAACCTTTCGCCCGAGGACCATATTTCGCATCGACCATGCAAAACCCAAAAACAGCACTGCCGTGATCGCGACGATCAGCAGTTCACCCGCACCTTGCCCAAGGCCAAACCATTGAAAATTTTCCGGAAGATTCTGCACCCACGCCCCCTCAGTCACCCAGCGAAGAGCGTCCCGCCACATTACAAGCATCGCGAGCGTGACGATGATCGACGGCAACCGAAGCCACCCGATGAGCGCCCCGTTCAGGGCTCCCATCGCCGCACCCGTCAGCAAGACGCAAACAAAAAGAACCGGCATCGGCATCCCTGTTTTTGCCAAAAATCCGGCCGCGATACTGCACACCGCAAATTGCGACCCGACCGAGATGTCGATCTGGCCGACCAGAATTACAAGCGTCATTCCCAACGCAACGAGCAAAGTGGGGGTATTATTGATGATCAGGTCGCGTAGATTGCCGGCGTTAAAAAACGACGACGCGACGATGCCGACGACGATAAGCAGCACAGCAAAGGCTGTTGCCGCCGATATCTCGCGTTTGTATCTGTCGATCTTCATTCTGTCAGTACCATCTGCGGTTGCGGGTGGTTTAACTTACGGATCTCGGTCGCAGTCTTCAACCACCCGCTACCGCAGGTGGTCCTGACTTAATGTCCCAACGCGACGGCCAGGATCGCGTCCTGCGTCGCATCATGGCGGTCAAATATTTTTGCTATCGTCCCGCCGCGCATAACAGCAATACGGTCGCTCATGCCGATAATTTCGGGTAGCTCCGACGAGATCATCAGGATCGCCACGCCCTGTCCGGCGAGCTCGACCATAAGCTCGTGAATCTCTGCCTTGGCACCAACGTCAATCCCCTGCGTTGGCTCATCCAGTATCAGCACCGACGGCTGCGTCATCAGCCAGCGGCTCAGGGCCACCTTTTGCTGATTGCCGCCCGATAGCGTCGAGACTGCGTTGTAGATCGCCGGTGTTTTTACGCCGAGACGACGCGTGTATTCAGCGGCGATCTCTTTTTCCTTGCCAAAATTCATTCCCACAAAACCCGAAAGTTTCTTGAGCGACGCCAGCGTAATATTTGCACTGATCGGAAAATCAAGCACGACGCCGTGTTTACGGCGATCCTCCGGCAGATAGGCGATGCCGAAATCAATAGCCTCGGATGGATGCCCGATTTTGATCGGTTTGCCGCGAAGCAGTATCTCGCCTTCGTCCGGCACCTCCAGGCCGAAGATAGTTTTTGCAAGCTCGGTCCGCCCGGCTCCGATCAACCCGGCCACGCCGACGATCTCTCCGGCCCTGACAGAAAGATTAATGTTTCGAATCCCGGCGGAACGCGAACCAAAATTTCTTAGTTCGAAGATCGAATCGCCGAGTTCGACCTCGCGTTTAGGAAAAACCGCCGAAAGATCGCGACCGACCATCAAACGTATCAATTGCTCGCTGCTGACATCGGCCATTTCTCTCGTCTCGATAGTCAATCCGTCGCGCAAAACCGTCACACGATCAGCGATCGCCGGGAGCTCTTCGAGGCGATGCGAAATATAGATCATCCCTACGCCCTCTGCGCGAAGCTCGCGAATGACGCGAAACAGATTCTGCGTATCTTCCTCGGAAAGCGACGCAGTCGGCTCGTCAAATATCAGAACTTTCGCGTTCGACCCAAGCGCCCGGGCGATCTCGACTAGCTGCTGTTGCGGCATCGACAGCTCACCCGCGGTCGTCTCAGTATCGATCCTGGCGCCGACGCGATCCAATAATTCCCTTGCGATCCGCCGCCTTCCCTTCCAATCGACGATGCTCAGCGACCCGGAGCGCTCCTGCCCCAACGCAATATTCTCGGCAACGGTCAACTCCGGGAACAACGCCGGCTGCTGATAAATCGCGGCTATACCACGCGATTTTGACAGCGCCGGTGAATTCTCTAAGACCCGTTCGCCGTTGAGCGAAATGTCGCCGCCGTCATGAATGACAGCCCCGGTAAATACCTTGATAAGCGTCGATTTACCCGCACCGTTTTCACCAACAAGCGCGTGGACCTCGCCGCTTTTTAGCTCGAACGTCGCCGAGCGCAGGGCGTGAACGCCCGCGTAAGATTTCGTGATATTTACCGCGCTCAGAAGCGCATTCTCAGCCATAACTATCGGTCCGCAATAACAATAACGTGTAATTCGCCCGGCCCATGGACACCTATCGCGAGCGTTAATTCTATATCAGACGTCCGCGAAGCACCGGTAATAAACGTAACCGTCCGGCTCAGATCGCGGCTCACGAGTTCAAGTATCTCGCCCAGCGTCTGACGAATATTATCGGCCCACATCACACACAAATGAACCGGAGGAACCAGCGACGTGAGCCGGTGACTTTCCCTGTCGGATTCCAACACAAGCGTTCCCGTCTCGGCGATCGCCCATTGAGCACTCGTTATACCAAGATCGCTTTCGAACAGATATTCGGTCGATGCATTTTCAACCACGTCGGTCTCTGCAACCTGCTCGACGATGCTCTTGACCAATTCCGAATTCGAGACAGCGATCCGCTTTGCTCCTAAATTGGCAATGACCGAACCGACGTGTTCGGCGGCTTCGTGCTCATTGCCGACGATAGTGCAGAATCCACCGATAGATTCGAGATTGTTTTTAAATCTCTCGACCAGTGTGTCGCGAGAGATCGCGGGTCCAATGGCTCGCTCTGCGGCAATATGATCCGAATGCCCGTGGTGCTCCTGCCAATCTGCGTCGAAAGGTTTGCTCGTCGCCAGGCTGTTACGGATCGACGCGAGGATCGCCTCGCGTGCATCACCGCTGTTCACATTTGCCGCTCTAGTTTCCGTCACTCTTATTCAAACCGTCACGCCACTGCTCCCTAAACGATCTATGAGCGACCGCCGGAGCATCCCGCCACGCTGTCCATGCCCCAAGCGGCGGCATAAGCGCGGCCATAAATCCGCTAACCTTACCTACACGCCCGTCTCGGACGACGAGTTTCTGCATGATGCGGGCAACTTTTGTTCCGAGGTGGTACGACGTCGGGCCCGACCACACCATTGCGTAAAGACGGAACGCGAGGCTCTCCGTGAATTTTCGTTTCCGCTGCGGATTGCCTTCGGCTCCGCCCGCCGTGCCGTCGGTGATTTCGGCCCGAAGGTGCAGCAACAATTCAGGAATATCGATCTTTACGGGACATACCTCGCGACACGCTCCGCAGAGGCTCGACGCGTAAGGAAGCTGTTTAGCCTTCGAAATGCCAATAAGCTGCGGCGTGATGACCGCACCGATCGGGCCCGGATAGACCGAACCGTAGGCGTGGCCGCCGACCTGTTGATAAACCGGGCAAGCGTTCAAGCACGCACCGCAGCGGATGCACGCCAGGCTCTGCCGCGTCACCGGATGGGCGAGCATCCGCGAGCGGCCATTGTCCATCAGGACAATGTGAATTTCGTCCGGCCCTTCGTCCGTCGCGTTTCGTTTGACGCCGGTAATGATCGATTGGTACGCTGTCAGCCGTTGGCCCGTACCGGAACGCGGGAGCAGTTTTAGAAAAACGTCGAGATCGGCAAATTTCGGGATAATCTTCTCGATACCCATCACGGCGATGTGCGTTTTTGGCAAACCGGTCGTCAGGCGTATGTTTCCTTCATTTTCAAGGATCACGATCGTCCCTGTTTCGGCGACGCCAAAATTCACCCCGCTGATGCCCACCTCGGCCTCGGCAAAACGCTGTCGTAAAACTCGACGGGTTGTTTTTGTCAAAACATCTACATCGTCGGTTTTTTCGATCCCGACCTTTTCAACAAAAATATCCGCGATCTGCTCCTTGGTCTTATGTATCGCCGGAACGACAATGTGCGACGGCGTCTCGCCAGCAAGCTGTATGATCCATTCGCCAAGGTCGGTCTCCACGGGCTCAATGCCCTCGGCCTCAAGAGCCGCATTGAGATGAATCTCCTCGGTCGCCATGCTTTTTGATTTGACGACGTGTTTTGCATCGCGTTCGTTGAGCAGATCGAGGACGATGCGGCAGGCTTCTTTGCCATCGCGGGCCCAATGAAATTTCACACCGGCTTTTTCAGCGTTCTCGACAAACTGGAGCAGATATTTGTCGAGGTGTCGGAGCGTTTCCTCTTTTATTACACGCGCGTTTTCACGCAAGCCTTCCCAGTCGTCGACCGATGCGATCGCCACCCGCCGCCGCTCGACGAAGTTGTCGGCAAGATTACGCAAAGCGCCGTGCAACACCGGATCGCGCAAAGCGTCGCGGGCGTTTTGATCAAAAGTCTCTGAGGTCAGCTGCTGCATTTTTTTGCCCGCGAAATACGCGAAAAAACGCGAAATTAAGAAATAGTTCGTCCACCTAAAAGAGTTTTACTTCTTCTCTTTTTTCGCGTCCTTTCGCGTGTTTCGCGGGCTAATCTTCCTGCGAAGCCAAAATTTCCGCGAGGTGCATCGGCTTTACTTTTGAATCGAGCCGCGACAGGCGTCCGCCGATTTGCATCAGGCAGCTCGCATCGCCCGAGACGACGGCACACACATCGGCTTTTTCTATTGACTCGATCTTGTTGTCCAATATTCCGGCCGAAATTTCAGGAAATTTGACTGAAAACGTTCCGCCGAACCCGCAGCAAACATCCGCATTTGCCATTTCGACAAACTCGACGCCCCTAACATTTTTGAGCAGCCGACGAGGCTCATCGCGGATATTGAGATCACGCAAACCGTGACATGCATCGTGCCACGTGACTCTCCCCGAGGAACTGGCTCCGACATCCTCAATCTTCAAAACATTCACCAAAAAACTGCCGAATTCATGCGTTTTCGCCGCGATCTTTTCCGCACGCTCCCGCCATTTTTCGTCGTCCGGAAACAACTCGTGAAAATGCTTGACCATCGCCACGCACGAACCCGAAGGGCTGACAATCGCCCCGGCGTCCGACTCCTCAAAGATCTCGATAAAACGCCTGGCAAATTTCTGCGCTTCCTTACGATAGCCGGTATTAAACGCGGGTTGTCCGCAGCACGTCTGGCGTTCGTCAAAGACAACCTCGCAGCCGACACGCCGCAAAACGGCAACCATGCTCACGCCGACATTCGGGCAAAGCTGATCGACCAAACATGTAATAAAAACCGAGACTTTCACGCGCCTTCCTACTTCGTGCATTCGTGGCTAAGATCTGGCAAATTAGCTGCACGAATAAAACCTAAACGATCACAAGCTGAACTTCTTTTCGACCGCCGCATACATGTCCGCTGCATCGGCGATCTCAGCCGACCGATGCGGTGTAAACTCCTCAAATTCAACGTTTTCCGCGATGTACCGCCGGCCCTCGGCAAGGGAAGAGAAACGCCCATCGCCGATTGCCTGCACCAAAACATTTCCGACGACGGTCGCTTCCGTTAGTCCCGCCCTTGTGGGCAACCCGCTTGCATTGGCGGTCATTTGATTCAAATACCTGTTTCGTCCGCCGCCACCTAGTATCTCGACGCCATTGAGTTTGCTATTCGTCAGCGACTCAATCGTCCTCAAAACCGATGTGTAGCGAAACGCGAGCGAATCGAAAATAACCTTTGCGATTGCAGCGGGGTCGCGGTTAAATACCTGTCCGGTCTCTGCCATCTGCTGCTCGATAGCACCGAGGATGCTCGGCGGATTCAAAAATCGGGCATCGTCGGGGAAAATAAATGCCGAAAACCCCGGTTTCGCCGATACTTCGCTGATAATCGCATCATACTCGATATCGATGCCGTTTGCTTTCCATTCGCCGCGGCACGATTCAAATATCCATAGGCCCATCACGTTTTTCAGGAAACAGTTTTTGCCATAGGCACCACCCGTATTCGTAAAATTATGACGAGCGGTTTCGCTGTCTACTAGGATGTCGTCACGCTCGATACCGATCAGCGACCACGTGCCGGACGAGATGTAAGTCCGGTTTTCCGCAAGCGGTGCTCCGGCAATTGCACTTGCCGTATCGTGCGTCGCGGGTGCTATGACGCGGACATCGGGCAGCTCAAGTTCGGCGGCGATTTCCGGTTTTAATAAACCAAGATCGCTTCCCGTCGGGACGATCCCGGGTAAAATATCGGCGGGCAGATCGAGCTTTTCCAACAGGTCACGATCCCATTTACCGGACGCCGCGTTTACCATCTGCGTAGTTGTCGCATTGGTGTATTCGGCTGCAGCCTTTCCGGTCAGAAAGTAATTGATCAGGTCGGGCAAGAGCAGTAATTTAGATGCCTTCTTAAGATTTTCGTCTTCGGAATAAAGCTGAAACAACGTGTTAAAGTTTTGAAACTGTATTCCTGTTTTTTCAAAGATCGTAGATCGTGAAACCTTAGTAAATACGCTTTCCATCGCACCGACGGTGCGGTCGTCGCGGTAGCAAACCGGATTCGCAATTAGATCGCCGTTCGCGTCGATCAGCCCGTAGTCGACGGCCCAACTATCGATACCGATACTGCGAACCGTACGCCCCAACTCATTCGCACGTTGGCCTGCTTCACGCAGTCCGTTTTTAATTTCGTCGAAAATATGCGGGAAATTCCACCGCAGATTGCCGTTTTCCATCCTCGGCGGGTACTGAAATCTATGAATTTCTTCCAGCAGCAACTCACCCGGATCAACCCCGGCCAGAAAAACCCGTCCGCTGCCCGCACCGAGATCAACCGCGATATAAAGTGAACTCTCCATCGGTCGCCAAGACTCGCTCAAAACAGTTGGCACGGAACGAAACTAAAGAAATAATTTTTGTCTAAACAATACCGGCCGAAATGCCAATTTGAGCGGGACGCTCTTTGGCTTTTTGTGATCGATAGCCGCTCAAACGATAGACACCTACGGGGTCGATCGCTCCGCCGTCGCGCTCGCGGGCAACTGCCAGGATCGGCGAAACGTCTGTCGTAAAAGCCTCTTTTAGGGTTGCATGCGCCGTGATCGCATCGCCGCTGTTTTGAGCGGCGGCCAGCTTTGCCCGATCAACCAGCGACGCTTGAACATACGCCCGCGAGACCTCGACCGCGCTCGTCATCAGCGATTCGATCGGGTCGGTCACATTGTGCGACTGGTCGAGCATGTACGTGGGGTCGAATTTTGGCACTCCGCTGAGTTCGGCATCGACCAATTCGTTAAAAATCAGGAACAACTGGAACGGTTTGACCGACCCGGAATCTAAGTCGTCGTCGCCGTATTTGCTGTCGTTGAAATGAAAACCACCCAGCTTTTGAAACTGGATCAGCCGCGAGACGATCTGCTCGATATTGACGTTTGGCGCGTGATGGCCGAGATCGACGAGACAGGCGGCCTTTTCGCCCAATTCTTTCGCACAGTAATAATTTGTTCCCCAATCGCTGATGACTGACGAATAGAATGCCGGCTCAAACAGCTTGTGCTCGATAAACAGACGCCAATTGTCGGGGATCGCGGCGTATATCTCGCGCATCGATTCGAGATAGCGTTCGAGAGCGTGACGAAAATTCGACTGCCCGGCGAAATTGCTGCCGTCGCCGACCCAGACTGTCAGCGCTTTTGACCCAATTTTTTGGCCAATCTCGATACACTCGATATTGTGCTCAATAGCCTGCTTGCGGACCGCTGGGTCAGCGTGTGAAAGGCTGCCGAATTTATACGATTGTTTCTGTCCCGGCTGGTCCTGAAATGTGTTCGAATTCATCGCATCGAACTTCAGACCGTGACCCGAAGCCGTTGCAAGCAGATTTGCAGCGTCATCGGGTTTGTCCCATGGAATATGCAGCGAGACTGCTGAGGTCGAGCGAACAAGCTTGTTGATCGTCGAGCAGTCTTGTAACTTTTCGTAAATGCCACGCGGTTCTCCCTGTCCTGGAAATCTCGCAAACCGCGTTCCGCCGGTGCCAACTCCCCACGATGGAACCGCGATCTCTAGGTCGCGTGCCTTTTCGACCAGCGTTTCGATATCAACGTCGCGGCGGCGCAGCCGTTTTCCGAGGTACTCAAAGTCCTCGGCCAGCCAGTCGCTCTTCGCCTTATTTTGTTGAGCGACAAAATCTTGTTCGATTTCAAAATTTACCGGCATGTTGATCTCCGCGAGGAAAATTATCTCATAAAACCGTCTTGCAAACCGCCATCGACCGGGATGATATGTCCGGTCGTTTTGCCGAGCCGCTTCGAGAGCAGCAGGAATATCGCTTCGGCCTGATCGGCCGGTTCGATCGGCGTCTGCGTGAGTGAGCGCTTGGCATAGAAATTGGACAATTTCTCAGTCAAAGCGTCCGTTTCTTCAGAATCTTCGAATGGAATATTGTATTTCGCCAGCGAGGCAATGACGCGGTCACGCGGGAACATCGTGCTACCCTTAACCACGGTCGCGGGGGCTACAGCGTTAACCCGAAGAAGCGGCGAATACTCGATCGCGAGTTCGCGCACCAGATGATTTGCGGCGGCTTTGCTCGTATCGTAGGCGAGACTGCCTTTCTTGGCCACGACGGCGTTGGCGCTTGTCGTCAAAATAACATTGCCAGTAAGCCCCTGTTTTTTGAATACTTTATTGGCTTCGTCGGCAACGATATAGGCCCCTTTGACGTTGATTCCAAAGGTGAAATCCCACATTTTGTCTTCGATGTTGCCGGCCTTGTCGGGCGGCACAAATACACCAGCCGTGACGATCACCGCATCGATGCCGCCGTAAGCAAGTATCACTTTCTCAAATAACTCCGCAACCGATGAACGATCCGTCATATCGCAGCCGAGGCCGATGGCGACACCGCAATCCGAAATACCGGTCCCCGAAACGCCGATCCCCGCACCGTATTGAGCGATGATCTCGGCGGCCGTTTCCTGTGCTGACGACTCGTCAAGATCGACACAGACGACGTGAGCGC
Source organism: Pyrinomonadales bacterium (assembly GCA_038227175.1). Taxonomy (GTDB): domain Bacteria; phylum Acidobacteriota; class Blastocatellia; order Pyrinomonadales; family Pyrinomonadaceae; genus OLB17. The sequence goes on along the minus strand of JBBRPZ010000003.1, from coordinate 70,669 downwards.
CCTCTTTAACAATGCGGTGAGCCGTCTCTTTACCAATTCCCGCTCCTGCGCCGATTATGACGTGGATCTGACGGTCAAGTTCTTTTTCGGGCGGCATACGCTGGAGTTTGGCTTCCTCAAGCGGCCAATATTCGATGTCGAAGGCCTCTTGCTGATCCATCGCCTCGTATTCGTCGATGGCCTCAGCACCACGCATAACTTCAATGGCACAATTATAAAACTCGGCGGTGACACGCGACTCGCTCTTGTTTTTGCCCCACGCAACCATTCCGAGTCCGGGTATCAGGACAACGGTCGGATTCGGGTCGCGCATCGCCGGCGAATCGGGTCGCTGGCAGCGTGCATAGTAATCGGCATAGTCCTTACGATATTGGACGAGGCCGTCCGCGATCGCGGTTTTGAGACTTTCGATGTCGCCAGTTTCGGGGTTCCAATTTACAAAAAGCGGTTTGATCTTTGTCCGCAGGAAGTGATCCGGGCACGAAGTGCCCAACTCCGCTAATCGCGGCCCGTCAACGCTGCCGACAAAGCGGAGCATTTTCCAATCATCCTGAACCGTGCCGACAAACCGTTTATTTACAGATATTTGGCCGCGGATGAAAGGAATGATCTCGGTCTGCAATTTCTGACGGGTAGCGTCGTCAAGAGCCTTGTATTTCGGGCCGCCAAACGTCGCCTCGCCCTTATCGTGCGATTCGATATACTGAGCAGCCCGGTCGATTATATCGAGTGCGGTCTCGTAACAAGTCTTGTCGCTGTTGTCCCACGAACTCATCCCGTGATGGCCGAGCAAGATGCCCTTTGCCTGCGGATTGTCCTTGATAAGCTGTTCGATCTGCAGACCGATGTCAAAGCCGGGACGCTGCCACGGCACATAGATAACCTCCTCGCCGTAGATCTCCTTCGTCAGCCGTTCCTGGTTGACCGAGGCCGCAATCGCGATTACCGAATTCGGATGCAAGTGGTCCACATGTTTAAAAGGGACAAGCGTATGAAGCGGTGTGTCAATCGAGCAAGCACGCGGATTGAGGCCGTAAACACAATGCGAATACATCGGATACATCACGTCTTCGATCGCGGTTTTTGCTCCTTTGCCCGGATCGTTCTCGTAGATCGGCTTCATCGAGCGGACCTTGTCTAGATAGAGCGAAGCAAAACCGTCGCGTTTCGCCGTCCGCAGGTCGCCGCCAGAACCTTTTAGCCACAGAACCTCGACCGTCTCGCCCGTCAGCGGATCGGTTTCAGGCAGCTTAGACGAAGTATTACCGCCACCGGTGTTGGTCAGCGTCAGGTCTTCGCCGAGTTTGTTTGAACGATAAACGAGTCGGTCTACGCCCTTGAGAGCGTCCACCTCCTCGTCTTTCCAGAGATATTTTACAAATTTATATTTTGATTCGGATATTGCTTGATTGCTCATTACTTTATGATTTCTATAATTACATTAAATTCAGGCAGTCTTCCGGCTTTGCAGAAATTTTGCAATCCCGGAGATACTATATTATCGACACTTCACTGAGATAGAAAACCGCTTAACTATTTATGAAAACAGCAGAATATCAAGTTTTTTAGCAATAGGCAACCATTTTCGGCCCCACTTCCTGCGGCCTCAAAGCTCAGAGACGCCTTGCCCGATCTCACATTCGTAAATGTCCGGGACGATACCCGTCTCGTGATGATAGTTTTCGGTCATTTTTTCGATAAATTCCCGATGGTTGCCGGGCTCGATCAGATTGATCGTGCAGCCGCCAAATCCACCGCCCATCATGCGGGAGCCAAGCACGTTTTTTTGCCGCCGGGCGAGATCCGCCATTAGGTCGAGTTCAACACTGCTGACTTCGAAGTCACGACGCAGGCTCTCGTGTGATTCATTAATTAATTTCCCCAACGTCGGCAGATCGCCGGAACGAAGTGCCGCAACTGCCGCCAGCACGCGGATATTCTCGGTAATTACATGCCGCGCACGCATTCGAGAGATTTCGGACATTTCAGCGGATCGGGCTTCGAATTCATCGATTGTGACATCCCGCAACGAGTTTCGTCCGAAAAACCTTGCGGCTTCTTCGCATTCCGAACGCCGTTTGTTGTATTCGCTCTCGGCAAGATCGTGTTTTGCCTTTGTGTTGCAAATAATAAACTGCACATGCGAAACGGGTATCGGCGACCATTCGAGCGACCGGCAATCAAGCAGCAGAGCGTGATTTGGCTGGCCGTGCACAGAGACAAATTGGTCCATTATGCCGCTGCGGACGCCGGCGAATTCGTGCTCGGCGGATTGCCCGATCCTCGCGAGCGTCATGCCCTCGACGTTATGCCCGGATAGCGACGACAAAGCAAAGGCCGTTGACATCTCCAGAGCCGCCGATGAACTCAAACCCGAGCCGACCGGAACATCGCTGTCGATCAGGAGATCGGCCCCACGCAGCCGAAAACCCTGACGCTCCAGGATCAACGCGACGCCCTGAGCATATCTCGCCCACGTAGTCTCGCCTTGCATGGGCGGTTCATCGAGATCGAATTGCAGCTCACGCTCGAAATTTAGCGATGCAACCCTAATGTGACGGTCATTTCGAGCGGCTCCAGCAACCCATGTCGCAAAATCGATCGCGGCTGGCAAAACAAATCCTTCGTTATAATCGGTGTGTTCCCCGATCAGATTTATACGGCCCGGCGCGCGGAATATACGCGGCACGGCTCCATATTTCGAGGCAAATGTATTCTTAAGTTTGTCGAGATCGATCACGGGAATTAACTGTCCAGGTAATGTGTTTCGCTCAATTCACGAAGCCGGGCAGCCGCTGATTCCGGCGTGATGTCACGCTGCGGGCTGCCGAGTATTTCAAATCCGACGAGGAATTTTCGAACCGTCGCCGAACGCAGCAGGGGCGGATAAAAATGGGCATGAAAATGCACCGCTTCGTGGTCGCCGCCATCGGTCGGTTTCTGATGAAACCCCATCGAGTATGGAAACGGCGTGAGAAACAGATTGTCGTAGCGCGTCGTGATGCGTTTCAAAATATCCGCAAAAGCCTTACGCTCCTCCTCATCAAATTCATCTATCGAACCGTGATGTGTTCCACCGACGATCATCACCTCGAACGGATAAACCGCCCAAAACGGAACCAACGCCGCGAAATGTTCATTCTCGCAAACCACGCGTTCGTCACCAGCCCGCTCAAGGTTCAGATAGTCGCACAGTAAACAAGTTCCATGCTTTTTTTTATATTCGCTTTGCGAAAGTAGCTCCTTCGCCGGTTCGTTCGGAATGCTTTCGCTCGCCCATATCTGGCAATGCGGGTGCGGGTTGCTGGCACCCATCATCTCGCCGCGATTTTCGAATATCTGGACGTGATTGATGAACGGTTCGCCGCCGAGTTCGAGATACTGATTTGCCCATTCATCGACGACGCTTTTGATGTCGGCTACTTTCATTCGTGGCAACGTGAGGCTATGGTTGGGTGAAAAGCAAACAACGCGGCATAGCCCGCGTTCGCGCGTCGCAATGATTAAATCGCCGATATTCTGCTTACCTTCGGGGACATCGGGCGGTAAGGCCGAAAAATCGTTATCAAATACATAGACACCCGAATACGCCGGATTAACCATATCTCCGGATCGTTGATTTGTCGGACAAAGGTAGCATTCCGGGTCGTAGTCAAGCAGTGTCTCCCGATTCGCCTCTTCCGTTTGCCCCTGCCACGGCCGCTTTGTGCGGTGCGGAGACACGATGATCCACTCGCCGGTGAGCGGGTTAAAGCGGCGATGCGAATGCTCGTTTAGATCAAACATTTTTACCTAAATCAAATATCCGTCAAAACCATCGGTTCGCACTCGGTATGCGTTGGGGATTTGGAGGATGTGTTCGTTTCAGTTTATCATTCAACCGCTTAACCAACGTTAGGAAAAATATTTATCTCCAGGCAAATGAAATTTAATATTTCCGCTTCAGCCATTCCTCCGGAACCGGAATGATGCAAATATTCATCGATTTGCCATCGGCCGAGAGCATCGCGGACTCGATCTCGATCTTTGTGCCGTCGGGGCTCATTGTCGGATGCGGGTGGTCCTGGGCGGTCTCTTTGTGGCCGGTTGAGAGCATTATCATCTCGCGGGTGTGGCGGTCGATGAGATAGATGCTTCGCGAAAAATCGTCGCCGACCGCCCAGCGTCCGTCGGGCGAACCGCTAACGTGCCACAGGCCGCTGCCGCTCGGCGTTTGTCCGGCAATGGTCATCTCGCGCGTGCGAAGGTTTACGATCGCCAGACCGGTCGGCTTTTCACGGGTTCCCGATGGGCCCCAAGCGGTTTCCTGACCCGGATTTGCTCCGCTGACAGGTGTTCCCGCGGGGACATCTTTTGTCGAGCCGGGGACCTTTCGGTGGCCCATGATCGCCAGAGCGACCTCGTCTTTGGAAATGACGGCCTCGTGGGTGATCCACTCGTATTCGGATTCGGGATAGAGCGGGCGCAGACCGGTGCCGTTGGACAGGACGGTCCATGTCCGCTGCGGTGCTTTGCCGCCGGTTTCCCAGCAAAAGACGATCTCGCCCGGCACCCACGGATTGGTTTGAATATGCCCGATCTGAAAGCCGACCGAAACGACATGTTTTAGCTCACCGGTGCGGACGTTCATCGCGGTGATGCCAGATGGGCCGGCACCCATGTTTCGCGGCCCAAAAGTTTTTTCGATCTTGGCATCGGCTGGCATGTGCCGCGTCGCCTCTTCGCGGCCGACGCGGAAATAGGCCCAGTTTTCGTCGCCGTCAAGTGCCATATCGCCGCCCGCTCCCATCTCCGCCGGCGTAGTCCCGCAAACTCGTTGATACGCATCGGCCGATTTGAGCTTGCCGGCCGCGCTGTCGGCGAATAATTTTGCAAGGTCAACTTCGACAATCTGCATGGCTGTTGGCGGTGGCGGCTGACGTACTGCGGGTTGACCGTTGGGCGGTCCGCCCGGTGAACCGGCGTTGACCTGCTGACCGGGGCGCTGCTGCGGATTTCGCAGAAAAAATAGCTTCATCGAATTGCGGGCAACGTTAAGCATTCCCGTATAGCCGCCTTCCGTTACCTGAACTATTTCACCTGTCTTCTCGTTTACCGCCATCGCCTCGCCTCTGACGCGATTGGAGCGAAAAATGACCCATTGGCCGTCCGATGTCCATTGGTTGTGTGTCTGATAGATCTTAGAGTCTCCGGCAGGCGTGCTAGTAAGAAAAGTAAGCATCGTTCCGGTTACGGGATCTTTGACAACTTTGCGTTCGGACGGAAAGCGTTTACCGATCTGGGCATCAACCGTTCCGGCGGCGATGAAGGCAATTGTAATTGCAAGAAAAACTGTGAATCGTGACATGGCTATTTTCCCCTTTATTTTTGATGTTATGGTCGTGACGAAGCAACTATCGTCAGCTTATTACTGACAAGGCCTCCGGACTTCGCGCTTATGGTGATCGTACCCGATTTTCCATTTGCCTTAATAAGCGCATCGCATAGGCCCTGAAATGCTTTACGTTTCGTGGCTTGGAACGGATCATGGTCTGCGTTGTCGGCACTATCGACCGCCGCAATCACACCCGGGCCGGTCGCAATGAATTCGATCAGATCACTAGCGTTGGGGACAACGATGCCGTTTGCATCGACCACGGTCGCGGTCACGAAAACAACGTCATTCCAATCGTTTGTGATCCTGGCCTTGTCGGCAGAAAGCATGATCCTCTCAGGCTTTCCGGCGGTCTTCAGTTCGAATTCCGCCATCTGTTTGCCGCCGTTCTTGCCGATCGCTTTGATCGTTCCTGCTTCAAAACTCACTTTCCAGTTTCGCGGGCGATCATCGGCTGGTTTGGATTTAGAACCAAGCGATTTCCCATTCAGAAATAATTCGACCTCTTCGCAATTGCTGTAGATCTCAACGTTTTCTTCGTGAGCATTCTGCTTTCCCGGCGTCCAGTCGCCATAGAGCGTCTGCGTGCGCCGCTGCTCAGCCACCTCGTAACCCGGATCGGTCGGCGAAGCCGTCGCCGGTGCGACTCGGCGGGCTATGTAGACCATTGGCTTATCAGACCACCAGCTCTGGCGTTGATAGCCGACCGGACGCGGCATCGCAAGGCGGTCAAGGAGGCCTTTGCCGTAGGCGTAATTTGGCCACGCGGCAGACTCGCCAAGATAATCAACGCCGACCCAGATGAACTGGCCCGAATATTCCGGATTGTCACGCATCGCCACCCATTGGCCCAGGTCGTGGGTGTTTTCAGTACCGACGATTTTGCGTGTCGGTTTTTGCTTGTGAGCGGCAAGAATCTCTTTCTCACGGTAATTTTGCCCGACGACATCGAGCAGATCGGCCAGGCCATTGTCGTAATCGTGGCTCACATTCGGCCGGAAAAGAGCCTGCGTGACGGGCCGTGTCGGGTCAACCTCGTGAAACGCCGCGACCAGCCCTCTCAGGATCGGGATCGCGATCTCAGGCTTTGGCGTGTCGTGAATTTCGTTACCGGCACTCCACAGGATAATGCTCGGATGATTGCGGTCGCGGCGGACCATGTCGCGCGTGTCGATCTTTGCCCATTCTTCAAAAAACAAGTGGTAATCGAAGGGATTTTTCGCCACTGTCCACTGGTCAAAATTCTCGTCCATCACGAGAAAACCCATCCGGTCGGTCAGATCGAGAAAGTCAGGGGCCGGCGGATTGTGAGCTGTGCGGATCGCGTTCACACCAAGTTTTCTGAGTTCATTCAAACGGCGTTCCCAAACAGCCACCGGCACGGCGGAGCCGAACGCGCTGCCGTCGATATGCAGACAAGCTCCCTTGATCTTAAAATTCTTGCCATTCATCCAAAACCCGGTGTCAGCGTCAAAATGAAACTCCCGGATTCCAAATGTCACGGTATTAGTGTCGATGGTTTTGCCGCCTGAAATTACGCTGACCACCGCCCTGTACATGGTCGGCGAGTCCAGATTCCAGCGCTTGGGACTCGTTACCGCGATCTGTTTAAGGATGTCTAACGAACCGCCAGCCGAAATATCCGACGGCTCGGTTTTGGCGGTGCCGACGAGCTTTCCCATTGGGTCAAGCAGTTTAATATCAACAGATACCTTGTTCGCGGAGTTGGACTGATTTACTATTTCGGTCGTTACTTTTACCGTCGCTTCGCTTTCGTTGACGTTCGGCGTGGAGACAAATGTCGCCCATTTCTCCATATGAACCGGATCGGCCACAACAAGGCGAACGTGCCGGTAAATGCCCGCACCCGAATACCAACGCGAGGCAGGCTGCTGTGAATTATCGGCACGGACGGCGATCACGTTGTCCTTGCCAGAATTTAAGTGTCCGCTCAGATCGTAGCCAAAACTGCTGTAGCCATAGGGCCGTTTTCCAAGATGAAAACCGTTGATCCAAACATCGCAGTTCGCCATCACACCGTCAAATTCGATAAAAAATCGTTTACCGGCCTGATCGTTCGCGACGGTAAAATGCTTGCGGTACCACCCGACGCCGGACGGCAAAAAGCCGCCCGCTCCGCCGGTCGTGTTTGCTGGGTCGAACGGACCTTCGATGCTCCAGTCGTGCGGCACATCGACCTTTCGCCATGCGGCATCCTCGAAAGCGGTCGTTTCAGCGTTTTGAGCGTCCCCTTTCGCAAATCGCCAGTCGGCGTCAAAAGATTTCGTTGTACGCGGTTGAGCGTGGACGCCAATCGCGAACAACAGGACAAATATAAAGAGCGAAATTGTTGATTTATTCGATAACATTATAATTTTTGATCCGTTTTAGCATAGCCACGCCGTAAAGAGGCTGTGTCAAAACTAATATGGCGAGTGATATATAGTTCTTAAAATTGCCGTTGCCTTTAGGCAACGGTTCAGGCTATCAAAAAATTCCCGGGGGGCTTTAGCCTAATGCATTAGTTTGGGCTAAAGCCCGTCAATTTTTACTGACTCTTCCCGTTGCCCAAAGGCAACGGCAATATAAATTCTTTCGTTCCGCTTAGTTTTGACAAAGCCTCTAAACGGCATGGCTATGCGAAGCCACTATTTCCGTACCACCTTAAAAACCTTAAAATTGTCATACGTGATGAGCGTCACGCCCTCCATCGACCGAAACCCGATGCGGCCCGCACCGAGCGGTTTTTCGGGGTCGTCCCATTTGAAGATCACTTTGCCGTTGATCTCGGTCTCGATATGGCCGCCGACCTTGAGAATGCGAACGTGGTGCGTGACACCGGTCGGCCCGATCGTCAGGCTTTTGCCCTCAGCGACCAACGCAAAGCCCGGATTTTTTCGCATCCGGTTCGTGACGCTCTCGACCTCGGTATTGCGGCTCCAATACGAGTCGGAATAGTTAGCGATCGCCCCGCTGTGATAAGTTTTGTAATCCGCGGCGCGCGGCGGCAGCGAGAGATCGAAAAGGTCTTCGCCGTTCGTGCCCATGCCGCAGAAGAAAACTATGGTCAAGCCGTTCATCGAGCCATTCGGGCTCATGTCAAACTCGGCCAAAAAATCAGCGGGAAAAATATGCTTATTCCAGATGACCAGATGCGAGCGATCTTTTTGCTGTACCTGCTTGCCGTCCTTATCAAATGGCAGCGGCGACGCCCGCAGTTTGCCGCCGCGAACCTCGACGCCGCCTCGGCCTTCGGCGATCCATTCGGCCTTTTCATCAGGTTTTGTGACCCGCCTCCACGATCGGTCTCGGTTTTGCTTGATGAGTTCCTTTTCAAACGCGATCTTTTGCGGCTTTTGAAAATCGTTGGAATAAACCGATTTGAGCTCGTACCGTGACAGGTCGATCGGCGAATCGAAAACCGGCGACTGGACGACCGTATTTTCCTGCGCGAACGCCCCAAACGCGCCGATCATAACGACTGCAAAAACGACGGCAATGCGTGAAAGGTTATTTCGCATTTTCATCGAGCTCCAGCCGCAGATAGTCGTATTCGACACCGCTCATCACGCCGCCGGCTGGAACTGTCAACTTCAGGACATTTTTGCCCTGTTTCATTGCCGAGGCGTCGAACGAGACCGGCACTTCCTGCCAATAACCCCGGTCCGAATCGCGATGTATGACACTCGTATTAGCGAGCCCGTTGATCGCTCCGACCTGGCGATCATTCATCTTGATCACGAGGCTGCGGGTCTCGATACCGGCAAGTGCGATCCGAAGTGTCGCCTTTCCCGACGGAGCTTTTGGCAGGTCAAACGTAACTGACCAAGTCGTCTCGTCGCCGCGTCCCTTTCCGGTCTCGTCATGGGCACGCGGGACCTGCATGATGTTCCAGTCTTTGCGGTAATCGCTCTTTCCGATGACAAAATTGACATCATTTGGAAAGTCCTTCGGATACCGGTTATACAGACCCCACTGATAGTAGTGATCGCCATTCAGGAACTCACCCGCGGTCCGGTCGGGAATACCGATCTCCCAGATTTGACGGCCGAAACGCACCGGTTTCCATTCGAGTTTTCCGAGATCGATCGCCTTTCCCGCTTTCACAATCACATCCGCCCTTACATATTCGCCCAACACGCCGTCCGCAAATGCATGCAGCGTGTATTTGCCGGGACGCACCTTTGGTATAGAAAATTTGCCGTTCGCACCGCCGCGTACCCAAAATTCATAGTGCTTGGCGTCATTTTGCCATTCGACCTTTGCGGTGCCGCCGCGGCCGGTTGTTACTTCGTAATCTGGAACGGCGAGTCCGACTAGAAGATTCGACATCTTCGTTCCCGGCAGGTCGTTGAGCGCGATCTGTCCCGAGACGCCGCCGCGGTCCGTGTTTTTTGGATAATCGACGCCGGCGACCCACGGGTAGCTCCACGCTTTTGATTCTTTATCAGCCTGCGCAAGTGCGTCTTTCCACATCCCTTGCGGATCGGCGGCCGAGTTGCAGTAGATCAGGAAAGGGCCGATGGTTTTTGTCCACGCTTCGCCCTGAGCGACGACGACTGAGCTGCCGCCGTAATGGCTGCCTCGCCAATAATTTAACAATGTCGGTGCCGCGCCCTCGTTGCCGTCGAGATGGGCGGTTAGCTCTAGTTTCGTCGCCCCGCCGCTCAGGTATTCCATCGACGGGTTGACCAGCCACATACCGATCTTGTCTTTCGTGCTCGACCAGCCAAACGCCGGAATGTTGAACTGGATCGCCGAGTAGTCGTATTTGTGCTCGACCTGACCCTTGTAAATGCCCGTGTTGAGTAGCCGTGCCTCCTTCATGTTCATCTCAGTGCCCCTGTTCCAATCCTCGGGGCTCGGCATCATCTTGTTTCGCAATGCGTCGACGGTCATCCAGTCAAAAATGCTCGGATTGAGCTTTGCGGCAAAGCGGGCCTCGCCGATCTGCGTTGCGGGATATTCGGGTTTGTGCGCAAAGATCGAATAGGTGTAAATGCCCGAATCACTGCGTCCCAATGCATAGCGGATCTCGATATCACAGGCCGTATCGCCGCCGGGGCCCTGCGCATTGCTGAGCTTGTCGTTATACATCCCCTTGATCGAGACCTCGGCCCGTTCGCCACCATTTTTCGAGGGATCGATCGTTACCGTATCGGTTAGCTGGGCACCTTTTGCCGGTGCGTGCGACCAATAACCGTATGGATGGCCGGAGCCGGAACCGAGCAATTCGCGGTCTTTGTATTTAAGCGAAACGAGGTCACCCGTTTGTTTATTTATGCGCGCAGTCACAAACGCGTTCGCGAGGGTATAGCTGTCGCTGGCCTCGGTTACGGTCACATTCGATTTCGCACCGGTCTGAGAAAAACCGAGTATCGCACTACATACTATTAAAATAATGGCCAACAATACTGTCTGAAGCTTCATAATTCCATTTGTCGTCACGGGGCCCCGTTTTCATAAATTTCCTCGATCAGCCGCGACACCTCTCGTCCCGCAACACCATCTACCTGAGGCTCGCGACCCGACAATACTGCACCGGCAAAATCCTCGATCAGCGGAACGTGAAAATTCGCGTTTGGCGGATGCGATTCCGTTCGTTCGTCATCCGCAGTTTTGATGGTCATCACGCCAAGATTGAGCGCCGCGATGCGGATCGAACCGGCCGTGCCGTAAATGTCGAGCGTATCCTGCGCATCGGTCGTTGCGTGCGTCACCGTCAGCGATGAGCACACGCCGCTCTCGAATTGAAAAATGGCTGATGCCGTGTCTTCGACTCCGCGTCCAAACGCGTCATTCGAAACAATGCTCTCAAGACGCCGCACCTTGCCGAAAAGATTTGCAAAGATCTCGATCCGATGACACCCAAAATCGATCATCGGCCCGCCGCCGCTTTTTTCTTTTTCAACAAACCAGCGGCGTGGATGATCCGGCGCAGGATCGAAATATTCAAATGCGTTTATCTGGGCAAACGAAACCCGACCGATCTCACCGGACGCAATTATCTCCTTAACACGCACCACCGCCGGATAAAATCTGCGGTAATATGCGATGCCGAGCTCTACGTTATTGGCTTGGGCGGCGGCGATCATTTTGTCGCAGTCCTTAACGCTCAAAGCCATCGGCTTTTCGCACAAAACATGCTTTCCGGCTTCGGCGGCGGCGATGGTCTGCTCGGCGTGCACGTAAACCGGGGTCGCCAGGTAAACAGCGTCTATCTCGTCATCTGTGATCTGTTCGCGCCAGTCTGCGAACCATTTAGGTGCGCCAAATTCCTTGGCAAACGATTCCGCAAGGTCGGCCTTTGACCGGCTAACTGACACAAACTCAATGCCTTCGAGATCACGAAGCGCTGGAGCGACCCTCTTTCGAGAAATATCACCCGCCCCGATCAATCCAAATCTAACAATGCTCATAAGCTAAAACTGTTTTTGGTCGACCCGCCCGATTTTTACGTCTCCGACGGTTCTGCTTTGCGTAGAACTGAAACTCGTAACGTTTTTCAGCGAAAACATTTTCACGCCGTTTGATAACTGAGCATTTGTGCGGAAAAACTCGATATTTTTCACATCGTCGAGCACAAACGCCGGCCGGGCCTCGTCCCCTTCGAACGAAACTTCAACATTATCGAACGTTATCCCCCGCGCGTGTCGAATGAAAAATCCATACGACGAAGTAACGCCAAACATGCTCGGTTCGGGGTAGCTCTTTTCGCCCTCAGGGATTTCCCTGGCTGCGTCTGCCTTGGTCCCGCCGCCTTTATATTGGATACGAATATTGCTCAGCTTTACGTCCTCAATGTCGTGACCGTTGAGCCCGGCGATTATCGCCGCGTATTTTGATTCGACGCCCGACGCAACAACGTTGCTGATATTTACTCGCCGAATCGCGGCAATTGGCGCTCCACCGGGTGCTCGCTGACGCGCACCTAATCTAATAAAAATCGGTGCGGTCGTGATGTCGCGCATCGTAATATTTGTGATCGAAACATCCTCGATATTTCCGCCGTCAACGGTCTCAATAGCCAGCCCGCGACAATGAACAAAATTGATGTTTGAAATCGTAATATTCTTGAAACCGCCGTTCGATTCCGTCCCGAATTTGATACGCCCCGTCGGGCGGTCGCGGTCAGGTGCGAATTCCTGCGTCGTCTTGAGGGTGCCATCCAGCATAGTTCCCAGATCAAACGCCGACACCTGTGAATTGGTGATCGTCACGTTTTCCGTTGCTCGGTTAAATCCGAGAGCATAGCTGCTCTTCAAAACGATCGCGTCGTCGTTCGGCGTGTTTACGTAAGAATTCGAAATGCGGACATTGCGGCAAGAGTCGATATCAAATCCGTCGCGATTGGTATCAACACGCAGGTTGTCGATTGTCAGGTTATCGACTCCGGTTGCGACCAGTGCGAAATGCCCGCCCTCGAAGATCGTAAAGTCCTTAAGCGTAATATTTCGCGACAGTTTTAACGCGATGGCCTTTGTACCAAGCCCGTCCATTTCCCTAACGTCAGATGTCTCGCCAAGCGGCGAGACATTTGTCCCCATACTCGCCGGCGTTTCGCCCGCCGTCCGTGGCTTTCGCGGTCCGGGGCTGCGGCGGGACAAGCCTTTGCCGTCTATCTTACCTTGTCCAATGATCGCGACGTTGTCGACGCCGATCCCCCAAAACAGACTGTTTTTCCAGTGCGAATGCCCGAAGTCCTGATACGCGTCAAACTCGTTTGGCTCCGGCATATCGTATTTACCTTTACCGTCAGCCGGATCGGCCGCAAGGATCGTCGAGCCGTTATCCAAATAGATCGTTATGTTGCTTTTCAATCTGATCGAAAAGCAAAGATAAGTTCCCGCCGGAAAATAGATAGTCCCGCCGCCTTTTGCCGCAGCGGCGTCAATCGCCTTATTCACCGCATCCGAGTCAAAACTTTTACCATCGCCATGGGCACCGAAGGCCGTGACGTTGTAAAAATCGGCTCCACTAACTCGCGGCAAGGCTTGGGCAAAACTCACCCCTGGCATTGCCAGCGATAACAGCGCGGCGAATAAGCAAAATCTTATCAGTGTATTTCTAAACTCGGGCATAATTTTCTGTGTCCTACCGTTTCACGTCGCGCGGCACATCAACTTTAAGGCTGTTTGTGATCTTTACCCCGGCACCTGTATCGGTCTTGAGCGTCACGTTCTTCATCATCCAATCTTTGGCGTATTCGATGGTGCCTGCATCTTTGCCCTCGGCGGTGACGTTTGAAAAGGTCACATTTTGGATCATTTTGTTCGGCAAACCGGACGCTGTGAATATGTGATTCGCCCCGACCACCTCGACATCCTCGATCGTTAGATTGTTAAAAAGGCAATAGCCGCGTTCGACCGGCAAAACAGGCGTGTTTAATACAGTCCAATACGCCGGAACGTCCTTCATTCCGGCCGGGATTGACGCATAGCTGTAGCTTGGGTTCCAGTTTAATGTGAAGGTAAACGGCGAAGGAACATTTTCGAGTTTCATGCCCCGGATCAACACGTCCTCGACATAACCGCCGCGTGTTTTTGCCGACTTAAAACGAATCCCCTCCTTGGTTCCGAGGCCTCGATTGTCGAGAGCAACAACATGCCGAATGCCGCCCGACGTCTCGCTGCCAAACGATACCACGCCTCCGCCCCGGCGGATCATGTTGTTTTTGATCAGGATGTATTCGGTCGGACGATTGACCCGCAGGCCGTCGGAATCGCGTCCGGCCTTGAGACAAATATCGTCGTCATTGTTGTCGATGTCGCAATTTTGGACGAGCACATACGCCGACGAATCGATATCGACACCATCAGTGCTCGGCCCGCCATTGTCGCTGATTTTGACGCCGTCAACCGTGACGTGATCCGAATAGACGACCTGCATGGTCCAAAAACCAGAGCGTTTCAAATTGATGTTCTCAACCTTCACGTCCGACGATCTCCAGATGACCATCAAACGGATGCGCTCGGCATCGTAATCCGAAGCCCAGCGTAAACCTCGCGGCTCGTAATCTTTACGCAGATCCCAGTATTTATCCCACCATTTCTGGCCGCGTCCATCAATTGTCCCGCCACCGGAAAGCTTGACGTTTTTTGCGTCATTGACGTTTATTAGGCCGGCCGGCCACGTCATCTCGATACCCGCGACCCGGGTGGGAAGACGCGGATAATCCTTTTCGTCCTGGCTCCCGAGCAATGTCACGCCCAAATCGAGCCGCAGATGCACGTTGTTCTTAAGAAAGATCGAGCCGGTAACGTAGTCGCCTTTATCAAAAACGACAATACCGCCGCCCGCCTTTGAACACGCATCAATCGCTTTTTTAATGGAATTGGTCGAATTTGTTTGACCGTCGGCTTTCGCGCCGTACTTATTAGCTGAAAAAACCTTTGTTTTTTTCGGCTCGCTCCGCGCACCGGTGCTTTTCAACCAATCCGGCAGCTTTGCGTCGCCGGTGTGTGCAGCGGCCGACAATCCGAACATAGCGATAAAAACCGTGGCGACACAAATTGCTAAAAATACTTTCATTTACGGAATTATCTCGTCGAAAATTTATAGATAGTCGTCGTCGAATAACGCTTTCCCCTCTTGAGCGTAGTTGACGGAAACTTTGGCTTGTTTGGCGAATCGGGATAATGCTGCGACTCAAGACAAAAGCCCGTATTTTTTAAATAGCTATGCCCGCTTTTGCCCGTGACCGAGCCGTCGAGGAAATTGCCCGAATAAAATTGTAAGCCCGGCTCGGTTGTCAGCACTTCCATCATCCGGCCACTTTTCGCCTCATAGACCGTCGCCGCAAGCGACGGCCCGCTGCCAGTTCTGTTCAGGACGTAATTGTGATCGTAGCCCTGGCCAAATTTCAATTGTTGGTCGTCCTGCTTGATCCGGGCTCCGATCGCCATCGATTTCGTGAAATCAAAAGGCGTGCCCCTAACATCCCGCAATTCGCCGATCGGAATCGAGCCGCTCCCGGTCGGCGTAAATTTATTGGCATTCAGCGTCAATTGATGGCCAAGGATGTCGCCGCTCCCGGCCCCCGCGAGGTTGAAGTAAGAGTGGTGCGTCAGATTAACGACCGTATCTTTGTCCGTCGTTGCTGAGTAAACGATCTTCAGTTCATTCTTTTCTGTAAGCGAATAGACAACCTTGATGCTTAGATTTCCCGGATATCCCTCTTCGCCGTCGCGGCTGAGGTAGGTAAGCTCAAGATTTGCTCCATTTGCGTCGGTTGACGGACCAGCCGACCAAACAACTTTGTCGTAACCCCTTAGCCCCCCGTGCAGATGATTTTCGCCGTTGTTGACAGCGAGAATGTATTCCTTGCCATTCAAAGTAAACCGCCCATTCGCGATCCGGTTGCCATAGCGACCGATCAAGGCTCCGATATAGGCCGTGTTCTTTTCATAGTCAGCGACCGAGTCAAAGCCAAGTACGACGTCGCCCAATTTGCCGCTTTTATCAGGCACCCTGAGCGAGACGACCGTTCCGCCATAGGTGATGATTTGTGCTTCCGAGCCTTTGCTGTTAGTCAGCGTGTAGATCTCCACGGCCTTGCCATCCGCCGTTTTACCAAACGGCTTATGCGTTATTTTGGGCCTGGCAAAACCGGTCATGGTGAATGCGAGAATGACTGCAAGGCTAAGAGCGCCTAACCTCGCACAAGATAATAAGGCATTTTTTTTCATACATTTGGAGAAAACAAAAACGTTTGTTTTTCGCGAGCAGGACGCCTCTCTTTACGGGTCGCGGGCAAACTCGTATCCGATTGAGCGAACGACCACCACACCGATCGCCAAGTTGGTAAAACCAATTGCGTAAAACATACCATAAATATGCTTGATTTTAAAGATTCATTTAACCGATTAACCGTCGTTGCCCATTAGTCGCGGTTAGGATAGAGTTTAGTAGTTTCTTGTCGGAACAACGCATATGACTTGGGAAGAACGCTGGCACCCTTTGCGTGAGGAGTGGGTCGTGATCGCGGCCCACCGGCAGGATCGCCCGTGGAGCGGCGAGACGCTCGCCGCCGTCGAGGAAAAGACGCTGCCTGGCTTTGTTGAGGACTGCTATCTCTGCCCCCGCAATCCACGCGTCAGCGGCAAGGTAAACGACGATTACCGACAGATCTTCGTATTCGATAACGACCACCCAAGCGTTGACATCAATGCGCCGGAGAATGACACTCCGCCGTCGCCCGTCTACAAAGCCCGGCCCGCACGCGGCATCTCCCGCGTCGTTTGCTACAGCCCGAAACACAACCTGACATTGACCGAGCTTTCGGTACCCGAAATTGCCAATTTGATGCACGTCTGGCAGGAGCAATATCGCGATCTCGGAGATCGGAATGAGATCGAACACGTGCTGATCTTTGAGAACAAAGGCGAGGCGGTCGGCGTCTCAAATCCGCATCCGCATTGCCAGATTTATGCGAATAATTTTGTCTTTAAGACCATCGCGAACGAGGTGCAGGCGGGCCAAAAACATTTCGGGGAAACAGGCAGGGTTTTGTTTCAAGAGATCATCCAGGCCGAGCAAGTCGATGGTCGGCGAATCATAGCCGAAAACGATTCGGCGATAGCGTTTCTGCCCTATTTCGCGAGGTACGCTTACGAAGTTTTTGTCGCCCCCAAAGCGACCCATCCGCACATTGCAGCAATGTCCGACAAAGAGATCACCGATTTTGCCTCGGTCCTAAAAATGGTTCTCGTCAAGCTCGATAATCTGTGGCGGATGCCTTTTCCGTACGTGATGGTGCTGCATCAGACCCCGACGGATGGTGGTAACTACGGTGGATTCCACTTTCACGTCGAATTTCACCCGCCGCTGCGTAAGCCTAATTTATTGAAATATTTAGCCGGTCCCGAGATCGGCGGCGGGAATTTTTTAAGCGACACGTCGCCGGAAGAAAAGGCTGCCGAATTACAGTCGATGTCCGACATCCATTACAAGCAGGAGACGAAAACGTGAACGACATTCATTCGCTTTTTGCTCCTTTAAAATCGTTGCACGAGACGATCCGGGCGGCGGTCGTCGCGGCGTGCGAGAGCGGCACGGCTGAGCAATTGTCATCAATTGTTGCGGACGATGAAGGCGACACGATATTTGCCGTCGACCGCGTCAGCGAGGACATCCTGATCGAGTTTATTGAACGTGAGATAGCGTCGCAAGTTCCGGTCGTATTGATCGCCGAGGGGCTGGAAGACGTCAAAGTGATCCTTCCCCGAACCGCTAAAGAATCCGATGCCGTCTGGCGAATTATCGTCGACCCGATCGACGGGACACGCGGGCTGATGTACCAAAAACGCAGCGCGTGGATATTGACCGGCGTCGCACCGAATCGCGGCGTCGCGACAAATCTGCGGGATATTGAATTCGCAATTCAGACCGAGATACCGCTTGTAAAACAGCATCTATCCGATACGATATGGGCATTTCGGGGACAAGGTGCAAAAGCGGAGAGATATAATCGTCTTACCGGCGAAACCACCGATCTGGACATCAAACCGTCATCGGCAAGGACGATCGAACAGGGTTTTGCGATGATCTCGCGGTTTTTCCCCGGTGCTCGCGATGTGCTTGCCGAGATCGACGAAGAGGTCGTCCGGGCCGCTCTCGGAAAACCAAAATTAGGAAAAGCCCAATGCTTTGAGGACCAATACATTTCGACCGGCGGACAGCTCTATGAATTAATGGCCGGGCACGACCGTTTTGTCGCCGACATCCGGCCACTGATGGCAGTAATAATGCGTGAGCGAGGTCTCGACCTGAGCATTTGCTGCCACCCATACGACCTGGCTACGGAGCTGATAGCCAGAGAGATAGGAGTAATTATTACCGATGAAAATGGCGGCCAATTGGCCTCTCGACTGGCCCTCGAACCCGACGTCGCGTGGGTCGGCTTTGCAAATCAGGATATTCGCCGCCAAATCGAACCTCATTTGCAAAGATCGTTAAAGAAACGTGGCCTCGTTAATTAGGATTCACCCGTGTATAAGATCGTAGAAGGAAATCCGCTTGGCCTGACTGATGTCGGCAAATTTATCGAGATGGTAAACGAGCCGCCGCCGGCTCTGCGCAAGTTTTTTGACAAAAACAGAGATATTTTCGTCACCCGGGCGCCCGGGCGGCTTGATGTAATGGGCGGCATCGCCGATTATTCAGGTTCGCTGGTTCTTGAAATGCCGATCGCGGAAGCGACGATGGCGGCCGTTCAGAAAAGCAATGACAAGCGAATCAAGATCGTCAGCATACATGTAAATTCGCAAAGGTTTTCAACGTTCGAGATGGATCTCGCCGATCTCGAGATCGCAAGCAAAACCCTCGACTACACAAAGATCAAAAAATTCTTTTCCCGTGACCGTTCAAACAGATGGGCGAGCTACCCTGGAGGAGTTTTTTTCGTTTTGAAACGCGAGGTAGGCGTCGATTTCCGTACCGGTGCGCGTATATTGATCTCGTCTCAGGTTCCGGTCGGCAAGGGCGTAAGTTCGTCGGCCGCTCTTGAGGTTGCGGTCATGCACGCCGTTTGTACGGCTTACGACATCGCCATCGAACCGGGCGAATTGGCGATGCTCTGCCAAAAAGTCGAAAACTCGATCGTCGGTGCCGCCTGCGGTGTGATGGACCAGATCACGGCTCATTGTGGCGTCGAAAACGCTCTTGTTTCGCTGCTTTGCCAACCGGCCGAGATCGGCGATGCTGTAAAAATCCCCGACGGACTCGAATTTTGGGGTGTCGATTCTGGCGTGCGGCACGCGGTGGCCGGTTCTGACTACGCTTCTGTTCGCATCGGCGCATTCATGGGCTACCGAATTATTTCCGACATCGCCGGACTAAAACCTCATCTGATCGGGGAAGGGCTCGTTGAAATCGACGATGCTCGATGGCATGGATATTTGGCAAACGTTTTGCCAATGGAATATGAGAGAGAGTTTTCGTCGAAACTACCGACTGAAATAAGCGGCAAAAAATTTATCGAGAACTACGAGGGAACCACCGACCGGGTAACAAAGATCGGTTCCGCGAAGATCTATGCGGTCAAAGCCCCGACCGAACACGCCATCTACGAATCCTCCCGCGTCCACGCCTTTGGAAAATTGCTTCGCGAACCGATGAATGAAGCAAACATGGACAGGCTGGGCGAGCTAATGTTCCAGTCGCACAAAAGCTACGCCGCCTGCGGCCTGACCGAACCGCGGACCGATCGGATCGTTGAACTGGTCAAAGAACGTCGCGGCGACGTCCTGTTCGGAGCACGGATCACAGGCGGCGGCAGCGGCGGTACGGTTGCGGTTCTCGCTCGCAGAGGCAGTCGCCCAATCATCTCGCAGTTAGCTGAGGATTTTAGAACGGAGACGGGTCAAAAACCCTACATTTTCCACGGCTCGTCTCCCGGTTGCTCGACCTTTGGTTATTTAAGGCTCACGGCGCATAAATAAGGGACCTGAGGAAACGATTAAACTTGCCGAAACAGGGGTTTACGAGTATATTTTTTGTATCGACCCCTACGACGGTTTGTTAATTTTCGAGTTCCAAACATTGCGTTTGCAGTTGTGAATTTGTCCGGTTGGAAAGCGGTTAACTCATTTTCCGTGGCGCCCGGTCAATACGCGAAACGAGACGGATTTTCAGGCCGTACGCCGGGGTCCTATTCAGACGAGTTGGAGACAATTATGATCAATCGAAATTTGAGTGTTCTTACACTTCTTTTGTGTGCTTTGCTTTTCGCTTCGTGCAAACCGGCCGCGAGCACGGCGAATGGTAACAGCGGTCCGTCCGCCGGGAAAGAGATCAAACTCGCTTTCGTTACAAATAACGCTTCTGACTATTGGACTATCGCCCGCAAAGGCGTCGAAAAAGCCGACGCGGAAATGAATGACGTAACGGTCGACTTCAAAATGCCGGGCAGCGGAGCCGCCGATGAGCAAAAACGGATCATCGACGACCTTGTTTCAACGGGCGTCAGTGGCATCGCGGTCAGCCCGGTCGATCCTGACAACCAAACTCAGCTCATTAACGATACGGCTAAAAAGGCGCTCGTTATCACGCAAGACTCCGACGCTCCGAGTAGCGACCGTACTTTATACATCGGTACCGATAACGTGGCGGCCGGACGTCAGGCCGGTGAACTTGTCAAAGAAGCTCTGCCAAACGGAGGCAAAATCATGGTCTTCGTCGGCAAAAGCGACGCCCGAAATGCGAAAGAGCGTTATCAGGGTTTGAAAGAGGCTTTGCAGGGCTCAAAGGTCGAGATCATCGATCTCCGCACCGATGACACCGATCGTGCGCGGGCTAAAACAAACGCCGCCGACACGCTCGTAAAATACCCCGATGTCGTCGCCATGGTCGGCCTCTGGAGCTACAACGGCCCTGCAATATTGAACGCCATCAAGGACGCAAACAAAGTGGACAAGGTCAAGATCATCTGCTTTGACGAGGAAGACGAAACGCTAGCCGGTGTTAAGGCAGGCGCGATATTCGCAACCGTCGTCCAGCAGCCATTCGAGTTTGGTTACCAATCGGTAAAACTGATGGCACAGATACTCAAGGGCGATAGATCCGCGATCCCCGCTAACAAGCAGATCAACGTGCCGACGCTCGTGATCAAGAAAGATTCGGTCGAAGAATTTACGAAAAAAATCAATGGCCTCCGCGGTCGGAGCTAAGAGATTTGCCCGCGAAAAAACGCGAAAAAAGAGTTAAGACAAAAGGCTTTTTGAAAAAGTAAATCATTTCTTACTTTCGCGTCTTTTCGCGTATTTCGCGGGCAAAAAATCCTTATGAATCAGCGGATCCTCGAAATGCAAGAGATCAGCAAGCGTTTCCCGGGCGTAATCGCTCTCGACGCTGTCGATCTTAGCGTTTTTCCCGGCGAGGTCGTCGCTCTCGCGGGCGAAAACGGTGCCGGAAAATCGACATTGATGAAGATCCTCGGCGGCGTTTATTATCCCGAGGGCGGAACTATCCGCGTCAACGGCGAGGAAACGATCATTCACTCCGTCGGCGACGCGACCGCAAAACATATCGGCTTTGTTCATCAGGAATTAAACGTTCTCGATAACCTCACTGTCGCGGAAAATGTCTTTCTCGGTCGCGAACCGCGAAAATTCGGCGTTTTGATCGACCGTAAAAAACTCAATTGCGATACCGAAATATATCTCAAACGCCTCGGTCTTGATGTGCCTGGCCGCAAACCGCTCCGTGAACTCTCAATCGCGCAGCAGCAAATGGTCGAGATCGCGAAGGCTTTGTCGTTAAACGCCCGCATCCTTATCATGGACGAGCCGACATCGAGCCTCACGCTGACAGAAACCGAACGGCTGCTCGATGTCATCAAAGAACTCCGTTCACAGGGCGTAAGCATTATCTATATCTCGCACCGTCTGGGCGAGATCAAAGAGATCGCCGACCGCGTCGTCGTCCTGCGTGATGGCAAAAACGCCGGGATTTTGGAACGCGGCGAGATAAACCACGATGCAATAGTCAAACTAATGGTCGGCCGCGACCTTGAGCGTTTTCACAAACCCTCGGCGTCTGGCGTTAAAGAACGATGTGCCGAGATCAATGACCTTCGCACCAGTCGTTATCCGGCGTCTTCCGTTTCGTTCGATGTCCGCAAGGGCGAGGTGCTGGGTTTCGCGGGCCTCGTCGGAGCCGGACGTTCGGAGGCGGCGCAGGCAATATTCGGCGTCGATGCATGCGTTTCCAGTAAGATCTCGCTCGACGGTGCGCGAGTAAATATCCGCTCCGCACGCGACGCCATCAATAACGGCATTTATCTCGTTCCCGAGGATCGCCGCATCGCCGGCCTCATCGTGGATATTCCAATTCGCGAAAACATCACGCTGCCTGCGCTTGGCCGATACTCCTCAAATGGATTGGTCAGCAAGAGCCGTGAGAGCAAACGTGCCGCCGAGATGTGCGAAAAGCTCAACGTCAAAGCCCCGTCGCCCGAGACAAAGGCCGCAAACCTAAGCGGCGGCAACCAGCAAAAGGTTGTCCTCGCGAAATGGCTTTCGCTCAATCCTCGTCTTCTTATCTTCGACGAACCGACACGCGGCATTGATGTCGGCGCCAAAGCCGAGATATATCAGCTTATGCGTGACCTTGCCGCGAGCGGCGTTGCGATAATGATGATCTCGAGCGATATGGAAGAGGTCCTCAGCGAAAGCGACCGCATCGCCGTCATGCACGAAGGCCGAATAACGGGCATCGTCGACCGGGCCGACGCCAGCGAAGAGACGATCATGAAATTAGCCGTCGGACAATCTTTATGAGAAAGGAACTCGGAACATTCGCTCTCCTGGTGGTATTGTGCGTCGTGCTGGCGATACTCAATCCGGTATTCATCGACGCCGCCAATCTCCAAAATCTCGCGCGGCTGATCGGAATTTACGGCATTTTCAGCATCGGTTTGGGCCTCGTCATCATAACCGGCGGCATCGATCTGTCGGTCGGCTCGGTCTTTGCCCTGCTCGGCGTCTTGCTTTCGATCTTTCTTGTTGAGTGGCATATGCCAGCAGCTCTGGCAGTACTTGCGGTTGTCGGTATCACGACCGCTCTGGGTTTGGTCAACGGATTTCTCATTACTAAGGTCAAGATCCAGCCATTTATCGTGACGCTATGCGGATTGCTGTTTTATCGCGGCCTTGCCCGGTTTATCGCGAGCGATGAGACTAAAGGTTTCGGGGCGGCGGCGGGTTTTGAAACGCTGCAAAGCCTCGCGACCGGTAGCCTTTTTGGTATCCCGACGCCGTTCATCATTCTCGTCCTGATCAGCATCATCATGTGGGTCGTCCTGCATCGCTCGGTCTACGGACGATACCTTTTTGCAGTTGGCCGCAACGAGACCGCCGCACGATACTCGGGTATCAACTCAAACCTGATCATCGCCAGCGCATACGTCATGTGCGGCCTGCTGGCGGGAGTCGCGGGCGTGCTGCTGGCATTTTACACAAACTCAGTCTCGCCGTCGTCACACGGCAATTTCTACGAGCTCTACGGCATCGCGGCTGCGGTGCTAGGCGGGTGCAGTCTGCGCGGCGGCGAAGGTTCCATCGTGGGAATCTTGATTGGCACAGCATTGCTCCAGGTCCTGCAAAACCTCGTTAACTTGCTTGGAATACCAAGTTCGCTCAATTTTGCGGTGATGGGCGCCGTTATTCTGATTGGTGTGGTCGCCGACCAGCTTTTGCGGCAACGACAAGCGGCCCAGATCGCAAGGTAAAGGTAAATTGTCTTGCCGAAGCAATAAGGTCTATTATTGGTTATTATGAGTATCTTATTTGATGATATTGAAAGACAGACACGACAGCTTTCGGTTTCGGAAAAAGCCCTTCTCGCGCGGATTCTCGTCGAAGAAATAGATCCTTCAGAAGACCGCGATGTCGAACAATTGTGGATAACTGAATCGCAACGCCGCTACGAAGGCTACCTTAACGCCACGATCGAAGCTCAACCCGGCGACGAGGTAATGGCACGGGTTCGCAGGCGTCTGCAATGATCGGATATCGCTTCCTATGTCCGGCTGAGGAAGAAATGGCCGAGGCGGCGATTTTTTATGAAGGATATTTGTGAATAAATGAATCACCACTTACACGGCTTAAACTATTGATTTCGTTGATCTAACCCAATCATTCACTCACATTCCAATTATATCTACAACGGATTCACCCCGAGGTCGAGTGTTCAAGTCACTCTCCAGCCACCATTAGAATCAATAACTTACGACCGACGTTTCGCAAATTATCATCCGTTACCAATCCGGTACTAAAATCCGAATTTACAACCAGATTCTCGACGGCACTTCGAATTGCCGAGTCAGTGGCATGGGTATATTGGGCCCTCATCTGAGTATTCGAGTGACCTAATATTCTCGCTAACGTGAAAGGATATACTCCCGCATCTGCCATTCGTGTAGCTGCGGTATTACGCAAATCATGAAAGCGAAAATTCTCGATTCCAGCGTCGTCAACGGCTCGGCGAAGACTCTTCTTGATATCGTAGAGTCTTCCGCCGGTTCGCGGACTTGGAAAAACGAATTCGCCTTTATTCTAGTTCTCGGAAATGTGTCCGATTAGTTTCTGCCAGAGCCAGAAGGTAATGTGCAAAAAACCTGAGATCAAACCACTGTATAGTACGGCAGATGCCCTTTGTCGCCAAGTACTGATCCCTGGCGTTCCCTGGCATTACGGCCTATGTGGAAGCCTCGCCCGATAATGGAATGTTGTATGTCGGCCGAGCGCGCGACTCTGGCGTGCGACCAGATGACCGAGTTTTTCACTGATGCCTTTTCTTCGATGTGGACACCGGGCCCGATGACCGAGTTGACGATCTCGACGCCGGGTTGGATGACGCAATTCTCGCCGATCACCGATGCCGCGTCGACGCCCGAACGGGTCGCTGTCGCACTATTTTTTGTGTCTAATTCGAAACGACCCAATCGCCCCGCGAGATAGTCGAGGTGTGCCGCAAGATAGCTTTCGAGCGTGCCGATGTCACGCCAATAGGCGTTTTCCAGTACATACCCGTAGAAACGCTCTTTCTGCTCCAACAGTTTGGGGAAAACGTCGTACTCGAATGACCGGTTTTCACGCGGTGGTATTGATTCCAATACCGAAGGCTCGATAATGTAGACGCCAGCATTGATCGTGTTTGGAGCGACTTTTCCCTGGGGCTTTTCGATAAATCTCAACACGCGTCCCTCCGCGTCCAGATCAGCCACGCCATAGCGGCTTGGGTCGGGGACCCGGGCGAGGCCTATGGAAACAGCAGCATTATTCGCCTGATGAAAGTCGATAAGATCGGAGAGCCGCAGATCCGTCAAAATGTCTCCGTTTAGAACGACGGTAGGTTCCTCCGAGCCGTCCATCGCGTACCTAAACGCCCCGCCCGTCCCCATCGGACTCGGCTCGCATACATAACGTATGTTTACACCGTATTCGCGGCCATCGCCAAGAGTCTGCTCGATTTTTTCGGGTTGATAATTGAGCGAAAACGTTATGTCGGCGATACCTGCCCGTCGAAGCAGCTCTATTTGATACAGGGCGAACGGCCGATTCACGAGCGGGACTATTGGCTTCGGCGTGTAGGTGGTCAACGGGCGAAGTCGCATCCCCTGGCCTCCGGCAAGAATTAGAGCTTTCATAGGTGTCTTCGAAATATCCCGACAATATAGCTTGATCCAAGATAAAGGTCTAATATTTGACCGTCTCCACTTTACCGGCCTTAAGATGTTCGAAAACCACGTGTACCTGCACATTTTGGAAGCAGAGGTTGATTCAACATTTAGACCCTCTGTACCTAATTTTAGGGTCAAGTTATTACTGTGTTGGGAAGCCGCAGGAGTTAGGACAAGACGAACCTTATGAGATTAGTCCGTGGATTGATATTGGCATGCTTTCTGGCGGGGCTGTGCCTGCCGGTGGCCGCGATCGCCCAATGCACCGGGGAACGCTGGAACATAAAAACGGGGATCGACGCCGATGCGGCCCTTGTAAACCTCAATAACGTCAATTCTACGTCGATCGACACTCTCGTATCGATACAAAAACCCGTTACCCTACCTGACAACAATAGGTTACAGCCGGCCGAAATAACTACGTGGACATTAAATGCGACCCTGATCAAATACGTCAAGTCGTACGACGCTGATTACCATATCGTATTTCAGAATCAGGCGGGCCGGACAATGATCGGCGAAATTCCTGATCCCGGTTGTGTTAGCACGAGCAGTCCGTTTCGCATGGGGATCGTTCATGCTCGGGCGCAATTTGATGCGATGTTCACCGCCACGTCGAGCTTCAAAACCACGAGCGTGCCTGTCGTTATCACCGGCGTCGGTTTTTTCGACTATAACGAAGGTCAGGAAGGCATCGCCCCAAACGGCATCGAGCTGCACCCGATCATCGACATCGCGTTCGGCCCGACATTCTCTCTTAGCTCATCGACCTCATCCATTACGGCAGTTCAGGGCGACAGTCCGACGGTCACGATAAATACATCTATTTCCAATGGCTTCAATTCAAGCTTGAATTTCTCGGCCACGGGTCTGCCGTCCGGGGTGACGCCTACATTCGATCCCCAAACGATTCCGCCGCCGGGACTAGGCTCGACGAAGCTGACTCTTTCAACCGGTGCAAGTGCGCCGACGGGCACGTACAATGTCGTGGTCAGTGCCACTGACGGTGCTCAAACCCGCTCCACCACCGTGACATTGACGATCACCTCGGCCGGCGGAGGAACGCAGCAGCTATTGGGAAATCCAGGCTTTGAGAACGGCGCCAATCCTGCTCCCTGGACAGCGACATCCGGGGTCATCGATAACTCGACTTTTCAAGCACCAAGATCGGGTTCCTGGAAAGCCTGGCTTAACGGATTTGGAGCAACGCATACGGATACCCTGCTTCAGCAATCGAGTATCCCGGCTGACGTTACCGCCGCCAACCTGTCGTTTTGGCTGCATATTGATACTGCCGAGACAACAAAAACCAAGGCGAACGATACGGTAAAGGTCCAACTGCGAAATTCCGCCGGGACGGTGTTAACTACGCTTGCCACGTACTCAAATCTGAATTCGGCGGCAGGTTACTCGCAGTTGGTGTTCGATGTGTTTGCCTATAGAGGCCAGACCATTCAGGTTTATCTGATCGGTGTCGAGAATAGCTCAGCAAAAACATCGTTTCTGGTGGACGATTTTTCATTGAATGTCACGAGTCCGGCAGCAACAAACCCGAACCTCGCTATTTCCGCATCACCTTCTTCACTGAGTGTGCTACAAGGCGCCTCGGCAAGCTCAACTATAACTTCGACGGTGTCGGGTGGATTCAACTCGGCGGTTTCGTTAGCTGCGACGGGTGTTCCGGCCGGGACGACCGCCGTTTTCAATCCGCCGGTTATCGCCAGCCCCGGGTCAGGTTCTTCTGTACTTACGGTTTCTGCGACAACGGCGACTCCTGCGGGCACTTATCCGGTGACGATCACCGCATCGGGTGGAGGGCTAAGCCGGACGGCAAGTATTTCTCTCACCATCCCCGCATCCGGCGGAGGCCCGACGACGACGCAGCTGCTGGGCAATTCGGGTTTCGAAAACGGCTCGGCGAGCCCTGCGCCCTGGGTCGCAACCACCGGCGTGATAAATAACCTCACCACGTTTGAGGCCGCGCATTCGGGTAGCTGGACGGCGTGGCTGAATGGGTATGGCTCGGTTCATACGGACACTCTCTATCAGCAGGTCGCGATCCCATCAACGGCAACGGCGGCTACGCTGACGTTTTGGCGGCACATCGACACGACCGAAACGACGACGACGGCGAGCTACGACACGTTAAAGCTTCAGATTCGGAACTCTTCGGGGACGGTGCTCGCTACGATGGCCACGTATTCAAACCTTGACGCGGCCCCGGGCTACTCGCAGGCATCATTTAACCTGCTGGCCTACAAAGGCCAAACCATACAGATTTATTTCGTCGGCGTCGAAGACGCGAGTCTAAAAACATCGTTCGTGTTAGACGATTTTGCCCTGAACGTAACCACCCCCTGACGGGAGGAAACACAATGAATAAAGTTTTTCTAATTGTCGCACTCCTCTCTGTTTCGCCGGCCATCTATGCCCAGCGATCCAGCGAAGACCGGCGAGTTGTCAATGAGGACCGTGGAAACGCCTATATTGTTACCTCGGAAACACAGCCTCCTTTGTCTAAGGTGAAGGGCGTTCCCCACCTGCCACAGCAGTTTTCGATATTTCTCGGTGATGGTTGGAGCAGCGACAAACTACGCGTGCTCGAACCCTCCCTGGCTAGTTTGTTTGCAAGTCCGGTGGGCATGAGCACCGAAGTAATGGAGTCGGTCGCGAACCGGAACGATTCCAGTGCGGGCACGTTTGTCGAAATGCCATTCAGCAGCGCAAGAGGCCCGGTAACGGATATGGCAATCCAGCAGCAAATCCGGACTATTGCAACTACAGAGCCTCGACCGGCGATGGGAAGCGGGACGATAGTGATGGTCTATCTTGACTCGTCATTGCACTCACGACTGGCCGATCTCGAAAGCGGTAAGCATTACCTGGCGTACGAAAACACCGTTAATACAAACGGCACGCGGATACGTTATGTCGTTGTGCCAATGGATGTAAATGAAAAACGTGCCGAAACGGTAGCTCAAACGGCGTTTCTCTGGGCGATCGTGGACCCCTAGAATGAAAGCCCTTTTTTACAACCATTCAGGCCGTGTAAGCGGGGCTGAGCGGGTACTTCTGCTCGCGTTGGCAGGTCTCGACAAAGGTTTGATCCTGCCGACACTGGTAGCTCCCGGCGGAGATCTCGCCCGCGAGGCCGCAGTTCTTGGCATCCCTTGCCTCGAGATCGGTGAACTCAACGCGCGCTTTACAATCCGACCGGACAAGCTCATCAGCTATACCGCTTCGCTAATCGGTACGGTTCTCGATCTCCGTTCGAAGATCGCGGAATCGGCCCCAGACGTTATTCACGCCAACAGCATCCGAGCCGGTATCGCGGCCCTGTTTGCCAGCTATGGCACAAAACGGACAGTCATCTGGCACGTGCATGATGAGCTAAAACCGCATCCGTTGAGCACGGCGATCCGCGTTTTGGCCCGTCTTTCGAAAAGGTGCCGGATCGTTGCCGTGTCAAAGGCTACTGCTGCCAGTTTCGCCGGTCGATTTTGGAAAACAGCGAATATTGCCGTCGTTCACAACGCGGTGGATATAGACAAGATAGATGCCGTGAGCAGCAGCCGAATACTAA
Source organism: Pyrinomonadales bacterium (assembly GCA_038227175.1). Lineage (GTDB taxonomy): Bacteria > Acidobacteriota > Blastocatellia > Pyrinomonadales > Pyrinomonadaceae > OLB17. The sequence goes on along the minus strand of JBBRPZ010000003.1, from coordinate 41,530 downwards.
AAGATCAGCTGGGACTGGTGGACGACGACTTCCTTTTCGGCATCGTAGGGCAGATCACGCCGCGCAAAGGGCAGCTTGAGCTAATAAGAGTATTTGCCGGTGGTGCGGAGCGGATGCCGGCGGCAAAGCTTCTGATCGTGGGTGCTCCGATCTTCAATGACGACCACCTGTATCAAGAGAAGCTCGTGGAAACGGCGCGGGCACTTGGAATAGAGGACAGAGTGCTGTTTCTCGGGCAGCGAAGCGACGCCATAGCAATCATAAAGGAAATTGACGCCCTTGTAATCAATTCCAGCAGCGAAGCATTCGTCATGGTCGCGATCGAGGCGATGGCGTGTGGCACGCCCGTCATCGCGACGGACGTTGGCGGTACGCGGGAAATGATCGAGCACCAATATAGCGGCCTCCTGGTTGATTTTGGCGACGAAAAACATTTGATCTACGCAATGTCAAAGATTTATACCGACGGGCGTCTCCGTCAGCTTTTCGCCGATCGGTCAAGAGAAAAGGTAGAGATACACCTGAACGCCGAACGGTTTATCAGCGAATTTCAGGGCGTCCTTTTCGCGGCGGATGCAATCCGCACACCGCTTGGGGTTCGGCCGCGGCTGAATGCAGGAGCTTACGAAAACAGATGAAGATAGCGATAGTTCACGATTATTTTATCCAGCAAGGCGGCGCCGAAAAGGTAGCGGAGGAGCTACACGCCATTTTTCCGTCGTCAACCCTTGTAACGACGGTCGATATTCATGATAAACCGGGAATAGTTACCTCATGGCTGCGTCATCTGCCGATAACGGAAAAAAATCATCGCCTTTTCTTTCTCCTGTATCCGATCGCTGTCGAGACATTGGATCTGACAGAGTACGACCTGATTATTAGCGGCAGCTCCGGTTATGCAAAGGGAGTTCGCACGCGAAAAGACGCAATCCACATCTGCTATTGCCATACACCGATGCGCTGGGTTTGGAGGTATGGAGCCTATGCCGAAAGAGAAAATTTTGGCGGCATTATCAAACATCTATTGCCCCCGCTCCTGGCATTACTAAAGCGATGGGACCTCGCGGCGTCGCGCAGGCCTGACTATTACATTGCAAATTCTCAGGTCGTGGCAGACCGGATTAAGCAATTCTACGGTCGCGATTCCGTGGTGATTCCGCCCCCAATCGACACAAAGCGATTTGCAGAAGCGGCGGCGGATGGAGATTTCTATCTGATCTTGTCGCGGCTTGCGTCATATAAGCGTCTTGACCTGGCGGTTGAGGCGTGCAAGAGGCTCGACCGTCGCTTAGTCGTGATCGGTGATGGACCGGCGCGTCAACAATTGGAAAGCATCGCGGGGCCTGGGACGGAATTTCTTGGCCGCGCCGATGACGAGGTGGTTGCGGAGTACGCCGGCCGCTGTAAAGCCCTCATTTTTCCGGGGGAAGAAGATTTCGGAATGACGCCGCTCGAGATCAACGCCGCCGGACGGCCTGTCATTGCTTACAGTGCGGGTGGAGCATGCGAAACGGTGGTCGAAAACAAGACCGGCGTGTTTTTTGACGAACAGGAGCCTGAATCCTTAATGTCAGCTATCGAGGACTTCGAACGAAGATCCTGGGACCATGAGGTTATACGAAAACACGCCGAAAGCTTTGGCAAAGAGGTCTTTGCCGCGTCGATACGCCGATTCGTTGAGTCGGTTCTTTCGGCTTCGACGGCCAATGAGATCGCGTCGAGATCTGCCTCCCGTCTACTCGCACCGAACAGTACCAGCCCGGCCGCCGCTGAGATGTGATACCAACTCCCGGAAATCTTGGAAAAACCTACTTATTAACTCTTTTAGGGGTTAGGAATAATTTCGATGAGTATCGTTAACGACGCCCCGACAGGGCAACATACATCCTCAAGCTTGGGACTGCGCGACATAGTCGCGGGGCTATTCAACCGCAAGTGGTTGATCATCCTCACGCTTATTACAAGTGTGACAGCTACTGGTGTATTCGCGTGGCTAACGCCGGAGAAGTACGAATCGAGGATGAAGTTCTTTATCAAGAACGTGCGCGTCGAGACGCCCGTCACGACAGGAAAAGATGAGCAGGTGGTCGCCGACGGCGGTGAGGTCTCCGAGTCGGTCATCACGTCGGAGATGGAGCTGATCAAAAGCCGGGACCTGCTGATGGATGTCGTTAAACAGACGAATCTGGCACGGGCTAAAGACGCGTCGAAGGGCGTGACCGACTCGGACATTGAGTCGGCCGTTTACAAGCTGGAAAAGGATCTGATCCTCGCTCCTTTGAAAAAAGCCAATTTTATCGAGGTAAGTTACAGCTCGACATCGCCGCAAACCGCCGCGCTGGTTCTGAACAAGCTCGGAGAGCTCTATCTGGATAAGCACCTGAAACTGCACCGGCCGCCGGGCACCTCCGATTTCTTCAAAAATCAGGCGAACCAATATCAAGGCAACCTGAAAACGGCCGAGAACAAGATCTCTAATTTCGAACAGCAAAAGGACGCCGTCGATATCGACCGCCAAAAAGAACTGATCCTGGCAAGGCTCACCGATGTTAGCGGAAAACTTAAAGATCTGAACGGAAAGATAGCCCAGGACGACAAGCGAATTGCCGCCCTCGATGTTCAACTTGCCGGAATGGATCGCCGGGTCGTTACACAGAGCAAGGTCCTGCCAAATCAATACTCCGTTGAACGGCTAAATACTTTGCTGGTCGAACTCAAGAACCGGCGGATTCAAATGCTCGCGAAGTTTCGGCCGGAGGATCGTGCGGTTCGCGAAGTCGACGATCAGATCCATGAAACCGCCGATGCGTTGCAAAAAGCCACCGGTTCCACCGCCGTTGAGCAGGCTTCTGACATAAATCCTTTACGGCAGCCGCTCGAAACCGAGCTTGCAAATGTCAGGGTAGATCAGGCCGGCAATTTGGCTTTGCGAAAGAACTTCCAGGAGCAGGTCGGACAATATCAGGCGAAGATCGGCGAGTTGGCCGGTTCAACGGCGCTTCACAATGAGCTTTCAAGAAATGTGAAACAATCCGAGGAGACCTACCAGCTCTATTCGCGTAAACAGGAAGAGTCCCAGATCGAGGATGCACTGGACCAAAAGAAGATCACGAATATTTCGATCGCCGAGGCGCCCATTGTCGCTCAGAACCCGAACCACAACGGCCAGATCCTGGTGCTCGTCATAGGGCTGATATCGGGACTCATGCTGGCGTTCGGATCGGCATTCATTCTGGAGCTTCTCCGCGAGACATTTCTTACGCCCCGCGAACTCCAGGCATTTTCAGGTTACCCGGTTCTTGCAACCATGCCGCTAAATAAGAGGCTGGCAAGGCGGAGAGCCTATTCAGTATCCGAGCCGATCGACCACATTGCTGCTGACAGTGCGAAAGCGGCGACGAACACTAGCTTCGTTGAAGACGTGAAACCGCCGCAGAGTGTCAGTCCGGAAGTTGCGAGGGACACCATCTTTTTCGAAGAGGTCATACCGCAGCAGAGTGTCCGCCCGGAAGTGATGTTGGAGGTCAGGGTGGATGAAGAAGAGAGGCCGCGGCAGGGCGTCCGCGCGAAAAAGGTGGATCACGGCTTCGTTCACGGGGCCAGACCGCAGCACAAGATCCGTTGGAAAGTTTTGTCGTAATTGCATTGTAGTTTTATGAACTCATACATTCAGTTATTTTTACGTGGTATAAAACCGGGTGACAAAACGGTCGACTCTCAGGTGATCGCGTTTACATCGGCGGTTCCGGGCGAGGGTGTGAGCTACGTTACTGAGTCATTCGCCACCGAGCTCGCCGGTCGAACGAAAAAGCGCACGATCATTACCGACGTCGATACGCTGCAAAAGATCGACATCTTTAACTATCAGGATCTGCCGCGCTATTGCTGCAAAACAGACATTCCGAACCTCCATGTCCTTAAGCGGGACGGTAATGAGTTTGTCGACGGGACGCCAGAGAGCCAGGCCCTTGCCCCGACCAGGGCGGGCAGCGAGTTGGACCAGGGCATCAGCAATCTCCAAACACTCCGATTCATGTACGACTACATTCTCGTGGACTGTCCCTCGATAAAGGAATCGGGCGATGCGGTCTACTTTGCGTCGTCAGTTGACGGGGTCGTGCTCGTCGTTTCGGCGGAAAATACGAGAAAGGAGCAGGTTCGCAATGCATTGAACACGATTGAAATGACCGATGCGAACGTCCTCGGCTGCGTACTCAATAAGCGCCGTTATCCGATACCGAATTGGATATATAGACGAATTTAGGTGAAAAACATGCGATTTATTACTGCGATTCTTGCACTTCTGGTTATCGTCTCCGCTGCTTCGGCGCAGGACACTACCCGCGTATCGCGGCCCACGGAAGACAAGCCAGTTCTCAAGCCGCATACCGATGACCGCTATCGGCTGGTTCCGGGTGACGTTGTCGAGGTTATATACAGATACACGCCCGAATTTAACCAGACAGTGACGATACAACCCGATGGATACGTCGGGCTCCAGATCGTCGGTGACCTGAAGCTGGGTGGGCTCAACCTGCAGGAAGCTCAGCGAAAGATCGTCGAAAAGGCGAGTGCGCGTCTGAAAGAGCCGGAGGTAAACCTTTTTCTTCGAGAATTCCAAAAACCCTACATCGTCGTGTCCGGCGAGGTTGCCAACGCCGGCAGATTCGAGTTGCGTGAGAACGTCACCGCCCTGCAGGCCATCATGATATCCGGCGGATTCAAGGAGACAGCAAAGAGTAATCAGATCGTCATCTTTCGGCGGCTGAACGATGAATTTGCCGAGGTTCGCACCTTAAACCTTAAAAGCATAAAGAAAACGACCGATCTGGAAAATGACATGACGCTTCGCTCCGGTGACATCGTTTTCGTTCCGAGAAATACGCTCAGCAAAATTGAGAGATATGTCCGTCTGGCGGCCCTTGTGCCGCTGATAGGTCCGGTCGGCGGTCTGGTCAGGTGAGAAGGAAACATAGATAAAATCGGGAATTTCCGACACTTTTAACTTTAAAAACACATGAACTTTCGCCAGGGACAATTGTCACTCTTATTTCTGAATTGCATGGATCTCTTCTTGCTGCTGCTGGCATTGGCGACGGCGATCGTTATGATCTATGCGCCCGGGGACCAGTCGAGCGTCACCGACTACACTACCGATTTCATGGTCACGCGCGTCAAGCTGTCGAATGCGATACTCTGCGGAGTGCTGCTTATCACGTGGCATTTCTGTTTCAAGGCGTACGGCCTCTATCATTCATATCGTCTCAAGAAGATCAACGACGTTATCGGCTCGGCTGTTAAAGGCGTCGGGCTTTGCTCTCTAACGCTGCTGGTCGCTGCCCAGCTCGGGGGGTGGCGTACTATTACCCTTTTCACGGTTGTCCTTTTTTTCATCACCGGCCTCGCTTTTGTCAGTGGTCTCAGGATGATCGTTTACCGAGCATCGCACATGCTGCGCCGGCGGGGCATGAACACAAAGACGCTTCTCGTCATTGGCGGCGGCACGCGTGCGGAACATCTGATCAAGCTCTTTGGCGGGATGCCTGAGCTTGGGTATAAGATCATCGGTTTCATCGATAGCGGCAACAAATTCCGGCATAATATCGCGGGCTATCCATGGTTGGGAGGCTTTGACACGCTGACGACAATCCTCAATGACCGAGTGATCGACGATGTCGCCATTGCCCTTCCAATCAAATCTCAATACGATCAGATAAAAACCGCCATCGACCGGCTCGAGGAGCAGGGGATAGCGATTCACCTCCTCTCGGATTTTTTTCCGCAGAATCTGGCCAAAACAAGCACAAACGATTTTCACGGCATGCCGCTGTTGTCGCTGACGAGTACGCCGCCTTTCTGTTGGCGAACAGAGGTAAAAAGGATCATCGACTTTGTCGGATCAGCCGTCCTGGCCGGGCTGGGAACGCCGCTGTTCGCGATCATCGCAGTTTTGATAAAGCTCGACTCGAAGGGACCTGTCTTCTTCGTTCAGGAGCGCATGGGCTATAACAAGCGTCGCTTCTCGATGATCAAGTTCCGGACGATGACCACCGACGCCGAAGCCCGGATGGAGGAGATCGAGCATTTGAACGAAAAAGAGGGGCCCATTTTTAAGATCAAGGACGACCCGAGGGTGACGCGGATTGGCAGGATACTTAGAAAATTCAGCATCGATGAACTGCCGCAGCTCTTCAATGTACTGCTCGGCGACATGAGCCTCGTCGGTCCCCGGCCCTTGTCCATCCGCGACGCGGTAAGACTCGAGGAGTGTTGGCAAAAGCGTAGGTTTAGCGTAAAACCGGGTCTAACGTGCCTTTGGCAGATATCGGGCCGAAGCAATCTTTCCTTTGAACAATGGGTTGCGCTCGATTTGGAATACATCGATACCTGGTCGCTACAGCTTGACTGGTTGATCCTTTTGAAGACACTTCCTGCGGTTATCGCCGCACGCGGCGCCGTTTGATCTCGAAAGCCCTTGAACAATCAATTGCATACCAGAACGCTTACAAAACGATCGCCACGGCTCAAGGTATCTTACCTTTTTGTCGCCCTGCTGCAGGCAATGGCCGCAGGAGCCGCATGGGCCGCAGCGTCAGGCGGACAGGTGCTCCGCGCGTTTGGACTGACGTCCGTGCTGTTGGCCATACTTCTGCCGCTCCTCGCTTCGCTCGAGGCGGGTTTGCTCGCGATGGTCATCTTTGAGCCGTTCCGTGGCCTGCTGCGGCGAATGCAATACCTCGTCGTGCCATATAGCGCCAGTGAACCGATACATCTGCTTACGCCGGTCGCGGCCCTGTTTGCGTTTCTGATCGTCCTGTATAGGCACAAGTTAGATATGTTTGTGGCAACACCCGTTGCGAAAGCCACGTCGCTGCTGGCGCTGATCTGCCTAATTCAGGTATTCAATCCGTTGCAAGGCGGCATTTTTGTCGGCCTTAGCGGGGCACTGTTCATTCTTGTGCCGATGGCATGGTTCTACTTTGGGCAGCATGCCTCGCTAGATCTTTTTCCACGGGTTTTAAGAGCGGTAGTCGTGCTTGGGATTATCGCGTCAGCCTACGGCGTTTACCAGATGGTCGCCGGATATCCGGCGTTTGAACAGTATTGGATCGACAACACCGACCACTATCAATCGATCGCCGTATATAAGGTCACGCGGGCCATCGCCACGTTCAGCAATGCCGAGGAATGGGGCCGCTATGTTGAACTTGGCTGCCTGATCGCGGTGGGACTCGCGGCTTCACGGTCCGAGGGCAAGTTTCGCCCAGCCTGGGGCGTATGTGCGGCCATCCTGGCGGTCATGATAGCTTTAACAGGTCAACGCACCTCAATATTCGGACTGTTTCTGGGACTCACGGTATTTTTTATGGCCGGTGCCCGCTCATGGGGCAGCGCCGTGGCCCGGACGGCTGCACTTGCGGTTGCGTGCGGGGGGTTTCTGTTCGCCTCCTCGCAATTTGATCCCAATCAAAGTGATCTCAAGAGCGGCGAAAGCGTAAGCACCCTGCTATCGCATACGACGAAAGGAACACTTGATCCGGCAAATGAAACCAGCCTTGGGGTCAGGCTTGAGACATGGTCAGAAGTGCTGTTCCAAACGATCCCTTCGAATCCGCTCGGCGCCGGTCTGGGCGATAGCACTCTTGCCGGCACTCGTAGCGATGAGAATGACAGGCGGCCGATCGATAATCATTTCTTCACGATCGCGACCTCAGCCGGGGTTCCGGCCGCGATTTTGTTTATCTGGATATTTTGGCGATCGTTCCGCAACAGTATGCGTTTGTGCAGAGAGGCTGAGCGCGGTTCAAAAGAATTTACCAACGCTCGGATCGCAATGACATTGGTGGCGACGCTAATCCTCAATAACTTTTTCGGAACGTCGTTTATAATCTATTCAATAGCTCCTATTGGATGGCTCCTCCTCGGCTGGGTCAGCGCGAAGAGCCTGGAACTACCGGTCGTTGCAAAAAATACGGTTAGCCATAAGCCTTACTTAAAAAGGCTCGAGCCAAGTTTGTAGCAATCGATGCTTTCGGGCCGATCTTTTGTCGCAATAACAGCAGAGTAGGCGTCGATTCGCGGTATTTCGGTAAAGCACGCCCGACTTTCTCCCGCACCCAATTCATTTCCCCGAATCGATTGCAGATCTATCTCCGTGGGAGATACCGCGAAACCGTCACCGCGAAACTTTAGGTACGCTTCCTTTCTGGTCCAGCATTTGAAAAAGAAATGGGCTTGTTCATCTGCGGCAAGGGAAAGGTATGTCTCCAACTCGTTGTCGTGGAGGCAGTGCTTAAGCAATCCAGCGTCGATCATCCCGGCGTCCAACCGCTCGATATCTACACCCACGTCCAAGCCCAGGCTGAAAGCAAACAGTGCGTACTCCCCGGCATGGGAAACGTTGAATTTAACGCTGGATGAGCGATGATCAAGGAATGGCTTCCCATCGTCAGTGTAGAGGATCTGCACCTGAGCGGGATCGATGCCGACATAATGTCCAAGAAGACCTCGGAGGGCCCCGCGACAGACGACGAAGTCCGAGCGATGTTCCGGATACCTGAATTTCGCGGCCCGCTCAAGCTCGTCAGGCGACAGGGTCGATACAAGCAGATGCTCCTGTGACCGGTCGATATGCATCAACCAGACGTTCAGTTCGCATGACCGCAGGACAGGCAATCGGCCGGCCGGCCGCCACGCTTGTGGACGGAGTTCGGTGACTGAATCTCTAAGGCCAGATGTAATCATCATTTACTGCCGATACTGGAGGATGCGTATTGCTCGTCCTGATCCATCAGGAGATGATTAGCTTCCTCGTCAGTAACGCTATCTAATTCAGCCAAGAGGCGTTCAATTTCGTCCGTGTCTTCGTTGACGGGCTCTATCGATTTACTCGAATAACCCCATTCGCAATCCAGGCGTTCGGCTATCTCCGCGATCGTCGGCGTCTCGAACATTACCCTTAACGGCAGATCGCAGCCGATGGCGTCACGAGTTCGTGATGTCGCCTGTGTAGCCAGCAATGAATGGCCGCCGAGCTCAAAGAAATTGTCGTCTATGCCTACACGTTCGACCCGCAAAAGCTGTCCCCAAATTTGTGCGAGCAGTTTTTCTACATCGGTGCGTGGTGCTGCATATGCAGTGTCGGGCGAGGCTGCCGCGACATCGGGTTGGGGAAGCTGCTCGCGGTCGATCTTTCCGTTGGGCGTTAGCTTCCACTTGCTCATCAGAACATACGCGGTCGGGACCATGTATTCCGGCAACGCAGCTTTAAGGAATGACCGCAACTCGGAGATTTTTAACTCACCCGAGCGACTTGTGAGATAAGCGACAAGGCGCTTGTCTCCGGGCACATCCTCGCGGAGTGTTACCACACATTCATTCACATCCGCGTGCCTGGATAGGACAGACTCGATCTCGCCCAGTTCGATCCGATATCCACGCAGCTTTACCTGGTTATCAGCCCGCCCGATTATGGCGATCGTCCCGTCATTACGATACCGAGCGAGGTCGCCCGAACGATATAGCCTCTCCTTTGACGCTCCACCGGGAAACGGCAGTTCGATCTCAATAAATTTCTCAGCCGTCAGATCGGGCATGTTAAGGTAGCCGCGTGCCAGAGCATTTCCGCCCTGATACAACTCTCCCGGAATACCGACCGGCACGGGGTTTCCGAAGATGTCCAGAAGATAGATCTGCGTGTTCGGGAATGGGCGTCCGATTGGCACGATCTCGGCGCTGGCCTCTTCATCATCCGGCATATCAAAAAATGTACTATCGATGGTTGCCTCAGTGATACCGTACGAGTTGACCACTCGTGTATTTTCGCCGCAGACACTCTGCAGTCGCCGGTATTCGTCGGACTGCCATGTGTCGGAGCCGACGACAACGAGCTTAAGACTTTCGAGAATTCGGCCTGTCGTTTCGAGATGGTCCATGAGCGGCCTGATCACCGCAGGGACGAATTCAGCGGACTCGATGTTATGTTTTCGGATCAGGGCTTCCAGCTGCGACGGCTCGAGGAGTGATTCCGCAGGGCACAATACAAGGGTTGCGCCGCTGCATAGTGCTCGGGTCAAGTCCCCCGTGAAGACATCAAATGAGAAGCTCGCCATTTGCAAGTGGCTGGCCAGCGATGAAAGGTGGTATTCCTTTTCCCAGGCGGCGACAGCATTTACGACATTGCGATGCTCGATCATCACGCCCTTTGCGCGTCCGGTGGAACCGGAAGTGAAGGTCACATAGGTCAAGTTTTCCGGCTTAACTCCTGATTGGGGCCGCTCCACACTTTCGGTACCGATATTATCAGTATCGGTGTCCGTGTAAATGACGGTATTACAATTTAGTTCCGCAGCCGACGACCTGAGTGCTTCTTGTGTTACCAAAACCTTTACGTCGGCCTCCGAGACCATGTACTGCAAGCGCTCAGCGGGATAGTTCGGGTCCATTGGCAGATATGCACCCCCTGCCTTCATAACGGCAACCACGGCGATGATCATCTCGATCGATTTAGTGAGGTGTACACCGACTATCTGATCGGGCTTGACGCCATTTTTTATGAGGTAACGGGCGAGTTGATTCGCCTTATGATCCAGCTCACCATATGTAATGCTTTCGTCGTTCCAGACAACAGCAATTGCTTGCGGCCTTTTAACCGCTTGTTCTTCGATCAACTCATGGACGCAGACGGGAGGCACATCTACCGTCGCGGAGTTCCAATCATCCAGGATCTGGGTCAGCTCGCCGTCGGAAAGCAATTTAGCACCGCTGATACGTTGCGACGGATCCTCGAGAAGCGACCTTATCAGCGTTTTTATGTGCGACAGGATCCTCTCCGCAGTTTCCTTCAAAAAGAGGTCGGTGTTGAACTCAAGCTGGAGTTCGTAACCGGTAGGACGTTCGAAAATATCCAGGCTCAAGTCGAACTTCGCCGACTCTTTTTTAAGCCGCAGTCGCTCGACCGCGAGGCTGCCTACCATGTCGGCAAAACCGGGCGTATTTTGGAGCGTGAACATCACCTGAAAAAGCGGCGTATAGCTCAGGTTTCGCTCCGGGTTAACCTCTTCGACAAGCTTCTCGAGCGGCAGATCCTGGTTAGCATAGGCGCCCAGCGCCCGCTCCCTGGTACGGTGCAACAGCTCACGAAACGTCGGATCACCAGACAGATCGCCCCTTATCGCGAGTGTATTTACAAAGAATCCGACCAGATCTTCGGTCTCGCGGCAAGTTCGGCCCGCAATAGGTGTTCCAACCACGACCTGGTCCTGGCCGCTATACCGGTACAGCAGGAGTTCCCACGTCGCGAGCATCAGCATGAAGACAGTAACGCCCTCACGCTCACAAAACGACCGGATCTGGTCTCGCGAGTCGCCGTTCAATATTGCCGTGGCCTGAGACCCCTCATACCTCTGGACGGCCGGTCTTGGCTTGTCTGTGGGCAGCTCAAGCAGGCTTGGGGCTCCCACCAACTCGTCCCGCCAGTAGCTCAATTGGTCGTTGAATTCATCCGATGAAAGCCAATTGTGCTGCCATGCGGCATAGTCAGCATACTGAATTGGCAGCGTCGGCAGCACGGCCGGCTCTCCGGATATCTCGGCCGAGTAAAAGGCATTGAGTTCCTTAAGTAAAATACCGACTGTCCATTGGTCGCTTACGGTGTGATGAAGAACCAGAATAAGGAAATGTTCTTCTTGACCTGTTTTTGCCAGAGTAGCTCGGAATAACGGGCTTTGGGATAGATCGAATGGCTTCTCCGCCAGTTCGCGAGCGATCTCAATTACGGCATTTTGACCTTCGGCATTATCTAGATCGACGAATTTGAGATCGACATCCGCAGTTTCAAAAACTATCTGGTATGGTTCGCCGTTTTCGGTTCGAAAGCAAGTTCGTAGTATCTCGTGACGGCGTACGATCTGAAGTAATGCGTTTTGGAGTGCATTGGGATCGATCTCGCCGTTAAGTTTTAGGATCTCGCACTCGTTGTAAGCCGTTAAGCCGAGATCAAGCTCCCCGAGAAACCAAACCCGCTGCTGAGCAAACGAAAGGGGAATGCGCTCAGGACGTTTGGGGAAGGCACGTCTTGAATCAGCGGCCCCCGACACCAGATATGATTCTAAACGGCGACAAAAACCCTCGAAGGTTGGTTCGTCGAAGATTATCCTGATCGGGAGTTGAACTCCGAAATGTACTCGTACGCGAGATATCATGCGGGCAGCCATCAGCGAGTGGCCGCCAAGAGCGAAGAAACGATCGTCAGCGGCAACAGCATCAACACCAAGTATTTCGCACCAGATCGCCTCAACGACGGTCGAAAGCGGCGCGTCCGTCTCATAACTTGGCGGTGCGCTTATTTGTACGGCCGGAGCCGGAGCCGGAAGAGCTTTTCGGTCTACCTTGCCGTTTGGCGTGAGCGGCAGTTTATCCAACACAACAAAGGCCGCGGGCCGCATGTAATCGGGAAGTGAAGTTTCCGCCAAACTGCGAAGCTCGCCCGTAATATGCGGTTCGTCCCAGTGGGCAACGACATATGCAGCCAGCCAGATGTCGCCGGATTCGTCCTTGCGGCCGATCAGCACACATTCACGCACCATTTGATGGCCCAGAAACAGAGCTTCGATTTCGCTAAGCTCGACGCGATTCCCGCGAATCTTGATCTGAAAATCGCTGCGCCCCAGGCATTCAAGCCTGCCGTCCAGCATCCTTTTGGCATGATCGCCGGTTCGGCAGTACCGCGCGATTGGTTCGCCATTGATTGAAAGCTCAACGAATTTCTCAGCGGTCAGTTCGGGATGACCGAGATATCCGCGGCCCACGCCTGCTCCACGCACGTACATTTCTCCTCGTTCACCGTCATTGACCGGTCTCAGATCATCATCCAGCAGCACGACATCCGTATTGGCAATGGGCACACCCACCGGGACCGCCCGCACGTCACCGTTAACATCAGCCGCAGTCAGTCGACCAAGCGAAACGATGCCGCTGGTTTCGGTCTGACCGATCATGTGAATGTGCAAGGCGGGGTGCCTGAACTCGTCCATCCAAGTACGCGGAATGTCTGAATACAACGGCTCGCTCGCCGATACGATCAGCCGAAGGTCGTTGTCGAGCAACACTTCCCGCACGGGTGTTTCAATTTCGAGTAGGGCGTTTAGACAATGCCGTTGGAAAGAAGGAACCGCGTCAAAAACTGTGACGTGTTGCTCTTTGATCGTCTCAAACAGTGGCAGCGGATCGAGCCGCTGATCTTCGTCGGCGATGACGAGGGTGGCTCCGAACGCGAGTGGCAGCAACAGATGTCGTCTCGACGACGAAAACCCGAGAGACGCCAGATGGAGATATGTGTCGTCATGCGTCAGCCGGAATTCGGTCTGTAGTGCATGTACATAATGTCGAAGATTAGCCCTTGTGAGCATCACTCCCTTCGGCTTGCCAGTGGAACCGGAAGTGTAGATCACGTAAGCCAGATTGTCTGCCTTCGCCTGCGTTGGCGGATTTTCATCGGAAAATTCGTTGATCCGCAGCCAGTCTTCATCCAGGCAGATTCTCTCTGTCTCGCACGATGCGAGGATGTCTTTCTGGGTCACAACGAATTGAGCACCTGTATCCGCGAGCATGTAGTCGATTCGCTCCTGCGGATAATTCGGGTCAATCGGGACAAATGCGGCGCCCGCTTTGAGAATGCCGAGAATTCCGATTGCCATGTCGGCCGAGCGGTCCACGCTGATCGGAATCAGGGTTTCGGGTCCGGCACCCCGGGATTTGAGGAACCTGGCAAGCTGATTGGCTTTGCGGTTTAACTCCCCATAAGTTAGCTGTCCGCCTTTTGAAATGACGGCGATATGATCCGGGTTTTCGGCGGCCTGATGCTGGAACAGCTGCTCAACAAAACCCCATTCGTCACCTGACGCGGTCAAAGTCTGAACAACAGCCGAGGGACGAAGGAATGAGATCAAATCTTTCATAGGAAAATCTCCCTGACGGGGACGGAAAATATCGGAAAGCCGAAGATTCTCTTTCCGCATGAGCCAAAAAAGAGCGAAGGCGAACATCATGCTGTAGCCCGCAAGCGACGACAGAGCGGCACCAAGTATTCCATACCTCGGAAGCCAAACGAGTAGCGTCAGCACCGTGACAACCGCAGAGCTTAATCGTGAAATTGTGGTCAGACCCGGATACCCGAGCCCATTCAGCCCGCTATTTATGATCGACGCCGCGCTCCAGACCATCGACCCGACCAGCAAAATACGCAGAGCGGGCGTGGCAGCCGCAAAATCACTACCAAAGGCATAGCGCAGGATGAACGGGGACGTGACGATGAGAGGCAGCAGGAGCAAGAGATACACGATCATCGTTTGCCTCAGGCTCCGCGTCAACGTCCTGATCGAGCGTTCAGAGCCATTTGAGGAGGCTACCTCCGGCATAAGTACTTCGGAAACCGACGAGGCCAACACTGTCATTACTTCTGACAATCGAACCGCAATCACGTAAAGGCCCAGTTCGACGCTCGTAGCCATGCCCGCGAGCATCATTTGGTCCAGCCGCAGGGTTGTGAAAGAAGTAACGACACCGACGTAATACTTGACGCCAAAACGAAGCGTCTTCCTGAAAGCTCGAAAGCTCGGCCTCCAGCGAGGTTTTAGTACCAGCAAAACGCAGACCAGCGCAGTTGCCGTGTTCGCCAACTGTGCTACGACCATCGCCGCGGCTGCGTTATAAAGGTTTAGATGGCCGGTGAACCATAAGACCAGGTAAGATCCCGATTGGACGGCGAAAAATAGTATCCTCGAAACCGCAGCCCACTTGAATCGGCGCGAACCTTCCAACATCGCGGCCATTAAGTCGTAAAGCAGAGCGAAAGGGATGTTGATAAGGTATGCCTTGACCAACCACATTACCGCGTCACTTCGCGTGCCCACGAGGTTGGGTACAACGAGCTGTGCGACTATATACGCGATTAAACCCACACCGCCGGCAAACAAGATCGCGTTTGAAAACAGCATCGAGAGTTTGCGCGGCTCGCGAGCAACAAAAAATCGCGTTGCGTGCGGCAATCCGAGTCCGGCCGCGAGGGCTACGATGTTCGGGTAGAGCACCGCCACGGCCAGATTACCCCTGCCCTCCGGCCCGAGCGCCCACGCGGCCAAAAGACCGGTGACCAACCCGGAGAGCAGAGTGAGGGCGTTAGCCACGAATATGATGGCGACGTTCTTTTTCATCGACAAGAGTATCTTTAATGCGCGAGCAACTAGGTGCCTAGACAGACCTGTACTCCAGACTTAAAGAAAGGTCGAATAGCACTGAGTTTCAGGAATTTTGTTAGTGATTTTCCGAACTCGATAATGGGAGAAGTATAATGGTTAGTTAGTTTAGTGTTTTTCCTGCTCGATCTTTAACAGGTAGCCGACTTTTTTTACCAGATCCGTCTGTATCGACACATAAATTGCCCCGTCATCATCTGTCGTTACGCCGTTAACTGCGTGGAGTTTACCTCCAAAAACCGCAAGCACGTTCAGCCCATCTTCGGGAGTGTACTTAAACAGCTTCCCGTCTTGACTGTCTGTGATATAAAGAACACCTTTTGCGTACCAGATCGTCTCAGGTGAAAATCCCTCGCGATTTGCGATCACTCGATGCAGCTTTTTGTCAGGCGTAAGCATATATAGGATGTTATCCTCATTATCACCGATAAAAAGATTACCCTTTTCGTCGAAAACCATGCTTTCGGCTTTGGTGATACCAAAGTCAGTTCCTAAAAATTCGGAAACCGCGCCATTGGGCGTAACGGTAAAGACCTTGTGACCTTGTCCGTCACCAACAAGCAGATTACCGTCGGGGGCCAGCACGATACCTTCGGTTGAAGTGAGACCTTTATCCTTATCGACCAACCTTGACGCTTGGCCTAAATTATTGATCTTCCATAATCCGCCCGCATCGTCGTCCGTAAAGTAGATATTCCCGACAGCGTCGACAGCCATATCCTCGGGCGACATGACACCCATCGTGCTGTCGCAAAGCGTCGTAACTTGACCCGGTCCATTCCAGATGCGAAAAGCGTTTCCGCCCTCGTCGGCGATCAGAAAGCGCCCTTGGCTCCAGAGGATACCGTCAGGTACCGTAAAGCCGTCGCTATCCGTACCGACCACACTGGCCCGATACGAAGGATCCGGAAAAAGCACCATTCCTTTTTGATCGAGCTCGCACCCAGCACCCATAACTCCTGCGGCGAGGACGATCATCCCGATAAGCAATCTTTTTAGGCGAATTCTTTTCATAAACTTATTGCCTGCCCAACATGTGGTTGGCAAC
Organism: Pyrinomonadales bacterium; assembly: GCA_038227175.1. Taxonomy (GTDB): domain Bacteria; phylum Acidobacteriota; class Blastocatellia; order Pyrinomonadales; family Pyrinomonadaceae; genus OLB17. The sequence goes on along the minus strand of JBBRPZ010000003.1, from coordinate 25,228 downwards.
CTCCTTTCCGACCTTTCCAACCTGACGAACGTCATCTAAAGTGCTGGTCACCTCGAACAGGACGATGAATAGTAGCGCGGCCGAAAGCGCCGAGTTGTTCATGGTCCATTTAACAATAGGGTCGATCAACCGGTTGGCCCATTTGCGGGCGATAAATTGCATCAAAAGCAGGATCACCGCACCAATTCCTGCACCCACCGCGATGTCGAGCGGAGAATGTTGACCGAAGATCACTTTAGCTGCGACTGGCACGAAAATCGTCCAAAGTAGGGCTACGGTCCCTACCGTGCGATACGCGAGAAAGATGCCCAGAGCTATACAAAAGAAGAATCCCGCATGGTCACTCGGAAACGAAGTAAGATCGTTGGATATGATCTCACCATGCCTTAGATCGCGGTAGCTCTTTTCAGTGTCATCGTCAAATGGTACTCGAAAATCAACTCGCGGAGTCTCGACCAACTGGCGTCCGCTCAAGTGGAAGCTGCGTTCCGACAGAACGTAGGGCCGCGGAAGAAATACGTATTTCTCCACGGTTTTTGTTGCTGCCAAGACCATTACCGACGACAAAAGCGTTATAAGCAATACCTTTCGACGTGCCGCGGTAATAGATGCATCCTCGCCAGACAGCCATGCAAGCATAAAGCACGCGCCGATGACGGCCGCCTTGATGAGATTGCTGTTTAGACCAAGCCCGAGCACGTGATCAAAGACCCACGACTGGCCCGCAAGGTCGTTAAGAGCGTGGTAGATGTAGTTATTAGCACTTAGGATCCAGTCACTCACTGACATAAATGCTGCCGGATCGAAAAATATCATTATTCGCCTCCCTTCTCGGGCGATTTCAACTTGCTCGTCCGACTGATTACTTCTTCTAGACGTTGAGCGAGATCGGCAACATGGGGAGATTTGATCATGGTCTGATGATCACCGGGCACGCTCAAGACATTTACACCGCCCGCGGCCAGTACGCCCCAACCCGTCAAATTTTCTTCAGGACAAACTTCTTCGTCAGCGCTAAAGAAAGTCACGGTTCCATCGTAGACCTCAGGCACGTAATTCTTGATAGCCAGATAGTTGATCTCCTCGATGTTGCGGATCGTGGTATTCACGGATTCGCTAGCAGGGCGGATCTTCTGCGAGATCTGCCAGAGGATGTTTCGCAATTTGCGACTCTTATAGCCTAGTTTTGTCCAACCGTAACGAAATTTTTCTGCCAAACTAAGGCCGAGCCAGAGTTGCAGATGCCGCCGGGCCCGCATTCTGAGGAATTGTCGGCGATGGTTGTGGGCCTCATCCCTGCTGAAGAGCTTGAGCCATCCTTTTGGATAGCTGTCGAAAATTGCCAACAGTGCGACATCCTCACCCTCGGCACGAAGTCGCCGAGCCATTTCATACGCGATCGTTCCGCCAAACGAGCGGCCACCGAGGTAATAGGGGCCGACGGGCTGTACCTCGCAAATTTCTTTGAGGTAAGCGTCCGCCATCGAGCCCAGATCCGTAAGAGGCGCTGAACGGCCATCCAGTCCGATCGACTGCAGCCCATAAAAAGGCTGGTCCGGATCGAGATGTTTTGCCAGATCGTTGTACTCGAGTATGTTTCCGCCGACGGCATGAATGCAGAAGAACGGAGGCTTGCTGCCGCCAGTGCGCATCGGGACAAGCGATTCCCAGCTTGACCGCCAATCGCCGCCCTCGATCAACTCTGAAAGCTGCTCGATGGTCGGAGCTTTGAATAGACTCGCTAGCGGCAGCCGGCATCCTAGGGTTTTCTCTATTTCTGAAAATACGCGTACAGCAGCGAGCGAATGGCCGCCCAGATCAAAAAAATTGTCTCTTATACCGATGGATGATAAGCCAAGCACCTTTTGCCAGATCCAGGCGAGTTTAATCTGAAGCTCGTTCTTCGGTTCTTCTGTCTCATCAGGTACCGTTTGAGGTACGACCACTTGGGAAGCGAGCCGCTGCCGATCGATCTTTCCGTTGCCGTTCAGCGGCATTGCGGACAGATCGACCAGTGAGGCTGGTACCATGTAATGTGGAAGGTTTTCTCGCAAATAGGCCCGCAATTGGTCGGGCGAAATTTGCGCACCGCTCGACGCAACGTAAAAAGCTGCAAGACGATGATCGTTTGAATCCTTTATCGCCAGGACTACCGCTTCGGCGACACTCGGATGAGCTTCGATGATCGCCTCGATCTCGCCGAGTTCGATCCGAAAGCCTCTGAGCTTAATCTGATGGTCCTTACGGCCAATGTAATCGATATCGCCATTAACCCGATATCGCGCCATGTCGCCTGTCCTATAAAGCAAAACGGTCTCGGTGTCCTCTGCTGCCGCATCGAACTGTTGTACCGGAATACGAACAAATCGTTCTTCATTCAGTTCCGGCCGATTTAGATATCCGATCGCGAGGCCGTCACCGCCGATAAACACTTCGCCTGCCACTCCGATCGGGACCGGATTAAGGTGTTCGTCAAGAATAAAAATGGTGGTGTTGGATAGCGGCTTTCCGATCGAAACGTTTGGTTCTGCTGCCGCAGCATCATCGATATGTTTCCAGGTCGCAAATGTCGTGGATTCCGTTGGTCCGTATCCATTGAGGAGCCGCTGCGGCGGAGCGGAAGCAAGCACGCTGCGTGCGGCGGCCGGGTCAAACGCTTCACCGGCGACGATCACCATTTTCACGGTAGAGAAAGCGTCGGGTTTCTCACGGGCTATCAGGTGGAAAAGAGATGTTGCCAGACATATTGTCGTTATTCCCGCCGACTTTACCTCCGCCGAAAAACGTTCCGGCGACAAAACTATGTCCTTTGGGATGATGACAGTTCGTGCGCCGTTCAGCAGTGCGCCCCAGATGTCGAAGATCGCCAAATCAAAGGCCACGTTCGCAACGTGAGCAAAACGGTCGTCTGGCGTTACGTCAATATAATTGGTGTTGTGCACCAATCGACTGATCGCTCGATGCGGGATCATCACCCCCTTTGGCCTGCCTGTGGAACCTGAAGTGTAGAGAATGCAAGCGGTGTCTTCAAATGCCCGTTCCTTGGGTACAAATGAGCTGCTGCAAGAATCAATAGCATTTTTTTCCGCGTCAACATCGATTGCAGTTGCCGTCGTTATGGGCATCTGGCCGAGATATTCCGTGCGCGTGAGAATGAACAGCAACTCCGCGTCTGCGATCATCTGTTCGAGCCTGGATGCCGGGTTCGCGGGATCCATCGGAACGTAAGCCGCCCCGCATTTCAGGACGCCGAGAATGGAGGCGATCATTATCGGCGATCGGTCCATGCTTATACCGATCCGCTGGCCGGCCTCGACCCCGAGTCTTATCAGATAGTTGGCTATTCGATTTGAACGTTCATCCAGCTCTCTGTAGGTCCACACTTCACCTAATCCTGAGACGGCGATCTGTTCGGAAAACTCTTTACATCGGGCCGCAAATTGCAGATGTACAGCTTCCCTAGGATAGGCCGTTTTCGTTTCGTTCCATTCCGTTATCAACTGGCGACGTTCCGCATCGCTCAGCATTTCCATCTTCGAGAGAGGTAATTCGGTGTCGTTAAGAACGGACACAAACAGGTTTTCGTAGTGCGCGATAAATCGTTGAATCGTATCACGATCAAAAAGATCTGTACTGTATTCGACCGTAATGTTGAGCCCGTCAGATGATTCCTGGGCCGAGAGGAAGAGATCGAACTTAGCTGTGGAGAGCTTCAATTCGACCGTAGCAATGTCCAGTCCCGGGATGCTGATCGCTGACTGTTGCCTTTCCTGTAACGCAAACGCTACTTGATAGATAGGGTTGTAGCTAAGGCTGCGTTCGGGTTTTACCGCTGCGACGATATGTTCAAAGGGCAGGTCCTGATGTGAGAACGCATCGAGGACAGTGCCGCGTACACGCTTTATTAGTTCTTGAAAGGTCGGGTCGCCGGACATGTCAGTTCGGACCGGTAACGTGTTGACAAAATATCCAATGAGGTTTTCTGTCTCGGTTCGATTGCGACCGGCGACCGGGGTTCCGATGACGAGGTCTTTGGCGCCGGTGTATTTCGACAAGACAGCGTCGAAGCCGGCAAGGAGTGCCATATAGAGTGTGCTTCCCTCACTCTTGCAAAATTCATTGAGACGACTGACAAGTTCGTTGGAAAAGGTTGCGGACTCCTGAGCTCCTTTTGCTGTCTGAAGAGCGGGCCGTGGACGGTCGGTCGGAAATTCCAGTAACGCCGGAACTCCGTCCAACTGCCTCTTCCAGTATTCGGTTTGACGATCGATCTCTCGCTTTAGGAATTGACGGGACCAGGCCGCGTAGTCACCGAATTGTATCGGCGTCTCCTCAAGAGCTATAAGACGATCTTGAGATAATGCAGAATAGATCTCAGCGAATTCTTTCCAATAGATGCCAAGCGACCAACCATCGCTGACGATGTGGTGCATCTTGATAAGAAGATAGCTCTCATAGTCATTGGCGACCACGTATAGAGCTGAGAACATCGGGCCCCTATATATATCGACCGGCTTGTCAGCCTCGGCCTGAAGGAGGTCTATCGGGGCAACGTCATCACTGTCTGCTCTTAGATCGACATGTTTCAGGCAGGCTCCGCTAATGGGTTGGACTACTTGCTGCCAGCCGTCACCTTCGCTCTCGAAAACCGTCCTAAGCGCCTCGTGCCGGGCAGCGATTTCATCGAGCGTTTTCTGAAGGATATTCTGATCAACTTGTCCGTCTATACGGATCGCCTCATAGACGTTGTATCTCGAGGTTCCGGGCTCCAACTGCTCCATAAAGAGCAGTCCGTCCTGATTGAACGATAGCGGCGCGGTCGAGCCGCCTGCACGCTTCGTGATCTGGAAGGGATTTGCTCCGGGTAAGGTCCCGCCTAACCTCTTCTCGAGAAGCGCCCGTTTTGCTGGAGATAAACGCGCCAGCCGTTCGGCGATGCTGCCGCTGTTTGTTACTGAGATTGCTTGTGCCCGCATATTCAGGTATGTAAAAGTGATAGTAGCAGCCCAATTCCATAAAAACCCGCGCTACGAAGATGAAGGCGCCCGTCAATATACGCAAAGTCCATGGAGACAAAGATCACGAGTAAAACTGGAAAGTTTCGGTTAGGGCCAGGAAGCATTGATTGTCGCGATTGATGCAGGGGGTCGCGGCGTGCCCACTGCCCAAAAGAGTGGCGGAAATCGGCAACGGATTCATAACCCCGAGGTCGAGTGTTCAAGTCACTCTCCAGCCACCATTAGAATCAATAACTTACGACTTACTAATCTTTCGCAAATCATCCGCTGTTATCAATTCGTTATTAAAATCCAAATTTACATCCAGACTCTCGATGGTATGCTGAAAAGGACGCGTTGCCTTGAGAAATCGAATGCGGGCCAGAAACGCCGACGCTTAGTGTTACGTCGGACCAGATTTTAAAGGATTATGATGTGAAAGTATTGTGGTGAGCTTCGCTGCAATTATGCGTCGATCCTTTCTGCCAACTCCGCCCAGCGGGTCATATCCGCATCTAATTGTGCAGACAAATTCTGTTGTTCGGTAAACAATTTGTGGACCTTTCCCGCATCGCTTGCGGCAGCGGCCAATTCTGTTTCGATCGCAGGCAGTCGTTTTTCTATCTCGGCGATGCGCTGTTCGACGGCCTCGAATTCACGCATTTCTTTGAAACTTAGCTTTTTTGATTTCGGCTTTTCGGCTGCCGGAGCGGACGTAGTTTTGGCTGCCATCGGCGCAACCGTTTCTTTCGGTTCGGCCTCTTCGCGTTCGCGGCGTTCGAGATAGGCGGTATAGTCGCCGGGGTATTCGCTGACGCGGCCACCGGGTTCGAAGCGGAAAATGTTGTCGATCGTTCGGTCGAGAAAGTAGCGGTCGTGGCTGACGACGATCAGGGCACCGGCAAACTCGTCGAGGTATTCTTCGAGGGCTATTAGCGTCGGGATGTCGAGGTCATTGGTCGGCTCGTCGAGCAGCAGGACGTTAGGCGAGCCCATCAAAACCCGAAGCAGATAGAGACGGCGGCGTTCGCCGCCGGAAAGGTTGCCGATGACCGCGTATTGAGCGGCCGGCTCGAAGAGAAATCTCTCAAGCATCTTGCCCGCCGTGATCTGGATACCCTCGTTGGTCGTCACGTATTCGGCAATGTCGCGGATGTAGTCGATGACACGCTGTTCGTCGTTGAGAGCACGGCTTTCCTGATCGTAGTAGCCGATGTGCACTGTCTTACCGATCTCGATCTCGCCGCCACTCGGAGCGACACGGCCGGTGATCATGTCGAGCAGGGTGGTTTTGCCGGAGCCGTTGGCTCCGATGACGCCTATGCGGTCGTCGCGTTTTAGCAAGTAAGTGAAATTGTCGATCAGATTTACGTCGCCGTACGATTTTGAAACGCTGTTAATCTCGATAATTTTTGATCCGAGCCGTTTTGAGCCAATGGCGATGTCGACCTCGCCTTTCGCCTGTTCCTTTGGAACTGCCATCAGGTTGTATGCGGCTTCGATTCGGTGTTTAGATTTACGCGTACGGGCCTTAGCACCTCGGCGAAGCCAGGCAAGCTCTTTCTTAATAAGCTGGTCGCGTTTGTGGCCCTCGACGGCTCGTAGCTCTTCCTGCTCCGCCTTTTTCTCGAGGTAGTAGGCGTAGTTGCCGCTAAAATTCTGAACGGTTCCACGATCGACCTCGAATATTCGATCCGTTACACGGTCGAGAAAATATCGGTCATGCGTAACGAGCAGCAGCACGCCGGTGTAGCGGGCGAGATATGATTCGAGCCACTCAATGGTGTCGGCGTCGAGGTGATTGGTCGGCTCGTCAAGGATCAGAATGTCGGGTTTGAAAATGAGTTCGTGGGCGAGAGCAACACGCTTTCGCTGACCGCCCGATAACATTCCCATCTTTGCTGACGTGTCCGTTATATCGAGCCGTGTCAGCACGGCACGGGCGTTGGTCTCGATCTCCCATCCGCCGTTCATCTCGAGTTCGTGCTGTAAGTCGGACATGCGGGTGAGCAAATTTGCGTCATTGCCGTCCGCCGCCAGTTCGTGACAAACGTCCTCATAATCGCGGATCGTCTGCATCACGCCGCTGCTCGATGCAAAGATGGTCTCAAGCACCGTCAGGTTTTCGTCGTAGGGCGGATTTTGCGAGAGATAAGCGAGTGATTTGCCCTTTGCACGGATGACGCGGCCCGTGTCCGAAGTCTCAAGTCCGGCGATTACTCGTAAAAGCGTCGTTTTGCCAGAGCCGTTGGCACCGATAATGCCGATCTTGTCACGTTCCCCAAGGCCGAGCGTTACATTCTCAAAAAGGGGCTTGAATCCGTAGTTTTTTGAGACATTTTCGAGAGAGACGATATTCATTCCGTGAAATTATCTCACGCGAAGCCGCAAAGAACCCAAAGTTAAGAGGAGATTCTCAGAAGGAATCTATCGCGAGCAGATCACCGATCCGCTCGATGGTGATATCGGCGGGCGGATATTTTGCTACTGATTCTGCGTCGAGAGCGTAATGGCCTTGGCGTGGAAAAACGGTAGTGACCCGATCACCCCAGGCATCTTTTATTGCCGACAATATCCGAATTTTGTCGTCAACCAGCACATATTTCTCCGAGGGATAACGGCGTTCAACATCGGCAAGATCGGTTTCCTTGTGAACGTAGATGAGAATATTTCCGCTCACCGCATCAAACAGCCCCGATCTTTCGATCTTTCTGGGCTGAAAAACGACATCGCCGTCGGTTAGAATAACGACTGTTCCCAACTCACGGCATCGCTCAATAACATCAAGCGAATTTGGAAACAGCCGATTGGCAAAAGGATAGTTGATCAGATAAGTCGATACGGTGAGCAAGTGCGATTCGTAAGGATTCGCCGTCCGGTATCTCTGTAGAGCTCCTAGATAATCAGCGTAACCCAACTCGGCGCGAAGTTGTTCGAAAATTTCCCAGTAGCTGCGGCTTCGTTCGAGACCGACTTCCTTGTCCAGAAAGCGCCTGAGATCCTGCGTCACGCGGTCATTGTCGAGGAGCGTGTTATCGACGTCGAATAAGAAAACTGTTTCAGATTTGTTGTTCATATAACAGTATGAAAGGGCCAATATAGATGTGATGATCAGTAAATGTCAAGGTCATTGCCATTAACAACTTTCCCTTTATCACAATCTAACTCGTCAATCGGCGGTAAATATTCGGCATACGCTCCGGCAGCGAGAGCACATCATCGATGATGGTGTAGCCAACATCGCCATAGAGGTCTTTCAACTCGCTCTCCGACTCGCGGTCGACAGTTATGCAAAACGGCGTGACGCCGGACATTTTTGTTTCAGTCAAGGCTTCGCGAACGTCCTCGCGGGCGTATCGGGCGTCACCGTAGTCATGATCGTATGGGCGGCCATCGGTCAGGATAATAAGTAGCTTTGTTCGGGCGTCCTGCTTTAGCAGTTTAGCCGATGCGTGCCGGATCGCAGCGCCGAGACGCGTGTTATTTTGGAATGTAATGCCGCCAATGCGACGCTCGACATCGTCGGAGTATTTCTCGGCAAAATCCTTAACGACGTAGAATTTCACATTGCGCCGGCCCTCGCTCGTAAAGCCATTGATCGAATAGACATCGCCGACGGCTTCAAGCGCTTCGCTCATCAGCACCAGGCCCTCTTTTTCGATCTCGATGATCCGCCGGCCAGGGTGCGTGTATGGCTGAAGCGGGTTGCGCGTGATCGTCCTGGCCGTTGAAGACGATTGGTCAAGCAGGATCGAGACTGCCACGTCACGCTGTTTTCGTAGTCGTTTTGTGTAGATATTTTCGGACTGCTGGCCATCCGCTTTGCGATCAACGACAAAATCGACGAGCGCATTTAGATCGTAATCCTCGCCGTCGATCTCTCGATTTATGCGGGTCAGATTTTCCGGCTTCATCAACTGGAATTGATGACGGATTGACGATATCACACCGCGATATCGCGAACGCGTCAGTTCGACAAAAGTGCGATCGCCCTGCTTTACCTTTTTCTCAATGACGCGGCTCCAGCCGACGCGATAATCGTTCAGCTCGCGGTCCCATTCGTCGTAGGCAAAGGCGACGTCGTCAGCTTCGAGGGCCTGCTCAGGCATCTCGCTTTGCGACCAAGCCTCGGCGCCCTGTAGATCGTCCGGCTCGCCCTCGTCGTTGAGGCTGTTCCAGGCGTTGAAAAGGTCGCGGATGTCCTGAGCATTTTTCTCGCGTTCGCGTTTCACCCGATCCTCGGTCACTGATTCGGCGGCTTCCTTGTCATCGTAGGCAAACTCGGACTTTTCTTCCGTTTCGTCCGACTCGGCTTCTTGATTTTGCTCAGGCGAGATGTTTTGAAACAGCGTGTACACTCGGCTCGTGGCCATCAGCGAATCGGCAACGGTTGCACCGGTCATGGCGAGATAGGATTCGATAACCGTTTCGATCTCCGAGACGATCTGACCGTAAAATTGCCGTGCGTCGTCCATTGCACCGCCGCAGAGCGTGATCTGAAACAACAGCTCGAACGGCACCTGATGGATCGGCAGATCGAAAATATACGGTCGATCCGACCGAAGAAATTTCTGCATCAGATCGAGATCTTTACACAGACCGCGATACGTCGCTCGCAGACGGTTATCGATCCGCGCATTTTCCATCGTGCCGAATATTTTTCGGGCGAGTCGAGGTTCGGGAAAGGCACTCAACACCCCGCGATAATCCGAATCTTTTGGCAGATGTTTTTTGCGTCGTTTGACCTGGGCTTTTATTTCCTCGTCGGGCAGGGCTCGTTCGCCTTTTTGCACATCCTCGATGTATCCGGCGAGCGAAAAAGCATCACGCTCCTCGGCTGAGGCTGAATAGATTTCAGAAAGCTCGGTGAAAGCTGCTTTCAGCCCGACGGTCTCGCGGTCAAAGGTGCCGAATTCGATCTGTCCGGCTCCGTGTGCCGCGAGCACCTTATACAGCCGAAAATCCTTCTCATCATCGTCAAATTCGGCAACCGACGAAGGGAGATAGATCGTTTTGCCGTCACCGATCCGCGTTTCCTGCGGCATGGCCGAGAGCGGTGCTATTTCAACTTCTTTGCCGGTCAGGGCCTCGACGTACATTCTTAAAACGGCCTGGATTTTCTCAAGCGGCAGCCCGAGCCGCGTCTCCTGTAATCGTTCATTAGATGCTCGTGTTTCGAGGGCAAAATAGCTGCGGCGAGCCTTTGCTGAGTCGGCTGAGCTTTCGCGAATGCCGTTCTCAACCCATTCCTCAAACTGCTCGATCGACACTTTGTTCAAGGCCGAAGCACTTGATTTGAAAGCAGCCAAAGCGCTCTCAGCGTCGATCCTGGCGATCTTTCCGGTTAATTGGAGTACCCGGCGGATTGATTCTGTTTGTATTCGTTTTTTCTTGCCCGCAAGCTGGCCAAAGAATTTCGGTGTCGCCCGCAAAAACGAGATCAGCACGGCGTTGCCGTGCCTGGCAATCTCACGCGAAACCATGCACCAGTCATCAAACGCACCCTCGCCCAAACTCAAAACCGCACTGCCTGACGAGACAAAATGCAGCGTCACGCTGCCGCCGAATTCGAGGAACTCACCCGAGCGTTTCATTAGTAGCACCGCATTATAAGCCGAAATATCGGCCAATGATTCCGGCAGATTCTGCCATAGGTCGGCCGTCAGACCGCCGGTGCGATTTGCAAAGTTGGAGGCGAGAGCGAGGACAGCCTCGGACACCTCGCCGGACTCACTCTTAAATCGGCCAAGGGATTTTGCGACCGACGGCGTGTATTCGAGAAAATCGGCGCTATGCTTGGCCGATCGCTGTGCGATCTCGACCGCGAGATTGAGAATCTCCGAGAGCAGGTTTTTATCGCTTATCTCGGCGGCAATACCGGGTATCAAATGAAATGTCTCAAGCGCAATAGAACTCGACAGCACCAACTGGCGCGTACAAACCTGAAAAACGGTAGAACGGGCTGCTTTCGGAATTTTCTTTAGCCCTTCGACGCCCGCCGCGAAAAATTTAACGCCAGTCTCGGCACTCCCCATCGCGAGTCGCCGTCCAAATTCCCCCCAATTCCGCAGATCGTCCGCCGCCAGCACCTTCGCCGCCTGCGGCACCGCCTCGACAAACTCGCGGCTGACGCGCAACGATACACCAGCCAGAGCGGCGCTGATCTCAAGGGCGACACGCCGCTTATCGCTCGGCAATTGCCCGAGCCTGCGCGCGAGACCCGTTAAGGTCGGCTTGGTTTGGTTTAATTCTTCGGCCACAAAATGATTTTACAGGGAAATCGGGGAAAGTTGGAAAGAGGTCAATGATGATGCTCACCCGTTACCTCATTTAGCTTTGCAATGTCGAGTAATTTTGAGAATTCGTCAAAGTGAAACATCGTCTCGTCTTTACAATAGTCGCAGAAAAACGTGACATCCTCGCCGAGGTACATGTCCTTGAGATGATAGGCGATAAAGCAGCCGTAGCAACGCTGGATGCGTTTGCCAAATTCCTGCAAGACCTCTTCTTCATTGTGATCGTCCATAAGTTTATGGAAATTTTATCACAGTAGGTTTGCACGCCGACCTTGCGATATTGTTTCAATTATGTTTTCATTAGGAACATAATGTACCGAAAGGTTTCATACATTCACCATCTGCACCATCATCACGCGACACATTCGCGCGTGAACTGATTTCGTCGTTTAACGAACTCGTAAATTAGTTTTTATCCAAACGCCGCGAAACTTCTAAAAAAGTATCGAGGGCGATGGTTTGTCATTTTTACGTTATGAAATTAAAAATTGCGTTACAAAAATCAGGCCGGCTGGCAGACGGCTCGACCGCGTTGTTAAAAAAATGCGGTATTGGATTCTCAAATGGCCTCGGAAAACTGCGAGCCGAGTCGGAGGATTTCCCGATCGAGATATATTTCTTGCGCGACGATGACATACCGGAATATGTCGCCGACGGCGTGGCCGATATCGGCATCGTGGGCGAAAATGTCTTGGCCGAAAACCCAAAGCCGGTCAAGACGGTCGAGAAACTCGGGTTTGGACGGTGCCGCCTGTCGATCGCCGTGCCGAAGAATTTCGATTACAGTGCTCTTGCCGATCTTTCAGGCAAACGGATCGCGACGAGCTATCCCAATATTTTGACCAGGTATTTTGCGGAACGCGCGGTCGCGTCGGATATTCACGAGATCAGTGGATCGGTCGAGATCGCTCCATCGATAGGGCTAGCCGACGCCGTCTGCGATCTGGTTAGCTCGGGAAGCACACTCTTTTCCAACGGTTTGACCGAGGTCGAAACGGTGATGCGGTCCGAGGCGGTCTTGATCGCGAAACAGGGACTCGATGGTCAGGCTCGAGCGATATTGGACAAGTTGCTTTTCCGTATCCGCAGCATGCTGGCCGCGAAGGCAAACAAATACATTTTACTCAACGCTCCTGTCGAAAAGGTGCCCGACATTACAAAGCTCCTGCCCGGAATGAAAAGCCCAACGACGATGCCGCTTGCGGAACCCGGTTGGGTGTCGATCCATTCGGTGATCGGCGAAAGCGACTTTTGGGAAGTGGTTGACAGCCTCAAACGGGCTGGTGCCGAGGGCATTCTCGTGCTGTCGATCGATCAGATGATCAGGTAACGACAATGAAAATAGTAAAATACCCGGGTAAAGATACGTGGGGTGAGCTGCTAAAACGCCCGACGATCGACACGAAATTTCTCGAACGTACAGTGGCCAATATACTGAACGATGTTCGCGAAAATGGCGACGCTGCGTTGGGACATTGCTCCCGGCATTTCGACAAGGTTGAGTTGGATGATTTTCTCGTTACGGAGGATGAATTCTCCGAGGCCGAGTCGCTCGTCTCGATTGAGCTAAAAGATGCCATCGCGGTCGCGAAGTCTAATATTGAGAAGTTTCACGCTGTTTCAGCGGACAGACCAACGGTCATCGAGACAACGACAGGAGTTTTTTGCTGGAAGAAAGCCGTGGCTATCGAAAAGGTTGGGCTTTACGTTCCTGCCGGAAGCGCACCGTTGTTTTCGACCGTGTTGATGTTGGTCATTCCCGCAAAAATTGCGGGCTGCCGAGAGATCGTTGTTTGTTCGCCGCCGAACTCGGAAGGAAAGGTCGATCCTCCCACGCTATATGCCGCGAAACTTTGTGGGGCGACGAGTGTTCACAAGATCGGCGGCGCCCAGGCGATCGGAGCGATGGCCTACGGCACGAAGTCGGTTGCGCGAGTTTACAAGATCTTTGGTCCCGGCAATCAATTCGTTACCGAGGCCAAGCTGCAGGTGCTACGTTCCGGCGTTGCGATAGATATGCCAGCCGGTCCATCTGAGGTTGCGGTTTTGGCGGACGAGACTTGCGTGCCGTCATTCGTCGCCGCCGATCTGCTCTCGCAAGCCGAGCACGGGCCGGACAGCCAGGTCATTTTGGTTTCAACTTCCCAAGTGGTGATAACCGAAACATTGGCCGAAGTCGACAGGCAGATCGAGGCGCTTCCTCGAAAGGCGATTGCAGCCGCCGCGATCCAAAATTCGAGAGCAATTCTCGTCAAAACAATCGACGACGGCGTCGAACTATTAAACGAGTACGCCCCCGAGCACTTGATCATCGCCACGGCAGATGGCGAATCAGTAGCGGAAAGGATCGTCAATGCTGGCTCAGTATTCATCGGCAATTTTTCATGCGAGAGCGCGGGTGATTATGCGTCAGGCACTAATCACACCTTGCCGACAAACGAAGCAGCGCGTGCATACAGCGGCGTGTCGGTAGCGAGTTTTACAAAGACGATAACGTTTCAGCGACTCACGGCCGAAGGGATCAATACGCTCGGACCCATCGTCGAAACGATGGCTGCCGCCGAGGGCCTTGAAGCTCATAAAAATGCCATCGCGATCCGTCGCGAAAGGCTCGGAGGCCGGGATGACATTTGATCTCCAACGGCTCGTCCGAAAAAACATCAGGAACCTGAAGCCATACTCGTCCGCGAGATCGGAGTTTGCAGGATCGGCAGAAGTATTTCTCGACGCCAATGAAAACGCGTTTGGCTCGCCCGCGGGCAACGGTTACAACCGTTATCCCGATCCGCTACAAACGGAGATCAAAGAACGTGTCGCAACGATCAAAAGCGTCGGAGCGCCGCAAATATTTGTCGGTAACGGCAGCGACGAAGCTATCGATCTGTTGTTCCGTATTTTCTGCGAGCCGGGCCGTAACGACGTGATCACCTGTCCGCCAACATATGGAATGTATCGTGTCTCGGCCGACATCAACGACATCGCCGTGCGTGAGATACCGCTGACCATAGAGTTTCAACTTGACGTTCCGGCGATATTATCCGCCGTGTCAGAGCGGACAAAACTGATATTCATTTGCTCACCGAATAATCCAACAGGAAATCTCATGCGGCGCGCATCCATTATTGAGATCGCTGAAAAATTCAACGGAATTGTGGTTGTTGATGAGGCGTACATCGATTTTGCACATGAGCCATCGCTGACTGCCGAGCTCGGCGACCTGCCTAATCTGGTCATCCTTCAAACCTTCTCAAAAGCATGGGGAATGGCGGGGCTGCGAGTCGGACTCGCGGTTGCAACGGTTGATATCATAGATCTGATGAATCGGGTCAAGCCGCCGTACAACGTCAGCGGCATTGCCCAATCGGCTATTTTGCGTGCGCTTGATGACGAAGCAAAGGTGAGAGATTGGATCGATGAGGCCGTGCAGCAGCGGACAATCTTAGCCGAATCGCTTGGCCGAATCGCTTTCGTCGAAAGGATATATCCGTCAGACGCGAATTTCGTTTTGGTAAAGGTGGCTGACGCCAATGAAGTTTATCGCTACCTTCTGGAAGAAAAAGTAGTTGTTCGTAATCGAAACAATGTCGAGCTTTGCGAAGGGTGCCTGCGAATAACTGTTGGAACGGTGAAGGAAAACGATAAACTTTTGAATGCATTGGGGGTGGGGTTTCCGGATAAGCTGATGGCCGTTAGCTAGTAGCTAAAAAACCTAATTCTGGTTTCTGAAAACTATGAAAAAAGTCTTATTTATCGACCGCGATGGCACATTGATACGTGAGCCTGATGATTTTCAGGTCGACGCTCTGGAAAAGCTGAGGTTTCTGCCCGGCGCGATCACAAATCTTGCGCACATAGCTCGAGAGACCGATTTTGTGTTGGTCATGGTAACCAATCAGGACGGCCTCGGCACGGAATCGTTTCCAAAGACGGCATTTTTTCCGGTACAGAATTTCGTGATACAGACGTTAGCCGACGAAGGCGTCGAGTTTGCAGATGTTTTTGTCGACCGGACATTTCCAGACGAAAATGCTCCGACACGAAAGCCCGGAACGGCAATGCTGACAAAATATCTGACCAGCGAATATGACCTGGCAAATTCCTATGTTATCGGCGACCGGCCGACGGATGTAGAGCTTGCGAAAAATCTAGGAACGCAGGCCATTTACATTCGGAATGTGAATTTCCCGCTCGTTGAAAGCGGCGAAACGGTGTTTACCGTCGATGGTTGGGATGAGGTATGCGAGCTTTTACGGGCGCCCCAGCGTCGCGTCACTCACACCCGCAATACAAAGGAAACCGACATTTCGGTCGATCTGAATCTCGATGGGACCGGTTTTTCGGACATCTCGACCGGCATTTCATTCTTTGATCACATGCTCGATCAGCTCGCTCGTCACGGCGGGCTCGATCTAACAATAAAGGCAAATGGCGACCTGCATATCGATGAGCACCATACGATCGAGGACGTTGCGATCACGCTCGGCGAGGCTTTTTCGCTGGCTCTCGCCGATAAAAGGGGGATGGAGCGGTATGGGTTTTGCCTACCGATGGACGATTGCCTGGCACAGGTTACTCTCGATTTTGGCGGCCGAAACTGGATCGTCTGGGAAACCGAATTCAAACGCGAGATGATCGGCGAGATGCCGACAGAGATGTTCTTTCATTTTTTTAAGTCGTTTAGCGACAAGGCCTTGTGCAATTTAAATATCAAGGCTGAAGGTGCAATTGAGCACCACAAGATCGAAGCGATCTTTAAGGCATTTGCCAAGTCGATCAAAATGGCGGTCCGTTGCGAGGGTAACGCATTGCCGACGACCAAAGGAGTTTTGTGAGAGTTGCGATAGTCAAATACAACGCCGGCAACACGGTCTCGGTCGGAAATGCACTGCACCGGCTCGGCGTTGAGCCAAGGGTCACTGATTCGCCGGATGAACTACTGGCGGCGGATAGAGTGATCTTTCCCGGCGTCGGCGAGGCCTCGACGGCTATGGCTTACTTATGCGAACGTGGACTCGACGCGGTCATCACGGCGTTGACGCAGCCGGTACTTGGTGTCTGTCTGGGAATGCAGCTGATGTGCTCATATTCGGAGGAGAACGAAACGAGGTGTCTCGGCATTTTGCCGTATCGCGTTCGACGATTTGACTCGGACACATTGAAAGTGCCGCACACCGGTTGGAACCGGATCGCGGATCTCGGGTCGCCGCTTTTCGATGGTATCGCCGAAGGTTCGCACGTCTATTTTGTTCATGGCTATTACGTTGAAACGGGGTTGGACACGACGGCGACGACCGAATACGGCATTAATTTCAGCGCTGGCGTCGATTACAAAAATTTTCACGCAATACAGTTTCACTCCGAAAAATCAGGAGAGACGGGGGCACGCATTTTGGAGAATTTCTTAAAAATATGATCGAAATTATTCCCGCAATGGATCTGATCGGCGGCAAATGTGTGCGTCTGACGCAGGGCGATTTTTCGCGTGAGACGGTCTACTCTGACGATCCGCTGGAAACCGCGAAACGTTTTGAAGCGGCCGGTCTGATGCGGCTGCACATGGTTGATCTCGATGGTGCGCGGTCCGGAACTCCGGCTAATCTTCACGTCCTCAAACAGGTCTCGTCAGGAACCTCGCTGAATATTGACTATGGCGGCGGTATTAAATCGGAAACTGATGTTGCCGCCGTCTTTGGTGCCGGAGCATCGATCGTGAACATCGGCAGCCTAGCGGCACGTCAGCCTGAGATATTTCTTGGCTGGGTTGAAAAATTTGGCGGTGACAAAATACTGCTCGGGGCCGACACGAAAAAGGGAAAGGTCGCGATTGACGGCTGGCAGACCGAGACAAAGACCCCGATTCTGGCGTACCTACGGAAATATGCAGAACGCGGCGTGACGAGGGCATTTGTTACCGATGTCGCCAGCGATGGGGCAATGGCCGGCCCCTCGTTCAAACTCTATCGCGAGATCCTTGGCGCCGTGCAGGAGATCGATTTGATCGCGAGCGGGGGAGTCAGGTCGCTGGATGATATTAACGAACTCGAACGCATCGGCTGCTCCGGCGTCATCATCGGCCGGGCGCTTTACGAGCACACGATAAAGCTGGAGGACCTCGCGAAATATGCTGGCTAAACGGATTATCCCGTGCCTCGACGTACGTGGCGGACGCACGGTCAAGGGCACCAATTTTGTCGGGCTTCGCGACGTCGGTGATCCTGTTGAATTGGCTGCTCGATATTGCTCCGAAGGTGCCGACGAGCTTGTGCTGCTCGACATAACCGCCACCAACGAGCGCCGAAAAACGCTGGTGGAACTCGTCCGCAAGGTTGCCTACGAGACCAATATTCCGTTCACGGTCGGCGGCGGTATCTCGGAGGTTAGGGATATTGGTGCGTTACTCGATTCCGGTGCGGACAAGGTTTCGATAAATACCGCTGCCGTCAAAGACCCCGCTGTCATCAGTCGCGCGGCGGCGAATTTTGGTTCGCAGAGCATCGTGCTTGCTATCGATGCCAGGGAGACTGCTGACGGTTGGAAAGTATTCTTGAACGGCGGCCGTGTTTCAACCGATATTGATGCTTTAGACTGGGCAAAACATGGCGTCGAACTAGGGGCCGGCGAGATATTGCTGACATCAATGAATGCCGACGGCACAAAAAATGGTTTCGAGCTTGGGTTGACCCGCGATATTTCGAATGCGGTCCGTGTCCCGGTGATCGCATCGGGTGGAGCAGGCAACATGGATGATTTTGCCGACGTCTTTGCTATCGGCCAGGCCGACGCCGCTCTCGCGGCGAGCGTTTTTCATTATGGCGAGATACCGATTCCGGCGTTGAAGGCGTTTCTCGAAATGCGCGGCATCGAGGTGAGAATATGAAACTTGATTTCGAAAAAAACGCTGACAAACTTGTGCCGGCGATCGTTCAGGATGCGGAAACCGGGACGGTGTTGATGCTTGGGTTCATGAACGAGGAAGCCGTCCGGAAGACGGAAGAAACGAGCCGGGTAACCTTCTTTTCCCGTTCACGGCAAGAGCTTTGGACGAAGGGAGAGACGAGCGGTAATTATCTCGATATTGTCTCGGTGACCGCCGACTGTGATAACGACACGCTGCTGATAAAAGCAAAACCCGCCGGGCCGGTATGTCACACGGGAGCAGAAACTTGTTTCGGGGAGACCAATCAAAAGTCGATAAATCCCGTCGATCTATTAAAAGAACTCGAAACTGTCATCGATGAGCGCCGCAGCCAAAAGCCGGACGATTCCTACGTCGCGAAACTCTTTGAAAAGGGAATCAATAAGATCGCTCAAAAGGTCGGCGAAGAGGCGGTCGAGCTAGTCATTGAGGCAAAAGATGACAATTTAGACAGGTTTAGATCCGAAGCCGCTGACCTATTGTTTCATTACCTTGTGTTGTTAAGAGCGAAGAATGTTTCGATCTCAGATGTGATCGAAGAACTGCAAGCAAGAAGAAAATAGGGAAGTCGGTTTCTTATTTTTCTTTGCGTCCTTGGCGGCTTTGCGCGCCAAGAATCTTATGTTACGCAAAGCCGCCAAGGACGCAAAGTAAGAAAATAAGAGGGAGATATATTGTCGAGTGTTATTTCACTACGCCGCGTTTCGAGCTTTCGATAAACTCGACCAATAGGTCGACCTCACGGCAATCGGCGATCTCTTCGCGGATTCGTTCTACGGCTTGGGTTGTATTGAGCTTAGCTGACAGCAGCAGGTGAAAGGCGTGGTTTAGCCTTTCTACCGTGTCGCGCGAATAGCCGCGGCGTTTTACGCCCAGTTTATTGAGACCGTAGCATTTGGCGTGGTTTCCCTGGATGATCGCGAAGGGCATCGCGTCTTTGACCACGACCGAGTAACCGCCGACGAAAGCCTCATACCCGATCCGGCAAAATTGATGTACGCCCGAGTAGGCTCCAACGCTTGCCTTGTCGGCGATCTCGACATGACCCGCGAGCGTTGCGGCGTTGGCCATTATGATCTCATTTCCCAATTGGCAGTCGTGGGCAACATGGGCCTGGGCCATGAGCAGATTGCCGTCGCCGATACGTGTAACGCCGCCGCCGCCCGTCGTGCCGCGATGGATCGTAACAAACTCGCGAATGTGGTTTCGCCTTCCAATCTCGGTGCTCGTCGGTTCACCCGCGTATTTGAGGTCCTGCGGTGCAAGGCCGATTGAAACAAACGGGTACACATGGGTCTCATCGCCGATCGTTGCCTTGCCGTCAACGACCACATGCGAATCCAGCTGCACGCCGTCGCCGAGCGTGACCTCGCCGCCGACTGTGCAAAAGGCTCCGATATGGCAATCGCTGCCTACGGACGCGCTTTCGGCGACTATTGCCGTTTCGTGAATGAACGAGGCCATCGTTAAGAATTACCGACGGAAGAACTGTCGGGAGCGGCGGCCGTTTTCGCTCCGCGCACGATAAGCCAGGAAAAAATAACTATAGCGGGTATGGACAGGAGAATGCCAAGTATCGCACCACCGACGATCGACGCGATAAATCCAAAAAAACCGTACTTGACGTTACGCTTAACAAACCCCAATATCAGCGGGATTAGCCCGAGTACCAGACCTATTCCGGCGTTTATCAATATCCCGAATATCAGGAGTTGCTGCTGTGTCATTGTACTAGGGTCCATATATTTACTCCTTTACGTCGCTTCGATTTGCGATGATGCATAATATCTCGGCCTCGGCCGTGACCTGGCCGTCGACCGATGCGACACCGTGCATTTTCTGTACCTTGCTGCCGATCCTGAGGGCCGTGACCTCGAGCCTCAGCGTATCGCCGGGCACGACGGGACGTCTAAATCTGGCGTTGTCGATGCCGCTGAAAAACGGGATCTTGCTGTCGCGATCCTCAAATTCGCGCAGGGCTAGGATCGCTCCGACCTGGGCGAGAGCCTCGATCTGGAGCACGCCCGGCATGACCGGAGCACCGGGAAAATGCCCGGAAAAAAAATGCTCGTTGATCGTGACCTGTTTTATGCCGACGATGCGCACCCGCGGCTCAAGCTCGATGATCTTATCGACGAGCAAAAACGGATACCGGTGCGGCAGTATCTCCTGAATAGCCAATGAATCGAGGATTGCCATAAAACGCAGGGCGACTAAAAACATATAAGCCAAAAGCCGGCAAAATGCTTGTTTTACCGGCTTATGGCCCGATCGGATTCTATAGATCTCAATTAACTAACTAGGGCTTGGCGGTCGTTGCCGTCGCAGCCTTACCGTTGTAATAGATGATAAAATCTTTCGTGATATTCGCCGTTGCATCCAACGCCAGAATCGCATTCTGTTGGGCGAGGGCATTTATGTCGAGAACCACGGCGTAACCCTTGAGCTTGGCGTAATCCTGAATTGATTTCGAAATATCAGCCGAGATCGGGCCGAGAACCTCACCGCTCCGCTTTTCAAGCGCGGCTTCGTATTCCTTTTTCTTAAAATCAAAAGTACTCTGCAGACTTTGACCTTCGTACTGCTTGGCCTGAATAGCCTTTTGATCAATGGGCACGTTCGCCGGAGAGTTTTGGGCCTTCGTTAACTCTTCCGATATGGTCTTCAGCCTGGCCTGCATTGTTTGCAGCTCCGTAACCTTTGGCTTCATCTCGATGTCGAGGGCCTTTAGACCCGCGAGATATTTCGTGACGCCTTCTTTCTCGTCCGCAAAAGCACCAGTATCAAGCCAGCCGATCTTGGCTGCGGCCGGAACCGCGCCCGCCTGGGCGAAGGTTGAGACTGCAAAAAACAACGCAAAAACGGCGCTGACGGTAAGTAAAGTAAATCTTTTCATTATCTTGTAGAACTCCTTAAATCTCTAGAAAGGTCTAATGACCGTTGATATCAACACATTTCTTTGAACCAAATTTCGCTAAGACTGTTGCTTACCGTTTCAAAAAAAAGAATAGCAATCTTAATTAAAAGGATATTCAAAGTCAATGACCTCTGAATCCCTAAAACGTTCTGCCGACCGAAAACTTAAATCCATTTCTCTTTCCGGGCAGGAAAATGCCGGGCAATTCCTGTGTAAATCCAAACTTTCCGTTTGGATTGTAATAGTAGATCAGGCGAAACGGAACGTTGACGACCGGCACCTGCACCCGCATCTCAATACCGACGCTGGCCTTAAAATCTTTGATCTTTCCAAATTGCGAGTCGTTGACGCGGAGCAGCGAATTCTGCTGCACCTCGCCTCGCAGAAATAATTGCTGAACCTGCGGCGAGAGGCTGGTCGGGCAGCCAAATCGGTTGCCGCGGCAAAATTCGTTGATAAAGTCAGTTTTGGTCAGCAAACGGTCGCGGAAATATAAAAGGCTGCCAAAACTGGGCTCCAGCGTCGGCGTATTTATCAGGCTCAAGGCCGTGAGGCGCCCGGCCCCGATAAATGTATCGTCGGCCAGGAATTCGCTGTTGATATTTTGCGTGCCGGGCTTTCGCAGATTAAAGACCGATCCGACATCGGCAAAAAGGGCCAGCGTCGCCGGGCCAAAGATCGGGCGGCGGTATTCGACGTTTGCCAGCAGCTGCGTGTCGCCGCCGATAAACCGGTAGTTGCGGCTAAACAATGCCGGATTAGAGCCGCTTGAACCCGTTAGCTTGCCGAGCGCCAGTATCTCAGCCGTCGTCCGCGAATCGATGCCGCTATCAGTAACCGCCGTGCCAGACGCGTTTGTTGCTAACGAGACATTTCGGCTGGTGATATAGGTGTCGAACGGGGCGACCGGGCTGATAGCACGCGAATCGTAACCACGAATGTCATTCTCGCTGCCGAGGAAAAAGCGTTCGTAGGCAGGGACGCCGCCGATCAGGGCGATAGAGTTAGAATTCCGCACTGCATTGCTCAACGACCATGTTCCGACCGTGCCCGCCTGTATCCTGAATGCCAAGACCTCCGGATTCTTCGATCTCTTGTGACGGATCGGGATAAACTGCGAATATGTTGCGCTCGGCGAATAAGTGCGGACATCACCCCCCAAACCCGCAAATCCGAGCGAGATCGAGAGCGACTTTCCATTCGCCGTGTCGATGCCGTTTGCCGCCGGCTGCCGCGTATCGTATGCAAAAGTCAGCGAAATGCGGCTCGTCAAAATACTGCCCTGACTATAAATGACCGGGATGTGGGCAGCGGGGTCGGCCAATGAGTTTACCGCCGGATCTGTGACCTTTGTTTTAGATAACTGATAGGTCAGACCTATACGTGAAAAATTGGCGAACCGCGTTTTCTTAATGAATTCAGACAGCGGCGCCGTTGCAAATACGCTGGCTCCGTATGTGCTCTGCGTAAACAAATTTGCCTGATCCGTCTGGACGGTGCCAAGCGGATTATAAAGCTGATTCAACACGTCCTGATTCTGTGTCAGAAACGTTCCTTCGCCAAAGAATTTATATTTACTTGCGAATAACGAAAAGCCAACCGAGATCGGCCGGTTGTGAAAGTACGGCTGTTGGAACGAAAACTGTAGATTTTGCTGACGGTTACCGGCCCCGAGCGTGAACGACATGACTTCGCCGCGGCCCGCCAGGTTGTTGGTCGAATATTCGAGTCCGAAAAATGAACCGCCGATACCCGACACGCCGCCGTTAAACGAGATCTGCTGGCGGCCTTTCTCCTTGACCTTGACGATCAGGTCGACATCGCCCTTTTCCTCATCGGTGCGGATCTCGACGTCCTGATCCTTGTCGATAGGGTCGAAATACTGCGTTTGATTGAGACGCGCGACAGAGTAATCCAGAGATTGCTGATTATAGATATCGCCCTCGTTCAACAAAAATTCACGTCGCATTACCTTGTCACGCGTAAATGTGTTACCCGTAAACTCAAGGCGGCGAAGCGTAAACTGCTTGCCCTCGTCTATACGCAGCGTGAGGTCAATGATTCCTTCATTTGGATTCGTCGGGTTATCCTTAAATTCGGGTTCATATTCGCCGGAGTAATTAACAAAACCCTGAGCGCCGTAGACCTTCTTAAGTTCTTCGTAAACAACATCCTGCAGACGTTTTCCGTCGGCTATCTCGCCTTTTTTGAGGCCGATGTACCCGAGTATCTGAGCCTCGGAAAAGATCGAATTACCCTCGACCTTCAGTTCGCCGACGCGATAAATCTTGCCCTCGGTTACCGGCACTTTGATCTTGAGCGTATCGTCCATCGACGTTATGATCGGGATTGGGAAACTGCCGATGAATGGCGGGCCTGTTCGCTTAAAGCCGAGCCCGACAACCTCGGGATCGCCGATGCGAGCCTGAAAATAACCCTTTGAGGCCATGTACGAACGGACGTTTTTGCCGAGATCGTACTGCAATTTCTTGAGGTCGAGGATGTCCATCCCCTTGACCCGCGAGACTATGCCAGTGGACTTAACAAGGAGAAGCTGGTTGCGCAGCTCGCTGCTCTTAAAATGCTGGAGCCCTTCGAATTCGATCTCAACGATGCGTGAACGGTTGCCCTGATCGATGTTAAATGTCAACGCTATCGAGGTAGCGGAAACTTCTTCGTTTTTAAAATCGACCTTTGCGTTTGGGTATCCCTTTGATGCAAGCATTTCGCGCAGGATACGCGTCGCGTTGCGGGCTTTTACCGGATCGAAGAGAGATTCTTTTGCGATGCCGACGCGTTTTTCGCGAAATTCTTTCAGGATGTCCGATTCGGCGATGACCTTTGCCCCTTTGAATTGCAGATCGCGGATGACCGGTAGCTCTTTTACTTCAAAAATCACGTTAACGCCGCCTCGGATGCCTTCCTCGGTCAGTACCCGGCACTGCGATTTGTCGAAAAAATTGAGCGAGAGCAGTTCTTTCAGGTCGCGCTCGAGAGCCGCCGGATCGTACACATCGCCCGGCCTGGTCTTAATGTAATAAATAAGGTCGTCGTCGCGGAGTCGGCGATTGCCCTGAATATCAATGCTTTCAACGATCTGCTGGGCTATAGCGGGTACCGCAGCCGCGTTGCCTTTCGCACCATCAATGGTCGCAGCGAAGGCGTTAAATGCCAAAAACGCCGAAACCAGTACTACAATTCCGAGTGCGCGTACAATATACATAAACCGGAAACTTCCCTTTAGTGCAAATTAAAAAGCTTCGAAAAGCTTTCTTTCAGCCGTGATCGCTATTATGAAATAACAGAATAAACAAACAAAAACGGCTTATCAAACGTCGGATTTACTTGTCACGTTTGATTCTGCGCGACAACCACAGGTTGCCTTTTCATAGCGCTGCGCCAAACTTACGAATTATACAAGGAAACAACTAAAAAACGAAGGACTGGCGCACGACTGGAGCGCGGGGCATCTTGATTGCATCAGCGGCGAAGCTCGCTGACAGCGCCGCATAAGAAGCAGATACATCGCAGGACGAAAGATCCGGAATGTCTAAAAAGACATCCTCTTTTTGTTCTCCCTGACGAAAGCTCCGCATTTGCTCGAAGGGCATTGAATATGTGCCGCTGCGATCATGTATGGTGGGACACGCGTCGCTTTAGTCGTTGTGTAATTCCTGCAAATATTACAGTTACCGCAATATTGTAAAATCGATGTCCCATCCCGTCGTGCGACACCGCAAGTATTGAAACCAAACAGCTTAAACCCCCGATTTTAGCCCTGTCCCGCCGCTTTTGAAAAAACACAACACACGTGTGCCAGTGTGTCGTTCTGAAAAAAGTTTGTATGGTAGGCCTCCACTTTATTTAATTTTTCAAAGATCAATTCGA
Source organism: Pyrinomonadales bacterium (assembly GCA_038227175.1). Classification (GTDB taxonomy): domain Bacteria; phylum Acidobacteriota; class Blastocatellia; order Pyrinomonadales; family Pyrinomonadaceae; genus OLB17. The sequence continues at coordinate 214 of JBBRPZ010000003.1, read as the reverse complement.
TACCAAACGCATCCGTAAATTCATATGATAAGTGCAACTTTGAGATTTCGCAAAAGAGGGTAAGTCGAAGTAAATTTGAAGCGACTTTTAACTGCGAGATCAAAAGGAGCAACAGTGAGATACAAACAACTTACCCAGGAGCAAAGATACCAGATAGGAGCGTGCTTGAGAATGGGGATGAATAAAAGTGCGATTGCGATAGAAATAAAGGTCC
>JBBRPZ010000002.1:0-244809 GCA_038227175.1 Pyrinomonadales bacterium | reverse complement strand
CGATGCAAACGGACTGATCCTCGGCACGACCTTCGACCAGAACGGCAGGATCACGATCCCGGCAACAGCCGGAGCGTCAATCTCAGGCCGTGTCACAACCCCGGACGGCCGAGGTTTGAGAAACGCCACGGTCACTATCGTCGACCGCAGCGGCTTTGCACGAACGGTGACAACCAGTTCGTTCGGCTACTACACGTTCGACGACATCACAACGGGTGCCAGCTACACGATCGGCGTTGCCTCACGGCAATACCGCTTCGCAAGCCGCACCATCGCAATAACCGACAACCTCGCGGATATCGACTTTACCGGACTGGAGTAAATTCCCCGTCTATAAACTAAACCAAAAAGGCGGCCTCGCGGTCGCCTTTTTTCGTTACAAAACCAGCCCGCTCCTGGCGTCGACGGCGACTCACGAAAAAACTCTGGAAATTGATGTAAAAATTAGGTTATCCTATTAATTGACTCACGCACGCTTCGAGTCCGGGCCCCCGTATGAATGATGCCGAAATAGTCCGACGCGATCTTAAGCCGGCGCTCGTGTTTTTGAGCGGTGAGTTGATCGCCGTGCCGATACCGCTCGACCGCGAAGAGGTGATCATGGGCCGCGCGCTCGAGGCTGATGTCCGCGTCAACGATACGCAGGTATCCAGGCAGCACGCGAAGATCACGGCTACTGCGAATGTTGACAAACATACGGCGGAGTACATTCTGACAGATCTCGATTCTCGAAACGGCACATTCCTCAACGGCCGCCGCGTCCGGCGTGAAACACTCGAAAACGGCGACAAGATCTCGATCGGCGAGACAATTCTCCGCTTTGACCTGCTGGACGAGATCGACCGCGAATATCAACGTCAGATCCACCGTCTGATATCGCACGACGACCTGACCGGACTGCTTTCGAGCCGTTCGTTTTTTTCGGAATTACGCCGCGAGGCCGGACGGGCAACGGCAGAAAACCGCCCGTTCTGCGTGTTGATGATGGACGGTGATAATTTCAAGGGCGTCAACGACAAGTACGGCCATCTGACCGGCAGCAAGACCATTGAGGAGATCGGATATTCGATAATGACCAATCTTCGCAGCGGCGATGCGGCTGCAAGGTTTGGCGGAGATGAATTTGCGGCGTTTCTGCTTGACGCCGAACTCCCGCAGGCACTTGTGGGAGCCGAACGCATGCGGGCCAGTATCGAGAGCTACCTGTTCAGCGTTGTCAAACCCGGCAAAACCAAGGAAACCCACCATATCACCGTCAGCATAGGCATCGCGTCGTTTCCAACCGACTCCAGCGACCCCATCGAGCTGGTCGAGATGGCCGATTCGGCCCTCTACCGGGCCAAACGCGAGGGCCGTAACCGCGTTGCCGCCTATCGCGATATTTCGCCGGACGAAATAATCGATAATTTACCGCCTCGGCGGGCCTAGCAAATATTGAGGGAATCAATTCTACCGAATTCCGTCCGTACCCAGGAACCAAAACAATATTCATCCGCCGGCTCCTTTTTCCCTGATCGGCCGGGTTGACTAAGCTTTGCGTGACAGCGAAACTTATTAGCTTATGGATTTTTTGCAGTATATTTCGCTGTCAACATGGTTATGGCTGTTTCCTATCACCTACGTAATACATATTGCCGAGGAATATTGGGGCGGTGAGGGCTATGTCGCGTATCTCTACCGGTTGCGCGGCGTCACCATAACCCCGAAACGTTTTCTGATACTGCAATCGCTCGGCTTTGGCTGGATGACAGGGCTTGTCATCATCAGCCAACTGCTCAATTTTCGCGAATTTGTACTTGCGATGCTGGGAACTGTAACGCTGCTCAACGGCGTCACGCACTCAATAACTGCCATCAGTCATCGCGGCTACGGCCCGGGGCTCGTTTCATGCGTGTTGACCTGGATCCCCTTAGGGTTGGTGACGCTTATCCTTATATTTCCGCAGATGGCCCTGCTGCCTTTCGCGGCTGCGGTCCTCAGCGGCCTCGGAATCATCGTTTTTATCATGATATTCACGATGCGCGGCGGACGCTAGATTCCAGGGCGGAAGCAAATATAAATGCCTCGAATGTACGAATAAATTCAAAAAAATATTCGTTCATTCGAGGCAATAATTCTTCAGTGAATCACTTTAGAAGCTGTTCGCTCCCTTAAATCCCTTCATCGCCTGTTTCAGGCCCCACGTGACAACCCGCCGCGTATTGTAGCAATAGCCGAGGATGTAGTTACAGGTTGAGAGGCAATGCTTGGTGCATTCGACCTTCATCTCGTTGAGCTGGTTGCGGTCAAATTTGTGAGCACCGACCACGCCCCAATCAACCGTCGCGGAATACATCGGGAAGCACGGAGCCAGTGTACCATCGGTACGGATGATTAAGCTGTGCTCACCGGCCTCACAACGCCAGTCAGGCACCTGTCCGCGCATGAGAAGTTTCATGTCCTCCATATGCTGGACGGGATTAGCCATCTGATAACCCTGATTGAGACGCAGATCCTGCAAATAGTCGAGCAGAGCGTCGACCTTTGGCCAGTCTTCCTTGGTCAAATAGGTCTCGTTCTCGTTCAAATGCTTGAAATGATCCTGTTCCGTCATCGGCGTCTCGTTAACGTGATAATCCGTCGCAATGCCGTGGTCACGAGCGATCTTGGTCAGTTCCTTAACATCGTCAATGTTGTTGTGACAGATGTTGATGTTGAACATCACCGAGTATCCGTAGAAACGCTGGCGTTTGATCAGGTACTCAAACTGCGATTTGATCGGTTCGAATGCCTTAGGGAGTGACTTTCTATGCGCGACCGAATCTACCGCCAGGTTAAACGTCGCGATACCGGCGTCGCCGAGTTTGTCGATGATCTCGGGCGTCATCAGCCGGCCGTTGGTCGGCAGATAGACAAAGATGTCGCGCTTCGCACTGTAATCGACGACCTTATGGATAAAGTTTGGCCGGAGCAGCGGTTCGCCGCCCATCAACGCGAGAACGCGTGAACAGATCGAATGCAGCCAGTCGATCGAGCGTTTCGCCGTATCCTCCGTCATTCCCTTGACGCGATTGTTGTACGACCAGCAATAATGGCAGTCGTAGTTACATTTCCAGTCAGTAAAAAGATATGGAATGATCGGCCTGAGATCTTTCGAATGCCAGCGTGAGCGAAAATACGGGGCTCCCCATGTTTTCCAAGCGCGTTTAGCGTTTTCCTTCCGGTACTCCTTCATCGTCTTTTCGACGGGATCCGGATGCTGTGGATATACGGGTTCCGGGAGCACTTCTTCGCCGGGTTCGAATACGGGCCGGGCTGGTTCCTTATAAAGGATCTGATGCAGCTTCTGATCGATGCGATAAGCAGGTGCATCTGTCCCGGTGTGAACTTTTTCTGGAGCGTCTATCATACGTTCGTACCTCTCTGAATCTAATTAAGCATTGTCTGAGTCTAGTTAAGTATTGCGGCTAAGTCTGTCAAAGTACCACATAAGGATTACATTTGCAACCACTTATAGTAGCAGAAGAGATCTCATTTTAATTATTCAACTCGAAATAACTTATCATTTTTGCACATCTACTTAAAATAAAACGGAGTCAAATGTTTGCATCGGGATGCTGGTTAAAATTTGCAACATTTCGCGCGGTATGGACGTGAAAGACTTGCACTTTCTTTTCGTGATAAGATTTGAAACGTGTTTTGTGAGCGTAATTTCGTTGTAGTTATTATATTTTAAGGTGATCACTAAGTTAAATCTAGCTACCAGCCCGTTCCGTAACCGGCTATTGCCGTACCTTATGGCGGCATTTTTGCTGCTTGTAAGCGCGATAGTTGGCGTGTACTGTATGGCGCGCTTAAACGATAACAGGAAGCAAGACGAACTGTTGGCAAAGGCAATCCAGGAACGCCAGACGGAAATCCAGCGTTTGAAAGGCGAGGGCGAAAAGGTCCAGCAGCTGCTGTCACCCGAGCAAAAGGCGATGCTGACGGCTTCGCACAAGCTGGTCGCAAATAAGACCTTTGGCTGGTCGCGACTGTTTTCCGATCTGGAATCGGTCCTTCCCGGCAGCGTCAGCGCGTCGCGTATCTCGGTCGACAACATATATCAGGACGGCGACCGCATCAAGGCCGAACTAGAGCTTGGCGTCATTAGCCGCGATTATCCGGCTGTGATGTCGATGATCGAGAACATGAATAATTCGGGGCTATTTCGGGCTGAGCTGAGAAGCCAGGATCTGCAAAAGAACGAACGCGTCACCTATTCCGAATACACGTTTCGCGTCGTCTACAGCCCGACAAACAGTTATGTTTCGGCCCCAACCGCGGACATTGCTCAAAACCAGCAAGGAGGTGGGCAATAATGGCAGAACAGGAACCCTTGCCGGTCGAACCAATTGAAAACACGGAGCCGGTGGAAGTCGTAGTCGTCGAAACAGTGACTCACACCAACAGGCCTCGCAAGGTCTACGCGGGAATGTGGGGGCCGCTGGAGATCGGCGCCGTCGCAGCCGGCTCGCTGACATTGCTCGCGGCTCTGATCCTATATTTTCTTTTTGTGATCCCGTCGAACCGCGAGCTTGCCCAAAAAAGGTCCGACGCAGACCGCCTTGAGGCGGAGCAGATGTCGGCCAAGTCAAAATACGGCGAGATCACTACCACGCAGGACCAGGTTACGAAGCTCGTGACGAGCGTCGACGATTTTCAGACGCGATTCCTTCCCATCGCAACGACCGGTCAGGCAGCACTTTACCAGCGGCTCAATGGGCTCATGGCGGCCTACGACCTGGTAAATACATCGGGACCCGATTACGCCCCGCTTGCGGCCGCCGATCTGACTCCGGGCCAGCAAAATGAAGAGGAAAAGGGCCGGGCAAAATTTCGCAGCCTGTTTCCGGGCGTTTATGTGACCGTAACGCTCGAGGGATCGTACCAGAATCTGCGCCGCTTTATCCGTGAGATCGAAACCGGACACGAGTTTATCGTCGTCAGCACCGTCGAGCTTGCTCCGTCCGACACCGAAGGAAAAAAAGATCAGTCGCAGCCCAAGACGGCGGCGGTTACAAATCCGGCTCTAGGCCCGGCCAGCAAGCCGCTCATCAACCCGACTACCGGCCAGCCGATAACTAAGGGCTTTCCGGCGGGGCCGGCTCAGCCGCTCGTCCAGACGCCGGCGCAGCTGGCGGCATCAAAGAAAGGCAAAATGCACGGCGAAATTGTGAGCCTGCATATCGAAATGGCAGCCTATTTCCGCCGTACGGGGTTTGCCCAGATATCGACGGCACCGGTACGGCAGTAGTTTTATTAGCGAAGTAATGGCATTGTTCGAAGGCAAATCAACGACCGAGAGAAACAAGATCATCGCCGCCGGCGTGCTCGGCTTCGTGGCGCTGATCGCGCTTTACATGGCATTTGGCCGTGGGCTTTTTAGCAGCAGCAGCTCGTCCGCCGCGGTTAAGAGTTCTCCGACGCCGCGCCCGAGCGTCGCGCCGCCGGCAAATAACGGCGACGCCAAGCTGCCCACCGCCAACCAGCAAGATTTTGAATATCAGACAACCCCTGTTGATTACCGCTCCGGAGGCAACGCTCCCGATCCGGGCCGCAACATCTTTGCCTTTTTCGAGCCGCCGCCGCCGTGTACGCCGGGCAAAGACTGCCCGCCGCCGCCAACGCCGAAGCCAACGCCGACCCCGATACCGCCTACTCCGGTCCCGACGCCGGTAATGCTGCTCGCGGGGCTAAGTCCGGATTTGGTATATGCGGGTATGAAACCGTTCAAGCTTGAGGTTAACGGCGATCATTTTACGTCGGATTCGCATATTTATTTTAATCAGACTCAGATGCCGACGACATTCGTCAGCCCCCAAAAATTAGTAACCGACATTCCGACCAACCTCATCGCTTCTGAGGGTGCCAAGCAGGTCATCGTCCAGACGCCGAACGGCCTGGTGTATTCGAATCAAATATTGATGACCGTTATGCCCCAACCGAAACCCTTGTTGCAATATATCGGGATGATCGGTCGAAAGCGGTATAATAACGATACCGCCTACTTTACTGAGGGACTTAATGCCAGCCCGTTCGGAGCAAGATTGAACGACGTGATCAGGGGCCAATTCAGGCTTATCGATATATCTCCTAAGGAGGTTGTGTTCGAGGACATAAATCTCGGTTTCAGGCATCGGATACCAATCTCGCAGGCAACCAATTCGGGTGGCGGCGCTCCGGGTACTCAGCCGTTTGATCCAACGAGAGGCCCGATCCCGGGAATTCCGGGTAGTATTCAACCCTATAACCCGACACAGCCTGTGCCAAGACGCAGTCCGGGCGATAAAGGTGACGTAGATGACGGCGATGGCGGCCAATAAAAGGAAATCGGAAGAAAGCGGGATGACGCTGTTCGCCATTATGGCGATCATGGCGGTCTTTGCCGTCGGACTGCTCGCTGTCGCCCCATCGATCCAGCAGGAGGTCCAGCGTCAAAAGGAGATCGAGGCGATTGCCCGCGGCGAAGAGGTTGCTGAGGCCATTCGCCAATACGTCGAATTTTATCGCGGCAGCAAGCTGCCAAATTCGATGGACGACCTGCTCGAAGGCCTGCCGCGGGGCACCCAAAAACGTCAGATCTTACGCGCATCGGCTGCGATCGATCCGTTGAGCGAAGATGGGAAATGGCGATTAATTAGGGCCGATATTCAGACACTTGGGCCATTTGCGAAACGCGTGCTCAATTACAACGGCGGCACCCTGCCGCCAAATCCGAGCCCGACGTTTGACCGCTATGCGTTCGTCGTTATCAATTCGCTAAATACCGGCACGAACGCCGACACCGGCGAACTGAACGATGACAGCGAGATACAAGAAGACGTCACCGACAACACGCCTTTTATAGGCGTCGCAAGCCAGCGAAAGGGCAAGTCCGTGCTCGCCTATTATGGCATCGAAAATACTTCGAAATGGGTCTTTACACCGCTCTTTCGCGGCACCGGGCGGGCGAACACATTCCGGACGATCACGCCGCAGCCGCCTGGGGGCGGTAATCGCCCGCCCGGAAATCGACCGGGACGATAAACGTTTATAAACTGAAAAGGTGAAAAAGCGAAAAAGTTGCTCAATTTGAGGGGCAGCCTTTTCACTTCTAAACTTTTTCACGTTCTACTTCGTGTAATCAAAAACAATATTACAAAATGCCTTGACGCCGACGTCGAGACGGCTGTCATCGATGTAGAAATCCGGCGTGTGATGAGCAGCGGTCGTCTTTACGTCCTTGCCCTTCGGCATTCCGCCGACATTAAAGAAGAATGCGGGGGCTTTTGAGCCATAGTAGGCGAAATCTTCCGCTCCGGTCACCCATTCAGTGTCGATGACGTTTGCTTTGCCGGCCGCTTTTTCGAGCGAGGGTAGCATTTGCTTGACGAGGGCCGGCGTGTTGTAGGTAACGGGTGCTTTTGTATCGATCGTGACCTCGGCGGTTGCGCCCATGCTCTCGGCGATCTTGGTCGCGGTCAGCCGGATTTTGTTGTGAACATCTTTCTGCATTTCCGAATCGAGCGTGCGGATGGTGCCGGCCATTATGACCTCTTCGGGAATGATATTTTCGCGTATGCCGGCTGACATTTTGCCGACGGTGATGACGACCGGAGCCTTTGGCAGATCGGACTCGCGTGCGACTATCATCTGCAACCCTGTATAGATCTGCGTCGCTACCGCTATCGGGTCGGTTCCAAGCCAGGGATACGCACCGTGCGTCTGCTTGCCCTTGATCTTGATCGAAAACCAATCACTCGCGGCCATAAAAGCTCCCGACCTGTATGTGATAGTACCGATCTCTTTCTGGGCGTTGATGTGAATGCCAAAAACGGCGTCGATCTTCGGGCTATCCATCACGCCTTCCTTGACCATGTCGGACGCCCCGCCGGTCTCGCCAGCCGGTGCACCTTCTTCGGCGGGCTGAAAAATAAAAACGACCGTGCCCCTAATCTTGTCCTTCATTTCGGCGAGCACAGTTGCGGTACCGAGCAGCATCGCAATGTGGGTATCGTGCCCGCATGCGTGCATTACGCCGACCTTTTGGCCGTTATATTCGCTAGTCTCAATCGATTTAAAAGGGACATCCGTCCGTTCGACGACTGGCAAGCCGTCCATGTCCGCACGCAGGCCGATCACCGGTCCTGGTAGTCCGCCTTTTAAAATGCCGACGACGCCGGTTTTGGCGATGCCAGTCCTGACCTCGATGCCCAGTTTTCGCAATTGCTCGGCGACGAGCTTTGAAGTATTAAATTCACGATTCCCAAGTTCAGGATGCTGGTGGATAAACCGCCGCCACTCAATGACCTGCGGCATGATCTTGGCCGTCGCGGCGTTGATCTCGGCACTCATATCGACCGCAAACGTTAAATTACAAAGGCAAAAGACGACGAGAAACGAGGCAAACATTCTTTTCATTAGGTTATCTCCGGCGAAATGGAATGCTTGTAATTGTAACCAGACTATTAAATAAGGCAAGGCGGGAGACGCCTCATTATTCAGCTTTGGGCGGCGGCGGCAGATTTGTGGCCGGAATGATCTGGCCGCGATGGCATGTTGTGCAATTAACGACCGGGTTTGTATCCTTCAGATTTTTGATATTTTTTAGCAGCTCACCATTTATCGTCGCTGACATCGCAACCATGTCGCGGGTTATCTGTTTCTGCGGCTTGTCTTCGGATTCCCATTTTTCAGGGACGTGACAATGCGTACAATTGACGCCTAACGCCCGCGAGTAGCCAAACTCCATAACGGCCAACAGCCGTCCGGCGGGCATGCTTTTCAGTATCGGTGTTTGGATGTTTTTGAACACGGTCGGAGCGAGGTCATTCTCCTTGCCTTTGATCTGTTCCTTCAATTTTGCGACCGCGGCCTTTTGATCAAATTCCGCGACTGCGGGAGCAGGAGTAGGCGTCGGCGCAGCTTGCGCCAATGCCGAATTTCCGAACCGCCCGGCAGAAGAGAAAAGAACAATAGCTGCAAAAGCGAATGTCGCTATGACAAAGATCGAAAGGTTGCGTCGGTGTCTGATCGTCATAATTTTCTCCGTCTGTTATTTCTTTCGCGAATAGTTAAAATCGAAGGCTGTCGTCCAGGTTTTGCCGTCGTCCGTCGAGTTTTCACCAAATTGCCGCACGTCGCCGTTTGGCAATTTTGAAAAAGTCATTTTCGCCAGCATTTTGGTGCCCGCACGCACAGTTTCGGCGGTCAAAACCATCCTGCCGTCCACAAGCCCGCCGATATAATGGGTAAATGTGCCTTTGTCATCGACCCAGGACTGGTGCCATTTACCGTCGGTTGCATTGAACACATTAAAGCTCTTCCCAGAATTCGTGGGCGTATTCCAATTCTCGAATATTATGCATTGGCCGAGGATCAGTTGAATGCTGCTCGACGCGACAGTGACGCCCTGCACATTTTTAGCGTCCCACTCGCCGATCCAAAAGTCGAATTGACGAAACTCGGGCCTTGCTTTGCACGGATTTGTCGCGAGATCCGATTTGTGAACAAGCTCCTTGAAACCGGCATCATTCAACCACGCCGCAAAATCCTTTTCGCCGGTTAGGCTCTCAGGTGCAATGCCGCCCATCGTTGTACTACGATAGATCGCGTCAAAGGCCTTGGCCTTATTGTCCAATCGGGCATACGCTCGCGCGAGTGCGAGAGCAAAGACCGCGTTTGGTGCTCCGGTAAATGCCTTTTCAATATGCTCGGCCGCTTGCTCGTTCTTGTTCAATCCGAGATGTGACATACCGAGTCGGTAATGAGCCCCGAAATTTGCACCTTCCTTCTCAACGATCTTCTCGTACGCTGCCGAGGCCTTGTCCCATTCACCGGCCTGAAAATAAGTGTTTGCCTGGGTACGCATTTCCGGCGTCACACCCGAGCCCGTCTGCGGCTGAGAAAATGTCTGGATGGAGAAGCCGAGCGCCAATAGGACGACAAATAAAGCTTTCATGGTTTTGTACTTCCTTAATCGAGTTTGTCCGACCGTTGCGACGATTTCGTCAGGTTACAGCGACAACCGCTCGCTCTATTTTTTCTTAAAATAGGTGCGGTCGGCAATCATCCATTTTTCGGCGTCGTAAAGACTCGCGTCGAGTTTCATTCCTGTCTGGATCTCGGAATACTGTTCAGTCGTCCGCCGCTTACCATCGTCAAAGAATTGGACCTCGGCTGATACCCAGCCGCCGCCCTTGACCTTGACGTACTTGTTGAACTGAGTTTCCTGCACGGTCTTTTTGTCCCTGCCGCCAAGCTGTAGCAGCCTGACAAAGAGCAGATTTTTCTTATCGATCCAAAACTGCGGCGTTTTGAGATCGCCCTGCTTTGCTCCGACGACATAAACGTCATTGCCCATCCACTTTTCCTGATGGACAACCGATAGGTTGATGCCCATGCCTTTTATCTGAGAAATGGTCGTCTCGACGGGCTGCATATAAACGTCGAACCCGAGCACCAGCAGCGGGTGGACGAATGGACGTTTTGCCGTTTGTTTTCCGTCTTTGAAAGAATAAAGCGTACCATCGGTAAACAATATCCCGTTGCCTTTGTCCACCGGGTCGAAATCGATGCGGAGCTTGCCCGGAGCATTTAACGCCTCATACCATATCGCATCTTCAGAGGTCCCGTCGGGTTTGTAAGTGGTCGTGATCTGCTTGAACGTCAGCGTCTGATACCATTTCCCGAGGTATTTGCCGTGCATTGCCGCGATCAATTCGTCACCCGATCTAACATCCGCGGCCCAGACCGGCATCGTCATTACAACAAACGAAAGTAACAATATGAGGTTTTTCATAATCGATAAAAAGGAAAATAGGCGTTCGTTTATTATACGTTTGGAGCGGTAAAAAAGGTTGCATTAATAGCCGTCGTTGTAAAGTGCGTGCTACACTTGAGTTTCAATAAAAATAGTTTTTCCGGCATGAATATCAACTACTATGTCCTGATAATCTTTGCTCCGCTGCTGATTCTGACCGGCATCCTGGGCTTCATCATCCCGCGCGAAAAGGGCGTGACCAGCGGTGCTCCGGCTTATAACATTTTTCACATTATATTTGGTGTGGCCGGGATAATGGTCGCAACTCACCACTACGATTATATTCGCACGTTCAACATTGGCTTTGGCTTGATCGATCTATATCAGGCGGCGGCGAGTTTCCTGCACCTCTTTCCCGAAAAACAGTTTAAATGGAAAAGGGCCGACGATATCTTGCACATCGTCATTGGCGCCGGGTTGGTTTTGGGTGGCTTCTTTGCAAGTTAATTTTTCCTATAACGCCAGATTAGAATGGTCTCGTCATGAATTGCCCCGTCTTCAGGCAATTCAATAAAGACTGAAGCAATTCATTTAGATAAAATAAAGCTAGTATCGCTTTATCTCCGGGGTCTTGTATTCGTTGATCTTGTACAGCTCCTGATCTTGCGGGTCGGCGAGGTCTTTTCTCACAAGGAGCATCAGATCGACGCCGGGCCGCAGAGCGTAAACACCGACAAATTTATAGTGGGCCGAGTATCGCTGGATCGCCGCAGCGTCCTGATCGACTTTTTTGGCGACGACCATCTCCGACGTGGTGGCATCGACTAGAGCACCGTTAAAATTGGCGTGCGGGTATTTAAGCATGTACCAGGTCAATGGCCAGTAGTCCGGCGAGACAAACTCGACCGTAGCGTCTGTGCCCTTGCCGCTTTTTTCTGCGAAATGATCGATCTGAGCGACCAGATCGAGGGCTTGGCGTTTTGTATGGGCGTAGACGTAGACCATTTCTTCGTCGTCGTAGCGGACAAAGGCGATCTGATAAGCCTGATAAGAAAGCACCGCGACACCGCACAAGGTCAACGCCGCCGCGACCGCCTTAAGCGAGACCTTTTTCGACGAGATCATCTCACCCAGGCCATAGCCGGCGATAATGCACATCGGCAGCAGATAGCTGAGAGCTAACCATGGAGTTTTGTAGGGAATGATGCTGTACGCCGCAAAAAGACCGAAAGCCCACAATGCCGTAAACATCGCAACGCGATTTTTGCCCTTTATCAAAGCTACCAGGGCCCCGAGAGCGGATAGGATTATTATAGGCGACTCGACCCTCATTCCCCATTTCAGATAGGCGAGCGGGCCGTTTTGCGTATGGTCCTTGTTACCGGTTTTTGTCCAGATCGCATAGGCCTCAAAGGCTTTACTGACGCCCTCGGCATACGTAAAAAATGACGCGAAGAACAGGACACTCAGATAAACAAAGACAGTAGCGGCAGCCGTAATCGCAAGGATCAGATTGGCCCTCTGACCCAGGCCCTGACGGAAATTTGTCCACGTCGCCGCGACGGGTTCGACAATCTCCGTTTCGTTCGCCCGGCGAAGGTCGATGAGGAATATTACCCAGGCCGTGATCGCCGCGATAACGATGAAAATTATCGAGTAAAAGACGAAATTCTCAGGAGCGCGGTAAGGGTTGTAGAAATAGTCGTTCAACCATCTCCACATGTCCGTGAACACGAACCGGTAATAGAGCAGAGCCGCAATCACCAGAACGTGAAATGCGGCCACGATCGCGTACCAGTTCTTTTCAAAGATTTCGCTCTGCCTGACCGCCCGCCAGACCCAGACACTGAAACAGGCAATAACCATCGTGCCGAGCGTGATAAATGCCGTTTCCTTGGTGGCAAAAAGCAAGGAGGTCGAGGCCGAGGCCAGAAGGAGATAGATCGGGCGGCCCTCGTCCCACGCGAGGATCATGCGAACGACGAAATATACCAGAACAGATTCGACAATAAAAAACGCTATCCGCAACGACCACAGGGCGGTCGTATTATCACCGCCGATAAATTCCGCCAATCGCGGCCCCGACGGCAGAAAGCAAACAAGCAGGATCAAAATCATCCACGCGGTCGCAAAATACCCTGCCCGCCGCTTCTCGATAAAAAACAGCACCGAAACGACGATCGCGAGACTGAGAAAAACAAAAAAGATCTCGTGGATAAAATACCGCGAGATAAAGACCATCCCCGGTGACAAAGCAACAAACAGGGCCGCCAAAAGACTGCCGGCCTGACCGATATAACGCCGCAGAAACAACACTAAAATGACCGTTAGCACGCCAAATATGGCAACGCTCGCGCGGATCGGGACGGTCTCAAGCCCGAACAATTTAACGAACGGATAAGCAATGTAATACAGCGTCGGCCCATGATAATTGGCTGGGTCGTATTTGTAAACGCCGTCCCGGACAAGGTTTGTCAGGAAAAATCCGTTGACGCCTTCGTCGTGGTGGAGCGGCTTGAGCGAAAGCCACGCAAACCGCATGAACGTCGCAATGGCAGTCACCAGTGCGCAGCTGATCATCCAAACGTAATCCGTTTTCTGTGGCTCGCCGCCCGTCACGAAATTATCTTTTATCTCAGTCATTGGCAGATTTTAACAGGATGAACCGCGATACTCAGGATAAATTCAACCAAGAATCCTGTATATCCTCCCATCCTGTTTTAATTAGTCACTTTATAAACACGATACTGTCCGGCTTCCGCAACGATTGTATATTTCTTGAAAAATTCCTCGTTCGCTTTCAACGTATTTCGCTCCTCGGGTGAAACGAGCACATACTGGATATTGTATTTTTTTAGAAGAATATCCGCCACACCGCCACCATTGTAAATTTGCTTGACTTCGGCCTCTCGCGGCGCATAGTCGATGCCGTGCGACGACAAATGGCCGCTGTATCGCATCAAAGACTGCCGCCCCGACAGCACGACTGCCGAATTGTATGTCGGAGCATTTAATACGAGTGCGTTCGGTTCGATATTTTTCTTCATCACCTCGGCAACCCGGACCGCATCGGCGTCAAAAACGTGAGTCTTAACCTGCCCCGAAGCCGTTCGCCAAACATCAAGGGCTCCCGCTAATATCAATATGGTAAAACACACGCCGCCCGCGATCTTTCCCGCCAGATTGCGTTCCCAAGCCCAAACGATCGCGTACGCGATCAACGGCAGCGAACCAACGTACCAGTAGATCAGGATCTTAATATTGTCCCATTCCCAAGGGGCAACTTTCGCCACATTCGAGAGAATAAATAGAAAAATAAACGGGACGTAGAATAGTAAAAGGGATGAGGGATGAGGGATGAGGGATGAGGTCTCCATTGAGGCCTTTTTTTCCGTTTCTTCATCTTTCCCTTTTCTCAGAATTAGCAGAACCCCCGCGATCACTACGGGGATCACAATTCCGCTATTCTTGATCCAAAACCAGAAAACATTGCTGTCGCCCTTGTCCCAGCCAAAATGCCAGCCGAAGAATTTTGAAGTCTCCGTCGCGCTTCCGGCCATCGACCACAGCAACTCAGGCACAGCCACCACCGCGACGCCCACGCCGAACGTCAACCACATCTTCCATTTCGCCGGCCGCATCAGAAACAAAAATCCCGTCACCACGAACAGTACCGCCAAGCTATGTAAGTGAATCAATGGCAGCGTACCGGCAAGTAGGCCGATGAGAAGAGGCGAGGAGGCGAGGAGGAGAAGAGGCGGTTTCTTTGATTTCTCATCTTTCTCCGTGCCCTCTGTGGCAAAAACTTTCCACAAATATCCAAGAACAAGCACCGTCAACGGCATTCCGAGCAGCAAACTGCGCTGCGTGATAAACAGGACGACCATCGAGTTTCCCCATCGAAATTGATCGCCGATCGTGTAGTCCTTAGGCAGATGCCAGAGAAAGTCTAATATTCCCTTACCGGAGTTCCAAAAGTCATTAAAAAACCACAAAAAGCCGAGGCCGCCGCTCAAAAACAGCAAAGCCGGCACGATCCGTCCGGCGAGTTTGCTGCCGGTGACCTTCGCTCCAAACCGCTCGAGAATTATCAGCAGCGAAAATGCCCACGACATATTTTGCAGAACCATCGCCGATCTGACATCGGCCCCGAGCTTAACGAAACACGAGGTCAAAAAGTCCGCTATGAACGGATACGAAAATCTCGCACCGGCCCACGACGGATTTTGCGGCGGAAAATTATTACCGTCCGTAAAACTAAATATCGCTCCGAGATGAAACGGCAGATCGCCGAGATTTTGCGACCCGCCGGTATAGATGCCGTCTTTCATCTCATACATCGTCTGGTCGAAAAAGAACCAGAAAAGCAGAAAAAAGAACGCATAATAGGCAAAACTACGAAACCTCTTCAGGTTTCCACCCTGAAATCTGCCCTTTGCCTTCGCCCAGTCATGGCGAACCTTTATCCGCGTTTCTCGTTGCCGAAACAAGATTAGTGGCAACAGCGTTATAACCAGCGACACGACGATCGTCACCGCCCCAAACCCGAAAATACACGCCGCGACAAACGCAACCACGCCGAAAATGGCAGACCCGACGACGTTCCCGGCAGCGAGCCGCCACATCAGCGGCTCTTCGTCCGTCAGGAGGTAAGTCCACGACATCCCGCCGATCGCAATGAGCGTTATTAAAAGCAATGAGACCAACATAAATTGAACGAAACTTCTAGATAAGTTACTTTAGTTTGAGCAAAAAACACAATTAACAAAAGGGCAGTAATTGGAATTTGTCAGGACGCCATCCATGCTGCCACCGGCCGGTTTGCAGATACGGTAAACAGTCAGTGACCATGCATGAAATAGACCATGCATGAAATCATGCATGAAATATTGTCAGGACGACTCTCTGGCCAAACGGTCATTGCCCGACTTTCCGGCCAAAAGACGCATCACGGCGTGGCCGATCAAAACCGCTCCGATATACGCCGCTGAATCCGCGAGGATAGGTGCCACGCCGGGAGCGAAGACCATCCATTCCGGAAACAACGTTGCATACATATAATCACGCGGCGGCCCTATAACGGCGACAATTCCGACAAATACCGCCAGCCCCCGCCACCCGAATCGGCGAACCAGCCGCCAGGTGATAAGGTAGATCGGCGTCAAAGTGATCGCGAGTCCAACGTAGAACACGGGCAAAAAATACGTCGCCGCCGCAAACGGCATTTGCCACCAGCCGAGGGACTTGCACGCCGCGATGATCCCGAGGGCAAACAGCGACGCCGCCAAGCCACCAACAAATGCCCCTAAGACACGTCGGACCATCGCCCGGGTAAAATAAATGACCGCGATCAACCCGATCAGGTACAAACCTGAAATTAGCAGCATCTGTTGTGTTGTCATCCTTTGGTTCAACCCTCTACGATCACTACGAATTTTCACGCCGATATCACGGGCTTTTGCGCCTCCCATTTCTCAAATTCGGCGTTCGACTGTAAAATAAGAGTTTTTGGACAAGTTCGCAAGTTGGCTCTTATGTTACAAGCAGGAATCGTTGGTTTGCCCAACGTCGGAAAATCGACACTTTTTAATGCTCTCACTGCCCAGGAATCGGCTCTCGCGGCTAATTATCCCTTTGCCACCATCGAACCGAACGTTGGGATCGTCGCCGTTCCCGATGAACGGCTCGCCGTGCTCGAAAAACTTAACAAAGCTCAAAAGGTGGTACCGGCGACGGTTGAGTTTCTCGACATTGCCGGACTTGTTCGTGGTGCGTCAAAGGGCGAGGGGCTCGGCAACCAGTTTCTCGCCAACATCCGCGAATGCGACGCAGTGATCCAGGTTGTCCGTTGTTTTGACGACGACAATATCATCCACGTCGAGGGCTCGGTCAACCCGACCCGCGACATCGAGACGATCCAGATCGAGCTTGCACTCGCCGATCTCGCATCGGCCGCAAAACGCCGTGATAAAGCCGCGAGAGCGATAAAGGCCTCCGGCGACAAGGCCGCAAAAGTCGAGATCGACATTCTTGATAAGATACAGCCATTCCTGGAAGAAGGCCGCCCGGCACGGGCCGCCGACCTGACGGACGACGAGCGTGCAATCCTCAAAACGTGGTTCTTTCTCTCGACCAAACCAACGATCTACGCCGCCAATGTTGACGAAGAAACGCTCGCCGATCCGACTTCAAACCCACACGTTGCGGAGGTAATGAAACACGCCGAAGCCGAAAAGGCCGATGTCGTCGTCATCTGCGCCAAGCTCGAAGCCGAACTCGTCGCTCTCGACCCCGCCGAACGAGACGAATATCTCCGCGACCTCGGTCTCACGTCTAGCGGTGTCGATAAACTTATCAAGGCTGCCTATCACATGCTCGGCCTGATGTCGTTCCTGACCGCCGGCGAAAAAGAGGTGCGCGCATGGACCATTCCTATCGGCACCAAAGCCCCGCAGGCCGCCGGCGAGATCCATACCGACATCGAACGCGGCTTTATTCGCGCCGAGATCATAGGCTACGACGACCTCGTCTCATGCGGCTCAAGAAAAGCCGCCAGCGAAAAAGGCCTAGCCCGCCTCGAAGGCAAGGAATACATTATGCAGGACGGCGATGTCGTGGATTTTCGGTTTAATGTGTAAGATTTGAAAAAGGTATGCCCTCGGTAGGATTCGAACCTACAACCAACGGATTATGCTTACCAGCTACGCCTTTCGACGCCCCTTTCGAGTTTGTGGTCTGGACTTTCTCTTCTCGCGTGCGAGTCTGCTGTCAAGTCTCTACACCTTCCGGCCTTCAAGACCGGCTTGGCTCGGGATTACCATGCGTTAAGTAACGTTTAGGCTTCCCCGAATTTAACAGATTCTACTAATTCGCCATAAAATAACGAACTAGCAACCCATTGTGCGAAACCCGTATGGAATTATCCACTTAGGGCCTCGCGTCCCAAGTCCGCTGCTCTAACCGTTGAGCTACAAGGGCATACGATTTAAGTGTAAATTAAACCGGAATTTCCCGCAAATTGCGATCTTAAGGCTTGGTTTTCTTGGCGTTCTTCGGGGCTTGGAGTGAAATGATCTCACGCAAAGACGCAAGGTCCGCAAAGTTAAGATCAAGTCAGAAGCGGCCCGAAGATAACTGCGTCTCGCACCTTCGCGATCGCCTCATAGATCTCAGCACCAGGATTTTCCGTAGCAAACGCCCGTCTGATTTCCTCATCAGTCTTTCCGTAAAGCAGATTTTCGAGAACAAACATCTCCGCGTCGCCAAATTCTGGGATGCCGAGAGCGTTCGGAGTGTCGACACCGACGACACGGGTTTCGGCGAGGTCGAATACCCAATCGAGTATCTTTTCGATGGGGTCGGCGTCGGGAAAGCGGTGTTTGATGAGGCCGAAGATACGGTCGCGGTCGTCGATATTCAGGAGCAAAGCCATGAAAAATCGGTGTTCTGGGTTAGTAACAAAATCGCGGCGGTTCAGGATGTCGTCGTGCTTGTCGCGGTACTCAAAAACCGCCCTTAACGTTTCGCCGGCGGCTCCGTGGCGTTTGCTCACAACATCCAAAAATGTCTCGAAACGCGCCTTTGGCCCTTCGAGTTTGAAAAGCTGGCTCATGTGATTTGACCGCAGCAAACCACGCAGTTGGCTGAGGATCGAAAATGAGGTCTGCAGGTCGCTTATGTTGAGGAGTTCGATAATTTGGCTGTCGGCGTCGGGGCGTTTCGCTCGAATGAGGGCCGACACGATCTGGAGCTTTTTAGTCGCCGTTTCCTGTTCGAAAAAAGGATCAACCGCCAGGTACGGCTTGTGATACTCGAATTGCGGCAGATGCAGCGGCGAACGGTCCGTGCGGACCACGATCGTCGCCGACGGCTGATCGAGATGAAACAGGGCGTGGATATATTGCTTCCCCGCCCATATTTCCTGCACATCGCCGACCTCGAGTATCTCGCAGGTTTTCAGCGTCATGTCGCCGGTCTCGGCAAATGTATTGATCACCTCACGCCGCGTCCATTCGTACCAGCTATGGATGCTCGACCCCAACAGCACCTGAAACGCCCCGCAAAAACCATGCTGATGAATCGCGGTCGTCCCTTCAAACCAAAAATAAATATCAATATGAAACCGCAGCCCCGAAAAAACAGTGATCGGTGGATCGCCAAAATTACCACGCGGATCGCGTTGTCGCGGCAGTTCCGTCTGCTTTAGCGACCATTCCACCACATCCCAGGCCGAAAGCTTTGACGGCAGATCGGAGTTTTTCAGAGCGTCCTTAGCGATCGCAGGCAGCAGTTCCTCGTTGTAATTCTGTGCAAGCCAGAGGCTTTCGATCTCGGCCCCGAGCTGTTGAAATAATTCCATATAAAACTATCCAATCTCGTTAAAGATAGGGGGTGGTGGTGATGTCGAAAGCAGCATAGGCTCTAATTTCGTTACTCTTTGATTCTGACGGCTCGAAACGTCGAGGATCAGATAAAGAACTAACAGACAAGCGACTATGATCATTCCGTCAAATGCAGCCAAGACGTAAAGTCTCATGTAAAGATCGTTTTGCGCCTGTGAACTACCAAAAAATCTCGTCAAATTGCCGAGAAAACCCATCAATAAAAATGCCGCCCACCAAAATCCCATATAAGAAGGTGCTGTATGCAGGCTCGACGTTAAAAATGATGGCCCCTCTGATAGTTCTGAGTCGCTTTCGCACCAGACCTCACGCACAACCTGAAAAGGTTTGACAAGGTTGGCGAATGGAACGAACCACCATCCGACAGCCCAACCGGCTGTGTATTCGAGATGATCGGGTTTCAGAGCAAGCAAATTCTTGTTGGCCCTGTGCAGCCAGACTAAGAAAAATACGACTCCGACAAGATAGAGTAGGGCCCGTACGCTGGACAGTAAATCATGAGCAACCAGCCACAGCGACTGATCTCTATACATTGTCTCAGGGCTGATAAAGTAGGCGAAAATGGAGAAGAGCATTCCGAGGACCAATAGAGCCTGAAGAGCTATGAAACCTGCAGCCAGAAATGCTCTTGTCTTTAGAGGTGCGTAATCGTTTTCAGAAATCATAGCAGGATTAGTTTCCAAAATTCGGTTTCTTACTGCTGATCTTCGTGTATGTACCATCCGACGACACGTTATGGCCAAAGCCGCAGCTAAAATCCTCGCCGTCCTGCGTGACCTTGATCGTGCCCGGCCTTACAAATTTGATGGTGATCCTGCATTTGCCCTGTTCTTCCGATTCATAGACAGCGACGTCGCCCGTGATCGCGGCTTTGCCGTCGAGTTCGCCGGTGTTTGCCATCAGTTCGCCGTTTTGCATTGTGTACGGATAGATCAGATCCATCCCGATATGCAGTTTGCCGCCGCCGAGGGCATAAATCTTGATCTCGCTCGACGATCCCTTATATTTTCCGGTGAAGCTATGGCGAAACGTGCCGTTTACCTCAGTCGCGGGCACCGATTTGCGGCCTGTCTGAGCATTAGCAGCGACCGACCAAAAAGCCGTAACGGCAAAAACCCCGAGTATTAAGAAAAGTGATTTCGACATAATTTACCTTTTCGTTACAAGATTTATCTGCTATATTCTGCCTAACTCTTCCGAAAAATTTTAGCATTTAAAAGGGGATAATTGATGAGTACATCGATCGATGACCTAAACCCGAAAGCCGGACGTGAATTCTTCGGCCACCCAAAAGGACTCTCCACTCTTTTCATGACCGAGATGTGGGAGCGGCTGAGCTATTACGGCATGCGGGCAATTCTGCTCCTGTACATGACGTCCGAGCTGCAAAAGGGGGGGCTCGGATGGGATACGAGATCAGCAGCGGCCATTTACGGACTTTACACCTCGTCAGTCTGGTTCTTACCGCTCATCGGCGGATGGATCGCCGACCGATTTATCGGTGCTCGCCGGGCAACTCTTATTGGCGGCATCATAATTGCCCTAGGCCACTTTCTGCTTGCATTTCCTCCGATCCCTTTCTTTTATGCAGGTCTGATATTTGTATCGATCGGCACCGGATTTCTTAAGTCAAATATCAGCAAGATGGTCGGCGATCTTTATGAAAAGGATGACGAACGGCGTGACGCTGGGTTTTCGATCTTTTACATGGGCATAAATACGGGCTCGTTTCTCGCCCCTTTCGTTTGCGGGACGCTCGCTGTTTACAACTGGCATTGGGGATTCGCCGCCGCGGGTGTCGGAATGCTGTTAGGCGTGATCCAGTTTATCCTTGGCTCGCGCAATCTGCGAGGCGTCGGGGAACCGCCGGTTGAGCACGCTGCGAAAAGCCCCGGGTTACCCGGGGAGAGTCCGTGGTACATCATTCTAATGGCGGCCCTCGTTGTAATTACTGCTTTCTTTATTGTGGCGTTGACGTTAGTGGCGAGCGTTATTTTTCCGGGCCTGACCACCAGTAACGATAATATCATCAACGCCCTCGTCGTCATGTTTAATTTTTCTATCGCTATCAAGTACGTCTTGATGCCGGTTGTGCTGGTTGCGGGATTGATCGCCGTTTTCCTGACCGGGATTCGCGACAAGCTGACTCTGGACGATTGGAAGCGGATCGGTATTATCCTCGTTCTGTTCGTTTTTGCAACTATCTTTTGGATGGGTTTTGAACAGGCTGGATCGAGCCTAAACCTATTCGCGGATCAAATTACGAACCGATTTATTACGGCGACCCGCGAGATTCCAACGGCCTGGTTTCAATCGGTCCAGCCGTTATTTATTATAGTTTTTGCTCCGGTTTTTGCCGGAGTTTGGATCGCGTTAGGGAAACGCCAGCCATCTGAAGAGCTGAAATTTGTCATCGGCTTGATTTTAACCGGACTCGGATTTGTCGTGCTTGCCTACGCCTCGTCCCTCTTCGGTGGCGGAAAGGTTTCGATGTGGTGGCTCGTTATAGTTTATCTGCTTCACACGTGGGGCGAACTGTGCATTAGTCCCGTTGGTTTGAGCGCGATGACGAAACTCGCCCCCGGTAAAATGGTCAGTCTCATGCTTGGCGTCTGGTTTTTGTCGATCTCGATGGGCAGCTATTTCGGCGGTCTCGTCGCAGGTAATTTTGAGCCCGACCAAGGTACTCTCGTCGGCTTATTCGGTAAGGTAGCGCTCGTCTTGATCGTCGGCGGGGTTATCCTGCTTGCGATCACACCTTTCATCAGAAAGCTTTATTCAAAGCCGCCGGATGTGGTACCGGTCGAACCGGCTTAAAAAGTTAGAAGGCAAAAGTAAAAAGGCAAAGAAAGGAGGTTAGTCCATGCACTTTTCTCCTATTTTTGTCTTTTTACTTTTTACTTCTGCGGTACGCGGCCATGGCCTCCGCCGCCCCCGCGTGCATTATCTCCGGTTTGTGGTAGCGCCAGTATTTTTCAAACTCTTCGACGGTCATCGCCGTATTATCTTCGCGTGTCTTTTCTTTTAGATAATTTTCGGCCCAGGCGCGAATATCGTAATCAGTGTTCAACGCAGTGCGTGCGCCGTGCATCATATTGTCGCGTTCCATACGTTTTATGTTTCTCCGTATGTTAGATTATTAAATAGTTTCTGCTTTAACAAACGCCCGCAGGGGCCTTTCTTTTGGAGCCTAGTGTGAAAAAAATCTTTATCAGTGCGATTCTCGCGGCCTCTCTTCTCACAAACGTTACTTTCGGACAAAAGCCTATATCCGAACCATCGAGGGTAGCGGTTTCACAGGCGAAAGAATCCAACGTCCCGATCTTTACCAAAACGTTGGCCAACGGGCTCGAGGTGATCGTTTACCAGGATTCGAGCGTGCCGATCGTGACGGCGGAGATGGCGGTTAGAAATGGGTCGTTTACCGAGCCGCCCGAGTTGAACGGGCTGTCGCATCTTTACGAGCACATGTTCTTTAAATCGAACGATGCGATCGTTCTCCGCCGCTGCGAGATGCGGATGCCCGATCCGAGATGCGGCAATTCGGCTATTCTCAAGGCACGCGTCGGGGACGCAAGCTATCTTGACAAGATCGGCGATCTCGGCCTCGTCTACAATGGTTCGACCCGCGAAGAGGTCGTTAATTATTACTATACGACTACCAGCCCATACGTCGAGGCGGCGATCCGCACGCTGAACGACGCGATCCGCTACCCCGTCTTTGACGAGGGCGAACTCAACGACGAAAAAAAGGTCGTCATCGGCGAAATGGACCGCCAGGATGCCAATCCGTATTCGGACCTAAACCGCGTGCTGAACGAAAAGCTCTTTTACAAATACCCAACCCGCAAGATCCCCATCGGCACCCGCGAATCGGTTCAAAACGCGACGACCGAAAAAATGCGTCTGATCCAGTCGCGATATTACGTACCGAACAACGCAGCGCTCGTCGTTACCGGTGACGTGAAAGCCGAGCAGGTCTTCGCGATGGCGGAAAAAATAATGGGCAGCTGGCTGCGAAGAGCGGTCGACCCATTCAAGGAGATACCGCTCGTCGAGCATCCACCTTTGCCAAAGAGCGAAGGCGTTGTGATCGACAAACGCTCCGGCGGCAACGGCGAGGATCAGAACATCGCCATCACCATAGGCTGGCACGGCCCGTCGATTGGCAAGGACAACGCGGCGACGTACGCGGCCGATGTCTTTTCGTACATTATGACGCAGCCGGATTCAAAGTTTCAGCGCGATCTGGTCGATTCGGGTCTCACGGCCGGTGCGGGAATCGGCTACTACACGCAGCGAAATGTCGGCCCGATTAATGTCGTGCTCCAGACGACGCCCGACAAGGCGAAAGCCGCTCTCAAGGCCGTCTATGCCGAGATCGCCCAGTTTTCCTCACCGACCTATTTTTCGGACGAGGAATTGGAAAGTTCTAAGACAATACTCGCCGCCAACGACCTCTACGACCGTGAGAAATCGAGCGAATTTACCCACACGCTCGGGTTTTGGTGGTCGTCGACCGGGATCGACTATTTTCGCGGCTACCAGAAAAATCTGAACGCCGTCTCGCGCTCGGACATTACCAGCTACGTAAACACATACATCATCGGCAAACCGCACGTCGGCATTGCCCTCGTTGCCCCGGCCGTAAAAACTCAGGCAAACCTAACCGAAGGCGATCTGATCGGAACCCCGGGTCTGCGCGACGCCGCCCCTCGACAGTAATATTTATATGAAAATATCTTTTCGACAAAAAACTTTCGTTCTATTACTTGGACTGTTGATCTCGGCCTCGGCTTTCGCTCAGACCGGCAAGATCGAAAACCTGTCGGCCCAGGCCGCGCTCGTTTCCGAATTTGATGTTAACGGCCTCAAGGTCATTCTCAAACAGCGTGCCGCCGCGCCAACCGTGTCCGTCGGGCTCTTTGTTCGCGGCGGTGCCGCTAACCTGACGGAAAAGAACGCGGGCATTGAGGACCTGATGCTGAATTCGGCGATCGAGGCCGGAAAGCAGTTTTCCCGCCAGGCCGTCCGCCGCGAATTAGCCCGAACGGGTGGTACGCTCGGGGCCGGTGCGGCTACGGATTACAGCGTCGTTTCGTTTTCGTCGACCCGCAAGAGCTTTGACCGCATCTGGGACGTTTTTTCGGATGTCGTTCTGAATCCGACTTTCGTTCCCGCCGATATTGAACGAGTACGCACACAGCTTGCAACCAAGCTGAGCGAATCGGAGGTCGATGGCGACGGTGCCCTCTCGGCCCTCAGCAGCCGGACGCTCTTCGCCAAACACCCGTATGCGAACGATCCAAACGGCACGCCCGCGACCATCGGATCTTTTACGGTCGACGATCTGCGAAACTATCATCGCGACGTAATGCAGACCTCGCGTCTGCTGCTGGTCGTGGTCGGCGATATCGATGCTTCACAATTAAAGACACTGGTCGCAGGCTCGTTCGGCAAGCTGCCAAAAGGAAACTATCAGGCCAAAACCCTGCCTTCGCTCGATTTTTCCAAGCCGACGCTCGACGTTACAAAACGGACGCTGCCGACGAACTACGTCGAGGGAGTATTCAACGCACCTTCTTTAAATTCGTCTGATTTCTACGCCATGCGGGTCGCGACGACCATTCTGCAGCAGCGTGTTTTTGAGGAGGTTCGCGTTCAGCGGCAATTGTCGTACGCTCCGAACGCGGACATGGGCAATACTGCGGTAAATACGGGAAACATATATGTCACCGCGGTCGACGCAAATCAGGCCGTCAGCGTGATGCTCAACGAGATTAGAAAGCTGCAAACGGAACCGGTTACCGCCGCCGCGATCTCGGGCATGGCCGGCCAGTATCTGACGACATACTATCTCGGCCAGGAAACGAACGCCGCCCAGGCCCGCAGTCTGGCGGAATACGAATTGATCGGCGGCAGTTGGAGAAATTCGTTCGAGTTTCTCAATCACATCCGCGAGGTCAAGCCTCAGGACGTCCAGGCCGTCGCCAAAAAATATATGAAAAACCTGAGATTCGCCGTAGTCGGCGATCCGGCGGCGATCGATCGGGCGATATTTCTCGCAAGCTGACCCATCGGTCGATGAATTGGATGAAAAAGAGAGGCCGTCTATTCAGGCGCCCTCTCTTTTTCATCGATATCCGTAAGCTAAGTTTGCGTCTCCAGATGATCACTGTCCTTAGAGGTTTTCAGTACGGGTTTATCGACTTTCGGCTCACTCTTTTGCGGCGGATCGCTTTTTGGCTGCGGCTTTGGCGATTCGCGCGGCGGTTTTGCTTCGCGCGGCGGCGGCTGTTTAGCGGGTGGCGTCTCGCTTCGCGGGTTGTCCTCTCGCTGCGGAGGATCGTTCCTCGGCTGCCTGACCGGTGGATTTTCCTTCGGTTGTGAATCGAAAACCGGCGGCCTCGTCGCAGGGGTCTCCTTTGGCTCTCGTGTTTCCCGTGGAGATCTGTCAAATGTCGGCGGCTGCTTTCTGGGCATTTCCCTCACCGATGGGCGTTCGACCGCTCCGGTATTTCGCGGTTCGCGCGAACTGAAATCAGTGGTTTTTGTGCTACCCGTATCAGTCTGTTTTGCGGGCGGGCGACCGCCGAACATGCGGGTATTGCGCAGTTCCCGGTCAAGCGGTGCGTCCGTTTTGCGATCCGCAGCCCCGACCTGCATCCGTTTATTACCGTCATCGGATTTCGGCTTGTCCGTGCTGATCTCGCGGGTTATCCGGCGGTTGACCTGTCCATAGTCGGGCAGATCCTGAGCTATCGTTGGAAGCCTGGAAAGTGCCTCGCCCGCGATCACCGGCGGGGCGGTCCGGACGCCGTGCCTGCCAGTTCCAAATTCCTTAGCGCCAACCGCAACGACGCCATTTGACGGCACACGATCCTGCGAAGGATCGCCTCCGTCCAGCCGTCCACCTCTGCCCGTTGTGTCAGGCCCCTTTTCAATCCCGCCTGGGGTACGTGTCGGCCGCGGACCACGTGCCGGTGTTGGGGAAGGTCTTGGGCCCGGCGGGCGTCCTGTTCCTCCGAGATGATGGTCATCATCGCGACCGCCGTGATGATTGTTAAAGCTCGCATACCGGTGATGATACTGCAGCGGGTACCAGCAGACGTTGTTATTGATCACGTTGATCACGACCAAAGCAGGGAACCACCAGCTATGCGATGGCCGGTAATATCCATAGGGCGACCAAACCCAGTAGCCGTTGTCATAAACCCAGCGTCCGTGATGATACGTCGCCCAGCCCCACGGTTCGTCGTTGACCCACGTCCAGCCAAACGGCGGAACCCAGCGCCAATGCCCGTAGCGGTACGGCGACCAGTCGGCATAAACATTGATCGAGTTTCTGTAAGGGCGCCAGACGTAACCGTAACTGCTGGTGTGGACCCACTCACCGTATGCATCGAGGTCGTCCGCACCATAAATGTCCTGATCGTAATACTTGTCGTAGTAGGCGTCCTTTATTTGCCGGGCGATCGTCGCGTCGCGGTCGTTAGCCCAGCCGTCAAATTCGTCGGTGTTGCGGGCGGCGTCCGCCGTTTCCCACTCGCCAGCGTTAGAGCCGTCGATGAATACCCGTGCTCCGCGACCGCTCTTTAGCGTAAATCCGGCGGTGTCCGAATAAACGCGGGCCTCGCCACCATTGGTAACACTCAGGTGAATATCCGCATCGCCAGCCTTACCGGCGTCGATGCGGTAGGTTCCGGCCTTTTGCACGGCGATGGTCGTTTTCGGAGCATCGACCTCGATATAGCCGGCCGATTTATCAAGATCGGTCACACGCAGACTCATCGACCCCAGCGACAGGCTGACCGCGATACCTTCATTGCGAAGGACCGCGATCTTTAGCGAAGCATTGTCATCGAGTCGCAAATGACTGAAATTATTAAACTGTATCTCGAGACGAGATCCGCCGCTGGTCGCCAGCTCGTCGCCCTCGACGATCGGTAGATTCAGCGTCGCTTTTTCCCAATCGGTGTTCCCCACCCGGCGTATCTGCACATCGCCGCGTATAAAACTAATCCGGGCGACACGCGAAGTTGCATCCGGCACGTCCGCTTCGTCGTCATCGGTGTTGACGCTGACTTCCGGCAAATTCACCGTATTAGCGGGCCTGCCCGCACCAAAAACGAACACGACGCTGCCCAAAACAAACGTCATTACAAAAACAGTAAACCAAAAAAGCTTACCCGCGTTACGCATAAGACTTTCCCTCCCATTTGATCATTTTTTGTCCTCGGGAAGAGTGGTTGAAACGTGAATGCTCAACTTATGCGGATTACAGAGGCAATATTCATACCGCTGCTA
This sequence comes from Pyrinomonadales bacterium, assembly GCA_038227175.1. Lineage (GTDB taxonomy): Bacteria > Acidobacteriota > Blastocatellia > Pyrinomonadales > Pyrinomonadaceae > OLB17. The sequence goes on along the minus strand of JBBRPZ010000002.1, from coordinate 217,338 downwards.
CAATATGCCTCTGCACTGGCTGTTTTATTAAGTATTTCTGCATATTATTCTTTTTCGCAAAAAACCAAATCGTGCAACTCTTACGTTTTCGTCACGAAATCGTATAAAACCGACGCTTGGGCGTAAACAATCTATCCAGAAAGGGAATAGAATCGGCGGCAACGAGTATTACTTTTACAGACCTACTCAAAAAACCCGGAGGAATAATGAAAAAAATTATCTGTTTAGCCGTATTGGCCGTCACGGTTTTTAGCATTTCCGCCCTTGCCCAAGACACAAAAATGAGCAAGGACGAAGCTATGAAAAAAGACGAGGCCATGAAGAAAGACGAGGCCATGAAGAAAGATGACGCCATGATGAAGGACGGCGCAATGAAAAAAGACGACGGAATGAAAATGGAGATGGCCAAATTTGTCTCTGTCGAGGATGCCGCCAAAACCGCTCTGAACGTCGGTGCCAAAATGCCGGAATTTAACCTAAGCGATTCGCACGGCAAAATGGTGAGCAGCAAAGATCTGCTCGCTCAGGGCAATATGGTTCTCGTCTTCTACCGCGGCGCGTGGTGTCCGTTTTGCAACAAATACCTGCACGCACTACAGCAAAATCTGCCGCAGATCAAGGCAAACGGCGGCAACCTCGTCGCCATCTCCGTCGAACCGCCGGACCGCTCCATGGACATCGCCAAAAAGAACGAACTGGAATTTACCGTTCTCAGCGATCCTAACCTGAACGTCGCCAGGAGTTTCGGCATCGTGTATCAGTTTTCGCCGGAAATGGACGCAAAATATAAGGGTTACGGCATCGATCTGGCAAAATATAACGGCACCGAAAAGCCCGAACTACCCATTTCGGCAACCTACATCGTCAACAAAAAAGGCGAGATCGTTTATGCCTATATCGAACCCGACTACAAAAAACGGGCCGAACCTGCCGTGCTGATCGAAACATTGTCAAAGATCAAGAAATAACTAGGACATCGCTTTTTTGATTTTCAAACCTCTACGGTCTAAGATTTCCGTAGAGGTTTTTATGTTTATGAAAAAGCTTGCCGTCGTTTGTCTATTCGTCCTCATTACAGCCGTCGCCGGTTTTGGCCAGAAGGCGGGTGCCGCGAAGATTGACCCTTCAAAAGGTGTTCACGACGCCTTTGACCGGCTGATCGAAGGCATCAAACAGGTCGATGTCGATAAGGTCATGAGCGCCTACGAAAAGAGCGACCGCCTGCTGATCTTTAACAACAACGGCTCCGTAACCATCGGCTGGGAAACCGTCAAGACCAATAACGAAGCCATCTACGCCAAGCTCAAAAACGTCTCGCTCGAAATAACCGGCCTGCGGATCGAGATGCTCGGCCGCACCGCCGCCGTTGTCACCTGCAAATGGAAACAAACCCAGGAAAACAACGGCAAACTCGAAGACGCCGCCGGCCGCATGACCCTCATCTTCAAACTCATCGGCAAGGACTGGAAAATCACCCACCGCCACACATCGCCAAACAGACCGGACCCGGGCCAGCCCGTTTTTCCTTCGGAACGAATCAATTGATCGCCTAAATGCAGATAGGAAAGCCGCCCACGACGAGGTCGGAGCGGCTTTTCTTTATTTTACTTTTCTAACTAGACGGTAGCGCCGGGGTAGTTGGTGCCGAAGCGGTCGGGGTTGCCATCGGCGAGGGCGTTTAGCAGCTCGTAATGAAAGTAGTCGAATCTGGCAGCTACCGGCGGCTGGACGCGTTTGTCGTACATCTCGCGTGAGCGGTCGATGGCTTCGCGGAGGCGGTCGTAGAGGTCGTGCGACTGACGGCCTTCGAGGACCTTTTTCTCGTTATAGAGCTTGATCTCGGACACTAGCAGACGGGCAAAGCGGCGGGCGTCGTTGTGGAGACGGCGTTCTTCCTCGGGCACCTCGATCGGCAGGTCGACCGGGCGGTCGCTGAGACGGGCCTGTGGCAATGACACCGGCGCAACCTCGACGGCGGACTCGATGGCGTGAGCCACGCCACCGCTCCCGATCGCCGCCGCGGGCTCAAACGGCTCGACGGTCCTGTCAAACGGCGATTTCTTGGCAACCACCGGCTCAGCCTCGTCGAAGATCATCGCGGCGTCATTGGATTCAAATTCGGGAATATGTTCGACGGCAGGCACGGCAACGGAAGGCTCATGCTCTTCGACGACAACCTGGTGCTCTTCCGCAACATGCCCATGAGCAGCGTGTCCGTGGTCTTCGTCTAATGAAAAGGACTCTTCGGCAATGGGAGCAAATTCTTCTGCTGCGTGAGCAGGTTCGTCCGCACCCAGATACTGTATTTCTTCGACAAACGAGGGAGCAACCACCTCAGGCGTCTCTGCAACCGCCTCAGTGGTTTCGAATGAATGTTCGGTAACAAAGTCGGGTTCAGCAACCGCAGGTTCGGCCGGAAAACCGCCGGAAAACGAAACGCTGTCGCTGAACGCAAACTCGGGGGCCGTCTCCTCAACCGCCTGCGTGTACGGCGTCTCATCGACCGGTTCCGCAAAGCTGTGCTCAATATGCGAATGGTCACTGGTCTCAGGCTGTGCTTCTTCAAAATCAGCCGCAGCGACCTGGCGGTTTTCTGCCTTAGCGGTCTGCGAGGCGGCCAAAAGCTCTACCGTCAAAGCGGCAACGCGGACGATCGTCTCGAGAGCCTCAAGATTGATGGAGACGCCTGCCGTGCCATAGTCGGCGTACATAACAGCGACGCCGCGTCCACGGGCGACGAGCGGGATCGCGTACATTTGGTCGGGCTGGCCAAACTCCAGCGGGCCTAAAAATTCGGAATCGGCCTCGTGGGTTCCGTGCGGTCCCTCAGCCGTTGCTGCGGACGACGACGATTTTCCAAGGATCGAGTCCGCCGATGTTGGAAAATGTATATCGCGGATCGCACCCTCGGCGGTTTCCGATTCCTCGCCAAAGACTTTCCAACCGGCAAAATGCTCGTTCTTGATGATAAAAAATGCTCCGCGAGGGGCAAATTTGGAGGCGTGCTCGACAAGCGATTTCAGGATCGACGACTGCGAATCTTTGCTGCTGATGTCGCTTATTGCGTCGCGAAGCTCGGCATAATCCAGCGGGGCCGGAGCGTTTTCCGCGTCCATCTTCTCGGCTTCGGCATAGGCGTTCGCCGACAGTCTCGCACCCTCGTCGCGGGCCAGGTGCAGGTGCTCGACCACGGATTCAGTAAACCCTTTGTCAAACTCATGACCTGAATCGAAACGCGTGGCAAAGCCCGTAAAAGCCTCGTTTATCTGAGATTTATGCTTTTCAAACTCGGCGTCGATCTTACTCTGAAATTCAGCAACGTCCTGCTTCATCTCTTCAACGACGGTCTTAAGATAATTCTCGAATTCACTTCTAAGGCTAAGTTCGAGTTCTTCGCTATTCACTTGGGTTTCTCCTCCATCAAGAAAAAAATACAGTGTATTATTGAATGTTTGCGGTTGGCGGTTCCGGGCAGCACGTAGCCCTGGTGGCTTGGGCGACTATTTGCGCGGGTCGCCATCATTTTGAATTATCCACAATTGTATTGCGAAATGTCAAGAAATTCTTACATTTCAACAAATAAAGTTTGTTGAACAATTGTTTGTTGAACAATTGAGGGCCTCGGCTAAATTGCGACGACAGAAATCTCAGGATCAATCTCTTCCTTGATCATATTTTCGATCGCCATCAGCGTGCCGGTGAGCGAGCTGGGGCAGCTGCCGCAGGCGCCTTCGTAACGGATCGTTAGCGTGGTGTCCTGCAATTCTAAAACCTCGAGCCAGCCGCCGTCGCTTGCGAGGTAGGGGCGGATGCGTTCGTCCAGGAGCGCGTTGATCTGCGCGATCTTTGGGTCATCACTGGCTGCGGCGGCTATTGCACCGCCGACGGCGGCAGCGGCGGCTTTGCCGTTTCCGTTGGACATTTTAACAGCTTCGGCGGCACGGATCGGCACTGCCAGAGTCGGCAAAAGCTCATCCCATTCGGCATCGTCCGTCTTTTCGACCGTTATCATCTTGTCCATGTAAAACACCGAAACAACCTCGCCTATATCAAATATCGACCTGGCAAGCTTGTCATCCGCACCCGAAACGACGGTCTTAAATGAGTGCGACGTACCGTGCGACACCGGTTCTTTCAAAATGAACTTAACGGCGTTCGGATTTGGCGTTTCCTGAATATCTGATATCTTCGGCATTGTTTCTCTCAAAACGCAATGTTTTAATCATTACATTTTTGTAAACATTATATCGTATTTTCGGCAATAGTCCATAACTAACCTTCTGATGACGCAAAAAAACGACCGGAAATATAATATTCCAGTCGCTTTTGATGAAATAAACCAACGTCCACAGCTATACCCGATAGCTGTCGATCGCCATACTTAAATGTTACAAACCACCAACTATTACTCTGTAATATGAATGTCTTCTTTCTTATTGACCCGTCCCGACAGAAACATCGCCCCAAGTGCTATTGTCGCAATAATAAGGACGCCGAACAGCACAAGAAAAAGAATGTTTGCGCTGCCGGTGTACTGAAGCCACGAAAAAACGGCACCCACTGCGGTAACGAGAGCTAACACGGCATAAAGCATATCCTTCACAAAAATCACCTCCGATCGTCAAAAAAAGGTTAACCTTACGAAGTTCAAACGGGCTTGCATCACCGCCATTCCCACGGAACGCCCGGCCATTACGGCCCTACCCGACATCTTTCAAACTGCCTATTACTTGGTCGTGGATTCATATTAACTCCACTTACCTTCTAACGCAAGCAATATTTGGGTCTCAAGACCTGGCCCGCACCTTTAAGATGCGTCGCACACCCTGAAGGTCGGGCAAAAAGACGGGCGTTTCCCAAATGGATTGGTCTAACAATAGAGCCACCGCGTCCGACTGGCCAAATCCGATCTCTATTAATAATACGCCCCGCGAAGCCAGATGTTTCGGTGAATCTTTTACGATCCCCCGGACAATATCAAGGCCGTCATCACCACCGGCCAAGGCGCTGTGCGGTTCAAAATTGACCACCTCGGGCTGCAATCCGGGAAGATCTCCAGCCGGTACATAAGGCGGATTTGAAACGATCAGGTCAAATTTGCCGGCGACGTCGCCGAAAATATCGCCGGTGCGCAGTTCAATTCTATCTTCGACAAGATGCGCGGCGGCGTTGGCCCGAGCCACCTCAAGAGCTTTATCCGAAATATCAACGCCTTTGGCAGTCGTCGTCTTCACGTTGTGCAGAATCGAAACCGAAATACAGCCTGAGCCGACGCCAATCTCACAAAACGTCGGATTTTCCATCCTTTTCAACACTTGGATTGCATCTTCGACAAGTACCTCTGTTTCGGGACGCGGGATCAGTACGTCGGGAGAGACGACAAAATCCAGTCCGTAAAACTCCTGATGTCCGACAATATATTGAAACGGTTCACGGTTTGAGCGGCGTTTTACGCCCTCGTCAAATAGGGTTTTCTCGCTTGCCCTGAGTTCGTACTCAGGGTGAGCGATAAGAAATGTCGCAGATTGTTTGATAGAAAAGGCCAGCAAAGACGAGGCTTCGCGGTTGTGATCGGCAACGCCTGATTGCCGAAACTCTTCGCGGGCTTGAGTTAGCGCGGCGGCGATGTTCATTTTACCTGTTTGGCGGGAACGCCGGCAACGGTCATATTTGCGGCAACATCGCGGGTCACCACGGCTCCGGCTCCGACCATGGCATTTTCGCCAATAGTGACGCCGGCAAGGATCGTCGCGTTCGAACCGATGCTCGCTCCCTGTTTGACCATGATCGGGATAACCTCCCAATCTTCTTCAGACTGCGGCGAACCACCGGGGCTGGTCGCTCGCGGATATTTGTCATTCGTAAACATCACGCCGTGACCGATAAACACATTGTCCTCAATAGTAACGCCCTCGCACAAAAACGAGTGGCTTGATATCTTGCAGCGGCGTCCGATTTTCACCCCTTTCTGGATCTCAACAAATGCCCCGACCCGCGTCTCGTCACCGATCTCGCAACCGTAGGCATTGACGAACGAGTAAATCTTGACATCGCGGCCAAGCGTCACATTGCTTAGGCGGATGAAGTTGTCCCGCAAGTATCCTTCGGTAAATGTCGTTTGGCTCATTCGTTTTACAGTTCGATCAGACGGCCACGATCCTTAATGGAGATCGCCGAGGCTTCCAATATCCGCACGACATTTAGCCCCGCATGGCCATCAGTGAGCGGTTTCGTGTCGTTCAAAACACAGTCAAGAAAATGCCGCGTGCCGACGAGAAGAGCCTCTTCCTGATCAAGTTTGGGCGAGAGCATATCACCGGTTCGGTATTGCACGAGCGTGTCGTAAACGCCCTCGCGCGTCGTCACATCGATTCCTTTGTCGTAGATTTTGACCTTTTCGCTCGCCTCGTTGTCGTCGTAAACGATCATCGATTTTGTGCCGCCGATCAGGGTTTTGCGGATCTTCATCGGGGCTAGCCAGTTGACGTGAAAATGGGCGATAAGATTATTTTCGAATTCGAGCGTCAGATAGGCGATGTCCTCGAGGCCGTTCCCGACGTGGCAACTTCCGACAGCGGAAACGGCAACCGGTTTTTGTTCGAGCAGGTAGTCCATGATAGACAGATCGTGCGGAGCCAGATCCCAGATGACGTTCACATCGTGCTGGAAGAGCCCGAGATTGATCCGCACCGAATCGAAGTAATAGATCTCACCGAGGCGACCCGAAGTAATTATCTCCTTCATCTTGCGGACAGCACCGGTGTAGATGAAAGTGTGGTCAACAAAAAGCTTGAGGCTTTTACTTTCAGCGAGTTCGATCAGCTCCTCAGCCTCGGCAACGCTCGCGGTCATCGGCTTTTCGATAAAGCAATGTTTACCTGCAAGCAAAGCGGCTTTGGCAACTTCGTGATGTGTCGAAACAGGTGTTGCGATGACGACAATGTGGATATCCGCGCGGGCGATGACTTCCTCGTAATTTTCCGAAGTCTCAATGCCGTGAAACATCTTGCGCATTTTCGCGAGTCGTTCGGCATCGCGATCACAGGCAACAACGCCGTCGACGTGATCCGCCGCGAGGAAATTTCTGATAAGGTTTGGCCCCCAATAGCCGGCACCGATAACCGCAACTTTTAACATTCTTTACTCAATCATTACATTTTCTTGAACGCGGATCGGGCGGATCGAACGGATTTGGGCGGATATGAATAAATGCTCTGTCTTTTTCCTGATCCGGCTATTTCCGCCCCATCCGCTTAATCCGCGTTCAAAAAATACCTCGACATTTAAGCTCGTCAATGCCCGCCCTTTGCCAACAGCATTACGGGCAGCGTTCTCAATATTATCCGCAGATCGAACAGCGGCGACATATTGTCGATATAAAACAAATCCAATATGACCATATCATTAAAATCAACCGCGCTCCGCCCGGCGACCTGCCATAGACCGGTGCATCCTGGAATCACCGATAAACGGCGGCGATGCCATTCCTGATATTGCTCGAGTTCGTAGGGCATGCACGGCCGTGGGCCGACGAGACTCATATCGCCTTTTAAAACATTAAATAGCTGTGGCAATTCGTCAACGCTCGTCTTTCGTAAGATACGTCCGATCGTCGTCACACGCGGGTCGCCGGTTATTTTCCTGACCGCGTCGGCTCGATTTTCCTGGCCGTCAGCCTGGATAAAATCGGTCACAAACTCCCGATGGGTGGCGTCGTCGCTGCCGGTGACCATCGTGCGAAACTTATAGAATTCAAAAGGTTTGCAGTCTTTGCCGATTCGTGTATGTGAATAAAGCACCGGCCCTTTTGACGTTAATTTGATCAGCAGGGCGATCACGACCAATGGAATTCCGAGCACAACGATACCGACCGCAGCCAACACAAAATCGAAGACGCGCTTGTAGGCGCTGAAAAGCACGTTCTCGTAATTCTGCGGCATCTTGACGATCGGAACGCCGAGATATTTTTCGAGCAGGACCTTTTCGGGAATTATGTTGTACAGTTCGGAGACGAGCCGGACGTTGGCTGATGTCGCTTGGGCTTTGTCGATGATCTCGAGCAGGGCATTGTGCGTCACATCGCTCTCAGCGATGATGACCTCGTCAATCTCAAATCGGTCAACTAGCCCGTCTATGTCGCTAAGACTTCCGACATTTTCAAGCTCTTCGAAAACCCGCTCACCTGCGGGAAGGTCATCATTAACAAAACCCACGACGTCGAACCCGTGGGTGTCGTCGAGCGTGATCTGAGCGGCGACCATTTTCGCCGTTCGGTCGTGGCCGACTATCAGCACCTTGCGGCGGACGATTTTTTTTTTCGAGGCGAACGCGAAAAGCCGCCGAAAGATCAGCGTCCGAAACGCCATCATGCCAACGACGCTGAACAGGGCAAACAGTCCGAGCACGATTCGCGACTCTACAAAATCCAGTCGCTTGAAGATGTACGTTATCAACACAAGGCCGATCAGGCCGTACAACAGCGATTTGGCGATGGCGATAAGCTGCTCGCCAAACGACATAAAAAGATTGAGCTTGTAGAGGCTGAAATGTTGGAAAATGACAATCCACACGAGCGAATACAATATCACCAACGCCGCTTGGGTACGCATCAACGGCCGGGTAAGCAGTTCCATTGCGGACACGTTGTAAAAACGAACATTCACCGCTGCAAGCCACGCACCGAGCAGCAAAAAATAGTCGCATGCGGCAAGAACAAACTTGTATTTTGGATATTGCTTGAACATTGCCAAATCTCTTCTTTGCGGCCTTAGCGGCTTTGCGTGAGATGGATTTTCACGCAACGCCGCGAAGAACGCAAAGTAAGAAAAAGACCACAGCTATCGATCAAGAAACGAGTCTATCTGCTCTTTCACTGCCGATTCAACTCTGTCGGTCAAATCGTTTTCCGTTGCGGCATCACGCGTCCGCTTTACCAATTTGATCTTTTCCACGTCTCCCGGCTCGCGAATGAAAGTTATTAAACCTTCCTTTTCCATCTTTTCGTCGAGCGAACCGAGCTTGCCTGCAAAGATACTGTAGACTGGCACGCCGAGCAATGCAGCCTCACGATTCATCGTCCCTCCGCCGGAGATCACCAGATCCGCGGCGCAGGCCAAATTAAGGCCGTCGATCGCCGTGTCAAGGATTAAGCAGCTTGGCCAAGAATTGATCACGCCAACCTGCGCTCGGACTTGCTCTCCCTGCTCGGTAGTTCTTGGCACTATGACAGTGAAAACATCCGGAGTTGTAAGCAGTAACTTAAGTAGCTCCGTGAGTAACAGGTCGCTCTTTTTAGAGTGATAGTTTGCCGTAGTCGCAGGAGGCCTGACGACCGCGAGTATAAATTTTGAGCCATCCTGTCCGTAGGGCATTTCTTCGAACTGCCGCCGAAAAGTAGGATCTGGCCGAAAGCTGCGAACGTAAAGCTCTTCCTTAATTCCCGGATATTTGACGTGTTTGCTCGCGGAAAGGCCGATGCCGTCAAGTACCTCGTCCGGGATCCACTCGGGAACCATCACGCGGTCCGAAAACCGGTTAAAGATCGTCGTTTCGGTATGTTCGTAGTCATACATCGAGATTATGGGAATCCCAAGCCACTTCGCCGCAAGCACCATCGAACGCGAACCGTGACTCACTGCGACCGCGATGTTTATTCCCTGTCGGCGAGCTTTTTTAACGTGCGAGCTCAACTGAATCGCACGCTCGACCAAGCCACGAATCTTGTTAATTCTGCTCTTGCCGTAATGTTTGCCGATGGCGTCAAATGTCCCGCCGAGACCATGAATATTCATTAATTCAATGGTTTGGGAATGATCGCGAGCAGTCAAAATAACGTCAATGCCTTTTTCACGATAGTGTTTGATGACCGGCGCGAAAAGCGGCACGTGTGGTGAATTGTCGAGGTCGAACCAGATGGTAGAGCGCTTTTTTTCCAATGTATTGTCGAAGTCGGAAGTACGGCCTTGCTGTCGCCATCGGCGACGAACGTTAAAGCCAAGGGTGGAGCGAAGGGTCACATCCGCATTTTATCCGCTCGCTGAAGGCGAGCCACAACATTGTTCGTCCCCTTCAGGGACGGTTTGCTAATTCATCACGAAACCTAGGGATTCGCTCATTGCATTCGCTTCTCCCCAGGCTATATTGTCCGTCGCCGTTGGCGACAAAAAGCCCGTTATTACTCGCCAACCGCCGCAACCTGCGAAACGGCCCTTTTCAGATTCTCGCAGACATATCCGATCATGTCATCGGTCAGCTCGGCATACATCGGCAGACTCAGCAGCGCGCTCATCTGCGAATGCGCGACCGGAAAGTCGTCTGGCTGATAGCCGACATCCGAATACACCTCGAGAAAGGGTAATGCCGTCGGATAATGCAGGCCGGTGTCGATACCGGCTTCGTTCAATTTTGCGGCCACCGTGTCCCGTTCTTTTACGCGAACAACATACAAATGATAAGTGTGAACCAAATGATCGGGAACCGTCGGCAAGGGGATGTCCGTGTCGGCCAGCAGCTCATTATATCGGGCAGCGTTAAGGCGGCGGGCGTCCAGCCAACTATCCAAATGCTGCAATTTCACCGACAAGACCGCCGCCTGAATGCCGTCCATACGGCTGTTACGGCCGTTGAGCGTGTGACGATATTTGGCGGCCTGGCCGTGGTTTGCGATCAATCGGCATTGTTCTGCGACTTTGGCATTATTGGTCACGACAGCGCCCGCGTCGCCGTACGCACCTAGATTCTTGCCCGGATAAAAGCTAAAGCTTGCGGCATCGCCAAATGTGCCGATCGTTTGACCTTTGTACGTAGCTCCGTGCGCCTGGGCGCAGTCCTCAAGCACCTTTAGACCGTGCTGGCGTGCGATTTCCATGACCGCATCCATTTCCGCGGGCAGCCCGTAAAGGTGTACGGGAATTATCGCCTTTGTTTTCGGCGTGATCTTTTCCTCGATCTTCGCGGTGTTGATGTTGTAAAAATTAGGCTCGCAATCGACAAAAATCGGTATGGCACCGACATTCGACACCGCTTCGGCGGTTGCGAAAAAGGTGTTTGCGGGTACGATCACTTCATCGCCGGTTGCGATGCCAATTGCCTGCAAAGCGATCTCGATCGCGTCCGTACCGTTGGCCACCGCTATGCAATGATCGACGCCGATGTATTCGGCAAACGACTTTTCAAACGCCGCTGCGTATTTGCCGCTGACGAACGCTGTCTCGGAAACCACCTTTAAAATGGCCTCGTCCAGATCCGGTTTTAGGCTGGCATACTGTGCTTTCAAGTCTACAAAAGGTACGTGCATCACTGAGGTGATTGTACATCAGAGCGATTTATTTCACACAGTTCGGGCGGAATCGTGACGGGGATTTTTTGTGCTTTTGCGGCATTTGTTTATAATCGGCTGACGTGAAGCAAATCCTTCAAAATATGAAAACGGGCGTGCTATCGGTGGCCGACGTACCGCCGCCGTCGGTTCAGCGTGGGCACCTCCTGGTACGCACAGCCGCGTCGCTGATAAGCGCCGGAACCGAGAAATCGAAAGTCGATCTCGGCAAAAAGAGCCTGCTTGGCAAGGCCAAGGATCGCCCCGATCTCGTCAAAAAAGTCATTGACAAGGCCCGCAGCGAAGGCCTGATGAGCACCTTTACCGCCGTCAAGGCAAAGCTTGAAACCGCGATCCCGATGGGCTACAGCGCTGCCGGAACTGTTATTGCGGTAGGCGAAGGTGTCGGCGGTTTTAGCGTCGGGATGCGTGTTGCGTGTGCCGGTGCGGGATTTGCGTCGCACGCCGAGATGATCTCGGTTCCGAAAAATCTATGCATGCGGATGCCGGACAAGGTCAGTTTTGACGAAGCAGCTTTCGGCACACTCGGAGCGATCGCTTTGCAGGGCGTGCGTCTGGCCCAGCCGACATTGGGCGAAGCGATGGTCGTCATTGGCCTCGGGCTACTCGGGCAGATCACGGTGCAGCTATTGAAAGCTAACGGCTGCCGCGTTTTCGGAGTCGACACGGATGAATCAAAGTTTGGTTTAGCTTGTGAGCTGGGTGCCGAGCAGTGTTCATCGTCATCCGACGCGCATGCCCTGATCGATCAATGGTCACGCGGACGCGGTGCCGATGCCGTCCTAATCACCGCCGCGACAAAATCGAACGATCCAGTCGAGCTTGCCGGTGAGATCTCGCGTTTGAAAGGTCGCGTCGTCGTTGTCGGCCTCGTCGGCATGGACGTGCCGCGTGAGAGCTATTACGAACGCGAGTTGACGCTCCAACTCTCGATGTCCTATGGCCCGGGCCGTTACGACGCCGAATACGAGGAACGCGGACACGATTATCCTTTTTCTTACGTCAGATGGACCGAAGGTCGCAATATCGAGGCCTTTCTCGATATGGTCGCGAACGGGAGCATCGATCTCACGCGTTTGATCACACATCGCTTCCCGATTGAACAAGGCGAAGCAGCGTACAAGCTCATCTCGGGCGATGCAATCGAGCCCTACTTGGGCATTGTGCTGCAATACAACGCGGAAAAAGAGCTTTCGCCGGAGATCAAGCTCAAACCTTCCGGTGCAAACACGGCAAAAGCCGTCCGCATCGGCATGATCGGTGCCGGCAGCTATGCCCGCAAATTCCTTCTTCCAAATTTCAAATCGAACAACGCGGAGTTTTGCTCGATAGCAACGGCATCAGGAATGTCGGCTCGTGACATCGGCGGTCAATACGGCTTTGCATCGTGCGTTTCAAATGGGGGTCAGGTCGTTGATGACGCGACAACAAACCTTATTGTGATCGCCACGCGCCACGATACGCATGCCGAATTAGCCCGCAACGCGCTTGAGCGAAATAAGCACGTTTTTGTCGAAAAGCCGCTCGCCATGAATGACGGAGAGCTCGACGCTGTGATCGCGGCCGCTGAAAATTCAAGGGGACGGCTGACGGTTGGCTACAACCGGCGTTTTTCGCCGTCTGCAAAACAGGCGGCGGAGTTTTTCAGAAATAGACAATCGCCTCTTTCGATCTTGTATCGCGTCAACGCGGGCAGGGTCGCGAGTGACAGTTGGATACAGGACCCGATCCAGGGCGGCGGTCGAATCATCGGCGAGGTATGTCACTTTATCGACCTGATGCATTTTCTGACCGGTTCGGTAACGACCCGCGTTTATGCCGAGGCGATCGCCAGCAAAAACCACGAGGTCATCGCGGAAGATTCCGTCTTTATCACGCTGCGTTTTGCCGACGGTTCCAACGGCACGATCGCGTATCTGGCCGAGGGTGACAAGACGCTTGCAAAGGAACGCATCGAGATCTTTGGCGAGCGCAAATCGTTCGTCATTGACGATTTTCGCCGAACGACCTCGTACAATAACGGCAAGGAAACAGTAAAGAAATCGATGGGTCAGGACAAAGGGCAAGCCGAGGAAGTCAGAGCGGTATTTTCGATGGTAATGGGCGGCAGCGAAGCTCCGATCACCCTCGCCGATCTGGCTGCGACAACCCGAACGACGTTTCGTATTCTCGATTCGTTGCGAACCGGGCAGGCCTTAGACGTTTGTTAGTCAAGAAAAGCCTGCATCCACAATTCCAGCGTCAGCAGCTGAAATACCTGCAAATTAAGGTCTTCCTTGCCGGAAAGATTGGTGTCGATGATGCGCCGCACGTCTTTTGGGCTAAATAACCCTCGTTCCTTTATTTTCGATTCCGACAACAGATCCTCAGCCATTGGGCGCAGCGGCCCGCGAAGCCACGCCCGAATCGGTGCTCCGAAGCCCGCCTTTTTTCGCCAGACTACATCGTGCGGCAACAGCTTTTCGGCGGCGCGTTTCAAGATATATTTACGTTTCAGCCCTCGCAATTTGAGATCGACGGGCATTCTTGCTGCGAGATCGAGCAGTTCAACATTCAAAAACGGCACGCGAACTTCGAGATTTGCCGCCATCGACGTCTTGTCCGTGTATGCCAGATTGAGGCACGGCATAAAGGTTTTGAAATCGACATAGAGCAAGCGGTTGAGCGGATCGGCACTTTTTACTTTGTCGAAATACCGGTGGTGATATTTGTACGCGTCGAAAGCCGCCCAGCTTGCCCGCATGTCGTCGGAGTAAAGAGCCAGTTTAGCGTCGGCGGTAAAATACGTTCCGAAACCAAGATAGCGGTCCTCGAAATCCATCCCGGCACTTTTTGCAAATTTCTTCGCATTTCGTAAAGGGGCGGTAAATCTTCCCGGCAAACCGCCCGGCAGCATCCCTCCGATGGCTTTGAGCAGCGGCCGGCGAACCATTTGTGGGATCGGATCCAACGCACTCGCAATTTTCATCGCTAATTGACGCGGATAGCCGGCAAAAACCTCGTCGCCGCCGACGCCCGAAAGCAAAACTGTCAGGGTTTCACGGGCTGCTTTTGATATCAGATAGCTGGTAATAATAGCCGGATCAGCGATCGGTTCGTCGCAGTGATAGATGAGCTTTGGCAGCAGGTTGGCGACGTCCGGCTTGAGCATTATCTCGTGATAATCGGTGTCAAACAGCTTGCCGACCTGCCGGGCCCAGACGGCGTCGTCGGGAATTATGTCGTACCGCAGATCTTCCTGCGAAATCCCGACGGTGTAAGTCGACACCTTGCGGTCGCCGCTGTGACCGGCCATCAATGCGACGATAGACGATGAATCGACGCCGCCCGAGAGAAATGAGCCGAGCGGAACATCGGCGACCATCTCCATATCGACCACGCGGTCGAGTGTTTCCAGAACCTGTTCACGCCAATACTCTTCGGATTTTCCGGTTTCAATATTGTCAAATTTAAGATCCCACCATTCACGAACGGTCACCTCGCCATTCTTCCACTGAAGAAAATGTGCCGGCGGAAGTTTATGAATATTCTTAAAAACAGTCTGCGGGTCCGGCGTCCAGAGAAAGGTCAGGTACTGATCGAGGCCTTCGCGGTCGAGTTCCGCTTTTACGAGGCCCGTGGCGAGGATCGCTTTTATCTCCGACGCAAAAGTGAAATTATTGCCGATCTTAACGTAATAAAGCGGCTTGATACCTGCACGGTCGCGAGCCAAAGTGAGCGTTTTCTCAACATCGTCCCAGACGGCGAAGGCGAACATGCCGTTCAGCTTTTCGAGGCACCCAACGCCCCAAACTCGAAATGCTTTCAGCAAAACCTCAGTGTCCGATTGCGTCGTAAAAGCCTCGCCTTTTGCTTCGAGTTCGGTGCGAATCTGTTTGTAATTGTATATCTCGCCGTTAAGCGATATTGAATATCGTTTGTCTTCCGTAAGCATCGGTTGATGGCCCGCAGCAGATGTGTCGATGATCGAAAGGCGGCGATGACCGAGGCAGGCTTTCAACCGGTTGGGGCCAAACGGCTCCGAAACAAAAACGCCCTCATCGTCGCGGCCGCGATGCTCGATCGAGAGCAGAGCGGCAGCGACCCGCGTTTCGGGGTCAGGTGAAATTATTCCGGCAATGCCGCACATAAGAGATTTTTAACGCAAAGACGCAGAGCCGCAAAGGACGGATTTGCTTGTTCGTACTTTCATACCCTTTATCTTCGATTGCACCTTAGCGTCTTTTCGTTAAATCATTTCCTGGGCCTAAGTTCGACCCAAAGATGCCATCCGAGTAGCCCCGAAAGCGGCAGCCAATTAACGGGCAGCGGCGGAGCGTGCATAAACTCTTTGTGAGTTTCGATCAGCTCAAAATCGGTAAAATCAGCGACGATCTCGCTTCGTCCGTAAACCTTCGAATATGGGTTGAACGCACCGTCGGTGCTGACGTTGATGAAATTATTCATCGCAAGATATTTGCCTAGCCCCATTTTGCGGGCGTTATTAAGATGGTCGGCATAAATGCCGCTGCCTTTCATCCCGAGCGTGTACATCGCGAGCAAGCCGAGCCTCCGCAAGGTAAAAATGGCGACCATATAATTGAGCGACCATTTAGCATATAGCATCGTGATCAGTTTTCCGCCGGGCTTGAGCACCCTCGCGATCTCCGCCTGTGCCTTGCCGATCTCCGGAATATGATGCAGCACGCCGTGGCTATAGACAATGTCGAAGGAATCGTCGGCGAACGGTAACTCAAGAGCACTCGCCTGTTCGACCGTGTCGCAGGCGAGATCTTTCAGCGACAAACGCATCTTCACGCGCTTTACCGATTCGTCCGTTAGGTCGACTCCCGTATAAAGGCCGCCTCGCCTAACGATGTATTCGGCGTCGGCTCCCTGGCCCAGGCCGATCTCTAAAACACGCTTGCCGGCAAAATCAATCCTGTCAAGACTTTTAAGAATATG
Organism: Pyrinomonadales bacterium; assembly: GCA_038227175.1. Lineage (GTDB taxonomy): Bacteria > Acidobacteriota > Blastocatellia > Pyrinomonadales > Pyrinomonadaceae > OLB17. Next base: position 201,056 of record JBBRPZ010000002.1, on the reverse strand, counting down.
ACTTTCAGTCGAGTATCTATAATCGTCATAGCGTCGAAAAAACTCCAGATATTTCTCGCGAGACTCATCCGTAAGGTCGCCGACAAGCTCGGCTCCGCACGGGTGCCCCTGCCAAAAATCCTTGATCTCGTTTTGCATCTATGCTTTGCTCTCGATCAGCCTCGCCAACGCATAAGCCATCCACGCCTGACCCCATCGCATGTACGGCGTTTTCACCCTGGAACTCCTTCGCTTTTGATAATAGAAAAATCCGCTAGGGTCGCAAAGATTTTCCGTCGCCCATTCGGCTACCCTGCCGGCAAGCGGCAACATGCGGTCGTCGCGGTCTTTTAGCTCGCACAAAGCAACGATCGCTGCCGCCACCGCGTGAATATCGACTGGATAAATCTCATTGTCGTAATACTTAGGCGTTCCTTCGTCGAGAAAAAAATTGTCGAGCCAATATGCGATCCCGCGTTTCAACGCATCGTCTGTTTCAGCAGCATGGCCGGGAACGGCATCGGAAATTCGCTTCAACGAGAGCAGTACGTACGCCGTGTGAAAATTGTCCGCCCACGCCTGTTTTGTGTTCTCGCCATAAACCCACGCCCCGTCCGCCCGTTGTCGCCTAACAACAAACCGCGCGGTCTTCGCGGCCAAGTCCAGATAATTTAAGTTTCCCGTAATGCCGCCAACCCGAGTAAGGCATTCACCCGCAAGCAGGCTGGCGTTATAAATGACACTGCGATCGACCGGCGTGTAGCTGAAGCAAAGCTCGTCTCCGGTTTCGACCGGACGGTTGAGACCGCCCAAAACAAAATTACAGATATTCCCGGCCGTTTCGAGATACTGGGTGTCTCCAAACGCAACGTATGCCTCGACAAATGCCTGCGAGGCGAACGCCGTCGGGACTATCGCCGGTGTGCCCAACGGCGCAAAAAAGACGCGAGATTGCCAATCGAAATTGTAACCAAACGCGACCGTCGGCTGACCGTCGGCGGTTTCACCAGCGATCTTAAAATCCAAAAGACGCTCTAATAGCTGTTTCGCGTTTTCCGCATGTGTCTCGTCGTTAGTTGTGCGGTACCGCGCGAGTTCGGCAAGCGCAAATAATGCCAAACCTTTTGGATTTACTCCCTTTTCGACCAGCAAGGCAGGACGCAAATTCACCGGCGCTCGTTTGATGATCTGTAGCCACGCGAGACGGGTCGACGTGAAGTATTTCAACGGCGTGAGCCGAAAAAAGCGGCTATTGAGCCCATCGAAGGGATCGTATCCGGCAAAGTCCTCTGCCTTACAATATGAATATAGCCGGTCGTAAACTTGTTCGAGGTCAACGGTCATCGGAGTTTGGCGAAAAGCAAAGATTACCACACCCGGCCCACGTTCCGCCCGCTCGTCTTTTGCCCTTTCGCCCGAAAAACCGGATAATAGACCTTTCTTGCAAGGCTCTGCGGTTATGAAATTTTTCTCTGACATCCGTCTTCTTTTATTGGCCATTTGGATCGGGGCGGCGGTGTTTTTCATCGGAGTCGCCCAGAGCGCGTTTGCCGTTTTAGCGGACCGGGAACTGGCCGGAGCGGTTGTTAACCGCAATCTTACAATCCTCAATTTTGCCGGTATTGGCATTGCGGTTATCCTGCTTTTGACGTCGCTGCTCGCGACCTCGCGAATAAGCAGGTTTTGGCTGTGGGTCGAGCGTTTTTTGCTGCTTTTTCTTGCGGCTGCGTGTGCCGTTGGGCAGTTTGTGATCGGATTTTGGCTCGCGTCGGTCCGGGGCCAGATGGGGCGGCCGATAGAGGAGGTCGCGGCTGACGATCCGCTGCGTGTGCAATTTAACATGCTGCACGAATATTCGGTGTGGGTGCTGTTTGCGGCGATGGCCGCCGCTCTGATCTCGTTTTTTATTATCTCGAACCGCAAATTTCAGGTGGCAGACACCGCGAAGCCTGACGGGAATGATTTTTCAAAGGAATTTAAGATCTAAATGCTCTATTTGGCATAATTTTTTTGACTGATGTTATGGAATTGATCGAAAATCTGAAAGATTTCAACAGCCGCTTCACCCGTTGGAACGGTAGCGAAAAGCTTAACGGGTATCCTTTCGTCGAGAACCTCCACTCGCCGTTTACCCCTGTTCGCCGTGCGCTGCCGATGCTCAATCTGGCGTTGATAACATCTGCGGGAGCTTATATCGACGGTACCGAACCGTTTGATCTCGAGTCGAAAGACGGCGATCTGAATTACCGCGAGATCCCGGTCGAGGTCGATGCTGTGGATCTGCGATACGCCGCCAAAGGCTATGATCCAAAAGCGGTGAACGAAGACCGCAACGCTCAGATCCCGATCGACCGCCTGCTTGAATATGCCGAAAACGGCGTGATCGGCGGTCTCAATAACGTCTGGTGGAGCCTCAGCAGCCACATTCCGCACGCAGCCCGTGTCGCTAATGAGCTCGCCCCTGCCATTGCGGGCCGGCTGGCACGTTACGAAATCCACGCGGCTTTATTTATCCCCGCCTCGCGTCTCTGCCACCAGACGCTCGGGATCATCGCCCGCTGTGTCGAATCGGCCGGGATTCCGACGATCAACATCTCGGTTGATCCAAAAATCACCGATGCGGTCCGCCCGCCGCGAACAGCCTATTACAACGGCGATTTTGGCTCGGTCGCAGGCCGACCGAACTGGCGTGAATACCAACTGCGTGTCTTGGACGAGACGCTGCGCTGGATGGAAACGTTCGACCAGCCGGGCTCGCGAAAACTGGCCGTCGATCTCGAAACCCAGGTCGAAGCCGCCCGCGGAGAACGTTAGAATCAAGATACAAAAAAGGTTTATTTTTCGCGTATTTCGCGGTTAAATCAATGCCCACCAAGCTGCCAAGCCTTGATCGCCTCGATCGGGTAGATGAGCATCACGATATTTACCAGCAGGCTGTCCCGAATCCAGACGATCAGGACCGCCTCGGTTGCTAAAAAGAAAGCGACGGATTTCCAAAATCTCAGCTTATAGGCAATCACAAAGCCGGTCGCGCAGCACAGTATGTCTGAGATGGAATTGATGATCGAGTCGCCGAAATAGTCGAGCGAAATGGTTTCGGTTCGATAACGTTCGATCATAAAGGACGCATTTTCAGCGACCTCCCACGAGCAGGCGATCGTAACCGAAATAAATAATCTCCACGCGAGCGGAACGCGGTGAAATACCAGATAGATCAGCCAAAATTCTCCGACACCGTGCAAAATATGCGTGAAGGAATAGGGGTCGACGATGTGCTGCGAATTGTGCTGAGACCAGATACTCCATGACCACGGGGCAAGATCGCCGGCCGGGCACCACCAAACGCGGCCTTCGATATTGAGTAAAACGACCGCCGTCGTTACCACAAACGCCATCGCTAACCACGCCCCTGGATTTTTCTTAAGGGCATCAAACACATGCTCGTTTGTTCTGATCATGTCGAACATTTGCGAGATTGTCGTCTGTTTGCGTGATATTTTCAAGCCGTCCGCGAATTAAAAGCCCTGATACAATGAAACGCCGGGCAAGTGTGATTAAATTGTCGGCCTGGATTGGATATGGATCGAAAGGAAAACCTTGCACGCGTTCTGGATCGTCAGGAGCCGTGGGACATCGTCGTCATCGGCGGTGGTGCGACCGGTGTCGGCTGCGCGGTCGATGCGGCCTCTCGCGGTTACGATGTGCTGCTGCTCGAACAGCACGATTTTGGCAAGGGAACGTCGAGCCGCTCGACAAAGCTCGTCCACGGGGGCGTCCGCTATCTGCGGCAGGGCAATATATCGCTCGTCCACGAGGCGTTGAGGGAACGCGGCATTTTGCTGCGAAACGCTCCACATGTTGTCCACAAACAGGCATTTATCATTCCCTGCTACGGCCTGTGGCAAAAGGCCTTTTATGGCATCGGCCTAAAAATATATGATCTGCTGGCGGGGAAACACAGCTTTGGAAGATCAAAGACCTTGTTGAGGGCGGAGACGATCAGGCAATTGCAGACCGTCAATACCGACGGTCTGTCCGGCGGCGTTTTGTACTACGACGGACAATTCGACGACACGCGGCTTCTGATCGATCTCGTGACGACCGCTCACATCCGTGGTGCAGCCGTGCTCAATTACGCTAGGGTCACTTCACTGACAAAAAGCCGCGACGGCAACATTTCGGGTGTCGAATTTCATGACATGGAAACCGGCGACACATTCTCCCCATCAGCCAAGGCCGTGATCAACGCCACGGGAGTTTTCTGTGATCCAATTCGCAGTCTTTCGGACGAATCTGCAAAACCCGTAATCAAATACAGCCAGGGCATACATCTCGTTTTCGACCGTAAATTTCTACCGTCCGACACAGCATTGATGATCCCCAAAACGAACGACGGTCGCGTTCTTTTTTGCATTCCGTGGCATGGCTACACGCTTGTCGGTACGACAGACACGCCGGTTGCCGTGTCCAAATTGGAACCCGCCGCCCTCGAAAGCGAGATAGATTTTGTTCTCGAAACGGTCGGGAATTACCTGACAGAGCCGCCAACCCGAGATGATATCTTGAGCATATTCGCGGGCATCCGTCCACTCGTCAAACGTGGGCATGCGACAAAAACATCGGCGATCTCACGCGGCCACGATTTGTTTGTGGACGACGCAGGCCTTGTCACGATAACGGGCGGTAAATGGACCACATATCGCCGAATGGCAGAGGACGCCGTCGACAAGGCCATCGCCGTCGGCAGCCTGGCTAAACGGGAATGTATAACCGAAAGATTAGAGATCAAGCCGCCGGAGGCCGAAAATGATGAAACGCCGCTTCACCCTGATCTTCCGTACTCGGTGGGTGACGTGGTTCGAGCCGTCCGCACCGAGATGGCACAGACGGTCGAAGATGTTCTCGCCCGCCGGACGCGGGCACTTTTCCTAAACGCGCGAGCGGCTGTCGAGGCCACCGAAACAGTCGCTCGCATAATCGCAAACGAGACATCGAGCGCCGGCTATGATGTGGACAAAGATGTGGCCGAGTTTAGAGCTGTAGCCGCCAATTATCTAGGGTCTAGTAAACGAGCTTGAGGACGAACGCCTCCCACCTCCGCTGAAATCCGGCCATGTCGCGGGCGCCAAGCACCCGCTGCAGCGTTTTGTAGCCTGTCGGATCAGACTTCGAATTCGCTAAAAACTCTTTGTAAAACCTCACCAAAAGGCCTTTTTCCTGGAGGTAGTAGCAGAGGTAACGGGCCTGGGCGTAATTCGTACCCGTCGATTCGCCATAAAATTCTTTGTCGGACATCCCGGTCATGGTCTTAAAGCTCGGCACGGTCTTGTTTCTCAAACCATCCTGTAAACCGGCCAAACGCCAGTTGGTATAGCCATAAATATGCCCGTTGACCGTACCGGATTGTTCATAGAGCGAGCCAAGCCCCTCATTAAACCATGCCGGACAATTTAGAAAATTCGCCGCGACAAACGGATGGACGATCTCATGGACCAGCGTGCCGCCGCCGGTCGCAATATTCATGATCAGGGCTTTTTTGGACGGGGAATAATAGCCGTAGGGTGTGTCAGGGTCGTCGTTAAAAAACTCTTTTGCGTGTGCGCGATACGAGGTCTCGTCCTTAAAAAGCCATATTTCCAGAATGTTGGCCGGATCTTTTTGAAAATAGTCTTTTTTGAGCCTGGTAACAGTTCCCCTGACCACGCTCTCGGCCCACTGCGCTACACGAGCCTCGGCTTCGTCGCCGACCACGATGAATGGCTTTTCGACAAGCACTGTGAAGCCAAGGCCTTTGAGACGGAGCTTTAATGCAGTTGCGTGTTGGTCAAACGGATCCTCGGTGGGAATGGGGTTCGGTGATGCCGGTAAATAAGTTGCAAACGAAGCCGCGAGTATCAATAAGAAGATGGTTCGCTTGGCAATTAGCATCTCTATTCAGTCGAAACCACATCTTCGCCGTGCAATGCGGCGTTCAATGTGTGCCAGCTCAGGCTCGCACATTTCACCCGGGCCGGAAACTCTAGGACGCCGGAAAATATCTTAAGTTTGCCCAGATTATTTTCGTCAGTCTCGATATTGAGGTCGCCTGTCACCATCCGGTGAAATTCTTCGAATATATGCTCAGCCTCTGCTTTCGTTTTGCCTTTGACCGACTGCGTCATCATCGACGCAGATGCTTTTGAGATCGCACAGCCCGAGCCTTTGAAGGCGACATCCGTAATCGTGTCGCCGTCGAAGGAAACATACACGCGCAATGCATCACCGCACAATGGGTTCTTTCCATCCGCGTATTGATTCGCATCCGAAATCTCACGAAAATTACGCGGATTTTTGTTGTGTTCTAAAATTACTTCCTGATATAGATCGCTTAATTCTGACATTTTGCTAACTCTTGTTCGATTTCCTTACCCTCTTTTCGCGCTTTTGCCCAGGTCAACGGAAAATAATGAATATCGCCACTTGTCTCGGCTGCGTCGATTAGACCTAACGCCTCACGGATTATCCGTTTCTGTAATTCGACGTGAAACGGCACTCCAAAATGATGGCCCATCATAAACGGCAAAAACATTGCCCGCGGGGGCTTGATCTGTCGCGTCACATCTAAGGACACCGAAAGCGAGACGGTCGGGATACCTCTAATTTCAATAGCGCGCTGCACGAGCGCGATGCTCTGGTGGCAGATCGGTCAGGCAGGCGCGAGCAACACGACATCCGGCTTTTCGGCCTCAACCGCCGATGCAATGTCCTCAGCCAGCGTCCGCTCTAACCTCTCCGCATCCATATTATAACCGATGAAAGAATAGAAATTCTCGGTCAGCCCGCCGATAAAGCCGTCAGCAACCAGATCGCGTAAACGCTCGATCGGAAAGATGACGTTCAGATCGCGTTTTGCGCCGACCGTTGGGTATTTGAGCTGGTGAATCTCAAGATCGACCGGTTTCGACCCCGACGGCACTCGCCGAAACGTATAGTCCCCAACCGGATGAACCGTATCGAACGGCAACGACCCGCGCGGCTGAACACCTGACGTGCTGACAAAGCATAAACGTGCCTCGCTCAACGGTTTTTGCAGACGCGACAGCGGCACGCTGTTCTCTTTGGTAATCATCGAACCCGGATATCGTTCGTTGACCGTGTCCCAAAGTCCGGGTCGAAGTTGGACAAGATCGTTATATTCTGTGAACATAAAAAATAGAATTTATGAGTTGCCACTAGCTTTAGCTAGTGGATAAATCAGCAAACAATATAGGCTTTAGCCGAATTTTAGGGCTGAAGCCAAAGGAATCTATTTTCATAAGAGATTCGGCTAAAGCCGTCTTTTTATGTTGCTTAACCACTAGCTAAAGCTAGTGGCAATTTAAAAGGAAACACTTTCCGGCGAAGATTATTATAGTTCGCCATCATGTATCCATTCCCCTGATCGCTTTATGAAATAAAAATGCAGGTGAAAATAAAGATGCGCGAGCGTTGCGGCATCTTTTTCAGCGATGGTTTTGAGGATAAATTCGCGATCCGTCGGCGGCGTGTCGAGCAGCGGTTTTAACGCTTCGATCCAAGCCTTGTCGATCTCTTTGCGACCCTGATCTGCGTTGCCGTCGCCAAGATGAAGGCGGACGTAGCGGATCAATTTCTCATTGTCGCCCGATGCAATCGCTTCTTTCAGATACGCAAGTGACATAAAAGGGGCCTTTGTCTTAGCTATAAACTTTTAGTCAAAAACTGCTCAAGCAGGTCTTCGAGGCCGACTTTAGCCTTAAAAAGACCGGTGCCGTGACCGCCTTTGGCGTAGATCTTGACCTCATATTTATCATTGCCGCCGCTCGCTTTTAGCTTTTTGACGGAATCCGCCGACTCCGAATCATCATCCGCCGCGACGAGTAATAATGGTCGGTCGCCATACGTTTTGACCGCCGGTTCGGTCGGCATATTGCCAAAATAATTGATGCCCGGCGAGAGCAAGGCGGTCGCCTTTACCTTCGCGTTTTTCGCACCGTAGATCAACGCAAGACTGCTGCCATACGACGCTCCTACAATGCCGATACGGTCGGCATCGACATTTTTCTGCTTGGCGAGGAATTCAAACGCCGCCGCGACATCTGCGTTCATGCCTTTGACAGCATCGTCCGAACGGCTGACCGCAACGGTCTTGCCATCGCTCGTTTTGATAGACTCACCAAACCCGCGCCCATCAATCGCGAGCACGCCAAATCCTTTTGCCTGCAACTGCTTTGCAAAATCGTCATACGAATGCCGGTCGCTGCCAAATTGGTGCAGCAGCAGGACGGCGGGCGAATTCGGTTTTGCGGATTCAAGAAACGAGCCGACGATCACGGTTTTATCCGCCGATTCGAAGGTGACTTTTTGTAAGACACTGCTTGAACCGACTGTCGATTCTGGCACGGGCGAATTGGCAGTCACGCTGTTCGAAGTCGCAGCCGCAGGCGGATTGCTCGTACACGCGAGAGCCGAAATGCCAAGAATGAGGATGACGGAAAACAACTTTATTGAATATATTTTCATGCGATTGTAATTGGCATTTTGCCGCCGATTATTCCCCCGATGCGTCAAAAATACGTCGGTGATAATTGATCTGGCCTAGATGATAATTCAGGTGCGTGGCCAGATGGATCAGGAAATATCCGGTCGTCATGGTCGGCTTATCCGCAAAAACCACTTTTGGGTAATCCGCTTCGAGGTCAGCGATGGTCATCTTATTAAGAGTCAAATCGACCACGGCGAGCGTCTCGTCAATCCCTTTGACCAACTCGTCACGCGGTGTTCCCTTGTTCGAAAACTCCAGATCGCGCTCACGTACATAACCCGACTGCCCCAATTCGGCACCGATAAACGCCTTCAGATTGCCGATCAGATGCTGACACAGATTCCCCGCGGAATTAGTGATCTCGCCATCGACCGTCCAGATCGTAGCTTCGTTTTCGTATAACTCGATTTCTTGAAGGAGTTTTTGAAGGTCTCGTTTGTAAATTGATTTTAGTGTTTCGATTATCATTTTTACCTTTTCTCGTCGTCCGTCTCCCTTAATTTCTCGGCATCCGCCAAATCCTGCAGGCGACCAACGGCTTCTTTGTTGCGGATCAAATCGTCCCGGGAGATATAAAATATTTCGAGTTCTGAGAGACGAGCGTCAACACGCCTTTCCCAGCACTCATCAAAATTTAACTCTTTCAAATCAAAAATAATATCAATTCGACCCGGAGCCAATCCCATCGTGAAAAAATAGCCTTCTTTAGAAAAATCGGCGGGCGTCAGGTCGCCAAGCGGTGCGCCGAATTCGATTAAAGATCGATAGACCCTCTCGGCGTTCTCTAATTCCGGCGAAACCCATATATCGAGATCCTTCGTATATCGAGGTTCGGTATGTTTGATCACCGCGTACCCGCCGATAATCAGGAACCTAACCCTTTCGTCGATGAAGGCCGCCAACAGATCTTTGAAGTCTTGATTCACGCAAATCTTCTCCTTTTATGGCGTGTGCGTCAACCACCATTTGCCACGCCGCATCAAATATCACTTCGTCGGACTGCGATTGCCAGTATTTTACATCCGGATATTTCTCGGCATCCTCTAATCTTCCATACCAAACTTTTATTTCACGTTTTTTCATACTAAGCAAAAACCTCAATAACCTTCTGCACCGCGTCGGCGAGTTTGTCGACCTCTTCGCGGGTGTTGTAAAACGCGAACGACGCTCGGGCCGTCGCCGGAACGTCGAAGAATTCCATTACCGGCTGGGCACAGTGGTGTCCGGCGCGAACGGCTATGCCCTGTTGGTCGAGGATGGTGCCGATGTCGTGCGGGTGGATGCCTTCAATGGTGAACGATAGAACGGACGCTTTTTCGGCGGCTGTGCCGATTATTTTTACGCCTGGAATGTCGGCTAATCTTTCGGTCGCGTATTCGAGCAGTTCGTGTTCATAGGCGGCAGCGGCCTCGAAATCTAAGGCGTTTATGTAATCAATCGCTGCCCCGAGTCCGATGCCGGCGGCGATCGCGGGTGTGCCCGCCTCGAACTTATCCGGGATCGGTGCAAACGTCGTCTTCTCAAAGCTGACGGTGCGGATCATGCCGCCGCCGGTCTGATATGGCGGCATCTGGTCGAGCCATTCGCGTTTGCCGTAAAGGACGCCGCTGCCTGTCGGGCCAAACATCTTGTGCCCCGAAAACGCAAAGAAATCAGCATCCAGATCCTGCACGTCGACCGGAAAATGCGGCACACTCTGAGCCGCGTCGACCAATACAGGCACGCCGAATTTGTGAGCGGTGGCAACCATTTCCTTGATCGGATTGATCGTTCCCAAAGAATTAGAGACATGCGTGACGGCGACCATTTTCGTGCGTTCGCTGAGCAGATTTTCGTATTCGTCGATGATCAGCTCACCCCGCTCATTCATCGGGATCATGACCACCTTCGCACCGCGTTCCTCGGCGACGATCTGCCACGGAATGATGTTCGAGTGGTGCTCCATCTGGCTCACCAGGATCTCGTCACCCTTTTTGACGAATTTACGGCCGTAAGAATACGCAACCAGATTCACGCCCTCGGTGGTGCCGCGAACAAAAAGGCACTCCTTCGCCTCGCGGGCGTTGATGAAGCGCTTGACCTTTTCACGAGCCGCCTCGTAGGCTGTCGTCGCGTGCTGCGAGAGATAGTGCACGCCGCGGTGAATGTTGGAATGCTCCTCGGCTAGGTATTTCGAACCGCGGTCGATCACCATCTGCGGTACCTGCGACGAAGCTCCGTTGTCCAGATAGACAAGCGGCTTGCCGTTCACCGACTGAGATAAAACAGGAAAATCTTTGCGAATTTTTTCAACGTCCCAATTACTCATTGTTTTTACTGCTGTCATGGTAATACCTATCTCGCGGCAGCCTATTCCTCTTCGACCGGTGGCTTCGGATTCTTTTTCTGCTTGGCCTCTTCGCGGGCAATGAACTCTTTTAGAGCCGTTTCCACGACGATCGCCCGCCGATGTCTTTCGCCGGCGATCTCGTCGATCTTCATCATTACGGCGTCGTCAATTACTAACTGTGTTCTTATCCTCATATTTTTTTACACTTCCAATTTTACGTTCAGCCGATTTAGCACAGCTGCGTCCAGATCTTCCCTGATCGAATCTATCCCGATCTTCCGAATAACCGCCTCGGCAAACCCGTAGGTCAGCAGATTGCGCGCCAACGCGTCCGGCAATCCTCGCGTCAGCAAATAAAACAACTCCTCTTCCTCAAGCTGGCCGACGGTGGCTCCGTGAGAGCATTTTACGTCGTCGTTAAAGATCTCAAGCTGGGGCTTCGTATCCACACGAGCGTCATTAGACAGTAGCAGATTCTTGTTCGATTGCTGCGCATCGGTGCCGTGTGCGTTTTCACGAACGAAGACCTTGCCGTTAAATACGCCGCGTGAATGGTCGTTCAACACGCCTTTGTAAGTCTGATGAGATGTGCAATTCGGAACCGTGTGATCGATGATCGAATGCGTATCCGCGTGCTGCTTGCCGCCCAGCATGTACAACCCGTCGACCCAAGCCTCGCCACCCTCGGCCATGAATTTCACATCAATATCATGCCGCGAGATCGCACCGCCAAGATTGATATTGGTCGAATCGTACCGGCTGCCGCGCCCAAGTGAAACTTCGGTCGTGCCAACGTGAAATGCCTCTGCCGAGTCACGCTGTACACGATAATGCGTCAAATTGGCATTGTCCTCAACGACTATTTGGACAGCAGCGTTGGTAAAACTTTTCGCTGTCGAGGTATAGGATTCAACAATTGTCGCTTTACTTCCAGATTCAGCGATTATCAAAACGTGCGGGAATATAGCTGTGCTTTCATTTCCTACAAATTTTATTTCTATCGGCTTATCGACAGTTGTTTCCATTGGAACGGTTATCACTTGAAATTCGCCAAAGGCGAGATTCAATGCCGCAAATCCGTTTCGGCTTGTATTAAAACCCCAAAGCAAATCTCCCGACGTTGCGGGCACAGCCGACAAAGACGAAAGGTGCGCAACGTTCCACGTCTCCTTCCCAATCGGTGCAACATTCGTATATTTCCAGTCCTCGCTTTTGACCGTAGGAAAGCCGATCTCAGTAAAAGCCGCAAACGCTTTTTCACGGAGCGCCGCTAACGATGCATTCGACTCGCCTTTGATAAATTCTCTAAATTGTTCCGTAAATTGGCTTTCCATTACGGCTGTTGTTGAAACCATTCTTAAAACACCTTGATCAAACTAAACTTGTTGTCGGCCCTGACCGTGTTGGCCGGGTCGAGAATAAAATCTTTTGCGATCTTTAATTTCGCTTCGTTTTCGGCTCGCGGCTTCTTGTCGTCAACGAGCGACGATTTATCAAAATCGAACAGGAAATCGTACCGGGTCAGTACATATTTGATGCCCATCGCCGAAGTTTTTGTTCTTAATTCTGAAACGCTTCGCGATTCCCAGACCATTTTTCTCAGCGTCCAATCCTCAAAAAGATAGTCCGAGAAAACAGGCCGCTCAATGTTATACGTATCCCGCCGCATATTTATCAGCCACACTTTGGCGTCTGCCGCCGTGTCCGCATTGACAGTCTGGAAATACGGATAGTAGTCCAAATTTCGCGTCAAATACTGGTCGCGTGTTTCACCACCAAGAGCGACCCGCAACGGGGCCTTTTGCAAAAACCATGCTGTCGTTGTCAGAATTCCGGCTACCGAAGCGACGACGAGCGAGTATTTCCAAACCAAATAAAGCTGCGTCCGGCGAGCCGCAATCGCCTCGGCCGATGCAGCGATAGCAATCGCCAAAACCGGCACTATCGGCAGCAGATAACGCAGTTGCTGACTCGAAAACAGCCAAAACAGGAACATTATTGCAGCTATTCCCGCTCCAATCTTTGCCCCGACCGGCAGTTCAAATTTCCAGAGAGCCCATATCGGGATCGGCAGCCCGATCAAAAACGTGACGCCCAGAACACCGTCGAAATGTCTCGCATCCTCGGGCTGGGCTATCACCGAGATATTCACCGGGGCAAGCAGATAGTCAACCGCTGTTTTCTGCTCGCCGCCATATTGCGAGTTCATCCCTTGAAAAAGATTTGACCGCTCGACGTCCCAGCCGTTAGCCTCGCCTTTCCAGATGCTCATATAAAACGGAAAAACCGGGCTTCCCGTCGCCTTCCACGTCCGCAGATACCACGGCGACGCGATCGCACTTGCGAGCAGGAGGGCTGCAAATCCGTTCATGACGATCTTGCCGGCGCTATGCGCGTCAGAACCGGGAGCGATAGCGACTGGGTTTCTCGCCCGCAACAAAACAATAAGTGCAAATGCCGCAAAGACAAGCACAGTCGTCAGCTTGATCGCCAACGCCGCCCCAAGAAATATCGCGGTCATCACGATCCAAGCGTTCGTCTGCTCTTTCCACCAGCGGCTTAGACCGTAGATCGCGAGCGTCACATACAGCGCGAGTGAAAGGTCGATATAACCGCTCGAAGCGACGTGATACGCGGTCGGAATTGTCGCCACCATCACTGTCACGATCAGGCTCCAACGCCGCGAAATGCCGATCTCTCGTGCCCAGCCAAATATCGCCAAAAGCAGCAGCGGAAAGAACAAAAATATTGTCACACCGGCGACCGTCTCAGCCGCACGCAGATTCGCAAATCCGCCCAACAGCATCGCCCAAACCGTATGCATCTCGGTTCCGAGCGACAAATAGCTCGCGATATTGCCGTCGATAAATGCATTGCTGTGCTGCGCGATAAACGCCTTTGGCACGGCGAAATGATAAAGCAGCGTGTCCTTCGCCGTTGGCGGGGCGAGTGACGCGACGAACGCGAGAATCAGCGGTATCGCGATCAACGCAAGCAATGTACGATCAAATATGGATGACTTCTCCGATACACGGCCCTCATCATTTGATCCGCGAATGCTGCTAAAACTCAAGGCTGCAAGTGCAATACCGACAACAATTGCAATGGCGGCTACAACCCCCGAATAAAGCCCCAAAAGCCCAAGGAAAAACCAAATCAGCGACCAAATAGCAGCACCGATGGCCGTATTTCTCACGAGTTCGAGAACCGGTGAACGATTTTCGATCCCATCGACATTGATATAACGAGCAACAAAGTTGCCGAGGCCGAACCAGGAAACCCAGATCAACAAAGCAAACAGGACACCGACAAAACTATTGCGCATTCCCTCAAAACCCGCCAGTGGTCCGCCGCCTAAATTGCCGTTGAGCTTTGGCAATTGCCCGAAGTCGCTGCCGCGAAATACAAGAAAGGCTCCGACGCACACGACAGCAAAAACCCCAAATAATATGGCGGTCAAATTGCTTGTTTGTGTACTTTTTTCGGTCGACATCTTTTCACTCTGCTGTTTTGATAAATTGCCACTAGCTTTATAGCTAGTGGATACGGTGCTCCAAGGTATTTCGGCTTTAGCCGAATGTTGGGCTAAAGCCCAAGTCCATTAACTAATAACTAACCACTAGCTGAAGCTAGTGGCAATTTACCAGAATAGAAACTGAATTCGACTAATTCGCAGCTCCTTTGACCCAATCGTAGCCTTTTGCTTCGAGTTCGAGAGCAAGATCCTTGCCGCCTTCTTTGACTATCCGACCGTTCGCGAGAACGTGGACCATATCGGGCACGATGAAATTTAGCAGCCGCTGGTAGTGCGTGACCAGAATGATCGCGTTGTCCGGACTGCGAAGTTTGTTGACGCCCTCGGCGACGATCCGCAGAGCGTCGATGTCGAGGCCCGAGTCGGTTTCGTCAAGTATAGCGAGCTTTGGCTCAAGTACCGCCATTTGCAATATTTCGTTGCGCTTTTTCTCGCCGCCCGAAAAGCCCTCGTTGACCGACCGCTTGAAAAATTCGCTGCTCATATCGACGATCTTCGCCTTCTCTTTCAGGTAATCGTTGAATTCGAGCGGGTCGAGTTCCTCAAGGCCGTGATGAATCATTTTCTGGTTATACGCGAGCCGCAGAAATTGCGAATTCGACACGCCCGGCACCTCGACCGGGTACTGAAACGCCATGAAAACGCCTTCGCGGGCACGCTCGTCGGGTTCGAGATCGAGCAGATTTTTGCCTTCGTAAAGCACTTCACCCGAGATGACCTCGTATGTCGGATGCCCGGCCAAAACCTTTGACAAAGTCGATTTACCCGAGCCGTTCGGCCCCATGATGGCGTGTACCTCGCCTTTTTTGACCTGTAGATTCAGGCCCTTCAAAATTTCTTTGCCGTCGATTCCGGCGTGCAGATCTTTAACTTCCAATAACATCAATTCTCTTCTCCATTTCGAGGCCGCCCATGTCAAACCATTCTTCGGGCAGCGTCTCTCTCACAACGTAAAATCCATTTTTCTCATAGAGCCGTTTTGCCGCCGGTAGAACGAAAGTCGTAAATAAATACATCCGTTTAAAACCCTGTTCGCGAGCATATTTCTCCAGCGTCTCAAGCAGCATTTGTCCGACGCCGAGGCCCTGCGTCTCAGGCTTTACCGCCATGCTGCGGATATAAAATCGCTCTGCCTCTGGTAACCCTGAAACCGTTCCCATTGCGCCCCCTTCATTCGCCGCTAACCAGATCGGGCCTTCCGCAAACCGGCTGCGTATCACATCCGCCGATGGCGTCGTATATTCAAATGCTCCGCTCGTGTAATCTGCCTCGAACGACGAAAAGGCTTCGAGCAGCAACGACGCTACTGCATCCGAATCTTCCTCTGTGGCAAGGCGTATCTCCACGGCTTCTTAAACCACCGCCTTCGCCGATGCGGGAGCATAAAGTTTTGTCAAATTTTCCGCATCCTCAAAAAACAGCCCTTCGCCGACCGGTTGGATCGATTTGAGGATAAGGTCGCACCATTCGCCGCCTGCAAGGGTTTCGACCATCCAGCCGATCAAATATTGCTGAGCCAGACAGCCGCCCGCCGTTGCGACACTGCCGTGGCTGACAAACGGCTCTTCGACGACCTCGACGCCGAGGCTTTCTAATAATGGTTTTGTCGTCGGGTAAGTCGTCGCCGTTTTACCTTCGAGCAGCCCGAGTTTTGCCAAAATCAATGCTCCAGAACAGATCGAGCCGATCATCTGTCTGGCAGGGTCAAGCTTAAATGTCGCAAGCCAGTCTGCATCAGCAATTCGCTCGCGTGTGCCCGAACCGCTGACAAATAAGACAGCGTCGGCGTCATTCGCCTCTTCGATAAGGCCATGTGTCGCGATCGAGATGCCTGTTTTCGAAACATGCGATTCGCCCGTACCCAACATCTTTACCGACCAATCCGCAACCTTGACCCGATTGAGCAAGTCCCACATCAGGAACAGATCGAGATCAGTAAAATCGTCGAAAATAACAATTGCAATCTTAGACATATATTTCACCTTTCAAATACAACGTGGCGTTGCCGCCGATCTTTACGCGGTCACCCGCCAATTCGCAAAATAATTCACCGCCGCGTACCGAGACCTGCCTGGCAAACATTTCGGTTTTGCCAAGTTTTTCAGCCCAATACGGTATCAGCGAGCAATGTATCGCACCCGTCACCGGATCTTCGGAAATACCGATTCGCGGGGCAAACATTCGAGATGCAAAATCTGAATCGTCACCTCTGGCCGTGACTATCACCTCGTCAAAACCAATCTTGGCCAACGCCGACATATCCGGCTCAAGAGCCCGTATATCACTCTCACTTTCCATCAGTAGAAAGACCATATTGCCCTGCGATTCCCATGTTTTGAGCGGCACTTTGCCAATGGCCTGAGCCAACTCATCGCTTTGCTCGATCTCGTTCATCGGAAAGCTTGGAAAATCAAGTACGAATTTATCCGCATCTCTCGTTACGCCCAAAGCCCCGCTTTTTTCTGAGTAAAACGGTATAAAATCGGTCTCCAATTTGAGCTCGTTGAAAATCACGTGCGAGCTTGCAAGCGTTGCATGTCCACAAAGATTCACCTCAACCTCGGGTGTGAACCATCGAATGTGATAACGATCCACTTCTTTCACAAAAAAAGCAGTCTCGGAAAGGTTGTTCTCAAGCGCGATCTTGAACATCGTCTCCGTGGCCAACCACTCGGTCAAAGGGACAACCGCAGCCGGGTTGCCGCCGAAGGGTTTACTTGTAAATGCATCTACTTGAAAAATCTGTAAGTTCATCATTTTTTTTTCGTTATCAAAGCCAACCCACCGACACACAGCAAAATGCCGATAATTTTTTCAATCGACAGCGATTCGCGAAACGCCAAGATACCGATCGGAACCAGCAACACCGCCCCGCAAACAGTCACTGACAACGGCAAAATATTTACATTCCAACCCGCCCGGTACGCGAGCATAAAACCGACCTCGATAGCCGCAGCCCCGAGTCCGATTCCTAACGCCGACCAGACAACGGTTTTCACCATCGGCAACAGCGCCGCATCCTGCTTAGGTATCAGGAAATATCCGCCGATACAGGCCAAAATTCCTATCAAATAGGCCATTATGACGACAATAAAGGGATTTGCGTTTTGATCGGTCGATTTCTGCGAGACCTGATAAACGATCATCCCCAAAACAATCAAAATTGGCGGAAAAAAATAGTTCATTTTTTGATCTGAAACTTGCCACAGAGAACGCAGAGATCACCGAGAAAAAGAGAGGCCGT
Source organism: Pyrinomonadales bacterium (assembly GCA_038227175.1). Classification (GTDB taxonomy): domain Bacteria; phylum Acidobacteriota; class Blastocatellia; order Pyrinomonadales; family Pyrinomonadaceae; genus OLB17. The sequence continues at coordinate 183,427 of JBBRPZ010000002.1, read as the reverse complement.
TACTTATTTTTCCGATCTGCACCGTATGCGTTATGTACGTAGCCCAAAACCCTCTGGGTTCTCTGTGCGCTCGGTGGCTAATCTTTTTTAACCGCGATCGCCTGTATCTCGATTTGCGTTCCAAAATGCAAATCCTTGACCGGTATCATCGCCCTTGCGGGTCGATGGTCGCGCATGACGCGGGCATATGTTTCATTGACCTCGCTCCATAGTTCCATGTCCGAAACGTAGATCGTCATCTGCAAAACGTGGTCGAGATCGCTGCCCGCTGCGTGCAAAACCGCTTCAACATTTCGCAAAGAAAGCTCTGTCTGTTCCTCTATCGAACCGGTAAACGGCTGCCGCGTCACAAGATCCATCGGCAACTGGCCCGAAACATAAACCAGCCCGCCGTGCTCAAAACCCGGCGAATAGTGCCCTTTCGGCTGCGGCTGTCCGCTTGGTTGAATTACTTTCATAACGTTAGCGCACCGTCACCTTAAAACTTGTACCTAAGCCATTCAGAGTGCCGGCCGGCGTGTGTTGCAGGTTTGTCTCGTCCTGCCTGACATAAAAGAAATCCGCCGAAAACTGCGGACTGAATTTATGTGAAACACCGACCTGCTCGCGGTACCTCGCAATTCCTTTTAATACGCTGTCATAAAACGGTTCCCACGAGACAAAAGGCTCGATCATTGTCTTTCCAATCGTAACCTCGCGTTTTATCAATGCTCGCGGCCTGATCACAACAGCGTTCGGTCGGGAATACCGGCTCTCGTATTGCACCTCGTCACGATTTACGAATGTAAATTTATGCCCAAGCGGCACGGAGAATGTCGCCATTCCGATATACCGGCTAGCGTAACGCTTCTTAACAAATGTCGAGTTCGACACTTGATACAAATACCCGGCCGAAAGTGTCACATATTTATTAACCTTTTTGGTGATTGCTCCCCCGATTCGTGCGTCGGTTGTTGTCCTAACGTTGTTGCCAAACCGGCCAACAACCGACAAAACAAAATTCCAATCCTTCGATTTGGTCAATGGGAAGATGAACTGCGTCTCGTTCCAAAACTGAAAGTCCGTGTCGTATCGCGTCGTCGCGGTCTGGGATTTCGCAATCGGCACAAAAATACCGACCGCGACGATAATTAACAAGAGGTTTTTCAATTATTTGTCACGTCTCCGTTTTTTAGATTCCCCTTAATGCGGCCACCGTTTATTTCAGCGGCGGAGCAGGCTTAAACGCCTTGGGCAAGGCCGTGCCGGTCGAATTATTTTTCTTTTCGACAATGTCCTTGGCGAGCGGAGCGATTGCACCCATAAGTTCGTCACGTTCTTTTTGCGGAACGTTAAACTTATTCAGGGTTGTCACCAGATCTTCCGCCAGGGCATTAAATTCACCGGTCGTCACGGCCATTTTCTTATGCGCTGTTTTCATATTCTGCCCGGTGTATTTGCACGGACCGCCCGTCGCCACGCAGACAAAATCGGTCAGGTTTTTGACCAATCTCGGTGCGTCCGATTTTGCAAATTTTTTGTTTACGCGGGTGTCGGCAAGAACTCTTCCCGCAAAATCTCCGACCACGGCCTTAATCGCCGCTTCGCCACCTAATCTGTCATATAAGCTTTTCTGCGAGTATCCAACCGCCGAAAGCGCCATTACCACTACAACCGATACCATTAATTTCTTCATGTCTGACCCTCCTAAGTTTTGATTTCCCCCTTGCATGTGTAAATGTATTTACGCGCGGGATGAACCCAGTCGCTACCGCTCCCGGTTCTGACATCATCCCACGCTGCCTTCCAACTTCAACCCCAACAGTTTTGTCGCCTCGACCGCGTATTCCATTGGCAGCTCGCGGAAAACTTCTTTGCAAAAGCCGTTGATAATCAGCGAAACAGCGTCTTCCTGCGAGATGCCGCGTTGTTGTAGGTAGAAAAGCTGATCCTCGCTGATCTTTGAGGTGGTCGCCTCGTGCTCGACGCGGGCGGTGTTGTTCATCACCTCGATGTACGGGAACGTGTTCGCCTCAGACTTGCCGCCTATGAGCATCGAATCGCATTGTGTGTAGTTACGTGCACCGTCGGCTTTCGGCATTATTTTTACCAGGCCGCGATAGCTGTTGTTCGACTTTCCGGCCGAGATGCCTTTTGAAATGATCGTCGATTTGGTGTTTTTGCCAAGATGGATCATCTTGGTGCCGGTGTCAGCGATCTGAGCATTGTTAGTAAGAGCGACGGAATAGAACTCACCAATCGAATTGTCGCCCTGCAAGATGACGCTCGGATATTTCCACGTGATAGCTGAGCCGGTTTCAACCTGCGTCCATGAGATTTTTGAGTTTGTGCCGCGGCAGGCACCGCGCTTGGTCACAAAGTTATAAATGCCGCCTTTGCCGGTTTCGTCTCCGGCGTACCAGTTCTGCACTGTCGAATATTTGATCTCAGCGTCGTCCAGAGCGACGAGCTCTACAACTGCCGCATGCAGTTGATTTGTATCGAATTGGGGTGCCGTACAGCCTTCGTTATAGGCGACGTAACCGCCTTCTTCTGCGACGATCAGCGTTCGTTCGAACTGTCCGGCTTCCTGCGTGTTGATGCGGAAATACGTCGAAAGTTCCATCGGGCAACGGACGCCTTTAGGGATAAATACAAACGAGCCGTCCGAAAAAACCGCCGAGTTCAAAGCGGCGTAATAGTTATCGCCAACCGGTACGACCGAGCCGAGATATTTCTTGATCTTGTCTGGATAAAGCTCAACCGCCTCGGTAAACGAGCAAAAGATCACGCCCGCCTCGAGCAGCTTCTTTTTATAAGTCGTAGCGACCGACACCGAATCGAACACGGCGTCCACCGCCACATTCGCCAGCATTTTCTGCTCGGTGATAGGGATACCGAGCTTTTCAAATGTCTTGATCAACTCAGGATCGACCTCGTCTAAGCTCGCTTTTTTCGCTTTCTCTTTCGGCGCCGAATAGTACGAAATATTCTGAAAGTCGATGTTCGGATACGCAAAATTTGCCCAATTATCCGGTGCCGTCATCTTGAGCCACTGGCGAAACGCCTTCAGCCGAAATTCAAGCAGCCATTCGGGCTCGTTCTTTTTCGACGAGATCAGTCGGACAGTGTCCTCGGACAGGCCTTTGGCGATCGTCTCGGTCTCGATGTCAGTGACAAAGCCGTATTTATATTCCCGATTTGTAAGTAATTCTGCTGCTGTTGACATAACGTGAAAACCTTTTTGCCACGAATGGCACGAATAAGAAACTCCTAATTTGTGTTATTCGTGCTATTCGTGGCTAAACCTTCTTAAATTCTTTGTGCTTCGAGCGTCCTGTGAATTCCCTGTATTTGATGAAACATCGCATCGACGACGCTCTCGGTGCCGACGAGCTGGGCCAGCGTAATCCGCGACAGCGCATTCTCTACGATCTCGTGCAGTCCAACAATCACAGGCCGAATGCCGCAGTCGCCTTGGTGTACGCAGCTGTCTAGCACGCCGGTGTAGCTCTCGCAATGCTTATCGACAACGTCCGCATCGAGCACCTTGATGATCTCATTGAGATGGATCTCGCTTGCCGGACGCGCTAATGAATAGCCGCCTTTTGTGCCTCGTGTCGAATGCACAAAATCAGCCTTGTTGAGCAGCCACATCAGCTTGCCGGCATTTGCCGTCGAGATGCCCTCAAGCTCCGCGATCTGCGGCAGCGTCAGGCTCTCGCCCGCCGGCAGATTAGCAAGCTGCACCAGGCACCTAAGTCCGTATTCCTCTTGCGCCGAAATTTTCATAAGCCTTCGCCCTTACAACGATTTGGGGTAACTCTATGACCCTCATAATCTCAAATCATTATTTTTTTGTCAAGATTGCAAGAAAGAGATTTTCGCCGCAGATTGACGCAGACAGATCAAAAAAAGGGTTTTACCCGATTTGTTCCATCGGCGTTATCCGCGGCTATCTGCGGCTAATTTTGTCTCTAACTCCCTGCTCCTATTGCGGATTTTTTACATCGACCAATTCGACGATAAATATAAGCGTCGCGTCGGGCGGTATAACGCCGCCGGCACCACGTGAGCCGTAGCCCAGCGTGGGCGGGATCACGAATATCGCCTGATCCCCGACATGCAGCTTACCGATGCCCTCGTCCCAGCCTTTGATTACTTTTCCGGCTCCCAATAGAAATGCGAAGGGCTTGCCGCTGTCGCGTGAGCTGTCAAATTTTGTCCCGTCGGTCAGCGTGCCGGTATAATGGACGACGACTGTCTGGCCGATCTTTGGCAATGCTCCGGTGCCTTTGTGCGTGATGAGATACGTCAGGCCGGACGGCGTTTTGAAAGCACCTGCGAAGGTGACCGTCGGTTTTTTGACGACGGGCCTTTTGTGTACGACTCGCCGGGTCTGGGCGCTCGACGGTATGAAAAAGACGGCGATCATAAACACAGCGGCAAAGATGGATAACGTTTTATGCATATCTCACGATTTTACGCTCTGACGGCCCGATTTTGTTAATTGCCCCGCCATTTATTTAACGTTTTCGCATCCGAACATTGTATAATTTCGCCAATGGAAGCTGCTCTCAAAATCCTTGCGGTGGCCTTTGGCGGTTCGGTCGGCGCGGTGGCACGATACCTGATCAATATCTCTCCGCTCACCGCCATCTTCGGCAGATTTCCGCTGCCAACTTTTGTGATCAACATCACTGGATCGTTCCTGATCGGATTTTTGATGATCGTTTTCGCTGACAAATACGTCGTCAGTGAAAATGTCCGAATGGCAGTGATCGTCGGATTTCTGGGAGCTTTTACGACTTTCTCAACGTTCGAAATGGAAGTATTCGGTCTCGTACGGGAGCGCGAGTTTCTCACCGGTTTTCTCTACCTGTTTTTGAGTATTTTTGTCGGCTTTGTCGGCGTGGTCGCGGGCGTCGAGCTAGGCCGCCGGGTTTAGCCTTCGCCGCGCGTTTCGGACCGCCTCAACCGCTTCATCCGCCGTATCTGCTACAGCCGTCAGGTGTCCCATTTTTCGCCCCGCTCTCGGCTCCGTCTTGCCGTAGAGGTGCAGTTTTGTTGTTGAACCGGTGAGGGCAGCGGCCCAATTTGGCTCGCCATTTTCCCAAACATCGCCCAGCAAATTCGCCATAGCAGCCGCCCCGTAAAAAGCCGTTGAACCGAGCGGTAAGCCGCAAACCGCCCGAAGCTGCTGCTCGAATTGCGATGTCGCGCATGCATCAAATGTTAGATGGCCCGAATTATGCGGACGCGGGGCGAGTTCGTTGATCAACAGCTTTTCATCTTTCGTTAAGAAGAATTCGACGCAGAGCGTTCCAACGTAATCGAGTGTTTCAGCAACGCTTTGGGCGATTTCGACGGCTTCGAGATAAACTATTTCAGTCATCAATGCCGGTGCGAACGAAATGTCGAGGATGTGATTTGCGTGTTGATTCTCGATCACGCCGAAGTGTGCAAATTCGCCGTTTTGGCCCCGCGCACAAACAACAGAAACCTCTTTTTCAAAATCGATAAAAGCCTCAAGAACCGCTTCGTGACCACCGAGATTTAAAAATGCTGTCTCGATGTCGGCCGCGGACTTGATCTTGCTTTGACCCTTGCCGTCATACCCGAAACCGGCCGTTTTCAGGACACATGGCATCCCCAATGACGCAATCGCTTCGCCAAGGTCCTCCAGCGATCTGACATGTGTGTACGGCGTCACCGGAAATCCGTTCGCCGACAAAAAGGTCTTTTCCCGCAGACGGTTTTGCGTGGTATGCAAAATCTCGCCGCGCGGGAAAACATTGACATATACCGATGCCGCCTCGACCGTCGCCGACGGCACATTTTCAAATTCGAACGTCACGACATCTACGCTCTGGGCAAAAGTCCTCACCTCATACAGATCGTCATACGCGGCGACCGTCTCGATGTCCGCGACCTGCCCGGTCGGCGTATCACTTTCCGGCGAAAACGTATGCACGCGGTAGCCCATTTTGCGGGCCTCGATAGCAAACATCCGCCCAAGCTGCCCGCTGCCGAAAACACCGATAGTTGAATTTGGCGCGATCGGGTTCATATTTTTAAGGCTATTTTGGAGAAATCCGGCCCGGTCTTTTATGGTCTATGATCGGGAAAAATATATTGTGTAACGGAAAACCAATCGTTGCAAATTCTTCGACAAAATTTGTGATTCTTGCTCGTTTCCATGAAATATTTAGCCGATCATAAAAAGCGATGCCGTCTTCAAAATTATTTAGCACCCTTTGAGTTCGACTTTTTGGGTAACTTATAAGGCCTATCCCTTAAGATCGCCTTGATCGAATCGCTTAGCTCAAAAAGCTTAAAATTCTGATTGTTGGTCAGTAAGATCACGGTGATATCATCAGGCAGATCGCTCATCATCAGTGCTTCGTAGTCATAACTCGACCCCTGATGCTGGTGGAGGATCAATTCGTTATTTTCAAATTCCGCACCACCCAAGCTCGTTTCGTTGTCTCCAAAACCCTCGGCTAACTCTTTGAAAGACTGTTTGTTGAGAATACGATAAGAATGCAGACAATTTGCCCATTGGTAGAGATCATCCATCGTCAAATAAACCCAGCCCGTCGATTCCGGCACGTATTTACTCCCGACAAAATTGTTATCAAACGCCCTTGCCCTGCTCGGGTCACCGGTCGGCAAATCGACCACCGCCCGAGTCATTTTACAGGGCGATAAAATCCTGGTTTCGACAAATGTTTCATAAGCGACACCCGTGATCTTTTCGATTATCCGCTTCTGCAAATACACGTTGGCGTTGCTGTAAATAAAAGCCGTACCAGGCTCAAACTCTGGTTTTTCCAGCTTTGCGATCTCGTTTTTATATTCTTCGTCAGTATTGGCCTTGCCGACCGGCAGCCCGCTCGTATATTGGATGAGATTTTTGATCTGAATCTTGTCCGCCCACCTGGGCAATTGAGGAAGGTACTTCGACACCTTATCGTCCAGCTTTAATTTCCCTTGTTCTTTCAGCATCATAATGCCGACGCCATTGAATTCTTTTGAGATCGAACCGATATCAAAACGCATATCCGGCGAAAGCATTTTCGTTTTCGTGCCGTCGGCATAACCAATAGCCGACCGATAGATAATTTTCCCTCTTTCGGCAACCATCACATTTCCATTAAAAATGCCGATCTGATGAGCAGAATTCATTAGCTCACCGATCTGCTTAACATGATCATTCTGAGCATTTACATTGCTAATCGAGAGTAAAAGTAAGTGGTATACAAGTGCTAGTTTTATAAGGTACATAAAAGAAACAAACACCCTGTAATTTATATTGTGACAGTTAATCGGTTGGTTTACTTTTGAGAACTGATTTGGTCTGCTTTGAGCGAAACGAGTGCAGCTTTTTTCGTAATTCTGGCCGGGAATTTGCAAGGATCGCGATCGCGAGCAATGCGGCATTTTTTGCTCCGGGCTGACCGATGGCTAGAGTGCCGACCGGAACACCCGCGGGCATTTGAGCTATCGAAAGCAATGAATCAAGGCCTTTAAGAGCTTTGCCTTCGATCGGCACGCCAAGAACAGGCAGAACGGTCTGCGAGGCACACATTCCGGGCAAATGAGCTGCCCCGCCGGCACCGGCGATGACGACCTCGATGCCACGTTCTTCGGCGGATTTGGCAAACTCGAACAGCAGATCGGGCGTCCGATGCGCCGAGACGATCCTTGTTTCATGTGCCACGTCGAACTCGGTCAACGTCACGGAGGAGATCTCCATCGTGGACCAGTCGGATTTGCTGCCCATGATGATTGAGACGATTGGACCTGTATTTTTTTCAGCTTTTTTCGCCATCGGTTTGAATCACTATCCCGCCAAAACGCGCTTCGTCCGCCCGGCATTTAACTTCGTCAATGTAGCAAACGTGACTTTCCCTTTCCTCGTGCGTGTCCTGGTAAAGAGCAGCAAATCCGCCGGAAAGCGACACGTTGGAAAAACTCAGACCTCGGCCTTCCTCGTCCGTCGCCCTGACAAAGCACGAGTCGCAAACGTATCGAGGATACCGCTCCGAAAACGGGACCGGCGACGAACAGATCGGGCAGTTTTGAGTTTCGGCCATTGCGTCCAAATTAAAAGAGATGAGGGCGAAAGCAAATTCCGCCGCTCTTCCCTCAATATTCGACTCCCGCGTTAAAGCTTAGCAAGTATCGCCTTCCATCTCACCCAAGCTGTGTCACGAGCTTTCTTGTTGCCTGCGTAAGCGTCCTTGACCTTTTGATCGGCATCAGCGGCGGGGGCCGGGGCTTCGCCGGCTCGCATGAAGCCGTGGCCTGCACCGTCGTACGTCACTGGGTCAAAGGGCTTTTTCAGGGTTTTCATCGCGTCGGTAGTGGGCGGTACAGTAGCTCCGATCCGGGCGTCGTTTCCCGCATAGAAACCGTAAACTGGAGCCGCGATCTTACCAAGCGCATCGCTGTCAGGTGCCGTTTGGCCGGTCTTGACCGGAGCACTGCCGTAAAAGACAAAAGCTGCTTTCAGCTTCGGGTTGTTAGTCGCGTAGCGAAAAGTCTGCGAACCGCCCCAGCAAAAACCACCGACCGCGAGCTTGCCGTTTGCCGCGGGTAGTTTCGACACATAATCAGCGACGGCATTCAGGTCGGCCGTTATCTGATCGGCCGGCAGGTCTCGGATGGCCATACCGACAGCGTTGGCTCCCTGGGCTGCGACATCGGTCGTACCGCCGCCATTCTTAGCCATGCCGGACAATAAATCCGGTGCGATGCCGACGTAACCGGCCTCGGCGACCTCGTCCGTCAATTTTTGCACCCAATCGCTCATGCCAAATATTTCGTGGATGACGATGACCGAAGTCGACTTTTTCTTTACCTCAGGATAAACGACAAAGGCATTAACCACGCGTTCCTTATCAGCTCCGGCAGGCTTATATGTGACCTTTACCCACTCTTGATGTCTGGATGAATCGGCAAGGCCTTTCCTCGCCCAATCCTGCGTAATAGTCAGATCAACGCCCGACGATGCCGACGGGCCCATTTCCATTTTTCCATGGTCCATGTGGCTCATATCCATCGACTGCGCCGAAACCATTGTCGACAACGCAAAAATTGCCGCCGCCATAAAAATCGTCTTGAATACTGCCAAGTGTTCGCTAGATCTCATCGTTTTACCTCCGAAAATTTTCGTGCTTATTTATAGGGAATATACCATACGGAATGTGCCGGACTGAAACCAGAACGAAAAAGGGACGAAGCCCAAACCTAGTCCCCTTTTAACCACTCATTTAGCAGTGCTATTTAAGAACGGCGTCCGCACCGGCCTGGGCTACAGTGTGGTCATTCTCGACGCTGTCGCCCGATACGCCGAGGGCACCGATGATCTCACCTTTTGCGTTTTTGATCACGACGCCGCCGGGAAAAGTGATCAGTCCGCCGTTGGAATGCTCGATGCCATACAGCGGGCCGCCGGGCTGGGACAATTTGCCGATCTCTCCGGTCGGAAAATTAAAATACCGTGCCGTCCTAGCCTTCTTGATAGAGATATCGGTCGAACCGAGCCAGGCGTTGTCCATTCGGGCAAACGCGACCAGATTGGTTCCGCTATCAACGACGGCAATGTTCATCGCAACCTTGAGCTTTGTTGCCTTGGCCTTTGCCGCTTTAATGGCCTTTTCGGCCTGTTCTAATGTGATGTTCATAAATCTAAGAGTACCCTGCCAGGTAATAAATTAAAAGCACCTCCCGCTGGGAGCGCAGACCAAGGATGTCAATTCTAATGTACAATCGTGTATACCTGAATGGTTTTGGGGTCAATAACAAGAAGGGGAATTTTTTTAACAGCTAAATTTACCTTTTGGCTCAATTTAAAATAAAAGTAGGCAATAATGGCAGAAAAATTGAAGATCTATTACACATTGACAGACGAAGCTCCGATGTTGGCGACGCATTCGTTTTTACCGATCGTAAAAGCATTTACAAGATCCGCAGATATTGAAATCGAAGTACCGGACATTTCGCTCGCGGGACGGATCTTATCCAACTTTCCCGAATACTTGCAAGACGACCAAAAAATTCCTGATGCACTTGCACAATTGGGCGAATTGGCAACAAAACCGGAAGCAAACATCATAAAGCTGCCGAATATTTCTGCGTCTGTACCGCAGTTGGAAGCAGCGATCGCCGAGCTTCAGAAACAAGGTTTCGCATTGCCGAATTACCCGAGCGAACCTAAAACGGACGAAGAAAAAGCCATTAACAAAAAATACGCAAAAGCATTGGGAAGTGCGGTAAATCCAGTATTGCGAGAAGGAAATTCTGACCGACGTGCCCCAAAAGCCGTAAAGGATTACGCAAAAGCAAATCCGCATCGAATGGGTGTTTGGACTTCGGATTCTAAAACGTCGGTCGCACATATGAATGCCGGAGATTTTTACGGAACTGAAAACTCGACTACGGTGGAAACGGAAGGAAAATTCAGAATTGTTTTCAACGAAACCGATGGTTCTGAAAAGGTTTTGAAAGATCTTGCGCCACTCAAAGCAGGCGAAGTAATTGATTCTTCTGTAATGAATCTTGCGGCGTTGAAATCTTTTGTGCTGGAAGCGATGGCCGAAGCCAAAGAAAAAGACGTTCTCCTTTCCGCCCACTTAAAAGCAACGATGATGAAGATCTCCGATCCGATCATTTTCGGGGCGATCGTAGAAACGTACTTCAAAGATGTTTTTGAAAAATACAAAGATACTTTCAAAGAATTGGACATCAATCCGAACTATGGATTAGCAACGCTTTACGAAAAAATTTCCGGCCATGCTCAAGAAGCCGAGATCAAAGCAGACATCGCAAAAACCATCGAAAATGGACCCGCAATTGCGATGGTAAATTCGGACAAAGGAATTACCAATTTCCATGTTTCTTCCGACGTGATCGTGGATGCCTCGATGGCGGCGCTGGTTCGCGGTGGCGGAAAAATGTGGAACAAGGACGGTAAAGAAGAAGACACCATTTGCATGATTCCCGACAGGACATACGCCGGTTTCTACGCCGCGATCGTTCAGGATATGAAGGAAAACGGAGCGATCGACCCGAAAACTTTCGGTTCTGTTCCGAATGTCGGTCTGATGGCACAAAAAGCTGAAGAATACGGTTCGCACGACAAAACTTTCCAGCTATCCGGCGAAGGAACGGTGAAAGTCGAGGACGAAAACGGAAATGTTCTGCTCGAGCAAAAAGTTCAGACCGGCGATATTTTCAGAGTTTGCCAAACCAAAGATGCTCCGATCCAGGACTGGGTAAAACTGGGGGTGAACCGTGCAAAGCTTTCTGACACGCCCGCCATATTCTGGCTTGATAAACACCGGGCTCACGACGTACAGATCATCATAAAGGTTGAGAAATACCTGAAAAATTACGACCTGACCGGCCTCGACATCCGCATTATGGATGTGAAAGACGCCGTGGCTGAAACGCTAAAGCGTGCCCGCGAAGGCAAAGACACAATTTCGGTTTCGGGCAATGTTCTGCGAGATTACCTGACCGATATGTTCCCCATCCTGGAGCTCGGCACGTCCGCAAAAATGCTTTCCATCGTTCCGCTGATGAACGGCGGCGGTCTGTTTGAAACCGGAGCCGGTGGTTCTGCTCCCAAACACATCGAACAGTTTCTGCACGAAGGATATTTGCGTTGGGATTCGCTTGGCGAATTTTTAGCATTACAGGCAAGCTTTGAGCATTTGGCCCAGACTCGAGGCAATAAAAAGGCTCAAGTTTTGGCAGATGCGTTGGACGAGGCGAATGCGAAATTTCTCGCAACCGACAAATCACCGGCACGCAAAGTCGGGCAAATTGATAACCGCGGTTCCCATTTCTATTTGGCAATGTATTGGGCGGAAAGCTTGGCAAACCAAACCTCAGATCCCGAGATCGCCGCTAAATTCGCTCCCGTAGCCCGTGCGTTGCAGGAAAACGAAACAAAGATCAATGAAGAGCTGATCGCCGCTCAAGGAACACCGCAGGATGTCGGCGGCTATTATCATCCAAATTCTGCAAAGGCCGCCGCTGCGATGAGGTCTTCGGCTACGCTAAATGCGATTGTGAATGGTATTTAGTTAAGCCTCTTAGGCACGGCTCGTGTCGCCTAAATTTTCAAAGAACAAACTAATGCTCTGTAACCTAACTTTGAGGGGCTTTAGCCGCCTGCTCGACGATGTACCAGTGCATCCCTTTCCGAAACTGAAATATTGCTCGTCCATCTCATTTCCAAGCCATTTCCTGATGCGTCCCGCGGACAAGCTCTTTCGTCCTTGTACGATAAAACCAATCATCACAAAGTTTACAGCCAATAGTTGAAAACCGTGTCCACCTCTGTCCGCACCTTGTCCGCCCCCTGTCCGGCCCTTGTCCGGCACCTTCGCTGGACATATAAAGTATTGATAACACACGACTTAACTTTCGGTTCCAACCTAGTCCCGCATGTTTTTCAAAAAAAGCACACCACACGTGTGCCACAGCCGAGATAAAATTGGAGTTTTGCGTCCGTCGCATCACTGCAACAATGTATCATATCGTTTCACAATTTGTCAAGATTTTTTACATTGAATCAGACGTGTGCGGTGGGCACAATCGGGCAGAGCGGCGCTAGAATGGTGACGATGACGCCGGTATTTGAAATGCTCATGAACGACCCCGACCTCGAAGCGATACTCGGCCCGGGCGGCACTCTGATTTTCCTCGACGGCGCCCAACACTGCGTCGTCGGCCCGGACTTCGTCAGTATCGAGGAAAGCGACTGTTACGCCTTTGGTTCAACCAGAGCAGCCGCCATCGCCAACTATGCTATGAAGCAGGGAGTGTGATTCGTCCTCTGGTTCGGAACCCGGAGCAATAGCGACGGGGTTTCCTTGACTTAGGCGGACTGGATAGGTCGAACTTTCAAGACTTTTTCTATTTCTTCAAAAAGTCGAGATTCGAGACCTTCAAAATCTCTTAACGACCATAATGGAACTTCTACTGCTTTAATATTGATCGTTTCTCGACCATCGAAACCCGAGACAATCTTGAAGGTATCCGGTTCATTCAACTCTTCGGAAATATTGGGATAAACCAAGATGAGTTCCGTACAGCCTCGCTTCAGGGCATAGCTAACCATCTGATAGAGGTCGCCTTGCGCAACTCCCTTCTTCAGATCGTTCTTAAAATTCGGGGAACGCACCTTATACTTTGTATCAACAATTATTTTTCTGTCCGGGTTGATTTTAGATGTTAGAAAAATGTCGTGCTGCATCATAAATACTCGCGGATCATTCGAAAGGAATTCGTTTGACTTTTGATATTCGACCTTCCACTCACCACGAAATTTATCTTCCAGAAATCCAGCAATAAAATCTTCAAAGATGTATTCCATCGGAAACAACAAACACCACTGCGAAAGGTCAAAGACGCTGCTCGAATATATCTGCTGGCCGAGTATCATTCGGCACGTATCCATCAAGAGTTGATAGTCACCAAAGAACGGATTCAATGTGACCTTATCGATATCGTGAACCGAACAAGGCAAGTCCTCAACGTCATCGAGTACGAAGATGATATTTTGCAAGATCGACATGTTCTCGCTAAAACGAGTCTGGCTCATTAATAAGCGGGTGGTGTATTTGATGATTCGATTGACGCGATTATCAAAAAGAAACGGTTCATAGTCGCAGTCGATGATGTGTTGGTTTCCGGTAGCAAAACCATCTGCAATATATCGCTTAAAATTTATCGAGCCTCTCGGCGTCCGTAATGCTTCCTCGATAGACTGATAGATAGTCAGCGGCTGACTAGAAACCGTTTCAAGAAATTGCTTCGCGATCAGGTTGATTATTAGTTCGGGCAGGCTGTCGATATCGACCGTGTCTAGGTCCGCTTGATTAAAGGGGAATTTCCACTTTCGGCAATAATCCAACCAATAGAACACGTGCCTAAGCATTAGGGCTCTTTCGTAAACTGCATCGGGTATGTTGCGAAAAACTTTTGGAAATATTTCGATCAATTCATCGCCGTTTTGGATAAAACCGACGTAATTATTCGCCCTTACTTGGTTGTTATCGAAGTTAAGAAAAGGCTGGTAACGCTGGTCTTTTGCATCCTCTGATAATTCGACTTCGTCTTCGCTTTCCTGACTCACAAATAAACGTTGAGACCAGATCTCCCTTAGCAGGTTCTTCAAGTCACCAGCGTTCTCAGTACGAGCCCAATTGCCATATTCAAATAGTATGGGCATATTACTTCAGTTCGATATCCCAACCGTAGGTCTCTGTGTTGAATTCAACCGTCCATTCTGTCGCTTCAAATATCTTTTCGACCGTTTCGGTCTTTCCGCCCAAATATTCCATCAAGAGCGGAACCACTTTATTCCTAAGAACGATCTCGATTGAAGAGTAATTCATGAAATAGGCGTGTCCGATAAGATAATCAGCGGATTTTTTGATCTTATAAATTTGCGCGTTTATCTCCCTAAGTATGTTTGCAGCTTCAGCATTTATGAGGTCATATTTTGGATAGTATCCAATGAACTCAAAACGTCGCCGCAGAGCGATGTCGATCAAGGCGATCGATTTATCAGCTGTATTCATCGTCCCTATAAGATAAAGATTAGGCGGAATGCCGAAATCTCTCTCACCATTCGGCAAGGTGACTTTTAACTCATTTGGCTGACCGAGTCGCTTGTCGTCTTCAAGAAGCGTGATCAATTCGCCGAAGACCTTTGATATATTTGCACGGTTAATCTCGTCAATGATCAAGACATATCTTTTTACAGGCTCTGCGGCCTCGCCCGTCGAGCGCCTTTCACGAATCAGGTTTACCAGCGGAGTGTAATAAGGTGCTAATCCTGCCGGTGTCTCACGAATTCCGTCCACCAAATCTCTTAATGTTCCGAAACTTAGTGTATGAGCAGTTCCGCCTGATCGCTTTCGGAAAGAAATCGATTTATCGGAAACGTCAGTGATCCAAAAGGAAATGCCGGATATCATTTTGATTTCAACTTCTTCCCCACGTTCCACAGGCTCAATCAGCTCGCGCAGAACATCGTCGAAAGTCTTCTTTTTGCCCTCTCCTGAGACAAACGCTTCATAATTTTCCTTAGCCCGCTTCGCAATTTGATAAAAGACGCCTCGATGGTTTTGAAATCGAAGGCTTTCAAATTCAACATCTGGGCGAATGCCCACTACGAAATCTTCGTAAGAATAATTTTGATGAAACGTGACGAACTCTATCTGACCTGCGTTCCTTAAATCGTCGAACTGTTGTTTGTTTTTGAGATGGTTTCCCGATTGAATTCCCGTAACAATATCGACTGCTTTGTCGATGCTGTTATAGGTTTTGCCCGTTCCCGGAGGCCCGTAGAGAATCGTATTTCGTGCGACTGAGCTAGCTGTTTCGTTCATCTGCGATTCTTTTTCCTTGTTCTGATCTGCCGTTTGACCGATTAACGCCAGAAGTGTGTCGTATTGTTCTTTTGTTGCAGTAAAATTTGTACCCTGCACTCCCACTTTTAAGCCACGTAAACGCGACACGCCCTCGATCTGTTTTTTGAGAATTGGATCGTTCAACAAATCATGGGTTACTTTGATCCCTGCTTTGATATCGTTTTGGTCTTCAACTTTCCAAAGATGTGCATCGGCCAAATCAGCGATTTTCTGAGGCTCTTCGGTTATTTCAGCGAGAGCATAACATCCGGCTTTTATGCCGGTGGACCACAATATGACTTTGTCACCCACTTTGATTTTGTCCTTGTGTGACGAGACGGTCCAATTGTCTACGACTCCGCTTCTTAGTCCTTCTTCGAAATCGTATTTGTTCGGATTAGCCTGAAAGACCCAATAGTTTGTTCCCACGGATTTCTCTAACATTTGATATAAAATATCTTGGGCGAGTATCTTGTGAGCCGGATCGGAATAACAGTCTTCGGCTAATAAACTATTTACACTGGCAAGTAGCTCTCCATCATCTTGTAAATAATCTTCGATGAAGGCGTCTACCAATTGCAGATAGTGGACATATTTCTCCCCAGTTTTTTTGGCCTTAACTCCAATCAAATCACACAATCTTCTATAAAATGAGTCCTTGTAGAGCGTGTATTTCTCAGGATTGTGAAACGTTAAGAACGTTGCCATTGTCCTTTCATCGTGATGATGACCGAAGCGTTCCTCGCTCTTGATCTCGCGATAAATTTTCAGAGTTTCTTTATTAAATCTATCTAGTCTATCCGATAGTGGTGTCACTTCGTCGAACAGGTTTTTGAAAGCTACCCGATATTCCTCAGCTCTCAGTTCTGCGATATGCCGCATTACCGATAACCCCGTATGAAAAATCAAATTTGCAAACTTTACCGCCTTAATCTCTGAATTGAAATCGGCGGCGCTTACATCGGGGCGGCCTCGAAATTCTTTTAACAAACGCCATTTATAAAGTTCATCGCCGAGTCCCGATTCCTTAAGGTGGGATTTGTATCGTTCGATAAGGGCAAGTATTGGATCGTTTCCGTCCTTTTTTACAACCTCAAAACCCATTTGCTCAAGAAACCTAAATGTTGGTGGGCCGCCGCTATATTCCCAACGCTTGTCTCCGTCGAGTTGTTCATGCGCATAACGCATCACCTCTTTCGGCGGATAGGGTTTGCCGTCAATAATTACGTCATAGCGAGTAGATGGAATCAGCTGAATGTCTTCAACGTTGATTTTCGCGACTGCACTAAGGACGTGCTCTTTTGTAATTTCGTTTGGTCTAAATGGCATATAAATTATTACCAATGTCGAGTGGGTGAATTAGGATTTCATTGTCAACACGGTTTATACCACAGATTCTTAAGGAACATAACCTCTTGCACCCGTGGGCGGTTCTGACAAAACCAAGAACCCAGTCGCTACAGCTCCCGATTCTGACTTGAACGCGGCGTTTTGCTCCGATCTCGCATCGCTCGGTCAGGAAATAGCATCGACCTGCCGTGCCAATGCAATATCGCGATGGTTGTCGTCGGCTAATACTTCTGATTCTCTTCGGGATAAAGCTGTTCGAGCTTGTCGGGGAGCTGGTCAGATTCCAGTTCGCCTTCGTATGGGCGGAGGACGGCTTCGTCGCCTTCGTTTAGCCATAGGCGCTGCTCGCCCCGGTCGGTGAGGATTACGGGCATCGCCTTTTCGTGGATCGGACGCATGAATTCATTGGGGTTGGTCGTAAATACGGTAAACGAGTACCGCGTCTCATTACCCTCGAAATAACGGCTCCAGAGTCCGGCGAGAGCGTAGGGCTCGCGGCCCGCGACAAATATCTCGACGGGCGGCTGGCCCTTGACCGGCCATTCGTAAAAGCTGTCGACGGGCAGCAGGCAGCGTTGGCCTTTCTTGAGCAACGCAGGCCAGAGCTTTTTCTCGTGCATCGTCTCGACGCGGGCGTTAAAGGTCGGATACTTGGCCTCAAACTTATACGAGCCGTCCCACTGGCACCACCAGCGGGCAGAGACAGTCTTTACAAGTCCGTCGCCGCGTCTCGCGACAATATAGGCAGGCTCGGTCGGACGAAGATTATGTCGAATAGGCATATTTCGCCCCGGCCGCTCGTCAACCTCGCCCTCGGGGTTTAACCAGCCCTCGATAAACTCGCCGTATTTCCGGTAGTCTTTTTGTGATATTCGTCCGCACATTAAAGTTATTCTACTGCCGATGGGCCTTTTGCGTCTATTAGTTCATGGTCATGTGGCAAAGAACCCAGAGCGGAGAATACGACCGCTAATCTCCGCAAACTGGTTCGGCCGCCCGCGCAAAAAGCGGGCACATTGAGACAGTTGTTGGGAACCCTCACACCTGATTTGTAACCGCTTCGCGGTTTCGCTCGTCATCATTAACAGTAACCTCGTTGGGGTCCATTTGCGGGCTGAACGCCGTTCGAACAAACGGACGCGCTCGGCAGGGTACGAATTTTTCCTGACAGCACATTCTAAGTAGGAGACAAAGAGCAATGAAATTATTGATCGGAACATTAATTCTCGGTGGAGCGGCCTCGGTTTTTGGGCAGGACGCACCGGCGGCACCCGCCACACCGGTAGCACCGGTAGCACCCGTTGCGCCAGTAGCATTGGCCCGGCTGGCAGTAATGCCGGCGGACGGTTCGCAAATCATCGTCGGAGGCGTGACCAAGGGCCAGCCGTTTACGGCGGATGAAAGCGGCGAGAGCGTGCGTATATTGCCTGACGGCAATCGCATTACCGAAAACTGGACGGGTAAGATAGCCCGTAGCAGCCAGGGCAATCTTCGTCGCGAAGTTTCAAGCGGCAACCCCAGTAGCGGCAGCTTACGCCCGTTCATCCTTGGTGGAGCTGTCCTGAGCCCGTTGGCAGCCACGACACTCTCACCCGATCGGGCAACAGCGGTGATGGCAGCTAAGATGGAAGCCGAGACCACCGCCACCGGACACAGTTATATTATCGCTGCACCGTCCGAGCGGGGCGCTGTCAAAGTGATCACCACCACGGGTGACGCCCCGGAGGTTAACCTCGAAACGCGGGCCAGGATGGAAGCGTCAGTCGTCAGAGCCTCAGAGGCAATGGCCCGAAACGCCGAGGGTGTCGCCAGGATGGCAGCCGCCACAGACCGGATGGCCGTCGAATCCAGAGTCATCTCAGTCGGGGGCGGCGGCTATGTCGAAGACGGTAAGGCCCAGACCCGCAAAGAAAGCCTCGGAACACGCGATTTTGGCGGCGTCCAAGCTGAGGGAACCCGCGTCGTCACCACGTATGCTGCGGGAGCGATGGGCAACGAGCGTGAGATCGAGGTAACGTCTGAGGTCTGGTTCTCAAAAGAGCTCGGCGTGGTCGTCTATTCAAAACGCAGCGATCCGCGAACCGGCGATACGACCTACCAAATGACCAACATTGTCCGCGCCGAACCCGACGCAAGCCTCTTTACAAAAAGATAAATAGGCCGGTTTAACGCCGGACGTCATTACAAGCCCGGCTCTCGCTGTCAAAGCGAGAGTCCGGGCTTTTTCAGCGCTAGAATGGTGAGGATGACGCCGGAATTTGAAATGCTCATGCACGACCCCGACCTCGAAGCAACACGCAGTCCGGGCGGCACTCTGATCTTTATCGACGGCGGCCAATATTGCGGCGGCGGCGCTGGAACTTAGGGGTCAGGTTTAACACCATTCGCATGCCAAGACAAAAAGTCTAACTGAGTGTAAGCACTTCTCTCAGGTTTTTGCATACTAATATTGTGTGTGAGTGAATGGTGTCGATCAAACTCTCTTTTAACAAAAATGACAGATCAAGGCATCCGTCCTTCTTCTTGAGTTGTTCAAATTCAGTGACTGAAATAAGCGTAAGGACATGCTCGTGCCAACCTCGCCGCTCGGATACTTATCGTCCACCCGCCTGTGACGTGCCATCACGAAAATCCTTCCGTGACATAAACTTTCGAAGATTCGCGATTTCAGTCTCGTTTATTCCTTGTTCGTCGCGAATCGTAAACACCGGTGAGCCTGCGAGCCTTTTCGCAAAATAAAACGTATCAAAATGTTTCGAAATCTCCGAAACTGAATCATTTCCGGCTAAATGAATACCTTCGCCGACGTGGGGTGATGACGGGTCGTCTAAGGCCAAAAAAGCATCCTCATCGCCGACTACGAGCGGCGAAAAGGTGGGGAAAATTGCATTCACCGGCCAGATCTTGACCGTCCATGCGCGGGCCTTCTGATGGTCTTGAAGCCGTTGCACCAGGATTTCCATACGCTCTACTTGCGTGACCGCAAAGAACTGACGAACGTCCCAAGACCCCGGCCCGGAAAGGTCTATACAATTTTTCATCTGGCTGATGAACTGCTGAATTTGAAAATTCTGAATTCCGGACGGAGGACCTTTAGCCGGATCGATTTGGATATGAGCATGCCGAATGATCCGGTCTTTTCTCTCCCCCGCAAGAGTTCGGCGTACAGCCTCATATAAGCCGTCCTGGCCACTATAAAGACGGGACGTATCACTAACCATAAGGGATTTAATCCCACCAACGATAGATACCTGATCGCCCAAGGTTTTGGCTACCTCCTGAAGGGTCTTGTGAAGAGGTCGAAGCTCCATTGTCCTTTCGACACCGAGTGCCAAGGCAATTACCCCAATCATGGAAAGCAGAAGCGCGGGAACGGCCTTTTCAGCGAGCAGGTGTTCGAATCCAAAGATATCGGATATGCCAATTACAATGCTAATAATGCCGACTATTGAAAACAGCACGGTTGAAAGCCAGTTTTTAATAAATTCAAACTTCATCTCAGGTCTAATCAGATGCATTATACACAACTATTTTCCATACCGACACCAGTTCATTTGGTTGTTTACGCTTATGAAGATCGATCGACGAGAAAAATGAACGATAAAGGGCGACCATCGCTATGAAGAGTATCGTTTGATCTGGCACGATTGAAACTTTACTGCGTGACGCTCGCATCCTACTTTCGGATTGATGCGAAAAAAAGAGATTTCCAGCTGAATTTCATGAAACAGTGCTACGATTCTCGTGTATGACATACCGTTATGACGCGTGTTTCACACGCTTGTGCAGTGTTTTGTTCACTCTACGACACGTTCGCCGTCGCCGCACCTGTAGCTAGAGCTACCCGCGCATGCTCCGCACGCGATTTTTCGCCTCAGGTTTTAACTCAAAGACAGGTCTTCTTTTGTCCGAAGCCGTTGAATTGTAAAAACTGTAAGCGTGAACTGTCGGCGTCCATTGGAGCGGCGCTAGAATGGTGAAGATGACCCAGGAATTTGAAATGCTCGTGACTGACCCCGACCCCGACCCCGACCTCGAAGCGACACGCGGCACGGGCGGGACTCTGATCTTTCTCGACAGCGGCCAATATTGCGTCGTCGGCCCGATTTCGTCAGTATTGAGGAAAGATCTTCTACGTCTATCGTGGATAAAAGTGTGCGGAGTACACGACATAGCGCTAGCTACACATGGAGCCGGAACGGCGGAATGTGTAGAACGATCGTCAACCCAAACGCGAGCGTGGGGAGCACGCGGAATTAGTCCCACAACAATCTAAAGATGGTCTTTGGTGCCAGAGACAATATAAAAAATGCTCGGGCGTATGACATACCTCGCGTCAGCCGGTCAGGAAATAGCGTCGATCTGCCGTGCCAATACGATATCAACATCCGTGACGCCGCCGCGGTCGTGGGTGGTCAGGGCGACCTCGGCGTAGCCCCAGCCGAAGGTGATGTCCGGGTGGTGGTCGGCGGCCTCGGCGAGGGCTCCGACGGCGTTTACAAAGGCGAGGCTTTCGGCAAAATCTGCAAACGTGAGCCGTTTTCTGAGGACCTTGCCCTCGGCTGTCCAGCTGTCGAGCGTTTTTAATGAGGCAGACAGATCTTCTGAGTTAAGGATTTTGCGGTTCATATAGACCGTATAATACCCCACCCGCTACCGCAGGTGGTACTGACAAGAATGGTGCGTCGCTGAGCCCAAAGTTCAACCACCCGCTACCGCAGGTGGTTCTGACGCGGCATTTTACGCTATACTTACGGTTTTGAGTAACTGTTTAAAGGTATCTGTAAAATGCGTATTTGGTCAAGAATTCTAATATTTTCGCTTATCGCGGTAGCCGCGGCGTGTGCGACGAGCGAGCCGGTGTCCCCGCTTCAAACATTTAAAACATACACCAAGGCGATCAAGCAAAAAGACATTACGACGATGAAACTGCTCCTCTCTAACGCAACTATAAAGATGCATGAGAAAGAGGCCAAAGCTCAGGGCGTGACGGTTGATGACATCGTAAAACGCGAGACATTGTTCAGCGAAAATCAAAAATCGGTCGAGTATCGAAATGAAAAGATTGACGGCGAAAAGGCTACTTTACAGGTCAAAAATTCCTACGGTTCGTGGGAGACCGTGCCGTTCGTTCGTGAGGACAGTGTCTGGAAGATCGACAAGGCCGGGTATGCCGATCAGATGATGAAAGACATCGAGGACAGCGATAAGAAGCTGGACGAGATTATAAAAGGTAACACAACGCCGTAACGTTTGGAGTTCCAACTTTAGTTGGCTCTTTTCGCGTTGAGAGAGGCCAACTAAAGTTGGAACTCCAAACAGGAGTAAAAAGTGGCAATAATCAAGCCGTTCAGAGCATTGCGACCCGCACCGGACAAAGCCCGACAGGTATCGTGCGTTCCCTACGACGTCCCGTACGACTCGGAGGTGCGCTCGACCATCGCACATAACCTCGACAGCTTTTTACGCGTCACGCGTCCTGAGGCCGAGTTTCCCGAGGAAACTCACCCGGCCGCCGAGGCCGTTTTTGAGCGGGCGCGGCAAAATCTGGAGCAGTTTATCAAGAACGGCATTCTCGTGCAGGACACCGAACCGGCCGTGTACGTCTACCAACTTGCCGCCGCCGACCACACGCAGACGGGGATCGTCGCTTGCTGCTCGATCGACGATTACGACGCCGGCGTGATCAAAAAACACGAAAAAACCCGTCCCGATAAAGTCGCCGACCGTACGGGTCATATGCTCGCCGTCGGAGCACAGACGGGACTGATCTTTCTCGCGTTTCGCAACACTGACACGATCGAAGACCTGATCGCCGACGCAATTGATGAAAAGCCGATCTACGATTTTGAATGCCCGGAATGCGTCCGGCAAAAGGTTTGGCGGATCACCGACACCGGACCGTGGATCGAGGCATTTGCCGAGTTGCCCGCTATCTATATCGCCGACGGTCATCACCGGGCGGAGAGCGCAAAATTGGCACGCGACCAGCGTCTTGCAGCCAATCCCGGACATACCGGCGAGGAAGAATATAACTTTGTGGTCGCTGGCATGTTTCCCGCCGAAGACCTCAATATTTTGCCATATAATCGCGTCGTCAAGGACCTGAACGGGTTAAGCGACGCGGAATTTTTCGACAAGGTCCGGGATAGTTTTATCGTTAGCGACGAAACGCTTGAAACGGAGCCGCGCGACCGTGGCGAATTTGGAATGTACATTGGTGGCCTGTGGTACAAACTTCGCTTTAAAGTAAAATTTACCCGCGAACCGGACGCGATCGAAAGTCTCGATGTCAGCGTCTTGCAAAACTTTCTGCTTACGCCGATCCTCGGCATCGGCGACCCGCGCACCGACGACCGGATCGCATTTGTCGGCGGAGCACGCGGAGCGGCAGAACTGGAACGGATGGTCAACGCAGGCGAAGCAAAGGTTGCGTTTTCGATGTTTCCGACGACAATGGACGACCTTTTCGCTGTCTCGGACATGGGCGAGATAATGCCGCCAAAATCGACGTGGTTCGAGCCTAAATTGAAAGACGGTCTGCTCATACACATTATCTAAAGGCGATGGAAAACAAACAGCTTGCAAATCTGAGACGGGATTATTCTGCTCGAGAACTTTCGAAATCAGCGATCGCGGCTGATCCGTTCGCTCAGTTTTCGACGTGGATGGACGAAGCGATAAATTCCGAAGTGTTGGATGCAAACGCCATGACAGTTTCTACTGTCGACGGCGACAGACGGCCCTCATCGCGTATTGTGTTGCTGAAGGGATTTGATCGGAGTGGGTTTGTTTTTTTCACCAATTACGAAAGCAAAAAGGCTGCCGATCTCGATTCAAATTCTAACACGGCGTTACATTTCTTTTGGCCGGACCTACAGCATCAGGTAAGCATTAGCGGCACGGCGGCGAAAACCTCGCGTGAAGAATCCGAAGCTTATTTTGCGTCACGGCCATTAGACAGCCAGATAGGAGCCTGGGCGTCGAAGCAGAGCACTTTTTTGGCGAACCGGAAGGAGCTTGAGGATCGCGTAGCCGAGGCCCGCATATGTTTTGAGGGAAAGGAAATTCCGTGCCCGCCATTCTGGGGCGGTTTTCGCGTGACACCAAGTAGATTTGAATTTTGGCAGGGGGGGGCCAACCGCCTCCACGACCGGATTTGTTACATGCTTTCCGGCAGTATTTGGAAGATCGTGCGGCTTTCGCCGTAACAAAGATGGTCGAATCCGAACGCCTATTCTTCAGAAAGCTGACGCTCGACGATCTGGCGTGGCTGATCGAGATGCGTTCCCCTGAGCCGGTCAACCGCTATCTCGGCGGAACCAAGATGCAAAACCCCGAATCGCTCGCCGTCCGCCTCAAATTCTACATCGACTGCTATGACAAATTCGGTTTCGGCAACTGCGCGATGGGGCTCAAGGAGACGGGTGAGTTGATCGGTACTAGCGGCCTGCAGCCGCTCGAGGACACGGGCGAGATCGAGGTCGGTTATAATCTCTCCGAGCGGTTTTGGCGGCAGGGCTACGGCTATGAATGCGCGATGGCGTGGCTGACCTTTGGCTTTGAAAAATGCGGCCTCGAACGCATCGTCGCGGTCTCGTACCCCGAAAATACCGGCTCGTGGAAAATAATGGAAAAATGCGGAATGGCATATCAAAAGACAACGCCGCATTACGGCATTGACTGCGTTTTTTACGCCATCTCTCGAGACGAATTCCTCAAAAGCCGATGAAGCTAAATATACCAAAACTCATTTTCGCCATTCTAGCTAGCGTCTATTTTCTCTGGATCGCGTACGACCCGATGCAGGGCAGCTTTCTGGACACTGTCGATCTGCCCATCCACGAGACAGGCCACCTGATATTTCGGCCGTTCGGCCAGACGATGATGATCGCCGGCGGTTCGCTGTTTCAGGTGATCTTTCCGGCCGTTTTTGTCGGGTATTTTATCTGGCAGCGGAGCTTTTGTTCGGCCGCGATCGTTTCTCTCTGGGTCGGGCAGAGCATAATCAACGTTTGGGTTTATGCATCCGATGCGGTTGTGATGCAGCTTGTATTGACCAGCGGCTTTACAGGCAGCGAGGGCAGTTTTCATGACTGGAATTATCTGCTTGACCATTTCGGGCTGCTCGGCTCGGTCAAGACCGTGGCCGGAATTATCCGTTTCATCGGCACATCAACTATAATCGTAGCAAGTGTCTCGTCCGTTTATTTCTCGTTCCAAAGATCCGACGAAGAATTATGAAGGTAACCCTCATCACAGGCGCATCGATAGGCATCGGCGAGGGTTTTGCGCGGCGGCTCGCCGCTGAAAAGCATGATCTTGTCCTGGTCGCGAGGTCCGAAAAAGCCTTGCATGAACTGTGCGACGAGCTGATGCTAAAAGATGGGATCATGGCCCATTACGTCGCTCTCGACCTGACCAAAAATGATGCGGACGCCCGGCTTTTTGAAGAAACCGAAAAGCACGGTTTTGAGGTCGATTGGTTGATAAACAATGCCGGTTTTGGTTCGTATGGCGATTTTTCAAAGCTTGATCTCGATCATGAAAAGGGCATGATCGATCTCAATATCCGGGCTCTGATCGCGCTGACGAGCCGCTATCTGGCAGGAATGCGGGATAGGAAAAGTGGCCAGATCATCAATGTTTCATCGGCCGCAGGCTTTCAGCCAATCCCGTTTATGGCGACCTACGCTGCGACCAAAGCGTTTGTAACGTCGTTTTCCGAGGCGATCGCCGCCGAAAATAGTCCATTTGGGATCAAGGTCCTAGCGCTTTGTCCCGGATCGACGAAAACGAATTTTCAAGCCGCCGCTAAGATGGACCGCATCATTCAGGTCAAAGGCCAGCAAACCGTCGAAGAGGTGATAGACGTCGCCATGCGTGCAGTCAAAAGCGGACGGACACGGGTCGTATCGGGCTTTACGAACGACCTCGTTTCTCGCATCGTCAATTTCGTACCGAACGTACTAATCACGCGGGTAATGGCTAAGGGGCTCCGCGACAAATATCAGGGAGATAGATGAAGTTTACGGTTCTCGGCAGCGGCTCGACCGGCAACGCCGTGCTCATCTCGAGCGGGAAAACCAATGTTCTCGTCGACGCGGGCATGAGCGCGCGTGAGATATTGCGGCGGCTTGCGGAGGTTGGCTGCCATCGGCTCGATGGTGTTTTGGTGACGCACGAACACGGCGACCACGTCGGCGGGCTACGCGTACTGATGGGCACCGTCGATTGTCCTGTTTATATTTCGCGGCCAACCGAGGATGCCTTTTACGATACGCGAGCCGGCGGCCAAAACGGCGACAGCGAATCGTCTAAACGCCGCGCCGCTTTAACAGACAAAACCGTCGAGATCGAATCGACACGTGAATTTCGCATCGGCGACATTGATTTCGAGCCCTTCAGCGTGCCGCATGATGCGGTGGATAATTTTGGATTTGTGGCAAAGAAAGATGGCGTCAAGGTCGCCACGTTAATGGATTTCGGCCATATCAGCGACCTTATCAAGGAAAAACTAAAGGGATGCGACGCGATCGTTGTCGAATCAAACCACAGCCGCGACATGCTGCGAGCGTGTTCGATGTACACCTGGGATCTGAAACAACGGATCATGTCCCGCACCGGCCATCTCTCCAATGAAGACCTTGCCGACTGGCTGCAGAGCGAATTTGACGGCTCCGCCCGGTACATCGTGCTAGCCCATCTCTCGCAGCGGGCCAACGAGCCGCACCTTGCTCGCCTCATGGCCGAAAGCTCGATCTTGATGCGTCCCCCGCTTTTCAGAGCGGAGACCAAGATCACGATCTCGCACCCTAAACAGCCGACCGACTGGATAGAGTTTTAGGATCTAATCAATTGGGGCTGTAATCTCCAAAAAGGAACCTAACGGCGTTTGGAAAACGCCTTGCCCATGCGTTTTCGTTGTGAAGGGCACATTGCTCAACCACTACCTTAAGCCGCCGCTCATCGTACTTTCGTGCCTGTAGGATTTTCTGAAATCTTAAGACATCCTGAACTGCTTCTTTATTAAGGTCGCCGGGAATGCAATTTGGTTGGCCGCCTTCATTTGTTCCGACTCCAATATAGATGCGTTCGGGCAATTTTCGTGCTTTTGCGGCTTGATCAAGAATCTCCGCGTCGGAAACATAAAAAGACGGGCTCTCAAGCAAGACCCTCCCGAAAATGCCAGGCTTCACGATCACCGTGTAGAGTGAGATTAATGCCCCGTACGAAGATCCACCGATGCCGGTCGAGTCCATGCCTTTTTCGGTGCGATATTGGGTATTAATAAATGGCATTACCTCGTTAGTCAGAAAGTCAGGATATTTACCGCCCTGCGGATTTGAAAGCGGCGGAGTTAGGTATTTATCGGGATATGGCAGATATTCATTTGCACGGCCGCTTCTCCCGGCGTTGTCGATTCCGACGACTATAAGATCGCGAATTTCTTTTTTTTCCATTAGGTCGCCCACGGTTTCATCCACCCGCCATTCCATCGGATTGAAAAGGGATGTAGCGACATCAAAGAGATTCTGCCCATCATTTAGATAAAGAACCGGGTAACGCCTTCTACGGTTGGCCACATTGTCGTAACCGCTCGGCAATAGAACCCGAATCATCCTATTATTACCGAAAATGCGGCTCTCCAACGGATGGAGGCGCAGATTGCGGTTAGGTTCCGTCTGGGCCCAGATTTGTATTGACCAAAGCAGAACCAGGAGCACGGTTTGAACTGTCAGACAATTGACCTTCTGCATGTCCGTAGTATTCACAGTATCCAGTTTCGAATAGTCCGAGCAATTTCAAGACACAGATGGAGCAGAGTATTCCCGTTACGCGACCTAGAACAATGGCGAATTTGAATTTCGTTCTAGTTGCTTTTCCGCGCCGACCAGCTCGCGATCAACGCAACCGGCAACCCAACAAGCAGGGCGTGGCCAATAAAGCTGTTCATCTGTGAACCCCAGTCGATTGGCCCCGCCTGTGGGCGATAGCCGATGGCCGAAAGCGGGATGACAACCCATTGCATGACCAGATTCGCGATAACTCCAAAAGCCAAGCCGGAAATTACGGGATGGCGGATCAAAAAAGAAATATAGCGGCTGGCAAGGTAATAGACAATCGCGATGCAAACAGCAACGGTAAAATGGAGGCCAATCCCGAGTAGTGCGGTATTCCAGCCCCCGGCCCTTGCCGCTTCCCGGCCAAGCAAACCCGACGCCGGTCCCCACCAAACGCTCTGAAACGTTATCCCGTAATAAAGCGGAAAAAAGATGCTCGCGTCAAGAAAATCCAATATTCCGATGGCTAACCCGCCATAAACGATCGTTTCAAAAGCGGACGGGGGCCCGCTCACGGCCTGCTCATTATCCATTAAGTTGTCTCCTTTATAGCGGCTTTGATGCAACATCCGGGTAAAGGGATGGTTCACCGGGGACGGAAGGATCGTCGGGCAAAACGCCGCGAAACGACACGCGATGGATCGGACAATGACCGTGGGAGCGAAGCGCCGTGTAATGCGTCGCCGCCGCGTAACCCTTGTGCCCGGCGAAACCGTACTCGGGGTACTCACGGTCGTATTCGACCATCAGATCATCGCGGTATGTTTTGGCAATTATGGACGCGGCGGCGATCGACGCCGATATAGAATCGCCTTTGATGATCGCCTGTTGCGGGAGCGGTGAATGTTTTAGATGAAGAGCATCGATAAGGAGAAAGTCGGCGGCAGGTGTCAGAGCGGCTATCGCCAGCAGCATCGCTTTTTTTGTTGCTTCGAGGATGTTTATGCGGTCGATCTCGTCCGCTTCGATCTGACCCACCGCGTATGCGAGGGCGTATTGCTTTAACTCGGAAGCGATCTCTTCACGTTTGCCGGCAGTGAGCTTTTTCGAATCGTCAAGACCCTCCGGCAATGGCCGCGAGATATCGAGAATGCAGGCCGCAGCAACCACCGGTCCGGCGAGACAGCCGCGGCCGACCTCGTCCACACCCGCGATAAAAGCGTAGCCATTGGCCTGTGCCTGGTATTCAAAATCGAGACCGATCGCGGTGATCAGCATGTCGGGAAACAGAGAAACGCGGGGGTCGGCTCCATCCTGTTCGAACGATTCCGAGACACCCGCGTTTTTCACGTTTTTTCTCCGGTTGTAGGTCAGCTGATCTGCTTTTTCTTAGCTCGTGTATCGCGTTCCTTGATACGGGCGGCCTTGCCACGCAGATCGCGAAGGTAATAGAGCTTTGCACGGCGGACCTTGCCTCGACGCAGCACGTCAATATGGTCGATAACGGTCGCGTGTAGCGGAAAAATACGCTCAACGCCGACGCCAAAGCTGACCTTGCGAACGGTAACCGTCTCACGTACGCCGCCGTGTTTGCGGGCGATGCAGATGCCTTCGAACGCCTGGAGGCGTTCCTTGTTGCCTTCCTTAATACGGACGTGCACGCGAAGCGTATCGCCCGGCTGAAAGCCCGGAATGTTCTCTTTTAATTGTGTGTTCTCAACACTATCTAGTCTATTCATTTCTCATTTCGGCCAGAGGTCAACGAAATGTTCCGCTCACATATCACCATTTTCTCCTATTAATAGATCGCGTCTCACGACCCTCGTTTTTTCGAGCGCCATAATAGAGCGCCATTTTTCAATTTCGGCATGATTGCCGTTCAATAAAACTTCGGGAACCTTCATCCCCCTAAATTCGGCCGGCCGCGTGTAATGGGGGCAATCGAGCAGGCCGTCCGAAAACGAATCGTTCTCCGCCGACGTGTCGCTGCCCAGAGCACCGGGCAAAAGCCTGACGAGTGCGTCCACGACCACCGCCGCTGCGGGTTCGCCGCCCGAGAGTACATAGTCGCCGATCGACAATTCGTCGGTGACAAGAGCTTCGTTGACGCGTTCGTCAACCCCCTCGTAGCGGCCGCATATCAGTATGAGGTGCGTAGCTTCACTAGCCAACTCGCCCGCGACTGCCTGCTTCAGCGGCTTTCCCTGCGGCGTGAGCATCACGACCCGCGTGCCCGCCGGATATGCGTCGCGGTCGCTCGTGCCGGTCAAATTTTCAATCGCGGCGAATAACGGTTCGGGCTTCAATACCATCCCGTCGCCGCCGCCAAATGGCCGGTCATCGACGATTTTGTGCTTGCCGCCAGCGTATTCGCGGATGTCGTGAACGCCGATCTCGACAATGCCTGCGAGCTTTGCCCGGCGGATAATTCCAAATTCAAAGATCTCGCTGAAATACTCCGGGAAAATTGTTAAGACATCAATTTTCACCTAAAACTCCAACAAACCTCGGGGCGGATCAATCCTAATCAACTTGTTATCCACATCGACATCAGGACATATCGTCTCGGCAAAAGGTATCAAATACTCTTTCTCGCCGCCGTCGACAACCAGTATCTCGGTGCCGCCATTCCGCATGATCTCGCGGACGATGCCGACTTCGGTTCCGTCCAGTGTTTCAACCCGGCAGCCAGCGAGATCCCAATCGAAATACTCATCCGCCTCGAGCTCGACAGCCTCGGATTCCGCAACGCAGATCTCAGCGTTTCGCAGCGTTTCGCCAAGCTCGACCGTATCGTAGCCGGCAAATTTCAATACGACACGCCCGCTCTGGAACCAATGCTGTTCGATTTTCAATTCGCGGCGGCTCGCGTCCGGCATTACCGCCGTCACGCTTTCCAAATCTTTGAACCGCTCCGGAAAATCCGTCAGAATCTCCGCAACGACCTCACCCCGCAGCCCGCGCGGCTTTACGATCCGTGCTATCGCAACTAAATCCATAAAAGTCCGTCGAGTTTGTAGAGTTATTGAGTTCATAGAGTTATAACTTTCTCAAAGAACTCAACGAACTCCACAAACTTCGAAATTCTATGAACTAGTCTTCGACCAGATCGAGTTGAAAACGCCTGCCATACTTTTGCCCCGCAGCAAACAGAATGCTGCGGATCGCCTTGACCGTACGGCCTTCGCGACCGATCACGCGGCCCATGTCATGCTCGGCGACGCGCACCTCGATGCGGACGTTTTTGCCGTCCGCACTCTCGGTCACTTCGACCTGATCGGGCTCGCCGACCAGAGCTTTGACGATCTTTTCTATAGCTTCTTTCATCTTTTAGCTCGACAAAAAGCCTGAGATTTTAGGCTTCTGCTTCCGGCGTTTCTTCCGTCACTATAGCAACTTCTTCAGTCGTTTCATTGGCCGGCTCAGCTTCCGCTTCAGTCGCTTCTGCGGCAGCGGGTTCAGCCGTTGCAGCCTCTGCTGCTGCAGCCTCGGCAGCTTCAGCAGCAGCCTTTTCAGCTGCGGCCTGCTCGGCAACCAGACGCTCAGCCTGCAACTTTTCAGCTTCAGCCTTTTTCACCTCGGCCTTTGCCTGTTCAGCCGCCGCTTTGGCTTCTGCTCGGGCGGTGAGCGATGCAGCACGCTCTTCCTCGGTCTGGACCGGATTGTGCTTGATCAAGCTCTTGACTGTCTCGGTCGGCTGTGCACCAACGCCGATCCAGTACTGGATGCGTTCGTGATTCAACTTCACATCTGCCGGGCTCGCCATCGGATCGTATGTACCAACATTTTCGAGGTACTTACCATCACGCTTTGAGCGTTTTTCCTTAACTACGAGGCGGTAGAAAGGTTTACCTTTCGCGCCCATTCTCATTAAACTAATTGCTAACATAATGTTTTTAATTGTGAACGGTGAACGGTGAACGGTGAACGTTTCTTACATTCATAACTCACCTCTCACCACTAACCGTTACCTCTTTTTCTTGTGCCTTTTCTTCTTCCTAATACTTCGCGTCGACCCGTTTGAATCGTCGTCATCAATATCCTGGCCGCTGCTGAGCAAGCCGCCCATTCCGTTCATTCCACCACCACCACCGCCGAGCATATTGCCCAGACCGCCGGCCAAACCACCCGCCATTTTCCTGGCCATTCCGCCAAACAGCCCGCCGCGGTTCATTTGGGCCATCATCTTTTTCATCTGCTCGTACTGACGGAGCAACTGATTTACCTCGGCGATCGTCGAACCCGAACCGCCGGCAACACGTGTCTTTCGGCTCGCGTCCAAAACCTTGTGATCGTTCCGCTCCTGACGCGTCATTGAATCGATGATCGCTTCGGTGCGTTTCATTTGATGATCGACCACCGCCGATTGCTCATCCGTGATCTGCATGCCGCCGGTCATTTGCTCCGGGAGCATTTTCATCAATTTCGACATCGAACCGAGTTTTTTGAACTGTCCAAGCTGATTGCGAAAATCTTCGAGCGAAAACTGGTTCGTCGTCATTTTCCGCAGCTGCTCTTGAGCTTCTTCTTCGTTTATTTTGCCCTGAACTTCCTCAATGAGGCTCAGGACATCGCCCATCCCGAGTATTCTCTGGGCGATACGATCCGGATAAAACGGTTCGATAGCGTCGTATTTTTCGCCGACACCGACAAACTTTACGGGCTGGCCGATTACCTGTTTGATCGACAACGCAGCACCGCCGCGTGCGTCGCCGTCCATCTTGGTCAGGACAACACCGGTGATGCCGACTCGTTCGTGAAAAACCTCAGCAGAGCGAACCGCATCCTGTCCGGTCATCGCGTCAGCGACAAACAGCACCTCGACCGGCTTGGTCTCGGCCTTGATCTGCTCGAGCTCGACCATCAGGTCGTCGTCAACATGCAGACGCCCAGCCGTGTCGATCATCAGCGTGTCAAAGCCGGTTTCGTTGGCGTATTTGACCGCTCCGCGAACGATCGTCATCGGGTCGTTCGACTCTTTAGCCTCGTAAACAGCAACGTTTACGGCATTGGCGACCACCTTCAACTGCTCACGAGCGGCGGGACGATAAACGTCAACCGACACCAATAACGGTTTCCGCTCCTGATTGTCCGCGAGCCAACGCGAGATCTTACCGCTCGAGGTCGTCTTACCCGAACCCTGCAAACCGACGATCATCACAACGTTCGGCGTTTGCTTGGTAAAAACAAGCCTCGAAGAAGTGCCGCCCATCAATTCCGCAAGCTCGTCGTAAACGATCTTGACGACCTGTTCGTGCGGTTTGAGGCCGTTCCAGACCTCTTCGCCCTCAGCCTTAACGCGGACCGATTCGACAAAATCCTTAGCGACCTTGTAATTAACATCCGCCTCAAGCAACGCCATCCGTATCTCACGAAGCGCCGCATCCACATGCTCAGGAGTCAGCTTCCCCTGGCCACGCAGATTTTTCAGCGATTTCTTAAGTTTTTCGGATAACGATTCGAACATACAGACACACTTTGGCTATTAGAGTCGAAACTATAAATACTAAGTGTTTAGGCGTATACTGTCAACAAAAGGAGGGTGAAACCATGAGATTGAGAGCGCTTAGGCGGCATAACGAAGATCGAATAAAACGGAGAGTCGCAAAATATTTGATTCTTTCGGAATTCTGCGATCCGCGTCGAATCGGAATAATTGCCCGTTCGAAGGCCCATTGTTCGTGTTGGATGTGCGGAAATCCAAGGAAACACTTCAAACAATTGGCAATCCAGGAGCGGCGTGAACTCGAACGTATTGATTAGAATTTCGTTTTCGCAATCACACGGTCGATTGCTCCGAAAACGTTTTCTATTTCTACATTCAGAATACACCTCGGCTCCCCAAACTCCGCGCAAACGTATCCCGGACACGGTTGACATGCAAACTCCTCAAAAACAATCTCGTTCGGAGTATCTGTCCATGGTCGCCAGTGGGCACGGTTTGAGGAGCCGAAAATAACTACGCTCGGGGTTTGGACCGCAGCGGCAATATGGGCGATTCCGCTGTCATTGCCGACGAACAGGTTTGCTTTCGACGCTAAAGCTGTGATCTCCGGCAGCGTCAGGTCGTCGAGGGTTGTGATCGGAACTTTGGATTCGTTTTTTAAGGTTTCGAGAACGTTACTTTCGGTTTTTGAGGCGACGGCGATGGTTTTGATACCTTTTTCCGCGAGGAATTCGGCTGTTCGGGCAAAGTTTTCTGTTGGCCACTGCTTTGTCGCAAAGGCCGTCGATGGGTGCATTAGGGCGAAATGACCGGAGCTACACCACCCGCTACCGCAGGTGGTACTCACCCGCTCCATCGCCTCGTCGGTAACCGACAAACAGCTCTTTGGCCGGTCATCGACCGGAACGCCGATGAAACCGAAGAGCGCTAGTTGCTGCTCCGCGGAATGTGTCTTTTCCTGCTTCCAAAAATCGCTTGCGGACGACAGTAAATGATTGTAAAGAAAGGAGTACTGGTAGTCGGCATAACCGATCCGGTGTTTTGCTCCGCTCGCCCGGACAAAGAAAGTTGCGGTCGTTCCGCCGTGTAAATTTACGGCTACGTCATATTTTCGGCGGCGTAATTGTCCGGCGGTTTTTAGCCGTGAGCCGCTCGTTTGGCTGACCACAAGGACATTATCGACAGCATCAAATCCGTCCAAAACAGGTGCGACCCAATCTTCTAAAAGAATGTCGATCTGGGCATCCGGCAGAAAACGGTGAAGGGCGATGAGCGACGGGGTTGCGAGGACGGTGTCGCCTATCGAACGAAGCTTGACCACCAAAACCCGCTTTACATTTTTCCAATCAATTTCTTTCAATTTTCGAGGCGAGCCAGAAAACTCAACCAGGGCGGCGCAAACGCGACAAAATGATCCCATGATCCGGGCTCGGCCTGAGGATCGGGGTGCATATCGGTATTGTCGGAAACATTGCGGATCGAAAATCCAGCATCAATCACGCCGTTAATCAGCGTACTCAATAAGTGACGATATTCGACGGGATTTGCAATCTTGGCGGTCGCATCGCGATCGTATACCCAATCCTGATCGTCGTAGCTGATTATCGCCCACTCGGCATAGGGTTCGGAAAGGGTGTAACCGTTTGCCTTCCAGTCCGACTGCTTGATTCCCATTGTAAAAGGGTTTGCGGCCGCAAACCGGTAGAGTCC
Source organism: Pyrinomonadales bacterium (assembly GCA_038227175.1). Taxonomy (GTDB): domain Bacteria; phylum Acidobacteriota; class Blastocatellia; order Pyrinomonadales; family Pyrinomonadaceae; genus OLB17. Next base: position 148,721 of record JBBRPZ010000002.1, on the reverse strand, counting down.
GCCGTTGGCCAGCACGGCTGCAACCTGCGAAAAAACCTCGCGGCAATCCGGGACAAAATTAAGGGAATATGCGTGATGAACGATGTCGAATCCCTTTCCGTGAAACGCGGAGAGATCGCGCATATCGGCCTCGGCGATCCTAATGTCAAACCCGTAATGCTCCGCAATCTGAGCGTCGCGTTCAAGCTGCTCAGGCGACAGATCGACAACCGTCACTTCGGCCCCAAGTAACGCAAACGCCGCTGACTGCTGTCCGCCTCCACACGCTAGGCATAAAACATTTTTGTCCGACACGTCACCGTAAGAACATGAGGGATCGACCATCGCACGGGCCGAATCGGTATCCAGATCGAGCCTCGGACGCGAAAAAAGAGCGTTCGCGGCGGCGAGAGCTTTCCACCTTGCCTGATTGTATCGGGCGACCTCGTCCATCTATTACTTTTCGACCTTCGCCTCGTCGACAAGCATAACGGGGATCTCGTCGCGGATCGGGTAAACCAAACAGCATTCAGGGTTTACACATTTGAGGCGTGTCTGAGCTTCATCAATCTCAAGTTTCGATTTACACTGCGGGCACCGCAGAATTTCCAGTAGTTCGGGACTGATAGACATAATTGATAAAGTAAAAAGTAAAAAGGTAAAAGGCAAAAATAAAAGACTTGGGCCAACGCGATCGGCTCTGATTTTGCCTTTTTACTTTGCCTTTTGACTTAAGCCGCCTCAGTTTTCGTTCCACATTCGGGGCAGAATTTCGCTCCCGGAGCGAGCTCGAATTGACAGTTAGTGCATTTCGCCTTTTCCTGGGTAGATCCGCATTCGGAGCAGAATTTCGCGCCTTCGCGAAGTTTGGCTCCGCATTTGACGCACGGCACCTGAGCGATCTCCATCTTGCCGCCGCAATCAGCGCAGAATTTTACTCCGGCTGTGTTGGGTTTACCGCAGCTTGGGCACGGTACTGTTGCCGCCTGTGCCTGTCCGCCACCCGCTCCGCCGGCCGCCTGTTGGCCAAAAACATTCGCCATCTGTCCGCCGACCGCGAAACCAGCTCCCAGGCCAGCGCCAAGCCCTGCTCCGCCACCTTCGTTCTGAGCGGCGTCACGTAGAGCATCGGCCGCCTGAAACTGCATATATTTCTGAGCGTCACCGAGAGCTCCCATCGAGGCACGCTTGTTGATCGCGTCTTGGACCTCTTCAGGAACGCTCACGTTCTCGACGTAAAATTTCGTTACCTCGAGACCGTACCCCTTGAAATCCTCGTTGATCATCCCTCGAATCTTTTCGCCGATCTCTTTGTATTGGGCGGCGAGATCAAGAGCGGGAATTTTCAATTCGCCAAGAGCGTCGGAAAATTCCGTGACGATCGCCCGTTTCAATTGGCCGTCGATGTCGTCGGTCTGAAATTGAGCATTCGTTCCCGCAATCTCCTTGATAAACTCAGCCGGGTCGGCAACACGCATGCTGTACGCGCCAAAGGCACGTAGCTGGACAATGCCGAAATCGGCGTCGCGGAGCATGATCGGGTTCGACGTGCCCCATTTCATGTCCGTAAACTGTTTGGTGTTAATGAAATAGACCTCGGATTTGAATGGCGAGTTAAAACCGAATTTCCATGCACCGAGTTTCGAAAGGATTGGGGTATTGCCGCCGTCAATCGTGTATTTTCCGGGCGTAAATACGTCAGCCACCTGGCCCTCGGACACAAAAACCGCTGCCTGCGATTCGCGTACTATCAATTGGGCCCCGTTCTTAATCTCCTGTCCCTGGACCGGGTAACGGTAGACAAGCGTATCTCGCGAATTATCAAGCCACTCGATGACCTCGATAAACTGGTGCATCGCCGCGTCAGCTACTTTGTCAAAAATACTCATTTTTTTTGCTCTCCTTGGCTCTAACTCTTAACGATAAAATATGACATAAAGTTGCGGGAATTGAAAGTATTATCGGTTACGGCCTCTCATCCGTGACAACCATCGAATGCGGCCATTTCAACAACCAAAGTAGTCCGATCATAACGCCGCCACTCACAATATCGAGCAGAGCATCGCTCACGAGACCCGTGCGTGCCGGGTCAAAGCTTTGATTTAACTCGTCGGCAGATGCGACGACCGCGACCAGAACGAGGGGGAAGAGGTGTCGCAATTGACCGCGAAAATTGAACCAAGATCGTGCGACGGCTCTCACTGCGAAAAACGCCAATAGAGAATATTCCGTAAAATGGGCGAACTTGCGAATGACGACATGGATCGACTGCAAAATCTCCTCGGACGCATTTGGAAAAAGATATTTCAGGACGGGGCCGAAAAACCGCGACGTTTCCGCCATCGAAGCGTTGCTGCTCGAAAGAAACGCGATCACCCCGATCCATAAAATAAGAGGCGCGTAACGTATTAAACGCACGCGCCATGTGTTCCGCCTGTCGTGTTGGCCCATTAGTTATGGCGTACCAAAACTTGAGCTAAAGTTCAGAGCACCGCCGAAAAACATAACCACCATACCGGCGATAACCAACAGAAGGGGAACGAGGCCCTGTTTCTTTACGAAGAAAAAAACGATGCCGCCGAGGGGTTGGCACAGAAAATTAACGAGAGCCCAGATAACCTTGTCACCGGTACTGGTTCCTGTCTGGATCGCCGTGACAACCAGCCAAATTACACCAACGAACGTTAACAGCGAACCGAGAAGTCCAAGCATAATATTCCTCCAAGAAAAATTTGTTTAAAGGGAAAAGCAAGCAAAGGATAAACGAAAAAAACTCAAAGGTCAAAGTTAGTAATATTGCGACCTTTAACCTCACTTTTGAACTTTGAACAAGCCTACGCCGCAGCGGCTCCGCTGACGACCTCAATGATTTCTTTCGTGATCGCGGCCTGACGGATGCGGTTCATGTTGAGCGTGAGCGTGTCGATCAGCTCACCCGCGTTTTTCGACGCCGAATCCATCGCGGTCATCTGCGACCCGAAAAACGACGCAACCGATTCGATCATTCCGCGATAGATCTGTGTTTCGACCTGCTTTGGCAGCAGCTTGCTAAATATCTCGGCGGCCGGCTGCTCATAGATATATTCGGCCTGCACACCAGTTTCGGCATCGTTATCGGCGGTTGTGCGCGGGATCGGCAACAACTGCTGGACAACTGGTTTTTGGGTGAGCACGGTCTTAAATTCGGTGAATACGACAAAAACCTTGTCGATCGACGTGTCTTCCGTAAATGTCGTGATTATTTTTTGGGCGACTTCGACCGCATCGGCGTAATTTACACGCCCGGTACCCATCAAGCCGATGTATTCGTCTGTGATCCGAACATCACGGCGTTTAAAGAAATCGCGGCCCTTGCGGCCAACGGCGATCATCGTTTGCGCCTTGTCGGCGTTCGCTTTCAAAAACGATTCGGTGGCCTTGATGACGTTTGCGTTGAACGCACCGGCGAGACCCTTGTCACCGCTTATCAGCACGACCAGATATTTTTGATCTCCACGCTCATCGAGCAGCGGATGCGAAATCTCATCAGCGACCTTGGCGCTCAGACCGCCGAGGACCTCAGACAATTTACCGGCAAACGGGCGCGACGCCGTCACGCGGTCCTGCGAGCGTTTGAGCTTAGCCGCGGCGACCATCTTCATCGCCTTGGTGATCTGCTGTGTATTCTTGACCGACTTAATCCGCCGGCGCATGTCTAACAAACTGGCCATAAAATGAGTTCCGAGTTCAAAGTTCAAAGTTCCAATTTCTTAACTTGAAACTCGGAACTTGGAACTTTTAACTAAGCCGCTGCGGCTTCCCCTGTCTCCCAGCGTGTCGCCTTGAAATCCTCGACCGCTTCCTTCATCTTCGCTTTAAGGTCATCGTCGATCGATTTCTTTTCGCGAAGCGTATTCAGCACGCCGGGATGGGCTTCTTCGGCAAATTTCGTCAATTCGATCTCGAACCGTTTCAGATCTTCGACCTCGACATCGTCGGCCATGCCGTTTGAAACGGTCCAGATGATGAGCACCTGTTCGAGCACATCCATCGGTCGGTACTGAGGTTGCTTGAGGATCTCGGTCAGGCGTTTTCCGCGTTCGAGCTGTGACTGTGTCGATTTGTCGAGGTCTGAGCCAAACTGCGCGAAAGCCGCGAGTTCGCGGTATTGAGCGAGGTCGATACGCAGCGTACCGGCGACCTGCTTCATGGCCTTGATCTGTGCCGAGCCACCCACACGCGAGACCGAGTTACCCACATTGATAGCGGGACGCACGCCCGAGTTGAAGAGATCGCTCTCGAGGAAGATTTGTCCGTCGGTAATCGAGATCACATTGGTCGGAATGTATGCCGAGATATCGCCGGCCTGAGTTTCGATGATCGGCAAGCTTGTCAACGAACCGCCCCCGCGGGCATCGGACATCTTAGCCGCACGTTCGAGCAGGCGTGAGTGCAAGTAAAAAACGTCGCCGGGATATGCCTCGCGGCCCGGCGGTCGTCTTAACAGCAGCGAAATTTCGCGGTACGCGGCAGCCTGTTTCGATAGATCGTCGTAGATCGTCAGAGCATGGCGGCCGTTATCACGGAAATATTCTCCCATCGCGCAGCCCGAGTACGGAGCGAGAAATTGCATCGCCGCGGGATCCGAAGCCGATGCGTTAACGATGATCGTGTAGTCCATCGCACCGTACTCTTCGAGTTTTTGGCGAACCTGGGCAACGGTCGATGCTTTTTGACCGATCGCAACATAGATACAGATAACGTCCTTGCCTTTCTGGTTAATGATCGCGTCGATCGCGACTGCCGTTTTACCGGTCTGGCGGTCACCGATTATCAGCTCACGCTGTCCGCGGCCGATGGGGACCATTGCATCGATCGCCTTCAAACCTGTCTGAAGCGGTTCCTTGACCGGCTGACGATCAATAATACCGGGAGCGATCTGCTCGACCGGCAGATATGTATCGGTCACAATATCGCCCTTGCCGTCGATCGCATTGCCGAGAGCATCCACGACGCGGCCGATCAATGCATCGCCCACGGGGACGCTCATGATCCGTTTTGTTCGTTTGGCCTCGTCGCCCTCTTTGATTGTCTGAAAATCCCCAAAAAGCACGCAGCCGACCTTGTCTTCCTCAAGGTTGAGAGCTAAGCCGCGCACGCCGTGCGGAAATTCCAACAGCTCGCCCGCCATTACCTTTTCGAGACCGTAGATCTCGGCGATACCGTCGCCGACCTTGATGACCGTGCCAACCTCGGCAACCGTCATGCTCGCGTCAAAATTCTCGATCTGTGCACGAATGATCTCGTTGATCTCGTTTGCTTTAATACTCTCCATAATCCTTTCCCAAAAACTACTCTTCTATCTTAAAATGCGGATTTTCTATAAGGCCTATATGATTGTCAAAGGGATCTTTGATCACCCCGACCTTTATTCCGCCACCTACATCGGCAGCATCCGAAACTACCTTGGCCCCATTTTCCCTAAGCTTGGCTATGAGCGTCTCGATGTCATCGACGCTCCAATACGCGGCCGGACTGTCGCCCCTGACGACATTTTCATTATCAGGATCAAGGCCGAGTTCGTATCCACCGACGTTGAAACCAACGTAATACGGCTCATCGAAATACGGCCCGAAACCGAGCAGGGCTGCGTACCATTCCTTCGCGGTGGCAAGGTCATCAACTTTGTAGATCACCGTGCGAAGCCCTTTCAACATTATTTCGCCCCTATCAGCTCTATTTTAAGATTCTCGAGTTTTGTCTTAACCGAACCGTCGTAAACGGTCGAGCCGATTCGGGTGACGACCCCGCCGACAATGTCTTTGTTGACCGCGTAATTAATATTGACCTTTTTGCCTGTCAATTTTTCAAGATTTGTCTTAAATTCGGTGCGCTCGTTTTCGGGCAGCTCGCGGGCCGAGGTGATCTCTGCCGACACGACGCCGCCGCGTTCCTGAAGCACCGCGTCAAAGCGGTCGTTGATCTCGCCGATCTCGGTAAGGCGTCCATTCTGTAACAAAACGCGAAGGAAATTTGCGGTCGCTTTTGACGGTTTCGCCTTCGCGATCAAGCCCTCAAGCACATGCTCTTTGCTGGTGTGATTGATCGCCGGATTGCTGAAAACGGTCTGTAGATCGGTGCTGTCGTAAAACAACTCGGTCCATGCTGCAAGCTCGGTCTTGACCGTTTCGGTCTCGCCGCTCTGCAAAACAACATCGGCAAGTGCGGCGGAATATCGGCGGGCGATGGTCTCTCTACTCATATTAGTTCAGCCCTCCGATCTCTTGAATGCCGGCTTTTACCAGTCTGGCATCGACGCTGCCGTCGATCTGGGCACGAAGTTTCTCTTCGGCCAGCCGAATGCTCTCCTCAGCCGAAAAGCGTCTAAGCTCGGCACGCGTTTGATTGGAAATACGCGTAAGCTCGGCTTCGGATTGTAGCTTGAGCCTTTCGGCCTCCAGCTTTGCCTGATCCGCAAGCCGCTTTTTCTCGTAGGCGGCCTCGTCTTTAGCTTTCTGTAAAATGTCCGCTTTTTCGGTTTCTAGCTGGGCGAGTTTTCCTTCCGTCAAGGTCAATTTGTCGAGCGCAGCCTTTTTCTCGTCGGCGGCCTTGATCAATTCGGATCGGATCGCGTCACGCTTTGCCTTAAATGCCTCGCCCAAAGGCTTTTTCAGTACATAGACCATCAGGCCGATGAAGATAGCCAGATTAAGGAATTTCCACGCCTCAAAGCCCGGAATATTGAAATACTGGTTATAAAAGCGCGTAAATCCGCTCTCGGCGTGCTTGGTTTCCGCCAAAAAGAGAATAAAGCTGGTAATTAGAGCAAACATAAAAACCTTAGGCCTTCAAAATACTTGCCGTGATCTTGTCGGCAATCTTAGCCGCTTCAGAATCCATGGTCGCACGTGCGTCGGCAGCCTCTTTTTCAAGATCGGCCTTGCCCGCTTCAAAGCTGGCGGCTGTTTCGACCTTAACCTCTTCGAGTTTCTTTTCCCGGGCGGCACTGGCCTTCTTCTGCTCTTTTTCGATCATCTCGTACCCTGCGGTTCGGGCGTCGAGCAATTCATGCTTGTACTTCGACTCTTTTTCTTCTACGTCCTTAAGGATCGCTTCGGCTTCGCCGCCGTGACCACCCTTTTGCGTCTCGCGCGACTCGATCACCGCGTTGATCGGCCTGAACAGCGTGCGGTTCAGGACCCAGATCATCAGCAGGATCAATGCGATATGTATAAACAGCGTGCCGTCCGGAAAAAGCTGGATCGACTCGGCTAATGCCAGCAAGTGCATAATTTCACACAACCAAAACTACCGTAATAACAGGGGTAAACCCGCCTGTGACTCAAAAGATATAAGAGTATCACGCGCGCGTTTTTAGGGTCAAGTACAGCCTTAGGGCGCAAAAATTTACTTTAATTTGCGGAAAACCCGTTTCAAAACGTCATAATAAGGACATCATCGAGGGTTTATCAATAGCGTGCCATAGCATGTTAATGGATTCACTCATCGCATGGACAAAAACCGATGATCGCTTCACTCAGTAATACGGGTAGTGAATCAATTTGAAATAAGAGTATTTCAAAGAAAGCCGAAAGAGATTTAACCGCAGATGAACGCTGATGTACGCAGATCGGAGAAATATTTGTTGACTCTTATCTGCGTATATCTGCGTATATCTGCGTTAATCTGCGGTAAAAAATCTCTTCTTTTCTTTTCGTCTCGCTTGCCTCCGCAAAAAAGACTTGACTGAATATTTCATAGATGATACATTTGTGCTATTATGCAAAACGAACATTTGATAGTGAAATGGTCGATATTGCCGAGAGGCGATGCGGCACGTTGGTCGGGGATGTATGTGACGCTGAACCCGATCGGGAAATTGGCATTGAGCCGGACAACACATGAGCGGTTTGGGGCACCGGCGGCAGTTCTCGTCCTGTACGACCCGATGAGATCTCTGATTGCGCTGCGTCCCGTCGCGATCACAGAGCAAAATGCTTATCCGGTGCGGAAATACGGGGCATGCGGCGGGCGCGTCATCAGGGCCTACCGTCTGCTGACCGAGTTTGGAATAAAACCCGCAGAGACGGTAGAGTTTCGACAGCCTAAAATAGACAACGACGGCCAACTGATATTGGACCTGAGAGACATACGCATTTCACCACGGGCAAACGGGTGGTCTAAGCGGCGGCGGCAGGCGTTGCCTTAAGGACCGATGCCGTCGGTGATATGGTACAATCGACTCGGAAACAAATTTTTATGGAAACTTATCAGATCGAAATAATAGAGCCCAGAGCGAAGAATCTGCTTGACGATCTTGCGAATATGAATCTGATTAAGCTTCGGCCGCTTGGGACAAAAAAACTGTTCACGGGGCTTTTGGAAAAGTTGCGGTCGAAAGAGCAAACTGTTCCTTCGCCAGACGAAATAACAGCAGAGGTCGAACAGGTGCGCGCAGAGAGATACGCTCGCAAATCAGATGATCAGAGTAATACTCGACACAAACCTGTGGATTAGTTATCTGATATCCAAACGTCTCAGTAAGATCGACGAATTATTTGAGCGCGATGATTTGCTTTTGCTTTTTTCGGCAGAGTTACTCGACGAGTTTATTGAAGTTGCCGGGCGGCCAACCCTCCGTTTATATTTTTCGAACGATAACCCAGAAGAGTTGTTGAACTTGTTCGACGAGTTTGGCGAAATCGTTGATGTGACTTCGGAAATCGACCTATCACGAGACCCCAAAGACAATTTTTTGCTTGCCCTCGCCAAAGATGGTAATGCAGATTTTTTGGTAACAGGCGATAGGGATCTGCTTGTGATCAAGAAATTTGGTTCGACCGAAATAGTCTCATATTCCGAATTCGAAAAATCGCTGAAACACGAAGCTGAAAAATAAATATTTTGTTCGATTTCGTATGTCCAAGGCTCAAGGAAAAGCAAAAAGAAGAGCGCCGCGAAACCGGACCTTAGAAGTTACGGCCGCCGACAATGTGGTTCTAAGAAAGAAACTTGTTTTCTTTCGAAAAGTTGAAAGTCTCCTAAACGTGAGTAACACGATTATCTGCGGCGATTCGTTCGAGGTTTTGCCGCAGCTCGCAAAAGGCAGTTTTGATCTACTGTTTGCCGACCCGCCGTACAATCTTACAAAGGATTTCGGAACCGAGAAATTTACGCAGCGCTCGTCAGACGCCTATGAAAAATGGCTCAATTCGTGGCTAAAGCTCTGCGTGCCTTTATTAAAGCCAACGGCGTCCGTTTATATATGCGGCGACTGGCGATCGTCCGCAGCGATCCAGCGTGTCGGATCGCGATATTTCAAACTCCAAAATCGTATCACGTGGGAACGCGAAAAGGGTCGCGGCGCAAAAGCGAATTGGAAGAATGCTGCGGAGGACATCTGGTTTTTCACGGTTTCCGATGAATTTACGTTTAATCTCGACGCGGTGAAGCTGCGTCGAAAGGTACTTGCTCCTTACAAAGAGAACGGCAAACCAAAAGATTGGGATGAGACCACGGCGGGTAATTTCCGAGACACACACCCGTCAAATATCTGGACCGACATCAGCGTCCCGTTCTGGTCGATGCCCGAAAACACCGATCACCCGACACAAAAGCCGGAAAAGCTGCTTGCCAAAATAATCCTCGCCAGCACAAACGCTGGCGATCTGATACTTGATCCATTTGCTGGTTCCGGCACGACCGCTGTCGCAGCAAAAAAGCTCGGTCGTGATTTTATTGTAATCGAATCGGACGAAAACTATTGTTTGCTCGCGCAAAAACGATTGGAGATGGCAAAAGGAGATTCATCGATCCAGGGTTTTAAGGATGGTGTGTTTTGGGAAAGAAACTCAGGTCAGAACCACCTGCGGTAGCGGATGGTTGAACGTGACGGGAAATGACCTTCGGTCTGCTGACGAATTGTCATTTTGTTTTTTAGTTGAGATTCATCCGGCGTCAACCACCCGCTACCGCAGGTGGTTCTGACTTTTTCTCTGTGGCAGAATGACTTTATGAAAGTCGCAACCTGGAACGTCAATTCGATCAACGTCAGAATGCCGCAGCTTTTGGCATGGCTTGCTACGGCTGAGCCGGATGTCGTTTGCATTCAGGAAACAAAGACGGTCGATGACAATTTTCCGGCGGCGGCTCTCAAGGAAGCAGGTTATGAATCCGCCTTTATCGGGCAGAAGTCCTATAACGGCGTAGCAATCATCTCGAAATTTCCTATCGAAGACGTGCAGAAAAACTTCTTCGATGACGATGACGAATCGCCGAAACGCATGATCGCCGCGACCGTCGGCGGCATTCGCATTGTCGACACATATATCCCGAACGGTAGCGAGCTATGGAGCGATAAATTCAAATTCAAGCTCGATTGGCTCCAGCGGCTGCGCTCGTTTTTTGACGAAACTTACGATTCGGGGAAAGATGTCCTACTCTGCGGCGATTTTAATGTTGCAATGGAAGAAACCGACACTTGGGATCCTGTATCGATGGCGGGAAAGCTGCATTTTTCAAAGCCCGAGCGGGCCGCTATGCATAATGTAAAACAATGGGGATTCGAAGATCTCTACCGTAAAATGAACGGCAACGTGCAGGAATTTTCATGGTGGGACTATCGCGCCGGAGCCTGGCAAAAGAATCACGGCTTGCGCATCGATCACCTCTGGGCCTCGGCCTCGCTTGCCGCAAAATGTACAGGCTGCTGGATAGATAAGTCCACCCGTGCCCTGACTTTGCCTAGCGATCATGCACCGGTGATCGCGGAGTTCATAAAAGACTGATGATTACATGCTTGATCAGATACGAGATCGATGAATCGAAGATCGCCGACTTTGAACGCTATGGCCGGACTTGGATCCGATTGATCGAGAAATATGGCGGAACACACCACGGCTATTTCCTCCTGGCCCGCGTTCAGCCTGACGCAACGTTCAGCTTCGCCGGAATCGGGCGTAAGGGCCCATCAAACATTGGCATCGCCATGTTCTCGTTCCCATCTATAGAGTCGTACGATTCTTACCGCTTGAATGTCGCCGCCGACCCGGAGTGCATCGCCGCCACAGCCCATCAGCAGGAATCACAGTGCTTCTTGGGTTATGAACGCACCTTTTTGGAGCCGATCCAAAAGTGAAGATAGCGACCTGGAACATTAACTCGATCAACTCGCGCATCGGCCATGTCCTTGCCTGGTCGGCGAAGAATCGCCCCGATGTGCTGTGTTTGCAGGAAACGAAATGCGTCGATGCCCGGTTTCCACTAGCAAAACTGCGATCCGCCGGGTTTGAGCACATCGCGTTTCACGGTGAGAAAGCGTACAACGGGGTCGCGATACTTTCGAGATATCCGATTCTCGATCTCGAAAAGAATTTTCCCGGCGATGCTGCGGATGCGCCGTGCCGCCTGATCGCAGCAACTATCAACGGCATTCGGATAGTCAACACTTACGTGCCGCACGGTACGGCGTTTGGAACGGACAAGTTCAAATTTAAGCTCGACTGGCTCGCGCGGCTGCGGAGACATTTTGACGATAATTTCGATTGTGAGGACAACGTTCTGCTCTGCGGCGATCTAAATGTGGCCCCGCACGAAACCGACGTTTGGAATCCGCGCCTTTGGGCTGACAAAATGCATTTTTCAAAACCCGAGCGCGAGGCTCTGTTAAATGTAAAGCGATGGGGATTCGTCGATGTGTTTCGTCAGATGAACGAGGAACCAGGCGAGTATTCATGGTGGGATTACTTTCACCATTCGTTCGAGAAAAACCGCGGGTTGCGGATCGATCACATCTGGACCTCACCGCCGCTCGCCGAGTCGTGTTCGGATTGTTGGATAGACAGAGAGCCGCGAGCATTAGAAAAACCAAGCGACCACGCACCTGTAGTTGCCAAATTCTCGATTTAGCTTTTTCCTGATTACCGTTTCGGTGCAAAATCTCGCATTATAATGCTATGAAAAACATCGCAATTATTGGTCTTCTGTTGTTTACTTTCTCAGGGGTCGCCACCGCACAGACTTACGACGTAATAATCAAAAATGGAATGATCTACGACGGCACGGGCGGAAAACCTTTCCGCGCCGATATTGCCGTATCGGGTGACAGGATTGTAAAGATCGGCGATCTGTCGAAGGCAAGGGCAACACAGATAGTTGATGCTAACGGTCTGGCTGTCGCGCCGGGATTTATCAATATGCTGTCGTGGTCAACTGAGTCGCTGATCGTTGACGGACGTTCGCTCGGTGAATTAAAACAAGGTATAACGACGCAGATCATGGGCGAGGGAAACTCGATGGGGCCGCTCAACGAGAAGATGAAAAAAGAGATGCTCGACGATCAGAGTAATCTCAAATTCGACATCAAATGGACGACGCTTGCCGAATATCTGCAATACCTCGAACGCAAAGGCGTCTCGCAAAACGTTGCGTCATTTGTCGGCGCTACGACCATCCGGCAATACGTGATCGGTCTCGAAGACAAGCCGCCGACGCCGGAACAATTGGAGAAAATGCGTGCGCTCGTCCGTGACGAAATGGAACACGGCGCCCTAGGCATCGGGTCGTCGCTGATCTACGCACCGGCGTTTTATGCCAAGATCGACGAGCTTATCGAGCTTTGCAAGGTCGCCGCGAAATATAAAGGCAAGTACATCTCGCACATGCGGAGCGAAGGCAACCGTCTGGTCGAGGGGGTCGAGGAATTGATCCGCATCAGCCGCGAGGCGAAAATTCCGGCCGAGATCTATCATCTGAAAGCCGCCGGAAAAGAGAATTGGGGCAAGATGGACACGGTCATCGCGATGGTCGAGAAGGCCCGTCGTGAAGGATTAAAGATCACCGCCGATATGTACACATATCCTGCCGGGGCAACGGGCCTCGACGCCGCGATGCCGCCGTGGGTTCTCGATGGCGGTTACGAAGCTGCGTTCAAAAGGTTGTCCGATCTCGAAACGCGCAAACGGATCGCACACGAGATAACGACTCCAACCGACAAATGGGAAAATCTGTATCTAGCCGCCGGTTCGCCGGAGCGCGTTCTGTTCAGCGATTTCAAATCCGAAAAGCTCCGTCCGCTGATAGGCAAAACACTGGCTGAGGTCTCGAAAATGCGCGGCACGTCCCCGGAAGAGACGATCATGAACCTCGTTCTTGAGGACAGGTCCCGGGTCGGCACGATCTATTTCCTGATGTCCGAGGACAATATCAAAAAGCAGATCAAGCTGCCGTTTCTTTCGTTCGGATCGGACGCCGCGTCGATGGCTCCGGAAGGCGTATTCCTGCAAAATTCAACCCATCCTCGTGCCTACGGCAATTTTGCACGGTTATTGGGCAAATACGTCCGCGAGGAAAAGGTGATCTCGCTCGAAGAAGCCGTCCGCAAACTGTCAGGCCTGCCGGCTACAAATCTTGGCTTGAAGGATCGCGGGTTCCTGAAAAAAGGAATGTTCGGCGACATTGTTATTTTCGATCCAAACACGATCGCCGACAAGGCGACGTTTGAAAAGCCGCAGCAATTCGCGGTTGGCGTGCGTGATGTTTTTGTCAATGGCGTTCAGGTTTTGAGAGACGGCGAACATACAAATAAGATGCCGGGCAGGGCGCTGTACGGTCCCGGCAAGATCAAGTAAGACGCGAACGTCCTGAACGCGTCTTTACAAATCGTTACATTTCTAAACGCCCGCCAGGCGGCTTTTGCGTTGCATTACTCGTGGTTCGGTGCTATATAAATAGCGCTCCGTTCATTTTTTTGAACAATTTGCGGTATTTTACCGATTGGCTCAGCGTGATCGTTGATCACGTCTTGCGCATTTTAGCGCCGAAGCCATCAGTCATTTTCATCACCCATGGAGCAAAGAAGGAAATCATTGAATTACAAATCTTGGAGGGAAATAGTAATGAGAGGTATTGCAGTAAGAGTTTTGCTAATGAGCCTTTGTCTGGTCGGAGGCTCGTTATTTGTCTATGCTCAGGATCCGACGCCTGAACCGGCGGCCCCGGGACCGGGTACGCAGCGTCCGGCCGGATTCGGTGGCCCACCGTCGACCGATCCGCAGCCTTATGAAAAGGTGATCACCAAAGACGCCAAGACCAAGAAAGGCATCTTTGCCGTTCATCAGGTCAAGGACAAGTTTTATTACGAGATCCCCAAGAGCGAAATGGGTAAGGATTTCCTGTGGGTCTCGCAGATTCAGCGGACGACCAATGGCGTCGGCTACGGCGGCCAGGCCCTCGGCAGCCGTGTCGTCAGGTGGGAACTCGGCGAAAATAACCGCGTGTTCCTAAAGCTGGTAAATTACAGCGTCGTCGCCGATCCCAAGCTGCCGGTCGCGCAGGCCGTCCACGATGCGAATAATGAGACGATATTGATGTCGTTTCCCGTAGCGGCATGGGGACCGAATAACGAGACCGCCGTCGTCGACGTGGGCCGTCTTTTTACGACCGACATCAGCGAGATCAGTGCGCGTCAGCGTCTGGGAGCGACCACGATGGATCCGACGCGTTCGTTTGTTGAGCGGATCTCGCCGTTTCCGACAAATATTGAGGTCGAGACCACTCATACATATACGAGGACGGCCGCCCCGGCTGGTCTCGGAGGCGGTGCACCGCAGCCGGCCGGTTTTGGTCAGGCACAGATGAACCCTGGCAGTGCAACGGTCGTGCTCCACTACAGCATGGTCAAGTTGCCCGAAAATCCGATGATGCCTCGTCTGTTTGACGAGCGTGTCGGCTATTTCTCCACAACCAACATGGACTATGGCCGTGACGAGCAGAAAGCGACGGAGCGAACGTTTATCGCCCGTTGGCGACTTGAGAAAAAAGACCCGAGCGCCGAGCTTTCCGAGCCGGTCAAGCCGATCGTTTACTACATCGATTCGGCAACGCCGGTGAAATGGCGTAAATACATGATCAAGGCAATCGAAGATTGGCAGCCGGCGTTTGAGGCTGCGGGATTCAAGAACGCGATCATAGGCAAAATGGCTCCGACCAAACAGGAAGACCCTGATTTCAGTCCCGAGGACGCTCGTTACGCGGTCGTCAGATGGCTGCCGTCGACCACCGAGAATGCATCGGGCCCGCACATCAGCGATCCGCGAACCGGCGAGATCCTTGATTCGGACATCCAGTTTTACCACAACGTCATGAACCTCGCTAAGTCGTGGTATTTCCTGCAAGTTGGCCATCTCGACCCCCGCGCACAGAAATGGCCGATACCTGACGAACTCATGGGCCGCTTACTCGAATACGTGCTCGCCCACGAGGTCGGACACACGCTCGGCTTCCAGCACAATATGAAGGCCAGTTCCGAATATCCGCAGGAAAAGGTCCGCGACAAGAACTGGGTCCATACGATGGGCCACACGCCGACCTTGATGGACTACTCGCGGTTCAACTATGTAGAGCAGCCTGAAGATGGCATCGATGTCGCGGATCTCGTCCCGGGAATCGGCCCGTACGACAAATGGGCTACTATGTGGGGATATAAGCCGATTCCGGGTGCAAAGACGCCTGATGCCGAAAAACCGACCCTCGACGAGTGGGCTCACCAGCAGGACGACAAGCCTTACTTACGCTTTTCGACCGCCGGTTCGGCCGGCAGTGACCCGGGCGAAGAGACCGAGGCCGTTGGCGATGCCGACGCGATCAAATCAACCGCGCTTGGGCTGAAAAATCTTCAACGCACGTCCAAGCTCCTCGTCGGTGCGACAACCACAGAAAAGGGCGACACGTACGATGACCTCGATGAGATCTACGGCCGCATGCTGGGCCAGTGGTCGCTCGAGATGAATCACGTCGGCAATATCGTCGGCGGCTTTAATTCACAGCAACGGCACATCGGTCAGCCGGGAGCCAGGTTCACACCAGTACCGGCGGCACATCAGAAGGACGCCGTTAAGTTTCTTAACGACAATGCTTTTGCGACCCCGACGTGGGCTATCGACAAAGACATTCTCCGCAAGATCGAGCCGATCGGAGCACTTAGCCGTGTCCGTAACGCTCAGAACAGCGTACTTAACAACCTGCTCTCAAGCGCTAGATTTGCACGTCTCGCCGAGCAGGCAGCTCTTGACGGCAGCGAAGCCTATCAGCCGGATGCGTTTCTTGCCGACGTTCGTGGCGGCGTTTGGGGTGAGTTAACCGCACCCAAGGTAACGGTCGACGCATATCGCCGTAACCTGCAGCGGTCTTACCTCGAAATCGCCAACAGCAAGCTGAACTCATCGGCGACAGCGGCCCCTCAGGGCTTGCCGCGTGGCTTTGCCGCATTGTTCATCTCAAGCGGTGACGAGCGTGGCTACTATCGCTCGGAGCTTCGTGACATCAGCGCCGCGGCCGCCTCGGCAATGGCACGGGCCACAGACAAAGCGACGCGAATCCATCTGGAAAGCGTCCGCGACCAGATAGCCAAGATCCTCGACCCCGACAAAAACGGTCCCGCCGCCGCCGCCGCCGGCAATCGCCAGGGTCTCGAGTTTCTCGAAATGATGGCCGATCCGACATCGTGCTTCCCCGATTACATAATCAGACCATAGTGGGGAGCGTTGGTTACTTACTAGAGGGGTGTCTGAAAAGGCGCCCCTCTTTTTTGTTCTCCAAAATGTCCCAGTTCCAGACGTTCGGGCAGCACCACAAGTTTAGTCCGCGACCGTGCGTTCCAAGTTTGTTTATTTGGGCGACTTGGCGGTATTGTTTACATTATCAATACACCTTGAAGTCCACGGAGGGAATTTCTCAATGAAGCATCGGCGAATCGTTACTTTTCTGCTCGTTTTATCCATTTTGACCGGCATCGGCAACTTGTTTGCCCAGACGCCGAAGCCTAAATATCCTGATTTTCCGAGCGAAACGCCCGACGAGCTAAAGCCGACGAACGCCGGTTTTGAGTACGACCGGCGTGACGTAATGATCGCGATGCGCGATGGCGTAAAGCTGCACACGGTCATTCTCGTCCCGAAAGGTGCAAAAAACGCTCCGATTCTCCTGACCCGGACGCCGTACAATGCATCGTCGCTGACGGGTCACGCCGCCAGCTCGCACCTCGGCCCGATACTGAGCGGGTATGACAATGCAACCGATGTGATCGTCGAGGGCGGCTACATACGTGTCGTCCAGGATGTGCGGGGCAAATACGGCTCGGAGGGCGATTACGTGATGAACCGCCCGCTGCACGGCCCGCAAAATCCGACGCCCGTCGATCACGCGACCGACACCTACGACACTATCGACTGGCTGGTTAAGAACACTCCGGAAAGCAACGGCAAGGTAGGCATTCTAGGCATTTCGTACGACGGGTTTTTGCCGCTGATGGCCCTCGTCAATCCACATCCCGCGTTAAAAGTTTCCGTTCCGATGAACCCGATGGTTGACGGCTGGATGGGTGACGACTGGTTTCACAACGGAGCCTTTCGCCAGCAGAACATGCCGTACATTTACGAGCAGGCGGGCACGCATGATAACAGCGCGCTGTGGTGGACGAGCACTTTTGACGATTACGACATGTTTATGCGGGCCGGTTCGGCGGGCGAACTCGGGCGTCAACGCGGTTTGGAACAGGTCGGATTTTGGCGAAAGATCATCGCCCATCCAAATTACGACGCTTTTTGGCAGGATCAGGCGATGGACAAGATACTCGCAAAACTGCCATTAAAGGTTCCGGTAATGCTTGTCCACAGCCTTTGGGATCAGGAGGATATTTACGGAGCACCGGCAGTCTATAAGGCAATTAAGCCGAAAGACACGAATAATGACAAAGTCTTCCTCGTCATGGGCCCATGGCATCACGGCCAGGAAATTCAAAATGCCGATAGGCTCGGGGCCATCCGATGGGGCAGCGACACTGGTACGTATTTTCGAAAGGAGATACTTCGCCCTTTTCTCGACCACTATCTGAAGGATAATCCGCCGCCGCAGGTCGTTGCGCCAGTAAACGCTTATGAATCAGGGACAAACACGTGGCGTCGGCTTCCCTCGTGGCCGGCTGGTTGTACAAGCGGGTGCAATATTAAACCTACGCCCGTTTACCTGAAAGCCGGACTAAAAATGAACATGGCCGCTCCGTCGGCAAGCGACGGTGTGTACGACGAATATGTGTCCGACCCGGCGAAACCGGTCCCGTTTCGTGCTCGTCCAAACCGTCCGACCGGTTACACCGAGGAGCTAAGTTGGTGGCGTTGGCTCGTCGACGACCAACGCGAAGCATCCGGCCGAACGGACGTGCTCACTTATGTTTCTGACATCGTAACCACTCCGACAAAGATCAGCGGCCAGCCGGTCGCCAACATCGTCGCATCAACCAGCGGCACCGATTCCGACTGGGTTGTAAAGGTTATCGACGTTTACCCGGACGAGGTTGCGGGCCAACCCGAGATGGGCGGCTATCAACTTGCGGTTTCAATGGACATTTTCCGCGGCCGCTATCGCGAAGGTTTTGAAACGCCAAAACCGATCGAGGCGGGTAAACCGCTGCTTTACCGCTTCGAATTGCCCCCGGCGAATCACGTTTTCCTCCCCGGCCACCGGATGCTGGTCCAGATCCAGTCGAGCTGGTTCCCGCTGTACGACCGCAACCCGCAGACATTTGTCCAAAACATTTTCTGGGCAAAACCGGGCGATTACAAAGCCGCGACGCAGCGGATATATCACGCTCCAAATCAGGCGAGCTTTATCGAGATGCCGATGGTTACCAATCAATAAGTAAATATCATGAGATCAAAGTTATTAGTTCTGTTAGTTTTATCGTCATTTCTCTTTGTATTGCCGCTTCGTGCGCAGGAACCGGTGGACGCCGCGATCAATGCCAAGATACGCGACGAAGGGCTGAACCGTTCGCAGGTCCTCAAGACCTTTTCGCATTTTACCGAGGTCATCGGCCCGCGTCTGACCGGCGGCCCGGCAGTAAAGGCGGCCGAAGATTATTCGGTCGGGCTTTTGAAAGAATGGGGACTGAGCGATGCGCGGCTTGAGCCATGGGATTTTGGACGCGGGTGGACGCTCGAAAAATCGACCGTCGAGATGGTCGAGCCGCGATATATGCCCCTGATCGGTTATCCCGAGGCATGGTCTGCTTCGACGGCTGGTGAGATCGTTGCAACGCCGGTTTTTCTGGGAAACAAAACTGCGGCGGACCTCGAAAAAATCAAAGGCCAGCTCAAAGGGGCGATCGTCATGAGCCAGCCGATCCAGGATTCCTTTGAGCGGATCGATCGCAAACAGCCGACGCTTTTCGACGAACCGGTGCCCATCGGTCAACCAAGACCGCCCGCCGGCAACTCACCGATGATCTCGCCCGCCGCTGCGAATAAAGCCCTGTTCGACACCGGAGCGGGTGCCATTTTAAGGCCAAATCGCGGCGAGCACGGTACGCTGTTCGTTCTGGGCCGCGACAACGGTGACGCTGCAATGCCGAGCGTGATATTGAGTGCCGAGCATTACAATATGATCGCCCGGATGCTCGAGCTAGGCGTCAAGGTCAAGCTGCGGGTAAACGTGCAAACAAAATTCCTGACTGATGACAAAAATGGCTACAACGTGCTGGCCGAGCTGCCCGGAACGGACCTCAAGGACGAAATCGTAATGTTCGGAGCTCATCTCGACTCGTGGCACGCAGGCACCGGTGCGGCTGATAATGCCGATGGCTCGGCTGTCGCACTCGAAGCGATGCGCATTCTGAAAACCATCGGAGCAAAGCCGCGGCGCACGATCAGGCTCGCCATTTGGAGCGGCGAAGAGGAAGGCTTGCTCGGCTCAAACAAATGGGTCCAGAAAAACCTCGCCGGCGACCAAAATAAGGCGGTACGCGAAAAATTTGACGTCTATTTCAACCAGGATCCCGGCAGCGGGCCGATCTATGGCTGGTATTTAGAAAATAACAGCTCCGTAAAACCGATATTCGACGCGTGGCTCGAACCATTCAAAGACCTCGGCGCGCGCAAAAACATCTTGCAGCCGATCGGAAGCACCGACCACGTGTCATTCAATCGGGCCGGCGTGCTCGGCTTTAATGCCGTCCAGGACTACGACCTTTACGACACGCGCATCCACCATACAAACATGGACACATACGAGCGCGTCAGCGAAAAGGATCTGAAGGAATGTGCTGTGGTACTAGCATCATTTGCCTATCACGCAGCAATGCGGAATGGAAAGTTACCGTCCGCCGCCGCCAAATAGAAGCTCGATCTTTTCAAATAACTGTCATGATCTCGCCGAGAGCCTTGCGCGTTATGTCGGGAACCATCGAATTCTCTGCCGGATAGCCAACCGGTATCAAAACGAAAGGGACCTCATTCTTCGGACGACCGAGGATTTCCTGTAGGAATTTCATCGGCGACGGTGTATGAGTGAGCGTCGCAAGCCCCATATTGTGGAGGGCCGCGAGCAGCATCCCGACAGCAATGCCGACAGACTCCTGCGAATAATATGTCGGCTCGGTCACACCGTCTTCGGTGATCGAATTGATGCGAAAAACCACGATCAGATACGGCGCGATCTCGAGAAACGGCTTGTGTTCGTCTGTGCCAAGCACCGCTAATCGACGCAGCCATTTCTCGCTCATCCGGCCATGATAGCTTTCATATTCTTCCTTCTCGGCCGCCTGACGGATCTTTCTTTTGACCTCAGGATCGCGAACAACGACAAACATCCACGGCTGCATATTAGCCCCCGATGGCGCGGTCCCGGCCGTCGCGATTGCCTTTTCGATCAACTCAAACGACACGTCGCGGTCGGAATATTCGCGCACGGTCCTTCGACGATTTAGCATCTCGAAAAACGCGTCCGTTCGTTTTAGTTGCTCAAGCGATCCGATCTCGTCAAAATCGAGCGACTTATATTTTGGCCGGAAGGCGTCGTTCATTTTTTTAAGAGTTCCATTAGCCGTTTCCACAGCTGCGGTAATAACAAGGCGGTCTTGAGGACCGAGCCGGTGGCAAAATATTTCGCAAAGCGGCGAAACGTCTCGACGGCAGTTAGTGAATACGGCATCCACCATGCGTCGGGCAGCAGCGCGACGCGGTTGACGTGGATGTGCTGAGGCTGGACCAGCTCCATCAATCCTTCTCGGCCGTGAGTTCGGCCGCGGCCGCTGTTTTTGAAGCCGCCCCATGGTGTCTGGCCTATGCCGTGGGTGTAAAGGACTTCGTTGACGCAGACCGAGCCGGCCTCGATCTGCTCGGCAACACGTTTCCCTTTCGTATAGTCACGCGTCCAGACGCTTGCCGTTAGGCCAAATTCGCTATCGTTCGCGAGGCGAATTACTTCTTCTTCGGTTGAGAAGGTCGCTATCGGCAGCGTCGGGCCAAACGTCTCTTCCTGCATCGCACGCATGTCGTTGTTGGCATTCGTAATAACGGTCGGTTCGTAGAAAAGGCCTTCGAGCGATGGATTTCTCTGTCCGCCGGTCTCGATCTTTGCGCCGCTTGCCCGAAAATCGTCTACATGGTCCTCTACGATCTTGATCTGCCGCTCTGACGACATCGCTCCGACCGATGTCGTTTCTTTCTCACCGGTGTCCTGCGTCAACGCCCGTGTTTTTTCGATGATCTTGCGGGTAAGTTCCTCAGTCGCACCTTCCTGCACGTAAAGCCGTTCGACCGACGAACAGGACTGGCCGGAGTTACAAAACGCTCCCCAAACGGCGGCTCCGGCGGCTAGTTCGAGATTGGCGTCGGCGAAGACGATCATCGGGTCTTTGCCGCCGAGTTCGAGCACGACGGATGTTAGATTTTTGGCAGCAGCGGCAGCGATCTTTTTGCCTGTTGCGACCGAACCGGTGAACATTATCTTGTCCGGGGCCGCATCGACCAACGCTGCACCTGTCGAGCCGTCGCCCGAAACGACCTGCACCAAGTCCGACAAACTTAAGTTTGTCGAACGCGCGGCCTCCTCAAAAATCTCGCCGATCTTCAGCCCAACAAACGGAGTCAACTCCGATGGCTTGATCACCACCGTGTTTCCAGCCATCAACGCCATCACGGCCTCGCCAAGCGGTATCGAAAACGGATAATTCCACGCGGGGATGATCCCGACGACACCGAGCGGATGATAGACGATCTTCGACGAGCGGCCGAGCAGTGCATAGAGGCCGATGCCGATCTTCGCCGGACGCAGGAGCTTTTCTGTGTTTCGTGCGAAATACTGCATCAGGTCGAGTACCGGCGAGATTTCCATCGAGATCGCTTCGCCAAATGGCTTGCCCGATTCCTGTGAGATCAAGTGAGCGATGCCGTCGATGTCAGCGAGAAT
This sequence comes from Pyrinomonadales bacterium, assembly GCA_038227175.1. Taxonomy (GTDB): domain Bacteria; phylum Acidobacteriota; class Blastocatellia; order Pyrinomonadales; family Pyrinomonadaceae; genus OLB17. The sequence goes on along the minus strand of JBBRPZ010000002.1, from coordinate 126,521 downwards.
AACTTCGCGGGCTTTCATCACCAGCCGCGAGCGTGTCGCGTACGAGGTTTGCTTCCATGATTTTTGCGCAATTCGAGCCCGCTCGACCGCTGCGGTTACGTCCTCGGCTGAGGTTATCGAAACGCGGCCGACCTGGGCTCCCGTCGCGGGATTGTAAGACACGATCTCGTGCGTCCGATCTGTTGCTGTAATGACGGCGCTCATAATTTGGTTAAAGGATAGCTCAATTTCTCGGATTTTGTAACAAGTTTCGTCTGCGAACACGTTTTAGGTGGAAAATAATACTTGACAAGCCGTTTGCCGACGTTTATTCTGCGAATAAGGTAATAATACGAATGATTGATGGCACAGACGAACAAATACTGACGATATTGCAGGATGATGCCCGGATTTCAAACGCCGAGATCGCCCGGCAGATCGGGCTCGCTCCTTCGGCGGTGCTCGAACGGATTAGAAAACTCGAGGACCGGGGCATTATTCGCGGTTACCGTACGGAGATCGATCCGCGGGCGGTTGAGTTTGGGCTGACTGTCTTTGTCGCGGTCAAAACGAGCGAATGCGGCGGCGACGCCGAGCAGGCGTTGGTCGCAATACCTGAGGTGCTCGAGGTTCACGATGTCGCGGGCGAAGACAGCTATCTGCTGAAAATTCGTACCAAGGACACGGAGGCCCTCGGATGTTTGCTTCGCGAAAAGATCAAGCCGATACCAAACGTTTTGAGCACACGGACGATCGTCGTCCTGCAAACATACAAGGAAACAAATGCGTTACCGCTTGAGGGCAAGGCCCGCAAAGCGTGAGCACAAGGGGGGCGTGAGCATGGTTAGAACATCGGACGAAAAACAAAAATTGATCTTTATGATCGCCGCCTTTGCGGCGGTCTATCTGATCTGGGGATCGACATATCTCGCGATCAAATACGCTATCGAGACGCTGCCGACATTTATGATGGCCGGCGTCAGATTTCTGGTCGCGGGAGGCATTTTGTATACGGCGGCCCGTTTTTCGCCCGGTTACGAACGGCCAAAGCTCGTCCATTGGCGGACCAGCCTGATCGTCGGCACGCTGCTGCTCGGCATCGGGAATGGCGCCGTCGTATTGGCTGAGCATTATGTTTCCTCAAGCATGACGGCTCTGCTTATCGCGTCAAATCCGTTCTGGATGGTCATGCTCGGCTGGCTATTTATGGGTCGCGGAAAGCCAAGTCTTAAAGTCTCGCTCGGATTGGTCGTTGGATTTGTAGGCGTCACTTTGTTGATCCTCGGCCAGCCGCAGTCGGACAAAATCGGTGGGAACGCTCAGTTTCTTGGCATTTTCCTCGTCATGCTCGCCACGATAGGCTGGGCTTTCGGTTCGCTTTACGGGGCCAAGGCGCCGACCGCGAAATCCAACGTCCTCGCATCGGGAATGCAGATGCTGTCCGGCGGGGTTGTGCTGACACTTGTGAGTCTGGTTTCAGGCGAATGGCAGACGTTCGACTATCGGGCGGTTTCGTCTGTTTCCTGGATCGCTCTTGCATATCTCATATTTGTCGGAGCATTGGTCGCGTACACCGCATATAGTTGGCTTATGCAAAACGCATCGCCGTCGATGCTGTCGACCTACGCCTACGTAAATCCGGCCGTCGCTGTCTTCCTCGGCTGGGTGATCGCCGGCGAATCGCTGACCGCTCAGATGCTCGTCGGAGCGGTGATCATCGTCGCTTCTGTCGCTTTGATCACGTTGCAAAAAAAGAGAGATAAAGCTGAAACCCCGATAGTAGAATCTGATCTTTCCCGCGACCCGACGTCGATCAAACCGCGATATTCAACCTAAAGAAATTTAGCCGCGGATGAACGCAAATCACGCAGAAAGAATGAACGGAATTGGTTTTATCAGCGTCGTCGGCTAAAAGTCTTACCCGAGCATTCGCTCAATTACGCCGTACGCCGCGTCGATCGCCTCTAGCAGCTTGTCCGGTTCGGTGCCGCCGCCTTCGGCCATGTCGGGTTTGCCGCCGCCTCGGCCGCCGACGATCGGGGCGATCTCGCGGATAATGTCACCGGCCTTTACTTTCGAGGTCAGGTCATCCGACACGCGAACGATGATGCCGACCTTGCCTTCGTCGGAGCGGCCGAGAATGACGACGCCTGATTTGAGACGTGCAAGCAACGTATCGGAAAGCTGGCGTGTACCGTTGGCGTCGAGGCCGTCGACGATTTTTGCGAGCACCTTAACGCCGACGATGTCTTTTGTCCCGTCATTGTGGGTGAGATCAACAGGATGTCCCGTAAGCGTAAGGGATGCTGGTTCCGGATTCAGGCTGTACGTCGCAGCCTTTAGTTTCAAGGCATCTAACTCTCGACGCGTGGACTTTAGATCCTGCTGCAACTTTTCTATCGCCTTCGGAAGATTGTCCCGTTGGGTTTTCAACGCCCCGAGTGAGCGGTCGATCAGCAGTTCGTCCTCGCGAAAACGCTCGAACGCGTCAAAGCCGGTGATAGCCCGAATACGCCGAACTCCCGATGCGATTGCCTCGTCGCTCGTTATCTTAAAGCTGCCTATATCACCCGTCGCCCGAACATGTGTACCGCCGCAAAGCTCTTTTGAAAATACACCGTCACCGACGCTCAACACGCGAACAGCCGAGCCATATTTCTCGCCAAACAGCGCCATCGCGCCGCCGCGCATTGCTTCCTCGATGGCCATCACGTTCGTATTGATTGGCTCATTTTTTAGAATGTAGCGGTTTACAAGATCCTCGACCTCTGCTATCTCAGACGCCACCATCGGTTGATAATGCGTAAAATCAAACCGTAGCACATTTGGCGCGACGACCGAACCGGCCTGCTTTACGTGTGTTCCCAAAACCTCGCGGAGTGCCGCATGCACAAGGTGCGTCGCGGTATGATTTCGCCGCGTAGCATCGCGCTTTTCGGCGTCCACAGTCGCGGTTACAACGTCGCCGACTTTTACAGACCCTTTGTTGACCGTAACTTTATGAATTGTCAGCCCCTGCACCGGCGAATAGGTATCTGCAACCGTCGCCCGCAAGTCAGTACCACCTGCGGTAGCGGGTGGTTTAACATCATCTTCTCGATATTCTGAGTTCAACCGCCCACTACCGTAGGCGGTACCGACAAGAATACCGGTGTCCCCGACTTGTCCACCCGCTTCGGCGTAAAAAGGAGTTTGGTCAAGAATGACGCTACCATGCGAACCTTCGCCGAGCGAATCGATCCGCTTTTCACCGTCGAGTATCGCGACAACCTTTGCTCCCCCATGATACGTGGTGTCGTAGCCGTGAAATTGATTCGCACCGACCTTTTCGAGCACTTCGGCATAGATCGGGCTTATCTGCGATTTGCGTGTCGTGTTGCCAATATTTCCCCGCTGCTGTAATTCCTGCAAAGCGGCATCGAAACGCTCGTCGTACTCGTCCTCAGGAAATTCAAGGCCTTTCTCCTCAAGAAATACGCGGATCAGGTCGCGCGGCGTCCCGAAAGTGTCATAGAGTTTGCCGATCGAAAGGAAAAGATCGTCATTCTTTGGCGTGCTTGCCGACAAACCAAGATCGATTAGCCGCAAGAGCCCAACGGTCACAGTATTCCCAAACCGTTCCTCCTCGATCCGCACCATTTTGCTGATGAAATCGCGCTGAGTTTCGAGTTCCGGATATGCACCGTTCATCTCGGAGACGACGAAATCACATACTTTGTAGAAAAATGCATCATTTAGTCCGAGATGTTCGCGGCCGTGGTAGATGGCGCGACGCATAATCTTTCGCAGCACGTAGTTGCGGCCTTCGTTACCAGGCAGAATCCCGTCTGCGATAGCAAAGGCAGTCGAACGCGCGTGGTCTGCGATCACTCGGCAGGCAAATTGTTGTGAATCGGATAATTCCTCGTACATGCTCATCAAAAGTATGATATATCAGATAAAGGAGCTTATCTAAATGCTGAAGCAGAAGAATAGAACAAGTTGTCCAGGCCTGCACTTTTTAGCCTTTTTTATCATCGCGGTCTTTGCTATGAGTGTGGGCGCGCAGATAAAAGCGGTTCGGGATAAGGAATCGAGCCATATCCTGTCTTTCGTCAAAAGTACGCCGGATGCAGGAATTCCTATCTCGCCGATAACGGGCTTCAACAAGAGTAGTGCCGTTACCAATCGCGGAAAGACTTTCAAAGCATTTGTACTTTGTCTTGCAAACCCAAAAGGATCGACAGGTTGCGGAGATCATATATTTGTTACTGATACTCGAACAAAGATGTCATATACGATCGTCGGCGAACCAGATCTCATGCAGCTCACGCGGCCAGTAGACGAACTAAAATGGATAGGCCCTAATAAACTTAGCTACGAACGTTGGGCCCAGCCGCATATCGGCCGTCGGTATGTGGTGGATGTAAAAGCTCGAAAACAGCTCGCGGCGTTTATTCTCTCGGACAATTAGTCGCCGCTCGTGTCGGGCCGTCGGCCTGTAAATGATAGGCCGCCTATCAAGTGAAACCCGATACCAGCCAGCGACGTGTAGATGCCGTAACGGCTGATGTCGGAAAAGTGCCGAAGCTGATAGGTCTCAACGTACCACGCCCACAACAGTAGGCCGCTTGAGATCGCGAGTAAAAACGACCCGAAATATTGAAGTGCCTGACGCCACGCCTGCGGCCGGACTTGCACATAAACTCCCAGACCCAGATGAATAAGTGCCGAAAACAAGATATAGATGTGCCGTGACCGCATCAGCAGACGCAAATCCTGCGGGATCATTTCTTTGTCGGGAAAATCGACGCGCATAAATTTTCCCGTCGTTACAAAAACGATGAATACGATGATGCCGAATATCAGATGGGCGTATGACATAGCTTGTAAAAAAGGATGTGCATAACTATTATTTTCAATACGTTCCAAAAATCAAGTAATCGAGGTCATTGGATGAAATTGTCAGCAATTCTTGTTTTTTCCGTCATCCTTATTTTTTCACACGTAATTACAATGAGCGCACAAAATGTAAAACCGGATGACACCCTGAAAAACTTTAAAACTCGCTACGAGCAGGAGCTAAAACAAAACGGGGTCGTCGGCAGCAGTTTTGTATTTCTTAAAGACAATAAGGTCGCGGCGACGGACTATTACGGCTCCGCAAACCTTGCGAAAAATCAGCCGGTCGACGAAAACACGATCTATCATTGGGCGTCGAACACAAAACCTTTTACCGGCATCGCGATCATGCAGCTCCGCGACCACGGGCTTTTGAAATTGGACGATCCGGTTACGAAATATTTGCCCGAATTGCGTGCCGTTCACAACCCCTTCGGTTCGATGGACGATATCACGATCCGTCATCTGATGACGCATTCGGCGGGGTTTCGCGGCGGCACGTGGCCGTGGGGTTCAGGCAAAGACTGGGAGCCGTTCGAGCCGACGGATTATTCGCAGCTTGTGGCGATGTTTCCTTACACGGAAATTCGCTTTAAGCCCGGCAGCAAATTCAGCTATTCAAATCCGGGCATCGTCTTTTTGGGCAAGATTATAGAAAAACTCAGCGGTGACGATTACGAGGTTTATGTCGATAAAAATATCCTCAAGCCATTGGAGATGTACCGCAGCTATTTCGATTCGACGCCGTATCATTTGCTCAAATACCGCTCGCACTCGTACTACATCGAGAACGGCAAGCGGACTGAGGGTCATTTTGATGCCAATACGGGCATCACGGTCTCGAACAGCGGGCTGAATTCACCTCTGCCGGACATGATCAAATATGTCAATTTTCTGGTCGGCGACCCGAAAACGCAGGACGGTTACGAAGGCGTGCTAAAACGATCATCGCTCGAAGAGATGTGGCAGCCGCAGATCAAAACCGAAGCGGATGCCAATGGAAACAAAGGCTTTACGACCGACATCGGCCTTATCTTCTTTCTCGATACAACGCTCGGGCCCAAACATTTGGGTCACGGCGGCGATCAGAACGGATTTATCAGCTACATCGATTTCGACCCGGCAAAACGCGAGGCGTCCATTTTGGTTTTTAACACAAATCTAATCCTGCCCGACAACACGCCACCGGAAAAAGACATGGTGGGAAAGCTTCGCCGGGCTGTACGCGCCTTGTTTTGAGGCCGGCATCGGACAGGAAAAATCGTTGACACGGACGCAGTTTTAGCGCAGAATCAACCTATTCCAACACGGGATAAAACTAATGAAATGTCGTATATTTAGCGCCTTTGCATTTGTCTCGTCGCGGGCTTTGCCAGAGCGGCACAGGTGATAGTTGATGGTTATATCTATTTGGGAGGGCGATTTTCAATGACTAAATATCGGTTCTTGGTTTTAACGTTTGTGGTTATTTCATTTACGGCGTCGTGCGGAATGCTGGCTACACCGGCAAAGCCATACACTAGTGAAAAGCATGGTTTCAGTATTACCTTTCCGGCAGGGAGCAAGGAAGTGATAGTTCAAAAACCCCAATACGCCGCGAATGACAATGACGCGGTGTATATGACCACGGACACCAATGGGGTCTATCGGGTCAAGGTAATAAACTGGCACGAGTACGATAAAGCCGGATCGGTCGAGGCAGATTTGATCGGGGCCGGGGCAAACACCGACATTCCCTCCGATCCCGACACGAAACAGGTCACCTTTCAAGGAAAGTCCGCGATCGACTCGACCGGGTGGGCTTGGGCTGAGAATAAGGGTGCGGACGGAAACCTCGTCAAGCTTCAAAAACGACTCATTGGGTTCCGGGCCGATAAGGATACTGTTTTTCTTATTGAAATGAAGACCGACAAGAAGGAAAAGCTTGCCACGAAAGAAGCAAACGACTTCTTTAACTCGTTCAGGTACGAAAAAGGCAAATAACCGGATTCCCGGCGACGGCTCCTAGGAGACGCCTTTCGCGGAACCCCAGCTTCCTTGCAGTTTTCTTAGCAGAACGGTGAATTGTTCTAAAAGAATATCCTTACTCATAAAAACTCCTTACCAGCCGGTGTGTATTTTCCAGATATCGACGATTTCGCCGTGTTCGATGACGTTATAGTGCGAATGCTGGGCGGAGGTCATGCATGAGTGGTTGGCAAGAATGCGAACGCGGTCGCCGACCTTAAATCTTTCAAAGGCTGCTTGGTCATCGGTTTGGATTTCACCGTGTTCCTGAGAGAGCGATGTGACCCGCATCCCGGTTTCATTTCCTTCAAGATCCAAAACATGACCGTAACCGCACGCCGGATCGAGCCCAACCGGGCCGCGGTCTTTCGACATCGCGATCCCACCGGCGTCAATCACGATTTTTCGCCGCGAAGTGTCGCGGTGCACGACGGCCGCGAGTACCGTCAATGCACAATCCTCAAAGCCACAGCTACCGAGCGTCGCCTGATAGGTGTCGAAGAAAATGTAATTCCCCGGCCGCACCTCATCAATGCCGTTGAGATGGTCAATGTGGTTTATTGTTGGCGTCGATCCGATGCTGACCGTCGGCACATCAATGCTCATCGCTCGCAGCCGCGTCGCAAGCTCAACCATCACATCGCGTTCGTGCCGGGCGACAGCCTTGATCTCCTCGACAGTTTTTACATCGTACGAATGCCCGGCGTGAGTCAGAATTCCGGCAAAATTTAGGTTTGCCGCGTCAGCGAGCTGTCGCGGAATGTCGATAGCTTCGCTCGTATGCGGCTCGACGCCGACGCGATGCGTGCCGCAGTCAATCTTGACAAAAACATCAAATTTAACACCGGCCCGGCCTGCTACTTCATCAAGCTGCTTCGCCGTCTCAGCATCGTCGGTCAGTAGATTTAGTTTGACACCGCTACGAACCATATCGACTGCCTCGGCAAATTTCCCTCGCTCGATCGGTACGGCATAGGTAATATCTGCAAATCCGTTTTGCGAAAACACGCGTGCCTCGGCAAGCGTCGATACGGTTATCGCACCGTCGTGTCCGGCCGTTTGAAGGCGGGCGACCTCAATACATTTATGTGTTTTGATGTGCGGGCGTAGGCGAACGCCATTGCTCGTTGCAATTTTCGCTACGCGTTCCGCATTTTTCCCAACGCGGCTGACATCCAGAATCAGCGATGGCGTCTTGACGGTTTCGAGATCCATGTTCGGTTTAGGATCAATTAATAAGGTTCCGGGCCTTCTTAATAACGTTCTCGACCGTAAACCCATAGTCGCGTAACACATCGTCCCCCGGTGCCGACGCTCCAAAGCGGTCGACAGCGAGCGTGTCGCCGTGATCGCCAACGTATTTGTGCCAACCCTGCGAAACGCCGGCCTCGATCGAGAGGCGGGCGGTTACCTTTGCCGGTAAGACCTCTTCCTTATATTTTGCCGTTTGCTCGTCAAAGAATTCCCAGCACGGCATTGAGACAACGCGGGTCGGCGTGCCCTCGGCGTTGAGTTTTTCTCTTGCGTCCATAGCGAGACCAACTTCGGAGCCAGTGGCGATTATAATCAGTTTTGGCGTGGTGGCTTTACCGGCTTTGGTTTCAGCCTCGGCAAGGATATAAGAGCCTTTGTGCAGGCCTTTGGCGTCAGCGTATTTCTTGCGGTCGATGACCATCACCTTTTGTCGCGAAAGCGATAACACCGTCGGGCCGTGCTGCTGCTTTAGAGCGGCTCGCCACGCCTCGCGCGTTTCGTGAGCGTCGCAGGGGCGAATAACCGCTAGTTTTGGAATAGCCCGCATTGCCGCGAGATGCTCGACCGACTGGTGCGTCGGGCCGTCTTCGCCGAGCCCGATCGAATCATGTGTAAAGATAAATATGGTTTGGATATGCGATAGGGCCGCCAGCCTGATCGCCGGACGGTTGTAATCCGAAAATGTCTGAAACGTCCCGCCAAACGGTATCACGCTGCCAAACAAGGCCATGCCGTTCATCGCCGATCCCATCGCGTGTTCGCGAATGCCATAGTGGATATTCCGATTCCCGTATGCCCCAAACTGAAAACCGCCGGACGAATTTATGTAAGTGTTGTTCGATGGCTTCAGGTCGGCCGAGCCGCCGAGCAGCTGCGGTATCGCGTCCGCGATAGCATTGATCACCTCGCCACTGAACGCACGCGTGGCCGCAGCTGCAACGCCGTCAAATTTTGGCAGCGATTTTTCCCAGCCCTCGGGCAATTCGCTGCTGCGAATGAGACGGAAAGCTGCTCCAAGATCGGAATATGCCTTCTCGTATTTCCTGACCGAATCGTTCCATTCTTTTTCAAGCTTTGCACCATTCTTTACGGCCAGGCGAAAATGCGCGAGCGCCTCTTTCGGTATGTAAAAGTGTTTGTCTTCCGGCCATCCCAGATTGCGTTTTGTTTCTCTAACGGCCTCTTCGCCGGGAGCGTCGGAGTGGGCCTTGCTCGTGCCTTGTTTCGGCATTCCGAATCCGATGATAGTGTGAACACGAATAATCGATGGCTTATCTTTGACCTTTTGAGCGTCCTTAATGGCTGCCTCGATAGCCTTGAGATCGTTGCCGTCCTTAACATCCAAAACGTGCCAGCCCGCAGCCACGAAACGCTTTGTCCTGTCCTCGGTAAAGGCCAGATTCGTCGAACCATCGATCGTGATCTGATTATCGTCGTAGAGGTAGATCAGATTGCCGAGCTTAAGGTGTCCGGCTAAGCTTGCCGCTTCGTAACTGACGCCCTCCATCAGATCGCCATCCGAGCAGATGCAATAGATGTAGTTGTCGACGACCGGAAAGCCTTTTTTATTAAACCGTGCCGCGAGATGCCGCTGCGCGATGCCCATGCCAACGCCATTGGCAAAGCCCTGTCCCAATGGCCCGGTTGTCACCTCGACACCGGCGGTCAGGATATTCTCCGGATGGCCCGGCGTTTGCGAATGAAGCTGCCGAAAGCGTTTTAGCTCGTCGAGCGCCAGATCGTAGCCGGTCAGATGCAGCAAGCTGTAAAGCAGCATCGAGCCGTGGCCCGCCGACAGCAAAAACCGGTCGCGGCCAAACCACTTTGGATTCTTAGGATTGTGCCTCAGGAATTTAGTCCAAAGCACATACGCCGAGGGCGCCATGCCGAGCGGCAGGCCCGGATGGCCTGATTCCGCCTTTTGCACGCCATCGAGCGAGAGCGTGCGGATAGTGTTGATGCAAAGTTGGTCGAGATCGGTTTTTGGTTTGGTTGCGGTTGTCATTATATTTCCCTCAGGATCAATTTGTAGTCCGCGCGATGCTGCTGTCGCGCCCGTTTATAGATCGCATGACATTGGGGATGAAACGCGGTCTGTTTCGCAATTTGTAATGGTAAAGCTTCGACGTTCTCTATTTTGCCTATACTTTCGAGTGCAAGCAAAACCGCGCCGCGAGAAGATGACTCGCCAGCCGCGCTAATTGTTAGATCGCGGCCAAGAACGTCGGCTATGATTTGCGTCCAGACGGGCGATTCGCGAAGGGCCCCGCCCGAGGCAACGATCTCTTTGATCTTTACAATACTATTCAGTTGATCGAATACCTCGGCAAAACGGTACGCTACAGATTCCATCGCGGCCTGCAAAATGTCGATGGAATCTGTCGATGACTGGAGGCCGAGTACTGCTCCGGTCGCCGACTCATGATAGCCCGTACTGCGTTCGCCAGCAAGAAACGGCAGAAAAGTCAGTCCATGAGCCGCAGCTCCGCGACGAGGAATTTCGGTTTTGGCCTGCGCCGGTAATTTCAGGTTGTCCTTTAACCAACGGTACAGCCCGCCGCCATCGGACAATGCTCCGCCCAGGATAACGCGTTTGCGGTCAACGCGATAGCACCATAATCCGTGGGGAATTTTCGCGGGAGGTAGACCGGCATAGGCGACACGCATTGCTCCAGATGTGCCGACCATTAATGCCGCCCGATTTTTTGTTATGCAGCCCGAACCGATATTATCGGCAGCGCCGTCGGCGATTGCGGAAAGCCATTTTGCATTTTTTAGGAGCGGCCACCGCTTTGCGTAAGTTTTTGCTAATTGAAAAGTATGTGCATCGTTCTCTACGATCTCAGGCAAATTTGCGGGTTTGATTTTGAGAAATTTCAGTAATTCGCGATCCCACTCAAACGAACGGATGTCTAAAATTCCCGTACCCGACGCCATCGACACGCTTGTCGCTGCCGAACCGAACAACCGGAGCGAAATGTAATCGCTCAGCGACAACCACTGCTCTGTTTTTTCGAAAGTCTCAGGAAACTCGCTTTGGAGCCACATGAGCTTTGCCGGCCAGAAACTTGAATGAAATCTAACTCCGGTCCGATTGTGGATCACGTGCTCGTCAAACCGTTTTCGTAAAACCTCGACATATTTTCGACTTCGCGTGTCGGCCCAGCCGAAAACTTTTGTTGTCGGTTTACCTTTGGCATTCACGCCGACGACGCTGTGCCAAAACGCGGACGACACGACATATGCGATCTCGCCTTTTGCACGCGCGACTTTTTTTAGAACGGTATCGATTGCCGCAACGACCTGGGCAAAAGCCTCGTCGGCGTCAATCTCGGAACCGCCCTCGGCCGTGACAGTCAGAGCGCGTTCGATCTTGGCGGACATCCGCGGCAGCGGATCGGCGTTGCCATCGTAAAGGGCGGCGCGAACGCTCGACGTACCGATGTCCAGAGCCAAAATTAACGAATCGTTCATTTTTCTAAAATTTACGTAAGTTTACACAATCATGCGGACAAAAGTAAATTCCGCGTGAAATTTGGTTGTTGTCGCTACGCAGCCTTTGAGCTATGATTAGCGGCGCAGTCGGAGATCGCTCGTAACAATGAAAAAGTGCCAAACCTGCGGAAACGAAAATTCGGATGAAATGATGTTTTGTCTGCAATGCGGAACTCAGCTTTCTGCGGCCGAGACATCGGTCTGGAATCCGACCGCCGATAAAACCGCCGATAAAACGGTATCACTTGGCGGTGACCAGCAGACCGTAACGGGCCGGAGCATCGAAACACGATTCTTTCAGCGAACGCCCACGGCACAAACGCCGACGAAAAGAAACAACAACACGACTCTCTTATTATCTGGCGGCATCGCTGCGGTGCTTTTGCTCATTCTCGCGGCGGGAGCGGCCGTAGGCGGCTACTATTTTTATACCCGCGCGCCGGTTGCTCCGAATATGCCGTTGCCGAGCCCGAAAAACAGCGTACCAAACGCATCGCCGCCGCCGCAAGCCTCATTTACGCCGCCGGTTGAGGCCACAAAAAAGGGTGAAATTACAGTATTTGCAAATAATGGATGGCAGCTTTCGGATATCGATGTAGTTCCACTCGAGGAATTTACCACAAGTGTTGCCGGCCTCATCGATCTGACAGGTCTCAAAACGGGTGTGTCGTCAAAAGGGTTAACCGACGCCGAATCGAGACGGACATATCCTGAATTTCCGACAGGTGCGCTTTTGATGCGAACGCACTACGCCGACGGGAAATACTCAAACGTGCAGCCCGTTACGGCGCCACCGTCAAAAGGCGACTGGCAAAACTTTCCTGACGAGCGCGGCCGGCTGGAATTTTGCGTAAACGACAACGCCCCTGAACAAAACGGAGGACAGTTTACGGTTACCGTAAAAATGACGAGCGTTCCAAAAGAAAAGAAGTAGGCCGGGCGAAGAATAAGGGTCATCCAAACGTTTTTTTCACCCACCAACGCATGCCGACGAAGAGAAAGCGATAGTCTTTCATAAACTCAGGCGGTTTGCCCTCGAAATAATGGCCGATGAATTGTAGTATCCAACCGACGACAAACAGGCCGAGCGCCACACGCCACATTCCAGAAACAAAAAATGATGCCGGAATAAGTAGCAGCGACAACGCTATCATCGGTATTCCAAATTTGTGCGTTACCTGATTGATCGGATTCTGATGACTTTCGGAATATTCGTCAATCCATTCGTCCCAAGTTCGTCCGCCCATCATAGATCTGTCTCCTTTCGGAATTTGCGATTATCTTACACCAATTTCATCGGCGATGCAGTATTTTGACGTGTAGCTCGTCGCCTAGATCACGCGTTTGCTCAAGTTCGAACTCGTCGAGGAAATCCGTCGGCATAAATGTGTCCGCGTCCTGGATCGTCAGCGGCACCTCGGTCACGATCCATTTCTCGATCTTGTAGGCAAAATCCGCGTAGATCTGGGACCCGCCAATGATATAAACATCGCGATTCAAATATCTTGCCAGATCGAGGATTTCATCCTTGTCCGAAAGCCGCATCACCTCTGGCGGGGGCGTCACACTGCTCGAACCGCTCAGAACGATGTTGAGCCTGTTCGGGAGCGGTTTGCCAATCGAACGCCACGTGTTCGCGCCCATGACAATGGCATTTCCAGTCGTCGTTTCCTTAAAGAATTTGAGGTCGGCGGCGTAATGCCATGGCAACTTGCCGTCTTTGCCTATGGCGTAGTTTTTTGCGATTGCAACGATGCCGATTATCATAAGAAATTTTTAACGCAAAGACGCAGAGACCGCAAAGAAAGAAGAGTTTATACCGAGATTCGCTTGCCCTTGTAGACCGCTACGTCTGAGCCTTTGGCTAACAAGATCGAGTACGGTTTTTCGCGCCTCAAAAACGCAAATTCATCGCCGTAGGTCTTACGAAAATCGACGTCAATTTGCTCGTTCTTTGTCGAGAAAAGTTCCCATTTCGGGTGCTCGACCTTGTATTCGTCTACGCGGCCGCCACCGCGGTCGGTGTAGCCCCAATAATGTTCGATGATAAATTCACCGTGAGAACCGGCATCGGGTACGCCGAGACTGTCACCGATCTCGACCTCAAGATGATTTTTGCAGCCAGCCCGTTCCCACGAATAGCTTACGTTTGTGTCCGTCCGGGTGTGGTTCATACTCCAGCACTGATAAGGCTCGCCGTACATAACCCGGGCAGCGGTCGCGATCGCAAATCGCGGGACGATCTCCTTTACAAAGCACACGGAGCGGCGGGTCTCGCCATCGGCCACGCGTTTGTTGTAAAAACGTAAGTTTACCTCTTCAAAATTGACGTGAAACGGTATCGGCACACCCAAAACCCGCGTGTCGAGAAACATAAAACCAACGAGGCTGACAAAGCATTTGCCGCCCTGTAGATCTAGTTCGGTTCCATGCGGCACACGCGATTGTAACAGCGATGGGTCAACGACGTAGTTCGCCATTATCAGGTCCTTCCATCTGGCTGTCAGAAACTTTCTCATTTCAAAATGATGCGTTTGTCCCCAGCTCGCTGCGTAATCTTTGACCGGTCAAAATATTCTAGCAAAGGGATCGCGTATTTTCGCGAAACTCCGGCTATCTCCTTAAAACTCGGAACGTTGATCACCCGGTCGGTTGTTCCATCAGCGTATTCTCGCACAGTCGTAGTAAGTCGATCGATCGACTCACGTGAAAAATAAAATTCGTCCGTCACCTTAACGATATCGCCAGAGTCCAGGAACCGCTGAAAAAACTTCCGTGCGTCCGGCGTACTAAACTTAGTCCCGGACACGGCCTCGGCCAGAGCGTCATTGAGCTTTGGCACTTCAAGTCTGGCCTGTTGGAAAATCGCGCGAATCTTATCGTTTAGAGCGGTCTCGACTGTCGAAAATTCCACCCGATGCGAAGTCGCTCGCACGGTTTCGTTTTCCGAAACTATCTTTCCCTCGTTCGCCAACGATGAGGTGACTTCCTGAAATATTTCTTCGGGAACAAACGCAAACACGCTGTCCCGCAGGGCCTCGCGGGACATGCCTTTTGAGAGCGGCTCCCGCCTATGAAAATCTTCGATGGCCCGCTCTGCGGACAACGACAGGGCGTCAAAAACTGTCGTACTGAGGTAATGTCCGCCGGCGTCCACGATCAATCGCTCATTGATGCCATCTGCGACGGCTTTTTGCAGCAGCTCGCTCCTCAATCCCGTGCGTGCCTGAAGATCGGTAAAACCAAGTCCCGATTTTGCCTGAGCATTCAGCATCAGAACCACTCTTGCGGCTTCCTTGTCACCCGCATCACGCAAACCAGCGAGGGCTTTGCTCACATCTTCAAACTCCCTCCGCCGGTGCTTCGGCGCATGAGCATCGATTATTTGGCCGCCTGCGATCGTCACCTGCGGCGAATAGCTGCGGATAATAAATCTTTCGCCGGGAATCGTAACTATCGGCTTTTCCAGCCTGATCTGTGCAAAACCCTTTTCGCCGGGCGCGATCTCATTTTGCTCATTTAGTAACTGAATTCTTGCCAATTCTTCAGCTGTTCCGATATGCAGCCGGACACGCTGACGCGAGCGGAGCGGCTTGGCGGCACCTGGCAAAATGTTGATCTCGACATCGACGATCTGCGTCGTCTGCAATGTACCGGATTCCGCCAGCATCATGCCGCGCGTTATTTCAGCGTGATCGATCCCGCCGAGATTTACCGCGACACGGTTTCCGGCCGTCACCGATTTTGCGGTGCGGCCGTGACTTTGCAGACCGCGAACCCTAACCCGACGGCCCTGCGGAAACAATTCCATTTCGGCGCCTTCGCTGATCAGGCCGGACGCCAGCGTGCCGGTCACGACGGCGCCAAAACCTTTCATGGAAAAACTGCGGTCGATCGGCAGCCGGGCAACCAATCGGTCGTTTCGCTGCGGTAATTCATGGCTCAGCCGGCGAAGTTCATTTTTTAGCTGCTCAATGCCATTTCCGGTTTGAGAACTTACCTCAACGATTGGAGCCTTCTCTAAAAATGAATCTGAGACCAATTCCTCAACCTCAAGTTGGGTCAGTTCGAGAGTTTCGGTGTCGACAAGATCGGTTTTCGTTAACGCAATGATTCCGCTCTTGATACCGAGCAGACGGCAAATGTCGAAGTGTTCCCTGGTTTGCGGCATCACGCCTTCGCTCGCCGCGACCACCAAAATAACGATGTCGATACCGCTCGCACCGGCAAGCATGTTTTTGACGAATCGTTCGTGGCCGGGAACATCAATAAATCCAAAATGAACGTCGCCAATGCTCATCTCGGCAAAGCCAAGATCAACCGTTATGCCGCGCCTTTTTTCCTCGGGCAGCCGGTCGGCATCAATGCCCGTCAACGCCTTGACGAGAGCAGTTTTGCCATGATCGATATGTCCGGCTGTGCCGACTATAACTTCCATATCGTCATGATCAGGTAAAGAAATAACGGCGGCGGAATGAGGACGACGAGTATTATCAGGATCGAGCTAACAAGAGAGTAGATCCAGGCGGATCTGCCCGATCCGATCTTGAAAATAAGAAGACAAAGACGTTTGATAAATAAGAGGAGAACCGGCTGCGCAACAAAAGCGATGCCTGCAACCGCCCAATATGCAGCCTCCGGAACATCACTGCCACGCCCGGCCGGCCCCATCACCATCACAAACATAACGAAAAAGGCAATGAAACCTACTGCGCCTCCGGCACACAGGCCAACCAGATCAGTGGTCAAAACAAACCCGGTTGCGCGACTCGTCGTTGCCCATCCCTTCCGGACGAGCCACTGCACCTCGGCAGCTATCGACCCGATAAATAAAAAAACAAACAGGAAAAACGCCACCCATTCGACAATTGTTCCAGCCATTTTAGTCTCCTTGCATCGACCACTAACAACTAGCCGTCCTGGTCAGTCCACAACCTCAAAATCGATCCATTGGGACGCCACTTTCTTGGCCAGCTTATCCCGCACGACGATCTGTAGCGCATATTCGCCTGCTTCGACCTGGTCTGTTATACGGATACTGCCTAAATCATTGATGCGTAATGTATCGCTCGGCACGCCGTCCGGGAAAGGAGTCTCCGATCCGCTGGACATAATCTTACCATTGTGAAAAAGCCGGACCTGCCGTGTCATATTTGGCGAACCGCTGGCCGGGTCGATCTTTGCATTGTAAACGGTATATGTATAAAAAAGCTGCGAACCGCGTTTGTATTTTCGAATAGAGGGAACCGATAGGTCCGGCACAAGCGAAAATGCTGATTCAATCGGACGCGGCTTGGACAGAGCCGGCAACCCTGTCGTGTCAACGCCCGTCGTTATCAGCCCACCAACCGCGAATTTGCCTTTTTTTATATCATCGATCTCAAAATAGTCGCCCGCCGAACCAAGCCGTTTGGATATTTCATCACGTACCGCGATGCGGAAGCTATACACGCCCGGCCGTTTGATCAACATGTCGCCCGAAAAATCCAGTCCGTTCTGCCGCGCGAGATCAACGGCTTCTTTTGGAATGTGTGTGGTATAAGTTCGGTTGAATTCGTCGGCCAACCTGCCCTTTTCGTCGAGTGTTACGCGGACAACGTCAAGCACCACCTTTTTCCCTCCGTCCCTATCATCGCTGAACGTGATATCCTCGCCTTTTATGTGAAAAAGCGGACGGATGAAATCGCCGCCGCTTGCCGAGTTACCATGCAAAACGGTCAGACCGATCTCCATCCCGGTATCTTGCAGCGGTGAATCCATTGCCTGGTACAACGGGCTGTCCGCACTTTTAAGAACGGGCCTTGAGTCGGCCTCTATCTGGCCAAAAAATCCGTCGCGTGAACTTACCAGCAGTTCCGGCCTTGTAGTTTTGACCGCGATATTGTGAAATCTCTTGCCTGTAAAGGTCTCGCTATCGGGTTCGTAACCTACTAAGTAGTAAGAGGTTTGCTTATCCAGCACTTTCAGGATTGCTGGGGCCAGGAAGTTATTGCCATGAATGAACGATCCTCCGGTGGCTCCGGCTATATATGCAAGGCCCTCATTTAGTTCATTTTCCCCTTTTATTCTTGCGTCAGCTATTGCGGTAGTGTCATTTTTACCAGGATCGTCCCGGGCTTCGAGCATTCCAGATATCGTCACGCCTTTCGTATCCACTGTGTTGATCACTACCGAGGACCGAGCCGCTTTTTCGGTCAAATCCCTCAGGGCATCTTTAACAAACGCGCCACGCAAAACAACTCCTCGGAAATCAAAAATATTATCTTTCGCTGTGGCACGCTCATAAGCCGGTCTACGACAAAATCTAAGACCCCGAGCGTACCTATCACTTTTCTGTTTATTTGCTCCGCGTTGCTTGCATCCTTGAAATCCTTGTCTCGCTTGCTTTCGAATTGACCCTCACCTTTACCCGTCGCGTTATTTGTCGCAGAATCAAACGCCGATGAACAACCAAACGATGATACAAGGCTGATCTTCTCGATCTTTTTCTTGAGAATTTCCTTGTCTGACGTATAACCCTGCAAAAGACTTACCCCGGACTCTGTTCGATATATCGCAACGCGATCATCGGGCTGCATATCCCGATCGACGAATCGCTGCATGGAATCTCGCATATTGCTCAACCCGCCGAACGTCGACAAGCAATTTCCGTCGTCTAGTACGAATGTGATTAAGCGCCCCTGTTTTGCACGTACATTTGTGGGTGGTGGCGTTATCGCATTTTTATCGCGATTTTCTTTTGACGAAAAGATCGCTGTTTTCTCCGCCGTTTGCGAGTTCACATACGAAAGGTTTGTTATCGTTTGCAGTTTGCCATCCTGATAGACCCGAAAATCCTCGGGGCGAAGATTAGTTACAGCTTTCCCCAGTTTGTCGGTCACGACAACATCCAGTTGGATCAGATTGGTTGAAATCTTGACAGTTTCTTCATTGGTATTGGGCGGTGTCGGCTGCTGACCGTAGGAAATCATATTAAAAACAAAGAACGAAAGAATAAAAATGAGAGATTGTATTTTCATATTCCATGTTTAGTGAATCGCTGGTTTAGGAAAGCATTATATCGCCGTTAGAGTTTTTCACAAAGGTTTTTGTCCATTGATGTCGTCGTACATCTCTAACTTTCGGTAAAGTGTTTTGCGGCCGATGTTTAGCAGGCGGGCGGCTCGGGATTTGTCGCCCTCGGTGTAGTCCATCGTTGCCGAGATCACTTGTTTTTCGATCTCTTCCATGGCGGCGGGCAGCTCGATCTGGATGCCGATGGCCCGGCCGTCGCTGGCGGCGGCGGCGCGTTCCTGGCGGGCGTGGGCAAAGGCCTCGCTGGCGGAGCGGGAGATGGCCTCCGGCAGGTCGTCAAGCTCGATTTGGCGTCCGGACGAGATGATCACGGCACGCTCGATGGCATTTTCGAGTTCGCGGACGTTGCCTGGCCAGTCGTAATTAGTCAGCGCCCGCATCGCTTCTTTTGAAATGCCGGAAACAAACCGGCCCGATTTTTCTTTATAGCTTTCGAGAAAATGAAAAACAAGCAGATTGACATCCTCAGCCCGCTCGCGCAGCGGCGGCAGCGTGATCGGAAAAACCGACAGCCGGTAAAAAAGGTCTTTACGGAATCTGCCGTCATCGACTGCGGTTTCGAGATCGGAGTTGGTGGCGGCGATAACCCTGACATCAGTCCTGACGACATGCTTGCCGCCGACGCGTGTAAACTCGCCGTCCTGCAAAACGCGAAGCAGCTTAACCTGGGCCTGCAGCGACATTTCGCCGATCTCATCCAAAAACAGCGTCCCGCCATTCGCCTCCTCAAACCGCCCCTGCCGTTGATTTCTGGCGTCGGTAAACGCACCCTTTTCGTGGCCAAACAGCTCGGACTCGAGCAGCGTCTCGGGTATCGCTCCGCAGTTTATCTTGACGAACGGACGCCCCTCGCGGCCCGAATTGTAGTGGATGAGATTGGCGATCAATTCCTTGCCGGTGCCCGATTCGCCAAGCACGAGGACGGTCGTGGTTGTGTCGGCAACGTTTAGGCCCAGCTCGATCGCCCGCCGGATCGCCGGTGCCTGGCCGATGAGTTCGCTCTGTCGCTGGTGCAGCTCGCTCTTGAGCCGCATGACCTCGGTCGAGAGCTGGTCGCGTTCGAGAGCGGTGCCGATCTGATCGGCGATGCCCTCAACGAGAGCTTCGTCGTGATCGCTGAAAGTAATTTCCTTGCTCCACACAAACCCTAACAGGCCAAAAGCTTTCCCTGCGACATTAACCGGCGTAACAAGCGCCGCCTTTCCGCGCAGTTGCGTATTAAAAAAAAGGCGTATCGCAAACGGCAGTTGCGAATCCGCCAGACGGAGCGTTTTGCCATCACGCAGCAGCTCTCCGAGTGCGGCAAAGGTGTCGATAGCGAGCGATTTGTTATACTGCTCGATCATTTTCATCATCTTGCCGAGCTTGATGCCCTCGGCGGATTTGAAAGTTTCGAGAGAGATCCGCAGCCCGGTTTGATCGAGTACGCCGAGAGCGCCGTAATCGGCCCCGACGAGGCCGATCGCTTTTTCAACAACTCGCTCCGAGACATCCTTGAAATCCGAATGTGAATTCAATGTGTTTGCGATCTCGAGCAAGGCGTTTGTCCGCCGCGTCTCCTGCTCTTGGGTGACGTAGAGACTGGTGTACTGATAGCCGATCGCCATCTGCCGTGCGATCGATTCGAGAAAGGTGACCTCTTCATCGAGCCACTCGCGCACCGCGTGGGTAGCGTGGAGCCCGAGCAATCCGAGCACACGGTCGTTCAACATGATTGGGATAATCAGCAGCGAGCGGGTGTCGAGCGCCTTGGCAAAGAATTTCAGCGTCGCGTCTTTCGATTTTGAAATGTCGTTTATCCGGATCGGCTTAGTCATGTCGAACCGCTCGGCGAGCTTCTGGGCGTCGAACGGGATCACGGTTCCCTGGCTTTTCGGGACCGATTTGTCCTTTCGCCACTCATGGCTGATAACGAGGTCCTGGTCATCGCGCAGTTGCAACAGGTCGCAGCGGTCGGCGTCGAGCATGCGGCCGATCTCGGAGACGACGACATTCAAAAATCTTTCGAGATCGATGCTGGTCGGGAGATCACGGGCGAGGCGGTCGATGATCGCCTCGCGGGCCTCATGCATGCTGATCTTGCGCTCTATCGACAGGGCTACGGGTGGGTCAAGCTCGATCTTCATAAATAACCGTCCTCGTAACTAATTGAGGGCGTAGGGTTAATTTGAAGTTTTCAGCGGTTGAATGTCAAGTTGACACACTTACACCGCAAAGTGTGTATTTTTGATTCAGTTCGGATTCCGGCCAGCCGGTGCGACGCGAGGCCGTTTGTCTACCGCCTCGTCCTTTTTGGGTTTGGGTTTATTTGCCGGTTCGCCTTTTTTTGTTTTGACCGTGTTTGCGGGCGGCGTCCTGGGTGCTGAGTTGGAGTTTGATTCGGGATCCAGGCTGACGTTGGCGTTTGCGTTTGCGGCCCGATTTGAAACGGTCTTGTTAGCATCGTTTTTCGGCGATACGTAATCAAGCCGCTTTTGGCCAGCCTCGGCGTCTTCGAGCAGGCTGGCGGCGCGTTCATTCGTAGCGTCCAGTTCGACCGCCTTTTTCAGAGCAGTAATCGCATCGCGGTACTCAGCCAACTTGATAAGGAGCCCGCCCAATTCCGTTTGATAGTCGGCATCGTCCGGTTTTATTTTTACAGCTTGCTTAAATTCCTTCTCGGCCTCGTCAATCTTATCTAACTTATAGTATGTCCGAGCAAGGTTAAAGTGGGCAGTATCATCGTTTGGATGAGCTGTGAGCCATTTTTTATACGTTTCGACCGCTTTTTCAAATGCCTTTTGCGAGCGTGATTTAACTTTTACGTCCGGATTATCGGGATCGACGGTCCCGCTCTGTGTATATTGCAGCTCGAGCAGCGCGTACGCAATCCCGAGTTTGAAATGCGGTTCGGGCAGATCGGGATTGAGCTTGACGGCCTGTTTGAGCGCCTGTATCGCCTGCTCGGTCTGGTTTTCGTCGAGGAGCCGGTCGCCTTCGGCAAGGGCCACGTTTGCGTCGGTAATATTGGCAAACTGCGATTCCGTGACCGTATTCGTGGTATTCGCTTCTTCGACGTTCGCGGCCTTACCTCCACATCCAACTCCGGCCGCGACAAAGACGGCAACGACAACAATTGTAAAAACTTGCCTCATAAAACGCATACCACTTTATGATCTGGTGCTAATTGACCTCATCCCGGCGGAAAAACAAACTGTCGTCCGGCCAAAAGATGCACATGAAGATGAAATACGGTCTGCCCGCCGTCGGAATTTGTGTTGATCACAACCCGATATCCATTTTCCGCAAATCCGTTATCACGGGCAATCTTCGCGGCGGTTATAAGCAAATGACCAAGTTGCCCCTCCTGTCCAGAACCCGCTTTATCCAGCGAATCAAAATGCTCGCGCGGAATGATCAGAATATGCGTCGGGGCTTGCGGGCTCAGATCGTTAAAGGCGACGCAGATATCATCCTCAAAGACGCGCTCCGACGGAATCTGACCCGTGGCAATCTTACAGAAAATGCAGTCTTCGATGCTCATATTCGATAGCTCTTTATTAAAACACAGACCGTGCGGTTTGTTAATTATTTGGCGGCTTCGCCGGCAGAGGCAGAGGCAAGGTTTTCGGTAATTCTGGTAATATCGGCCCCCAGACTTCGGAATTTTCTGACAATCGTCTCATAGCCGCGGTCGATATGGTAAACGCGGTCGATCGTCGTCTCGCCCTCGGCACATAACGCCGCGAGAACTAGCGACGCCGACGCTCGGAGATCGGACGCGATGATCGGCGCTCCCATGAGCCGCGTCTTACCTTTTACAACGGCCCGGTTGCCTGAGATCTGGATATCTGCCCCCATTCGGATCAGCTCCGAGGCGTGCATGAACCGGTTTTCGAATATCGTCTCGGCAATCGTCGATGTGCCCTCAGCCTGCGTCATTAGAGCCATGTACTGGGCCTGCATGTCGGTCGGAAAATTTGGATGCGGCTCGGTTGTCATGTCTTTAGAGGTAAGGCCGCCGGGACAGCATCTGACGAGCAGCGTGCTTTGATTGAGTTCTTCTATCTCAACGCCGACCTCGCGCAATTTCTTAATGACGGCCGTGAGATGCTCAGGTACGCAGCTCTTGATCTCGATCTCGCCATTTGTGATCGCCGCCGCGACAATAAAAGTGCCCGCCTCGATGCGATCGGGAATGATCGTATGCTCGGCCCCACCAAGCGCATCGACGCCCTCGATCTCGATGACGGCGGTTCCGGCCCCCTTAATCCGCGCACCCATTTTGTTGAGAAGCTCGGCGAGATCCTCGATCTCCGGCTCCTCGGCGGCGTTATTGATAGTAGATTTGCCCCCGGCCAGGGATGCGGCCATCATCACGTTTTCAGTGCCGGTGACTGTTACCTTTTCGAAATTAATGGTATTGCCAACGAGCCGGCCCTTTGGTGCTCGGGCAACGACGTCACCGGCCTCAAGCGTGACATTGGCCCCAAGCTGCTCAAAAGCCTTGAGATGCAGATCGATCGGCCGTGTACCAATGGCGCATCCGCCGGGTAAACTCACCTTTGCCTGCCCAAAACGTGCCAATAGCGGCCCGAGCGCCAACACGCTCGCGCGCATCGTCTTTACCAGTTCGTACGGAGCCTCAAAAATTTGAACGTTTCCCGCATTGACCTTGTGCGTCCTCAGTTCCGGCGTCAAAACGGTTGCCCCGAGGTCTTCGAGTAGACGACGCTGCGTTATTAGATCCTTGACGTACGGAACGTTGTGCAGCGTGACGTTTTCAGCCGTCAGCAGCGTCGCTGCCAGACACGGCAATGCCGAATTCTTCGCCCCGCCGATCTCGATCTTTCCTCTGAGCGGATTGCCGCCGCGAACTAAAAACTTATCCATACTAAGCTAAGATGCAGCCCGCCGTCGCGCCCTGCATTAATAATTTCTTATACATCCGAAAACGAAATGTTATCACACACATCAGGCTTTTTGATAGTTTAGATTAGGCCCGACCGGGATAGATCAAAGCCAAAAAGAGAGGGGCAGGAAACCCGACTTTTCCTAGCAACCAAATTCGGATATCGAATCATCTTAATACCGGCTTTGAACATATAGAGAGTAATATCGCTATTATGAAATTTGTTCAAAGTCCTTTTCCCCGGCTAAATAACCCTCCTTTTAGCCGGGGTTTTTTATTGCCTGATTTTCGCTAAGACCCGCCCGATCTGGGCCGTATGCCGAGCCGCGTGGCCGACGGACAATACAAACCACTCAGTCGCCGTCAGGTTGCCAAAATACGGATGCGGGAACCACGATTGCGAGTCATCGTAGCTCTCAAAATCATCACGCATCGCCTCGAACGTCTCCCGATTCTCATTTATTTGGTCGAAAGCACTGGCAATCGAAACCTCTCCGGTCGGATGGACGCGTTCGGGGGCCTCTAATTTGGCGTCGGCTGCCGCTGCCCATTTTGCGGCCACGTCATCCGATAGTGCCAACGTTCCATCGGACGGTTTACCGTTGGTTTTAGCTGCTTCGAGTAATTTCGCGCAGATTCTTGCGATGTTGAATTCGACGATCGAAACGTGCTCAACCAATTGTTGGATCGTCCATTTCTCGCCGTCGGATAATGCGGTCGCTTCGGCGTCGGCAATCTCGCTGACGGTCGCGCGGAGCCGTTCATGGATTTTTTCGTTGGCCGAATAGATATCGGCGATGCTTTCATATTTCATTTTATAGTGTTCATCGAACCAACTTTTCGACTTTTTCATCTTCCTACTTTAAGAATTCTTTTGACAACCACCCTGTCAAAGAGGATTATTAATATTGCTCGGTTTGGGCCAGTGCCGGGGCGGTTCCGGATCGTCTAAACACCTTCATTATGTTAGATTTTGTGAAGAAAAACCAGTCAGATTTTGGGTTCGTAGCGGTTTCGGACGACCGCGATATCGAGGTGACGCGCGTGGCCCGCCAGTCGCGTCAGGGACTATGGTCCGAGGGGCTAAAGCTTTTCCGCGACATATTCCTGATCATCGTTGTTTTCATCCTGTTCGGCGTCTTTTTCGTCCAGCCGGTCGTTGTCGAGGGCACGTCGATGCTGCCGCAGCTTCATGACGGTGAGCGTTTGCTGGTTGATAAGCTGGTTTATTACAAAATCCAAAGCTTTAGTTGGGGACATATCGAACGTGGCGATATTGTTGTTTTCTGGTTTCCTAATGACCCTGACAAAAGCTATGTGAAACGCGTCATCGGTCTGCCCGGCGAAACCGTCGAGTTGCGAAACGGCAAGGTTTTTATCAGCGGTGTCGAATTGAAAGAGGACTATCTCGACACCGAACATAATCAGACGCTGCCCACCTGGCCGCCCAAAAAGGTCGAAGATCACCATTATTTCGTAATGGGCGACAACCGCGATAATTCGTCGGATTCGCGTTACTGGGGTCTAGTTCCCGAAAAATATATCTATGGCAAAGCCTTTTTTCGCTACTGGAAGCCACAGGACGTTGGGTTCCTAGAACACGGCGAATACGACAAGACCGCTCCGCAGCCACCGGCCAATAAAGACGATCTCCGCGCCGACGAAAGATAGACAGAACCTCCTGCGTAAGCAGGCGGTCGCATCGGCACGATCAAGTCAACTTTAGAATGTACCGTCACCTTCGATGACAGAGTTCGTGTTACCGCGACCGCAATCAGCCAGGTGGCCGTTCCGCCCGCTTACGCAGACGGGTCTGACATTTCAGCGTCTCTGCGGTAAAATATTCTTGTAATGAATTTTTCGAACAAAGCGATCCTGGTCCTGGAGGACGGGCGCACTTTTCACGGTGCGTCGTTTGGCGCTGACGGCGAGGCGTTTGGCGAGATGGTTTTTAACACGTCGATGTCCGGCTATCAGGAGATTCTGACCGACCCGAGCTACGCCGGGCAGATCGTTTGCATGACCTATCCACTGATCGGCAATTACGGCGTCAACGAAGAGGATGTCGAATCCCGGCGTCCTTGGGTTGAGGGCTTTGTTGTGCGTGAAGCGAGCCGTATTGTCTCGAACTTTCGCTCGACAATGTCTCTGCAGGATTACCTGAAAACCAACAACATCGTCGGCATCGAGCATATCGATACGCGGGCCCTGGTCCGCCACATTCGCGATAAGGGAGCGATGCGTTCTGCGATCTCGACGGTCGATCTTGACGCAAGATCGCTTTTGGAAAGGATCCTTGCTTCGCCCGAAATGGCGAACCGCGAACTCGCGAGCGCCGTCACCGTTGGCAGCAACTACGATTATCCCCCGACCGCCGAAGAGAAATATCATGTCGTCGCCTACGATTTCGGCGTCAAAACAAATTCGTTACGTGAATTTGCAAAATTTGGATGCCGCGTAACGGTCGTACCGGCCGATACGTCCGCCGTTGACACGATCGCTCTAAAACCTGACGGTATTTTCTTGTCCAACGGCCCGGGCGATCCGGCCTCGATGCAAGCGGTCGTCATCGAGATCAAAAAGCTCGCGGCATCGCAGACGCCCATCTTCGGCATCTGCCTCGGCCACCAGCTCCTCGGCGAAGCATTTGGCGGATCGACATACAAACTTAAATTCGGCCACCGCGGCGGCAACCAGCCGATCAAGGACCTGACGACCGGCAAGATCGAGATCACCGCTCACAACCACGGCTTCGCCGTCGATGCCGAAAGTTTGCCGGCTGATGTAGAGGTCACGCACGTCAATCTCAACGACCACACGGTCGCCGGACTAAGGCATAAGACCCTGCCAGTGTTTTCAGTGCAGTATCACCCGGAATCTGCTCCGGGGCCTCACGATTCGGAGTACCTGTTTGAACGGTTTATTGGATTGATGAACGAGTCAGTTACCCTCACGTGTCGGTAGCCCGCACGTAAGTAAGGGCAGCGTCATCCAGATATCAACTGCAATGAAATGCGACTGTCCAAGAGGCGAGTGCGTGAGTTGCCTCTCTTTTGTTAACATTGTCGCCGACGAGTGAAGTCCTTACTTACGTGCGGGCTACCGACACTCGCGATCTACTGACCGATCCCGTAAATATACGGAGCGATCACCAGCGATACGATAGACATCAATTTAATCAGGATGTTCATCGATGGCCCCGAAGTATCCTTAAACGGATCGCCGACCGTGTCACCCGTAACCGATGCCTTGTGCGGTTCCGATCCTTTGTAAACCATCTCGCCGTTGATCTCGACGCCTTTTTCGAACGATTTCTTGGCGTTGTCCCACGCACCGCCGGCATTCGACTGGAAAATTCCCATCAATACACCTGACACGGTGACACCCGCCAATAAACCTCCCAAAACCTCAGGGCCGAAAATAAAACCGACGAGCACCGGGGTGATCAGGGCAATAGCTCCCGGCAGCATCATTTCGCGCAATGATGCTTTGGTCGAGATGGCCACGCATTTTTCGTATTCCGGTTTTGCGGTGTAGTCCATGATGCCGGGAATTTCACGGAATTGGCGGCGGACTTCGTTCACCATATCCATCGCGGCACGGCCTACCGCCTGGATGCACAGTGCCGAGAAAATGAACGGGATCATGCCGCCTACGAAAAGACCGGCCAGGACATTTGCCTTGTAAATATCGATCCGGTCGATACCGGCAATTCCGACAAAGGCAGCAAACAACGCGAGTGACGTTAGTGCCGCCGACGCGATAGCAAAACCCTTGCCCGTTGCCGCAGTCGTATTACCGACCGCATCCAGATTGTCGGTACGTTCGCGCACCTCGGGAGGCAATTGGCTCATCTCGGCAATGCCGCCGGCGTTATCTGCAATTGGCCCGAAAGCATCGATCGCAAGCTGCATCGCCGTGGTCGCCATCATGCCCGCCGCCGCGATCGCCACGCCGTAAACGCCCGCAAAATAATACGAGGCCATGATGCCGCCGGCCAAAGTTAGGATCGGGATGACGGTCGATTTCATACCAACCGCGAGGCCGCCGATGATGTTGGTCGCGTGTCCGGTTCCCGATTGCTGAATGATCGACAGCACGGGCTTTTTGCCCATCGCCGTGTAATATTCGGTAACCAAGCTCATGATCGCGCCGACAATCGTTCCCACCACGATCGCAAAGAAAACGCCCCATTTGTTAAAGCTGATCGAGCGCAGTGTGATCTGACCGCTCGGCAGCATCCACCACACAACGAAGAACGAGGCGATCACCGTCAGTAACATCGAGGTCCAGTTACCGATATTCAACGCGTTCTGGACGCTCGATTTCTCGTCCTTGATCCTGACGAACAGTGTTCCGATGATAGAAAAAACAATGCCAAGGCCGCAGATAACCATCGGTAAAAGAATAGGCGACATGCCGCCAAACGCGTCTTTTACAGTAATCTCCTGTCCCAGCACCATCGTTGCCAGGATAGTCGCGACATACGAACCGAAAAGATCCGCTCCCATACCCGCCACGTCACCCACATTATCGCCCACATTGTCGGCAATAGTAGCTGGGTTGCGAACGTCGTCCTCGGGAATTCCCGCTTCGACCTTGCCGACCAGATCGGCCCCGACGTCGGCCGCCTTCGTATAGATACCGCCGCCGACGCGCGAAAATAAAGCGATCGACTCAGCTCCCAGCGAAAAACCCGTCAGTACCTCGATCGCCGTTTTTACTGTGTTCGCTCCCAATCCTGCAAACACGGTGAGAAACACTATGAACAAACCGCCCAAACCCAAAACCGCCAAACCAGCGACACCGAGACCCATTACCGTTCCGCCGGTAAATGACACTTTCAAAGCCTGCTTCAGGCTCGTGCGGGCTGCTTGGGTGGTGCGAACGTTAGCCTTGGTCGCTACCCTCATCCCGATAAATCCGGCTGTAGCCGAAAACACAGCCCCGATGATAAATGCGATACATATCACCCAGCTTGAGTGGATTTCGCGGCCATTCACCACGTGGACCGTTCCTGAGTAGGCCAATAGTGCGGCAGTGATCACAACAAATATGCTCAGAACCCTCCACTCGGCTTTCAAAAACGCCATCGCTCCGTCGGCGATATATCCCGCAAGCTCCTGCATCTTCGCATCGCCGGCATCTTGCTTTACGACCCAGGACGACTTGATCGCCATTACCACCAGTCCCACGATCCCAAGCGCGGGTGCTAAATAAATTACGTAATCGTTCATATTGTCTTTCTTCTTTGTTTCCGCTAATTCGCGGAATTTCAAGTAAGCACCAAAACTAATGATTATCAAATACTTGCCGTATTTAATCAATTACGCGGTGCAAAATATAAGAGTTAGCTACAGGTTTCACGGATAGTCACAAATATAATCTTTCGGAATATCTGTGCTAATCTTTAAAATCTGTGGCTAATTATTTTATGACTGTCGGATATTCAGGCACGCCGCTGGCGAAGAAACTGGGGATGAAAGAGGGATTTGCCGTACTCGGTCTAAATCCTCCGGACAATTTCCTTGATCTTTTGGCTCCGCTGCCCGAAAACGTGACCATACTTGCGACACCACAGCCGGAAATCGATCTTATCCATCTATTCACAAACAGCCGCGACGAGCTTTTTGGCGAGCTTGCTAAATGCGTGCGCCTCATCAAGCAAAACGGCTCGATCTGGGTGTCGTGGTATAAAAAGGCGGCGAAACTTCCTACTGAGATCACCGAGGACACTGTCCGCGAGGCGGCGTTTCCGCTTGGCCTGGTCGATATTAAGGTCTGCGCCGTTGATGAAAAATGGTCGGGGTTAAAATTGGTTATCCGCAAAGAAAATCGTATATAATACCGTTCACGAATAACGCCGAGGGAGATGTTCTATGCCGACGACCGATCCGTTTGTGGATGCCTATATCGACAAAGCGAAGGATTTTGCAAAACCAATACTCAACCACATTCGCTCGCTCGTCCACGATGCGTGTCCCGATGTGATCGAGATCAAAAAGTGGAGCTTTCCACATTTCGATTACAAGGGGATGATGTGCAGCATGGCGTCATTCAATCAGCACTGCGTTTTTGGGTTTTGGAAGCAGTCACTGCTCGACGACGCCGCGTTTCCGGCCGAAAAGACCGCAATGGGTAGCTTTGGCCGCATCACGTCGCTTGCCGACCTGCCCGACGATGAGACGATGAAAAAGCTCATCTACGACGCGATGAAGCTCAATGACGACGGCATCAAAGTTCAAAAAGCACCGGTCTCGAAAGAGAAAAAAGAGCTCGTCGTACCCGGGATACTGATCGCCGCACTCGAAACCAATTCTCTCTCCTCCGAGACATTCAATAACTTTCCGTACGCAAAAAAGAAAGACTACGTCGAGTGGATCAACGAGGCAAAAACCGATGCCACGCGTGACAAGCGGCTGGCCACGACGATCGAATGGCTCGCCGAGGGCAAATCGCGGCATTGGAAATATCAGAATTGCTGAAAGCGACATCGTGCTTGCCCCACAGGGCGTGGGACAAAGTGGGACAAAAATTTGACAGGAATCTGATAACTATAATACCCACAAGGTTTACGTGAATACGACTTTAGGCCTTGTCCCACACACAACGACCGTTTTTTATTGTTTTGATCTAATGTTAAGGACTATTAATCTATGACCGAACCTATCCTCGTTGCAAAAAAAGACGCCAACGAATTCTATCTTTTGCCGCAGATGGCCAACCGTCACGGTGTCATTACCGGAGCGACCGGCACGGGCAAGACCGTGACATTACAGCGAATGGCTGAGGGCTTCAGCCAACGAGGTGTGCCTGTGTTTATGGCCGACATCAAAGGCGACCTGACGGGCGTCACGCAGATCGGCGGCGGCAATCCGAAGGTGGACGACCGCAACAAGCTGCTCGGCATTACGCCGACATTCGAGCAATTCCCGGCGACTGTCTGGGATGTGTTCGGCAAGCAGGGACATCCGCTGCGGGCGACCGTCTCCGAAATGGGACCGCTGCTGATCTCGCGGCTTTTGCAGCTCAACGACACGCAGGAAGGTGTGCTTTCGATCGCGTTCAAATACGCTGATGACAACGGTTTGCTGCTGATCGACCTTAAGGACCTCCAATCGCTTATGCAGTCGGTCGGTGAAAATGCCGACCAATTAACACTCCAATACGGCAACGTTTCGTCAGCATCGGTCGGGGCGATCCAACGCGGACTGTTGCAGATCGACGAGCAGGGCGGCGACCTTTTCTTTGGTGAGCCGGCAGTAAAGCTCGATGATTTTATGCAGTCGTCGGGCGGCAAAGGCGTACTCAATCTGCTCGCGGCCGATCAGTTGGTTCAGGCTCCGAAATTGTACTCGACCTTTCTATTGTGGCTACTGAGCGAGCTTTTCGAATCGCTGCCCGAGGCCGGTGATCTTGAGAAACCAAAGCTCGTATTCTTTTTTGACGAAGCTCACCTGCTGTTTGCGGATGCACCGACGGCGCTTGTTGACAAGGTCGAGCAGGTTGTCCGGCTGATCCGTTCTAAAGGCGTCGGCGTCTATTTCGTCACGCAAAACCCGGCTGACATTCCGGAAAAGGTACTCGCCCAGCTCGGCAACCGCGTCCAGCACGCATTGCGTGCCTATACGCCGCAGGAGCAGAAAGGCGTAAAGGCTGCGGCAACATCATTCCGCGTCAACCCTAAACTCGACACCGAGACGGTCATCACCGAGCTTGGCGTCGGCGAGGTTTTGATCTCGACCCTCGACGAAAAAGGCGTGCCGACGATCGTCGACCGTGCATTTGTCGTGCCGCCGGTCGGCCACATCGGACCGATCACGCCGGAGCAGCGTGCGGCACTGATCGCAAACTCGCTCGTCGCCGGAGTCTATGAAACAGCGATTGATAGAGAATCGGCATTTGAAAAGTTATCCGTGCTGCATGAGGCTAAAATTGCTGAACAACAGCAGGCCGCCGAACAGGCTGCTGTTGAAAAACAGCAGGTGGAAGCTGCGAAAGCCGAGCGTTCCGCCGCACGGGCTCCGGACAGCATGTGGGAATCCATCGGCAAGAGTGCCGTGCGTGCGGCAGGCACTAGCATGGCCCGTTCGATCGGAACCAAACTGGTTCGCGGCGTACTCGGCAGCTTGCTCGGAGGTAAAAAAAGCTGGTTTTAGGAGGTTTTTATGGCACGGGACTGGAGCCAATTTACACGCCGGATCACCGTTAACGCTCCGGCTCAAAAGGTTTACGACGCGTGGGCAGTGCCGTCGCAAATCGAGCGGTGGTTTCTGCGCTCGGCGGAGTACGTTGGGTTTGACGGAAAACCGAAGGAGCGCGATCGTGGTGTCGAGGCGGGCGACGGTTATCTGTGGCGTTGGCACGGCTATCTCGATGACGTCAGCGAAGGCGGCCAGGTCGTCGAGGCAAACGGACAAGACACATTCGCCTTTTCGTTTACTAGCGATTGCCTCGTAACCGTCACCGTCAAAGAAGAAGGCGGCGTTGGCGTAGTCGAGCTAACGCAAAGTCGAATTCCCGACGACGAAAATCACGGTATCTACGTAGATTGTTCGTACGGATGGGCATTTTATCTCGGCAATTTGAAATCCGTACTTGAGGGCGGCATCGACCTAAGAAATAAGAATGTAGACATCAAAAACGTTGTAAATTCGTGAGGTAAACCTGATATGGCTAAGAAAAATACATTGCTTTTAGTTGGGACTGCGAAAGGGCTTTTCATTTTGCGTGAAACGGACGGGAAATGGTCGATCGATGGGCCGCATTTTGCGGGCAGAGCGGTTTACGCTGCATTCTATGACGATCGGGCAAAGCGAAAAGATCTGTGGGCAGCCGCGACGAGCTGGCATTTTGGCGCCGAGCTGCTGAAAAGCACCGACATGGGAGCGACGTGGGATGCACCCGAAGAGATGCGTATCAAGATGCCGGCCAACACCAAGAAATCACTCGAAAATATCTGGCAAATCGCCCCCGGAGCCGACGATGACACGCTCTACGTCGGCGTCGCACCCGCCGCCGTATTTGAGTCGAAAGATGCCGGTACAACTTGGTCGCTGAATCGCGGTCTTTGGAGCCATCCGCACCGCAAGCAATGGACGCCGGGCTTTGGCGGCCTGGCGGTTCACACGATCATTACCGACAAAAAAGACCCGAACGATATCAAGGTCGCGATCTCGACCGGCGGCGTCTACCAATCGGACGACGGCGGCCATAAATGGAACGTCACCAATGCCGGCGTCAAGGCATATTTTCTGCCGAACCAATATCCGAAATTCGGCCAGTGCGTCCACAAGATCGCCCGTCACCCGAAGAAAAAGAAGACCTACTTCCTGCAAAATCACCACGGGGTTTACCGCAGCCGCGACGGAGCGACGACGTGGGAGGAGATAGAGAACGGGCTGCCGTCAAACTTTGGCTTTGGGCTGACCGTGACGGACAGCGGTTCGGTCTTTATTGTGCCGCTCGATTCGGACGGTAAACGTTTTACCTGCGACGGCAAACTTCGCGTCTATCGCAGCGACGACGAAGGCGATTCGTGGAAAGCCCTTACCAAAGGCCTGCCGCAAAAGGACGCGTACGAGGTAATACTCCGCGACGCGGTCGCGTCGGTCGGCAACGACGTGTATTTCGGCACCAAAAACGGCAAGCTCTTCGGCTCGCCCGACAATGGCGATTCGTGGAAACTGATCCAGGGCTCGCTGCCCGAGATCTGCTGTGTTAAATCTTATAAGATCTGATCTCAGCGGCCTCTGTGTCCTCTGCGTTGAAAATGTTTCTTGAAAGATTTAAACGTAGAGAACGCTAAGGACACAGAGTTTACATATGGCAGTTGTTGTACATCTCAGCGGATATCTCAAGCCGTTCTCCGACGGCGAGACCGAGATCGCTCTCGACAGAGATTTCGCAACCGTCGGCGACGTTCTAGATTCTCTCTGGCTGCGGCACCGAGCCTTGCGCGACCGTGTACTGACCGAAACCGGCGAGATCCGGCAACACGTGAATATCTTCGTTGGCAGCAGTGATGTAAAGCGGTTGAAGGGGTTGCAGACGGCGGTCAAGACCGAAGAAATTCACATCTTCAACGCCGTCAGCGGAGGGTGACGGCCTATGCTACCGAGACCCTCGAATGCCGGTATTAGTGCTGATACCTATGTGTTTACTAAAATCGCGGCTTGCCAGGTTCCCGATATTCGAGAGGATATTAACGCGTCGCTTCAATGGATTAAGAACTTTGCCCGGCAAGCTGAAGAAGCCAACGTTTCCTTGATCTGCTTTCCGGAATGTTTTCTACAGGGTTATTTGACCGAGATGTCTCGGGCAAAAGGATCCGCAATTAACTTAAGCTCCGGTGAGTTTAGGTCAATTCTTAAACAGTTGACCGGATATGGACCGGTGATCGTATTTGGAATTATTGAGGAAGAAAATGGCAGCCATTTCAACACGGCGGTAGTGATAAAAGAGGGCAAGCTCATCGGCAAATATCGCAAAACGCACTTGCTGAAAGGAGAGCAGTTTTTTAAGGCGGGTGACGCGTATCCGGTGTTTGAAATTAACGGTTTAACGTTTGGCATAAATATTTGCTACGACACGCAGTTTGCGGAATCGGCCCTCAACGTTGCCAAACAAGGAGCAAAACTTATTCTTTGCCCCTCAAATAATATGATGCGCTACGAAACCGCGGAAAAATACAAAGCCCGGCACCATGAAACACGTATCGCACGCGTACTGGAAAACAAGATTTGGCTCTTGTCGGCGGATGTGACCGGCGAAAGAAGCGGCCGTATATCTTATGGCCCAACTTCGGCAATTAATCCCGATGGCAAGATTGTTGCACAGGTGCCGCTAATGGAAACCGGCATGGCGACTGTGGAGATTTAAAAAGAGATCAAACCACGCCCGCTTCCAACAGCGTCATGCTTAGGCTTGTGGTATCCATTTCGGCTTCGATGCCGAGCGGCAACGTAAATTGATCGCGAATGTGGCCGAATGAGAGGCCGTAGATGACGGGGATGCCTAAGTTCCCAAGTTGATCTTTGACAACATCAATTACCGTTTGGGATTTGTCGTCGGGAGCTTCGCACTCGGCAAATACTCCGAGTGCGATACCGGCTAATTCACGCAAGTTAACGCTTTGTTTTAGCTGCGTGAACATCCGGTCGATGCGATAAGGTTTTTCGCCTACGTCTTCGGCAAAGAGGATCTTGCCTTTTGTATTGCGCAGCGCATAGGGCGTCCCGGCTAGAGCGGTCAGCAGCGAGAGATTGCCGCCGATCAGCCGTCCGCGAGCGTTTCCTTTGGTGATGACCTGCGTTTTGTAGAGAAGAGTGCCTTTGGCGACGTTGTCGGGAGACAACTCGATCTTTTCGGGTACGACGGGTCCCATCAGGGCGTTAACGACGTGCTTTCGCGGGTAATCCGAGTAGGTCGATGACGCGACCGGCCCGTGAAAGGTGACCAAACCCGTGTTTTGGTGGATCGCCAGATGTAGGGCTGTAATGTCCGAGTAGCCGATGAATATCTTCGGATTTTTCTTGATCAAGTTGTAGTCGATCTGCGGCAGGATACGCGACAGGCCATAGCCGCCGCGAACGCACCAAACGGCGTCGATCTCCTTATCGCTGAATGCCCAATGGATGTCTTCGACCCGCTGAGCGTCCGTACCGGCTAGGAATCCGTTGATCGCACGAGCATACTTTCCAAGCTTTGGCTTAAACCCGAGGTCGGTCATGTTCTGCAACGCCTTTTCAAATTGCTTGTCGTCGGCTCCGCTCGACGGAGCGATTATCGCGACCGTATCGCCCTTTTTCAGGCGCTTCGGTTTGATCAGTTTCTGGTTTTTCGCGGTTTGGCCCAGTGTTGTTTGTGCAAGGACCGGAAGCAATGCCAGCCCCTTTAATAGGTCGCGTCGTTTCATGTTATCTGTTGGCTAATAAAGCAAATACGGTTTTCTCGCCTCGCGGAATGCAGCAAGTCCGTTGGCCCAATCGGCTTCGATCTGGGCGACCGAGACGCCGCCCTCGATCTGCTTTCGGATCTTGTCGGTTCCGCAGATCACGTCCATCGGGTTTTTGTCGAAAACGTATTCGTAGGCGTTCTGCCGCCACTGGAATTTGTCGGGATACATATCGTAGACGGTCTTGACCATCGCGATGCCGACGATTACGGGCGTGAACGCCTCACGGTCGGCAACTTGGATCTGGACGCCGCCGCAGGTTTCGCCGGCAAATTCGCAAAAGGTCGGGCGGAAGAAGGCGGCTCGGAATTTGACGCCCGCGAAACCGAATTTATCGAGTTCGGCTATCCATGCATGCGGGTCGATGAACGGGGCACCGTTTAGGTGAAAGGGCAGCGTGGTACCGCGGCCTTCGCTCAGCTCGGTGCCTTCGACGTGGACGGTCGCGGGAAACACGACACAAGTGTCGACGGTCGGGATATTGGGGGACGGCAGTATCCACGGCAGGCCGGTTTCGTCACCCCACATTTTGCGGCTCCAGCCAGTCATTTCGGCTACTTCGAGGTCGCAGCCGATGCCGAAATGCTCGTTGAACATCTTTGCCATCTCGCCGATCGTCATGCCGTGGCGGGTTGGCAGCTCAAACTGGCCGACGAACGACTTGAACTCATGCTCAGTTATATTTCCTTCGACGCCGAGACCGCCGATCGGGTTTGGGCGGTCGCAGACGACGACCTTTTTGCCGTATTTCTTGGCGGCCCGCATGCAGTTTGCCATCGTGTAGGTGAAGGTGTAGATGCGGCAGCCGACATCCTGTAGATCGACGACGATGACGTCGAGATCGCTTAGCATCTCCTCAGTTGGCTCGCGCACCTCACTGTAGAGCGAGTAGACCATGATACCGGTTCGTTCGTCGCGTACGTGCGGCGTCTCGATCATGTTGTACTGAACGTCGCCGCGAATGCCGTGCTGAGGGCCAAAGAGGGTCGTCAGTTTGAATTCGTCATGTGCCCCAAAAACATCCGCCGCGTGGACGAATGTGTCCGGCATTACGGATGCCTGATTACAGACCAGGCCGACCCGCTGGCCGCGTATAACATCTATCTTTTCGTTTAGGAGGCGTTCTACGCCGAGACGTGTTCGTTGTTGAGCCATATATCAAAATAATAGCCCAAGCTTTCGCCGAGGCTAAATCTGTCAAATAAACTGCAGATGAAACTATTTTTTTGCAGTTTTCTTAGCGGCGGGTTTAGCCGCTGCCTTAGCAGCCGGTTTGGTTGCGGGCTTTGCCGCCGGCTTAGCATCGGCATCGACAACCGGGGCATCGGGGGCATTCTTCGCCACCGAGGCGACGCCGTTTTCCATCGATTTGGTCGATTTGTACATCTCGCTCTTGCCGATCGGCTCACCATTTGCAGCCTTCATGACAAAGTACGGCGAGCCATCCTTCGCGGTCTTTCGCTCAAACCGCTTATCGTTTCCAGCGTTCTTTTTCACCGACGTGATTCCTTTGACGGCGGCGGCACGCGATTCATAGGCCTCGCTGGTCAACACGATCTGACCATTGCTTGCCTTAAGGTTAAAACGAAACTTGCCGGTCTTTCCGGCCTTGATCTCAAATTTTCCTGCCATGTTTGATTCTCCTAGGGTCAAATAAAAGATTCCAAATAGCTTAATTTACAGCGATTAAAATATGTCACAGAGTGTTGAATACCGCAAATGGCCTACTCCAGAAAATCATGTCCCATCTCGCGGGGCTCCAGATTATTTGCCGTGATGATACGCGCACAGCCGTTCCATCTAAGGATAGCGTCGTCATTTCCGACCGGACGCATTGCCTCAGCCGTCGAAAAACACTCCATCGCCTGACGAAAGAGCTCGTACGCTCCAACGCCGCTTTTGGCCAGGTTGGCCTTTGCCCGCCGCTCGTACATGACGCCTGTGTAATAGGTTCGTTCGTAATCGCCGTGTATCCGCATCAGGTATTCGGTCACGCGGGCGTCGCCGACCGCATAATCCTTGCCAAAACGGTCGCTCATAGCAAGTACGATATTGATCAATGCTTCCTGATTGTCGGGGTCGATCGCAAGAACATCAAGATAGATGCTCTCGGCCGCACCCGGCTCGTTGAGCAACCGGTAGCGGTTGGCTTTCTCAAGGGCCGCCGAAATGGCTTCGTGATGCAGTTGTTTAAGCTCAAACATACGCGTTTTAATGGGATAGCCTTACTTTATTCCTTTGCGTCATTTGCGGCAAACGCTCTTTCGTTACGCCGCCAACTTACAAACCCCATAATTCCGCCGAAAAGAGTTGCGTGGAGAAAAAATGTGACCCATGTCCGCGAAGAGCCGAAATATTCGGAAAACGACTGCCCTTCGTCACGTAAAACGAAATACCCGATAGCCTGCATGACGACTGCAAACGGGCCGCCCATGACCAAAATTCCATTCCAAAACAGATATCGTACAAATCCGAGCTTTCGTTTTTCATTCCAATCGGTCTCGGGTGTATTCATTTCTTCCTAAACAACTTGATCAGCTTCTTCAACGGATCGTAATGCTCATCGACGACTCGCTCCTTGAGTGGAATAATGGCGTTGTCCGTAATTGTAATGCCTTCGGGACAGACCTTGGTGCAGCATTTTGTAATATTGCAGTAGCCGATGCCGAAGAGGTCCTTAAGATCCTCGGTCCGGTTCTCGGTGTCGAGTGGGTGCATTTCAAGCGCTGCAGTATAGACCAGGAATCGCGGACCGATAAATTCCTGATGTTTTTCGTGATCGCGAAGCACATGACACACATCCTGACACAGAAAACATTCGATGCACTTGCGAAATTCTTGAACGCGGTCGATGTCCTCTTGCTGCATTCGCCAGGTGCCGTCCGCGGCGTCCGGAGCTCGCGGCTTGAATTTCTTGATGCGTTTTTTGACTTCATAGTTCCACGAAACGTCGGTGATGAGGTCCTTGACCGCCGGAAAGGCTCGCATCGGCTCGATCGTAACTGGCTGGTCGAGCGGGATCGTATCGAGCCGCGTCATGCACATCAGCTTCGGCATTCCGTTGATTTCGGCCGAGCAGGAGCCGCATTTTCCGGCCTTGCAATTCCAACGGCAGGCGAGGTCACCGGCCGACTCGGCCTGTATCTGATGAACGGCGTCGAGCACGACCATGCCTTCGGTGACATCGGTCTGGTAATCGACCATCTCCGCTGTATCGCGTCCGCCGCGCCTGATACTAAATGTGGCCTGTGTCATAAATAAGATTTTT
Source organism: Pyrinomonadales bacterium (assembly GCA_038227175.1). GTDB lineage: Bacteria > Acidobacteriota > Blastocatellia > Pyrinomonadales > Pyrinomonadaceae > OLB17. Next base: position 87,716 of record JBBRPZ010000002.1, on the reverse strand, counting down.
TAACCACTAAAATACACGAAAAACACTAAAAAGAAGATGTATGTTTTCACGTTAGCTATTACTTCATAAAACGATTCGCTTCCATTCTAAATGAGGCGAGCTTCTAAAATTTGCCAAAAGGCCTAACCTCAGTTTCGTGATCTTTAAGTAGTTAATTAACTGTGCAACCTCAATATTCGTTATTTTCGGTAAAACTTTTAACTCAACTATTATCTGACCAAAACATATGAAATCAGGAACATATTTTTTCTCAAGTAGAACATCCTTGTAAAACAATTCAAGTGGTTTTTCCCGATCGAATGGAATACCTCTCAACGTAAATTCAACCGCAAGGGCTTCCTGGTAGACCGGTTCGAGAAATCCCGGTCCTAGCGTCTTATATACTTCAAACATCGCACCGTTGATCGCATAAACCTCATCCTTGAAAAGCAAATCAACCATAAAGAGTAACCACTAAAATACACGAAAAAGCACTAAAAATGAGTTAGCAATTTTCAAAGTCATTTATATGTCCTAGCCACTCCTTTACAAAACGATTCGCTTCCACCCTAAATAACAAAATAAAAAAGATTTAGTGTTTTTTCGTGTTATTTCGTGGTTACCTCTTCTCATCCCATCTCCTCAATTATCGTCTTTAAGTCCTCCGGCATTTCGGGAATCGGTATTTTGGCGATCTGCATTGTGCCGTCGTCGGCTTTTTTAAGCGAGAAATTGAACTTGGCGAATTCCGGGTTTTTTTGCTCATAGTCCTCGCGGAAATGACCGCCGCGGCTTTCTTTGCGTTCGATGCCTGCACGGGCGATGGCTTCGGAAACCGTCAACAGATTATGCAGATCGAGAGCGGTGTGCCAGCCGGGATTAAAGTCGATATTGCCGGGAGCGAATGCGTTAGCGGTTCGTTTTTTTAGAGCTTCAAGGCCATTTAACGCCTGCTTCATTTCGTCCTCGACACGGACAATACCGACGAGATCCTGCATCATTTCCTGCAGGTCGTGCTGGATCGTATACGGGTTTTCACCGCCCTCGCGTTCAAATGGAGCGAGAGCGGCCTTTGCCTTTTCATCGACCTCCGAAGCATTGACCGTTCCGGCCGTATTTTCCTTAGCAAATTGAGCAGCATATTCTCCCGCGCGTTTGCCGAAGACGATAAGGTCGGACAGCGAGTTGCCGCCCAGCCGGTTAGCACCATTAATTCCGGCCGCACATTCGCCCGCCGCGAAGAGTCCGGGCACGGTGGACGCCTGCGTGTCCGAATCGACGCGGATGCCGCCCATGATGTAATGCGTCGTCGGCCCGACCTCCATCGGCGTCGTCGTGATGTCGAGATTGGCGAGCTGCTTGAACTGGTGATACATGCTTGGAAGCTTCTTTTTAATATGCTCCGGTGCGTTTTGTATCTTTTCCTTGATCCAGGCAATGTCGAGGTAAACGCCTCCGTGCGGGCTGCCGCGTCCGGCCTTGACCTCGCGGTTGATGCATCGGGCGACGTGGTCGCGGGTCAACAACTCGGGCGGTCGACGGGCATTTTTATCGCCTATCACGTAACGCCAGCCTTCTTCCTCATTGTCGGCGGTCTGGTCTTTGTAGTTGTCGGGGATGTCGTCGAACATGAACCGCTTGCCTTCACTGTTACGTAAAATACCCCCCTCGCCGCGAACGCCCTCGGTCACCAAAATGCCGCGAACGCTAGGCGGCCATACCATTCCGGTCGGGTGGAACTGGACGAACTCCATATCGATCAGCTCGGCTCCGGCGTCATACGCAAGAGCGTGGCCGTCGCCTGTGCCTTCCCAACTGTTGCTAGTAATTTTGAATGCACGACCGACGCCTCCGGTCGCGAGGATCAGTGCCTTACATTTAAAAACACGAAAACGGCCGTGCTCACGTTCATAGGCGAGACAACCAACAACGCGGTCGCCGTCCTTCAAAAGCGAAACGACCGTGACCTCCATATAGACTTCGATGCCCTGATGGATGCCGTGGTCCTGGAGGGTTCGGATGAGTTCCAAGCCGGTGCGGTCGCCGACGTGTGCGAGACGCGGGTAGCGGTGGCCGCCGAAGTTGCGCTGGAGGATCTTTCCGTCCTTTGTGCGGTCAAATACGGCACCCCATGCTTCCAATTCGCGGACGCGGTCTGGCGCCTCTTTAGCGTGAAGCTCCGCCATCCGCCAATTATTGACATACTGTCCGCCGCGCATTGTGTCGGTGAAATGGACCTTCCAATTATCACGGTCGTCAACGTTTCCCATCGCTGCCGCCATGCCGCCCTCGGCCATGACGGTGTGAGCTTTGCCCAGCAAAGATTTGCAGATCAGGCCGACGGAGACGCCTGCGCCCGAAGCCTCAATAGCCGCGCGAAGCCCTGCACCACCGGCACCGATGACGATAACGTCGTGTTCAAATGTTGGGTAATCGGTCATAGGGAATTAGTGATTCGTTTAGAAACTGGCTTTCTTAGTTCGGCGAAAGTGAACGAGGTAAGTATTCGCTTCAAGACTTCTCGCTTCGTCCTCTTTCCTTCTACTGATAACTCGACACGCTGTATGTTCCCCTCATAAACGCGATACATGGTCCAGAATATAGAAATAGTTTGATCCGAGCTTACCGGCTTTAGATTTAAGTTGAGTTGTTTGAAAACTCCCTTAATCCCGCCTATCTCCAAATACCCGATCTCTTCCAACTCTCTGGATAACCTCCAACGTGTAGGAGTGCCCTGTTCCGCGTCCATCAATTCGCTGGGTTCCAGGCGAAGCAACCTGGTTGGACCCTGAATATTTGCAGTTTTCCCGGGCCAGCTCGTGACGACGATCGAGAAATCACGTGTTTGTACGTTACCCTTTCGCGGAGGCTCGCCGGAATACGTTTTTACTTCCTCATGAAACCCGTTTTCGACACCATTGTTGTCACGTGTAGTGCCATCGACCATTGTCCAACCAGGTGGAAGCGAGAATTTCAAACCCCATTTGCCCCACATAACGTCTTGCCACGTTTTGGACGAAACATTCGTTTTTGGATCGACAGGTCGGCTGTGCTTCTGACCGATTGCCCCCTCCGCAAGGAATAGCGCAAAGATGAAAATGAAGGTCGCGAAACACACGCTGACTCTAAATCTCTGCCATGTGATAGCTATACGAAAATCTGCCCCGCTAACACCGATGACGATAACGTCGTGTTCAAATATTGGATAATCAGTCATCTATTACTTTCAAAAAAGCTATAAATTGTCCCATGTCTGCGAAATTTGTATGACAATGTAAGACAAAAACGATCATATGTCCTATATCTGGGACAAGTTGGGACAACTCTGGGACAGTTTAACTATTGCAAACAAACGATATTGGCAAACTGTACCACTGTCCCAACTGTCCCAACATTTTTTCAGCTTCACAAGGTGCATTATTTCAGTCATAAAACGTAAAATCTTCGTTTCAAGAATAGCACAACATTGCATCAATTGTCAAAAAAATCTAAAGTCGTGAAAGATCCCCATAGAACAGAGCCGGACATAAACGTCCGAAAATCCGACGACGAACAACGAGATCCACGCGAACAGCATGTGCCGTTTGTTTAGGCCGCTGACGCAGCCGTAGGCGGCTTTTCGGATCGGTTTATTGGACAGCACGTCATACACGCCACCGACAAGGTGCCGCAGGCTATGGCAGCTCAAGGTGTAAAACCCGAGGCAAAAGACGTTTGCGGTCAGGACGATGGTGCCGACGCCGACGCCGAAATGCTCTTTGCCGTCAGCTCCGGCAAACCACATTGCTTTCCATGCGTCGTGGGCCAGAAACAGCAAAAAGAACAACGCGAGATAGAGAAAATAACGATGAATATTCTGGATGATCAGCGGGAATTTACGCTCGCCGCGATAGTTATGGCGTGGCTCGCCAACAGCACACGCGGGTGGGTCAGCCCACATCGATTTGTAATAGGCTCCCCGATAGTAATAACAGGTAAACCGAAATCCGCCCGGTGCCCACAGGATCAATAACGCCGGTGAAAACGGCAGCCATGTTGGCAGCCACGACGGAGGCGGGCCAAACATCGCGTGCGGCGAATTTCCAAAGATCTCAGGTGAATAAAACGGTGACAGGTAATTGCCGAACGTGTAGTGATTTCCCTGAAAAGCGGCCCACGTCGAATAGACAACAAACGCACCGAGACCGATAAAGGTCAGCACGGGGGCGACCCACCAGTTGTCCTTACGCATTGTCTGCCCAAACCCGCGCCGTGTAATCGAAACCAGATTAGATGCCATAAGAAAAGCAAACCGATCGTAAAAAATCGTCCTCAGATTTTCCGGAAAACTGCTATTCTTTTACGCGAATTCCGCCGTCAAGTCAAGTAAACACCGATGTTAGGCGAAATGCTCGCGCCGTCGGCGTAGAATTTTTGGAGATTTGCGTTACACTACTTTCTGATTTGCGTGAGTTTTAAGATATATAAAAATCTGGCGTGGCTGAACGGCCTGCCGCAACCGGAGGCCAAAGCCGCCTTTGTTGGTTGCTGCGGCTCAAACGCGTGGGCGCGTCGAATGGCGGAAGCCCGGCCGTTTGCGATGATCGAAGATCTGTTCGACGCGGCGAAGAGGATTTGGTTTTCGCTTCCCGAAGCGGATCGCCTTACGGCGTTTGATTCGGATCCCGATGCTCAAACCAAAAATACTGCTTCGGAGCAGCCCGGAAACGCACAAACCGGGGCCAAAATAGCCAGGAATCCGGACAGTGACCCGTTAGCCGAGGTTACCCGCTTGTATGAAGACAAATTCGGGTTTATATTTATCCTCGATACAAGTGGAAAAACGGTCGATGAGATTTTGTCGATATGCCGGGCCCGGCTCGGCAATTCCACCCAGACCGAATTGAAGATCGCCGCCGAGGAACAGCGAAAGATCACCGAGATCAGGCTCAACGAACTATTAGAACAATGAGTGCGATAACAACACATATTCTCGACATGGCATCAGGCAAACCGGGAGCGGGCATTCCCATCGTGCTCGAACGCAAAACCCACTCCGCCGGATGGCAGGCGATTGCCGAGGGCATTACCGACGCGGAGGGCCGAGTGGACGACCTGTTGTCTGCGCGCGATGTTTTTCTGCCCGGGCATTATCGGTTGATATTTGAGATCGGGCCGTATTTCCTGCTTCAGAGCATCGAATGCTTTTTCCCGCAGGTGATGATCAGTTTTGTCGTCAAGGATTCGATGACGCCTTACCATATTCCGCTGCTGGTGAGCCCGTTTGGCTATTCGACATATCGCGGAGCTTAAGTGTACGCCCGACAAGATCGACTGAAAGCCCTTGCCATCGTAAGCACGAGGTGCGTCTCGCACGCCATCGCTACTAATGAACACGACACTTTCGGATGCATCGTTTGAAAAGATCGCGGGATTGCTGCGGGCGTCGATGGGCGATTTTGCTAGAACATACGCGGGCGAGTCGCGACATCGTCAGCCTGTACACACGGTTTACGGCGGGGCGCATTTGTTTACGGCGGACACTGTGCTCAAGTTGGGGCTGCTTGCGGTCCGCTCGTTCGAGACCTTTGCACCGGACGCGCGCAGCCTTGCGGAGACGCTCGATCTGGCGGGGAAATTGGCCGGGACGATCTACGAGCGTGTCGGCGAAAAACTGTCCCGCGAGGCCGTCGAGGATTTTCGTATCGATTTTGAGGACGGTTACGGGTTACGGCCTGACGCCGAAGAGGATGGTCATGCCATTTCCGCTGCTGAAGAGCTTGCAAAAGGGCTCGCCGCCGGCACGCTGTCTCCATTTACCGGCGTCCGGATCAAGTCGTTTTCAGACGAGATGCTGACCCGGAGCATTCGTACGCTCGATCTTTTTCTTACAACGCTGGTCGCCGCCTCTGACGGTAAATTGCCGGACAATTTCGTCGTTACCCTGCCGAAGATCGTTGTACCCGAACAAGTGGCAGCCTTAGTCGATACTTTTGAAGAATTCGAACCAGAGCTTGGCCTCGCCTCTGGTGCGCTTAAGTTGGAAATGATGATCGAGACGACGCAGTCGATCGTCGACGCCGATGGCCGCCTCGCGATGCCGCGTCTGCTCGCCGCCGCTCGTGGGCGGTGCGTCGCCGCGCATTTCGGAGCGTACGACTATACCGCAAGCTGCGGGATAACAGCTGAGTCTCAGAACATGCTGCATCCGGCGTGCGATTTTGCACGGAATATGATGCAAATATCGTTTGGCGGCACAGGCGTGTGGCTTTCCGATGGTGCGACCAACATCATGCCGATTGCACCGCATCGGGGAGAAGATTTGACTTCGGCTCAAATAACCGAAAACAAATCGGTCGTTCATCGAGCGTGGAAACTGCATTACGATCACTGTCGGCATTCGCTGGCAAACGGCTTTTATCAGGGCTGGGACCTGCACCCATCGCAGTTTCCGACGCGGTATGCGGCAGTTTACGCCTTCTTTCTCGAAGGTCTGGACGCGGCCTCGGAACGGCTGCGAAATTTCATCGCACAGGCCGCCAAGGCAACGCTTGTCGGCGACGTTTTCGACGACGCGGCAACTGGCCAGGGCTTGCTCAATTATTTTCTCCGGGCAATAAACTGCGGAGCGATCACCGAGGATGAGGCGTTGGAGCGAACAAGCCTGACGCTGGACGAATTGCGTTCAGCCTCGTTTATGAAAATATTGGAATCCAGACATTAAGGTATTTTCAGCTGGTACGGAGTAAATCTACAAACTACTTGTTCGTTCTGCTCACGCGCAGCACCTCGGCCACGCTCCATGCCTGAGCCCCCGCTCCGCGTGTTAGGTGGGGCGAGTCGCCGTCGAAGATCTCGGCAATCTGACCGAGCATCGCGTCAGAGAGATGCGAGTCGAATCCGGCGAGGATCTTAGCAATCTGCTTTTTCAGGCCCTTGTCCGTGGCATGAACCTTTCGGTACGCATCGACAAAATGACCAATCAGCCAGCCCCAAACCGTGCCTTGATGATACGACCCGTCCCGCTGAAGCGGCGAGCCGATGTATATCGGGGCATATTGCGGATCATTCGGGCTGAGCGAACGAAGGCCGACGGGTGTCAGCAGCTCGGCTTCGACCTTATCGATCACGGCACGTGCGTGTTTCGGGTCGAGGATCGAATGCGGCAGGCTGACGGCGAAGACCTGATTCGGGCGGACGGACGCGTCCCTTTCACCGCGGTTTATTACGTCGTAAAGACATTGGGCGTCATCGTTCCAGAATTGGCCGTTAAAGCTGTTCTGGGCGATCTCGGCCATTTCGAAGTATCGGGGCTGCCGACCCGAATCGCCGAAACGCATCGCGAGGTCGCTCATAATACGCAACGCGTTGTACCAGAGGGCCTGTATCTCGACGGGTTTGCCGATTCGAGGCGTGACGACCCAGTCGCCGATTTTTGCGTCCATCCAGGTAAGCTGCACATCCGGTTCACCCGCGCGAAGCAGCCCGTCCGAATCGACGCGAATACCGTAACGAGTCCCGCGAATGTGCCAATTAATAATATCGACCAGCTTTTCGTAGAGAGTCTCGCGGACAAAGTCATAGTCGCCGGTCGCCTCGGCGTAAGCCCTGATCGCCTCGAAAAACCACAGCGTCGCATCGACGGTGTTGTATTCCGGTATTTCGCCCGCGTCGGGAAAACGGTTTGGCAGCATTCCCTCGGAAATGTGCTTTGAAAATTCGGTCAGGATGCTCTTGGCGATTTCTGGGCGGTTTGTCGCAAGCGTCAGCCCCGGCAGGGCGATCATCGTGTCGCGGCCCCAGTCGGAAAACCAGGGATAACCGGCGATGACGGTCTTTCCCTCGCCGCGGTTAACGATGAATTGATCCGCCGCAAGGACGAGCTGCCGGGACAGCTTGTCTTTCGCTCCGGCGTTTGCGACCAACGCGGCCCGGCGCTTCATCTCGGTTTTTTTGAAAGCCGGTGCATCGGAAACGCTTTTGATGGCCGTCGAAGCGATCACAACAGCCGAATCCGAAAGGTCAAATTTTAGCACCGCCGGCTGAAACAGGTCTTCCGTGAAATCAAATCCGCGCTCACGCTCGATCTCGTATTCAAAATTGCGATACCAGTCACCCGATGCATCTACCGCGACGGCGTTATTCGCCAGATACACCGTCGGCATTTCGGAATATGGCGTGAATGAGATCAGGTTCTCATCGATCTTAAAATTCCCGTCGAAATCGGCATCTTCGTGCCGCAGGTGATGATGATCGCGAAACGCAAGCAGCGGACGGATCTCCAGTACGGAGTGCGGAGTGCGGAGTGCGGAGTTGTTTTTTACCGACCATTGGCAGACGGCAGTGTTTTCACCGTGAACCATAAACACCGATTTCTCGATCTCAATGCCCTTTACGTCGAATGTCCAAACCGGAAAAGGATCGAGCCGGAATCCGGTCAAATATTTGTAGCCTTCCGGATGAACGATTCCGGAGTATTGATTGCTTGAAAGCTCGAAACGTTCATCGCCCACGACAAGCGTCTCTTCGAGTTTCGAAAGCAAAACCATTCGTCCCAGCGGCGGTCGTGTGGTCGCGATGAGCAGGCCGTGGTAGCGGCGTGAATGCGTTCCGGAAACGGTGGACGAAGCATAGCCGCCAATGCCATTGGTTTCAAGCCACTCTTGTGACGCCGATTGCCTAAAATCGCGACAGATTTCCTCGTTCAATTCGATCATCGTTATTCACCACTCTGTTGCAGCAACTTTGCCACGAGGCCGGACCAGCCGGTCTGATGGTTCGCCCCGAGACCGGCGCCGTTGTCGCCGTGAAAATATTCGTGAAACAGTATGAGATCACGAAAATAGGGGTCGATCTGGAACTTTTCGATCGCACCAAAGACTGGTCTTCGACCGTCCTCGTCTTTGAGAAATATACGCGATAGTCTGCGTGAGATCTCCTCGGATACTTCCCATAAATTCATCATGGTGCCCGACCCGGTCGGACACTCGACCTTGAGATCGTCGCCGTAATAGTGATGAAATTTTTGCAGCGATTCGATAAGGAGATAATTTACCGGGAACCAGACGGGGCCGCGCCAATTCGAATTTCCGCCAAAAAGGCCGCTTGACGATTCGGCCGGCTCGTAATCCACCCGATGTTCTGTGCCGTTTACGTTCAGGATATACGGCGCGTCTTTGTGATATTTTGACAAAGCCCGGACGCCAAACGGCGAGAGAAATTCATCCTCATCGAGCATAAATTTAAGCACCCGTTCCAACCGGTCGCGGTACGCTACCGCCAGGAGCCGCCGATCGCCCATGCCAGGTCTCTTGGCGCAGTTTATATCAGCGGTTAGGTCGGGACGATTATCGATAAACCACTGCATTCGGCGTTTGAAATTCGGCAATGCTTCGAGTATGTCCGGGTCGATCGTGGCCACCGCGAAGAGCGGTATCAGACCAACCATCGAGCGGATCCGCATCGGCATATTATAGCCCTCGGTATGGATGTGCAGGACATCATAGTAAAAACCGTCATCCTCATCCCACAGCGGTATTGCCTCATCACCGATGTTATTCATAGCATCGGAAATAAAGATGAAATGCTCCCAGAATTTGCTGGCTACATCCTCGTACGCACTATTCTCGGTCGATAATTCCAGTGCGATGGCCAGCATATTGAGACAGTACATGGCCATCCAGCTTGTGCCGTCAGATTGTGTAATTTTGCCGCCCGTTGGAAGTGGCTGCGAGCGGTCGAAAACGCCGATGTTGTCCAATCCCAGGAACCCGCCTTCGAAAACGTTATTTCCCTCGGCGTCCTTGCGGTTGACCCACCATGTGAAATTAAGCAGCAGCTTCTGAAATATCCGGGCGAGGAAATAGCGGTCACCGCGACCGGTGCGCTTTTTCTCGATTTGATATACACGCAGAGCGGCCCAGGCGTGGACCGGTGGATTTACGTCGCCAAACGCCCATTCATAAGCCGGGATCTGGCCGTTCGGGTGCATGTACCACTCGCGGAGCATCAGGATGAGTTGCTGCTTGGCAAATACGGAATCGACCAATGCCAGCGGGATGCAGTGAAAGGCGAGGTCCCATGCCGCGTACCACGGGTATTCCCATTTGTCGGGCATCGAAATAACGTCGGCATTGAAAAGATTTGGCCAATCGCTGTTGCGGCCCTTGAGCCGCGATGCGGGTGGCTTTGGCATCGCCGAATCACCATGTAGCCAGTCGCGAATGATGAAATGGTAATATTGTTTCGACCACAGCATTCCGGCAAACGCCTGTCGCTGGACGCTCCGGGCGTCGTCCGAAATATCGTCCGTGATCAAATCGGCGTAGAATTCGTCTGCTTCGCCAATTCGCGAGGTAAAAATCTTTTCGAAATCAGACCCGGTCGCTACCGGCTCCGACTTTTTTGCGGCCTTTTGTAAAAGATCTTTGTCCGAAAGCCTAAGTTTGACCGTAACTTCCTGGCCGGCGGGCACGGTAAAATGATAATTTGCCGCCGCTTTGGTACCGGTTTTTGCGGGGTTGACCGCATCTGCGTTGCCGCTGATAACGTAGTTATTTATTGCGTCCTTAACGTACGGCGTGCGATTTGCCCCATCAAAGAGCCGCTCGTTATTCGTCTCATTTTCGGTAAAAAGCAGTTCCGGTGCTCCGTCGCAGTAGAGCCAACGCTTACCGTTCGATTCTTCTTCGATCTCGATCGCGCCGTCATCCGTGGCGAATATTTTGCCGGTTTGTTCGATCCCGGTCCATGTCCATCGGTTGCGCAGCCACACGGTCGGCAGCACATTGATCGCCGCATCTTCGGGACCGCGATTGGCGACGGTGATCTTGATCAGAATGTCCTCGACGTCGGACTTGGCGTATTCGACAAAAACGTCGAAGTAGCGGTCTTCGTCGAACAGTCCGGTGTCCATCAGCTCAAATTCGGGATCGCGCTTTGTTCGGTTGCGATTTTCTACGATCAATTGTTCGTAGGGAAAAGCAGCCTGCGGATACTTGTACAAATATTTCATGTACGAGTGCGTCGGCGTCGAATCGAGATAGTAATAAAGTTCCTTAACATCCTCGCCGTGGTTGCCCTCGGGGCCATTGAGTCCAAAGAGGCGTTCCTTAAGAATCGGGTCGTTGCCGTTCCAGAGCGCGACCGAAAAACAGATCTTCTGATGGCGGTCGCAGATACCGGCAAGGCCGTCCTCATTCCAGCGATAGGCACGCGACCGGGCGTGGTCGTGAGGAAAATAGTCCCACGCCGATCCGTCGGCCGAGTAATCTTCGCGGACGGTTCCCCATGCGCGTTCACTGACGTACGGGCCCCAGCGTTTCCAATGGCTCGCCCGCGTGTTCGATTCGGCAAGGCGTTTTTCTTCTGCTTTCATGTTTGTTATTTAACAATATAATCCATGTGGGTAAATTTTCCTTACAAATAAGCCGTACTTTCGGCAATTTTTTCCGTGCCGATGTCTTTTCACAACAGAAATCTCTTCGATACCGGCTTTTATTCCATGAGTATATATGCATCTCTTTAATGTACAAGAGTAGAATCAAACCAGAACGTTAGGCTTATCATGGATTTTTATTTTCTGCTATTTTCGCTGTTCTTTCCGCGGATCGTGATGCTGGTGTACTTGTTTTTGTTTCCGCATCTGTTTCCGGCAAATTGGGTTCCGCAGTGGGCTGATATTCTACTTGGGGTATTTTTACCGCGGGTTCTGATCTTGATCTACATCTATCAAAATCTGGGCTACAACAATGTATGGTTTGCGGCCCACCTGATCGTAATGATCCTCGCGTATTTCGGCGGCGGCCGCGAAACGCGGCGGCGCAGAAGGCGCAGGAGCGAGCGGTAGTTCGTGAATAAAATAGGAGCGCGGGCAAGCAACTAAATTGCGAGTTGACGGTTCAAATAGCTAGTTTGGCTATGGAGCGTCAGCATGAAATTTATCTACGCGGTGATCATCGCTATTTTTGTTGCGGCAGGTGCATATGCACAGGCCGATTCGACACCGGGTGTCGAGGAGCTTTATCTCGCAAGGGACAACGGCAACGGCAAGGCCGGTGACCAGGTTTCGGAATTCAGCACGGCGGATATTCCGATCTACTGTGTCGTGCTGCTCGACAGCACGGCCAAGGTCACCGTAAAGATGAATTTTGTGGCCGTCAACGTCGTCGGCGTTAAGGCCGACACCAAAGTCGTGACCGCCAGCTACACTACCAAGGAAGGGCAAAACCGGGTAAATTTTAGCGGTCGCCCCGACGATAAATGGACGCCGGGCAAGTATCGCGTCGAAATATTTCTTGACGGCAAGATCGCCAAAAATGTGGAATTTGACATAAAGAGCACGAGTGTCACCGCAACAGCCGCAAAATTTGTCGCGTCGCCTGACAGCCCAAAATCATCGCCACCCAAGCGTTCCAGGAAACCATGAAAATAAAAGAGCCAGGTGCATACAAGCTCCGGGCTTTTTTCATTCTAGTGCTGATATTACCAGCGATCCTGACGTCCACCACCACCGCCACGGCCTCCGCGATCTTCGCGGGGTTTGGCTTCGTTGACCTTGATCTCACGGCCGGCAAATTCGGTTCCGTTTAGTTCCGCAATAGCTTTTTCGCCGTCCTCCTGATTGACCATTTCGACAAAGCCGAAACCGCGCGAGCGGCCCGTCTCGCGATCCTCGACCACGGTGGCCGATTCGACGGCTCCTATTGCGGCAAAAAGCTCTTCGAGGTCGTGACTTGCGGATTGGAATGAGAGATTACCTACATAAAGTTTCATTGACATAATTATTATTTACCTTTTCCCGTAGGGGGAATATCAAGAGAAGTATCGAAATAGGATAAGGGGCTTAAAAGGTACGGTCGGCTTCCAAGAAATCCAGGCTTCGGTTGCCCAAATGAGCTACTTCAAAATACCAAATAACAACCAACCCTCTTGCCTTACCGTGCGCCGTCGAATAATACTTTTTCTATCCGGGGCGCACCACCGTTGGTGCCAGGAGAGCAGGATTAACAGCGTTATGATGCACGGTTCGCCCTTTTGTCGCAAGCGTTAAGGTAACTATTGGGCACAAAGCGTAAAGGCGATTACTTTCCGTTGGAACCATGCTATGTCGTCATTCGTACCATTTCGTGATAGATTCTAGAAAAATATTGGCGTGGCGACGTGAAACAACGATATGTTTTGTCCTAATTGCGGAATCGACGAAAAGCAGCCCAATCAATTTTGCCGTGCGTGCGGGACCAATCTGCTGCCGGTACGTGAGGTTGTCGAGAAGCCTGACGGCATAACGGCTTCGGCCATAACCGCCCGCGAAGATATAGGCCGGGCCGTCGCCGCGAAAATTCGCGAAACTGACAACGTTTATGATCTAAAAAAAGTCGCCGAGGATGTCCTGCCGCAGATCGAAAAGTTTCTCGAATCGCCCGAGGAAAAGCGACTCCGCCGGATTCGTCTCGGAACGTTGCTTTCGTGCATCGGTTTCGGTGTTGCGGTTGCGGTCTATCTGGATGTCATTTTCAGCGGAAACACGGATCTGTCTTTTCTTGCCGTTCTCGGGCTCGTCAATTTTTTTATCGGCCTCGGGTTTATCATTAACGGCTATTTGCTAACCGTTCCCAAAAAATCGCTCCCCGACAAGACTGGCGATGCGGTGCGCCAACGCGAACTCGACGGCGCATCTGATTTAAGCCTGCAGGAGCCAGCGAGCCTGTTTCCAACCGAAACCGAAAATGCCACGCAGCCCCTGACAGAAAAGCAGCCGGTTCAGCGAGGCTAGGGCAGTTCCGGCGTTTCGGTAGCGATCAGTCCCTTAATTTCCTCGACGGATTCTCGGGCCGCTTTTTCACCCAACTCAATAAATTCTGCCCGCTTATAGATCTGGTCCGGTCGGAGGTGGGCGATCTGCGGCTCGATGACGATATCGGCATTCGTGTGCTCCCGATTGGCGCTCGTTCGCAGCAGCGACAGGACCGATTGGATCATGATGCCGACGCCAGTGCGGGAATTTGTCCGGAATGTCGCTCCGCACGCGAGCAGATCGACCGCAATTACGATGTCGGCTCCCATCCCCCGAACCACGTCGACAGGCATCGTAGAAGCAACGCCGCCGTCGACAAGGTTGCGACCGCGTTCGTCGCGAACCGGTGTAAAGATTCCCGGAACGGCGCAGCTTGCGCGGATCGCCGTTACCAGATCGCCGCAGCTGATAACGACCTCTTCGCTGTTTGCGAGATCAAATGCGACCGCCGAAAACGGAATCGCCAACTCCTCGAACCGAGCGACAGGGAAATGACGTCCTAAGAACCCGCCCATCGGGGCGCTCGACAGCAATCCGCCAAACGAAAACGACGGCCGCAACATGTTCGTGTAGCCGATCTTTTCGGACATCGCAACGATCTCATCGACCGTCATTCCGGCGGCCAATGCGCCGCCGATGATCGCCCCGGCCGACGTGCCGGCGATCAGATCGAATGTGATGTCATGTTCCGCAAACACCTTGAGGACGCCAACGTGAGCAAAACCGCGTGCTCCGCCGCCGGAGAGTGCAAGGCCGATCTTTTTTGACATAGGATCATTAACCGCAATAACCGCGAAATACGCTAAATTAAGAAAGGAAATTAATTGAGACGCAGACTGAGCAGGTTTTTCCTATTTTCGTCTTTTTAGCGTATTTCGCGGTTAAATTTCCTAAATTTCCGGTTCAATCTCCGGAAATTGATTTTAACTGTTGTCTGTGAAAAACTTGAAATCCAACAATGACCCCTCAGGAATCATTTTCGTCAATGTATGACCGCGTCGTTTCGGATGGCTTGGCGGAACAGGGAGTTTGCCCCGTTTGTTCGCGCAATGCTAATGGCGAATGTGTTGAGATGGATTCGCTGCCCGATGACCTTCAAAAATTGATCCGGGCGAATGCCCCCGGTGTTCATGATTTTCATGAGGTCTGCGGCCGTTGCTCACGGCTCTTTAAACGAGGCAAGGACCACATGATGAAAGACGCTGCCGTCCAAAAGGATGGCTCGCACGTGCTTTCAACGCCGCTGAGACTCGATGCTGACGAACGATTTACCGGCAGGGGCGTGACCATCGCTTTTCTCGATTCGGGGTTTTATCCGCACGTAGATCTCACGACGCCGCGGAATCGCATCCTTGCGTACCGCAATCTTTTGGACAAGGACGGCGATATGTCGTCGCTCTTGCAGCCCGATGTTGCGAGCTGGCACGGGATGATGACCTCGGTCGTCGCGGCGGGCAATGGCTCACTTTCAAACGGGTTTTATCGCGGCATCGCACCCGAGGCCGATGTCGTCCTCGTAAAACTTGCCAAAACCGGCCGCATTACCGAGCAAAATATACAGGACGGCCTCGAATGGGTGCTCGAAAATCGGCTGGAATACGGCATTCGTATCGTCAATATTTCCGCCGGCGGCGACGACGAGGCAAGCTATCTGCATGATCCGCTCTCCCAGATCGTCGAGGAATGTTCGGCGGTTGGCATCACGGTTGTCTGCGCGGTCGGAAACGCCGGGCATTTGCCAAATCATCCGATCTTTCCACCCGCGAGTTCACCATCATCGATAGCGGTCGGTGGGCTCGATGACAATAATTCGATCAATCGGGCAAAACGTGGAATGTACCGCTCGTCGTACGGGCCGACCGTCGACGGGCTGCAAAAACCCGAGGTCATCGCCTCATCTATTTGGGTGCCGGCTCCGATCCTGCCAAACACTCCAACCGCAAGCCAAGCCGAGCTGCTCGAAAAGCTCGACAAAAGCGACGATGCTCATCTGCACGAAATAATCCGTGAGAATCGGGACATCGACCCCGAGCTTGAGGCCGCCCTGGATCGTCCGGTTCACAGCATCCGCCAGATTATCACTCTAAAGATCAGGCGTGAAAATGTAATAACCAAAAACTACAAATATGTCGACGGCACTTCGTTTTCCGCCCCGATCGTCTCGTCGGTCGCCGCCCAGATGCTCGAAGCAAAACCCGAACTAACGCCGTCCGAGATCAAAACGATTCTGATCTCGACCGCCGAACGGCTGCCACATTACGAAGTCGACCGGCAGGGCTGGGGCGTGATCGATCCGCGTAGAGCGGTTGAGATGGCACTCTTGTCAGAACCCCTTGCGTAAGCGAGGGGCCGGGGTGCTCAGAGTTGAGAGCCGCCCGCTCACGCAGGCGGCTCTGACCTTAGTTACCATTCCCCGGCGGTTTATTAGAGTTTCCCGGCGGACGCGGCCCCATCCGAGGCGTCGAAGATGGCGTCGGCGATGGCCGGGCGTTAGCGTTGGACACGGGTCTCGGTGTCGAGCCCGGGCTGGGGCTTGAGAGCGGTATCGGCGAAACGCTCGGGCTTGGCTTTGGCGTTGGTGTCGGCGATTTTACACTGGCGTTCAGGTTGGTGCCGAGATTGTAGTTAGTGTTGAAATTTGCGTTGGTATTAAAGTTGAAATTGCCGTCAAACCCAAGATTTGTATTCAAATTCGTGCTTTGGTTAGTAAAATTCCCATTCGTATTTGTGTTAGTATTCGCCGGTTTTTCCTTTTGCAGGAGCCAGAACAACCCGGCGCCGCACGTGAGGACAAAGAGTGTGCCCAGGATTGTAAGCGCAACGGTCTTTGCCGTGTTGGATTCAGGCGGCGGATAATATGCGGCGGCGGTGCGGTGCCTGACCTGCTGTTCGGCGGCGGGAGCGGTCGGGATCACGATCCGCTCGGACGGCGTATGGGGCGGAATAGGACCGAGGTCGGGCTTGCGGCGGATAACCGTCTCCTGCCCAAAATCTTCATCCGGATCCTCGATGCTTTCGCTCGGCATCGCGATAAAATTCGGCTGTGCGTCATCGACCAGCGGCGTGCCGTCCTTGGTGCAAAATTTAATAATATCTTCGTCGAATCGTTCGTCGCAGACCGGGCAATGTTTCATATTTTTGGTGTCTGAATCGGAATGGGAGAGGACAAAAAATAATACTTTCGGATTTTAACATTTATCGCCGATTTTTTGCTACCAAGTGTTAGAGGACAAAGTTATACACAATCACCCCGGAAACTTTTACCGCCTGGCCGCCGAGCAGCGTCGGGCTGAATCGCGCGGAGCGTGCGGCCTGTACAGCCGCGGCTTGGAGAAGCGGATGACCGCTGACGGCATTGGCCGAAATCACGCTACCGTTCTCATCGATCAGCACCTGTACGCTAACCGATCCCGATGCGCTGACGGCTCGGGCCGCAGGCGGATACGACGGCTTTGGCAGGCTGATCGCTTTTCCGTTAAGTAAACCGCCGGAGACAGTTCTAGGCGGGCGGGTTACAATCGGAGGAGCAATAGACCTGATGGGGGTTGCAGCCGGCAAAGGCGTTGTCTTAATGACGTTTGCAGCCGGAGAATGATCAGTCTTAGTGACATTTGCGGTCGTTGAAGGCACAGGCTTTGTGGCGTTTGCAGCGGTATTCGCACCGGAATTAGAGGCCGTATTTGTATTTACCGGATTTGTCTGGTTTGAGGGGGTCTCAATACGCGCCACGTCGAATTTTTTAGCGTTGAAATTATAATAGACGCCGACGAGTCCGAGTCCGACTACTACAAGCAACCCGGCCGCAACCTGACCGATGGTTAGCACACAGCCCATCCGCCGTGACGGTTCGACCGCCGACATCTGAAATTGCTTTGGCGGCGTCGAAATCAGGTTTGAATCTGAGACTATCGTTTCCGCCGTAGAAATGTCAGTGTTTTTATTCGTTTTCGGTTGGTAAACCTCAGTAGGACTGTTTGTAAGTTCAAAGGTTGTCGAGCCGGGCAATCTTGTGCCGTCTTGAAGGCAAAAGCTCAAATCGTCATTATAACTGTTTCCGCATGTCGGGCAGGTTTTCATAGATTTGATGACTCTAAGATCTTGCCGGTCTGTAAAATGATGTGTCTCGAATTTTACCACGAAAAACACAATCGGGCGCTAAAACTTTTTCAATCGGTCGTTGCTAAAATAAGGCCGCGACAGGATTTGGGAATGTCAAAAAAGGCCGCTGAGAAACGGCCTTTCGTCCATGGGGCTGAGTAAAACCACCCGCTAATTGTCCATCGGCCCGTCCGTTTCGCTGCCTTCGGATTTTTCACCCGTGACGGCGCCAAAGGTGACAAGAAGCTCCTTGATCTCATCGGTGGAGGCCTGATTCCACACCGTCTCGCCATCTTTGTTTTTTGCATTTACATCGGAACCAGCCTGTATCAGCACGCGAACGCTTTCGATATCGCCGTTGGCGGCGGAGTTCATGAGCGCGGTTTGGCCTTGCTTATTGCTAAGCCTTACATCTGCTCCCGCGTCAATCAGAGCCTTAATGACCTCGGCCTTGGCGCCGTTTGCCGCTATGACAATGGCGGTGTTGCCCTCGTTGTCCGTGAGATTGACCTTAACGCCGTGCCGGACCAGCATCTCAACCAAGGCAGGCGTTGCGTCACCGTCGAGGCGCATGAGCGGCGTCTGTTTTTCGCTATCGCGGGCGTTGATCTTGGCTCCGGCGTTGAGCAATATCTCGGTTATTTCAAGATTTCCATTTTCGATGGCGATAAAGAGCGGCGTGATCTTTTCGTAGTTGTCGTCCTTTCCGTTGACGTTTGCTCCCTTGACGATGAGGTCGCGGACTTCGTCAACTTCGTCGTTTGCCACAGCCTTGTTTAGCGGAAGACTATGTTCAACAAAACTGATTCCCCCCGCGACGGAGACCTCCACATCAAGGTTTGCGACTATATCGACGGTAACCGATATAGTCCCAACATCCAGTGAAACGTCGGAAACGGTTTCTTTGGGGACAGAAATGACAATCTGAGTAACACTTTTCCTGAATCCAGGAGCTTCCGTTTCAATCCTATATGTTCCGGGTTCGAGTTTTTCAAATTTGTAAACGCCTTCTGCATTGGCTGTAGTAGACTGGGTTTTGCTGGTGTCGACGCTGAAGACAGTTACTTTTGAATTGGGAATAACGGCTCCGTTTGGATCAACAACAGTTCCCGAGATGCCGGACACCGGCTTAGCATTTCCCTTAGAAGGACTGATCTCGCCCTGCTTTACCAGCAGCCGGTCCGCGTTTTCGATAGTCTGGACGACAACCGGATCGGACTGTGGCTTGGCCATTTCCTGCGCGTGGGCAAGCGTTGACAGACTGAGCGACGCTGTCATTACGCCGACCGCGAGGCCGGGTGTGCGGCGTGAGATCTGAAACAATTGCTCGGCAAACAGCGGCCGCTTGGTCGACGGATCGGTGATGTAGCGAATACAGATTTTGCCATCCGACTCGCGAACAAACCTTGTCGCCTCTTTTCGGGTCATTTTGGAGAGGTTATTTACGTGCTTTGTACAGTGTGAACAAAAGCGCATTTTGTCGGTTCCATGCATCCGGTTCCAATCCTCGGAACATGGGCTACCGACTTCGACCGAATCAATAAAGCTTTTTTTAGACATAGTTTTCCCCCAGACGATACGCCCGTTAATGCGGCGTTCGCCCAATATTAGACAACTCCTGATGTAAGAATGTTCCTGGGAAGAGTTCTTGCGTGACCAGTCTTAATTGCCTAGATGCAGCGAGTTTTTTGTTTGGTTGCTTTTGGGGGGAAAAGATATGGCGCGCGCGGGACGGTTTTGCCGATGGATTTGATGAATGTATCCTACTTGTTATGGAAATCCGTGAGAAATACAAGGTTGGCCTCGTCCAAATGTCGGTGGGCGAAGATGTCGATGACAACCTGAAAAAGGCCGTTGATTTTGTGAAAGAAGCAGCCGGGTTGGGTGCCAAGATCGTCTGTCTGCCGGAAATGTTTCGATCACAGTACTTTTGCCAGTCTGAGGATCATGACAATTTTGACCTCGCCGAATCGATCCCCGGACCGTCGACAAACGCTATAGCAAAGGCTGCGGATGAATGCACCGTGACGGTGATCGCTCCGATATTTGAGAAGCGTGCTCTCGGCCTTTACCACAACAGCCTCGTCATCGTTAAGCCTGGCGAAGAGGTTGCGGGTGTCTATCGCAAGATGCACATCCCGGACGATCCGGCGTATTACGAAAAATTTTACTTCGCACCTGGCGACCTCGGGTTTAAGGCGTTCGACACCGAGGTTGGCCGCATCGGCACGCTCATTTGCTGGGACCAATGGTATCCGGAGGGAGCGAGGCTGACAGCATTGCGCGGCGCCGAGATCCTGTTTTATCCGACCGCCATTGGCTGGCATCCGCAGGAAAAAGGACAATACGGAGCTTCGCAGCTCGACGCATGGCGGACGATACAGCGTTCGCACTCGATCGCGAACGGCGTCTATGTCGCCGGTGTCAATCGGGTCGGCCACGAGGTAACTGTTCCGGGAACTCCCGGCATTCAGTTTTGGGGTAAGACCTTTCTCAGCGATCCGTTCGGCGTGATCGTCGCCGAGGCCGACTCCGAAAGCGAGCAGGTCGTCATCGGCGAGGTCGATCCGTCGCGGATCGAAGAGGTCCGCCGCAACTGGCCTTTCCTTCGCGATCGACGGATCGACGCCTACGGCGATATCGAAAAACGCTTCATCGACTAAAGTCAGAACCGCCTGCGTAAGCGGGCGGGCGGGCGATATATTATGTCCAAGTTGAAGATCACCGCGACCTTGCCCGCCGCTGACGCAGCGGGTTCTGACCTGTTTCCAACATCACTCGGCTACCGAATGCCTGCCGAATGGGAGCCGCACGAAGCTGTGTGGCTGGGGTGGCCTCACAATCCATCCGACTGGCCCGGCAAGATCGCGGCCATTCATTTTGTCTATGCCGAGATCGTCCGCCGGATCGCCGAGAGTGAGACCGTTCGAATATTAGTGAACGACGAGCGGGTAGAGGCCAAAGCCCGCACGATCTTAAAGAACGTCGGCGTCGATCCGCACGCCGTCGAATTTTTTCAAATGCCGTCGGATCGCGGATGGACACGCGATTTCGGACCGATCTTTGTAACGAATGAATCGGAAACAGCAATCGCCGGATTTAAGTTCAACGCGTGGGCGAAATACGACAATCACAGACTCGACGCGAAGATCGCCGAAAAACTGGCAAAAAAACTCAAAAAACGATTCTTTCCGATCAAACACAACGGGAAACCGTTCGTGCTCGAAGGTGGAGCGATCGACGTCAACGGTCGCGGCACGCTGATCACTACGGAGGAATGTCTGCTTGACCAGAAAGTGCAGATCCGCAATCCGGGCGTCTCGCGTTCCGAGATCGAAAGCGTCCTTGCCAACAGCATCGGGGCGACAAACGTCCTCTGGCTGAACAGAGGGATCGCCGGCGACGACACCCACGGCCATGTCGATGACCTGTGCCGTTTTGTCAATAAAAAGACCGTCGTGCTATGCCGTGAGACAAATAAGAAAGATGCCAACTACGCATTGCTCGAGGAAAACCGCGAACGCCTCGAAGGTTTTAGGCTTGAGAATGGTTCAAGGATCAATACGGCATTCCTGCCAATGCCGACACCGCTCTATTATCGCGGCCAACGCCTGCCGGCGAGCTACGCAAATTTTCTGATCACTAATTCGTCGGTGCTCGTCCCGACTTTTAACGACCCGAACGACCGCATCGCCCTCGGCATCCTCGCCGATCTGTTTCCCAAACGAAAGGTCATCGGCATTCACGCCGTCGATCTCGTCTGGGGCCTCGGAACTCTCCACTGCCTATCGCAACAACAACCGGCGTGATCATTCTTTGTCCACCGATGCGGTCCAGATCGCGATCAGCCGCTTGCGGCTTTCCATCTTCGCCTCAAAATCCGGCAATGACCTGACCAGATTTTCCAGATGCACCAGATAGTCAGGCTCACGAAACATCTCGCGAACCTCCGGCAAAAAGTCGTCGATCTTGGCGTAAATAAAGACGTGCTCGGTGTTGGCGTCGAGAAATAGCTTCTTGTCGATACCGCCATTTAACACGAGCGAAGCCGCTGTGTCCCAGTATGAGACGACCATGCGAAAGTTGGCACTAGAGCGTTCGCCGCCGCGATAGAGCGCAATGATGTCCATCGCCGATTTCGGCGCAAACTCCGAAAAGTACCATTGCCGCGCGGCCCGCATCTGCTCGTCGCGGCGAAGCTCGTACAGTTTCAGGATCGCCATTACATCGTGTTGTTTTTCCATTTTTATTCTCCAAGAGTGCGGTTAGCTTTGCCGAATTCCAAAATTTCGGCGACATCTCGCCCGGCTTTGCCCATGTGCCGGCGGCAGAAATCGAGATTGTTCCGAGCCTCGTCGAGTTTGCCGCCGGATTCAAGTATCGCCCGTTTGAACTCGACCTCGGCCTTCGCCAAATCGCCATTCATCGCGAGAATGACACCGACATTATTGTGGCCAATGGCCGAATCTATGCTCTTATATTTTGTCGACCGTTCAAACGCCTCGCGGGCAGCCGCAAGGTTATTTTGTGCCAGATAAACAAAAGCCAGGTCAAACCACGTCTCGCCGTTTTTTCCATTGATGCGGATCGCCCGAAAAAATGCCGAACCGGCCGCGTTCCAATCGCGCATTTCGGTCCCTGTCATTCCGAGAGCATAATACGCCTTTTCGTAGCCGGGCTTATATCTGACCGCTTGCTCAAATGCGGCGGCGGCCTCGGCGTGCCGATGTAATTGAAATAAACAAACTCCGGCATTGAAATGTATCCGAGCCATGATGTCGTTCGATACCGATTTGCCTTGGCTCAGCGCAAGAGCATTTTTGAATTCGCCGAGAGCGGACTCGTAGTTTCGTTCGTGAGCCAACACAATTCCGTTATCGTACGATATTTTGACCGTCGGGCTCTGGGCCGAAGCCATGGTTAACGTCACAACAAATAGAAAAAAAGCCATAGAAATAATCTGTTTCATTTTCTCAACCTCCAGACTTTATTAAGTCATGGGCGAGTGTAGAAAATGGTCGTCTTCCGGGTCTTACGGCTATTTGCGGTTTATGTTCTGAAATTGCTTAAAGATGATTTGCCCGCGAAACAGGCGAAAAGACGCGAAAAAAAGAATAAAACTTAGCTTTGGGATGATTCAATAACGATGCACGACCCGCATTAGAAAAAGATTCCAATTTCGCGTCTTTTCGCGTGTTTCGCGGGCATAAATTCCTACGCGAGCTTTAGATCACGCCATGTTTTTGGCGTAAAGTTTGTAAATTTACGGAACAGGGTCGTGAAATGGCTCTGGTTTTTAAAACCGGTGCGGAGGCTGATCTCGATGATCGGCAGCGAATTTTGGGTGAGCAGATCCTTTGCCTTTTCGATCCGCCGCTGCATGAGATATTGCTGCGGAGTCATGTTGGTAGTTTTGCGGAACGAGCGGGCAAAGTGAAATTGGCTGAGGCCCGCAACCCGGGCGATCTCCGCGAGACCCAAGTCCTCGTCAAGATTTGCCTCGATAAATTCCTTGACCCGCCGAAGGTTGTAGCCTGAAAGTCCGCCGTTCAACTGTTCCAACTTGGCCGTCGCCGTGCTGTACGATTTGAGAATGTGGAGCGTCAGCGTCTGGATCATCGAGTCGGCGTAGAGCCTGCCCATCGGCGCGTTGGATGCCGCTTCGTCCAGCAATGCGAGGCCAAGTTGTACAACTAATGGGTCTTCCTTCTTATAGATCTCGACAAATTCAAATCCGGTACTAAGCTGATTTTCGATCGCTGTATCGCGGACAAAGCCCGGATCGAGCATGATGCCCATGTTGTCGATCTGCTTGTTCCAATACGCGCTGACCGGTTGTCCGGCCGGCGTAACGCAGATGTTGCCGGCACCGCCGCTAGTCGAAACGAGGCGGCCTGTCGCGGAGATCTTTTGGGTAACTAGGTCGCCCGCCAATGCCACGTTGATCTCATGAAATGCAGGCCGATGCTCAAGCATCCGGCCGGGACGCACCCGAGCGCGGTGAACTTTGACCCCCGACCACTCGGCCATTTGACGGAAAAGATATGGCGGCTTATTGGATTTCCACTCGATCTCCCCGATCATCCGGTTAACGATGTAAGGCGGCTTCTTTTCCGATCTCCACTCAATTTCCATAGGTAATTCACATTTGTAACTGAAGCAGTAACAAATTGCAAGTGAAAATTGGGCCGCATCCCGACAGTCCTTATCGCCGACGCAGTAGGTGGTCGATCGAATATCCGATCCCCATTCGCAGCATGAAAGGATCGCTCACTGCGGAGAGGCCAAATGCCGGTTCGAGATGAAGCGTCCATTTCTTTGAGACAGCATAGCTGAAAACCGGTCCCAAATAGTGTTGCTGGCGTTGCCAGTCAAAGCCGAAGTTATGAGCGTCGCCGAGAGCGCCGATCATCTCGACGCCGTAGCCTAGCCGTTGAAGCGAGATACCCTGAGGGTATTTTTCTTTCGGCATCGTCATGCCTGCCATAGCTTTGTCTGTCTTCATCGCCATATATGCAGGCATGCGAAACACTCCCCAGGAATACCCGAAGTCGTTACCGTCGAGTGGCAATGGCGTCTCACTAACGAAGTTAAACGTAAAATTGGTCCGTCCCCAGTCGTGTTACATGATCGCCCGCAGCTCCAAAGTGCGGACGGGCGTGCGACGCGCGGCTGCCAGCGGCCCCTCCAGATCCTCACCGCCGAATCCGGCGACCTCCATTTTGTACAACGCGGCACCGTTGAGGCCTTCGTACTCTCCATATACGGTGAAATTCAGCAGGTGGTCGTGTGGGGAAACCTTAAAGTAACTATTGACCCGGAAACCGCCGTAGGTAGCAGGCAAACCGGGGATCTTTTGGCCCTCAAACATCGCACCGACTGTCCACCGTGAGGTTACGCCATACTGCATCATGTTCATGCCTGTGAAGAAGTTGGGTCCCGTCCGCGCAGACTGAAAGTCCGTCAGAGCCATTACCATCATCGTGTCTCGCGGCACAGGGTAATTGATGGCACTAAAATAGGAGCTCATACCCATGGTGGACATCTCGTCCTGCTCGTTGTCGGCGGGCTTCATTCCAGGCATATTTGACATATCATCAGGCTTTTTCTCCGGCATTTTTTCTCCGGGCCTCATTCCAGGCATGTTTGACATATCATCGGCGTTTTTCTCCGACATTTTTTCGCCGGATTTCATGCCGGGCATGTTATCCATTTTGGAGTCACCGGCTGGCTTCACGGACATCTTCATGTCCTTACCCGGTTTGACGCCGACGAGAATATTTCCCCACATTGCGCCTTTTGCATGGCCGCGAACCGAGCAAAAATACTTGTAGGAGCCGTCCTCGTTTGCTTTAAGAACAAACTCCTCGGACTGCATGGGGTCTTTTTCTTCGTGAGACGCAAGCTTTTCAGTTCCGGCGGTTTCGGTCACGTCGGGAGCTATGTCGAATTCACCAATGACATGCCCGAATCGCATGTCGTGTTTCATATCGCCGTCCAAATTGACAAAAAGTATCTTGAGCTTCGCGCCTGATGGAACGATCAGGTTCGGATTTCGCATGCCCTGGATGCGGTATGAAAGCATATCGTCCTCGGGGCCGGTCACCACGATAAGCCGGATCTCACTTTCGGTAAAGGTAAGGCCGACACCCGACTTTTTACCGATGGTCGCATCCTTTTCGAGCTTCGCGAGCTCCGCTTCCGTAACGATCTTCTTCTGGCCGCTGACAAGCGTAAACGCCTGATGAGCGAAAACATTAATGCTAAACAGGACTATACAGGCAGTCAATAAAATCAATTTTTTCATTAGAACATCCAAATTACGCCGCGTTTTAAGGTTCAATAAGTCGTTAGAATTAGTTAACCACACGCAAGGGTCGGCTCTCCGTGCGCTAGCGCACGGTTAAAAAGTTGCATTCCAGATAGTCTGGTTCTGATCAAAGTCAATATTTTCGTGCGTCGAGACGCCGAGAGAGATAAAAAGGAGAAAAAAATGAGCTGTTGTGGAGATGTAATGGAAAAAGTTGAGGCCGAATCCTGCTGTACGCCTGAGGATACGGCGCATGACGCCGCTAAGGCGATGAAGAGTAGTGGTTGCGGTTGCTCGCCCGTTGTCGAAGATAAACAGGATCTTAAACTCGTCGGGGTCGTGACCGCTCACGACATTAATTATCACGTCGCGGCTGAAGACCTGAAAGCGTCCGAAGTTTCGGTGAAAGACATCATGAAACCCGTTTCGGCATGCTGCAAGTCGAACGAAACTCTTGAACAGGCAGGGCAAAAAATGCATGACCATCAGGCATCGAGTTTGCCCGTCATGGATAAAGAAGGTAGTTGCTGCGGGACCGTAAGTTCCAAACACTTGCGCGTCGAAACGGAAGAGGCGGTAGCAGTTAGCGTTTGAATGCCCGGTCAAACTTGAAAAATATGAAACTGTCAAAAATAATTCACATCCTTAACGTTCTGGTTGGATTTGCAGGTGTTATTACCGCAATTATCGGGACAGTGGCCGGAGACGGCGGTATTTGAGGATTCACGAGGGAACATTTCCTGTTCTGCTCTGGTCTTCTTTATGCTCATCGCGATCTGGCTCGCCGTAAATTCGGTTCACCATGTAATGCTTGAGAAGACGGGAGAGGTTATCTAGAATCAGTATTAAATGGTTCGAACTCGAAACGAGTCACATTTGGTTTTTTTGGGACGATTATTCTTAGCCGCGTCTTTTCTATTTATCGTAGGCGCGGTTTTTATGCGTGTGTCCGGTGGGTTAGGGTTTAAAATGAGTCCTCAGTATCTTTTTAACGACGCAGTCGTATTTTCGTTATTCGGTATTGGATTGTATTTTTTTGGTAACAGAAAGCAATGACTGTAACAATGCGAGAATTCATTGATCCGGTTTGCGGAATGACGGTTAAGCCGGAATCCGCCGCCGGGAGTTTTGAATACAAGGGAATCGTATATTATTTCTGCGGCGGTAGCTGTCTGAATAGGTTTAAAGACGATCCGGCGTCATTCTTAACTGTTAGCGACGTTCAGACAATGCCCGTCGGTATCACAAAACGCGAGCCTAAAAATGCGACGAACGTCGAATACACCTGTCCGATGCATCCACAGATCTCGAAGATGGGTCCCGGCAGTTGTCCGATTTGCGGGATGGCTTTGGAGCCGCGTGTGATCTCGCTTGATGCGGAGGAAGACACGTCGGAGCTTCGCTCGATGACGCGGCGATTTTGGATCGGCGTTGTGTTGACCCTGCCGATCCTCGTCATGACGATGGGCGAGATGATTCCCGGCAAACCGTTGATGACGGTATTTGCGCCGAGCACCTTTAGCTGGATTCAGTTTGTGTTGGCAACGCCTGTTGTTTTGTGGGGCGGTTGGCCTTTTTTTGAACGGGCTTGGGCGTCGGTCGTGAATCGCAGCCCGAATATGTTTACGCTCATCGCGATCGGCACCGGAGCGGCTTATAAATACAGCCTCGTTGCGTTGTTCTTTCCGAACATATTCCCTGCGACGTTTCGCGGCCACATGGGCGAGGTTGCACTGTACTTTGAGGCCGCCGCCGTTATCACAACGCTGGTTTTGCTTGGGCAGGTTCTGGAACTAAGAGCACGAAGCCAAACATCGAGCGCGATCAAGGCGTTGCTCGGGCTTGCGCCAAAAACCGCCCGCCTCGTTGGCGATGACGGCACCGAAACTGACATTCCATTGGAGCATGTAATGGCGGGGATGCTGCTTCGCGTCCGTCCCGGCGAAAAGGTGCCGGTTGACGGCGTTTTAACCGACGGCGGAAGTTCAGTTGACGAGTCGATGGTGACCGGTGAGCCGTTTCCTGTCGCAAAGGCAGCCGGAGCAACCGTGGTCGGCGGCACGGTCAACACGACCGGAAGCTTTGTGATGAAAGCCGAGCGTGTCGGCAGCGAAACGCTGCTTGCCCAGATCGTGCGGATGGTCGGCGAGGCGCAGCGTTCGCGGGCGCCGATCCAGCGGCTGGCGGATTCCGTATCGGCGTACTTTGTTCCGGCGGTGATCGTCGTCGCGATTATTACATTTGCGGTATGGATGTTCGTCGGGCCGGAGCCGCGATTTATCTATGCTCTTGCCAATGCCATCGCCGTGCTGATCGTCGCCTGCCCGTGTGCTCTGGGCCTCGCGACGCCGATGTCGATCATGGTCGGGACGGGACGCGGTGCGAACGCCGGCGTGCTGGTCAAGAACGCCGAGGCACTTGAGATCTTGGAAAAGGTAACCACGCTCGTCGTCGATAAGACCGGGACGCTGACCGAGGGCAAGCCACGCTTGGTCTCGGTCGTGTCGAAGATCGATGAAGCAGAGTTTCTCGGTCGTGCGGCTAGCATCGAGCGCCAAAGCGAACATCCGCTTGCCGAATCGATAGTCGCCGGTGCAGAAGAACGCAAAGTAGAGTTAACAAAAGTCGACGATTTTAAGTCGATCACCGGCAAGGGCGTTAGCGGAAAGGTCGGCGGACAATCGGTAGCCTTGGGTAATCAAAAATTGCTCGAGGAACTCGGCATCGCGATCGACGCTGAACTCGCCGGGAAAGCAGACCAGCTTCGCGTCGAAGGCCAAACCGTAATGTTCGTCGCCATCGATAACAAGCACGCCGGGCTCCTCGGCGTCGCCGACCCGATCAAAGAATCGACCGCTGAGGCGATCAAAATGCTGCATGACGAAGGGTTGCAGATCGTAATGCTGACCGGTGACAACAAGATCACCGCCGAGGCTGTTGCCTCCAAACTGGGCATTAAGACCGTCGTATCAGACGTTCTCCCCGAGCAGAAACAGGATGTGATAAAACGTTTCCAGGGTGAAAACAAGATCGTCGCGATGGCCGGTGACGGCGTCAACGACGCTCCGGCATTGGCTCAGGCTGAGGTCGGAATCGCGATGGGCACGGGAACCGATGTTGCGATGGAAAGCGCGGGCGTGACGTTGGTAAAAGGTGACCTTCGCGGCATTGTCCGCTCTATCAGGTTGAGCCGGGCGACGATGTCGAATATCAGGCAGAACCTATTTTTTGCCTTTATTTACAATTTGCTCGGCGTACCCATCGCGGCAGGAATTCTTTATCCGTTTTTCGGCATTTTACTTAGTCCGATCATTGCGAGTGCGGCGATGACGTTTAGCTCGGTTTCGGTTATCACAAATGCGTTGCGGCTTAGGCGAGCAAAACTTTGAGACGAGGGAGAATACAAACGATGAAAAATACGAAATTGGCGATAATTACAGCCATTACCGGCGTTTTGGCTTTTGCCCCTGCATGCGGCGTTCAGAACCAAGCCAATTCAAACGGCAACGTCGGCATGAATCACAATACGAACAGCATGCCGATGAATCAACCCATGGGCAATATGAACCATGACCAAATGGATCATTCCATGATGAAAAGCTCGCCTAATGCGGCGGACGCGCCGTATGACCTCCAATTTTTGGATACGATGATCGCCCATCACGAAGGGGCGGTCATGATGGCCAAGGTAATTGACGGCAAAGCTCTACATCCGGAACTAAACAAGCTCGCAACGAACATCATCGCCGATCAGGAAAAGGAGATCGCCCAGATGAAAAAATGGCGCGATGATTGGTTTGCCGGCAGGGCACCGGCGATCAATATGGAAATGGCAGGGATGAACGATTCGATGAAGGGCATGGATATGAAAAAGCTCGGCTCATCTACGGGCAATGATCTTGACCTCGAATTTATCAAACAGATGATCCCTCACCATCAAGGCGCGGTCGTGATGGGAAACGAGGCTTTGCAAAAGTCGCAGAAAAATGACATCAAAACGCTGGCGACCGGCATCATAAAGGCTCAGAATGCCGAGACCAAGCAAATGCTGGATTGGCAGAAAGCATGGGCAAAATAGTTTTGACGGTTTCGGCGTTTCGGGGCATAATATTGAAATCCAACGGAGATCAAACCGAAAATATGAAAAAGTTTATAAAACTAAGTATTCTTACCGGGTTCCTTGCCGGCGGAGCGTTTTTTATGTTTTCCAGCCCAGCGTCCGCAAATGTTGCGTCGGCTGAAACACTGACGAGCCCGCGTTCGCTGTACGTCCAAAACTGCGCACGCTGTCACGGCTCGGATGGGAAGTCTCAGACGGCCCTCGGACGCAAGCTCGACGCGGATAACATTTCGGGCGGCACCAGCACGTCAAAGACCGTCCGTCTCGTAACCAACGGAAAAGGCAAAATGCCTTCGTTCAAGCGAAAGCTCACGGCGGCACAGATCAATCAGATAGCCGATTACGTAAAATCGTTATAGTGAATAAACGGCTCCAACAATTTTTCCTCGGCGTTCTGACCGCTGTCTCGCTGATGGCGTCGTCGGTCTCGGCGTGTACGTGTCTCCACCTGCAGGTCACCGTTACACCGGTAATCCCGCCGTGTCATCATCAGATGACGATGCCGGACTCGGATTACCGGGAGATGACGTCGGGCGAGAATACCTGCGACTATCTGATGGCGGACGACGACTGCGTTTGCCCGGATATTGCCAAAAAAATAATTGCTAAATCCGGGGCGGTCAATCTCAATCGGCCTGTGGCCCTGGTATCGCACGATCTGCCGCATTTGGCCACGACGGCCCGTGTGCAGCAGTCGGTCAAGACCTGTTTTGTCAGGCCGTCCTACCTCTCAGCTTATTTCTCAGACCTCTCGCCTTCTCGCGGACCCCCGCGCCTGTAAAACAGAATATTCGCAACAATTTAGAAGGCTGAAAATCGGCCTCTATTGCTCTGCGTTCTCCGCGACCTCTGCGTTTAAAAGAATTTTTAACGCTGAGACCGCTGGGGTCGCAGAGAAAGAAATGTTTTACATGATATAAGGGAAAAAATAAGGGAAAAAATGAAAAAGATGATATTGCTATCGATATGCGCGTTTGCGTTTTCGATAAATGCGTTCGCACATGAGGCGTTTAGGCTGGTGAGCAGCACGCCGAAAACGCTTACATTTGAAGAATTGGTCAAGCTCGAAAAGGAACGGACCATCGGGAAAAAAGATGGTACGACGCTGACGTTTACCGGTAAAGAAATACGGCTCGTCATTACCACCGGCCCCGATGATGACATGCTCTCGTATCGTATTCAGGGTGTCCGAAATCCGACGCTTATAGTTCCGCCCGATGTGACGCTCAAGGTGCTGTTCGTCAACCTGGACGGCGATATGAAGCACGATATACGCTTTGCACACATAATGGGCGAATTTACCAGCGATCCGGGCATTGCCATGACCGCCGGTTCCGAAAAGCTCGCTCCGCATGAGGACAAGGCACCGCTTCAGGCCATGGAAATGGTTCTCGAATCAAACGAAGACGGCGCTTACAAGTATTTCTGTTCCGTCCGAGGCCACGCCAAAGGCGGAATGTGGGGCAACCTCCTCGTCGGCGTCAAACCCGGTGCCGACATGAAAATGCCGTCGATGACCCACCACGTTCATTCGCCGGACGAGGTGCAAATGGATGACATGCCGGGCATGAAAAAAGACGACAAAACACCGGTTAAAAAGCCCGGCGACATGTCCGATATGCCGGGAATGAAAATGGATGATAAGAAAGCGGACGAAAAAAAAGGTGATGAGATGGCGAACATGCCTGGCATGGACCATTCGCATCACGATATGAAGATGACATCGTCCGTCAACCTTAACGACCCGATGTCACGCGAGAGCTCGGGCACGGCCTGGGCTCCAGATTCTTCACCGATGCACATGCATGGGACCATGCTCGCGGGCGGCGGATCGCTGATGATCCACGGAACGGCATTTTTGCGTTACACATCGGTCGGTTCGAACCGTGACGTTTCGGTCGCGGGCAAAGGCGGCGGCAGCCGTGTTGATGCTCCGTCCACGCTTATGGTCGTCTATACGAAACCGTTAAATGAGAAGTCGCAGATCTCACTACGTGGCCATTTCAGCCTCGACCCCATCATCCAACGCGGCTACGGCTACCCGCTGCTCTACCAGAGCGGCGAAACCTTTAACGGCCAGCCGATCCACGACCGCCAGCATCCGCACGACCTGATTTCCGAGCTTGGAGTTGTCTATTCGCATAAATTCGACGACAAAAGATCGTTTTTTCTCTACGCCGGCTATCCCGGCGAACCGGCTCTCGGCCCGCCGACCTTTGTCCATCGGTTGTCGGCGTCGAATAATCCAGACGCGCCCATCTCGCACCACTGGCAGGATTCGACGCATATTACGTTTGGCGTCGTGACGGGCGGGTTTAGTTTCGGCAAGTTCAAGATTGAGGGCAGCGCCTTCAAAGGGCAGGAACCGGACGACAACCGCTACAAATTCGACGCGCCCCGGCTCGATTCGTTCAGCGGTAGATTTTCTTGGAACCCAACCAAAAACTGGGCGTTTCAGGTCTCGCACGGCCGTCTCAAAAACCCCGAACGCGGCGAACCCGAGCTGAAAGTACAGCACCGCACGACGGCGTCGGCGATCTACAACAAAAAAATTGACGAAAATCGAAACTGGGCCAGTTCGTTTGTTTTTGGCAACAATTACGGCAACGGCGAGAGCACAAACGCCATTCTTTTCGAGAGCAATTATGACTTTAATAAAAACGCCGTCTTTGGCCGCGTCGAGCGTGTGCAGAAATCGGGCCACGAACTCGTGCTGCCGCCCGTAATCAAAGACCAGCTCTTTTGGGTCGGATCGCTCTCGCTTGGTTACGTCCGCGACATCATACAGAACAAAGGCATTGACGTCGGCCTCGGCTCAATGTTCACGTTCAACACCAACCCGCCCGGCCTCACGCCCTATTACGGCGGCACAACCCACGGCGGCTGGCAGATATTTATGCGATTTCGAACATCGAAGATGTGACATGATAGGTTGAAACTAAATGGTGATTTTAGTCGAATAGTATTACATAATGCTAAGAAAAAAGGAGGAGTAAAAAGTGAGCCGTTGGCGTGGGCGTTGGGAAGGTTATTGAGAACTTGCCGTAACAGGCGGTCCTCCGGTGCGGGGGACGAAACTCGAAGCATGGCGAATACCTGCGGTTTGGGAAAGTTTACAGGGCAATGTCCTTGAGATTCCCGAAGGTTCGACTGTGCTCAAGGATCAGGAAAAGATGCTCCGGTCGTCCCGCGATGTGTTGGCGTCCATGGCCAAAGATATTCGCGAAGGGCTGCTGGAAACTGTGGGTGTCGAGAGTACGTTGTCGATTAATGATGGGCGATGCTCGATGGTCCTGTCTCTACCGGACGGTTCGGATACCGAGAAGATCGCCCGGGCAATAGATCTCGAAAATATTGAGGCGTGGCGTGACGCATCGGGTAACGTACATATCGCGGTCGCCCCGTGGTTTTCGACCAAAGACGTAGACCAGGCCGTGCTTTCTGCTGTCAAAGTCATTCATGTTATGCTCGGAATACACGCAACGGATACGGCAAGACCGAAAACTATCAAGGAGAAACTGCTTTCGTCGGTCATGGAGGTTATGCAGTTACAGAAAAGCCTGAAAAGCAAGTAAGATTGGAGTATATTTGAGCGAAGCGACGAAGAGACGAGTCGTTTTTATGCACATTCCAGACGGTTATTTAAGTCCGGTTACTTGCGCGGTTTTATATGCCGCGGCGGCACCGTTCTGGTCTGTGGCTCTCAGTCGCGTTAAACGACTTCTAAATACTCGCTTTGTGCCGCTTTTGTCGGTTTTCGCGGCATTTTCGTTTGTCATAATGATGTTCAACATCCCGCTTCCGGGCGGGACCACGGGCCACGCCGTCGGAGTCGGGATCGCAACGGTCGTGCTCGGGCCGTGGGGGTCAATGCTCGCAATATCGGTCGCTCTGCTTATCCAAGCGCTGTTTTTCGGCGATGGTGGAATAACGGCGTTCGGCGCGAATTCCTTTAACATGGCGATAGTCGGTTCGTTGGTCAGCTACGCGGTTTACCGCCTGATTGCTAATCGCTCCGCCATAACCTCAACCAGACGAGTCGTGGCTGCCGCTCTGGGCGGTTATGCGGCGATAAACGCGGCTGCTTTTTGCGCCAGCATCGAGTTCGGACTCCAGCCATTATTGTTTCACGACGCATCCGGAACCCCGCTTTACGCACCGTATTCATTGAGCATAGCTATCCCGGCGATGATGATCGGGCATTTAACCTTTGCCGGGCTGGCCGAATTGATCGTATCCGGCGGCGTCGTTGCCTATCTGCAGCGGAGCGACCCGTCGCTTTTATATCTGACCGCCCCGGACGCACCTAAAGACGGCCTCGCCGACAGTTCAGGCTGGCGTTCGACGAAGCCATTGTGGATTGGACTGGCGGCACTAATGATCCTGACGCCGCTCGGGCTGCTCGCGGCCGGCACCGCGTGGGGCGAATGGGGGGCAGACGATTTTGTTAATCCGTCAACCCGCGAACAAATCGCCGCCGCTTCCAATAATGAATCACCGCCGACCGCACCGCCTCAAGGATTAGAGCGGTTGAGCAAGGTCTGGACGGCGCCGATGCCTGACTACGCACCGCCGTTTATGACGAGTCCCGCGTTCGGCTACGTGCTGTCGGCAATGTTCGGAACCGGACTCGTCCTCATGGCTTTTATGATAATTGGCTGGATCCTGCGAGCACACAGCCGCCCCGTAAAAGCCGGCAACGCCGATTAATTTAGTGAATCCTGTTCCAAACGAAAACTTAAATTCGACGCGAAGGCCAAAAAAACGACGCAGAAATTTTGTCGAGCGGACGCTCGCGACATTTATCCGAAAAACGGAGCGTGCCCTTTTTGCGGAGGAATTTGCCCGATCCAATGGATTTCTTCAAAGACTGGACCCGCGGGTAAAGATCATCGGCCTCCTGACCCTAATTTTAGATGTTACGCTGGCCCGCAATCTGTTCACGATCTTTTTTCTATTTGCAGTCGCCATATTATTGGCAGTCCTGTCTCGCGTGCCGGTTCGTGTTTTAGCGGCGAGGGCGTGGATCGGGGCTTTGACGTTTACTGGTTTGATCGCCTTACCTCAGATTTTCATCACGGCGGGTGATCCGCTTTTTCAATTGCCGCTAGTTGGATGGACGGCCACGGTGCAGGGAGCTATGGGTGCGGTTTATCTGATCTCGCGTGTCGAGACGACCGTTACCTTTTCGCTGCTGCTGGTGCTCTGCACGCTTTGGGCGGACGTATTGAAAGGGCTGCGTGTATTACATGTGCCGGTCGTTTTTGTCGTAATACTGGGAATGACCTATCGCTATATTTTTGTGATGCTCGAGACGGCGCAGAATATGTTTGAGGCACGGCAAAGCCGTCTCGTCGGAGCCCTGAGCGGTAGCGAAGGGCGGCGCGTCGCGGCCGCGAGCGTCGGCGTGTTGCTCTCAAAGAGCTTTCAGCTAAATAACGAAGTGTACCTCGCGATGCAATCGCGCGGCTTTCGCGGCGAAGTCCATACGCTCGACGATTTTGTCATGCAGCGCCGCGACTGGGCGGCGACCGGCGGCTTTTTGCTGATCGCCGCTACGGCCGCTTGGTTCGGCCGGTTTGACTCGCTGGGGTCGTTGCTCGGAGTAGTGGGTATCAGGTGAAAAATTCTGCCGCAAATGTTTTTGAATTAGAAGACGTAACCTATCGTTACGAGGACCAGGTTGCGCTCGACGGGCTTTCTGTCGCGATCAAGGAGCATCAACGTGTCGCCGTTTTGGGAGCTAACGGGTCCGGTAAATCGACATTTCTCCGGTTACTCGACGCGCTTTATTTCCCGGAAAAGGGGACGGTAACGGCGTTCGGCGATAACCTGACTGAAAAAGCGTTCGAAGACGAAGAATTCGCGTTTCGGTTTCGCCGCCGTGTGGGTTTGATCTTTCAAAACCCGGATGTCCAACTCTTTAATCCAACGGTTTTTGACGAAATTGCTTTCGGGCCGCTCCAGATGCGTTTGTCCAAGGACAAGATCCGCAAACAAGTCGATGAAACTCTCGATATGATGGAGATCTCGCATCTCAAGCACCGGCCGCCTCACCGACTTTCGGGAGGCGAAAAAAAACGGGTCGCCATCGCGTCCGTCCTGATACTCGAGCCGGAAGTGCTGCTTCTGGATGAGCCAACCGCCGCATTGGACCCGAAGAGCCGCGGGCGGATCATTGATTTTTTGGCTGACTGGGGCGGCAAGGCAAAAACCGTCATTACCGCGACGCACGATCTGGATATTGTCGAGGCAATAGCCGATCACTGTCTGGTTTTCCAAAATGGCCGTATCGTTGGTGAAGGATCACCCGCCGAGATACTGGCAGACACCGAACTGCTCGAAAAAACTAATTTGATCCATTCCCACCGACACAGGCACGACTCTGGCGAGGTCCATTCGCATCCGTATTTTCATCCTTCGCATGACCACAAGGGCTGATAGCCGTTAATCGTACGTGCGGATCTCGATGAGGTGGTTGTTGGGGTCGTTCATATAGATGGTCGGGGCGTTGCCTCGGGCACCCATTTCGACGCCGGGGCCGGTGTTGTTGCCGACGTTGTGGAACGAGTCGCCGTAGGCGATGCCGCGTTCCTTCATGCGGGCAAAGGCGGCGTCAAAATCTTCGCGGGGCATTGCAAAAGCAAGATGTTCGTTCCCTTTGGTTCCCCACGGAGCCATTTGGATCGTGAAATCGGGACTGACCCGGATCACCGTAAACGGCCCGTCCTCACCCTCGTTCTTAAAGCCGAGCACGCCGACGTAAAACTCAACACTCGCCGGGATCTCATTGACGTTTAGTATTATGTGGTCGATCGTTGCCATAGCTTGCCTTTGCAGCAAACTTTAGCACCAACTGGTATCGAGCGCAAGAATGTACGTAACTAACATTGACGTTTGTTACGGTTTCGTACCGAACCGCTTAACCTCGGCCGGGATCGCGATCACGGGCAGATCTGCGTCGCCGGTCTCGCGGCCCGGGTAAACCTGTAAGGCGGCGGGGCGGAAACCGGATTGTGTTTTCGCAGGCAGCGTTTTTTCGTCGAGCAGGATGACGTGTTCGCCGGGGGCGAGGTCGCCGATGACGAAACGGCCATCGGTGTCGGTGAGCGTATCGCGGCCGCTGGATGTGACGACGCGGATGTCGGCGAGCGGCGTTTCGCCTTCGTCGAATTTGCCGTTGCCGTTGAGGTCGAGCCAGACGCGGCCGGTGATCCGACCGGTACGGGCAAGCCTGAAATCAAGCTGCGTGCCTTTGCCGGCATCGAGAACGAGTTCGTGCGCACCGGTGTCAAGCAGCGTCAGGTCAGCTCGTACCGAGAGCAGATCGACATAGACCTTATGCTCGCCCGACTGGATCGCCTCAAAGGCAAAGAGGCCGTTGACGTCGGTCTCGACGTAGCGGTTGCCGTCGACTCGGACCTTGACACCCGTTTGCGGTTTATCGACGCCTGGGTCGTATTTCCCGTTGCCGTCAATATCCTGGTAAACGCGGCCCGAGAGGCGGCTGAAATCGTTGACCTCAGACTGTTCAGAATTCAGATAGGCGGCCGCGTTATGCTTTCGAAACAGTGTGCCGCGCACCCGCACGAGCAGCGTCGGGCCGCCGGTGTTCTGTAAATAACTGACCTGGAGCGACGTGTCGCGCGGCAGGTTTAATGTCCCCGTAAATTTTTCAAAGGTCGTCAGCGTACCGTTTTGCGAATAGTTATAACCGAGCCCGGCCGCAAAGTTTAGACGGTTGAATAACCTGTCGGTCCGCCATTCGGCCAGCCCGTTTAACGAGCCGTGGCTCGCGAGGCCCTGGTTGACCTCCAGCGTATTCCGGTCGTTTATCAGAAAGTTAGCGCCTATTTGCGTATTCACCGATCCCGGGCCGATGTTTTTGACTCGGGTGGTATTTGCAAAAATGCGTACGCGGTGAAAATTCTTCGAAAAGTTTATGATCGTGAATTCGCCGCTCCGGTAATTTTTCGAACTGCTTTGGGTGTGCGAAAAGTAAATTTGCGGGCCCGTGCCGCCAGGCGATATGGCGAACGAGGTCGAGACGAAGCTCTCGGCCCGGCCCGTGTCGTTCGGACGCCGCGTGGTGCTGGCGGTCATCGAGGCCGTCAGCCACTTGACGGGTGACCACGACACGCCGCCCGCTCGGAGATCGACAGGTTCGCGAATGCCCGACTGCGGCGCGAGAAAATTGGAACCGATGTGGGCGAAACGGCCCTGAAACGAAAGATTGCTCGCGACCTGATACGATCCAGCAACATCGACGGCCATGCCGGAGCCGTTTATCGCGCGGTCATCCATTGATCGGCCGTTGAACGTGCCGACGCCGAAATCTGCTTGTAACTGAGCCCGGCGGCCACCGAAATTTACGATTGTCGAGACGACATCTCCCTGTCGGGGGGAGCCGCTAAAGCGCATCGCTCCGGCGGAGAAGATCAACGGCTTAAGCACCCCGGAATCGAATGGTTTGGTAGTTGCCGTAATGCCAAAAACATTTGTATCGCGCGACGATCGGGGTTGCGGAATTGTGAAATCATCTCCGACGAAAACCCCTCGCGTTGTGGTGCCTGAATTGGAACGTCCGCCAAATGCAGCGATAGTAAAATTGCCCACCGGAATACTCGCAAGGGCACCGCGAATATTTGACGTGAGCAACTGCAAGCCGGAGCCGGTACCGAGGTCACCGGCGACAAAGTGTTGGCCGTTTGGCCGGTCGAGGTTGAAGCTGAAGTTTCTGGGTGATAGCTTGCCGCGCGACCCGCTGGAATTCGATACAAAACTAAAACGTCCGTCAGCCAAACGGCCGACGGCGTTGAGGGTCAAACTTTGTGAGTTTGATGACGAATAGCGGTTGAAGTTGTATTCGTATTCGGCCTGATAGATCTCGCCAAAACTACGTTTTTCTTTCTGCTGCGTGACGAGACCGAGAACGCCGCGTGTGACGAGAACGACATTTTTTTGCCGATCAAACCTTATTGACGCTTCGAAGAGCGCCGACACGATTTCTGACGGGAGCATGACCTCCTCGATATGAGGCGAGAGAACGATCGAGCCGTGATTCGCAACCGTCAGGGCAACCGCGCCGTTTTCGGTGACCTGTCCGAGACGCGAGTCGTACGCGGCGGTCGTACCCGTCTGACGCAGCACCGAGAGGGACCGGCCGGCGGGGTCGATCTGCACGGTATCGCCCAATGCCCGTGCCAATGTTGCAACCGGGATCAATAGCTGCGTGTCGCGCGTTTGCGCCGAGCTATTAGGCCCGGTCAGAGTACGGCCGTTGACGACAATTGCCGCAAAGCCGACCTGGGTCGTCCCGGTTTTTCGATTGTCGCGCCCGTGCGTATCGTCGATGGCCGGCACGGTAATCGCGCAGGCCACGAACAATAATGCCGTCGAGGCAAGTAGGGCAAGGGGTTTCATTTTTGCAAACTTAAGGCTTTTTCGGAGGGGTTGCGGATGAGGCTATCTTCGGTGCAGGGGCCGTTACGACCAGATCGGTGACGCCGACGATCGCCGGGCGACCGTCCTGAAAATCAATGCGGTACTTGACGGTGTATTTGCCGGCGGCCAGCTCTTTGTCGATCCGCAGCGGGCGGGCTGTTTCGGAATTTGCGAGGATCGGCAGCGTTTCCGCTTCCGCGACTTCGGCGACGGGTTTGCCGTCGGCATCCAGTACGGCGATCGAGGCCGTCGGCCTGATCACGCTGTTTCCTCCATTCTTTAGCATGGGCGTGATCGTAAAACCACCGTCACCGGCCTCGGCGAGCAGGTCGCCGAAATCGCCCTGCCTTGTGAGGCTGCCGACCTTGATGTAAAAAACGGAGGCCAGCCGGTAGCGAACGATTACCTGGCGTGAATTTTCCGCGAATTTGAGGGTCTCGGGGCGCTGCTCAATTATGAGAGCAGCGAGATGGTCGCCGGGCGTCGCATTTAGCGGAACGGACACGGTTACGCGTATCTGATGTTGAACGCCGGGCGCAACCGTGGTTTCGCCGGGCGTGTAGAGCAGCCATGAGCTGGCCGAATCGGGCCGAGTATTGGCCGGAAAATATTCGACGCGGCCGTCCTTGTTCAGCGTCCAGTCGTTAAGCGAGGCGACGATCCGCACGGGCTTTGCCAGATTGTCGGCGGCTTTGTAGTCAAGGTTTACGACGACAGTCGTTTCGCTGCCGGGCTTCATTTCAAGCTCAAACCGGGCAGGCGCCAGGGACATGCCGCCGGGCGTCGGAGAATTTGACGCCTGGGTTTGTGCCGCTGCCGACAGCGAGAGAGTGAAAAAAAATATAAAGACAGATAATAATCGATTCATATACAGATTCAGTTAACAAGAAGAACTTGGCCCGGCCGAGATCGTAAAGGTGATCGTGGCGCTCGTTGAACCGGTAGCATAAAACTGGGGCGTGATCACAAATATCGCATTAAATATGTACCCGTCGTCCGTCTGCCGGGCATTAGTACCGTTCGATAGACGCGGCCCGCTAAGGATCGTCGTCGTAGCGACAGCATTGTTCAAAGTTGATGGGTACGTCGCACGGCCCGCGACATTGATCGTAACGTTAGAGGCCGGATCGTTGCTAAATGGCGAGTAAAAGATGTGGGGGTTAACGCAGACCCTCGCATTCGCTCCCATCGAGTGAAAGTTGTTGACACCGAAGCCAATGTCGGTTCGTTGCAAGGCCTGCGCATTGGCGTTTGTCGATCCGGTAACAGTAGCCTGCACCTTGTATTGCTGGTTGCTGCGGACGGCGATCGGCACGACGACCTTTACGATGCCATTTGTGTTTGACGGCGAGATCTCACCGAAATTGATCGTTACGACCAGGTTATTGAGAACGCTTGAGCTGCCCGTAACCGAACCGCCGGACGCTCCGGTAATCGTCGGGACACCACCGCTTGAAATGTCGAGAGCCTGGGCAAATATATTGCCCAAGCTTGCGAGCGTGATGACACAAAACAGAATTGGAATACGAAATGTACTCGTCTTCATGGTAGTTATGGTGCGGTTATCGTAAACGTGGCCGTAGCGGTCGTCGTGCCGTTCTCATAGAACTGCGGTTTGACGGAAAAAATCGCCGGAACGAGCAGTCCAAAGGCATTGCTGCGCGGCACGGCATTCATGATAAATGCGCCGTTCAGGGCAGTCGTCGAGGCCGAAAATGCTCCGAGGCTCGTCGGCTTGGTCGTGACATACTCGAAGCGGCCGGTGCCGACATTGACGGCACCGTTGGCGGCAAGAGTGGGATCACCCGACGTAGCATTGACGTCCACGCCGGCGGCGTTGACGCCGACGCCCGTACGCGTAATCGTACCCAAACCAAAGCCGACATCGGCCGCAATGATCTTGTTCGCCGTCGAACCCGTGCTCGAAACCGTCGCGACCATCGACAGCACATAGGCAGCGTTGCTGCGAAGTTTCAGAGGCACGTTTGCCGTTACAAAACTGTTTGTGTTGCTCGGGCCGACTTCGCCCAGATTGACAACAACCGCGAGCGGGTTATTCAGCGTACCGTCGGTCGTGACGCCGCCGCCCGAATTGCCTGTCAGGGTTACCGCCCCACCCGAATTGATCTCGACAAATTTCGAGACA
The DNA here is from genome assembly GCA_038227175.1 of Pyrinomonadales bacterium. Taxonomy (GTDB): domain Bacteria; phylum Acidobacteriota; class Blastocatellia; order Pyrinomonadales; family Pyrinomonadaceae; genus OLB17. The sequence continues at coordinate 46,345 of JBBRPZ010000002.1, read as the reverse complement.
GTTGCGCTCATATTGACCGTTCCGGTCGTCGTCTGAGCGTTCGCCGCCACTACGAAAATGGCCGTGATAAATGCCGCAGTAGCGGCGAGTTTGATTGATTTGAACATTCTATTTCTAACATCTCCTTTCGACATTCGTACATTGCAACTACAGGCCTACTCTTCCGGTTCGGAGGGGAATCAGAAGGGAGGCGTATGTTTGCGGAAATTCGCTTAATCAAAAAGCGATTAAGCAAATCGAACGGGTCCTCTGACCTGTTCTGCAAATCCAAATTTGTGGGGGGGTAAGTGGGTGGTTCGGTGCAAAACCTCAACACCGCAATTAGAATAGGATATATTTTTAACAATGTCAATATTTATTATTAAAGTTTAAACAAAATTAGCCGATAAGATGCCTTTTATAGTATTTACGCCAACCGCCGGAGCATGTGCGAAGACTTTATTTCGGGCGGGTGATATAATCGGCACATAGGTTTTTGTCGACTGTCATAGTCTATTGAAGAGGAAAAATATGAACTTACCGGGTGGTTTAGACATTAATGCGATGATGCAGCAGGCCCAGCAGATGCAGGAGCAGATGGGCCGCGAGATGAAGGAGATGACCGTCGACGCGGCGGCCGGCGGTGGAGCCGTCTCGGTCAAAATGCGTGGCGATTTCGAAGTCCTATCATTAAAAATCTCGCCTGACTTGATCGCCGATGGCGACGTCGAGATGCTCCAGGATCTGACCGTCGCTGCCCTAAACGAGGCCCGCCGCAAGGTCGAAGAATCGCTCAAGGGCAAGCTCGGCGGCATGCTACCCCCAGGACTGATGTAGTGGTGAATGATGAATGGTGAATGATGAGTGAAAGATCGCTCACTCACCATTCACCGTTCACCGTTCACCATTATTTATGTTGGATTATTCAGAACCGGTCGCCAAGCTGATCGACGAATTTAAACGCCTGCCCGGCATTGGGGGCAAGTCGGCCCAGCGGCTGGCTTTTTATGTACTGCGGCGGCCGTTGGCGGAGGTCGAGCAGTTTGCCGACGCCCTGCGCGAGGTCAAGGAAAAGATCGTCTTTTGCTCGATCTGCAACAACCTGACCGACGTCAACCCCTGTCTCTATTGCTCAAACCCGAAGCGCGACCGCTCGGTGATCTGCATTGTCGAAGAGCCGTATAACCTCGTCGCGGTCGAAAAGACCCGCTCGTTTCGAGGCCTGTATCACATCCTGCACGGCACCTTGTCGCCGATGCGAGGGCTAGGGCCGGACGAACTGATGCTTGCCAATTTACTGCCCCGCCTGCGGCCCGAAAATAATGACGGAGTCGAGATCAAAGAAATAATCGTCGCGACCAACCCGACGACCGAAGGCGAGGCGACGGCAAATTACATCGCCCGACTGCTAAAGCCGCTCGGTGTTTTTGTAACAAGGATCGCTATGGGAATGCCCGTAGGAGCCGATCTCGAATTTGTCGACGAAGTGACTATGGACAAGGCTCTGTCGAATCGACACGCGATTTGAGGAACTAGGCAGTGGCAGAAGCAGAAGGCAGTCGCACGTCATTTTGGCAGAAACTTTTCTGGATTGGCGATCATGCCGCCTAACATGCGCCCTACCTCCAAATAACCTTCGGTTAGCCGCTGACATTCGTCAGGATTCAGGTACTGACAATCCTTTGAAAAACTCAACCAAACTTGTGTCTCGGTCGGTTCTCCATCGGCGTCAGAAAGCTTGTTTACAAATGCTTTAGGATATTGACGTTTCCTAAATCCTTCCGCGATGTTTGCAGGAACACTTCGGGATGACCGTCGAATTTGATCTGTCAACGAGTATCGGTCTTCAAGAGGAAAATTCTTTGACAAATAAAATATTTCCATCGCAAGACGATAAGACAACTGAAACACTTTCAAGTCACGAAAACCCTGCATCTGTCTTCTGCCTTCTGCCGCTGCCTACTGCCTTTAGAACCTAACGGTTTGCTCCTCCGCATCTGAGGCGCTTCGTGAGCCTCGCCATTCTTCCTCGGTGTCGTAGAAATTAACGTCAAATTTGAGCAGGCTCTTGGCCGGAATGCCGTTAAATTCCTGTGGTGCGTCCTCAAAGGCGACTATCGAGCCAACGCCGATCACCTCGGCACCGAAGCTCTGGACGAGTTCGATCGTTTCGGTGATCGCCTTGCCCGACCGGTTAATGTCGTCGACGATGATGGCCGGATAGACCTCGTATTCGGACATGTACTGCCGAAACTGGCGTTTGCCATCCTCCATCTCGGCCCAATATATCTGTTGCGCGCTCAGGGCTTCGCGGACGCCGAAGGCAACCATGATACCGCCGGGGCTCGGGCTGATTACGGAAACTTTTGGCAAGCGGCTCGAGATCGTTTTTTCCACCCGAAACATCCGGCTCAAACCGACCGAGAGGATGCGGGCATTGTCGTAATAGCGAAAGGCGAGCGGCATCTGAAAATAATGCGACGCGTGTTTTCCGTTTGGATAAACAAAATGTCCTTTGCGGTAAGCGCCGGTTTCGGTAAGGATTTCCATCACCGTTTCAGGCGACGGGATAAGATCGACCATAATTAATTCTCCTTGTAGTTGACCAGATTATACATCGGCGTCGGTTGCGACTCAAAGGGGAAGTTTCAGAGTTTCAGAGCTTTTTAATTTCTGCTCTGAAACTCTGTAACTCTCTGTAACTCTCTGTAACTCCCTGTAACCCTGCAACTCTCTAACTATCCACGCCGAGTGCTCGTCGGATCAGAAACTGCTGGTCGAGGCCCATCTCTTTTGGCATGTCTTCGACGGCAAACCAGGCGAGGCGTTTGATCTCGCGGCTGCGGACGCTGGCCTCACCAACGCCGTCAGCGAGGTAAATAACCTCGATATGTCGGCGAAGCGTCCGCATGCGGTAGAACCTGACATTGGCGAGTTCCAGACCGGTTTCCTCCATAATCTCGCGTCGAAACGCCGCATCGGGCTGCTCGCCGGCCATGACAAAACCACCTGGTATGCCCCACCCCGACGCAGGCCGCAAAACATGATCGAGCAGCAGCACCTCGCCCTTTTCGTTAGTAATAATGCCGCCAGCCGAGAAGGTAAACTTGGTCTGAAACCGCCGTGCCAGCCAAATCCTTATCCCGCGAGGCATCATTTTCCATGTTTTGCCGATCAGCTTCATGAGCATGCTTTTAAGACAACCTCTACTGTTCCAAAATTACTTCGGCAATTGCGACCGCAGAGGTGTGGGATATCGAGAGATGAACGCGGTTGGCGCCACGTTCCGTCAATATCTTCTGTGCTTCACCGTGGATTTTTAGCGACGGGGCGCCCATCTCGTCGGATACGACCTCGATGTCCTGCCATGTGATTTTGCCGCGCCAACCGGTTTTTAGGGCTTTCAGGAAAGCCTCCTTTGCGGCAAATCTCCCGGCATATGACTGCGCCGCGGCAACACCCTTTCCTTCGCAAAATGCACGCTCGTTCGCCGTAAAAACACGAGTCGCAAACCGCGGGGTTCTGGCGATCGTCTGGCGTATACGATAGACTTCAGTTATGTCGATGCCGATGGATAAGATCATTAGTCAGTCGTCAGTTGGCGTTGGTCAGTTGTCAGAACCACCTGCGGCAGCGGGTGGTATAACACCCGAAGCCGAACAACAGATTCTAACCGAAGCGGGCTTCCTTTGGCGAGAACGCGATGGGGTTAAGGTCTTGGTGAGCTGCGATCTCGAGGACGCCGGCTTCGTAAACGGATTTTCGACACGGCTTGGCGGCGTTTCGCCGTTCGCGTCAGTATCACCTGCGGTAGCGGGTGGGGCGATTGGTACGGACCTCAATTTAGCCGGTTTTAACGAAGACTCCGCTGAAAATATTTACGAAAACCGCCGCCGTTTTCTTGCCGTTTTCGGCGGCGATTTTGAGCTTATGGCTGTCTGGCAGGTTCATGGCGACCTGATCAAAACCGTCAAAAGTAAAACGGAGGTTGGCGATTCGAACGACTATGCCGACGCGATCGTGTCGAACCTGACGGGCGTGCTCGCCGGCGTCAAGACCGCGGATTGTGTTCCCGTTTTGATCGGTGATCCGAAAACGGGAGCCTTTGCCGCGATCCACGCCGGCTGGCGTGGAACCGTGCAATCTATTGTAGGGAAAGCGGTTGCGGGAATGATTGACACTTACGGCACGGACCCGAAGGATATTATCGCCGCGATCGGCCCGGCTGCGAGTTGCTCTAATTACGAGATTGGCGACGACGTTATCACGGCCTTTGCAGAAAATTTTGCGGGCAGCGAAAAATACTTTTCACCGACCCGGACAAGCCATGCTCTAGTCGATCTTCACCTCGCCAATCGCGACCAATTGACGACCGCCGGCGTTCCCGACGCAAACATCACGACCGCGCCGTTTTGCACAATGGAGCGGCCCGACCTTTTCTTCTCTTACCGCCTCGAAAAAAAGAAATACGGCAAAACCGGCCGTCTGATGTCTGTGATCGGCCGACGCGGCTAGTTGACCTTGGCAGTCATGGTGATCTGTTTGCTTTTTGGCGGGTAGCAGACCTCGTTGGTGCAGGCCTGATAATGGACGGTCGCATTGACAGTTATCGTCCGCCCGCGAAATGTCGCCGGGGTCGTCACCGTAAATGTGATCGGTACGCGGCCCTCATAAACGTTGAGCGGCTGTTCGGAAAACTCAAATTTGCGATTGCGCCCCCGTGGATAGCTGATCGCACCGACTTTGACTCCGTTTGAGCTGACCTTGACGGTAGTCGCGATCGCGTATTGACCATTAGGGTGGTTCGAATTTACATGCAGCCCGCCCGGAATGCTTAGATAAACCGTCGCCCGAGCCGCGGTGCCACGCGTGACCGTGCCATTTGCGATCGATCCCGTTACAGTCTGGGCGTTAGCGGTTGTAAAGTATCCCGCAACAGCGATCGCCGCCGTCAAAAAACTAATTCTCATCAACTGTTTCATCATAAAAATATGTACCCTTACCTAAATGCCTTGTTGGATGAATTTTATTCTACTTTAGCTCAAAGCTGCCGACCAACAACTCAAGTTTACGCGCAAACTCAGCGGAAGTTTCGGCGAGCCGCATGACTTCGAGGCTGTAAACCTTGCCGTCTTTTTCGGCGATCTTGTACGTCACGTAGAATTCGACATCCTTCTCCAACCGTTTAATGTCGATCAGCCGATAGTGGTTCGATCCGATGACTTCCACCAGTTCTTCGACGGTCTCGGCGGCCGCAGTTTTGATCTCCACCGCCACATCGTCGATCGTCCAATCTTCGCGAACGGTCAAAAAGACGCGTCCCTGCCGAAATTCCTCGGCTCCCTCACCGCCATATTCCTTCGAATAGGCTTCAAACGCGTATTTCGGATCGCCGCCCACGACGTTCAACAAGCCTTCGGGTTTTTGGATGATAAAATCATCGGTTTCGATGGTCTCGGCCTCAAACGCCGCCGCCGCCGTTTTCTTGATCCGCGTCGAGGCCCACACCATAAAGGCGACCAGAAGCAGGCCTGGAATTAGGATAAATAGCATATATCTACAGACCAAAAGTCGAAAAGTGAAAGAGTCCAACAATCGCAAACGTGGCTTTTTCACTTTTTCACATTTCCACTTTTTGCCTCTGTTCTTCCATCGCCGCGAGTTGCCCGCAGGCGGCGTAAATATCACGACCGCGGGGCTGACGGACGTAGGCCGAGACGCCGCGTGATTCGAGTACCCACTTGAATCTGTCGACCCGCTCCGGCGTCGAGGTATTGTAATCGAGCTGCTCGGCACCATTGTGCGGGATAAGGTTAACCTTTACGCGTTTGAGCTGAAATCGTTCTAGCAGGTCGGCCAGATCGTTCGCGTCAGCGTCGGCATCGTTAACGCCGCCGAGCATCACGTATTCGAACGTGAATCGCTCACCGCGCCGCAGGCTGCCCTCAAATTCCTTGGCCGCCGTCATCAGCTCGCCGAGGTCCCAGCGTTTGTTGATCGGCATCAGTCGATTTCGCAGCTCGTCATTCGCCGACGAGAGCGAGATCGCGAGATGCGGGCGGTTTTCGAGCTGGGCGAATTCATAAATTTTGGGTACGATGCCGGCGGTCGAGACGGTGACGCGGTTCGGGACTATAAAGAGACCGTCCTCGTCCGACATTATCTCAAGCGCGGCGATCAGATTTTCAAAATTCAAAAACGGCTCGCCGGCACCCATGCCGACTAGATTCGTCCCGTGCGGCGTCTCGGCCCCGACGCCGTAAACGTCATTTAATACAATAATTACCTGCTCGACGATCTCGCCGGGCGTCAGGTTTCGGAGCAGGCCAAGCTTTGCCGTCAGGCAAAAATCGCATTTTAGAGGGCAGCCTGACTGCGACGAAAAACAGATCGTGTCGCGGCTGTCGGTCGGAATGTAGACGGTCTCGACCGGATAACCGTCCGCCGTTTTCATCAGATACCGTCGCGTACCGTCGGTCGAGACGTATCGCGATTCGACGGCCAAACGCGAGATGTCTGCCGACTCTTCGAGCCTTGCGCGAAACTTTTTCGGCAGATCGGTGATCTCTTCAAACGAGGTCAGCCGCCGCTGGTGCACGGCCTTAAAAACCTGCGTCGCACGGTACTTCGGTTCGCCGAATGACGCGGCCAAATCCTGCAATTCCTGCCGCATTAGCCCCGCAATATGTATCTTGTCACTCACCAGACCTATTTTACAGTACTTGCCGCGAATGTGCTTAACCGAGGGCGGCTAAACATATCGCCCGCAGATGTGTATCAAGCGCAGTTAAAATATATCTTCGATTTCCGGAGAAAAGCGGCTGAAGAGATTCTCCGAAAGACTGGCCCGGTACAGATCAAACGCTGAAGATTTACGAGGGCCATTCACCGTTATAGGAGAGATCGGCGCGACCGGTGATTACCATTTCGTCGTCGTTGCGCCAGAGGATGTCGGTGATGCCGCCCAGCGAATGGACGCTCACCGTTCGGCCGGTCTTTAAGAGGAACGAGCTCAGGACGGCAGCTCCGCTGGAGCAGGTTCCGGAGGCCGAGGTTTCGCCGGCACCGCGTTCCCAGATGCGGATATCGATGTTGTCGCGGTCGATGATCGTTACAAAGACAATATTGGCACGCTCGGGGAATTTGTCGTGCGTTTCCATCGCGCGGCCAACGGAGAGCCAGTCGAAGTTGAAATCTTCGACAAAAATACAGGCGACCGGATTGCCGACATTTACCGCCGAAAACACGTAATGTTTGCCGTCAACGACGATGGGTTCGTTAATGACGTGGTCGCGGCGGGTTGGTACTAGTACGGGGATTTCTTCGCTTGCAAACCGCGGAGTGCCGATCTCGGCCTCGAACCAAAATTCGCCGCCATCGCGTTTGATCAGGTGATAATTTTTGACGCCGCTCAGTGTCTTTAGCCGAAGTTCGGGGTCGGGCCAGAGACCTTTGTGATGGAGATATGCGACCGCGCAACGCGTGCCGTTGCCGGAAAATCCGGCGATGGTGCCATCCGGATTGACGATCTCGCAGTTGTAATCGGCCGATGCTTCGTCAAGTTTTTCGACGACAGCGATGCCGTCCGCACCGGCACCGGTATGGCGGTGACAGATCTCGCGTGCGAGTTGGTCGAGCGTGACGGACTTAGGGATAAAGCGGCTTTCGATAACGATGTAGTCGTTGCCAAAGCCGTGAAATTTGGAGAATGGGATCGGGGTCATGGAGCTTTTTTGATGCTGTTGATTGTTTCTCTGCCGCCATTGTATTCGATGACAAAATCGACCTTTTCGCCGACCGTCAAACCTTTGAGCAAAGCCTTATCCGTCACATAAAACTCCATCTGCATCGCCGGCATCAGCCCCTCGATGTTTTCGTGATCGAGCCCGACCGAGCCCACGTTGAAGTCGATCTTGGTGACGATCCCTCTGCCCGGGTAGTTTCCGTCTTTGATGGCCGGCGGCTGCGTCGGTCGACTGGCGGCGACATTGGTCGCGGTTGGGTCGCTTTTTGCGCAGGAAAGACTAAAAAGCGCGAGGCTGAGCGTTAACGAAAATAAAAGGAGAAAACTAACGTGCAGCCGTTTCATAATTTAATCGATTTTGCGAATAGATCTTTGACCCTCGATGCGGCGGCGAGGATGTCTTTGGTCGCGGCGGTGTTTTTTATTGATATGCCGTCGCGTGTTTTGCCGTCCTCGACAACCCGAAGCGGTCTGACGCCGGAGAAATAGATACGCCTTTCCCCCGGTACCTGTTTGTCGTTGTTGGCCTTTTGAAAATAGTACAGCAGCACGCCAGCGTCCGAAAACAGGTACTCTTCGGCGTATGTGCGGTCGGATTCGCGCCGCTCGACCTTGACCAACACGAGTTGGTCCGGGTACAAGTGCACCTCGCTGTCGCCGCCTTTGTAAAAGAATTTGTACGTCTGCTGGTAAATGCCGACGGTACGCCACTGGTGGTTGCGTTTGTTGATGGTGAGTTCGTTCATCACCAGATCGCCAAATTCGCCGCGGTCGTTGACGGCCTCGCAAAGACCCGCTTTTTCCGCTACATCGTTGTAAACGGTGCGAATCTTTTCGACCGTCTTTTCGGCCGTTTGTGCAGAAATGCCGAGGCTGGCTAACAAGATAATTGAGACGCAGAATATTTGTTTTTTCATAAGATTGTAGAACGCTCCGCTTCTGATTTCTTGTCTTAACTTTGCGTCCTCTGCGGCTTTGCGTGAGAAGATTTCACGCCAAGTCGCTAAGAACGCAAAGTAAGAAGAGCGCTTAATCCACCCAATCAGCGATAAACACGTTGGTGTCGCCCTCTTTGGCGTCATGACGATTAGATGCAAAAACGAGCTTTTTGCCGTCCGGTGAAAACATCGGGAACCCGTCGAACGATTCGTTATAAGTGACACGTTCGAGGCCGGTGCCGTCAACATTTATCAACGCCAGGTCGAAATTGCGTTTCTTTGGGTCGGTGGCAAAATAATTCGTGCAAAAGATGACACGTTTGCCGTCCGGCGTGAAAAACGGGGCGAACGACGCGGCGTTGAGCCTTGTCAACTGACGCTTGTTCGAGCCGTCAGCATTCATCACCCACACCTCAAATATTATCGGGACGATCATGTGTTCCGCCAAAAATTCCTTGTCACGCTTAATGAGCGCGGGATCGGACGGGTGCGAGCCGCGATAGACGATCATCTTGTTGTCGGGCGAGTAAAACGCACCGCCGTCGTAGCCGGGTTCGTGGGTCAGGCGTTTAATGTTTTTGCCATCGATGTCCATAGAATACAGCTCGAGATCGCCGTCTCGCTCGGATGTAAAAATGATCTTTTTGCCGTTCGGGCTGATCGTCGCTTCGGCATCGTAACCGGGACTGTTTGTCAGGTTCTTGATATTCTTACCGTCGGGTGTTGCCGTGTAGATCTCGTAATCCGGGTAAATGGCCCAGACGTAGCCTTTTGTATAATCGGCCGGCGGCGGACACTCTTTTTTGCCGCCAAAGGTCGAGGCATACAGCACCTTTTTGCCGCCCTTGAAAAAATACGAGCACGTCGTACGGCCCTCGCCATTCGAAACCATGTGAACGTTCGATCCGTCGGTGTTCATAGAATAGATCTGATCGCAGGCCCGACCGTCGCGTTTTGATTGAAAAATCAACGATTTGCCGTCAAACGAAAAGTACGCCTCGGCGTTCTCGCCGCCAAAGCTCAGCTGCTTAATATTCTTCAGGTGACGCTCGCCCGCGACGTTGAGTGAGGTATCTTGTGCAAAGGCAGTTGACAAAAGGGTTATAATTACGACAATTGCAAAATACAGCTTTTTCATATTTTCGATTATATTAATACGGCCACGGTTTTCGTGCATCCGGAACAATCAGTTTAGCGAATTACGGCTTAGAGCGGAATTTTGATCGCCGTCATTTTGGAGTCTCAGAAGTTTTGGCAACTGGCCCTTAACGGTTTGCTTATGAATTTTGAAACGAACAAGGACGTTCTCGACTGGTACGAGCGGCAGGAGCGGGTTCTGACGCCCGAGTTTATCAGCAATATTCCATGGGGCGAGGTCAAGGATCATCCGCTGGACGAAAAGCTCATTCCTGTTCTTCTATACATGCGCGACGTCGAGACGCTGACCGACATGTATCACCGCGAGCTGCTCCGCACGCCGACGGGCAAGGATCCGCACATTAGCAAATTTATGGAGCGTTGGGGGATCGAGGAGATAACGCACGGCGAGGTTCTCAACCGCTTTCTCAACGAGGCGGGTGTCGAAACGGACGACAATTGGCAGACACAGGTGCGAAAGGACGTCACGACCAGCTACCACAGCATCTCTTACCTGATGATGATCCTGACCAATCTGATCGGAAAGAAATTTACGGCGACGCACATGGCCTTTGGCGCGATCCACGAGATGGAGGCGGCCCAGGGCTACCGCCGCCTGATTGATCTGGCCGATCACCCGGTGCTGACATACATCATCAACGGCATCATCCGCGAGGAGTCCGTCCACGCCCAGTTTTACCGCAGCGTCGCGCGGATCGAACTTGAAAGGAACGAGTTTTCCCAGAAAATGGCGAGATGGGTTATCGAACATTTTTGGGCACCGGTCGGACAGGGCTCGCTTGCAAAAGAAAGAACCGACTATGCGATCGCAACGCTATTCGCCGCCGATGACGCGATCACGGGACTCGACCGCACCGTCACCCAGCGCGTTCGTCAACTGCCCGGATTTGAGGGCATCACCAAGATCACCGATACTATCGGCGAGATCGCGGGGCACTCTCCGATGAAGTTTGAGGCTGCTTAATTCGGGCGGTAAAATTCCACGCCGCCGCTTATTTCCACACCGATCTTATTTTCGGATTCAGCATAATCGAGATGCGCTATCGACTCGGAGATCGCGAGGAAACGGTGTACGTCGTGGCCAAACGAATCAGGGAAGAGCCGTTTTGCGACCTCAAACGCGGTTGTGCCGCCGTTCGAGACAAGCGAGATCACTTTTTTCTGCCGGTCGCCGATGGCCCGGACGTAGCGGTGAAAAAGCTCTTCGAAATCGGTGACTGGCTCGCCGTGGCCGCCGTAGGCGAGGGTCGGCGAGAGGCTGCGCAGCCGTGCGAGGCTTACGAGGTATTCGGCGAGCGACGGAAAACGTTTCGTCGGGTTGACCGGGTCGGGAGCGAGAATCGGGTTTGGCGTGATGCGTTTGAGGATACAGTCGCCGCAAATCAGCGTCCGGTCGGCTTCGCGTACAAACGAGCACGAACCCGGCGTGTGACCCGGCGTATGCAGCACCCGCAGGCTGCCCGAATCGAATTCCAACTCCATGTCATCATGCAATTGCCGTAGATCGCTCGCATCGAGCGAGTCGGTAAGCAGGCTGACTTCCTCATAAAGCGACCTCATTTCCTCAAAGACCATGTCCGGTACGCCCGAGCGCGTCATCAGTTGCCGGTGGTCCTCATGAGCGAGGCGCCCAAACAGGTGGCCGGTTTCCCATTCGTGAATAAATATCTCGGCATTTTTTGCTTCGTCGCGCACCTGTTTTGCGAGGCCGCAGTGGTCTTCGTGGGCGTGTGTCAGGACGATTCGCCGGACATCGGAGAATTGGACGCCGTGGCGGGCGAGTTCGCGGCGGAGTGTCTCCGCCGCCTCGGGCGTTTTCGGGCCGACGTCGATCAGCGTCAGCGGATCTTCCTTGATCAGGTAGACATTGACGTCGCCGACATAAAACGGCGTCGGGATTGAAAGCGGGATAATATTCATAGGATCATGACGTGCAACGGCAATGCGACCGAAAGAAATCATTTTAGCAAACCTAGGTGGATAGGCTTTAATCGACGCCGGAATAATCGGTTTTCGACGACCGCAAAAATAATGCCACGAACGAAACATTTTTGCGTCAAATGGCTATAATTGGTAAATCCAATTTGTTTTGGCCATGCAATTACAAAAATATTACATTTTTGCTTGCCTTAAATTGGTTTTTGGGGTAAATATTTCAAAGCAAATCATTTCTGATTCTATATCTGTCGGAATACGTTTCTAGTACGCTGAAATCCACGGCTCAATAAAGCCGACATCAATACCCGGATCCAATAGTTGATCCGAAAGGCGGAGTTTCCCGTATTTTCCGGCAGATTGTCTAACGAGTTTAACGTGTCAAGGAGAAAAAAAATGAGAGTATTTTCGTCTAAGATCACCGCCCGGGCGGCAACATTACTGCTTGCAATGGCAGTCACGGTATTTTTCGCCGCATCGGCGTTTGGCCAGTCGCAGGCGGCGGCCGCCGATCTTTCGGGTACGGTCACCGATCCGACCGGGGCCGTGGTTGCCGGAGCAACCGTCCATGCCAGGGGCATTGCTAACGGCATTACCCGCACCGTTACGGCCAATTCTGAGGGCGTCTACCAGTTTATCAGCCTCCCGCCCGGCGACTATGAGGTTTCGGCGGACGCCGCTACTTTCAAAAAGGTTGTTATCTCGCCGGTCAGGCTAACGGTCGGCCAAAGCGCCGATCTGACGATCAAGCTCGAACTCGGCTCAGCGACCGCCGTCGTAAATGTTTCGGGCGACGACGTGCTATTGGTAGAGACCACGCGGACAAACGTTTCGAATACGATCGACCAGGCCCGCGTCAACGGACTACCGATCAACGAACGCAGTGCGACAGGCTTTGCCTTGACGCTCTCGACCGTAGGCCGCGATAATGGCCGCCCGGTCGGCCCTGCTCCGACATCGGGCCTCAACATCGGTGGCCAGCGTGGCCGCTCGACGCTCGTCCAAGTTGATGGTGCTGACTTTACAGACAATTCCATTAACGCTGCCCGATCGACTGTTTCGATGGAAGCGGTGCAGGAATTTCAGGTAACGACAAACTCATACATGCCCGAATTTGGGCGTGCGACCGGCGGTATCGTCAATGTCGTGACGAAACGCGGTGGAAGCGATTTTCACGGAAACGTTTTCGGGTTTATCCGCCACAAGAGCATCCAGTCGCGCAATGCTTTTGCTCCCGTGATCGACAACACGCCGGGCAAAAAGCCGGGCTATACGCGAACGCAGTACGGCGCCACCCTCGGCGGCCCGATCAAAAAGGACAAATCTTATTTCTTCGCGTCGTTTGAGCAAAGACGACGGCAGGAGTCGGGATTTTTCACGGGCGACATCATCGGCGGAGCAACGTCGAGTGCGACAATACCGGTCATCGCCGGACTAAATCCCTTATCCCGCACGTTTACAAATCTGACGGCTGGGCAGGCCGCGTATATAAACACAATGCTTGGCTTGGGTACGGCGTCGGCGGTGTGTACGGCCCGCGCGTATGCATTCTTTGCGACCAGCGGCGGCCAGACGGCGTTGAACGGAACAAACCCGTTAGCCAGCCCGAACGACGGCAGCGGCTGCCCGGCGATCTCGCCGGCTCTCGGTGCCATCGGCCAGCGGTTCATCCTGTCGGGTGCTCCGGTGCCGCTGACGACAAATTCCAAGGGCCAGTTCGTCGCGTTTCGCCCGTTGTCGCAGCTTGCAAAGGTGTTTCCCATCTCCGAGGCAACGAGCTATTTCTCGATTCGGACCGATCATGCAGTTTCGAAAAATAATCAGTTGAGCGTTCGGTTTGGTTATAACCCGAGCAATATCAACGGTATCCAGGACGAATCGCAGAACCAGACCCTCGGCCAAAACGACTACTCGCGAACCGGTATCCAGATCCTAAAGGACCTTTCGTTTGGTGCGTCGCTGACGACCATCTTGCCGCACAACATGGTCAACGAAGCGTACTACAACTTCGGCCGCCGCAAGGCGAGCTTTGACTCGCAGGTGCCGAGCGTGGCCGATCAGATCGCGGGTACGGGCTTTATCGGCTCCAATCCTTTTTCGCCGGTCGCACGTACCGAAAAGCGCAACCAGATCAGAGACAACCTGACCTGGGTGAAGGGCAACCACACGCTGAAATTTGGCGCCGATTTTAACTGGGTTGATGGCAAAGCAAGGTTTGATCTTAATTTCCCGGCTTTGTTCAATTTCAGCCAACAGGCGGGCAGCTCGCTGATCTCGGGCTGCGATTCCCTCGCATTACCCGCGGCACAACGTTGTCCGGCCTTTACGGCGATCCAGACCTACGGCCTCGGTTTCCCAAGCGTCTTTATTCAGGGATTTGGCGAACCGAACAGTACCCTGAAAAACCGTCCGATAGCATTCTTCGGTCAGGACACATTCAGGCTCACCAAGAAGATAACGATCAATTTCGGTCTGCGGTATGACTATGAGTTTACCGAACAGTTTGCTCCGTCGCCGTTTACCGATCCTTTGACCGGTATCGCATTGACCGCCGCCGATATTCAGACGGCTCAGGATGCGTTGAATGTTACACAGGGTTTCCCGCGTGATAAAAACAACATAGCCCCGCGTTTTGGATTTGCCGTTGATGTTTTCGGCAACGGCAGAACGGTTATCCGCGGTGCCGCTGGCATTTTCTACGATCACCCGCTGTTGGCGGTTTCGTTCAACTCGAACATCGCCGATGGTTCGCAGCAGCAGCAGGCAACGCTGGTTCCGATCGGCGGACCGTCACCGACCGGATTGTTCAACGCCTTTCAGGTGTTTCATGGAACGGTCTGCGGTGTCGGCGGATCGAACGCCGCCATATGCGGAGCTGCGGTCACGCCGGGTGTTGCATCTAGCTCACAATACCAGTTTGGCTTCCAGCGTTTCGACTCGAGCAAATTTACCGGTTTCGGACCGATCCTGCCGTTTACGCTGCACGTCGCCAAGGATTTCCAGTATCCGGAAGCCGTCCAGGCTAATCTGGCGATCGAGCATTCGATCGGTAAGGACATGTCGATATCCGCCGGATACATCATGGTCCAGGCACACCACCTTGCCCATCCCGAGGATGTAAATAATGTAAATCTTCAGCAATTGACTGATAATTTTCGGCGATTTACGGCTAACCAGCCGGCCGGCGCGGCTTGTGGGGTAGTTGCGTGTCCGTCTACGGGACGTGCACCGACGAGTTTCTCGGAAGCAAACTTTTTCTCCGTGCCGACAACCTCAAGCGCGCTCTTCACGGTCGTCGTGCCGGGATTTATCGCGATCAATAACACGACGGGAGCAAAATTCGTCAACCCGATTGCGGCGGACTATTTCCGCAAACTCGGGCCAAACTATTTCTTTGTGAAAGCCCTCACCGGCCTCAGCAAAGCGTCGTTTGACGGTCTGTTGGCGGGATCGCTCCGCACGCCGGGCCCGATCAATCCATACGCCGACGTTAATTCGCAGTTGTCGGACGGCAACTCGATCTATCATGCGTTGAATATTGAATTGAAAAAACGCTTTTCAAACAATATGCAGTTTCTGGCGACCTACACCTGGTCACACTCGATAGACGATTCGTCGGATCTGCAAACGCTGCTCAAACCGCAGGACAATCTTAATTTCCGTGCCGAACGCGCAAATTCGCTGTTCGACCAACGGCACAGATTTGTCCTGAGCGCCATCGCAACGTCGCCCGACGCCTGGAAATCCGGCACCGGAATCCAGAAATTTATGCACGGGTTTTCATTCGCTCCGATCGTCGAGATCAGCTCGGGCCGTCCGTTCAACATCCTGGCGGTCGGCGACAACAACGGCGATTTCCAGAGCACTAACGAGCGGCCATCGGTCTTGTCCGACGGTACGCTTTGTGCAACTGGCGTCGATGTTGGCTGTCAACAGAACGTGTTTGGTGTAAGCGGAAGCCTGGGACGAAACATGGGCATTACTCACAAATATGCTACGTTGGATGCACGCGTTACGCGCCGCATAAATTTTGGCGAACGTGTTAGCCTCGATATCATCGCCGAGGGTTTTAACCTCTTCAACCGGTTTAACGAAGCGGCCGGCAACCCGTTTTATCAGGTCGTCAACGCATTCGGCAAACGCAGCGGCAGCCACTATTTCAGCCAGCCGACGTCGGCCTTTGACCCGAGACAGTTCCAGTTCGGCATGAAGCTGGCGTTCTAAACTGCCTTAGTGGTAAGGCGATGGGGGCTGTCTGAAAAGGCAGCCTCTTTTTTGTGCACTCGTTCGCCTTTTCGTAGATAATCTTTCGTATGCCGTCATTCACCGAAAAGATAAAGCAAAAGTCGGTCGAGATCGGTTTTCAAAAGGTTGGTTTTGTCGCCGCCGAACCGCTTGTCGAGGAGGGCAGGCGGCTGAACGAATGGCTGGGCCGCAGTTTTCACGGCGAAATGGCATGGCTGGGGCGCGAACCTGAAAAGCGAAGTGATCCGCGACTGCTGTTCCCGGACGCGAGATCGGTGATCGTCGTCGCGCTCAACTATTACACCGAACATAAACATGCGGCTGATCCCAAAAAAGGCACGCTGTCACGCTACGCCTGGGGCGACGATTATCATGATGTTGTCCGCGAAAAACTGGACGAACTTCTGGCCTGGATAGAGTCTGAAAACCCGGACGCGACAGGCAAAATCTGCGTCGATACGGCACCGATGATGGACAAAGCGTGGGCCGTGCGGGCGGGTCTTGGCTGGCTCGGTAAACATTCCAATCTGATCACCACGGAACTGGGTTCGTGGGTGTTCATCGGCGAGATCATACTCAATCTCGAACTCGACTACAACACGACGACCGTCGACGACCACTGCGGCACCTGCACGGCATGTCTCGACGCCTGCCCGACGAAGGCGATCATCGAGCCGTATGTTGTCGATTCGCGTAAATGCATCTCCTACGCGACAATCGAGCTGCGTGATGAAAGTCTGCCGGCCGAAATAACCGCAAATCTCGACGGTTGGATATACGGTTGCGACATTTGTCAGGACGTTTGCCCGTGGAACCGGTTTGAAACGCCAACGGCCGAATCGCGTTTTGAGCCGCGAGGAAGTGAGACTTCGCTCGATCTCGCGGCGGTTGCGGAAATGGCCCACGAAGAATATGTTGTCCGCTTTCGCCGTTCAGCGATCAAACGCACGAAACTTTCTGGGTTGAAACGTAATGCCGACGCCCTCGCAAAAAAAGCCGCGAAGTGAAAAAAAAGCTAATAGCTGACAGCTAACAGCTATTTTAGTTAAATTGCCGCCGACTGTTACAATTCATAGGATGGCACTGCTGGATTCTTACAAACGCCCGATTCGCGATCTGCGTATTTCGCTGACGGACCGCTGTAATTTCCGGTGCTTTTACTGCCTGCCAAACGGCGAGCCGCCGTTAGCACGTAAAGAAACGATCCTGACATTCGAAGAGATCGCTTATCTCTCGGATATTTTTGTCTCGCTTGGCATTGAAAAGATCAGGCTGACGGGCGGCGAACCGCTCTTGCGAAAAGACGTGCCAAAATTGGTCCGCGAGATCGCGAAATTAAAACCCACGCTTAAGGACCTGGCATTGACCACAAACGGCTTCGATTTTCCGCGTCATGCAGCAGCATTGAAAGATGCCGGCCTCGACCGCGTGACCATCAGCCTCGATAGCCTCGCCCGAGAAAAATTCATCGACATCACGGGTGTTGACGCCCTCGATAAGGTATTTTCTGCCATCGATTCGGCCAAAACGTTTGGCTTCGAGCCGGTCAAGATAAACGCGGTTCTGGTTCGTGGACGCAACGATGATGAGGTAGTCGAATTTGCACGTTTTGCACGTGAAAACTCATTGAGCTTTCGATTTATCGAGTTTATGCCGCTCGACAGCGGCCACGAATGGAGCCGTGAGATGGTCGTTCCGGGACGTGAGATTCACGACGCCATAAATGCTGTCTATCCGCTGAAATTGAAAGAAAATTCGCGCGGCAGCGAGACGGCGTGGAAATACAAGTTTGCCGACGGCTCACCCGGCGAGATCGGCATCATTGCCCCCGTAACCGAAATGTTCTGCGGAGCCTGCTCCCGCATCCGCCTCACCGCCGACGGCCAGATCCGCACCTGCCTGTTCTCAACCACCGAACACAACCTCCGCGATTTCGTCCGCAGCGGCGCATCGCGACCAGAGATCGTCGGCTTTATCGAGGATGTTGTGATGAAAAAAGAACCGCGTCATTACATCAACGACGCGGAATTCGTGCAGCCCTCGCGGACGATGAGTTTTATCGGCGGCTAGTTTTATTGACTATTCTCTAATTACAGATTACGTTTGCCGACCAGCCGGACGACGGTTGAAATAGGGTGCAAGAGTATGTTCCCGCATAGGTGTTAAGAGCGGTCTGCTTTCCAGTAAACTTGCACAAATTATTGTCGGACGCGCTGTATCGATTTATCCGTACACCATCACCATTGATCTCGATCGATTGCTCAGCTGTAAATTGCGAACCGCCCGCCAAACCTGAAACATCAAAAATGTTGCTCGTGCCTCGCCTCGTCCAGGTCGGGCTAGCATTTCCGCTTTCGACAACCGACCAGGTTTTTCCGAGTCCGCAGCCATTTATCCGGTTGGTAAGGCGTTCATTAGCCTGACGGGACCATTCCGTACCGGGGAACTTTGCAGCAATTTGGGTGTAGTATGTTTTTGCTTGATTTCTATCACTCGTCTCAAGACTTTCCGCAACTACAAATGTTGCTTCAGCGATGTTCGGGCCAGACGGAAAAATAATTAGATATTGCTTGGCGGCAGCGGCTCGTGACGTGTCATCGTGATTTGTATCGACATTGGTAAGAAAGAAGAATGCCTCATCCTTATCGAGTAAAGGATCAAATTCTTTAGCTCTCACTAAAAGCGACGTTTGCCTTCGATTTGTCGTTTTTCGCCAACAATTGTCCTACCCTATAGCAACGTTTACTTGCCTCATTTTTTAGACTACTATCCAATGCCATCGCCGTGTTCAACTCCGGGGAATTAGACATCCCTGTTCCCAATTGAGCCACGCCTAAAAGCATATGAGCCTCCGCGTTTTTTGGGTTGCTTTGAATTTCCTGATTCAGAACAAGGATGGCATTATCAAACATCCCCGCGTCAAGAAACTCTTTCGCCCTTGTAACCTCTTTTGAGGTCGTGCAGGAGACAAAAATAAAAAAAATCATTGACAGAATGATTGGAAATTGAGATCTGAGGCTCAGTTGCATAATGTTGTCCTATTCGCAATTTTTTTACGACCAAAACATCCTACGCCCGAAAGATTATTTTGACAAGCGGCTTGCGAACGAGTTCGGCAATCATGCGGTAGAATTCGGCACACCCTCGAACTCATCGGCTCGTTACCAACATCCATCGCCCGTCACTGGAATCCATCGGGAATTCGTCTGTACTAATCGTCGCGTCGATGTCCTGAACGTGGTGAAGCACTCAGCCGGCCAATTTCAAACCGACAAGAAAACGGCCAATAATTTCGTCTTGGCCGTTTTCTTCCATCATGTCAAGTCTGAGACGTTCGGCGTGGTCCCGATTTTTCACGGAAGGCCGGCAGGATGATAATTCGGATAAGCCGGGCGTTTGACGTCGCGTGGGGGATTTTTACGCAGAGCATCGAGGACCACCTCGACGGCTTTCTCGAGCTGCGGGTCACGCCCCTGTCGCCATGACCTGGGATCCATCTCTACCTCGACGTCCGGAGCAACCCCGTGGTTTTCGATCTCCCACTTACCCTCAGGCGTATAAAACGCAAAATGAGGAGCCGTCACTGAGCCACCGTCGATGAGTCCCGGGTATCCGCCGATACCGACCAGTCCGCCCCATGTCCGCTTGCCGATGAGCGGGCCCACGCCATGCCGACGGAACATCCACGGCATCAGATCACCTCCGCTGCCGGCGTACTCATTGATGATCATGGCTTTCGGTCCCGCCATCGTCCCAAACGGCTGGCGAAAATCCTCGCCGTCGCGTACCGCCCAGTAGCTGTTCAGCGGCTTGGTCAGGTAATCGATAATGTAATCGGCCGCACTGCCGCCGCCGTTGAATCGTTCGTCGATGACTGCTCCCTGCTTGTCGAGTTGGGCGAAGTAGTATCGGTTAAAGTTGGTATATCCCCCGGCTGCCGTATCGGGCAGCCAGACATATGCGAGTTTTCCGCCGCTCATTTGATCGACTTTACGGCGATTGCCCTCGATCCACGCGAGATTTCTGAGCCCCGCCTCATTCGCGATGGGGACGACTGTAACCTCACGCGAGCCGGAGCCGTCAGGGTTCGGACCGACGCGTAAAACTTCCTGTTTATTAGCCGTGTTCTGAAAAAAGCTGTAGATGTTGTCGCCCGATGTGACGTTACGGCCGCCGACCGAGATCAGGTATTCGCCTTCACGAACGTTTACACCCGGCTGGGTTAACGGCGCCCGGACCTGCGGGTTCCAATTCTCTCCATCATAGATCTTGGCAAATCGATAACGGCCATTTTCGATCTTATAATCAGCTCCTAGCAACCCGCCGGGCACACGCCGCGGGTCGGGAACATCACCACCCTGAACGAACAGGTGGCCGATCGTCAACTCACCGAGCATTTCCTGAAAAAGATATGTAAGATCCGACCGATGTGAAAGTGCCCCTAAATATGATTCATATTTTTTCGAAGCTGCTTTAAGATCGAGGCCGTGATAACCGGGATCGTAGAAAAAGTCGCGTTCGATACGCCATGTCTCGAAATACATCTGCCGCCACTCGGCCCGCGGATCGACATACACCTCCATATCCTCGCTCTTGATCCGTCCCTCGCCGGGTTTGATCGGGAGGGCGGTAGGCACGATGAACCAGTTGTCCGCAAGACGCAAAAGCATCTTCTCGCCATTCGCGGACAGGGTCACTCCCCGAACATTGTCGGTTACTTTTTCGAGCTTTCGTTTTTCAAGGTCGAATTTGTGAAGAGTTAGCCCCGTCACGCCGGGACCCGAAGGCACGATTTCGGTAATAAAGATATTATTCGCTTTGCCTGCGATCAGTTCATTGTAGTTACGAGCCGGAATCGGAAGGGCCAGGATCCGCTGGCCGATGCGGTCGAAATCGATAACGACCTTCGGTGGTAATTTTTTATCGCCAGGTTTTGCAGCGGCCACATCGGCGGCGGGCTTGTCACTGTCCGCGGGTTTGGCGGCGTCATCCTTTTTCTCCTCCGCGAGTTTTTCTTCATCGCTTTCAGGCGCGAGGGGAGAGGCGTCCGTTTTTTTCAGTACGACTACGTAGGTGCTAAGCGTCGGCTGGTGCGGGTAGCTCGACATATCGAAGCCGAAGAGACCCGGCCCCACATCCGTGCTCGCCATAAAATAAAGATACTTGCCACTCTTATCGAAGGCAGGTGAGCTAGCATTACTAAGGCCATCGGTCACCTGGCTGATCTTCCCGTCATCGAATGAGTAGATAAAAATTGCGCTATACCAGGACTGCAGCGGCTTACTGTAGGCGATAAACCGGCTGTCGGGCGACCACGTCGGGCTAAAGCCGCGGCCTCGTTTCGAAGTATCGATCTTTACGGGCGTGCCCTTGTCGATGTCGACAAACCAGAGATTGAGTCTCTTGTCGGTGAACGCGATCTTTTTGCTGTCCGGCGACCATTCAGGGGAATAAAAGAACGATGATGGGTTTCCCAAACTGATCTTTTTGACCTCACCCATCCCGGATTGTGCTCGCAAATGGAGAGCGTACTCGCCGGACTCGTCTGAAAAGTAAGCGATCCACTTGCCGTCGGGTGACCACGCGGGGTCACGATCGGCGACGCCAGGGCTATTTGTCAGATTTCGCGCATCGCCTTTCTCCGCCGGTACGCTCAAGATCTCGCCTCTTGCCTCAAAAACGGCTCGTGCACCGGTCGGTGAAAGTGCGGCATTCGAGATGCGCGGAGCAGCCTTTTCATAACGCGGCCTAACGGATGCTATGTCGCCCTCTACAGTCACGTTTACCCGCTGGGCCTTGCCGGACTTAAGATCGTAGGTGCTGATAGAGCCAAACTCTTCGTAGACGATCGCGTCCCTATCTGACCCGAGCGACGCCGATTTTATCTCCAGGCCGGGAGTTTGCAGGGCGGGCGCCACCTTCTTTGTGCTCGTATCATATGCATAAAGTGTAGCGGGGCCGCTGCGGTCGGATAGGAAGTACACTTTCGAACCCGCCCACATAGGATTAAAGTCGTTCGAATCCGTCCGGGGCACCTTTTCGACGCTCGAATCGCTGAGGTCCGCGATCATGACGGATGTGGCCTGTCCCCCGCGGTATCGCTTCCAGGCAGCGAAAGGCCTTGGGAGCGGGACGTAGGCCAAATGTGTGCCGTCAGTTGAATACGAGCCTTCAAATGCCATCGGCAGCGGAATGACATCGGGGTTAACGCCGTCGACGGCCATGGTAAAGAGCTGTGCGGTTCGGCCCGTCTCAGAGTTTCGACCGGATGAGAACAATATCCTTTTGCCGTCCGGACTCCAGCCGGCAAGCTGGTCTGGACCGGGGTGAAAGGTAAGTCGCCTTGGCTCGCCTCCGCTCGCGGGCATTAGATACACATCGACATTGCCGTCATATTCGCCGGTAAACGCGATCCATTGTCCGTCGGGTGAAAAAAGCGGGGCAAACTCGCGGCCGACCCCGGTTGTCAGGCGATCTGCCACGCCGCCACCACGGGGAACGGACCACAGGTCGCCGGCATAAGAAAAGACGATGTGGGTCTTATTCATGGTCGGCGTCCGCATCAACAGAGGTGGCTTACCCTGACCAAAAGCGGTGGCGGCAAGACAAAAGCAAAGCGCGAGGATAATCGATATTCGTTTCATTAGATTGCTCCTAGTTCCAAATAAAAAGTGATTGCATGGCATTGATAACACCGCAAAGCCTCAAAGTTGTCAACTCTGCCGTCTCCCAGCCATGTCCAGCCCAACGGCCGCGACCAGGATTGAGCCTTTGATGATGTCTTGCATAAAATCGCGAACGTTGAGAAGCGACATGCCGTTGTCGAGGCTTGCCATGATTAGAGCGCCGAGGCATGCGCCGAAGATCGTTCCGCGCCCGCCCATGAGAGAGGCGCCGCCGATGACGCAGGCGGCGATGGCGTCGAGTTCCTTCAAAACACCAGCATCGGGAGCCGCGCTTCCAACGCGGGCTGTGAAGATCAACGATGCGACGCCGGTCAACGCACCCAGGAGGGCAAAAACCTTTAGAACATTTCGCTTGTTATTTATGCCCGAGAGCCTCGCGGCATCGGCGTTGCCACCAATGGCGTAGAGATAGCGGCCAAAGGTCGTCGAATTTGTGATAAACCCGCCCACAAGAGCAACCGCAAGCAATATAAGGACCGGAATCGGCACGCCTTGATACGAATTCATCACCCAAATAAACCCCACGATGCCGCCAATTGGAATGATCGCCTTGAGCAGTTCACCCCCGTAATTTGCCTCGCCGAGACCGTAATCTTTGACGGATTTCGCGTTTCGATAAGCCATGAACAAAACAAAAAGGATCGCCGCCGCCGCCAATGCCCAGCCGATTGACAAGGGCAGATTGTTATTACCTATTGCCTTGAACGTCTCGTTAGATATCGGGATCGTGTTGCCGCCGAGCAGCCATTTAACCGCACCGCGCCACGCAAGCAGTCCGCCTAGAGTAACAATAAACGCAGGAATGTTTAGGTAGGCGGTCAGAGCCCCATGAAAAACGCCAATGGCAACACCAACGGCGACGGCCGCGACGATTGCCGTTGGCAGCCCGTAGTCCATCACGGTTACGGTGTAAGCGGCGATGCCCCCGGCAAAACCGAGGACCGCTCCGACCGAGAGATCGATGTTACCGGAAACGATAACCATCAGCATTCCCACCGCGATAACGCCTGTCACGGACATCTGAGTCATAAGGTTTGACAGGTTTCGCGGCGTCAGAAAAACATAGTCCGTTGCCCAATGAAAATACATCCAGATCAGCCCCAGAACAGCGATCATGATGTACGCGCGAAGCGTAGCTGCAGTTATTCGTGATGTTTTTTGTTCGTCCATTTCTGATTAGTTATTGCCGGTCGCGGCGGTCATTACCTTTTCCGGCGTTGCCTCGTCGCGCGTGAATTCGCCGGTCAGACGGCCTTCGTGCAAAACGATCACGCGGTCCGAAAGGCCGAGCACCTCGGGTAGCTCCGACGAGACGAGCACGATCGCCATTCCCGTTTTTGCGAGCTTATTGATCTCGGCATATATCTCCTGTTTTGCCCCGACATCGATGCCGCGTGTCGGTTCGTCGAGAAATAATACTTTTGGATTCGTGAGCAGCCATTTTCCAAGCACGACCTTTTGCTGGTTGCCGCCCGAAAGAGTGTTTGTAACGGTCATCGGCGAATTTGCCTTTATCCGAAGCGATCTCATCGGTAGGGCCGCTGCGATGGTTTCTCGTGTTCGATTGGTTATGATCTTGCCCGAGATCGCTTTCAGGCCCGCGAGCGTCATATTGTCGAGGATCGTTTGCTCAAGAATTAGCCCGAAACGCTTACGGTCCTCGGTCACAAATCCGACGCCGTTTGCGATCGCGTCGGCGGGCGAATTTACCGATACCGGTTTCCCGTCGATTTCGATCTCGCGTTGATATTTGCCCTGCCATGCCCCAAATATCGCCATCAGCAATTCGGTGCGGCCAGCTCCCATCAGTCCGGCAATACCAAGCACCTCGCCCTTCCTGACCTCAAATGAAACGTCGTCAACGAGTTTCTTGTCGGCCACGTCCGGAGAGTACGCAGTCAGGTGTTTTACGCGCAACGCGGTTTGGCCGTGTTCGTGTTCGACCGCTGGGAAAATATTTCCGACCTCGCGACCGACCATAGCGGCGATGACGCCGTCCTTGCTCGTCTCGCGTGCGGTCTGCGTTGCGACCGTTTTGCCGTCCCGCAGGACGGTGATCCGGTCGCTCATCTTGAACACCTCGTCGAGCTTGTGCGAGATGTAGATCAAACCGACTCCGCGCGTGCGTAGTTTTTCCAGAATGGTGAAGAGCGTCTCAACCTCCGATTCGGTCAAGGCGGCGGTCGGCTCATCCAGAACCAGGATTTTAGCGTCTTGTGACAAGGCTTTGGCGATCTCGACTAGCTGCTGCTGACCGATGCCGAGACTGCCGACTTTTATTCGTGGATCTATGTTTAAATGGAGGTCCTGCAATAGTTTAGAGGCTTTGTGATAAAGCTCCGACCAGTTGATCACGCCGAACCGCGACGGCTCCTTGCCGAGAAAAATGTTTTCGCCAACCGTCAATTCTTTGACCAGCGATAGCTCCTGAAAGATAATCGCGATACACGCACTTTCCGAGTCGCGGATGCCGCGAAAATGACGAGATCTTTCGTCGACAAGTATCTCGCCCTCAAATGTGCCTTCTGGATAGACGCCCGACAAAACCTTCATTAGCGTTGATTTTCCAGCGCCATTCTCGCCGACGAGCGAATGAAACTCACCCGCGTCGAGCGTGAAACTCACGCCGTCGAGAGCCCGGACACCGGGAAACTCCTTGACGATATTTCGCATTTCGAGAAGCGGCATAGAATCGCCCGTGTAGGATTTCGGCAGTCGATGATAACACAAACATAGGTTTTGACTCCCTAATACAACCAGCTTAAAATCTGACGTATGACCCAAGCCGAACACGAAGAGCGATTGCGCAAGATCGCCGCCGAGACTGAAGAGATAAAGCGGCAGATAATGCAGTTTGAATTCCAGCATAAGAAGGATACTGCCGATGCCGACCGCCGTTTTGAGGCCTGGAACAAGGCCATGACGGCAAAGCAGGATCACACTCAGAGACAGATCGACCACCTCGTCAATTTGATCGGGCTGACATATGACGAATTAGATGAGATTGATACGACCTTAACGGAAACCGGCGTAATCCTGACTCGCCCTCGCAAACGCGCAAGGATCAAATAGCCCTTCGTGTAAACTGCAAATGTCCAAACAACCTGCCATCGAGTCAATTCTTAATGAAAACCGCGTCTTCCCTCCGCCGGCCGAGTTTGCCGCAAACGCTCACATAAAAAGCTTTGAAGAATATGAGCGGATATACGCCGAGGCCGCCGCCGATCCGGCTGCTTTTTGGGCCAAGCAGGCAGAGGAACTTCATTGGTTCCGAAAATGGGACATCGTACTCGAATGGCACGAGCCGCATGCTAAATGGTTTGTCGGCGGCAAGATCAATGTTGCATACAACTGTCTCGACCGGCACCTTTCGACGTGGCGAAGAAACAAGGCCGCGATAATTTGGGAAGGTGAAACAGGCGAGATCAAGACGATCACTTATCTCCAACTCCACGGCGAAGTTTCGAGATTCGCCAATGTTCTGAAAAGCCTTGGCGTTGAGACCGGTGAGCGTGTTGCACTTTATATGCCGCTGATCCCGGCATTGGCGGTCGCGATGCTCGCTTGCGCACGGATCGGTGCGACGCACACGGTCATTTTCGGCGGATTTTCCGCCGACGCAATCCGGGACCGCGTAAATGACGGAGGCTGCAAAGTCATCGTTACCGCTGACGGCGGCTATCGCCGCGGCTCGGAAATCAAGCTCAAAAACATCGTCGACGAGGCCGCCGACCAATGCCCGACAGTTAAGGATGTGGTCGTCTTTCAACGCACGCGATCGAAAGTCATGATGCGCCCGGGCCGCGACCATTGGTGGCACGAGCTTACGAAAACCGTAAGTGCGGTCTGCCCGGCCGAGGAACTCGATTCCGAGCATCCGCTCTACATCCTTTACACATCGGGAACGACCGGCAAGCCGAAGGGCATCCTGCATACGACCGGCGGCTACCTGACGCAAACGGCCTATTCAATGAAGGTGGTCTTTGACCTCAAGGATGACGATATTTACTGGTGCACGGCCGATATTGGCTGGGTGACCGGCCACAGCTATGTCGTGTATGGGCCATTGGCTAACGGGGCGACGGTGTTTATGTACGAAGGTGCGCCCAATCATCCGGACTTTGACCGTTTCTGGGACATCATCGAGCGGCACCGGATCACCATTTTTTACACGGCGCCGACCGCGATCCGCTCGTTTATCAAATGGGGCGAGCAGTATCCGCTCAAGCACGACCTGTCCAGTTTGCGGCTGCTGGGCACCGTCGGTGAGCCGATCAATCCCGAAGCATGGATGTGGTATCACGAGACTATCGGCAAAGGAAAATGTCCGATCGTCGACACTTGGTGGCAGACGGAAACCGGTTCGATCATGATCTCGCCGCTCCCCGGTGCGACGCCGACTGTTCCCGGAACCGCGACAAGGCCGCTGCCGGGAATATTACTTGATATTGTTACCAAAGCCGGAAAACCCGTCGGTCCCGGCGAAGGCGGCTATCTGGTTGCGACCCACCCGTGGCCGTCGATGCTTCGCACATTGTGGGGCGACGACCAGCGTTATAAACAGGCGTATTGGTCCGAAATCCCCGGCTTTTATTTTGCTGGTGACGGCGCACGCCGCGACGAGCGTGGTTATTACTGGATAATGGGTCGCGTCGATGATGTGATAAACGTCAGCGGCCACCGTTTGGGAACCGCCGAGATCGAGTCCGCCCTGGTATCGCACGAAGCTGTCGCCGAAGCTGCAGTCGTCGGGCGCCCCGACGACTTGAAAGGCCAGGCCATCTCAGCTTTTGTAACTCTCGAAGGTGGCCGAAAAGGTAACGACGAGCTAAAAAATGCCCTGCGTGCTCACGTCGCCAAAGAGATCGGCTCGCTTGCCAAACCCGACGACATTCGCTTTACCGATATGCTGCCAAAAACCCGCTCAGGCAAGATCATGCGCCGCCTGCTCCGCGAACTCGCCTCGGGCGGTACAGTCGCCGGCGATGTGACAACGCTCGAAGATCTCTCAGTGCTCGAAAAACTGCGCGAGGACGAGGAATGAATCTATGCGCCCGCATGTCGGCAACGACTTGAAAGGATTATGATGTCGGTTACTGAACAAGAGTTAGTGATCGAGTCATAAAACGTCCACCACACCTTGCCGTTCAATGTTCAGGAATTTCGCGATCGCGGCGGCTATTCTGTTCTCTGCGGCCTTGCTGTTGAACAGCGGTGGTTGTTCTCTCAGGATTTGGGTGTCCGACTGGCCGAGCAAAAGGCCCTCCATGAGCAATGCGACCATGTAGGTGTAGGTTTTACTGTAGGTTTCGCTATCTTCATTGGTGCGTCGCTCGATCTGGACTGCTCGAAACTGGCTCAGGCTGCCCTCAAGCACGTCTTTATTTAGTAGGCTGTGACGCGTAAAAATATATGTATCGTGCGGCTTGTCAAATACATAAACTTCGCGAAATGTTTCGCGTATCGCGAATACCAGGGCTGCTACGAGAGCGACCCCGACAAAAGCGAATTTATAGCCGTCGAGTCTGATGCCGATGCCCGTATCTTTCCAGAGATTGACGGCGCCGACCACCAAAAAACACAGGCTGGCAACTAATGCCAAGACGGAAAGGAACAAATTCCGATTAGGCCTTCGATCTTCGATCACTAATACGTCATTGCGGTCATAGATGGTGACCCCAACAAGGTAATTGATTATGTTCCAGATTTTTTCCATCAACGATTAAAGACCCCTGTTTATGATCAAAGTAACTTAGAAAATCCCGCCTGTTCAAAATGACGGTCTTCGGTGAATGCCTCCGCGATCTGACGTTCGATCATAATCACAAAGCTCGTGCAATCGACTAAACCCCAGTTCTTGTCAGGACGACTTCCAAACTATGCTAACCCGCGATCAAATAGTTCAGTGCTGGCCGCGACTATCTCGATAGCAGACGAATTTCGCAGAATTTTAATGAAAGCAGCCGTCCGCAGTCGAAATTCAGGGGAAGAAAGCGTATTACCCAATTCGAGTAGAACAAATTCCGATGTCAAAAATGAAGTGTTGGCATTCCATAGCCGATCAAAAGCTATGCGGGCAGCATCGTGCAATGAATCACGTGTGTTTGCTAAGGCGATCCACGCAACTGTATCAACAAAGACGACAGGCATCGGCTATTTTTTGGGCGTTCCGTAAAGGTAATGGTCGTGTTGAGATGCGAGATCTTCTATACCGGTATCAACCCGAAATTCATCTATCAATTTCTTAAGGGACAGGTCCCCATTCGAGTGGGTCGGTCGTGCGGTCTGACTTTCATCATCCACAAACGTAATGATAACGTTCCGACCTTCATCAGAATGCGTTACCGGTTCGAGTGGCAGTGCCATCCCATTTTTAATTTTTCCTCTGACCAATATCGTATCTATCCAAGCCGCAAAACTAATCTGTCCACGCCTCGAAAACTAATTATAAATGATTTTGATTAGAAAAACAGATATATTTTATAGTCTCAAACCGTAGTGCTTAACTTTCATTCACTTTCAGGACCGCCAAAAACGCCTCCTGCGGGATCTCGACGCGGCCTACTTTTTTCATGCGTTTTTTGCCTTCTTTTTGTTTTTCGAGCAGCTTGCGTTTGCGCGAGATGTCGCCGCCGTAGCATTTGGCGATAACGTTTTTGCCCATTGCTTTCACGGTTTCGCGGGCGATGACCTTGTTGCCGATGGCGGCCTGGATGGCGACCTCGAACATCTGCCGGGGGATGAGTTCCTTCATCTTCGCGGTCAGTAAACGGCCTTTGGCGGTAGCGGTGTCGGTATGGAGAATGAGTGAAAGCGCGTCGACCGGTTCGCCTGATACGAGCACGTCGAGCTTGACGAGCTTGCTCTCTTTATAGCCGGACAGATGATAGTCGAGCGAGGCGTAACCCTTTGAAACGGATTTCAGCCGGTCGTAAAAATCGAGCACGATCTCGTTGAGCGGCAGTTCGTAGACGAGCATCACACGGTCGGTCGTAACGTATTCAAATTTTTTCTGAACGCCGCGTTTTTCGTCGAGCAATGGCAGTATACCGCCGAGAAAAGTGTCATTCGTCAATATCGTCGCCTCGATAAACGGCTCTTCGATCTTCGTAATACGGCCGGTGTCCGGCATTTTCGACGGGCTATCGATCTCCGCCACTACGCCATCGGTCGTTGTCACACGGTAACGCACACCCGGGGCGGTCGTTATCAACTCGAGGTTAAATTCGCGTTCTAATCGCTCCTGGATGATCTCCATGTGGAGCAGGCCGAGGAAGCCGCAGCGGAATCCGAAGCCAAGAGCGGTCGAGCTTTCAGGTTCGTAGAAAAACGACGCATCGTTGAGCCGCAGCTTGTCCATTGCGTCGCGAAGGTCTTCGTACTGGGCCGAATCGATCGGATACATTCCCGCAAAAACCATCGGCTTCACTTCCTGAAAACCCGGAAGCGGTTCGCTCACGGGCCGGGCGGCGTCCGTGATCGTGTCGCCGATCTCGACGTCGGCGACGGTCTTGATCGAGGCGGTCAAAAATCCGACCTCACCCGCTCCGAGCTCGTTTATCAAGGTCGGACGCGGGCGGTTAACTCCAACGGTCTCAACCAGATATTCGCGGCCGGTATTGAAAAATCGGAGCTTCATCCCCTTTTTGATCGAGCCGTCGATGATCCGGAAAAGCACGATCACGCCGCGATAGCTGTCGTACCAACTATCAAAAATCAGGGCTTTGAGCGGTGCGTTGCGGTCGCCTTTCGGCGGCGGCACCTTGGCAATAATAGCTTCGAGCACGTCTTCGACGCCAAGGCCGGTCTTGGCGGATGTGAGCACGGCTTCGCTGGCGTCGAGGCCGATGATGCTCTCGATCTGCTCTTTTATGCGGTCGGGCTCGGCGGACGGCAGATCGATCTTGTTTAGAACGGGGACGAGTTCGAGGTCGTTTTCGATGGCCAGATAAGTGTTCGCAAGGGTCTGTGCCTCAACGCCCTGAGTTGCATCAACAATCAGCAAAGCACCTTCGCACGCGGACAGCGAACGCGAGACTTCGTATGAAAAATCGACGTGACCCGGCGTGTCGATTAGATTCAAAACATAGTCTTTTCCGTCTTTCGCCTTGTAATCGAGCCTGACGGCGTGGGCCTTGATGGTGATGCCGCGTTCGCGTTCGAGATCCATGTCGTCGAGCATTTGCGCTTCCATATCGCGGTCGGCAACCGCGCCGGTCAATTGGAGCAGACGGTCGGCCAGCGTCGATTTACCGTGATCGATGTGGGCGATAATTGAAAAATTCCTGATTGACTCTATCTTCATACTTCTCGCGAAAATCGAATAGATAACAATATCAAATCGACTTAAAAACCGCACACACGGTCTTGTTGGACGCTACGGTATGCACGGCACATAAACTTGATTGATTTTGCTGAAGAAGATTGCCATACGTCGGAAAAGAAAGAAGTTTTGAATCCGTTCGGCCAACTCGGACGAAATAAATCTAGACTTCGTATAAAAAGAGGAATATAGTCGGTAATAACGACGAATTTTTTTTTGTTAACAGGTGTGCAGTATTTTAGTAGGCCTCTGAAATCTCCCCCGTTTAAAGGCCCGCAAAGCGCTGCACAATCAAATCAGACTAGGAGGAAAATTATGTTGAAATTTAGAATTAAACGCTCCGGGGCTTTTGTATTAGTGACGACGATTGCCCTTGTTAGCATGTTTACACCGCTGGTGCAGGTTAGGGCGGCGGATCATGCGGATTCGACGTCAGTAGCGGGCGATCCCGCGGCGGATATTGGGGATACGTTTGCTTTTCTCGACCCCACCGATAACACAAAGGTTATCTTGGAAATGACCGTTGCCGGATTTATCGTCCCTTCCGAGGCGTTGAATCTGGGGTTCTTCCCGAGCGGAGTGGTTTACCGGTTCGAAATCGAGAACACGGGAGACGCAATACCGGATCAATTCATCGACGTTGAGTTTACAGAACAGACTTCTCGGAGCGTCGCGCAGACGGCAACAGTAAAATTTCGCAAGGGCAGGAACAAACGCACTACGGCGACATTTACGGCCCCGACGACCCTGCCGACGCTGGCTGCCGCAGCAAACCCGTTCAACGTGACAACCGATGGTGCAACAGGTGTCAAATTCTATGCCGGGTTGACCGACGATCCATTTTATTTCGACATTGTTGGTTTTGGCCGGTTTGTTACCTCGGTCCTCGGCGGTGCACCCAACGCGACGCAACTGCAACGCGGGAGAGACAGCTTTGCCGGTTACAACATCCACACGATAGCGGTCTCGGTTCCGTCTGGGCTGCTTCGCGGTTCGGGTAATATTGTCGGCGTAAATGGTGTAACCCTGCGTCGGCAGTCATTCGGCAGCGTCGCGTCTAATTCCAAAGCTGAGTCCAGATCTGAATCCAGGATTGGTGAAGAGCTGGCTAAGGATGACAATAACTTAGTACAGATTGACAGGGCTGCCACACCGGCGGTGAACACAGCGTTGATTCCGTTTGTCCGCAAGAACGAGTTTAACTCAGCGTCAACCAACGACGATGCTCACGGTCGATTTGCGACCGATATTGTCGCCACCTTAACCGCCCTTGGGACTAACTCGGCAAATATCGGGATTTTGGCCAGTGTTGCTGTGACCAACGGCGATATATTGCGACTCAATCTATCGACACCGAACCTGAGTCTTGGTTTTGGCGAACGAGCGACGACACCCGGGTATACCGGATTTCCCAATGGCCGTCGTCCGGGCGACGATACGATTGACGTGCTGCTCTATTTCATCACCAATCAGGCTTTAACGACCGGTGATAACGTTAACAGCAATGAAGTGCCGCTTTCCGCTGCTTTCCCGTTTTTGGCCCCGCCAAACCAACCGCTCTCAAACCCGGCGGTTGATAATACGCGAAACTAGGTGATTATCGACAAGGTTTTGAGTTCCGTTTTCGGACGGAACTCAAAACCTTGTTTCCCCCGGCAGTACCGCTATGAAAAAAATCAGATTTGCCCAACCAGTAATAATTTTTTTAGCCGCCTTCGCCATAATTTCGTGCAGCAGGAGCCAGGCGACCTCTGTCCCGGATGCTAAACCCGAGACTGTCGCCGCACAGCCATCCGAAAGACCTACCGTCAGCGAAACCGTCCGTTTTCTAGAAGAGCGCGTAAAACGCGATCCGGAAGACTTTATCGCCAACAACAAACTTGCGGCCGAGTACCTACAGCGGTTACGCGAAACCGGTGATATTACGTATTTAAATCTGGCATCGCGGGCCGCTAATGCATCGCTCGGCACTTTGCCGGCGGAGCAAAACAAAGGCGGTTTAATCGCCCTAATCCAAGTCGAGTTTTCATCGCATGATTTTGCATCCGCCCGCGACCATGCCCTGCGGCTCATCGAACTAGAGTCGAATAAAGGTTATCCATATCAATTCTTAGGCGACTCGCTGCTTGAACTTGGCCAGTACACCGAGGCCGAAACGGCATTTCGGAATATGGAAAAATTTGGCGGGATACAAAAAATTGCGCAAGTCGCGACGGAACAGCGGCTCGCTCGCCTGGCTTTGCTGCATGGCGACAATAGCGGCGCGACGCGTCATTTTTCAGCCGCCTTAAAAATCGCATCGGCAATCGTCGAGCCTCCGAAAGAAACCGTTGCGTGGTGCCAGTGGCAATTGGGCGAAACGGCCTTTGCCGGCGGCGATTACAAATCGGCCGAAAAATATTACCGCGATTCGCTCGCGACGTTTCCCGATTATTTCCGCTCGCTCGCATCATTGGCCCGCGTCCGGGCGGCACAGCAGGATTTACCGGGGGCAATCGAGCAATATGAAAGGGCCGTTCGTATCCTGCCCGACCCAAATTTTGTCGCCGCTCTCGGAGATTTGTATAAAATCGCAGGGCGCGGGGACCAGGCCGATAATCAATATGCTCTTGTCGAGCAGATTGGGCACCTCTCGGCCCTCAGCGGGGCTCTATACAACCGGCAACTTGCCTTGTTTTATGCTGACCACGACATGAAACCAGACGAAGCCTATACCAACGCGGCAAAAGAATACGAAACACGACAGGACATCTACGGAGCTGACGCCGTGGCCTGGACGGCGCTCAAAGCCGGAAAGATAGCCGAAGCTCAAAACGCAATTAAAGACGCATTAAAGCTCGGCACAAAAGATGCAAAAATCTACTATCACGCCGGGATGATCGCCAAAGCGGCCGGAGACCGTCCGCAGGCCACGCGATTGCTCAAAACAGCTCTGTCGATAAACCCTGTGTTTGATCCGCTTCAGGCAGAAAACGCCAAAAAGGCTTTGCTGGAATTGGCATGAACCGCAAGTCACTCAGTTTAACTATCTTAGCAGTGCTTTCATTCGCATTTTCTACAGCCGCGCATCCGCTTGGCAATTTCAGCATGAATCAATATTCGCGGCTTGAGGTAGGCAAATCTCAGATCAAGCTTCGCGAGGTGCTGGATATGGCGGAGATACCGACGTTTCAGGAATCGGTAGCGATCGACACGGACCGCGACGGAAAGCTTTCACAGGCCGAGCTAAACGCTTATGCTTCGAGCCTGACGCCTCAATATTTGGCAAATCTGCGGCTAACGGTCAATGGCGAGGCCGTACCGGTCAAGCCTATTTCCAGTTCGGCGTCGCTCGGCGTCGGCGCCGGAGACCTTTCGACATTAAGGATAGTTTGGGATCTGATCGCGGAACTGCCGTCGATCGGTGAAAAAACTCTGGTAAAGTTCCAAAATAACAACTACACGGAAAGAGTCGGGTGGAACGAGGTAGTGATCGCAGGTATCGAGGGCGTCAACATCTTTGACACGTCGTCTTATGGAAACGGTGTTACCGATGAGCTAAAAAATTACCCACAAGAGGCGATAACGGCACCGCTGGCCGAGCGCTCAGCCGAATTTTCGTTAACCACAACTGCCATTCCGGGAAATGCAAAACCGCTTCAAAACAGAGACGGACGCGCATCCACACCCGTTCAGCAGGATAAGTTCGCTCAACTTATCGCGGTTCGGGAATTGACGCCGGCGATAGCACTTTTCAGTCTATTGCTCGCGTTTGGCTTTGGCGCAATGCATGCGATGTCGCCGGGGCACGGCAAGACCGTTGTCGGAGCCTATTTGGTCGGCTCAAAGGGAACAATAAAGCATGCGATTTTTCTCGGTTTGACCGTGACGGTCACGCATACGCTCGGTGTTTTTGCGATCGGGCTGATCACACTCTTTGCCTCGAACTATATACTGCCGGAGCGGATCATGCCGTTCCTGACGTTTGTTTCGGGCCTACTGGTATTCTTCATCGGTGCGTCGTTGTTTAAAAACAGACTGTTCGCCGCGTTAGGGTGGACGAAGAATGCGCCTCGTCATCATGACCACGATGACGGCCATGAACACACGCATGACGAATCGACCCACACGCACGGAGGCTCGACGCACACCCATTTGCCGCCTGAAAAGGTCACGTGGCGGAGCCTTTTGGGCCTCGGCATTTCGGGCGGACTGCTGCCGTGTCCGTCGGCATTGGTGCTGATGCTGTCGGCGATCTCGCTGGGGCGGATAGGTTATGGGCTAATCTTGACGGTCGTTTTCAGCTTTGGGCTGGCGGCAACCTTGACCACTGTTGGACTAATTTTCCTGTACGCCGGACGGGTCTTCGTCGGCACGGCGTTCGCACAAAGCAGGCTCTTTAAGGTTTTGCCCGTTTTGAGCGCCTTTGTGATCGCATCGGTTGGTGCGGTGATCTGTTATAGCTCGCTCGGATAAAAATGTTCATGATGATTGTTCGCTAAATTTTTTTATTGCCCGCATCGTTAACTTTTTGTTATAGTTGAGCCATAGCAAATTGTTGTTATATTTAGCGCGATCTAGGGTTGCGCGGGAGGCATATATGGGACGTGATTACGATAGAGATGAAACGAGCGCAGCGACGAAGCTGACGTATTTGATCGTGGGTGGCGGAATTGGTGCGATTCTGGCTTTGCTCTTTGCCCCGAAATCGGGCGTGGAGTTGCGTGAGGACATCGCCGACGCTACACGAAAAGGCATAGAAAAGAGCAAGGAAGCAGCATCTCAATTGCAGGAAAAAGCCGGCGAATACTACGAAGTTTCGCGTGACAAGGCCGGTGAGTTGTATCAGACGGCAACCGAAAAAGCTGCTGAATTATCCGAAAAAGCCAAGGCTGCCGCTGCGAATACGGCTAATCCTTTCTCGGCCGCGATCGAAGCCGGCAAGGATGCCTACACGGCTGAAAAACGCAAGAACGAGTCAAAGGCGATCAGCGAGGGCCGCGCCAGCTACCCGATAGATGAGGCGGAAAATAAGTAGGTTATGAATACAAACGATCCTCAGTTTTGGCAGATGATTTCGTCGATCGTCATTGCGGTCAGCTTTGTCTTCATGGCGATATCATTGCTGTGGATCGCGATAACGGTCAGACGGGTCGTCAAAACGGTCCATAATCTTGAGGAGCGTGTCGATCCGCTTATTACCAAGGTCGACGCGATCAGCGCTCAGGGTCGTGAGATTTCGGTGCATTTTAATGAGATCTCGGCCAATTTATCGACGACGACAAAATACCTTGCCGAATCGACCGAGTTGATCAAAGACGAGATCGCCGAGCTTCGCTTGCTGGTAAACGATACGGCAATCGTTGCGAAAGACAAGGTCAATATGGTCAGTCGGTCGATTGACCGTACGCATGCTCAGGTTACGGACACGACTGAATTTGTTAATCAAAAGATCGTCGTGCCGGCCCGAGAGATTGCAGCCGTAATGGCGGGCGTAAAACGCGGCCTCGAGGTCTTGTTTGCACCGGCCCCGAAGCAGATCGACCGGGTCTATACCGAGGACGAACTGTTTATAGGTTGATCCGCCGAAAACTAATTAGAAAAAGGCGCGAAGTGTGAGCTTCGCGCCTTTTTTGCTGCGTGGGTGGACACCCCGCTTAGATCGTTTTTGGCTTGTCCGTCGTAGCCGGTTTGGCCGGGCGGTTTTTGCGAAACTCTTCGCGACGCTCTTTCATCTGCTGCCGCTGCTGATCGAGCTGGGCCTTTTGGTCGGCGGTCAGGACATTGAGCATCTGTTCGTGAACGGATTTGGCCTTGGCCTGTGCCTGTTGGCGAAATGCCTTCATCTGGGCTTTTTGTTCAGGAGTCGGCAGGGTGCCCTCCTTTTTCGCTTCCCGGAACGACTTTATCTTGTCAATGTTCGCCTGATCGGGTTTGTTGGCCTGTATGATGCCGCGAATCTGCTCTTTCTGAGCGTCGGTCAGGTTAAGTCCATGAAGCATCGCCATCTGGCCCCCCTTGCCATGTCCCTTAAAGCCTTCGTGGCCCGCTTTGCGGGGGCCGAAATCGGCGCGGTCGCCCTTAAACGGCCTCGCAGCCTTCTGCGGAGCAGATGGTGTTGCCGGAGCAATGGGTTTGTCGTCCTGGGCGAATGCACCCACTGCAAACACGACGATACCCGCCGCGACTGTCAAAATCGGAAAGAATTTGTTTTTCAATGACATTTTTACCTCAATTTTCTTAATAAGTTTTCGCTTTTCGTCTCTTTTGATGCATAACAGAAGCAATTGGCCGAAGATTTTATAAATTCTGTTCGTAAAGATTTGTCAGCCATCCGTCGGCGGTCGACAACTGAAAACCGACATTTGCCTAAACACGGGCTAAAATGCGAAATTTGAATGTTGTTTAGCGAAAAGACGTTACATGAGATTTTTATCGGAAATTAATTCACCTGCCGATCTCAGGCAGCTGCGCGTCGAGGATCTGCAGGAGGTCGCGGACGAGGTCAGGCATTTTATTATCGACACGTGTTCCCGGGTCGGCGGCCATACGGGAGCGAGCCTCGGGGCGGTGGAACTGGCGGTCGCTATGCACTATGTCTTCGATACACCGAACGACAAACTCGTCTGGGATGTCGGCCATCAGGCCTATGCTCATAAAATACTGACGGGACGGCGCGACGAGCTTCATACGATCAAGACCTATGGCGGATTGTCAGGATTTCTGAGACGCGATGAGTCGGAATACGACACCTTCGGCGCGGGCCACGCATCAACGTCGATCTCGGCTGCGCTCGGGATGGCGGTCGCCCGCGATACAAAAAAAGAAGATTTTCACGTCTGCGCGTTGATCGGCGATTCGTCATTAGCGGGCGGCATGGCGATGGAGGCGATAAATCAGGCCGGCCATCTCAAATCGCGGTTGATTGTGCTGCTCAATGACAACGGAATGTCGATCGCCCCGGCGGTCGGTTCGCTTAGCGGCTATCTGAACCGCATCAAAGAAGCTCAAAGCTATCAACACCTTAAGGAAGAGATCGGCGATGCACTCGGCAGCGTTCCGGGCATCGGCGGCAAATTGCGGGCCGCTGCAAAATCTGTCAAGGATGCAATTGCCGCGGCTGTTTTACCCGGTGCGCTTGTTAATGAACTTGGTTTCAAGTACATCGGCTATGTAGATGGCCACAACGTCCCGATGCTTGTGCGGGCATTGCAGGAAGCAAAGAAAGTTGATGACGGACCGGTGATTGTCCACGCGCTGACGACCAAGGGTAAGGGCTTTCCGAATCCGGAAAAGAATTATTACGCTTACCATGCCACCGGGCCGTTCGATCCGAAAACGGGTTTGCCGTACAAATCCGGTAAGGCCGCTGCTCCTACCTACACGGCCGTTCTGGGCTCGACGATGTGCGAACTAATGGCGAAGGACGACCGGATCGTCGCCCTCACGGCCGCAATGCCCGACGGGACCGGTATCGACAAGGTGCTCGAAAAATTCCCCGAACGTTCGTTCGACGTGGGGATTGCCGAGCAGCATGCGGTGACATTTTGTGCGGGTATGGCTTGCGAGGGGTTGAAACCTGTCGCGGCGATCTATTCAACGTTTTTACAGCGTGCCTTCGATCAGGTGATCCACGATGTCTGTCTGCAAAATCTGAATGTGACCTTCGCAATGGACCGTGCCGGTATTGTAGGGGCTGACGGGCCGACCCATCACGGGTTGCTCGACATCACCTATTTACGTGGGTATCCGAATATTGTCCTGATGGCTCCAAAGGACGAAGCGGAAATGCGCGACATGCTTTACACCGCCATCGAACACCCCGGCCCGACCGCTCTGCGGTATCCGCGCGGCAACGGCTTTGGTGTCGATATCAGCGAACCGCCAAAGCAGATCGAGATCGGCAAGGCCGAAATATTAAGGGACGGCGGCGAGGTCGCGATCCTCGCGTATGGCTCGATGGTTTATCCGGCGATGGAAGCGGCTAGGAATCTTGAGAAAGACGGGATCGACTCGACCGTGATCAATGCCCGTTTCGTCAAACCGCTCGACAGCGAGCTTATCATTGCTCTCGCCCGCAGCCAACGACTTATCGTGACTGTCGAGGACGCTTATCTCGCCGGCGGCTTCGGCTCTGCGGTGCTCGAATTGCTTGAAGAAAACTCGCTTTCGGATAAAATAAAGATTGTCCGAATGGGCGTACCCGATCGGATCGTCACGCACGGCGACCCGAAACTGCTTATGGCAAAATATGGCCTTGACGCGGATGGTATTTATTCAAAGATTCGAGAGACTTTAGATATAATGGACGAAAAACGGGTTAGCAAAAAACAGATCAAAGCCGTAAGATAGTCCGTAAATCAAATTGGCGGGCAAATAAAAGATGAAAAACATACCCCAGGCAAAAAAAAGTAATGCTCCGTTACTCATTATCGGAGCGGTTTTGGTAGTCGCATTATTGGGCGGTTGGTACTTGTTTAGTTCGTCGAAAGCAGGAACTAACGCTAACATCGCAAAGGCGAATAATGCAAACACTACGGCAACGCCAAAGACGACGACGATCCCGGCGAATGCTCCGCAGGGAGCGACGCCGCCGAATCAATCCGGTTCGGCGACGGCCCTCGTCACGATCGAGGAATTTGCCGATTTCCAGTGTCCGCAATGTGCCGCCACGCACCCGATCATGAACGAGATCAAATCGACCTACGGCAGCCGGATCAGGTTTATTTACCGCAATTATCCGCTCGATATACCGGCCCACGACAAATCTTACGACGCGTCGGTGGCGGCTGAGGCGGCCGGTATGCAGAACAAGTTCTGGGATATGCAGAATCTGCTGTTTTCAAACCAGAAAGCGTGGACGGCCGACCCGACCTATAAACAGATCTGGAAAGATTATGCCCAAAAGATCGGTCTCGATATTCCCAAATGGGAAAACGACATGGCCGGAATCGCCGCCAAGGCGCGTGTTGACGAAGACAAAAAACGCGCAAAAGGAATAGGTGTAAATTCAACGCCGACCGTTTATATAAATAATGTCGAGATTCCGTTTGCCCAGGTAAACGTGGCCGGCCTCAAGCAAATTATCGACGCCGAGCTTCAAAAGGCAGCTCCTCAGGGCCAGCAGCCAGTCCCCGCGGCCCCGGCCAACGCGGCGAAATGACCGATACCGAGACCTCAACAAACGACGTTAAACAAACGATCGCGAAGCTGCCCATCGCAGCAGCGATCGTTGCTTTGATTGGTATCGCGGATGCGGTTTTCCTGACAGTCGAACATTACGCGGCAGAGCCCGTCCCGTGCGGGGCCGGGTTTGACTGCGAGATGGTTTTGACGAGCCCGTACGCAACGCTTAGCGGATTTGTCGGAAATATTCCGGTCCTCGGCGATGTACCGCTCTCCGTTCTCGGTGCTGCGGCGTATTTTGTCGCCTTTTCGCTGGCGTTGCTGGCCGCGTTCGGCGACAAACGTATGTGGAAGCTCTACGGCGTCCAAGTCACGCTCATGGCGTGTTTTTCGGGATTGCTGATCTACGTCCAAGCTGCTTTGATCCACGCATTCTGCCAATATTGCCTTATCTCGGCGGCTACCACCTTGACGCTTTTCCTGATCTATCTCTTATCCATTTTCACCAAACCTAAATCTCAATAAGTCGGTTTGAATCCAAACTACCCCTCATGTCGAAATCTATCATGGAGGTTAGGCGTTTAGGACAAAGCCGGTAACTTGGCAATTGCCCTGCAAATGAGGTAGCTTAAGTAAATATCAGTTCGATTTGACGAATTTTTAGTGACTCAAGCCATCTTACAACGCATAGCTGACGGAGACGGAAGCGCCATCCAGGATTGCCTGGACAAATACGGCGGCCTCGTGTGGTCGATCGCGCGCAAAATGCTCCGAAATTCAGACGATGCGGAGGACGCTGTGCAGGAGATCTTTGTCGATATTTGGAAAAATGCGGAACGCTTTGACGAATCTAAATCGTCCGAGACGACGTATATCGCAATGATCGCCCGGAGACGCCTTATCGACCGGATCAGGTATGCAACGAGACGCATTTCGGCCGATTCGCTCGATGATGTTTTGCTCGAACCGTTTACAAGGGCGGACAAGGACATGCAGGTCAGCATCGAGGCCGGACAGGCCGCCGAAGCAATGCGAACTCTTCGGCCCGAGCAGCAGCAGGTGCTGAGGCTCTCGATCATTCAGGGAATGTCGCATCAGGAAATCTCGGATGCAATCGGAATGCCGCTCGGAACGGTCAAAACACATGCTCGGCGAGGGTTGCTGCAGGTAAGAGAAAATTTAGGTTTGGGAGATTCAAATATTTCAAGGGAGGCATCTGTATGAACACGGAAGAAAACAACGACATACTATTTGACCTCCTGACCAAAAAAGCGGTCTACGGGCTCGACGCCGCCGAACAGGGGCAGCTTACCGAGTTGGATATGGGAACGGCCGACGTGGAATTTCGGTCTCTGGAGATGGCCGTGGCGGCTGTAAGCATGGTCGGCATTGAGGCAGGGCCGATGCCGGCCCACTTGCGTTCGAAGATCATTTTCGATGCCGAGCAGCATTTTGCAGACGCGAAAACGTTGGTTTCCGAGCCGTGGCCACCGGCTGGAGCTCAGTCGCAGTCCGTTTCAGAAACGACCGATAGCTCGGGCGGATCGTGGCTCGGTTGGCTTGGCTGGGCGGCCGCAGCGATGGCGTGCATGGCGTTGGCGGTAAATATTTTTTACACCCGCTCTCAGCCTACCATTGAAGTCGCGCAGAATCCGACACCGGTTGATACTCCACGCTCATTGACGCCAACTGAGTTGCGCGACCAAATGTTAAAGGCCGCAGCGGGTACCATCAAGGCGGCGTGGGCGGTCGGCAACGTAAAAGAGCTGACTCAGGTCGTCGGCGATGTAGTTTGGAGCGACGAATCGCAGAAAGGTTACATGCGTCTTCAGGGACTGCCCGCAAACGATGTGGCGAAGGAAACGTATCAGCTCTGGATATTCGATAAGACCCAGGACCCGACGACGCCCATCGACGGCGGCACATTTGACGTGAAATCGAGCGGCGAGGTCGTAATACCGATCAACGCAAAATTAAAGGCACAGGGACCGCAGATGTTTGCGATTACGATCGAAAAACCGGGTGGCGTCGTGGTCTCGAAGCGCGGAAAGATAGCCGCCATCGCCAAAGTTGAAACCCAAGCCCAGCCGACCGCGTAAACAGTTTAGTAACCAAAATCCGGTTAGAAGCTTTCGTTAAAGAAACGAAGGCTTCTGGCCTTTTTCCGTTTAATTAAACTGCCGAGAAGAGGAGTCCTAACATGCGAAATCAGAGAATATATATTTATTTGCTCATCACCATACTTGTTATGTCCATGAGCGCGTTTGCCCAGTCCGGTGACAAACTGCCGCCGATCAATGTAAAGCAATATAAGCTTAAGAATGGCCTGACCGTGTTGATTCACGAGGACCATTCGACGCCGATCGTCGCCGTAAACCTCTGGTACCATGTCGGTTCCAAGAACGAAGCTCCCGGCCGCACCGGGTTTGCTCACCTTTTCGAACATATGATGTACCAGGGTTCGGGAAATTACGTTGACGGCTGGCGTGCCATCGATGAACTGGGCGGTGATGTGAACGGCACAACTAATGAGGATCGCACCTATTATTACGAGGCCGTACCGTCAAATTTCCTGGAACGCACCCTCTACATGGAAGCCGACCGCATGGGCAATCTGCTCAGCGCGATGGATCAGGCAAAGCTCGACAACCAGCGTGACGTCGTAAAGAACGAACGCCGTTTCCGTGTCGACAACGTTCCTTACGGCACGATGAGCGAGCGGATCGGCGACATCATGTACCCCGAGGGCCACCCCTATCATTGGTCGGTGATCGGTTCGATGGCGGACCTCTCCGCAGCATCCATCGATGACGTCAAATCCTTTTTCCGTACATACTATGTGCCGAACAATACCGTGCTGGTCCTGTCCGGTGACGTAAATGAAAAGCAGGCGATGGGCTGGATCAAAAAATACTTTGAGCCTATCAAAAAAGGTGCCGAGATCAAGCGGCCAAGCCCTGCTCAGCCCCAGCTCAGCAGTGTTATTCGCAAAGTCTACGAAGATCCTTTCGCTCAGCTTTCGCGCGAGTCACTCGTCTGGGCGGGCGTTCGCAGGTACGCCTCCGACGAAGCCGCTCTCGATATCCTGGCAAACGTGCTTTCGTCAGGTCGAGGTTCGCGTCTGCAGAGCAATCTGATTTATGGAAAGGAGATGGCCATAAACGTCTTTGCCGGCAACGGCACAAACGAGGTCGGCGGTCTTTTCCAGATCGCCGCAACCGCCCGCCCCGGCAAATCGCTCGATGACATTGAAAAAGAGATCAATATCGAGATCGAACGGATCAAGAAAGACGGTCCCACCGCCGAAGAAATTAACCGTGCGGTCAGTGGACGCGAGGCGCAGGCGATCTATGGACTTCAAACGGTCCTCGGCAAAGGCGGCCGCATCGCGAACTACGCCGGTTACCTGAATCAACCTAACTACTTTCAGGCCGATCTCGATCGCTACGGCAAGGTCACGGCGGCCGATGTAAAACGGGTTGCAAATCAGTATCTCATCGCAAATCATCTCGTGATGAGCTATGTTCCGAGCAAAACGCCGGCCGCACCGGCACCGACCGATAAGCCGGCATCCACGGAAACGAAGAAAAAGGACACCGCCCTCATCGCTAAACAGGTCGCGATGCTGCCAAAGGCCGGTCCCGATCCGAAATTCACGCTGCCGTCAATCGAGAAAATGAAGCTTTCAAATGGCCTCAACGTCTGGATAGTGGGGCAACGCGAGCTGCCGATCGTTTCGATGAATCTCGTGATTAATGCTGGTGCGACGCTCGAAACCGCGGACAAATCGGGCGTCGCGGCGATAACCGCTTCGATGCTGAATCAGGGCACCAAGACGCGTTCGGCGGTCGATATCGCAAATAGCCTGCAGTCGATCGGCACGCAGATAAACGCCGGAGCGTCCTGGGACAACAGCGGCGTTTCAATGCTGACGCTGACCAAAAATCTTGACAAGTCGCTCGATTTCTATTCCGACATCGTGACCAATCCCGCTTTTGCGAATACGGAATTTGAATCGCTCAAACGACGTGCGCTGAATGGTTTTATTCAACGCAAACAGAGCAATGCG
This sequence comes from Pyrinomonadales bacterium, assembly GCA_038227175.1. GTDB lineage: Bacteria > Acidobacteriota > Blastocatellia > Pyrinomonadales > Pyrinomonadaceae > OLB17. Next base: position 2,163 of record JBBRPZ010000002.1, on the reverse strand, counting down.
GCGGTAGCTGGCGTTGTGTACGACAAGGTGCTGTACGGCGACCAGCCGTACAGCCGCCAACTCGGCGGTGACGAGAAAACCGTCAAGGCGATGAGCCGCGACGACCTCACCCATTTTTACGACGCTTATTATAAACCCAATAATTCAACGCTCATCGTCGTCGGTGACGTGCAGACGGGCGATATTATGGTCCGCCTCGAGAAGGCATTCGCAAACTGGAAACCCGCAGCCATAATCCCGATCAAAAACGTCGATGAAGAGATGGCCGCAAAGCCCGCGATCTATCTGGTCGACAAACCGGGGGCCTCGCAGTCATCGGTCCAGATCGGCCAGGTCGGCATCGACCGCAGCAATCCGGACTATTACGCTGTACAGGTAATGAACGCAATCCTTGGTGACGGCAGTACCGGCCGGCTAAATATGAATCTTCGTGAGGACAAGGGATACACCTATGGAGCGAGCAGCAGATTTACGCCCCGACGCGGTGCGGGTCCGTTCAGGGCAGAGAGTGAGGTGCAGACTATCTCGACAAAGGAGTCTATTCAGGAATTTATGAAGGAACTCAATGGTATTCGCGGCTCACGCCCGGTTACAGCAGCTGAGATTGAAGTAAACAAGCAGTCCTTTATTCGCAGTTTCCCGGCCGGTTTCGAGACGGTCGGCGATATTTCCGGCCAGCTTGCCAACCTCGTCACCTACGGTTTGCCCGACAGTTACTTCAATGACTACATCGCAAAGATCAACGCGGTCACCGCCGATGACGTAAATCGCGTTGCCAACAAGTACCTCGACCCATCGAAGATGGCGATAGTCATCGTCGGCGACCGCAAAGTCGTTGAGCCGGGCCTCAAGGAACTCGGCTGGCCGTTGGTCTATCTCGATGTCGACGGCAACGTCGTGTCTAAGTAGGTCAATCGATCGTTACTTACGAATAAGGAGGCCGTCTGAAAATAAAGTGTTCGGACGGCCTTATTTCATTTTCCACCCACATCACGGCATCGTGGCAATCGTCTCGACCTGAGACCACGAACCGACCGGGGTGTTGCCGTCGAGGAATCTGGCCCTGATCTCGACCGAACGCGGGAGCGGTTTGTCGCCGGGAGGGATGGCGAGTTCGGCGGGCGAGCGGAAAAACCTTCCGGCGTCGGCGAAGGTGCCTTCGTTGTCGATCTGTGTCTGGAGCAGCACACCCGACGAGGGGCCGCGAACAAAACTTACTTCAATTAAATTGCCGGGCTGGGCGATGGCCTTTATGACGGGCGGCGTCGAGCCGATCGGCGCGAGCGGCTGCGTGTTCGTGAGGATACCGAGCAACGCCCCGATCTCCTCGGTGTAAGCCGGGGCGACCCGAATGCGTTTGACCGCATCGTCGAGCCGCTTCAAACAGCCCCGTCGGCAGCGTCACCGGCAGCGAAAAGCTCGGGTCCGTCGGAAATGCCGGCACCGAAGCGCGAGATGGCAGCCCTGGGCAACGAAGCCGGAACGCAGTACAGCCTCCACTTCGACCCGTCGGTTGTCACCATTAGTGACATCAGCGGTGTGAATGCCAATCCTGACATCACATTGGGAGCGGATTCACCCGCTGGCACGACGCTCAACGTCAACGCCGCCAACGCGGCCCTCGGCCAACTCGGCATCGTTGAGAACTTCAGCGGAGCGGTCGACTCGATCACCGCCCTCCCGCCCGGAGCACAGCGTATCGCGAGAGTCACCTTCCACGTCCTCGCCAACACAACGGGCGGCGAGACGAAGCTGACCTTCGACGACTCTGTGGTATCAAGGTTCACCGCCGACACCAACGGCTTCACGCTCGGAGCCACCTACGACGAAGCCGCGACCATCACGATCCCGGCAACAGCCGGAGCGTCAATCTCCGGCCGCGTCACCACCCCCGACGGCCGCGGTCTCAGAAACGCGACGTTGGCGATAGTCGGCCGCAACGGTTTTGCCCGGACGGTTGCGACCAGTGCTTTCGGATACTACACGATCGAAAATATTGCACTGGGCGGGAGCTACACCCTTACCGTCGCCTCACGCCAATACCGCTTTGCCTCACGTACGGTCGAGGCTTCCGGCAATCTGACTAACGTCGATTTTGTTGGATCGGAATAGGGGACATTCCGGAATTGACACTCAATGGGCGGTCTGCGGACCGCCTTTTTT
>JBBRPZ010000001.1:0-392731 GCA_038227175.1 Pyrinomonadales bacterium | reverse complement strand
TCCGCTGCCGGGGATATTGAACGAAATTGTGTCTACGCCGGGCGTGGCGTTCGCGCAGGTTATAGCCGAACGAAGACTGCCAGGACCGCTGTCGTTGACGTTTGTCACAACGGTGCTGCAAGCCGGCGTAGGTGTCGGCGTCGGAGTAGGCGTTGGTGTTGGAGTTGGAGTCGGCGTCGGCGTGGGTGTTGGAGTCGGAGTTGGCGTCGGGCCGACGCTTGGAGCGCTATAGCGAGCGATGTTTTGCGAAACTTTGTTATCGGCGATGAAGAAATCGCCACCTACAATGAGGTCGCAGTCATTAACCATCAGTGCATAGACAGCTTGGCTGCTGCCATTCTGGCCATGCACGCCATTGCCACCTCCGCTGCCTATGAGCGAGCTCCAGATATTGGCCGTCGTGTCAAACTTTGCTACATAGTTGACAGTGATCGCAGGCGTGGCGCCCGTGCCGCCCACGTTCACAGTAGTGAAGACACCGCCGACGTAGAGGCTCTTGTCTCTTACCGCCAGTGCCATGACCTCGTCGAAGCTCCCGGACACGGCCACGCCATTACCGTTGCCTTGCGAGAGAGGACTCCAGGTGTTGGTAATCGTGTCGAACTTCGCCACACCGTTGGCGGTGATGGCAGGTGTAGCGCCTGTGCCGCCCTGATTCGCCGTCGCGTTGTTGCCGCCAACATAGAGGTTGTTGTCAATCATTGCCAGTGCCCGGACGCGGTTATTCGTGCCGACAGGCCCGCCGCTGGTCACGCCGTTGCCGTTGCCTTGCGAGAGAGCACTCCAGGTGTTGCTGATCGTGTCGAACTTCGCCACGCGGTTCGCGCTGATCTGGGCAACGCCACCGCCGCCAGCATTAGCGTTAGTGAAACTGCCGCCGACAAATACGTTGCTGCCACTCACGACCACGGCAAAGACCGCAGCGTCCACACCATTAGCATTAGGATTGTTAAACGCCGTGAGAGCACTCCAGGTGTTGGTCGTGGTGTCGAATTTCGCGACGTGAGACGCGTTGACCCCGGGCGTGGCTCCCGTGCCGCCCGTATTGGCCCCAGAAAAAAAGCCACCGACATAAAGGCTGTTGCCACTCACCGCCAGCGAAGTGACTGAGCTATTCACGCCATTGCCGTTGCCCTGCGATAGTGGGCTCCAGGTGTTGGATGTGGTGTCGAACCTCGCCACACCATTGGCCGCGATGGCAGGCGTTGCTCCTGTGCCGCCCCGATTCACGGTCTTGAAGGTGCCGCCGACGTAAACGCTGTTGCCGATCACCGCCAGCGCCGCGACTGAGCTCGTAAAGCCATTTAAGTCGGCCACGCCATTGCCGTTGCCTTGTGAGAGAGCGCTCCACGTGTTGGTCGTGGTATCAAACTTCGCCACGCTGTCGGCTGGCACACTTCCGGCTAAAGTGAAGTCGCCGCCCACGAAGATGCTGTTGCCACTGATTGCCAGCGCCGCGACTGGGCCGTTCACGCCATTGCCGCTAACTTGCGGGAGGGCACTCCAGGTATTCGCTGCGGTGTCGAACTTTGCCACATAGTTGGCAATGATTGCAGGTGTGGCGCCCGTGCCGCCAAGATTCGATTTCGTGAAGAAGCCTCCGGCGAAGAGGCTGCTGCCACTCGGCGCCAGCGCCTTGACCACGTCGTCCACGCCATTACCGTTGCCTTGTGAGAGGGCGCTCCAGGTGTTGGTTGTGGTGTCGAACTTCGCCACCAGATTGACGTTGATCGCAAGCGTCGCGCCTGTGCCCCCCAGATTTGCCGTCCCGAAGTTGCCGCCGACAAAGAGACTGTTGCCACTCACCGCCAGCGCATCGACATTACCGCTCAAACCATTGCCGTTGCCTTGCGAGAGAGCGGTCCATGTGTTGCTCGTCGTGTCGAACTTCGCCACCCGGTTGGCGGTTATCGCCGGCGTGGCAACTGTGCCGCCCAAATTCGCTGTTGTGAAATTACCGCCGACGAACAGGCTGCTGCCACTCACTGCCAGAGCATAGACCGAGTTGTTCACGCCATTACCGTTGCCCTGCGAGAGGGCACTCCAGGAGTTAGTCGTGGAGTCGAACCTAGCCACTCGGTTGGCGGTGATCTCAGGCGTTGCGCCTGTGCCGCTCACATTCACGGTCGTGAAGAAGCCGCCGACGAAGAGGCTGGAGCCGCTAACCGCCAGCGCATCGACAGTACTGTTAACGCCATTACCGTTGCCTTGCGAGAGAGAGCTCCAGGTGTTGGTCGTGGTGTCGAACTTCGCGATATTGTTCGCCGTGACCTCAGGGGTGCCGCCCGTGCCGCCCACATTCACGGTCGTAAAGATGCCGCCGACAAAGAGGCTGTTGCCGCTCACCGCCAGCGCATATACCCCGCTGGGAAAGCCGACGGTCACGCCATTACCGTTGCCTTGCGAGAGAGCACTCCAGGTGTTGGTCGTCGTGTCGAACTTCGCCACACCATTTGCTGGGATGGCGGGAGTGCCGCCCGTGCCGCCCACATTTACTGTCCCTAGTTGGCCGCCGACGAAGAGGCTGTTGCCACTCACCGCCAGCGCATTGACAAAGCCGCTAACGCCATTGCCGTTGCCCTGCGAGAGCGCGCTCCAGGTGTTGGTCGTGGTGTCGAACTTTGCCACACTGTTGGCTGCCACATTGCGGGTCGCGGTGAAAATGCCCCCAACATAAATGGCATTGCCGATGACCGCCATGGCATCGATCTCACCGTTAGTCCCATTGGCTACGCCGAACTGCGCGTCCCAATCCGGCGTCCCGCAACTTACTTGAGGTACAAAACGCGGCGCTCCATCGGGCGCGTACGTCATCGAAAAACCGCTCACGTCATAACTGCCGTTGGCGCCCGGTTTGATGCTGCCATCGTCGTTTAGCACACCTGCGACAGAATTCGTGACTCGGGTTTCTCCAGTGGCTGTGGACGGGATCGCTCCGGGCGTAGCGGAAATATCTTTGAACTCGCTTTCAGAGGACTGCATCTTCGCCGATGGCTGCCACATTGATAGGCTTACTATTGTAAAAAGTGCAATAATGGGCAGTAAATAGAACAATCTGCCGCCGCTTTGATTGATTGACCACACAAGATTTTCCGTCTTTTTCATATTTGCCACCCTCATCAAAAATTGCCTTCCGACTAATAGGGCGAGAAAGAGTGGCATAAGCGCCCATCGGTTGCAAAAAATTTCGTTTTTTTAAATATCTCCGTATAATTAATGGTAAATTAGGATTTTCGAAATGGTTTCGACTGACGAAGTCGTGTAAGGCGGCGTATCGACATACGGATTGTTAGATTCTGACTTTCGACCATCGAAGTTGAGAGACTTTTCTCAACAGGATTGCCGTGCATCTTTTTCTTTTTGCACCCCTTACAGGCCGCCGGGCTGTAACGGGTTTGATCTTGCAACGCGGCATAGGTCTGTCCTAATAATTTGTCCGTAGTAAGCCTGACGCCTTAAGATCGCCGGGACGGTCTTGCTCGATGGCTCTTTCGCTATGACATTATCGATCAAATCGTCGCTACGGGCAGAAGACCTGTCGGGATCGGATATACATTCTCGATAAAATCGATCGGTTTGTTCGTTTTGCCCACCACGTATGGGTTGATCCCGGTCCGTTTCCAGACCAGACACGACCGCCAGACAAATGCGACCCCGAAAAACGCGATCAGGTATACCGGCAGGACGATGCGTAAAGCTTCGTTCATCCTTTCTTAGATCGGTTTCGTCACCGTCCCGAGTACTTGTTCCGCCGTTTCGTGGCCGTAGATGCTGTCAGTATTCGGCGGACTTCTCCCGCTCGCAGCGTTGTTCAAAGCAACGATAGTGTTCTTGGCATTTGCCGTGACTTCTGCTTCGTTGAAGATGCCGCCCTCCATGACACTCACATGCAAACAAGCCGGACGAACCATAAATCAAGGAAACGGTGCGGCAAATGGGTCAGTTACGTTCACGGTTCAGCCGAATAACGGTGTCGCCCGCTCAGGAACCATAACTATTAACGGACGAGACTTTACGGTAAATCAACTTGCTTCGCCGCCTCCAACGCCGACTCCGACTCCGACTCCGACTCCGACACCGTCGCTTGTGACCGTGGACGGCAAAGTCTTGACTTCCGACTTGCGCGTTGTGCGAAACGCAACGGTTTGCAGGGAGTGGTACAAACGGCGACAACCAGTTCGTTCGGATTTTTCTCGTTCGACAATGTTTCAACAGGCGATGCATATACAGTCAGGATTTCGTCAAGACTCTATCGCTTCTCGCCACAAACAGTGCAGGTCAATGGGAATATGACGCTGCCGGATTTTGTTGGACTCGAATGATTTCGGCATCCGAATTTAGGTAATTGTGGTCTATTAGACAAGCCAGGCATTGTGAGTTGTTGGGTGGTGGGTCTGGTCCAGCTTTAATAGATTGGTATCCGCCCGGCAAATAAATAGTGCATGAAATGTAGGGTGTCAAAAAACCCCGCGAAAACTCGGTCCTTATAACCCCTATTTTCTCGGCACAACAGTTCGTCGAATTGAAGTGTCAAAAAACTATACTTATTTAACGCCTTCCTGCAAATCGATTATTGTTAAACAATGAGAGTAGGAATATATGCGCGTGTTTCGACAATTGATCAGCAAACCCTCCCGATGCAGCTTGAAAAGATGACGGAATATGTCAAGAACCGCCAATGGGAAATGACAACCGTCGTTCAGGAGGTAGGTTCTGGTGCCAAAACACGTCCGAAAAGGGAAGAGTTACTTAGGATGGCCCGCCGCCGTGAAATTGACGCGATCCTCGTTTGGAAACTAGACCGCTTTGGCCGTTCGCTAGCCGACTTGGTTTCGACACTCAGCGAACTCCGGGACCTCGGCGTCGTCTTTGTCTCATTGACGGAATCATTGGACTTCTCAACCCCATCCGGACGGGCATTAGCCGGTATGCTTTCCACCTTTTCGGAGTTTGAACGCGATATGATCCGCGAACGTGTCACGGCGGGAATCGCTAACGCCCGTGCTCGTGGAAAGCCTCACGGTCGGCCCCGAACGGCTGCACTTATGCAAGCACAAATTCACAATCTTAGAGCAGATGGACTTAACAATTCCCAAATCGCGAGGAAACTCAAGATAAGTCGTGGTAGCGTGATCGGTTTGTTAAAAGAATCCGCCGCACGGGCTGAATAAACAGAGCGGAAATACCATTCGCATTGTTATAATCGAACCCGCGAATGTCGCGAAACGCGTGGTCATCAAATTATCTTGCCATTCGGGCCGACTTTCCATGCAACGACGTTGCGAATGAAAGCCTGTGACGATTGCAGAAAAGAATGTCCAGATGTCGCCTCACGCTCAATTTTGACTCTGTGCATCATTACCATCTTTGATTCTTTGAAAAAGCCGGACGCAAAAGGCGGGCCGAAAGCCGCCTTAAGCGTGATTGATAAGACTGGAAATTACTCCAACCCAACGAAATCAATGTCAGTGAGAGCACCCGTGGGGTAACCGAGCGTGAAGCGAAGCGGAAGAGTCTCATTTAGGTATACTTGAACGATTTAGATTACCTTTCAAAATAATATGGCTAGTGGCTTAGACATTGGACGCTCTTTCAGTCATTACCGCATCGTTTCAAAGATCGGCGAGGGTGGAATGGGCGAGGTTTACCTCGCAGAGGACACCGAACTTGGGCGGCAGGTTGCGTTAAAGGTTCTATTGTCTGAAGTTGCCGGTGACGAAGACCGCGTCCGGCGATTCGTGCAGGAAGCCAAAGCTGCGTCGGCGCTCAATCATCCGAATATCCTGACCGTTTACGAGATCGGCACGTTTGAAGATTCGCGATTTATTGCGACCGAGTTGATCAAGGGCCAGACGCTGCGTGACCGGATGCGTCGTGACGCAATGACGCTGCGTGAGGTTCTCGACGTCGCGATGCAGGTCGCCGCTGCCCTCAACGCTGCACATAGCGCAGGCATCGTTCACCGCGACATCAAGCCCGAGAACATCATGCTCCGTGATGACGGATTTGTTAAGGTGCTCGATTTTGGCTTGGCTAAATTGGCGGCGGACCCGAATGCGACGGCGGATTCCGAAGACGCGACTCGTGCACAGGTCAACACAAAACCCGGAGTCGTCATGGGAACGGTCGCCTATATGTCGCCCGAGCAGGCTCGCGGCAAGGAAACGGACGCCCGCTGCGACATCTGGAGCCTCGGCATTGTGATGTACGAAATGCTCACTAAGCGGACGCCCTTTGCCGGAGAGACGACAAGCGATTCGATCGCCGCGATACTCAAACAGGAACCCGAGTTGCTCGGGCCTGAAACGCCGTCAGAATTGCAGCGAATCATTCGCAAATCGTTGCAAAAGAACGCCGACGAGCGTTACCAGACTGTTAAGGATCTGCTGCTTGACGTCAAAAGCCTCAAACGCGAACTCGAATTTTCGGACGAACTCGAACGCTCCCGGGTGCCGCACGCGACAGGCTCGGCAAACGTCAGCACCGGCCAAATGACAGAGAATGCGACGGCGATGCATTCCGATTTGAACTCGACTCAGAACAGCATGCCGCAACATCGTTCGAGTGCTGAATATGTAGTCGGCGAGATCAAGGCCCATAAGTGGGCGGTCGCCGGCGTTGCCGCATTCCTTCTCTTGATGATCGGAACTATTTTTGGGATCTACAAATACTCCGGCGCGGGCATATCTGCGAAGAAGGAATTCTCGCTGGCGGAAGCGAAGATCACAAAGTTGACGACGAGCGGCAAGGCTTCAGCGGTCGCTATTTCGCCCGACGGCAAATACGTTGTTCACGTTCAGGACGACGGCGGACAGCAAAGTCTCTATATGAGGCAGGTCGCGACGCAAAGCAATGTGCAGATCCTGCCGCCCGCGCCGATCAATTTAAGCCAACTGCAATTTTCGCCTGATGGCAATTATATTTACTATTTCGCCATTGGCCGGGTCTCCCCTCGGGGAGAATTGTTTCAACTACCGACGCTCGGCGGTTCGCCAAAAAAGATTCTCGAAAATTTGAACGGCCATATAAGCTTTTCCCCCGAGGGAAGCCGATTTGTTTTCGACAGAAAAGTGACCGATACGGAGCAAGCCGTGTTCGTCGTAAATATCGATGGCAAGAATGAAGAAAAGCTGACCGGGTCAAAACCGTCAGAATTCTACGATAACATTGCCTGGTCCCCCGACGGTAAGAAGATCGTTTATGAGAGTTGGGACATGAGTCCGCGGTGTATCCTTTTGGAATTACGAGTTGCCGACCGTACTGTTAGACAACTGACGGACCAATCGTGGCCCGCGATATTCGGCTTGGTATGGATGTCTGATGGCGGCAGTTTGCTTATGTTAGCTCTCGAAAAGCCGGATGGGCCAGTGCAAATCTGGCAGATCTCATATCCGGGCGGGCCGGCAAAACAGCTGACAAATGATCCGGATGGCTTTAGTGCCATAAGCATCGCGGCGGACTCAGGCACGCTAGCGGTTGTTAAGTCGATCACAAATTCAAATATCTTTGTCGCACCGTACAGTGATCAAAGTCAGTTCCACCAGGTCACCTCGGGTTCGGGTAAGGCAGACAACTTTCCTTCCTGGGCGCCCAACGGACGAATTTTCTTTGATTCGACCGTGTCCGGTAACGAGGACATCTGGACCGTCAACCTGGACGGCAGTGATCTGAGGCGAATTACAAATGACGGAGCTACAATGCCGTCAGTTTCTCCAGATGGCCGTTCGATAGTATTTTCTTCGATCGTCACAGGCAACCACATTTGGCAGATGAATATTGACGGCAGCAATGCCCGGCAGATAACAAAAGGCGAAAACTTTGAGCTAGAACCAAAATACTCGCAGGATGGAGGATCTATATATTACTTGGTTACCTTTCCTAGCGAAAATCAGGTCTGGAGGATACCTGCAGACGGCATTGGGGAACCAGCCAAGGTCTTCGATAAACAAATATTTTCCTTCTGCATTTCTCCTGATAACAAGCTGATCGCGTATTCATATCAAGACGATGATAAAGGGCCAAATCGGCTTGCGATCGTCCCGATCGATGGAGGCAGCCCGATTCAGACGTTCCCGCTCCCGTCGAAAAGCGGAGAGTCGCTTCGCTGGACACCCGACGGGCGAAATATAGTATATTTAGATACCTCACCAAACGGTGTTGGCAATCTACTGGCTCAACCTGTCAAAGGTGGCGAACCAAAAAAACTGACCGATTTCAAGAGCGATCGGATTTTCAGCCTTGACGTTAGCCGCGACGGTAGACAGATCGCTCTCTCGCGAGGCAATGTAGCCAGCGATGTGCTGCTTTATACGAATATCAAATAATGGAACTCGAAAACGGCACAACTCTCGCGAATTATTCCACGGCGCAGACTCGTTATGCGAGATTTGAGATTCGCGCGCTGGCTCGTGATGATCAGGCTCTGGGACGGATGAAACGTGCACTTGAACTTGATCCGTCTTCGCTCGTCACAAATGATAATTTGAGTCAGATCTATTTAGCGACGGGCAACGCGGATGCTGCACTGGAACAAGCCAAAAGAACCACCGAACTTGATCAGATGTTTGCCTTCGGCTGGGTTGATCTAACTTATGCACAGATCAAAAAAGTCTGTATTCCAATGCACTTGCTTCTGGCGCAAAAGCCGTCGAAGTGTCAAAACGAACCAGCCGTTCTTTGGTCTGTCTTGGAGTTGCTAACGCGGCGGCAGGACGGCGTGGCGACCTGATGGCGATAGTCAAGGAACTCGAAGAGAGATTCCGAAACGATCAGGCTGCTGCAACGGAAGTTGCCGCCGTTTACGCCGCACTCGGAGACAAAGAGCCGGCATTCGTCTGGCTCGACAAAGCGTTTGCAGATCACAGTTCGTTACTGGTTGACCTGATAGCAGAATATCCGTTTGTCGCTCTGCTCGACGATGTGCGATTCAAGGATTTGCTGAAACGGATGAATCTGCCGGAATAGAATTTTATGAAGAAATGCCCGCAATGCGGTCGAGAATACAACAATACAATGATATTCCGTCTTGATAACGGGGCAGAATTGCTATACGGCCCGGAGACGCTTGGCGCCGACGAATCGGCGACGGCGATCATCGCGATCAATAACGGTCCGCCGGCAAAAGGCTGCCGACACGAAACGAGGCGCCATCAACGAGCTACACGTTCACAGATGATTTCACTCATATTCGCCGACTTAGGCCCATTTTGGCCGGTGCGCGCATGTACGTATTTCACTTAAAAGGAGATGAAACGATGGAGACGAAAAGTAAGATCACGAACTTACTATTGGCATCATCGATGTTAGCATTTTGCGGGACTGCGATAGCGCAAATTAACCAAAGGGCTTTGGTCTTTCCCAAGATCGAGCCACAGACTCAAAACCGCGAGATCCAGCCTTCGCACGAACCTCGAAACCCGAAAAACCTGATACTTGATGAGAGACAAGGGATAATCGGCGACAAAATGGCTCCGGGCCGATCGGATGATGATAAATCGGAGATAATGCGACAGAAAGCTGATCGCGCCGAACATCGAAAAAATGCTGCCCCTTTAAGCACAATTCCCTACTGGTCGGGCAGCCTAACCTATCACGGCCTTGAGTACAATTACGACATGGTCGGAACCGACCCCAAACGCGGATCGGCTACCACCACGGTTCCGACCGTTCTCATTCCGCTGCGATTTGTGTTTCCCGATGGCAATGTATTCGACGCGACCACTGATCTTATCGACGGGCAGACACCGATCCAAGGTATGGTCAACTCGCCTGTCTTTCAAAATCATAATTACGTGATAGGCGGAACCAGTATCGGGAACACGCAGTACGGCGACGCCTTTCAGCGCGCGAATTTTTGGGATTCCGTTTCTGATGAGTCCGGCAACTATCATGTGCTGCTGGCAGCGCCGGATGGGATGCCTGTCCAGACGATCATTGTGCCGGCGGGTAAGTTTGGTTATCTGACGGACCCTGGAACCGGCCAAGTCTTTCCCTCTGTGGACGGCGATTATCTGTATAATCAGGTACGCACGTTGTTCCGCAGTTTGAATATTAATCCCCAATCACTGACGATCTTTGCGACGGGCAAAGTCTTGAGTTCTAGCTATTTGGGATACCATGACGTCGACTATGACGGCACCAACATGCGGACATACATCCTAACAACATATCAATCTCAAAACGCCGAGTATTTTGGCTCGCACTTCCCCGACACAACCACACTGAGCCACGAGATTGCGGATTGGATGGACGCCCCATTTGCCAACAACAACGCCCCGGGCTGGGAACTTGCCGGAGAAACGTCGGCACGATGCGATAGTTCCACCATCCTTGGGGGGGACTATTTGGAGGTCGCAGACCCGCCCGAGTTCTCAAATCAAGCTAACACGCCGATCCAAATGGGATCTCGAATATATTATGTTCAGGACGCCGTCTTTCTCGATTTCTTCTCTCGAGGTAGATCACGGTCGGTCAATGGTCAATACAGCCTTTTCGGATCAATAAGCCAGGCTTCCCCGCCGTGTACCGGATATGTCGATTTTAACGCGAACTTCGTGGATTTTCCCGGCGCGACCTTTACCTCCGTAATAGGGATCAACAACCGGGGATCGGCGGTAGGATATTATACCTCTAATGGGCGGCAACATGGATTCGTCCTTACAGGCTCAGGATTTACGACGCTTGACTATCCGGGAGACCTGCGGACCATACCCCAAAAGATCAACGAGACAGGAGCGACAGTTGGTTATTTCTATGATCGCAGTGGAATTCCTCACGGGTTTTTATATACAGGCGGCGCATGGTCCCGGATCGATTTTCCGGGTTCGAGCGACACTGTCGCGACCGGCATAAATTCAGCCGGTGATATCGTCGGCGCCTATGACATTTCTCAGCCCATAACTCATGGTTTCCTGTTGAGCCAAGGCCAATTTCAACGAATAGATACACCCTACGGAACCCAGTCATCGGCCGAGGGGATAAACGACCCTGGCGTGATCACGGGTTATGGCTGGACCGATGCCGTTGGCCCTTATATGGGCTTTAGGCTAAAGAACAATATTTTTACGGAATTTAGTTTTCCGGCTGCTGCCTCGACTTCTCCTTTAGCGATAAACAATTTTAACGATCTTGTAGGACTCTTCGTTGATCCGAACGGCACAAAATCCGAAATGCTTACCATTTACGGATATCCGTATCTAGTTTATTTTAATCCAGCCTACTCGGCGATCAATGGAAATAACGATCTCGGCCAGATCTGCGGTTTCGCATACGACTATACCGCTAGACGCTATAAAGGCTTTATCGGTGATATGCCACTCGCGACGCCGACATTTGCTACAGTGGTCGGTAGGGTACTGACCTCCGACGGCCGCGGGCTGCGAAATGCCACGGTGTCGATTACCGATTCGCAAGGCGTCAGCCGAACGGCGACAACCAGCTCGTTCGGCTCTTTCTCGTTTGATAATGTCAGTATAGGTGGAACATATACATTCAGGGTATCATCGCGACTCTATCGTTTATCTCCCCAAACGATGCAGGTTAACGGCAACCTGACGCTTCCGGATTTTGTCGGACTCGAATAACCGTCGATGATTTTTCGAGGTTCGCGATGCGATGCCGGTCACGACTTGACCGGCATCGTTCGGTACGATAACAAAAATTATGATAATGCCGTTGTGATTGTGAAAATCGCGAACGTCGTTTACGAGTTCCTTTTTATAGAGAATAAGGACAGAAAATAAATGACCCGCTCCTACTGCAAAGTCTGCGTGATCTCTTGGACCTGAATGCTTCGAGCAAGTTCAGCTTCGTCAATGCCGGCGCCTTCAGCGAACCATGTTAGCCATTGACGCTTTTCCTCAACCGTCGCGTCAGGATAGTCGCTCACCCACCTCTGATAGCCTCGTACAGTTTTGGCAACGTCAGATTCATTCGGACGAATCTTTTGATACGCTCCGGCGAGCTTGGCTTGTTCTGTCTGCTGTTTTTGTATCTCGCGGATTACGGCCAGACGATCCACCGTGTTAATGGCATCGGCATAATCGCCCCACAATTTGTTTTCGATGTATTTCGACTTCTCCAGTAGAGGCAAATTAACCACGTCGCGGTACGCCATCATACGAGCCAAGACCGCAACCTGGGCCTGACGTTCTACTGAGTCCATGAATGGGCGGACGTGGTTGGTCCCGTGCCTGTTTACTGTCCGATGATTTAGCTTAAATTTTCCAGCTATTTCCAAATATGGAACATGGTCAGCGATCATCGCGTCGATCACTTTACGATCCTTGTGTGCGCACATTGTACAAGTCCTTGGGAACAACCGATGGCCGCAAGGCCCCTGGGTTAGAACAATCTCGAGTTTCGGAGCTGAAGGCAAAAGCGCCAGACCCAACCCGCCGGGGGAAGGAGATCGGGGTGATGGTGATCTCGGCGGCGATTGAGCGGTACATTTTCGAGCGGTCGGCGCAGGTATCACCGCGAATGGTCAATTACTGGCGCGAACAAGCAATTCCTTTGGTACGATCGCATGCGTTTGTAAATTTGAAACTTAAGAAAATAAGGCCGACTGACATTGGCCTCTACCAGACCGAACGGCTCTCTGAAGGTCGAGCGCCAAAAACCATCAATGGAGAGGTTTCAGTGCTTCGGCAACTGCTAAAGCACGCGCGTCTTTGGTTTCGATTCGTCGACGACTACAAACCGATCCCTAATACTAAACCACCGGTCGGACGAGCCCTTTCGGCCGATGATACCGCCCGACTTATCGCGGTCGCAAAAACCAGACCTGACTGGATCTACGCTTATCATGCCACGATCCTCAATTTCTATTGCGGAATGAGAGCCTGCGACATTAAGGGATTAAGATGGGTGGACATCGACTGGCATAATGCCAAAGTTGAGATTCGTCGTTCCAAAACGCCGGCAGGTTGGCGAACACCATCCCTCAATAAAACATGTTTCGACGCATTGCGCAGCCTTTTTAACCAAGCCTCCGCATTTGGTTACACCGAGCCGGACCATTATGTATTCCCCTGGCATGGTCGAGAGCAAAAAATTGACCCGACGAAACCGATCACCTCGTGGCGTTCTGGGTGGCGATCAATTCTAAAGACTGCAGGACTTGAAGGGGTGCGATTTCATGATGGACGGCACACCGTCATTACGACACTCGCTGAAAAGGGGGTGGCAGATTGGGTCATCCAAGCGCAAGTCGGACACGTCGATCCGCAAATGGTGAAGACATACAGCCATATCCGGAGGAAGGCCCTGGATGAAGCGGCTGCGGCCCTTGAGCCTACGAGTAGTAGCGCTATCCTGTTAGCCGACACCATCGGTACCGCTAGTCGTCTAATCGGTTGATTATGACAAAGCTCAACAGGTTATGACACAATCCATGACACAAACGCGAAATGGGCACCAAATTGGTGCCCATAACTTGTTGATTTAATTGGCTCCGCAGGTAAGACTCGAACTTACAACCCTTCGGTTAACAGCCGAATGCTCTGCCATTGAGCTACTGCGGAATATGGCGCGCCTATTCAGGCGAACTTAAAGATTAGAAATTTAGCCCGCTGTTGTCAAGTTTATCCGGAAACCTTTAAATGTAAGCATTTCTCGCATAGAATCGTTTCGTCATGGCAAAAGCGAATAACAAAACACAGTTGACCGAGGCCAGTGTCGAGGCATTTCTGGACACGATTGCCGATGAGCAGCAACGCGCTGACAGCCGGTGGGTTGTCGAGATAATGCACCGCGTCACTGGCGAATTGCCGAAGATGTGGGGCCCGGCGATCGTCGGGTTTGGGCTGCGGCATTTGAAATACGAATCCGGGCGCGAGATGGACTGGATGGAGATCGGGTTTTCGCCACGCAAGGCAAACATCACGCTTTACATACTTTCGAGTTCGCTGGACCAAAGCAAATACCTTGAAAAACTCGGCAAACACAAGGTGAGCGGCAGTTGTCTCCATATCAAAAGGCTGACCGACATTGACGAGAAGGTTCTCGAAGCGCTGATCAAAGAATTTTTCCAGTTCATCAGAAAGGGCGGCCAGATAACAACTGGTTGACCGGTTCCGGTTCTGACAATCTCACCCGTTCCAAGTATAATCGTTCCTTTACTAACGTAATTGGAGCGTATCGTTTGCAGCACGAAACAATCATAATCCTCGATTTTGGCTCGCAGTACACGCAGCTTATAGCCCGCCGCGTGCGTGAGCATGGCGTTTATTGCGAGATCCATCCGTTTCATCTTTCACCCGACGAGATCGCGTCTAAACAGCCGAAAGGCGTGATCCTCTCGGGCGGACCGTCGAGCGTGACCGATGAGGACGCGCCGCGTGTTGCGGCTGATTTTTACGACAAGATCGAAGCTCCAATCCTCGGCATTTGCTACGGCATGCAGATGGTCGCGTTAGACCTCGGCGGTGCGATCGAACCGGCGGCAAGGCGCGAATACGGCCAAGCAAAGGTCAAGGTTTTGAGCGGAAAAACGGCGTTGTTCAACGAGCTTCCATTCGAACTCGATGTCTGGATGAGCCACGGCGATCACATGACGCGGATGCCCGCCCGCTTTAACGCAGTCGCGACCAGCGAAGATCTGCCGACCGCTATCGAAAATCCGGAACGCGGCATTTACTGCGTCCAGTTTCATCCTGAGGTCTCGCATACGCCGTTAGGCAAGGAAATATTAAGAAATTTTATATTTCAAATTTGTAATTGCAAAGGCGATTGGACACCGGCCCAATTTATCAAGGAAGAAATCGAAAAGATCCGTGAGATCGTCGGTCCTAACGGCAAGGTCGTCTGCGGCCTTTCGGGCGGCGTCGATTCGACGGTCGCGGCGATGCTCGTCCACGAAGCGATCGGGCCGCGGCAGACGTGCATTTTTGTCAATAACGGCCTGCTCCGCTATCGGGAATTTGAGGGCACGCTCCAGGTTTACAAGGACAGTCTTCACCTCAATATCATCGGCGTTGACGCCTCGGCTGACTTCTATTCGGTGCTCGCGGGCGTTGTTGATCCCGAGCTAAAGCGAAAGGCCATAGGCGGTAAATTCATCGACGTTTTCGACTCCGAGGCGAAAAAGATCGGTGACGTGAAATGGCTCGTCCAGGGTACGCTTTACCCCGATGTGATCGAATCCGTCAACCTTCGCGGCTCGTCCGTGACGATCAAATCACACCACAACGTCGGCGGCCTGCCTGCGAAGATGGATCTCAAGCTTATCGAGCCTTTGCGGGAATTGTTCAAGGACGAGGTACGTCTGATTGGCAAAGACCTCGGGATCCCCGACGAAATTCTCCAGCGTCATCCGTTCCCCGGCCCGGGCCTCGGTGTACGCATCCTCGACGACATCACACCCGAAAAAGTCGAGTTGCTCCAAAAAGCAGACCGCATCTTGATCGAGGAACTGCACAATTTCGGGATTTACGGCGATGTCTGGCAGGCCTTCGCCGTACTGCTCCCAATCCAATCGGTCGGCGTCATGGGCGATTTTCGGACCTACGAAAAAACCGTCGCCCTGCGAGCGGTCACCTCAACCGACGGCATGACCGCCGACTGGGCCCGCCTGCCCCACGATTTCCTCGCCGCCGCCTCGTCAAGGATCACAAGCGAAGTCAGAGGCGTAAACCGCGTCGTCTACGATATCTCTTCCAAGCCGCCCAGTACCATCGAATGGGAGTAGACTTTCGTTGAATTATTTGGTTATTTTAGGTTTCCGCGTATCACCGTCAGTGAATATGGAGGCAGTTTTGTGTGCGTTGTTGGAAGGCCATTGAGCCGGGTGTGCTCAGGCGGGTCGCTCTTGGCCGGAATCTGTAATTTTGCATCCCATTTATATTGCTGACCGGAAAATTGATATAGATCGACATCGCCGACGAAACGGGACGGCGTCCGTCCTTTTTCATTTATAAATCGAAGATCGATTTCGGCGACCTTTTGCGGATCGCGGTTTATGAGCATTACGGACCACGTGTTGTCTGGACGTTGAACGGTGTATGCGGCAACGGCGGACGTGCCTCGACCATTTTTTGCGGTAACCGTGGAGCGAACGAATTTATGATCGCCCCCGGACGGCTGCAGCCATTCCTGCATTATCAACCGTGCTCCGAAATAGGTCGCCGTTCGATATTTGATATTGAGAGCCTCGTCGCCCAGAAAAAGCGTGTTGTTGCCGGCGGTGCACGGAAAATTACGGTCAACAATGCTCGCCTCATACCCATAAAGATAAGCCTGTGAGCCGCCGATCGCGAGAAATGTCCCAACGGAATCGGCGTTGAACAACGCTCCCTCGACGTCCACTTCGGCCTGGGCGGCAAACGCAGAATAACCGTATTCGCTGATGATCAACGGAATATTCCGATTCAGCCCGTGCCGCCGAAAAGCGTCAATGGAAGTCTTTAGCAACCTCGCAGTCTTTGCCAATTGCGGGGCGGTCGGCCCACATACATTGTCAAATGGGTACCACTCAAACGAAAAAAACGAAAAATCGGCCGCGCGGTGACGTTTTTCGAGATAATTGATGAATCGACCCAGCCAAACCGCGTTTCCTAATTCGGGCTTGCGTTCATCGGGCTGAACCTCCTGAAAACTCGGGCCGCCAAGTTTTAGGGCGGGGGCCACGCGGTGAATAGCGTCGGCCCATTGAATATACAGTGCCCCATAGTCTTCCGGCGCCATATATTGGCCGTCGGGTTCCTCACCCAATTCAACCCCGCTTATTTTGTAGCCTTTTTGTTGAAGATATGCGATCTCCGCCGCCGAGTCTTCGGGTGTGCCGAACAGTAGGCTGACCGGTATCAACGCCGGTGCATCGTTTGTCAGTCCACTTTTAAAGAAACGGTCAAGGCCTACATGTTCGGCCCGGCTGTCGATGTCGGTGGCCTGGTGCCATGGATCGTTCGAGGAAACGATCATGTTGGTTTGGTCGGTGGCCCGCCGGCCGTGTCGCACCTCGTCGGAAAAATTCCCGTCAGCGCTCATCGTGCCGGCAAATATCTCGCGAACGGCAACCCCGAGTTTATCGCGAACGTCGCTCGAATCGGCAGCTGCGACATACGAGCTTTGCTTTAGCAAGACCCGTAAATAACGTGTTTTCAATGGAGTCGCGGTAAGCTTTGTTGTAATTTCGCCCCCCGTCTTGGTTAACACCCGCCCGTTCGGGAACGTGTGCCAAAGTCCAGGCGGGTTGTGGCTGATGTCACTGATGTCTTTGATTTTTCCGTACTGCACCTCATATTCGACCGCGAACGGCAGCCCCCAGGAGATACGTATCGCATCAATCGGCTTTTCTTCGCCAAGATCGATCACCAACCACTGTCGATGCAACGCGTTGTCTTCGCCGGTGAAATGCTTGTCCAAAAACGGATTACTCTTCCAAAACGACTCGGGGTCGCCGTCGTCAATTCGCGAATAACCGTCGTCATTGGCCTGATCGATCGAGTCGCCCCGCCGCGGCAGACTATAACCGTATGAGAGCGAAATTTCACCATCAGATCTGCCGTCCGACGTCCAATATCCCTGTTTTTTCCGTTCATCGCTCCATGACCCGACCGGGTTCCAATGCCACGCATCGACAGCCAGTTCGGTTCGCAACCGGTAGGTAACCGGCTTAAAACCGGCCGCGAGCATCTCGGCGACGTTTGAGGGTCTCAACAATTGGTCGATCTCACCGAACGAATGTCCGTCGATTCCCGCTCCGAGATCCCGATTGGGATCAAATATCCGTAACGGACGGCTGGAATCGATCGTGACGGTTTCCTTATTTTTGCCTACAGATTGCGCCGATACATCCACAGGAAAATACACGTGGAAAAAAGCGGCAATAATTGCAGCAACGAGATTAATCCCGTTAACGCTCGTTAGCCGCGACATATATGGATGGTAGAAAATCGTGTTATTTCACCCGTTTCACCGGCAGCACCTTGCCGTCGGTCCGGTGAAAAGTGCCCGAATTGTAGGTATCGTCGTCAAAAACGAACGAATTTGGGGCTCCTTTATCGGGCGAGGATTCGAATGTAGTTCCTTCCTTAAAAAGGAATATCTCGACGCCGCTTCCCCTGGCCCATCTGATCTCAAAAGACATTTTGGCCGGCTTGACTGCGCAGGTCGTGTCGCCAACCTGATATTTGCCTTCGAATTCGATGCTGCCCGTAGCGGTCTTCCCCGAGTAGGTGTCCTTGAGCCATTTCATCAGGCTGTCGCCGTCAACATATTTGATGTCGTCGATCTTCCAGGCACCGTTGACCTGTTTTAGGGCATAGGTAACCGTCGATTTTTGGCCAAAATTTGTGAACGTGACCGCTACGGTTGCGGTGTCGCCCTTGATCTCACCTTTGCCTACCGCAAAATTCTTGATCTCCATATCCTGAGTGTTATAGAGCGGGTCGCCGTCGATCGCTCCGACCTCATTTTTTGACGACGTCGCGTCTTTCCATATCAGGTCGGCGAGCGGCTTGGTGAAATATTTGTCGACTAGCGCGCGATTCTTGGTCTGAAAGAATGGGCTCTTTTTCGCGTTGTGCTGCTTGTATAGATCGACAACTATCGCTTCTGGTGCAACCGCCTCAGCGGAACCTGACGACGGCGTACCAACCGGTTCGACGTTGGCGTTTGTATTTGCGGCAATGTTAGGTGCCGGAATATTGACGTTTGCCGAATTCAACGAACATGCCGATATTGCGGTAATCAGGACTGCAAATGACAGAGATAAAAATGTGATCGTAACTTTCATGGAAACATGTTAACGCGTCAAGGATTATATTGAAAACTTTGAGACCTGTAATGGTATCGGTTAAACCCTTGTCAATTCTGAAGAGCCTGGGCAAATTCCTGAAGTTCGTTTAGATTGAGGTCCGATACGGCCCAAAACGTCATGCCGGATCTGCTCCAGTGGATCAGGTTGTAACCTTGGCGAACGGCCATCCTGTTGGCGCCATCCACGTCGCCGGTTGACGGAAAAACGAACAAATTAATGTAATGCTGGTGCCGCTGATAAACGAGAGCAGCAATCGGGCGGCTGGCGGCGTAATCGAGGCGGCCGCCGACGAGCGGAAAGCCCTTTGCCGCCAGATCGACGACCGGCGGTGAGTAGTCGAGCTTGCCTTCAAACCACGGCTTGACGGTGTGCTGGTCGGACGACGGCACGTCGGTGAGGTGATTTGCCATCATCGAGCGGACATGGTCGGAAACGATCTCGCCTGCCAAAAGATCGTCGTTTGACGATCCGGTTTGCAAAAATACAAAGATCAAGACGATCATCACGACGATCGTGGCAAATACCGGTGCGAACCGCCATATCGATATCCCCTTTGTAGTCGGCGGTTCCGCGGGTTGTATTGCGCCACTGATCCGATCTCGCAGGCCGTCCGGCGCGCGCAGATATAGCGACTCGTCAGCCAATGCGGATCTTAGGGCCACCTGGTTTTCGAACGCCAACTCGCAGGCCGGACACGCTTTCAAATGCTTCTCGATTTCGAGATGGTTCATCAGATCGAGTTCACCGTCCGAATACGCATTCAGCAGATCTTTTGATGATTGACAGTTCACGACGATCCTCCTTTCAGATGTGCGGCCAATCCTGATTGCAATCGTTCCCTGGCACGCGCTAGCCGCGACATGACAGTTCCGAGCGGGAGATCGGCAACGCCGGCGATTTCCTTATAAGACAGGCCTTCCAATTCCCGCAGAATGACGACCTCACGAAATTCGAGCGGCAATTCATCGAGTAACGGCTTGAGCACCCGGCTGTCGATCTTTCCGATCAGTTCGGCTTCCGCGTCGCGACTCTCGGCACCGTGCAGTTCCTCGTCAAATTCCGCCATCGCGAGCAGACCGCGATTCTTTTGCAACCACGAATAGCACGTATTTCGGACGATCTTCAGCAGCCATGAGCGGCTGTCGCCGCCATGAAACCCGTCGAAAAATTTGAATGCCCGCAGATAAGCCTCCTGAACGACATCCTCGGCGTCAGCACCGTCGCGCGTCATCCAGCGCGCGAGGTTATAGGCCGCATCGATGTGCGGCATAAACGTCTCTTCAAATTTTGCGGATCTATTTTTTTTGAACAACTACCACTCTCTCATAGGTCCACGGCCTCACTATTAAGTTAAGACCGCCATTGCAACTGTTTTATTCCCGACGAAAATTATCACATTTATCGGGAATTTTTTGGAATGGAAATGGGTCTATATGGCTGGAGACAGAATTCGGCCACGAATGCACAAATTTATTGAAAGGCGATGAGTATATTTGAGGCGAGAGCGGTCTTCATTCCGAATCATTCGTGCATTTGTGGCAAAAATTAAACAAAAGGAGCTTTTATTTTATGGATATCACTAAATTGTGGAAATGGTTCTCAAATCCGCCGATCGACGGCCCGGCCGCGATCATTCTGTTGCGGCTAATGGCTGGCGGCGTGTTTTTTTGGGAAGGAATTCTCAAGTTTGTCTATACAAATCAGGGCGTCGGACGCTTTACCAAGCTCGGAATGCCGGTTCCAGAATTTACGGCAAACTTTATCGGCGTTCTGGAGATCGGCGGCGGCTTGCTTTTGATCACCGGCTTACTGACACGGTTTATTTCACTCATTTTTATCGGAGAGATGATCGTGGCGATACTCTCGACCAAGATCACCCTCTTTCTCGGAACATCACCGCTCCCGCTGCCGCCCGCACCACCGCAGATCGGGTTTTGGGCAGTTTTGCACGAGATACGTTCAGATTACGCACAGATTCTGACCTGTGCGTTTTTGCTCATTGTCGGCTCGGGTCGACTGTCCCTGGACGCGTTTTTCAATTCGAGGCCGAGAGGAAACGAAGAATTCGCAACTTAAGCAATATTAAGGCGAAATCGTTGATCCGTGTTAAAATCGCGTCAACTTTTTATGTCAGTTGCCGTTCAGCCAATCGTCAAATTTCGCTCCGTTGATTACTCGATCGGCGGAGCGGCGATCATTGACGAACTTAGTCTTGAGGTTTTCCACGGCGAAATTCTGATTCTGCTTGGTGAATCGGGTTGCGGCAAAACGACGACGCTAAAGCTCGTCAACCGGCTGATCGAACCGACCTCCGGCGAAGTGCTCGTTGATGGCAAGGCGACAACCGCGTGGGACGCGATCAAGTTGCGAAGGCATATTGGCTATGTCATTCAGGACGGCGGGCTGTTTCCGCATTTTACGGTGGTGGAAAATGTTGCTCTCGTACTTGGTCTCGAAAATTGGGAAACCGCGAAAAAGCGTGCCCGCACCTGCGAAATGCTCGATCTCGTCGGCCTCGAACCCGCAAAATTTGCCGACCGTTTTCCGCACGAGCTTTCAGGTGGCCAGCGGCAGCGCGTTGGCGTCGCGCGCGCGCTTGCCTCCGATCCGAAACTACTGCTGCTCGACGAGCCTTTCGGGGCGCTCGACGCCATCACACGGACAAATCTGCAAAAGGAATTTGCCCGGTTGGTGTGTGAATTGGGAAAGACGGCTATCTTTGTCACTCACGACCTCCGCGAAGCAATGCTGTTAGGAAAGCGGATTGCCCTGATGGACAGAGGAAAGATCGTCCTGCTCGACACGCCAGAGAATTTTGCACGAGCCGAATTGCCGCTGGCCCGCGCGTATCTTGAAACGGTAAGCGTTTAGCCGGGTTTTCTGCTACAATTCAAAACGTTCCATAAAACCATTCGAAATCTTACTAATTGGAGATCTGACAGATGAAATCAGACGATAAGGGTAATAGAAAAACGTCCCGGCGAGACTTTCTAACGACAACCGCCGCAGGCTTGGCCGCAATTTCTTTGTTTCGAAACGCTAATGGCGAGATCGTAACCCACGCGGAGGGCGATCCGTTTCCGGAGCTGGTTGAGGTGACGATCGCTGAGCTTCAGGCGCAGATGAAAGCGGGCAAGCTGACATCGCGTAAGCTCACCGAGATGTATCTCGCACGCATTGCCGCGATCGACCCCAAGACCCATTCGGTGCTCGAGCTAAACCCGGACGCACTTGCGATCGCCGACCAGATGGACAAGGAACGTAAAAAAGGCAAGCTGCGCGGGCCGCTCCACGGCATTCCTGTTTTGATCAAGGACAACATCGAGACTGCCGATAAGATGCATACAACCGCCGGTTCGCTCGCACTGCTTGACGCTCCGACGCCGAAACAGGACGCTGCCATCGCCGCAAACCTGCGCAAAGCCGGAGCCGTGATCATGGGTAAGACAAACCTGAGCGAATGGGCAAATTTTCGTGCAAATCCGCTTCCAAACAGAGGTACGAGCGGGTGGTCGGGCCGCGGCGGCCAGACAAACATGCCTTACTTTCTCGATCAAAACCCGAGCGGTTCGAGCTCCGGTTCGGGCGTTTCGGTTTCAGCCAATCTGTGCGCCGTCGCGATCGGCTCTGAAACGAATGGCTCGATAATCTCGCCCGCTGTCACCAACGGCATCGTCGGCCTCAAACCAACCGTCGGCCTGGTGCCGCGCAGCGGCATCATTCCGATCTCGCATACACAGGACACAGCTGGGCCGATGGCACGGAGCGTCTCGGACGCCGCGATCCTGCTCGGCGCCATCGCGGGTAGCGACAAACGCGACCCGGCAAGTGCCGAGACCGACAAAAAACGAGCCAAGGATTACACAAAATTCCTAGATCCAAACGGCCTCAAGGGCGCCCGCCTTGGGCTCGTCATGGTCGTCCCGCAGCGTAACGTCGACCAGTACAAAGCGTACTGGCAGCCATTCATCGATAAGCTAAAAGCAGCCGGTGCGACGCTTGTCGATATAACGTTTCCGAACTATGGCCCGACGCAGGCCGACCGGTCCAGCATCCTTAATTACGAGTTCAAGACAGACATCGCCAAGTATCTAGCCGAACGCGGCAGCAAGTACAAAACGCTCGCCGACCTCATCAAATTTAACGATGACAACAAGGACAAGGAACTACAGATCTTCGGCCAGGAGATCTTCCTTGAGTCCGAGAAAAAAGGCGATCTGACCGACAAGGCCTACCTCGACGCTATCGAAAAGGTTCATAAATCCGTCCGCGAAGACGGCATCGACGGCCTTCTGGCAAAAGACAATCTAGATGCCTTTGTCGGCCCGACCAGCGGCCAGGCGTACAGCGTCGCTGCCGTCGCTGGTTACCCGTCGATAACCCTGCCGCTCGGGCTTCGCGAACTACCTGAATCGAAAAACCCGACAACTGGGGCGGTAATCCCTGGTTCGATCCAGGCAACCGGTATGTTGTTTTTTGGAGCCGCATGGAGCGAGCCTAAGCTGATCAAATATGCCTATGCTTTTGAGCAAATTACGAAAGGCCGCGTCACGCCGCAGTTTTTACCGACGTTTCCGAAGAAAGCATAAAGCGGTAGCTGGGCAAAGCCGTTTGGTGGATAATAGCTCTCAGTGACCGACTTCCTGCAATTTCTGCGTTCGAATTGGCCCGAGCTGCTCACGCTAACCCGCGAGCATATCTTTCTCGTGCTGATCTCGACCGGCCTCGCGATCCTGCTTGGCGTTCCGCTCGGCGTTCTGCTCACGCGGGTTAAACCGCTTCGAACTCCGATCCTCGGTTTTGCCAACATCATGCAGACGGTGCCGAGCCTCGCGCTCTTCGGTCTGCTCATCCCGATCCCGTTCATCGGCGGCATCGGCGCCCGGACGGCGATCATCGCCCTCGCTCTTTACGCATTATTGCCCGTTATCCGAAATACCGTGACCGGAATTCTCGGTATCGACCCCAAAATCCGCGAGGCCGCCGTCGCCATGGGCATGACCTCGACGCAGATACTGAAAATGGTCGAGCTGCCGCTCGCGATGCCGGTGATTCTTACCGGAATTAGAGTTGCGGTCGTCATTTCGGTCGGCGTCGCGACTGTTGCAGCAGCGGTCGGAGCGGGTGGATTGGGTACTTATATTTTTCGCGGGCTGCGGCAAAATGACAATAATCTACTGCTCGCCGGGGCGTTTGGATCGGCATTGTTGGCTTTGCTCTGCGATTTTGCGTTGGGACAGATCGAGAAAAGCTATGCTATCGGGGAACGAAGATCGAAAGCTCGTCGAACGGTGGTAGGCTCGCTCGTTGCCGCCATTTTGGTTGTAATAATCGGAATCGGATTTCTTCCTAATTTCCGGTCTCAAGGGGCGGATCTCAACCGCGTGGTCGTTGGCTCCAAAGATTTCACAGAATCGGTAATTCTTGCGGAGATTCTCGCTCAGATGCTTGAAAAACGTGGTATCACGGTCGAGCGCAAACTCGAACTCGGCGGCAATCTCGCTCACGACGGCCTGCTGTCAAAGCAAATTGACGTCTATCCCGAGTACACCGGCACCGCCTATACCGCGATCCTTAAACACCCGCCGATCACCGACCCGCAGACCGTTTATGACCAAACCAAGGCCGAATACGACGCGAAGTACGGCCTCGCGGTCAGTCCGCCGCTCGGGTTTTCGAATGATTTCGCGATCCTCGTCCGCGGTGATGTCGCTCGTAAAAACAACCTGAAAACGATCACCGACGCCGTTCCGATCGCGAAAAACTGGCAGGCCGGATTTGGGCAGGATTTTATGTCGCGGGCAGACGGTTATCCGGGTTTCTCAAAGGCCTACGGTTTTGCATTCGCCAAACAGCCGCGTGAAATGGACCTCTCGCTCACCTATCGAGCCCTGCAATCCAGCGAACTCGACATCATCGCCGGCAACTCGACCGACGGTCTCATCGCCGCCCTCGACCTGTTTCAGCTCGCCGACGACAAGCATTTTTTTCCGCCGTATCAAGCCGTATTTATTGCGCGAAAGGAAATCGCGAATTCCTTGGCTGATACTTTCGCCATACTGAACAACACGATCTCGACAGATGATATGCGCAAGTTGAACTATGAGGTCGACGGCAACAAACGCCCGCCTCGCGATGTTGCAGCCGGGTGGCTTGCCAATAAATGAATGGTTGGTCAGATGATACCTTTGGCCGTAACAGTCACCTTTAGCAGTTTGTCTCCCCGCCGAATGCCAAGATCCCATTTTGTTACCGACGAGGAACGGAATAGGGTGCGCAGATCTTGAAGGGTGAATTTCGACGCGGGGGCCCCGTCAATCGTTTCAATAATGTCGCCAGGGCTAATGCCCGCGGTTTCGGATGAGGTGCCGGGTATTACGGCATGGATCCTGAAAGTCCGCAGGTCACCGCCTTCTGCGTAGATCTGCATGCCCGTTTTATCGACTTCAAATGGGGCAGTCACCCGCTCATTTGCTTTTAAGAAAATACGTTTGTGCCGGTAATCGAATGTCACAAGGAATCGTTGAAGCAATTCGGAACCGATATTAATGTCGTATTTTGAACCTTCGCCCTCAAGACCGCCTGTTGTCTCAGTCGCAATGATCACCGGCTGGGACAGCGACGCCGAGCCGAGCTTTAAAATATCCGGTCGGAAATATCGACCTTCATTCATCCCGCCAACGCCGCCGCCAATTCCGGTTTTCTCAGTCATCTGCGTCTCGAGATGGTGGGTTTTCAGGAATTTGGTCGTCAGAGCACCGCCCGTTGCGCCAGTATCGACCATTCCGTCTAGCGGATACTCGACACTGCCGACCCTCATTATCAAATCGATATGCGGCAAGCCGCCAACCAAGTTGATTGGCAGAACGTCCCCCGCCGGTCGGACATCAGCCGCCGCATCAAATATCCGCAAGTGATGCTTTGAATAATCGACCTCTACGATATGCGACTGAAAAAATTGGGCGCCTACCACTACCTCCATTCGCCTGCCTTCTGCCGGGGTGAGCGGATCGAGCGGGATGGCGAAAGGTATCGGTGTCGTGATGCCGCCGATGACGACGGTAGCGTTGTCGAGTATTTTGCCGGTGACAGCGGCGCTGCCGGTTCCGGATACGTTCAGATCACCTTTCGATGCGATAGACCATTCACTGGCCCGGGCCAGATCCATGATGGTCGAGCCCGATCCGGTGTCTAAGATAGCCGATGTTTTATGCCCACCTACCTCAGCCAGTACATAGACCCGGCCGCCAACCAGTTCAAAATCCATTTCAACCGGAGTATTCCCGCCGTGATCGGAAGAGGACGGCGATCTCTCCGTCGAAAGGATCAAGCTGCCTGCGTATCCGAGTAAGACCAAAACAGGCAGTCCGGCCAAAATCAACACATTCTTCATCAAAAGTCTCCTCTAATACGGTTTTGGTAGGCCAACGGGACTTCGGAAATTCCCACACGGAATCTATCCAAATCAAAAGCCGACGGCAACAAACGCTTTTTTTCACGGGATGTTGCTGCCGGCCTGCATGTCATTACATTGCCTCTAGGGCGTGTGCTTGGTCGCTACCCATTGACCGGTATTTCCTTCGGCTTGAAACTCGCCCGACAGTTTGCCGTCCTTTTCGCCTCCAGACATTACAATGTCCTCGTGATTTGCAAATTTGGCTGTGCAGGTAAGCTTGCCCTTTTCCCATTTACCGTCGGTGATCGTGCCAGCGCCGGTGTGGGCGGTGTTGACACTGCCCGTGACCTTGTTTCCCGCTACCTTGAGCGTCATTGTGCCCGACGCGCCTCGGCCCGCAACGCTAAAAGTGATGTCCCAATCACCACTAACCGGATCGTGAAAATTGAGTCCGGCGACCGAGGCATGTGCCGCACCAACCAAACAACATGCTGCCATCAATATCTTTATTAACATTATCATTGCTCCTTTCGAATAAATTCGCCCTGATGGCGTGAGTGAAGTTTAGATTTTGTCAACTGACCGTTCAATAGACGTCGCGCGTCAATATGTCCACTTCTGAACGAAATGAGATATAGTGTACGGTAAGTTTTTATGAAGCATCCTCAGCACGATAACCGTGACCGACGCGTGAGCCGCACCGTTCAGGCGTTGCGTAGCGCTCTTTTTGAACTCGTCCAGGAAAAACATTATGACTCGATAACCATACAGGACATTATCGACCGTGCAAACGTTGGACGGTCAACATTTTATACGCATTTTCGCGATAAAGAAGACCTGCTTATCGGTGATTGGAAAAAATTCCTCGGCCTCATCGCCGCCCACATCGACCTCAACGGCGGCGGACACCTCGCTCCGGTTGAGGGATTGATGATGCACCTCAAGGATTATCACGCCTTTTATCGAGCTCTGGTCAAATCGGGCAAGATCGAGCGGCTATTCGCGACCGGCATCGAGTATCTGGCCGAAAAGATCGAGGAAAAGATCTCCGTTCGCGAAGCTAAAGGCCAAAAACTGTCCGTCCCGGCCGCCGTGTGTGCCCACTATCTCGCGTTGCAGATATTCGGTTTGCTGAAATGGTGGCTCGACCGCAACATGCCGTACACGCCTCAGGAAATGGACGCGATGTTTCACGCGCTGGTGACTCCGGGAATCCGAAATATCCTCGAAAACGTGGAAAAAACCACCGGTCAAAATGCCGGAAAAACGGTGCATTTTGTGTCGCCGCATTAGCCGGTGAGCGCCTCGCGTAAATTAAAGCTTGCTATTTCAACATTTATAGTGCATCATAATTGCAGAGTTTCCATCTCTCTTCGTCGACGGTAAGTGCGACCCTCAGCGTGAGGCAAGCCAATTGGATAGTTCGAGAGACGGTTCGTTAAAAACTGTTAGAAGCAGCCCTGCTACGGTATGGGCGTTCGAACGCAAGACTTCACCTGCTACCGTTACACTGAAGACACCTTTCGTTAGACACTTCTTATTAACTCGCAAAGTTCCGTTTTGAGTTCAGGAGCGTTGACCCGCACATCGTGTGGCCCGCGGTCCGCGAACAGAGTTGAAAGTCTGTTCTAAACAAGTGAATTCCGGTCCTTCCGCCGAGTAGAGATCAATACATTAAATGAGTTTTAGAGATTTAGGCTTGCAGCCCGCCTTGTTGGGCCGTTGCGAGTCGTTGGGTTACACTGAGCCTACACCTATTCAGGAACAGGCAATTCCTATCGTTTTAGAGGGCGGCGACATTATCGCGACCGCCGAAACCGGAACCGGCAAAACCGCCGCTTTCCTTTTACCGATCTTGCAAAAGATCGACGTCGAACAGACGAAAGGCACAACCGTGCTGATCCTCTCGCCGACGCGTGAGCTTGCTAATCAGACAGACGCGGCTTGCCGCCAATTGGCGCCGAAGCACATCCGCTGCACGTCGATCATCGGTGGAGCCGGATACAAGGCCCAGATGGACGCACTGCGTCGCCGGCCGAATATCCTGATCGCAACACCCGGACGCCTGCTCGATTATATGGAGCAGGGCCTGATCGATTTTTCTAAATTGACCACTCTTGTCCTCGACGAAGCCGACCGTATGCTTGACATGGGCTTTATGCCCGCGATCAAGCGTATCGTCAAGGCCATCCCCGCAAAGCGTCAGACGCTGTTCTTCTCGGCGACAATGTCGAACGAGATCGAACGCATCGCACTGACCTTGCTGAAAGATCCCGAATACGTCGCTGTCAGCAAACATGGACAGACCACCGACCTGATCGAACAAACGGCTTACCCGGTTGCACAACAATCGAAAATGCCCTTGCTGCTCGATCTTTTGGACAAAGAAGATTTCGACCGTGTGCTTGTGTTCACCAGAACCAAGCGTGGTGCCGACCGTATCGCACACGTTTTGGAAAAGCGCTCGCACAAATCGAACCGCATCCACGGCGACCGTTCGCAGTCGCAGCGTGAGGCGGCGCTTCGCAGCTTCAAATTGGGCCACACAAACGTGCTGGTCGCGACCGACGTTGCCGCACGCGGAATCGATATTGATTCCGTATCACATGTGATAAACTATGACATACCCGAGGCTCCCGAGGATTACGTCCATCGCATTGGCCGGACCGGTCGTGCAGGCAAAAACGGGCGAGCGATCACGCTGTTTACGATTGCCGAAGAGCACTCGATGCGTGCAATTGAAAAACTGACGGGCCAAAAGGTCGAGCGTGTCATATTGCCGGATTTCGGCGGACACGTCGTACCCGAAAGCATCGTCAAAAAATCGTCGGGCACGGCAAAGCGAACATTTCGCTCATTCGGCGGCCGTCGTCGGTAAGTAGGTAATAATATGGCAGTTAAAGCAGAAGTTTACGCGGTCGATGATTCGATCGAGATGATGTGTTCGGCATGCGACCTTGAGCAAAATCACAAGGTC
The DNA here is from genome assembly GCA_038227175.1 of Pyrinomonadales bacterium. Classification (GTDB taxonomy): domain Bacteria; phylum Acidobacteriota; class Blastocatellia; order Pyrinomonadales; family Pyrinomonadaceae; genus OLB17. Next base: position 363,598 of record JBBRPZ010000001.1, on the reverse strand, counting down.
CAGACCGTCACCAAACAAGGCAAGATCACCAAAGCAAGCTGCGAGGCATGCGAAACGGTGAGCACATTTACCCGAGGCGTCAAAACCTCGGTCAACATGGGTACCGGCAAAAACGCCTCGCCCTACGACCGCATGCGTAAATACCGCAAGGGTCAGGCGATGACCCACGAGACCTTTGGCCGCGGCGAAGTAACAGCCGTCATCGAACCCCACAAGATCGACGTCCTCTTCGGCGACCGAACAAGACGCATGATCCACGCCCAGGCGTAGGAGAATGCAAAACGGTCGGTACGTGACTTAAAAGCGACTTAAAAGGATTTAGCCTCAAAAAGGCGCATAAGACGCAAAAAAGAGATGCCTTTATTACGAGGCATCTCTTTTGCGTCTTACGCGCCTTTTTTGCGGCTATTTTTCTTAGCTTAGATATCCTCTAAACTTCTCCGTCGTCGCCGTATAGTTCGGAAATACTTTTGCGAGGTCTTTGCTGCCCATGTGTTTATAGGCTGCTTCGGCGAAGACATCGCGAAAATCGGTTGTGACCGCGAGGTCGCGCGCTTCGTTCAACTGGTCGGGTTTGAGGCCTTTCCAGTCGCCGTACACCTTGCCGCCTTTGACGCTGTTGCCGAGGACGAACATAGTGTTGCCATGGCCATGGTCGGTTCCGCGGTTGCCGTTTTCTTTGGCGGTGCGGCCAAATTCGGACATTGTCAGCAGGACGACGTCGTCCATCCGCTTGCCCATGTCGGTGCCAAACGCAGCGATTGCCTGGGCGAAATCACGCAGCAGATTGGCAAGCTGGCCGCGTCCGTTTCCTTCGTTGACGTGCGTATCCCATCCGCCGACCTCGGTGAATGCGACCTCGAGGCCGACGCCGGCTTTTATCAACTGGGCGATCTGCATCAGCGAGCGCCCGAGAGCTGATGTCGGGTAAACGGCACCGTTGTCGGGCTTATACTGGGCGGGGTTTGCCTGTTTAAGGTAGTTGACGGCTTCGAATGTCTCTTTGCCGGTTTCGCCGAGGCTGTCCTTTGCATTTTGCTGATACAGGCCCTCAAATCCGCCCGACATATTCTGCGAGTAGATGCCGGCCTTGACCGAAAAATCGGCAAGGTTTGTCATCGCAACCGACGGGGCCCGTCCATACAGCGAACGCGGCGTTTGCTGAGTCAACGAAACCGCACGGAACGGCGAGGCGTCCTTTTCCGCACTTGCCTGTAGCACGCGGTTGAGCCAGCCGTCGCGGGTCCCTTTGTTGCCAGGCGTGCCCGATTCCATGTAATCTTGAGCGTCAAAATGCGAACGCGTATTGTCCGGCGAACCGGCCGCCGTCAAAGCCGCAAGCTGCCCCGACTTAAAGAAAGGCACGAGCGGAGCGAGGCTCGGGTTGACGCCAAAATGTCCGTCGAGGTCGATGGCTCCATCGGCCTGACCTGGCTTGGCGACCGCGATCGTCGGTCGCAGATTATAATACTCGCTATCGCCATGCGGTACGAGCACGTTAAGGCCGTCGACAGCGCCACGCTGAAAGATCGTGACCAGCACCTTTTTCTTGCCGTAACCTTTTACCGCGGACTGTGCCGTCGCAAACTGATGCAAAAAGTCCGGCGCCATTGCCATCAGGCCAAAGCTCGCCAGTCCGATACCGCTCGATTTCAAAAAATATCGTCTATCCATAAATGCTTACCTCTATAAAACAAATATCCAACCACAACATTAGACGCCCGCGCCTCGCAAATGGTCAATTTTTTATTTTTTTTGCATTTAAACCGCTCTGATTATAGATTAGTTGAGTAACGATGCGTGACCAACTCGTAAATTTGATCCTCGAAAGATTAACCCGCGACGCCGAAAAGATTTCGGCCGAGTTTGCCGCCGAAACAGGCTTGACGGCACATTACTGTGCTGTCGACGATCTGCTGCCGCAAGAAATGGCGAGAACTATCGCCGCCGCCTTTCCCGACGCTCGTAAGATGCGGCTCATGAAGAGCTTTCGCGAGCACAAGTACACCTCGAAATCGCTCGACAAACACGACCCACTGATCGCCGACATTACGTTTGCCTTTCAGGACAAGCGCGTCATCGACCTAGTTGCGGAGCTGACCGGAATAGTTGACGCCGTGGGTGACCCGCACCTTTACGCCGGCGGGATAAGCGCGATGGAGCGCGGTCATTTTCTCAATCCGCACCTTGATAATTCGCACGACGGCTCGCAACTGAATTACCGCGTGCTCAATCTGCTCTACTACATTACGCCCGACTGGCGGCCCGAAAATGGCGGCAATCTTGAGCTATGGGATTTTGAGGTCACAAAACCCGTTGAGATCCCAAGCCTCTTTAACCGCCTCGTCCTGATGGCGACGAACGACAGATCGTGGCATTCGGTCAATGAGGTTAAAGCTGAGGGAACACGCTGCTGCATCTCCAATTATTATTTCTCACCGCATTCGCCGAACGGCTACGAGACAACGCATGTCACATATTTCATGGCCCGCCCGGAACAGAAAGTCCGCCGGATCGTGACAAAACTCGACAGCGACGTCAGAACCGCGCTCCGCAAATTAAAAAAGGATGGCTTCGCCAAAAAGGATGTTTTCGAGGCACCGCCTGAATAGAGAGCAAAGACGCAGCGCTCACGGGGCGCGATAAATTACATTAAGAACCATAAACCCTAAACAATATTCGTCGTCCAGCGTCTTGATTTATCGCCGTTGGGTTGGCAAAGTTGAGCATGAGGATCACATGAAATTATCAAGGTTGTTTTTACTGACCGTAATTTTACTTTTGTGCGGCTTGGCGGCATTCGCTCAGACGCCTACGGGCGACGCGAAGGTGTATGAAAAGGACGGTCTTAGCTTTAGCTATCCGGCTGGCTTCTCGATTGAGGACATCAGTACTAAAATCGCCGTCAATCTGACAGTTGCCCGTGCCGATCTCGAGGCGCAGATCACGGTTTGCGTGTTACGTGCACCTCTCGATACCGCAGGCAAACTGGCCGAGGCGAAGAAGATACTAGTTGACAGATACATCGCCACGACGACTAAATCTTTTGAGGATGCAAACGGCCACCCGAAGAGCGATACCGCAACCTCGGAAATTGCCTCGCTCAAGGCCGAGGGCGTCAAGATACATGCCTCACTGGACGGTGCACCGGGAATTGCTGAGATCGAGTGGGCTGTTGTTGAGAATCACATGGTTGTCCTTACAATTCTCGGAGCGGATAAGTCAGCCGCAAAAGCCGCTCCGGCTTGGGACATGATCCGCTCGACGCTGATGATCGCCCCGACGATCCCGCCCGCCCAATCAACGGCACCAAAGAAGCCGTTAAACTAATTGATCAGTATCTCATCAACAAAAATATAGGCATCGCTGCCTGCACCCGGATGCCACGACGGAATCTTGCCTAAATTATAGGCGTGGACACGGACGTAACGCGCTTTCACTGCTGAGATCGCCTGTGTGTAGTCACGCATTTTCGAGTCCATGTCCGACGGGCCAATGTCGGTTTTGATGTCGGCGACCTTGGTGAAATTGACGCCGTCGAGGGATGTTTCAAATTCGATGCGCGTCGGCATCCATATCCATGACCGGGCCACCTGCAAAAACCCGCCGCCGAGTTTGCTGACGCTTGTTTCTTTCTGTAGATCAACCGTCGCGATAAAGTCCTGTCCCTGATAACCCTGCCACTCGCCCGAGGCGAAATTGACCGACCCGCGAATACCGTCGATCAGCCCTTCGTCACCGCCGCCGGTGTATTGGCGACCATATTTTGACGCGATCTTGACGGTCCAGTCGTTTGGTTTTTTGACGAATGTGGCCTCGGCGATCCGGCCCCCCTCAAACTGCGGGCCGTTGTCGCCAAAGTCGACAATACCAGCTGCGGACTTTTCCGCCACTGTTAAAGCTTTAATAGTCGTCGTCTGTTTGATCGTGAATGCGCCGGTGTAAACACTCCATTTTCCGCCAGTCGTATAAACAATATCGGTATGAGGATCGGTTGCCTTGAGTGTCACAGTCGTTTGGCTCTGGAAAACGCGTGGTCCGCCCTCGATGATAGGAACAGCGATCGGTGGCGATCCGCCCAAAGATTTGGGAATGATCGGAAACCCGGTAATTCCGTGGGTGTCCGTCATTTCAAACTCCAAAACACCACCTTTCATGATGTCTTCATGGGCAATGTATGATCTTAAATAATCTTGGCCATTAAATTTCGTCGACTTGATGTAAATGTTGCTTGCCGATACGTTTGGTGCCTTAATAATGAATGACTTGCCATTCTCGAGGTTGTATTTCACCTCTTTGAAAAGCGGAGTTCCGAATGCGTAGATCGGCAGTCCCGGCGTCACTTCATATATACCGCTCGCGCTCATGACGTACCACGCCGACATCTGGCCGCAGTCTTCGTTACCGATCAGGCCGTCGGGCTCGGGCTTGTAAAATTCGTCCATTATTTTGCGAACGAGCTTCTGCGTTTTCCACGGCTGCTCCGCGTAATCGTAGAGATAAGCGATGTGGTGCGAAGGCTCGTTGCCGTGGGCGTATTGGCCGATGAGGCCGGTGATGTCGGGCTGCTCGCGGCCGGTGAGTTTGTCGGTCGTGGAGAAAAGCTCGTCGAGCTTTGCGGTAAATTTCTCGCGTCCGCCCTGCAGCTCCATCAATCTTGAAATATCCTGCGGCACAAAGAACGAATAGACCCACGCGTTGCCCTCGGTGTAGTTAAAGGTTACCTCGTTCGAGGCGAACGGTGTGACGAAACCGCCATTCTTCTTTGGCCGCATAAAGCCGGTCGACGGATCGAAGAGGTTTTCGAATGACCGTGCTCGTGCCGAGTATTTTCGATAATCCTCCCCGTACTGCATTTCAGGCACGGCACTTTCAAATACCTTATTGACCGTGGACAGCCAGTCTTCGTAACGGCGGCCCATGATCCGCGCCATTTGGGCAATGCACCAATCGTCATAGGCATATTCGAGCGTCTTTGAGACCGATTCGTTTTCGTCCTCCATCGAGATGTAGCCTCGTTTTTTGTAGGCAGCGAGGCCGTCGCGGTCGAGCTCGGCCGAGTGTTTTGCGGCGTTGTAGGCTTTTACGTAATCGAAACCTTTGATACTTTTGGCCATCGCGTCGGCGATCACCGACACGGCGTGGTAGCCGATCATGCAGTCCGTCTCGTTGCCCGCAAGCTCCCAAACCGGCAGCCGCCCGCCCTGTTCGTACTGGCGGATAAACGTGTTGATAAAATCGACCGTGCGTTTCTGGTCGATGATCGTATAAAGCGGATGCGCCGCGCGAAATGTATCCCAGAGCGAGAAAACAGTGTATTCATTAGACGCCTGCGGCACGCTCGGCATGCCGAACGACTCGTAAACATACGGCGTGGGCTTTTTGACCTCGGCATTCACATTGTGGATCTTTTTGTCGTGGCCGAGATACGCTCCGTCAACGTCCTGAAAGATATTCGGCTGGATCATCGTGTGATACAGCGCAGTGTAAAACGTCGTCGTCTGTGCGTCCGTTCCACCCGAAACCTCGATCTTCGATAGCTCCTTGTTCCACGCCGCTTTGGCATCGGCCCGAACCTTGTCAAAATCCCAACCGGGAAGCTCGGCGGCGAGGTTTTTCCGGGCACCTTCGATCGAGACAGGAGAGAGGGCCACTTTGAGAAGTATCTGCTCTCCGGCCTTCACGTCAAACCGAAAGGCGTTTTGGTATGACGCTGTATCATAATGATCGGGCGTATCGTAGGTTATTGTGACTCCCGGAATGCTACCGCGTTCTTCTACGCCGGCCTGAATGCCCTGCTCGATAAAAGGTTTTGAGAATTCGGCCGCGAAATACACGATCTGATCCTTTGCCCACGAGGTGGAACGTCGGTACCCTTCGATCCTAGAAGGTCCAACCGCCGTGATCTTTGAGTCGAGCAGTTTGTCGCGCCATTTCAAATCCAGAACTACATTTGCTTCACCCGAGCTTGGGAATGTATATCGATGGAGACCGGCTCTCGCTGTTGCTGTCAGCTCGACTTTTATATTGCGCTGATCAAGTAGAACTGAGTAATATCCCGGTTCAGCTTTTTCGTTTGCATGAGAGAAATTGGAGACGTACCACTCCGGTCCTTTCGGATCCCACGGAGCTTTAAAAGACCCTCTTTTGCCCATCGTCGGCATAAACAAAATATCGCAGTAGTCCGGTATACCCGTGCCGCTGAGGTGCGTGTGCGAAAAGCCGTAGATGATGTCATCGGAGTAGTGATAGCCGGATGAGCCATCCCAGTTGTCTACCCGCGTGTCGGGTGATAGCTGCACCATCCCGAACGGCATAGTCGCCCCGGGAAACGTATGCCCGTGACCGCCCGTGCCGATGAACGGGTTGACCCAGCGTGTGAAGTCGCGAGTCTGCGCTGCGGCGGTAGGCAGTACGCAGTAGGCGGTAAGCAGTAAGAATAAACCGCAGAGACGCAAAGGCGCAGAGGAAATCAACTCTTCCATGATCCAGTTTATGAATTCTGACTTCTCACTTCTGACTTCTGATCCGTTTCTATCTATGTACATCTGTGGCAATACCTCCGGCACCCTAGACTCGGGTTAGACAAGCGTATCGCGCTTTTCCTGCCACTTTCCGCGCGTGAAATCAGGTATTTTAATGGGCATCGAGCCTTTTGCGACTGAGTCGGCACTGAGCGGAAATGGCGCCGACCAGCTTGCGCCGTCGTAGACATCCATATCGGGGGCCAGCCCTTCACGAAAACACTGGATGAGCCGCCAAGCCATAATATAGTCCATCCCGCCGTGCCCGGCGTTTTCGGCGTCTTTGCCCAGCTTTTTCCAGAGCCAGTGGGTGTATTTGTCCTTATATTTATCAAGGTTTGTAAACCTGTGTTTCTCTGGCTGGCCCTCGACCATTATTCGGGCCGGATAATCGCGAAACAGTCCTTTCGTACCCTGAATCAGGTTGATGCGGTCGTAGGGACGCGGGGTCGAGGTGTCGTGTTGGACTTTGATCGTCAGGCCTTTGGCGGTCTTGATCATCGTCGTGTTCATATCGCCGGCGATGTATCGCTCTTTCCATTTTGGCGAATCTTTTGGCACTGTCTGCTCGCGATACAGATCGAGCGAACGCGATGGCGATGACATTGAGACGAGGTAGTCAAAGCGGTCGCCGCGGTTAATGTTCATGTAATTCGCCACGGGGCCGAGGCCGTGCGTCGGGTAGAGATTGCCGTTCAGCCGCGTGTGCCACGCCCGCCGCCAGAGACCCTCGCTGCGACCCTCGTTAAGGATGGTGCGAAGGTCGTGCAAATACGCGGCTTCGCCGTGCGTGATCTCGCCAAAAAGGCCATCACGAACCATGTTGAGCACCGTCGTCTCGTTGGAATCGTAGCAGCAGTTTTCCATCATCATGCAGTGACGGCGTGTCCGCTCGCTGGTCTCGACGAGCTTCCAGATGTCCTGCATGTTTGTCGCCATCGGCACCTCGACGCCGACGTGCTTGCCGTGTTCCATTGCAGCAAGAGCGACGGGAGCATGCCATTCCCAGGGAGTCGGTGAATAGACAAAATCGATGTCGTCGCGGGCGCACAGCTTTTCAAACGCCCGGTCGCATCCGTGAACATCGCGGGCAAAGGCCGGCCGGCCTTTTCGAGCATCGCCCTGCCCTGCTCGGCGTTGGCCTTAACATTGTCACAAAGAGCGACGATCTCGAGAGGTTCGATCCCCAGAAAATCATGGATCATCGATTTTCCGCGTTCACCGACACCAACAATGCCGATCCGCACCTTTTCACGCTTTTCAAACGGCGCGCCGATCATCGTCTGTGCAGGTGCAGCCGCATGGGTCGTTTCCGATCCGGTCAGCGAAGCTACAACGGTCGCCATCACGCCTGTTTTCAAAAGGTCTCGTCTTGAAATGGTCATAATCTTAATGAAAAAGTTCGCCGCCGCCGACGTTGCGCCATTGCTGTCCCTTGATCGCCCATCGGACACGCCAAAACGGTTCGCCGCCGTGACTATTGTACCAAAAGCTAATCTTGTGCAGACCGGCCTTAAGCGGGATGACCTCGGCATGGATCGAGCGATCCTTTATGCCTGCGGAGTCGACCAGCTTTTCGCCGCCGACATAGATGGCGGCGTCCCAAGTTGATTCGACCTGAAATTCGTAGATGCCGTCCGCCGGAATATTGATGTAACCGTCAAAATTCACGCCAAACGGCTGCTTGAGATCGTAGACCCGCGCAAACTGCTGCACGCCGAACACTTTCGATTCGCCGCTGACAATTGACTTGATGGCTCCGTCGGCTCTGGTAAACGCTAGGCCATACGTTGCACCGGGCCGTTTGTCCTTCGGCTCCGGCTCGGGATTGTGCCACGTTTTACGGAGCAGCGTCGCCGCATAGACCGAGCTTTTTCGGCCCGACGAAAGCATCACGACCGACTTTACATCAACGCGGCCGTTGTCCGGCACGTCGATCTGTAGCGGCTTGGTGTACGGTGTGCTTTTTTCGTCCGGTGTCGAACCGTCGATCGTGTAAAAAACACGCGAGCCCGGAATCGGCGGCTCAAGATGCAAATCGGCCTTCTCACCTTCGCCAAGCACCTTGTTGGTCATGTCCAGCGGCTCCGGGATCCGATAATTGACATTTTGTTTGTCGAGCTGAGCGAAGCGGGAAACCAGCCGTTTCGAAAAGTCGGCAAAGTTCTTGTCGTCCGGTTTGCTCCAAACAGCTTCGCTAAGGGCGAGCATTCGGGGAAATGCCATGTATTCGACCTTTTCTGGAGTCTGCATATACTCGGTCCAGATATTTGCCTGGCCGCCGAGGATGTATTTGGCTTCGTCGGCGTTTAGTTCTTTCGGGACGGGGTCAAAATTGTAAACTTTTTCCAACGAGACATAATTTCCGATATTTATTGGCTCATATGCAGGATCGCCCTGACCAAAATCGAAATACACGCTGTCGGTCGGCGTCATGATCACGTCATGATGTGCTTTTGCGGCTTCGATACCACCTTTGATTCCACGCCAGCTCATCACGATTGCATTTGGAGCGAGGCCGCCCTCCAGGATCTCGTCCCAGCCAATGACCGTTTTCCCCTTTGAGTGAATGAATTTCTCCATCCGCCTGATGAAGTAGCTCTGAACCTCAGTGACATCCTTGAGGTTTTCGCGGGTCATTAATTCTTTCACTTCGGACGAGTCTTTCCACATATCCTTGAGCACTTCGTCGCCGCCGATGTGAATGTAAGGCGAATCGGGAAAGAGGCCGATGACCTCGGTCAACACATCCTCAAGAAAACCGAACGTCTTTTCGGTCGGGCAATAGACTTCCTTAAAAATGCCCCACGTCGTCTGCACCTTGTATTTGTAATCCTGCTTGCAGCCAAACTCGGGATACGCAGCGAGAGCGGCGGACGAATGCCCCGGTAGCTCGATCTCCGGGATCACGGTTATGTAACGGGCCTTAGCGTACGCAACGACATCCCGGATCTGCTCCTGAGTGTAAAAACCCTCGTGCGGCACGCCGTCGCCGACATACGGCGTGAAGTTTTTCTCCTTCATCGTCTCAGGCCGTTTTGAGCCGATCTCGGTCAGCTTCGGATATTTCTTGATCTCGATCCGCCAGCCCTGATCTTCGGTCAGATGCCAGTGAAAGTAATTGAATTTATACTGCGACATCAGGTCGATGTACTTTTTGACAAACTCGACCGGCATAAAGTGCCGCCCGACATCGAGGTGCATGCCGCGATATGGGAAACGCGGTTGGTCATTGATTTCGCCTGCGGAAATTTTCACTTCCTTGTCGAATGTCATCGGCAGTAGCTGAAAAAGCGACTGCAACCCGTAAAATACACCGCGATCCCGGCCCGAGATTTGTATGAGATCAGGTGCGACCTTCAAGACGTACCCGTCCAAAGCGCCGCCAACAAACCCTTCCTGCTCAAGGACGGCGAATTGAATGATATTTTTCCCTTGCGGTTTGCTGGTGGTTTGAAGTTCAAATCCGTAATTTCTTTTCAGAAATGCGTTAAGAATGACACCAAACTTGCGGCTCGCATCCGAAATCGCCAAGATCTTTGTTTTATTGCTTAATGTAAAAGTGCCGCTGGCGGACGTTACCGACTGCGGCTTGGGGATGATATTCATGTCAGTGTCCTGAGAGAACGACATTGACGCAAAAACGAGACAAAATGCGAAAGCGAAGAGCGAATATTTCATTTGTTTATGGCCGGAGCGTGTGTTGTTTAGAACTTGGCTCCAATCATAACAAATCCAGAAACTGATTCAATTCGGGCGGTAATTCCTGTGTGAACTCCAACCGCTCTTTGGTGACCGGGTGGGTGAAAGAAAGCTTTTCGGCGTGAAGAAAAAATCGGTGCATTGACGCGATGCCGTTACGTGCGTAGCTGTCGGCGACGGTATTGTCGCGGCCCTCGTTGTAGATCTCGTCGCCGACGACCGGGTGATTTATATAACCCATGTGGACGCGAATCTGGTGCGTGCGGCCGGTTTTGATCTCGACGTCGAGCAACGTGAATTTGTCGTAACGCTTGCGGACCTTCCACAAAGACAATGCACTGCGGCCGTGTGTCGCTACCTTCATCCGTAGGCGGTTATGCTTGTTGCGGCCGATGGGGGCGTCAATCTTGCCGGTATTTTGATCGGGCGCGCCGTGCACTAAGGCGATGTACGATTTGTAGACCAGCCGCTCGCGAAATTGCTCCGACAGCTCCTCGTGAATCTCGTCCGTTTTGGCCACGACGATCAATCCGGATGTATCTTTATCGAGACGATGGACGATGCCAATACGTAAATTGTCAGGATCGGCTTGGTTTTGCTTTGCGAAAGACTCGGCAAAGTGAAACGCGATCGCATTTGCCAGGGTTCCCGATTGGACACCCGCACCGGGATGAACGACCATGCCTGCCGGTTTGTTGATGACCGCGAGATATTCGTCTTCGTAAACAATATCGAGCGGTGTGTTTTCCGGCTCAAATCTCGCTGTCGACGCCTCAACCAGGTCGACATCAAGGGTATCGCCCTCGCGGATCTTGTACGACGGTTTTACCGCTTTGTCATTGACCAGGATGTCTTCGTTTTCAATAAGCCTCTGCAAGCGAGAACGCGACCAACCGTCAATGTTCTCAGCAAGATACGCGTCGAGACGCTTTCCTGCGTCCTCTGACGACGGATTCAAGTCGGGCGATGTTGTTTCTTCACTCACTTGGTTGTTCGGACACGGAAGCTGACGGAGGATTCGAGACTCTTTTTAATCTCATGATCATAAAAATAACGGATGCGATGGCAACGATAAGGCTGACGCCCTGCGAGGTCGAGAGTCCGGTCGCCGAGGTAAATCCAAACAGATCGCCACGCGGGTCGTCGCGGATGAATTCGATCGAAAACCGCACGATTGAGTAGATAATGCCGTATGCGATAAGAATCTGGCCGTCAAATTTCTTGTGGCGGTGCAGGTAAACCAAAAAGCCGAAAACCGCCAGCATGATAAACGACTCGTAAAGCTGCGTCGGGTGGAGATGGAGATCGCCGCCGTCAGGGCCGACTATCGGAACGCCGGTGTATTCGTGGCCAAGCGGTGTAAATTGCACGCCCCACGGCAGCGTTGTCGGTTTGCCCCAGCAGCAACCCGCCGAAAAACAGCCTTGCCGCCCAAACGCCTGACCAAGCGCGACGCCGGGTGCAAATGCATCCGCTGCCTTCCAAAACGGCAGCTTATAGAGCGGAACTAAGATCGCGACAGCCAGAAATCCGCCGATCAGACCGCCATAAAAAACGCCGCCCGAACGCAGGAAATCGAGCGTAAATATCTGCACGTCCGGCTCGACCAGGACCATCATTATCTTGGACCCAACGAGCCCGCCAACTAGCACCCAAAGTCCGAGATCGTAAATACGTTCGCGCGGCAAACCATCGCGTACGGCGAGCCGCGATGTCGCGAAAAGCGCGAACAGCATGCCGACCGCGAGGAAAATGCCGTAAGTCGTTATCGGAAACGTGCCGATGCGGAATAGTTCAGGGTACATCTGTTGAGTGCGGAGTGCGGAGTGCGGAGTGCGGAGTCTGCTCCTCGTCACGCGCCTTCCGTTTACTAAAAAATAGATCGAGTATCAGCAGGCCAGCGCCTATACAGATCGCTGCATCGGCGACGTTGAACGTCGGATAGTGCCATGAGCCGAGTTGGATATCGACAAAATCTACGACAAACCCGAGCCGCATACGGTCGGTCACGTTTCCGGCGATTCCGCCGAGCAGTAGTACGAGAGCACCCAAAATGCGGTCGTCCGTTCGAGGCGTTCGCCAAAAGAAATAGAGCACCAAGGCCGCCGCTATAAACGCTACGACCGACAGCCCCCAACGCCCGGCATCTCCGCCCTCGTCGAGCATCGAAAACGCGACACCCGTATTCTTGGCGTATGCAAAATTCAAAAACCCGCCGATCACCGACCGGTCGCCCTCAAACCGCAATACCCGCGTCGCCCAGGCTTTCGTAGTCTGGTCGATCATAAAAACTCCACCGGCGATGGCTAGGTAGGCTAGTTTCCAGAAAAAGTCTTTTTTAGTCACACTTAAATACCTTAATCTTCTTCGCGATGCTTTGCCGAGGCAACCGCGTGATACAATTCAATATACTTTGCTCGGACGTAATTATTCAGCCGCTCCGCAAATCCGGCGTCCAGGCCCTTTAGCTTTATCAATTCCTGAACATCAGCAAGGTCCTTGAGCCTGTCACCCGCTGTCATTCCCGACGCCAATTTCAACTCGATCAGCTTTTCAAGTGAGATCGTGTTTACTCCGTCTATTACGACAGCAAAGTCAGTCGGGTTCGGAAATTCGACCGGCTTTGGCAAGCCGTCACCCGGATATTCACCGGTTGTAATGATGTCAATTGGAATGTTTTCCGATGTCCTAAATTTTTTCCTCGCGCCGGGGAAAGCGGGGCGATAACCCAGGCCAATAAGCTCCTTTACAAAACGATCCAGTCCCTCAACAGACATAAGCAGATCGATATCCACCGTCAATCGCTGAAATCCATGCTGGTTTAGCGCCACCGCGCCCACGACTGCATAGTCAATATTGTGCCGCGCAAGATCACGAGCGAGTCGGCCTAAGGCATCATTAATCATTCCGGTACCACCAAAAAACTTCAAAGCCTCGTCATAAGCCGCGGACGGGGACGAAATTAGAGATTGAAAATCGACTGTCATTAGTATTTACGGCAACTAATATTAAAACAAAAAGTGCCGGCTTTTTATCGTTGATATTCGCGTCGGTCGTGGCGACACAGATTCATTTTAAATGCTTGGTCGCAACATAAGGATGTTTCGGATTTACGATCAGTTTTTGCTGTCTCGGATCGATCAACACGTCCATATCTTCCATTGGTATCGCCCCAAGCAAAACTTCGGCTTCTCCGGGCAGAACAATAGCATCTACAGATGTCCTCCGATTCTCAAAACGCACCTCGATCGGCCCGACGACATCAACCTCAATTAACGTATCGTCAGCCAGAATAGCAAACTGCTTTTCTATAAACGGTAGATCGAGCTGTGCCCTGACGTGTTCGTTGATAGAGAGGTTATATGCTCCGCTGTCAACGAGCGCATCAACCCTAACTTTTTTAACATCCTTCTCGTCAAGCAAACCTTGACGACTAAGATACATATCTCCGCCATTCGATAGATCAACCTCCGCATAAACTAATCCCATTTCATTCACCCCCGATCTATATTTCGGCATCGCTTTTTTTGCAACCGGTATTATCTTCACGATAAAATTATACTCCGACTTCGATTTCCGACAACGCTGTATTGCATCTCTCGCACACTGTCGGCCAATTGCTAAATTCACCGACCCGGGTCGAATAATTCCAGCATCGCTCGCATTTTTGGCCTTCCGCCTTTTCAATTTCGACTGCAAAAGCCGTACCTTCGTGGACCTCCACCTGCGAGACGATAAAGATGTAACGCAATTGGTCGTAATAATCGAGTAAAAAACGCGTGGTCGCTGCGTCGGTTGTCAAAACTACCTTAGCTTCGAGCGACGAGCCGATCTGTTTGTCGTTGCGCGCGGCTTCGAGGGCCTTCAAAACCTCGTCGCGGATCGAGAAAATGCGCTCCCAGTTCGCCATAAGCACCGAAGTGTCGGCACCATTGGCTTTCGGAAACTCGGCAATGTGGACAGACGGGACCGTCTGCCCCGGCAGATTTTCCCACGCTTCGTCTGCGGTAAAGACAAGCAACGGCGACATCAACCGACACAGAGCATCGGCTATTCGGTAGAGCGCCGTCTGCGCCGACCGTCGATCCTCCGACTTCGGGGCAAGGATATAGAGCCGGTCCTTTATGATGTCAAAATACCGGGCAGACAGGTTGACCGTACAAAAATTATAGATTGCGTTATACGCCGCCTGAAAATCATATGTCTGATAAGCCACAAGCACTTTCTCGGTGACCTCATTGAGTCCTGCCAAGGCCCAAACGTCTATCTCGTGCATCCGATTATCGACCACTGAATCCGTGGCCGGATCAAATCCATCCAGATTTCCTAGGGCGTATCGCAGCGTATTCCGAAACTTACGATAAGCGTCGACAACGCGGGACAGTATCTCATCCGAACACCGGACATCCTCGGTATAATCGACCGCCGCCGCCCACAGACGCAGTACGTCGGCTCCCGATCCGTCGATGATTTCCTTCGGCGCGGTAACATTACCGAGCGATTTGCTCTGCTTTTTGCCCTCGCCGTCGACGACCCAGCCGTGTGTGATGATCTGTTTATACGGCGCCCGATCGTGCGCGGCGACGCCGCAGCTCAGGCTCGAATTGAACCATCCGCGATACTGGTCGCCACCCTCAAGATAAACGTCCGCCGGAAAACGCAGCGTCTCGCCCCGCGTTTCGAGCACCGCGACACAGCTCGAACCCGAATCGAACCAGACATCGAGAATGTCGGTCTCCTTGCGAAAATCGGAGCTTTCGCATTTCGTACATTTATACCCGGCGGGTAAAAGCTCATGCTCTGGCCGCGCGTACCATGCGTCGGCGGTTTCTATCGCGAAAATATCGGCAACGTGATCGATGATCTTTGGGTCGGCAACAGCCTCGTCGCAGGCCTGGCAGTAAAATACGGGTATCGGAACGCCCCACGAACGCTGCCGCGAGACGCACCAGTCGGGCCGTCCTTTGAACATATTGCCCATCCGTCCTGCTCCCCATGCCGGATGCCATTTGACAGTTGCGATCTCGTCCAAAGCGCTTTGACGCAAAGATTTGCCGCCCACTGCTTCATCCATTGAGATGAACCACTGGGGCGTCGCTCGGAAAATTACCGGATTTTTGCATCGCCAACAATGCGGGTAGCGATGATTGTACTGCTCGACATTAAGCAACGCTCCGCTTTCGCGAAGAAATTCGACGATCTTCGGATTTGCCTCAAAAACGCTCAAACCCGCAAAATGTTCGACCTCGCTCGTAAATCTTCCGGCAGCATCGACTGGTGCGTAAACCTCAAGCCCGTATTTTTTTCCAACCGCAAAATCGTCCGCACCGTGTCCGGGAGCCGTGTGGACGCAGCCCGTGCCCGACTTTCCGGCTGACTTATTCTCAAAACGAACGTCCAATTCGACCTCGGCGTCAGCCTCGCCAAGCGTGACGTGATCGGCGTTCATTATCAGCGACGTGCGGTCGATCCATGCGTGTTTGGCCTCGAGACGATCGAGCTTTGAGCCCTTAAATCGTGCAAGTTCTTTGACCGATTCCAAGCCGCATGTCTCCACAAAAGCATTTACCAACTCCGACGCCACGATGTAAACGTCGCCTTTCGATTCGACAGCTGAATAGTCAAAATCGGGATGAACCGTGATGCCGAGATTTGCCGGCAGCGTCCAGGGTGTCGTCGTCCAGATCACGACAAAAACATTTTTGCCCGCGAGCGCGCCGTCGATCAACGCCGGTTCGGACTTCATTGGAAACTTCACATAAACGGACGGCGACGTGTGTTCGCGGTACTCGACCTCGGCCTCGGCGAGAGCCGTCTGGTCATAGATGCACCAGTAGACGGGACGGAGGCCTTTGTAGACGTACCCGCGTTCGAGAAATTTGCCGAACAGCCTTGCGGTCGACGATTCGTATTCAGGCGACATCGTTAGATACGGATTTTTCCACTCGCCGAGGATACCGAGCCGCTGAAAATCGCGCGTCTGATTATTCATCGCCGTTGACGCGTGTTCGCGGCAGATACGTCGAAACGAGGCGACCGGGATGTCGTTCTTATTCTTTCCCTTTTCCGCCAGCTTCTTTTCGACAATCGTCTCGATCGGCAGCCCGTGACAGTCGTAGCCAGGCACATAAGGCGCTTCGAAGCCCATCATCGAACGGGTCTTGACAACGAAATCCTTAAGTATCTTATTAAGCGCCGTGCCGATATGAATATCGGCATTGGCATACGGCGGCCCATCATGAAGAATAAATTTCTCGCTCCCTGAGCGTGCCTCGATCACCTTTTCATAAAGCCCCATCTCGGTCCATTTCTTAAGACGCGCGGGTTCACTCTGACCGAGATTCGCCTTTTGAGCAAAATCGGTTCGCGGTAAGTTAACTGTTTTCTTCAGATCAATTGGTTCTGTCATCACGTTATAAAACCTAGATATTACCACGCCGAATAATCGGTAAAGAAGCATTCATACAGTATGTACAGGATAGGCAGGATATTTATGAAAATCGGACAATCCTGGGTATCCTGTCCATCCTGTTTAATTCAACGGAAAAAGCCCCAAGCCTTTCGGTTTCGGCATGGGACTTTTCGAATCAAATCAACATCTTGACCCGGTTTTTACGGAGCGAAGTCAAAGTTCCCTTTGGCAAGATCATGTTCTGCACACAAATCCTAATCCACCACTTAACCTTGCGTACGTCTTAATTGCTCCGCGGTTTGGCAATCATCCAAGAAACCGTCGAATCGTCTGAATACTCTTAAACATTCGAAACGATCCAGCATACCTCAAAAAATCGTGATTTTGGTACCAGCCAGCAAGACTCTCTGTTCTTGCGTCGAGCATCAACGCACGAACGCCTACAATCAGCGAAATTTCAGCAACTCTTTGCTGGGCATCCAGGATCAATCGGTCACCAAATCCTTTCCCTTGGAAATCTACATCGATAGCGATTTGACCCAGCATAATCACCGGTATGTCACGCGTGATTTTGGGACGATCATCGGGAATCTCTTCCTGCTTTACCTGCGAAATTAACAAGGTGTGGTATCCGATGACCCGTCGGACGTTTTCCTTTTCATTAACCAACGCCATCGTCCGGCTCAGATCGAGCCGTTGATCCTGCATAGCTTTTTCACGCAGAAATAGGTTGATACTTTCGTCCGAACAATCAAAACCATTACGGTCATGCTCACGGGTAAGTGGCTCAATCCGCAAACTCATACCTCACGCCATTTCGTATTCCGCGACGATATTTCTCAAGAGCTTTTAACGAATACTCCGATGGTTCCTTTGCCGGCTCGTCCAAGGCGTCGAGGAAAAATTTGTATTCCTCTGGCGACAAAACAACTTGATCGTGCTTTTCGATAATCTCAACTGCCTTTTCGTTCAACGTGGCAACCGTAAATTCGGTTAAGTCTTGATCAAGAATCGTAGCAGCCCGCGCGATACGCGCCTTTATTTCAGATGAAAGGCGAATATTTAATCGGCTCTGATCTAGTGCTTTTCTTTCTTTTACAATAGTCATATAATCAATACGTGGCACATTGCCACATCATATTATGTCACATAAAAAGATGCAATTTCAACATCTATTCCTCCTCAACGGTGCACAACAGCGGATACTCTCTCGATTTTGCGAGATTTATCGCTTTTTCAGATTTCATGGTCGCGATCTCGTACGGGTAGAGGCCGGCGACGCCGATGCCTTCGTTGTGGACCCGGAGCATGATCGCGAACGACTCCGGCTCGTCGCGACCGAAGACGTATTGGAGGACGAAGACGACAAATTCCATCGTCGTAAAATCGTCATTGTGGAGAATAACCTTGAAGAGCTTGGGTTTTTCAAGGCGCGTTTTGGTCTCTTCGAGAACCTCGCTGCCGCCGTCTATGTCGGGAAACTCGGGCATATATAAAATCTATCACAACCGGAGGCAATGGCCGCAAAAAGGCTCTGACGATTTTTAGTCACGAATCTGCACAGATAAGCACTGATAAGAAAAGAAATTATGTGAGTTCTGGGTTCGTTCCGCGTCTATCCGTGTATATCTGTGGCAAAAATTCTTCCTTTGCGGCTAATTCACGCTCTCGCGGTAACCGTTGCCTTGCGTTCAAGTTTGCCCCAGCCGACGACGGCGCCGTGGATAGCTTTGTAGACCGATTTGCACATCACCCAGTACATCACTTGGCGATAGCCGAAACGTTGGATGAGCAGCCAGCCGAGCAGCTTCTTGTCCTCGCCTTTTTCCATTAGGAAAGCGGCAAAAGCGCCAAACCAGTCAACGGCTAGGAAAAGCGCGTAGTAAAACAAGACTTGATTCAGATTGGTCGGCGAACGAGCGTATTCCTGTTGGTGCTCGATATACCCGATGAACGCTCCGGCGAGCGTCCAGACGAACATCAGATCCATGATCGGCGAGATCAGCGGGAAAAATACCTGAAAAATCCAGACGTTTGGCATCGCGACAAACCCGAGCGTGCCGTAGCGAGGTTTGAACAACGCGTCCTTGTGTTTCCACATGCATTGCAGCGTGCCATACGACCAGCGAAAGCGCTGTTTAGCAAGGTTTCGCAGGCTGTCCGGAGCCTCGGTCAGACCGATCGCACCTTCTTCATACCCAATATTGTACCCGAGCTTTCGCACCAGGATCGTCAGGTCTTGGTCCTCGGCCAGCGTATCGGTTGAAAAACCGCCAGTCTGTTCAAGCACCGACCGCCGCCACGCTCCGACCGAACCGGGGACGACCGTGATGCAGTTGAGCGACGCAAAGGCGCGGCGGTCAAAATTTTGCGACGTCACGTATTCGAGCGCCTGCCATTTGGTGACGATATTGATCCGATTGCCAACTTTTGCGTTACCCGCGATAGCGCCGATCTTTTCGTCGGCAAACCGGTGTGCAAGTGCCAATATAGTCTGCGGCGTGAAGAGCGTGTCGGCGTCGAGGGCGATGATCACTTCACCTTTTGCCTTTCGCCAGCCAAAATTGAGAGCCGCGGCCTTGCCGCCGTTCTCTTTTGTAAAGAGAGTTACTCTGGGGTCATCTCCGAAAGCCTCTTTAGCGATCTGATATGTGCCGTCGGTCGATCCGTCATCGACGACGATAATTTCGAAATTGGGATAGTCGGAGGCAAGCAGGCTTTCGATCGTTCGCAAAATCACCTTTCCCTCGTTAAAAGCCGGAACGACGACCGACACCAGCGGCTGATACCGCTCACCGAAATGTTCTTCCTCACGCCGCCGTGACCTTATGTATTGGGCACACGCCAGGACACCGATCACCGCCATCCTTCCCAAACCGAGTATGATCCCGATCAGAAACGTCCATTTCATCAGCCAGCCCGCAATCGAAACACCGTAAAAAACGTAGGCGTCGGCACGCGAGTAAAACGACTGGTCATCCGGTACAGGCGGCATCGCCTCGTCCGGAGTCATGTTGGCGAGTTCGGCGAGATTTGTGAATTGGTAGCCGCGGCTGCGGAGTTCGTGAATAAGTTTCGGCAGCGCCTCGACCGTCGCCGACCTGTCACCGCCGCTATCGTGAAGGAGGACAATGTTCCCGCGTTCCTCGGGCGTCGTGATCGCAGCCTGCTCCAAAATATCCTTGACCATCTCGTCAGCCGTATGCGGTGTGCCATCGTCATTGACCAGTTTCCAGTCATCCGGATCGAGGTGGAGCCCGACCGAGATATATCCGAGATTCTGCGCCTGTACGGTCGGATCGATCTCGGCGGGCGTACGAGGTTCGGCGTCGCCGAAATACGGTGCGCGAAAGAGCCGCGTCGAGTGCCCCGTCAGCGATTCGATCAGCCGTTGGGTTGCGTTCAATTCCAGATCCGTAACCTGCAGCGGCACCTCGGCCAGATTCGGGTGCGTAAATGAATGATTGCCGATCTCATGCCCCTCGGCGAAGATGCGTTTTACAAGGTCAGGATTTGTCTGCCCATTCTGACCGACAACGAAAAACGTGGCTTTCACATTTTCCTGTTTCAGGATGTCGAGTATCTTCGGCGTCCAGATCGGGTCGGGGCCGTCGTCGAATGTAAGGACGATCTTGCCGACCTTGTCACCCGTGCGCTGGATGACGTAAGACGACGGTATCTGCTGATAGGTCTGGTCGACAATCTCGCCCGTTGGCCCCAACGTAATATCGCGAATGCCGTCCGTCGGCTCGGCTATCACCTGCAAAATCTCACCCGTGCCCATAAAATCGACATCATATCCATATTTAATGTCTCTCAGGTCGTCAACCGATACCGGTTTGTCGCCGGAGCCGAAAATCTTCCACAACGACGGATCTTCGCTGCCGAGGCGCCAGAGAGCGAAACCCGCCGGTTTGTAAGGCCTCGCGGCCTGGATCTGGTTGTAAGCGGTCGAGGCATCGAGAAACCACAGCGTATGATGCTTGCCGTCGTCCTCGTCATAACTCAGATAAGGATTTTTCGAAACCGGATCGAACTTGATCTCTGTCGGGCTGTCGAGCGATTCTTTCGCGGTCAGCAGAGATTCCTGAAACGACATGGTCTCGCCCTCGGTCTTGTCATTGGCCCAGTTATAGCCGTAGTTGCCGAAACAAACGATGGTCCTGTCGGGCGAAAGCTCGGCCATGCGCTTCTTCAGGATCGCCTCGTACCATGCCTGTCCCGCGATAGGCCCCGGCTCGCCTGTCGAGAAGTGTTCGTCGTACGCCATCAGCATCAGGTAGTCCGTGACGCCGGCGTAAGCCTTGTAATTCCAGTCCGGGTTATCGAACGGCACGGCTTGGGCAAGTATCAGCCCGCGCGGCTTAAACGCGGCCCGCAGCTCCTTCATGAACACAAAAAGGTTTGTCTGCGACGCCGCCGGTACCTCCTCAATATCAATGGTTATGCCGCCAAACTTATACTGGTCGATCGATCTCAGCAACGCCGCGATCAGGTTTTGACGCTGCTCTTCGGTCGAGATCGAGCGGACGAGGATGTCGGAATTCCACTGTTCGTTCTTATAGTTTTGCAGCAGCGGAATGACCGGCATGTCCGGTTTGTTTCGCGCGAGGAAATCTAATGCGTCCTGCGCCCCCTTGTCGATGTCGAGGACGAGTGGCTCTTTTTCGTCGCCCGACAGCCGTATCCACTCGGGTATGATCCAATCGAGCGACTTATAATTCTGTGTCAGAGAGGCAAGGCTCGAATCGTCCCAGTTTACATAGAAACCGATCGCGAGCGGCGTGCCGTCGTGCGGCGTCGACACGACGACCGGGCTTTTGCCGGCCCGGACGAGCTCCTCTCTCGCGGCTCGATCAAGATTTGCGTTGTCGCGACGATTCTGCTCAATCTCTTCGCGGGTTTTCTTTTCGCCTTTTGCCCTATCGCCCGTCTGTCTGGCCAGTACCTCGCGTTTCGACAATGGACGTTCCAGGACATGCGACTGCAGGTCCGATTGCTGCGGCAGTGTTGCGACCGGTTTGAGGCGGATGAGCGGTAAAAAAGGATTGATAAGCACGCTGACGACGAAAAACGTCAGCAAAACCGTAACGATCGTCGCCAGCAGAATGCTTACGTACGAAAAGTACCGCCCGCGGTGCCCGCCCACGTTTGAAAAGACCGGTTTCTTGTTATCGTTTAATTCTTCCTTTTCCATCTACTGTCGCTCGGCCGCAAAAAAAATCCCGTACCAAAATACGATGACTCGCCTGCTAAGTTTTGCAAAAATTACCGCAATAGCAAAACCCGCGCGTAGCGGCGAATGTCTTTGATGCCGCCGCTCGCGTTGGCGTTACACACAATCTCCACCTTAATCTTTACGCTAAATCTGAAAAAAATATAGACGCGGGGCCTGTTTTTTGATAGATTTCAGTTGCGCTGTTTACTTAGTATGCAATTCGTTGGATTTTAGCGGTCTGGGTTTTGAAAACCTGCAGGCATTAAACGTTTTGTTTCCTATCACATAATGAGTAGAGAGAAACTTTCAACTGTCGCGTTGGCCGACTCGAATTCCGTGCGGCCCACTGCTGTCAAAAGTGCTGTCCGGGCCATTTCCCCCGAAAAGATCGACGCGATCTTTGCCAGCGTCGGGCAAAAGCTGCGCGAGGGCCACTCGGCCGAATCCGAACGGGTCCTGAACGAGGCGATCGAGGGCTACAGCCATACGCCGGACAATTTCGCCAATCTCAAACGCCTCCTATCATTTACGCTCGAAACGACGGGCCGTTATAAGGAATCGCTCGAGGCGGTCAAACCGTTCGAAGACGAAGGAAAACTCGGTGAACTGTCCATTGAAACGCAAGTAAGGATCACGACTCAGCTCGCCATCGCCTACAACAATCTGACCGACCAGCCAAAAGCCGTCACCCTGCTCAAGACGACCCTGCAAAAGGCCGAGGAAAACGATCTGCGGCGCCTGTCGGGTACCGTCGACAACGCTTTGGCCCGTGTCTACCGTAAATTGAGCGAATACCCGATCAGCCGCGACTATGCCCAAAAGGCCCTCGAACATTTTCGTGAAAACGGCAACTGGCTCGGTATGGCCGAGGCTTATCGCGAGATCGCGAATACCTATCATCAGGAAGGCAACAGCGAAAAATCGATCGAGAGTTTTGAGCTGGGGATCAAGATCATCGGCGGCAATTCCGCGCCATTCATGCTTGGCAAGCTTTACACCGACATGTCCGGCGCCTACTGGTTTCTGCGCCGCCCGCAGGAGGGCATTGCATGTCTCGAAAAATCCATCGAGTTTTTCGACCAGACCGAACACGAGCTAAATAAGGTCCTTGCGTACAACAATCTCGGTATCAACCTTAACCTCATGGGCAAGTGGGACAAGGGCGAAGAGATGATAAACCGAGCGCTCGAGATCGCGTTAAAGGAAGATCACGTTCACGTTGCGGGCATCTATGATTCGCTCGGGGAGCTAAGTATATTGCGCGGCGATCTGGATAAGGCTGAGCAGTTTTTGCTGGACGGGGTCGCCTTCGCGAAAAAACGCAAACACCAGTGGTACACCATCCAGGGGATGCGAAATCTCGCCCGTTGCTATCTCGCCCAGGGACAGCTCAAAAAAGCAGTTGCTCAGGCCCGCGAGACAATCGATTTCGCCGGTGAGATCGGCGACAAACATTACGCAAACATGGCCGGGCTGGTGCTCGCCGAAAGCTATGTAAAACAGGGCGAGGGCGAGGACGCCGAAGACGCGATGCTCGCGATCGAGGACAGCGATCCCTCGGCCGATTTCTTTGTACTCGGAAATATCCAGCGTATCCGTGGGCTGGCGGCGCTTGAGAGCAATGATGACGAACTGGCGATCCATCATTTCAACCGCGGCCTGACGATATTTGAGGCGGCCGAGGACATTTATAACACCGCGCTGATGCACTATCTGCTGGGAACTCATCTGGACGCTCATAACCGGCAGCGGGCAGAGCGCCATCTCGAATCGGCTCTCAGTATCTTCAAAAAACTCGGCACGCCGCCGCTGATCGATGAGACGAAAACAGAATTGAAGCGGATCGAGTCCGGCGTCGAGGTCAAGCAACCAGCTCGCGTGCAGCGCCGCTCTAATTCGGTCGTGTCGCAGTTGCTCACCGTCCGGCTGGCCGAGGCCACCGCTTCGCGCGAATTGCTCTTTCGCGAGCTGGTCGCGGTTCTGCAGCAGGAGAGCAACGCGAAAAGATTTGTCATTGCCCAGTTTAACGAGCAGAAACGCCTTTACCCTTTCATCACCCACGGGTACTCGCCGCAGGAAAGCAATGAACTGGTGATGAAACTTCATGAAGCCCAGGGGAAAAATGACGAAAAGACGTTTGTACGGACCAAAAATATCGCCGTTTTTCATCTCCGCGGCACGGCCGCTCCGCCGGCGATGCTGCTGATAAACCCTCAGTCCGGGGCCGTTTTGTCCGACGAGAGTTCGCTGCAACCGCTGCTGAGGGTCGTCGAATTGGGCATGGACGTCGTCGCTCTCCGTGAAAAAGACAAGTCGCAGCCCGCCGAGCGGGACTTAAGCCCCTACACGTCAAACAGTCTGATGCCCGGCTTTATCCATTCCTCGCCGGCCATGACCGCGCTCGTCGACGAGGTTTACAAGATTCGTTCGTCCGACGTGACCGTCCTCGTAACCGGCGAATCGGGCACCGGTAAAGAGCTGGTCTCGCGTGCGATCCACACGATCTCAAACCGCAAGGACAAGATATTTGTCCCGTTCAACTGCACGGCCGTCCCAAAGGAATTGGCCGAGGGCCATCTGTTCGGTTACAAGAAAGGTGCGTTCACGGGTGCGGTCGCCGATTCGCCCGGAACGATCCGCACGGCTGATGGCGGTACGCTTTTCCTTGACGAGATCGGCGATCTGCCGCTCGATGTGCAGCCGAAAATACTGCGTTTCTTACAGGAAGGCGAGATCCAGCCGCTCGGCGAAAAGAAACCGCTAAAGGTCGATGTACGGATCATCGCCGCGACAAATATGCCGCTTGAGGAAAAGGTTGCCGACGGCACATTTCGCGAGGATTTGTATTACCGGCTCAACGTCATCCGCCTGCGCGTGCCGCCTCTTCGCGAACGCCGCTCCGAAATACCGCCGATCGTAAACTATTACATCAACCATTACTCCGCGCGGTTTGGCAAGCATGACGTATCTTTTACGCCGCAGACTATCGACATGCTCATGGTCTGCAATTGGGAAGGAAATGTCCGCCAACTCTGCAACGAGATCCAACGTGTCATCGCCCGCGCGGTCGATAACGAGGTCATCACACCCGAACACCTATCGCCCGAGCTAAAACGCAGCGCCCAGCCGATAACCCCGTTTGGCCCCGATTCCAACGTCAAACCCATAGCGAGCTACGATGGCTTTGTCTCTCCATTCTCAAACATTTCGCTCGGCGGCACCCTCGAAGGTGCAGTCTCGGAACTGGAAATGCAGCTCATCCGCGCGTCACTGGCCAAGCATAGTTGGAACATCTCGCGAGTTGCGACCGAACTCGGCCTGACCCGCCGCGGCCTCTATCTCAAACTCTCGCGTTACGGTATCGAAAAAGTGGCTTGATCTAGTTAATTGGTCAGGTTAACGCGCAACAGCATGGAGGTGTAGCGGGCGTCATCGCGGATGTTGTCGAGAGCGGGATCGACCTTTAACGAAAGAAGGTCGGCCTGGCGCATGGCGTAAGATTTTTCGAGCCACGCAAACGCTTTTTCGCGGTCACCGAATTGAGCATATAAACAACCGATGAAGTACGGCGAGGTTTTGCCTTTTTCCGCTGCTGCGAGTTTTTCGATCTCCCTGCGCTTTTCGTCAGTTTTGTCCGTTTTTAGCAGAAATTCAATTGACGTTTCATCTTTGTCGGAGTCGGGCATCTTATCCCAAAACTCTCTTGCTTTCTCAATTTCGCCTTGTTGCAAATAACCGCTTGCCTTCATCCACAGCGCCGACGCGTTTGTCCCATCCTGGACGAGCAGCAGATCGCCTTGTTCGATTGTTTTTTCGGGCTTGCGCCAGTAGAGATAGAGTTCCGATAAATTTAACCGGACGCCGTGTGAGAGCGGGTCTAGCTGCTGGGCGTAAAGCAATTCTTTTTCGGCCTCGGCAAATTTTCCCTGCACGGTCAACAAATTGGACAGCCACATCCGTGCCCGCACGTGGTTCGGATTTTTTTCGACGGCTTGCCGCAGCAAACTTTCGCGCAAATCTAAATCGTAATTCGCGGCGGTTTTCGTTTCGCTTAAAACCAACAACGCCTCAACCGAATTTTCGTCAATTCTCAGGGCTTCGTTGGCCTGAAATTCCGCTTTTCCGATAACCGATCGAGGCGGAACGTGTGCGTTTGACTCCATGATGACGTAAGTTGTGGCGAGAGCTTCGTGAGCCCTGGCAAAGTTTGGATCAATTGCTAACGCCTTTTCATATAATCCGACGGCCTTGACCATCGACGACGCGGACAGATCTCTACTGACTTGAACTCCTTGCAAATAAAGACGATAAGCTTCGGAATCGATGTTTTTAGCGACTTCGGTTTTTGCGCAATTTCCGGCTTCGATCTTTGCCAAAAGGTCGCACGCGATTTTATTTTGCGCCATAAAAATGTCGCGAAACGAGCTTTTTGCCGCGTCGTTTGTCCATAAAACCCGGCCATCCTTCGCGTCGACCAAATTTACCTCGAGCCGCATCTCATCGCCGAATTTTCGCAGACTTCCCTCCAAAATCGCGTCGACCTGTAGTTTTGCGGCGATCTCGCGCGGCTCGATATCTTTATTTTTGAATGCAAAACTCGAACTGCGCGAGATGACTTTAAGCTCGCTGTGCCGCGAAAATTCGTTGATCAAACCTTCGCTCAAACCATCGGACAAATAATCGTTTACCGCGTCACCGGTCAAATTACGAATCGGTAAAACCGCAATTGCCTGGATTTTAGGCAACGAGAGCCTCTCGTTTTTCGCGCCTCCTGGTAGATAAACGCTAACCGCAAAGCTCGTCGAGAGAATCAAGATCAGGCCTAAAATCGAAATAAAAACAATCCGCGACCGCCAGAATGACAGTGCGGGTGACGCAATATCCCCCCAGTCTTTCGAGCCGTCGTCCAATCTGGAACTCCGAACTTGGAACTTGGAACTTGGAACTTCTTCTTCAACTTCGCCAACAAACCGAAAACCGCTGCCGCGCAAGGTATCAATATAAATCCGAGGGCTTTCTATATCGTCGAGCGCATGACGAATAGTGCTGACGGTTTTCCGCAAGGCATCGTCATAAACGTCATGGCCTTGCCAAAATTTTTCGAGCAATTCGTCCCGACTGACAACTCGCGCCCGATTCTCGATCAAATGCCGCAGTATCTCGAACGGGCGTTTTGCTAGGTGAATGTTCTCATTTTGTCGAAAAAGTGCGCGAGTATCGATTTCAAGACGAAAATCAGCAAATTTATAACACGAATTCTCCTGATTTTTGCCCTGCATCGGAAAATTACCCCTAAATTACCCCTGAACTTCCGGTTTTCGACTGCGCTTTGAACTAAATTTCTAAATATAGAATTTGAAAAGATTATAGAGAAAAATTACCGTATTATAAAGGCCTTTTTGCCGATCAAGCGATTTTATTTCACTCGGTAGCCACTTGAAATAAAGGAAGAAATAAATCCATGAAGATCTACTTGCCTATTCTCGTGATTACAGGTGTTGTGGTTATGTCTTTCGCCAGCGTTTCCGCATGGTTCGGACAGCCCGAAGGCATTTCCAAAGCGGATGCAACGTCAGTCGAAACCGGCCCTGCAAGACCTGAGCCGTTGGCGAATTACGGTGCTATCCCGCTTCATTTCGAGCCGAATGTGGGACAAGCCGATGCCCGGGTTAAATTCATAGCTCGCGGCAGCGGTTACTCGTTATTTTTGACTTCGGACGGGGCCGTTTTGGCGTTGCAAAAAGCGAAACCGGGAATGCAAAATTCAAAAACGGACGTTCTCAGAATGGAGATCGCCGGTGCCAACCCGGATGTGAAAACAACCGGGGAAAACCTGCTCGACGGCAAAACAAATTACATCGTCGGCAGCGATCCGGGTAAGTGGCAAACTGATATCGCTAACTTTGAGCGGGTTCGGTACTCAAAAATTTACGATGGCGTGGACGTAGTTTATTACGGCGACGGACAGCAGCTCGAATATGATTTCGTCGTCAACCCGAATGCCGACCCGCGAAAGATCGCTCTCGAATTTAAAGGTGCAAAAAAGATAAAAATTAATACTCTTGGCGAACTCATTCTGCGGACAAGCAGCGGCGAAATTCATCAGCATAAGCCGAATGTATATCAGGAAGTTGCCGGTAAAAGGAGATCAATTGACGGCCGGTATGTCATAACTGGCAAAAACCGGATCGGTTTTGCCATCGCTGACTACGACCACACCCTGCCACTTGTTATTGATCCGGTATTGAGCTACTCGACCTATCTTGGCGGCAACGACGATACGGTCGGCACGAGCATCGCGGTCGATTCGTCCGGTGCCGCATATATCACTGGCCATACGAGCGCATTAGATTTTCCGAAGGCCACTCCTTTTCAATCGTCAAATAACGGCGGACAGGAGGGTTTTGTGACCAAACTCAACCCTGCAGGGACGGCATTTGTTTATTCAACTTATCTCGGAGGCTCGGGTAATGATCTTCCGACCAGTATTAAGGTTGACTCGTCGGGTAATGCGTTTGTCGCAGGTTTTACATTATCGTCGGACTTTCCGACTACGCCTGGCGCGTATCAACGCCGCGGCGGTGCTCGCTCCGGTTTCATCACCAAACTTAGTCCGAACGGCTCGTCGCTCGTCTATTCGACCTATCTCGATTCGCCGGTTACTTTTGCTGGCATCGATGAGCTCAGCGGCCTCGCTATTGATTCATCGGGCAACGCCTACGTGACCGGCGGCACCACCGAACCGACGTTCCCGACGACACCGGGTGCGTTCAAAACGACATTGGCCAGCTTCGGCAGTGAGAATGCCTTCGTGACCAAACTCAATCCGGCGGGCTCGGCCCTTGTATATTCGACCTTTGTCGGCTTTGATACGCCCGTTAACGGAGCTGCTCCAACTGACTATGCGACCGCCATCGCCGTTGATTCATCCGGCAACGCATACATTACGGGGCAAACCAGATCAGCAAATTTCCCCATTACGGGGGGCGCATTTCAGAGCCTTCCAGGCTCAAGCCGTGATGCGTTCGTAACCAAACTAAATGCCAACGGCACGGCGTTGGTTTACTCGACCTATCTTGGCGGGATCAGCGACGAGAGCGGAACGGGCATAGTCGTTGATTCCGCCGGCAACGCTTACGTGACCGGAGATTACAGAGGAACATCAGATTCTGATTTCCCTTTTACGCCCAACTCCTTTCTGCCGTCGGGTAACGCATCATTTGGTACCCACGCCTTTTTAACGAAGCTCAATCCGAGCGGCACGGCTCTTATATATTCAACTACACTCGCCCTTAAACAAACATTCGGAAGCGGCGTGGCGCTTGACAGCACCGGCAGTGCTTACGTCATCGGCAGCGAGCAGATCGGGGCCGCATTCCCAGTCAATGCCGTTCAGCCCGTCTCGCGCAACATCGATGCCTTCATCGTGAAGATGAACCCGGCGGGCACAGCATTGACCTATTCGACATCATTCGGCGGCGGTAATGCCAGTACGACCGGCTCGGCTATCGCGCTTGACGCGAACGGCAACGCTTACATTACCGGATACACTAACTCGTCGGATTTTCCGGTAACCCCCGGTGCTCCCCAATCGACCAAGCCCGGCGGCCAGCTCGGAACCGCGTTCGTCGCTAAGATCGGTGTTCGCGTAAACGAATGTCCGGCGATAACCATCGAGCCACAACCCGTGCCCACAGCGATTTTTAATCGAAGCTACACCCAACGTCTGACGGCGTCGGGCGGGATCGCGCCCTACACTTTCAGCCTCGCACCCAGTAGCGGCGGTGATAATTTACCGACCGGTTTGACCCTTGCTGCCGACGGCACAATTTCCGGCACGCCGACGGCAACGGATTTCCGCACCTACCAGGTCACCGTGCAGGCTGTTGACAGCAACGGGTGCATAGGAATTCGGACACTCCAACTCGTCCTGGATGGATTCGACCCGCGTTTTTTTGGCTTGTACCTGAAAGTCGTGGCTCGTCCCGTCATCCGCATCGGCAACGAGTACACTTTCTTCGTCACGGTTGCTAATCGCACCGCGATGGCGGCGACCAATGTACCCCTCATCATCAGAGTTCCCAATTATGTCTTTCTGCGTCTGAAGTTCGACCAAAACATACAGCCGGTAGTAATTGGTGACTACTCATATTTTGGGCTGACTATACCGCGCCTCCCGGCGATGAGTGATTTAATGCAGTTGTCGGTTATCGTCAAGGTCTCAGACCCGAACCGGGATAACCAGGAATTTGCGGTGCAAGCCTTCATCCCGAAATTCGGTCTGCCCGCGCTGACATCGGGCAGTCCTCAACCGCCGTCTGATATCGGCAATAACCAACGCACTGGCAACAATTCGCGCGGCGCTCTCGTCCCTCTTACTGCTTCTGAACTTGATTTTCTTGTAATAGAAAAGGTGGATGGTAATAACGATAACACTACTTTTTTTGCTACGATTTATGCTAACGCTGTGCTAGCCGGAGATAGTGATCTCATCCATGCACCGATAGTTACCCCCCAAAGGTCGCAGGACCCAAACGAGAAAAGCGGCTCGCCCGGGGCTGGCACGGAGCATTTTTACACCGGGGATGTCGCGTTGCCGTACATTGTCAGCTTCGAAAACAAGGATACGGCTTCGCTGCCCGCTCAGGATGTCGTCGTCACCGACCAGCTCGATCCAAATGTATTTGACCTCTCGACCTTTAGTTTCAATTTTATCGGGTTCGGCGATAAACAGGTCGCTCCGGTCTCCGGGGTCAAACAATTCACGACCGATGTCGATCTGCGCCCAGCGAAACAAGCTATCGTCCGAGTCAACGGAAACTTCAACACCAGCACCGGACTCATAACCTGGCGGTTCAACACGCTCGATCCCGCGACCGGACTTCCGCCCGACGATCCGCAGGCCGGCTTCCTGCCGCCCAACCGTACATCACCCGAAGGCCAAGGCACATTGTTCTTTACCGTCAAAGCTAAACAAGGCTTACCAACAGGAACGCAGATCAGAAACAAAGCCCGCATTGTTTTTGACACCAACGCACCGATTGACACGCCCGAATGGTTAAACACGATTGACAACACAAGGCCGACAAGCAGGATGCAGGCATTACCGGTAAATTCTTCTTACAGTATCCCTCTCAGCTGGTCTGGAACTGATGTTGGCTCGGGTGTTGCGAATTATACGATTTACGTCTCGGAAGACGGCGGTGCGTTCGTCCCCTATCTGACGGACACGGCGAAAACCTCGATCGTCTTTACGGCGCTGAAAGCCAATCATACGTTTAGCTTCTACTCGATCGCCCGCGACGCCGCCGGCAACGCGGAGCCAGCCAAGACCTCCGCCGAGGCGATAACGACCGTCAACCTCGTCCCCGTTTCGGGACGAGTGTTAACAGCCGACGGCCGTGGCCTTAGAAATGCAACCGTGTCGATTACGGACCCGAATGGCGTTAGACGAATCATTACGACCAGCTCGTTTGGCTTTTACCAGTTTGACGATGTATTGATCGGCCGGACATACACGATCGCAGTTGCGTCCAGACTTTACCGTTTTGCACTGCGTTCGATAACGGTAAATGACAATTTGACGCTCCCGGACTTCGTTGGATTGGAATAGCACGGAAACTTCGCGGGGGGCCCGACATTCAAAAGCGGCTTGATCGCGCCGCTATTACTTCGCACCACGTGTCGTGCAGGCCGGCAATCTCGCGGACGCGGACTTTGTTGTTCTGGAAATTGGGGAGATAAAACAATGAAACGGAAAATTTTTTTAACCGCTCTTTCGGTGATGATTCTCTTAAACATTTTCGGAAACGTTAGTGAGATAGAATCGACCGGGGCCGACCCGGAGAAAGTGAATTTGGCGGCAAATTACGGCTCGATCCCGCTCCATTTCGAACCAAATGTCGGGCAAGCCAACAGCCAGATAAAATTTTTAACGCACGGCAGCGGTTACTCGTTATTTCTGACCGCTGACGAGGCCGTTCTGGCTTTGCAAAAAGCGGAGCCGGGATCGCAAAATTCAAAATCGGACGTTCTCAGAATGAAGATCGCCGGAGCGAACGCTTCGGCTGAAACAACCGCGGAAAATCTGCTCGAGGGTAAAACAAATTACATCCGTGGCAGCGATCCTGGCAAATGGAAAACTGACATCGCCAACTTTGAGCGGGTTCGATACTCAAACATTTACCGTGGCGTGGATGTAGTTTATTACGGCAGCGGGAAGCAGCTAGAATATGATTTCGTTGTCAGTCCGGGTGTGGCACCGAGTACCATCGCCCTCGAATTTAAGGGTGCAGAAAAAATAAAAATTGATGACCAGGGCGAGCTCGTGTTACTGACAAAGGGCGGCGAAATTCGGCAGCATAGGCCGAATGTATATCAGGAAGTTGGTGGAGAAAGAAGGATGATCGACGGGCGGTATGTCGCTACGGGCAAAAGCCGGATCGGTTTTGCCGTGGCGGAATATGACCACAATCTGCCGCTCGTGATTGATCCGGTATTGGTCTATTCGACCTATCTCGGCGGTAATTCTAATGATGAAGGCGACGCTATCGCAGTTGACACTCAAGGTAATGCCTACATTACCGGATTTACATCCTCAACCGACTTTCCAACCCGGAATCCCTTCCAGGCAGCAAAGGCCGGCGGCGCCAATATCACCGATGTGTTTGTGACGAAGCTAAATGCGACGGGTAACGCGCTCGTTTATGCGACTTATCTTGGCGGGAGCAGTACAGATTTCGCCAACGGCATCGCAGTTGACACTCAAGGCAATGCCTATATTACCGGAGGAACAAACTCAATCAATTTCCCGACCATGAATCCATTTCAAGCGGCACTCGACAGCGGCGGACATGCGTTTGTAACGAAGCTAAATGCGACGGGGGATGCGCTAGTTTATTCAACCTATCTTCGCGCTACTGCTAACCCCGACCCTAGAGGCGATTTCGGCAGTGAAACGGGCTATGGCATTGCCGTTGATACTCAAGGCAACGCCTACGTTACGGGATCTACAACCTCATCCAATTTTCCGACTGTGAATCCGTTCCAGGCGATACGCGGCGGCGCGAGCACTGACCGTAGCCAGGATGCATTTGTGACGAAGTTTAATGCGGCGGGCAACGCACTCGTCTATTCGACTTATCTTGGCGGCAGCAACCCTGGCGGGACTGGTACGGGTGTCGATGCGGGCTATGGAATATCAGTTGATGCTCAAGGTAATGCCTACGTGACCGGGGTGACAAAGTCAACCAACTTTCCAACCCAGAATCCATTTCAATCAACACTCAGTGGCGGCAACCAGGGCCAGGATGCATTTGTGACGAAGTTGAGCTCGACGGGCAATTCGCTCGTCTATTCGACTTATCTTGGCGGCAGCGATCTTGAGGATGGCTACGGCATCGGCGTTGACCCGCAAGGCAATGCCTACGTCGCCGGACTTACAGACTCCCTCAACTTCCCGACCAGCAATCCGTTCCAGCCAACCAAAGGCGGCGGCGCCTTTGCGACTGATGTGTTTGTTACAAAATTTACTGCGACCGGAAATGCACTTGCTTATTCGACCTATCTTGGCGGTACAGAGATTGAGGAGGGCTACGGTATTGCAGTTGACACTCAGGGCAATGCCTTTATTGTCGGAAAAACAAGCTCACCCAATTTCCCGACCAGGAATCCGCTTCAAGCCGCGCTCAATGGCACGACAACTGACGCGTTTGTGACGAAGTTGACCACTACGGGGGGCGCCGTTTATTCAACTTATTTTGGTGGCAGCAATAATGATGTTGGCCGCGGCATCGCAGTCGATGGTGCGGGCAATGCCTACATTACCGGATCCGCAACCTCAACTAACTTTCCGACGTTGAATCCATTTCAAGCGACCCACGGCGTCGACTTTACCAGCAAGGATGCGTTTGTGTCTAAGATTTCGGACGGCACCATCCCAACGCCGACGCCAACACCGACACCCCCAGCGTTGGCAACTGTGGACGGCAGAGCTCTGACATCTGATGGCCGCGGTCTGCGGAATGCGACGGTGTCGATAACCGATTCTCAAGGCGTCAGCCTGACAGCGACGACCAGTTCGTTTGGCTTTTTCTCGTTCGCTAATGTCACTACAGGCCAGACATATACGTTTAGGGTTTCGTCGCGGCTATTCCGCTTCGCCCCGCAGACTGTGCAGATCAATGCCAATCTAACGCTTCCGGATTTTGTCGGATTGGAGTAGCGGGGGTCGTCTGATCTATTGGCCGGGCGACATCAGGACGATGTCGTTTATGTCTTTGCCCTTGGCAATAGCTAATTTTTTTCCATCCATCGACCAGTCGAACCAATAGATGCGCTCGCCGGAAAATCGGGCGAGCAGCTTCGGCTGGCCGCCCGACACGCTTTGATTGTAAATCTCGCTTTGATCTCCCGCATTGACGACATACGTCACGGTCTTGCCGTCGCGGGTCCAGTGGGTCTCGCGGCTTATTTCGGCATCGAAGGACTGTAGTATCTTGCTATCGTCGAGGCGACGAATAAACAATTTACCCCTGCGTGAATCAGGATCGCGGGCGACATAGGCCAGCATTTTCTCGTCGGGCGAAATATCCCAATAATCGACATCC
This sequence comes from Pyrinomonadales bacterium, assembly GCA_038227175.1. Classification (GTDB taxonomy): domain Bacteria; phylum Acidobacteriota; class Blastocatellia; order Pyrinomonadales; family Pyrinomonadaceae; genus OLB17. Next base: position 329,134 of record JBBRPZ010000001.1, on the reverse strand, counting down.
TTGTCCGTGAGGTTCGTCAACGAGCCGTCCGCGTGTTGAAAATACAGCAAGCCGCTCGGCCCTCTGCCATAACCTTGAAAGATGACTGACTGATTGTCCGAAAGCAACTTACCGCGGATAGTTTGCAGATCGTTAAAATTAGTCAAATAGGCGAGATTTTGGCCATCCATATCGACCCGCCAGAGCTGTTTGCGACCCGTCCGGGTGGACGCGTAGAGGATCGAGCGGCCGTCAGACGAAACGCTCGGAGCCAGCCAGAGGCCGTCATCGCCTTTCGTTATCTGACGTTGATTCGAGCCGCCCGCATCAACCACGAAGATCGATTCAACCTTATTGACCACTGCGCTAAATATTATCCGTCCGTCCGCCGTCCACCCGACGCGGTCGATTCCGTTGGCACCGGCCTTGATCGAATGAAAATCCATTTTATCGGCATCGGCGATCCATATCTTTGAAAAACCATCGTGGACCGACGTGACTACCGATTTGCCGTCATCCGAAGACGATAAAAAACTGTAAGACGAATTATCGTTGGTGACTCGCTGAAATTGGCCGTTCGACAGCGTATATTGCCATATCTGGCGAGCTTCGGAATTTACCTCGCGCAAGCACAGGAGCAGCCCGCTTTTGTCCGGCAGCCAGATCGCGCTTGTGATCTGCTTTTCCATTTCAGGCACGACGATTCTCTCAGGCGAGCCTTTTATCGGATATTCGACGACGTAATGCACTATGTTTCCCGGGACCAGCTTGCGTAGGGCGAGCAAAACGCCGGTGCTGTCCGGCGACCATTTCGTCGACCATATGCGATACTCGCTATTCAACGTCGCTATCACGCGTTCATCGCTGCCGTCAAGATTTGCGACGATGACCTGTACGCCTTCTTCCTTCGCCCGATTGAAAACGGCGTGGGTGTTATCGGGTGCGATCACGCGTGGCGACGACGACAATCGCTCCGGTGATCCCCCAAGCAATGCGATGCGAAAATAGCCGTTTTGCGACGCGTCGGGACTATTATCTATCGAGTATTCGACGTACTGGCTGTCGGGTGTGAAGTTGTAAAAATAAATGCTGGCCTTGACCGGCGGCGTCAGTCTGGCGGATTGTCCGGTTAAGACCTGCTGGAGCATTAGGCTGGCTCCATTCTCGTCGCTGGACGCGAAAATTATGTACTTTCCGTCCGGCGAGATCAGAGCGCCATCCGCGTTGCCAAACGAAGTCAACCTGCTGATCTTAACGCCGTCAAACGAAAATTTTGCCCGGCCTCGGTCACGGAAGAACCAAACAGCAATGCCCGACAGCACCAAAACCAGTGCAACCGCCGCCCCAATGACTAAAGTCTTTCGCCTAAACGCGGTCGATCTACGTAACTGAGGTGCAGTCGATATTTCTCCCAACGTTACAGTTTTCGCCGCTTCGATCTCGTAGCTTTCTTCAATCTCTTCGACGATGATCTCGGTGTGCGTTTCGCGCAGGTAAACCGCCTCCGGCTCGTCGCCTACTGCCCGCACCGGTGCGACAAAGCTGTAGCCGCGGCGCGGCACGGTCTGGACGTAAAGCCGCTGGTCGGGGTGCTCGCCGAGGATATGCCGGAGTGCTGAGATGCTTTTTTTAAGGTTCGACTGCTCGACAAAAGCACCGTCCCATACCTTGTCCAGCAGATCGTCGTGGCTGAGTATTTCACCCTCGTTTTGGACAAGCACAAGCAGTAGATCGAAGATGCGCGGGGATATTTGCGCATTCTCACCGTTTTTTAGCAACAGCCGCTTACGCGCGTCGAGCCGAAACTCGCCAAACTCAAAAAATCTTGTGGTGCCGTCTTTCACTTAAGTCATTCACCTGCAATGGCTTGCGGTCGTCGTTACCTTTTTCACCGTTTTCACCGTTGATTTCACTGTTAAGTTACCGGAATTTTCACCGAATGGCAACGACTTTCACCGTATGTCGGTGCAACACTTCATACGTCGCCGAGGAAATCAGCGACCAAAACGAAATGGTAAACAAAATCCGCCGGCTAAAGATCACGGTACATACAAAAGAATTGGTGGTACTCAAACCCGGCACCGGCCATGAAACCACTGTAACGGAAATCACGGATCTCGATGTTTGCCCGGTCTGCCATACGCCGATGAGATTCTTGGCGGCGGCGGATCACAAACCCGAGGCTATAAAAACAAAATTAATTAAATAAAAGGAGACCTAAGAAAATGAACAAACGAAACAAACTCAACACAATTTTTATCATCGTGGCGGCCGCCGCCTTTGTACTTGCATGCAGCGGTGGTGGCGACCAGCTCGCCGAAGCCAACAAACGCGTCGACGATGCGAATAAGAAAATCGAGGAAGTGAACGCTCTCATCACAAAAACCGAGGCCCAAAACCAGATCCTCTTTGGAGCAAACATCCAGACCGTCGCCCAGCTCAATTATTACAAAGACCGCATGCGCGGCACGGCCAAGGACATCGTCGACTCTTACGAAAAAGCTAACTCGACGCTCAAGGAAGTCTCAAAAATATTCGACGACGCCTCGCGCCTCAACGTCAGCGACAAATACAAGGAGTACGTCAAGCTCAAATCGGACGAGTTTGCCAAACGTGCCGAAGCCGCCGACATCCGCAAGGGTAACGCTCAGGCCTTCATCGAGATCGATTCGCCGCGAACTATGACCCAGAAATTTAGCGACAACAACGACAAATTCACCAAAAAGGTGAAGGAAGCGGACGACATCGCCGACAAAGCCAAAAAGATCGAAACCGACAATAAGGACATTTTCAAAACTGCCTAGGAGCGGCGAACGGTGTCTCCCACTTATTAGAAAACAAGAGGAATTTAAATATCATGGGAACCTTTGACGTTACATTACCGACCAATAAACCCGTCGTTTTTCCGCCGCTGTGCGTGGTATGCGAAAAACCGGATCCTAGCGGAACGATCAAGTTATCATTTCTCGGCGCAAACTCATCGTCAGTTGTCGAATTGGCGGTCGAAAACGGAGCTTTCGACGATATCGACTCTAAAACCACAAGCTCGAACACGCTGAATAAGATCGCCGGCATTCCGGCGTGCAAGGGCTGCTCGTTCGGTTTGAAATGGTATCATCGCTTGCTCAAATTCGGCTATTTCACCGGCTGGATCCCGGGCGGGATCCTCCTCCTGTTAGGCGTGCCGCTTTTTATCAGCATTACAGTTCTCATTCTGGGTGCGATATCGGCCGGCGTATTGACGCTCATTTTTCCGCCCTCGTTCGGCGCGAGCTTTTACGACGGGACGGCCAATATTGAATTTAAATCGCGGATGGTAGCCGAGGCATTTCTGCAATTGAACGGCGAGGCCGAATTAAAAAAGGTTGAGGCAGCCGCTAATCCTAAAAAAGTTTGAACGCCGGAGTGTGGTGGAATTCGTCATCACACTCCGATCCGGATTCCGGGATCGCCGGGAAACAAAGGAAATACTATGAAAAGCAATCCATTTATTACATTACTTTGTGTCGCAATTCTGCTGCTACCGGTGCTTGCCTGCGGCAGTTCGGAGGCGGCGGCGAAGAATCCGTTCCTCGAAAATTTGCTTGCATCATCCGACGACCGGGAGTTTAACAAGGCGCTCGTCATCTACGGTTCGCTTCAGAGCGAAGACGTCGAGACGGTTGTAAAAGCCACTGATTCGTCGTGGAAACGGCGACGGAAAAATGCTGCACTAATGCTGAATTTATGTCGTCAAGACAACTGCGGCGCGGAGCAGCTCAAGGTGGTTCGCAGGACTAAAGATGTCACGTTGTGGGCGATACTTGTCGAAACTGCGGCCAAAACGGACGAAAAACTTCTCAAGGAACGCCCCGAGATGCTAACGGAAACGTTGGCTTCGGACGATGCCGAACTGCTCGTACCGGGTTTGCGTGTCGCGCTAAAGATCGGGCGAGACGGCATTCAGGATCAGGTTCGTAAATTACTCGATTCGAAGGACGTAAGGGTTTTGGAGGTTGTATTAACCAATTTGTCACCCGAAGTCGCTAAGCAGGAAAGCCCGCGTCTCGCCCGAATGCTCGCGGACGAAAAAACTTATGGCGATGTCGATATGCAGATCGTTACGGCTCTTGTTCGAGGCGGAGATTCGCAGTATGAACCGGACATCAAATTCTTTATCGACCGGCTCAAAAAAGAGAGGAGTGATCACATGTTCTTTAACGAAGCCGTATTTAGCGAAGACAAACAGATGGTCGATCTGCTCTGGAAAATAGCCCGAATGAAAGACATCGATGTACTCGGCGACCTGCGCGATCAGGCCTACGACGCATTGACGCGTCGCGTATGGGCACCGAGCATGCACGAACCTCTGCAAGCAGAATTGATGGAAATGACCCTGCTTTATCTCAAGGAGGCACCGCTCGATACAAACCCACGCGTCCACATGAACGCTGTCGAGTACAAGGAAAAATCGGCTCTCGACCTGATCGGGTTTGTAAAAAACGGCAGTCGCGAATTCGAAAGGCGTATCTACGGCAAAGATGCGATCGCGTTTACCGAGAATTGGCTAAAAACCCATAAATGACTTGATGCAGCTGTAAAAGCCTTTAAGGGCGAAGTGTATCGAATGCCGATAATCAGTGGAATGGCTGATAAATGGTCACAAGCTAATTGAATGAAAAATAAGGAGACTATATGAAAAATTTAACACAGATTTTTAGCAGCATTTTGGCGTTAGTGATTTTTGTTATCGCCCCGACATTTGTATCAGCTCAAACAGATGACAACAACTATTACGAATTTTATGTAATTGAAACCAAGGTCACCAGAGTCGGCATAGAAACCGACGATGAACATCCGCAAGAGCGCCGCTTTTATGTTTCAGACCTTATTCCCATTCCGAAGAGCAAGGGTTCAGTACTCGCAGATTTGCCAGGCATTATGTCTAAGTATTTTGATGCAAATGTGGTTGATCCGATGAAGGCACAAGGCATTTTGGTTCAGTATTACGATGATGGAATGCGGTTAAGTAATGGCGTGGTTTATGCGACTTACAGCAAGCAGGAAGTTGAAGAAATAAGAGCAAAAGCGCTTACTGATTTAAAAGAACGCCAAGTAAATATTGTTACTTTTCACTGGACACTATCAAATGCAAACGGTTTAGAAACTACAAATCCGGTTATGTATTTTCATAGTAAAGAGCAGCCGCTGTTTCTTTCAAAAGAGACAAAACCTGTTCAGCCGGCAAAGACTCCGCCGAATGTTCAAACGCCGACCACAAAACGCCCGCAAAAACATTAGTCAAACGGGGCCGCAGTAATAGCAGATAAACCGCAATCATACCCGAAACAAACTTATTCAAAAAAAGAGGAGAAAGATTATGAAAAACCTAATAAAATTATCGATAATGTGCGTTGCCGTTATCACAATCAGCGGCATTGCCGGCAGTATTCATGCCCAGGGCTCGCAACCTACGCTGCTCAAACGCACGGTCCAGGTGACGGTTAAACGATATCTCAGGTACTGGAAAAATCCGGCCGCAGCCGAGCCTGTTTACAACACTTACAGTTGGGTGCCGCAGATCAATTTTGATGTGCTGGGTGCCGTCGCAGATGGCGATCAGTTTTGGGCCGAGTTCGACACGCCGGACGGCAAACCGTGGATCAATTTTAAGATGCACACGAATGCCCTCGGAGATGACGAACTGGCAAACATCCGAATTGAAGATACGCTGAGCGACGGCGAGCTTGAGAAAAAGGCGCTACTGTCCGAAGGCCTCGTCCCGCTTCGCATCAAGTTCAAACGAGCATCGGGCGGCGCGGAAACGGTGCTTTTCAGCGGCAAGTTCAAGGTTGGAACCTATCTGCTCGATCAGAAAATCCCTGAATATAAAGGAAAGAAAGACTTTTTTGTCGATTATGACTGGCATTTGCCGCTCGCCTATCTGTGGCTAAATCCGAGTATCGACCGCGACGTGCCGCGGCTCTCGACCTCGTTTTGTTTCCGAAGCATCGACAGCCAGACCAAGATAGTGGCCTTTCTTTACTACAACGGCAAAGAAATTTCTAAGTATGAATCGTCGGGAAACAATATCCGTTCCGAGATGTCCTCTCCCGCCGGAGAGCCGTCCCACAGCTGGTCGATCGCCGAATTTACCTTCAATAACGTCATGGGCTTTAACCACAGTCAAAGCGCCAACGATTATTCGTCGCAGTTTTTCCTCGACAAAAATCCGGGCGAGTATGAGATCAAACTGCTTCGCGAGGGACAATTGGCCCGTTCGTTCAAATTCATTGTCGGCAGCGATGGCAAGATCGTCGATAACAAGATCGCCGCCAATGCCAAGCTCAACGGCGTACGGATGATCTTTGCCGCCAAGGTCAGCGGCACCGGAGACGGCGCGTGGAACGCCAACGCCTGGTCAACCGAAGCTCTATTCGGCAACCCGCTTGCCGGTTTTACGGTGACACCATGATCTATCTTTTTCGTGCATTCACGGCAAAAAATGCCACGAATGCACGAATAGCTGCTCAATTAATTGAAATGGAGAAATATCATGAAAGCAGTTTTATTTTTAGTTATTGCGGCATTTTGTACGTTGTCGGCCCAGCAGGCGTCAGCCCAATCGAAGGTACGCGTAAAATTCGCCGCCGGTAAAAGCGAAACGACCGTCAGCGGCACCGTTCGCGGATACAGCCAGCGTGACTACGTTGTTCGTGCCGCTCAGGGACAAACGATCGACCTAAAGCTCATTTCGACGCATAACCCAAGCATTTTTTCGGTATTTACATCTAAAGGCGAAAATTTGGACGGCGCGATAGAAAAGACCGATTTCAGCGAAACAATTCCCGCGACCGGCGACTACGTTATCAGCGTCCTGATGATGCGTTCCGAGGCGAGGCGTAAAGGTTCGATGTCGAATTACACCCTGAAAATCTCGATCAGGTAACGAAGAATCTGGAGAAATAACAAGGAAAAAGACAACCATATTTTTGTTTGCAATGGCCGTGACCATAGTCGTTTCGACATCCGCATTTGGACAGACGGGTTCAAAACGCATTCAGCTTGCCAAAGGGAAAACCTCTGCGACGGTTAGCTGACTGCTCAAAACCGACGGGCAGATGCTTTATAAGATCAATGCCAAAAAAGGGCAAAAGCTGACCGTGAGTTTCAAATCAAACGTCGGTAAAAATGCCGGAATCGTCAACTTCGCACCAACGCCTGACGGCGAAGACAAGTTGGTCTTCGGCGAGGGTGGACTCGGTAATAAAACCATGCAGTTCGATCTCGAATTTACGGGCGTCTACGAGATGGAGGTCAGCTCGCCCCAAAAATGCAATTTTACGATGACCGTGAGCATTCGGTAGCTTCGCAGGAGGCGAAATAGAATTTTATGGCTACTTTTGACGTTACATTACCAAATGCACAACATGTGGTTTTCCCAAACCGCTGCGTTGTCTGCGAAAAGCCGAATCCCGACGGGCTCATCAAGCTGTCATTTATCGGCATCAAGACCGGTTCCGCAATTGATAAGGCGATTGACGGCGCTGTTTACCATGATTTTGGTGCCAAACGCTACGGCTCGAACACGAGCAATAAAATTGACGGCATTCCGGCCTGTAACGGCTGTGCGTCGGGCTTGAAATGGTATCACCGCCTGTTGAAGTTTGCTTACTATACTGCATGGATTCCGGGCATAATACCGATCCTGCTATCGTTCCGAAAATTATTAGCATTCCTTTTTTAGTTCTATGCGCGATTTCACCCGGGATATTCACATTGATTTTCCCGCCATCATTCGGCGCATCTTTTTGGGACAACAAGGCGAATTTTGAATTCAAATCGAAAACTACGGCGGAAGAATTTTTAGCGCTAAATGCGGGTGCGGAATTTAGGTCCGCGCAATCGAAGACCGAAACAGCAGCCGACCCGTTGGATGGTGCGGCAAAACCCAAAACGGAGAATATATGAAAATCAATTTTTTATTTATCACAGCAATTTTTGTCCTTTCAATGACTCTGATGCTTCTCACGGCTGAGGCTAAATCGATAGAGCAGGTGCCGGCAAAAGAGGCAGCGTTAATTGCTCATCTGATCAGAGAAGCAAACCATACCGGTGCGAATTCTAAACGCGATGCTTATCTTCTGGTCACGATCGGAAAAACCGCCTACACCGCCGCACTCGCCTCAGGCAAGGTCGTAAGTCAAATGAATACCGATGCAGCCAGCGGCGGATTTTTCGGTATTTATGTGGAAGTCAGCATTAATTTACTGGACAAAAATAAAAATGAAACCGCACAGGGCTCCGGCCAGATATTGAAATTTAGCGGCGGTAAATGGAAACGCGTCGCGCTGTCCGAAGGCGATTATCAATGCACCGATGTCAGATCAATTCCCAAATCAACGCTGAAAGCGTTGAAAGTCGAGTGCAATTGAGAAAGGACCTTTTTGAGCACTCGCAAACAGCTATTTACCGATTTTTGTCCCAAATTTCTAAAGAAATGGAGAAATTATGAATATTAAATTACCGCAAATAATATTGACGATATTGATTTTGGTCTTTCTCGGACAGATTGTTTATCTGTATCCGCAGTTGCCGGAAACAATTGCCTCGCACTTTAACGCCAGCGGGCAGGCAGACGGTTTTGCTTCGAAAGTTTCGTTTTTCATTTTTGAGGGCGTTTTGGTGGTGGTTTTACTGTCAGTCTTTCTTTCAATGTCAAAAATACTGTCAAAATTGCCCGTCTCGGCGATAAATCTGCCAAACAAAGATTACTGGCTTTCACCGGATAGGAGCGAACAAACCTTTGCAGCGTTCCGAGGCTTTTTTACGTGGTTGAGTGTGATTATTGTCGGATTATTTATAGCCATTAACCAAATTGCCCTTACCGCTAATGTCATGAAAAAAGACCCGAGCGTAACCCAGTTTTGGATAAGTTTAGGCATCTTTTTTGTAATGGACGCGGTTTTGATCTTTATTTATTTGAGACGTTTTTTCGGGACAAAAAAAGTTTGAAGATTATTAGATTATGACAGAGCAAAAAGTTAAAACTCGTTCGCGTCTCAGCACAGCGGCAATTGTAATGGCCGGCGGGCTGATTCCTTATTATCTTATCGCTCTGATATCGATGCCTTTTTTTGACTCCTTATTTGCCAAGTGCGACAGGCAAGACTTTGGCGGCTGCGCCATGCAAAATCTGTTCTTGCCGTTTGTTGAAATTATTTTGGTGATTGTCGTGTTCGTAGTTGTCCCGCTTGCCGCGGCCGCCTTGAGCGCGATCTTCGCGATTGTTGGACATTCCAGAAATAAAGCACTAAAGGCATCAAGCGCCTAGAGATAACTATGTTGCAAACACTATCCGCGCGCTACCGCCACTCAGTAAATATCGTCATCGTAGGTTTAATTTTGCTGTGTCTCATATTGGGCTGCAGCGGCGGAAAGTCAGAAGACACCAGCATCGTTTCCAATGGCGTTTTTACTTTTCGGAAGGATCTAAAATACGGTTCGGTCGGAACGCACGGCAGCCAGGGATTTTACGTCGCGAGCCGACATATCATTTTTCGTAACGAGGAATGGCTGCCGCCGGGCGGACAGAAGTACGTCGACGATATTTCGACCTGCGAGGAAAGCCCAAACTCCGAGGTCAAGGTGCTGAAATGCGTCGTGATCCAGACCGATGGCGGCGGCACGATCCTTATCCGCGAAAAAAACAACCAGCCAGAGATACAGCAGATATCTCAGGGCTATGACAATAAAAACGAAGGCGAGTGGATAAATTTTGAGGGTAAATGGCTGATCTTTCGCGACTATCTGATCAACGTCGAAACCGGCGCGCGAACGGACATTAAGCCACTGCCCGAAGATCCCGGCGGCAGCTACAGGTCGCTTATCGGGATGTCGCCCGACATGAAAACCGCTGTTTTTCAGGGCAAGGTTGTGAGTAAAGATGACGCTAAAGAAAGGCTGGTTACCCTGCGCCTGATCGACATCGCAACAGGCACGATCGACGAGCGACCGGTGAACGCAACTCGCAACCCTTGGATTTACGATTCCGAAACCAGATATTTGAAAGGCGGCCTCTGGATCGGAAGCAAATTTATCTGGGAAAAAGACGGTAAGGGAAAAGACAAGCTTGTTTTCCCCGAACTGTTGGCCCCGATCAGCCAATAGATTATTCGCGGCCCTCGCCTGCTTTCCAACTGGTCAGCGAAAGCTGGTTTTTCAGACTCTGAAAAACCACCGCCGTTGCCGTACGCCGTTGCCCTCGCCGGTCTGCTACTCGCAGCACTAAACGATAATTCATCCCAGCGACGACCTGGCTCTCAGCCTTGACGACCTTAACTAGCATCACCGTGTTGCCGGTGCGAAGCGTGCGTTGCTGGACGGCAAATTTAGCAGCCCGTTTCACTTCTTTTGTCGATGCGGATGCGTCGCCATAAGCTCCGGTCATCACTTGGGCCGAAACGCGGCTCGTGGCCGCGCTTGCTCCACACACAAAAATGATGGCTAACGAATAATATAAAAATTGCTTTTTCATCATTATCTCCCCTCCAGTTTAGCTTGCTAAATTTCTCAATGCTTCGACTATTCCCGGCAGTCGTTCGACGACGTAATCAACCTCTTCAGCCGTGTTAAATCTCCCGAGCGAAAACCGCATTGCACCCATCGCGTAGGAATACGGCACATTCATCGCTTGTAGAACGGCCGAGGCCGTGTGGTCTTGCGCATTGCACGCCGACCCGGTCGAAACGCACACGCCGGCGGCGTCGAGCTTTGCCAGGATCATCTCGCCGTTCGTATTTTCAAACGAAATGTTCAACGTGTTCGGCAATCTTTTTGACGGGTCGCTCGTGCCATTGAGACGAGAATTTGGAATTTTATTCAAAATTTCAGTTTCCATCCCGTCTCGTAATGCGCGAACCTTTGCCATCGGCGCCATGTCTTTCACAAATTCCGCCGCCGCTCCGATACCCGCGATCTGATGCACGGCCTCGGTTCCCGGCCGCCGCCCGCGTTCCTGACCGCCGCCCGTGAAAAGTCGCGGCAGCACGACGCCTTCGCGAACATACAATGCTCCGATCCCTTTCGGGCCGTAAAATTTGTGGGCCGAAAGAGAGAATAGGTCAATCTCGGTCGACTTAAGATCAATCGGAATTTTTCCAATCGCGTTGACGCCATCAACATGAAACAGTGCGTCCGAATGCTCTTTGACGATGTGCGCGATTTCTTCGACCGGAAACAATATCCCGGTCTCATTATTGGCCAACATCACCGAGACCACCGCTGTTTGGCCGCTCAGCTCCGCTCGCAGCTGAGCTGGGTCGATCGCTCCGTCCTCATCCACGTCCAGCCAGGTCACGCGGTAACCTTCCATTTCGAGATCTTCGCAGAGCTTGCGGATGGCGTCATGCTCGACCTTCGTCGTGATGATATGTTTCTTTTCCGGTCGTGCTTTCATGGCACCGAGTATCGCCCAGTTGTCACTCTCCGTGCCGCATGAAGTGAAGACCATCTCGCCTGAACTCGCTCCTAAAAGGCCCGCAACACGTTCACGTGCGTGATCAACAGCAGTCGCTGCATCGCGACTAAATTCATAGGCTGACGACGGATTTGCATACGACGCATTGAGAAAGGGGATCATTGCATCAATTACTTCAGCGGCGATAGGTGTAGTTGCGTTATTGTCGAAATAGATCATGGTCGCTGGAAAAGTAGTCGGAGAAATTTATCTGAATGCATTTTGCTTCGAAATAACTGATAACTGACAGCGAATAGCTGATAGTTGAGAGCACGGTTTTAGATTATCAGTTATTACTTTTCAGCTTTCAGCTATTGCGATTTACCTCTTATAATTTTGCTACCTACTTATTAAGGACGCGCGTCAATTTACCATTTACGAGTTTACAATTACAATTACCTTACCTTGAGTGCAACCTTAACAATAACCGAACCTACGGGCCGTGTCTGGGAAATGAGCATCGTGCCGGGCCGCGTCTATTCGATCGGACGGGCGAAAGAGAATGACGTCGTCCTCAACGACCGCCGCGTCTCGCGCAAGCATGCCTTTGTCGACAGCGATGCCACCAGATTCCGGATCGTCGATGGCTACATAGAGAATGGTCAGCTTATCCGCAGCGTCAACCACGTTTTCGTTAACGGCAGCATGCAGCTCGAATACCGGCTCAACACCGGCGATGCCATCACCATCGGCGAAAGCAGACTCGAATTTAGATCGATCAAGCCCGTAGCCGAACCCGAAGAAGACACCCCGGAGACTGTCATATCGCCGACCGTCACTTTCGAAAAAACGAAGAGCGTAAATTTTGACGATCTGCCGCTCGGGCATACGCAAGTCCAGATGTCGGTCAACGAGATCATCGGACGCCGGTCAAATATGTCGCTCGAATCGGCTGTCGCAACACCCGAGGAGATCAAGGACCTGCGGCGCAAGGCCAAGATACTCGAGCTGCTTTTCGAGATGAGCAAAACCCTTGGCACGGTTTTTGAATTAGAAGAGATCTTTGAAAAGGCGACCGATCTGATCTTTCGCGGAACACCGGCCGACCGCGTCGTCGCGCTGCTGGCCGAGGAGGCTCCCGATGGCAAGATGATCGAGGACAGCCTGTATCAGATCGGGGCGAAGACCCGCGAGGAGAGTTTTGCCAAGCTGACTGAAAAGCTGACCGTCAGCCGCACCATCACAAAACGCGTGATGCAATACGGCATCGCCATCCTGTCGCAGGACGCGAAGACGGACGAGCAATTTCGCGGTGCCGAGTCGATCGTTTCTCAGGGCGTCAGATCGACGATATGTGCTCCGCTGATCACGCAGTCGAACGTTCACGGCGTCCTGTACGCTGACCGGCTCGATCCGTTTGCGGCGTTTTCGCCGGACCATCTTGAGCTGATCAGTGCCGTTGCGGCCCAGACGGCCGTCACCGTTGAGACCGTAAAGGCCCACAAACGCCTCGCCCGCGAAGAGGTCGCGAGGGCAAATTACAGCCGTTTCATGCCCGAATACGTGGTGAAACAGCTGCTTGAAAACCCAGATTCGTTCCGTCTCGGCGGAGCAAACCAGACGATCACGGTTCTGTTTGCCGACATTCGCGGATTTACGGCGTTTTCGGAACACGAAAAGCCGGAAAAGGTCGTGGGACTGCTCAACCAATATTTTTCGGCCATGACCGAGATAATCTTTTCGCACGGCGGGACGCTTGATAAATATATTGGCGATGAGCTAATGGCCTTGTTCGGCGCGCCGACCGCGACGGCAAATGATGCAGGTAATGCTGTTAAGGCCGCCGTGGCCATGCAGCAGCGACTTATTGGCCTAAATAAGGAGCTGCTGGCACAGGGGTTTTGGGAGGTTGCCGTGGGCATGGGATTACATACCGGCGAAGCGACAGTCGGTTATATCGGTTCCGAAAAGCGGTCTGAGTATACCGCGATCGGCGATACGGTCAACATCGCGTCCCGATTGCAGGGTAATACGGCCGGCGGCCAGATATTGATCAGCGAAGCAACGGCCCGGGCTGCAGGTAACATTTTCCCAATGATGCGTCGTGATCCGCTGATGGTTAAAAATCGGTTGCAGCCTGTGGAGCTTTTTGAGGTAAAATGGGATTGATATTATTTTAGAGATTTGTATTTTTCGGAGGCTGTTTGGGAACTCTTTATTCGTATGCTAATTAGTCGAATTTCAACTGATCCGCAAATTTGTCACGGGCAGGCCTGTATCAAAGGCACCCGCATCCCGGCCCATCAAATCGTCGGGATGTTGGCGAATGGCGATACCTTTGAGAGTTTGCTCAAAGCGTACCCGAATATTGTTGATGAAGATATCCGTGCATGTCTTGAATATGCGGCGTGGTTGGCAGAGGAACAGGTAAGTCCGCTCGAAGATGCTCTTATAGCTGCATGAAGATCTGCGTTGACGAAAACATACCGCTTGTTTCTGTTACGGAGTTGGTCGAACTTGGACACGACGTTTTGGACATTCGCGGAACGAGCGAAGAAGGTTTGCCTGATTATTTGCTTTGGGAAAAGGTACAAAAGGAAAAGCGTCTACTGATTACCACCGATAAGGGGTTTGTAGGAAACAAGGCGGAAACGCATTTTGGAATTTTGATCGTTCGGCTGCGTCAGCCCAATGAAATAAAAATTCACGTTCGAATTATGAAAGCGATAGGCCAGTTTTCGGAACCTGAATGGGAAGGACTACTAGTAGTAATGCGGGATACGGTTCAAAGTATTTGGCGAAATGCCTAGAAATAATGCAATCCGCTGGCTTTTAGGAATATAATTGTGTTATCCGTTGGTTCGGTCAGTGTTGGTTATGTTAAAGATCTCATCTTTAAAAAAATTGGTCACAGATTCGATGGCGATCGATCTCGGCACGGCGAGTACGATCATCGCCGTCAAGGGTCGGGGTGTCGTGCTCGATGAGCCGTCGGTCGTCGCGATCAATGAGATGACCGAAGAGATCGTCGCCTTTGGCCAGGAGGCGGCCGATATGCGGGGTCGTGAGGGCCGCGACGTGATTGTTAAGGCTCCGCTCATCGGCGGCGTCGTTGCCGATTTTGAGCGGACAAAAAAGATGCTCGCCCATTTTGTCAAAAAGGCAAAAACGGGCGGCTCGAACATTTCATTACAGGCCGTCATGAGTATGGTGTCGGACGTGACTCACGTCGAGCAGCGGGCGCTTTTGAACGCGGCCGAAGAAGCCCATATTGGCAAGGTCTTTATGATGGAAGAAGGCCTCGCGGCAGCTTTCGGTGCAGGCGTTTTGCCGACCGACAAGCGCGCGTCGGCGATAGTCGATATCGGTGCCGGGACGACAAATATCGCCTTTATCGCCAAGGGCTCCATCGTTCACTCGACCTCGGAACGCTACGGCAGCAACGCCATCAACGAGAGCCTCGCCACGCATCTGCGCCGCCACCGCGGCATTCAGGTTGGCGAAGAGACGACCGAGCACCTCAAGACGACTTTTGCCTCGACATTCCTGCCTGAGAATCTTGACACGGCCGTCGAGATCCGCGGCCGCGACGTCCAGACCGGCAGCCCGCACGCCGAGGTGGTCACGAGCGGCGAGGTTTACGCCATCGTCGAGGCCATCGTCCGCCGCATCGCGCTTCGCGTCAAAGACACGCTCACCGAGCTTCGCCCCGAGGTCGCCGCCGATATCTACGACCGCGGCGTGATCCTCACCGGCGGCGGAGCGCTGCTCGAGGGTATCGATCAGTACATGCGGGCCTTCATAAACCTCCCCGTCACCATTGCCGAGGAACCACGCTACGCCACCGTCAACGGCCTCGTCAAAATGTTTGAGGACCCCAAGTTGCTCGAACGCGTTTCACGTAACGAATTAGGCGTCCTGCAAAACGCCGAGATACCGTTCGAAGTTTGATACTAAGCGTAAACATAAGCCTGGTTGCGACCCTGCTGCACTATTTGCGGAAAAGCTGTGCTTTTTCGCAAGTAGATGGGCAAAGCCAAAAAAAACGATGCCTCTCCGGCACATCTCGCCAATTTTTACGGATCAAAATACCACCGTTCGGCGTATTTGGTTGTGATATTCTGAAGAGGGCCTGGTTTCCTTACGATAATGCGCTTGATCGACTTCATACCGACGATGAGCACGCTGCGAAATGCACTCGATATTTCGCTCGTTTTTATCATCGTGTATGTCGTGCTCAAGCTCTTTCGCGGCACGCGTGCGGTGCCGACGCTGATCGGGATCGTCATCCTCATGTTGCTTTATTGGCTCGCGGCAACACAGGAACTATCTACCCTCGAATCCGTCCTCCGAAACGCGATCGTGGTCTTGCCGATAGCAATTATTGTGCTGTTTCAGTCGGAGATCAGGCAGGCTCTCATTTATTTTGCGAACAGGTTTCGCTTTCCGATATTAAAGCGTCAGCGCGGTCAATTTGGCGGCAGCGTCTATGATGAGATCGTGCTCGCGGTCACGACGCTGGCATCGGCAAAAACCGGTGCCCTCATCGTGATCGAACGCAATGTCGGCCTCCGCAATTTCATCGACGCCGGCGTCCAGCTCGATGCCCGTTTGAGCTACGACCTGTTGGTCACCATCTTTAACCCGTCAACGCCCCTCCACGACGGGGCCGTCGTAATTCAAAACGAAAGACTTGCCGCCGCGTCAGTCTTTTTGCCGCTGACGAAAAACCCCGAAATCTCGCGTGAACTAGGCACACGCCACCGCGCCGCGATCGGCATTACCGAAGGCTCGGATGCGATCTCGCTCGTGGTTTCCGAAGAAACCGGCTTGATCACATACGTCGAAGCCGGACACGTTCATCGCAACTTAGACACGACGCAGCTTCGCAAACTGCTATTGGACGCACTAGAAATACCGTTGATCGAACCGCGAACCGAGAAGAGGTTCGCGACAGAGGGCACAGAGAACACTGAGATTGTTTGAAAAAAAAATGAAAGGATCATTGGTCTATGCTACGGGCATGTTGGCCCGCTGATAAACTTCAACGTAAAATTATTGGGTAATGGAATTTAGAGGTTGGTAGATTAGTTTTCTCAGTGCTCTCGGTGTTCTCTGTGGCTAAAACACTTCTAGCAAAACACGTCTTGCGTAAAATCTTTCTTGAGGATTGGGGGCTAAAGCTGGTCGCGCTTGTTATCACGCTGGCGCTTTGGTTTGGCGTCAAGGGGCTCAGCACGCCGATCAAGACCCACTGGACTATCCCACTAAACTTGAGCATCTCAAGCAATGCCGAGATCACAAATCAGCCGCCGCCGGAGATCGCCATCGACATCACCGGCGACAAGCGAAAGATCGACCAGATCGTCAAAGGCGATCTCGTCGCAACCGTCGATCTCTCGGATGTCCAACCCGGCGACTGGGTGATCTCGTTGTCGCCTGACAACGTTTTTGTCGCGTTGCCGCAGGGCGTCAAACTCGTTGATGTCCAGCCGTTCCGTATTCCCGTCAAACTCGAAGCCGTCGAAGAAAAAGATATCGAGGTCAACGTCGGCACGACAGGCGAACCCGCGTCCGGGTTTGAAGTGTACACCTCGGCATCGCTGCCCTCAAAAATAAGGGTCCGCGGGCCCGTAAGCGTCGTCAAAAACATCGATTACGTCCAGACCGAAAAGATCGATCTCAGCGGTAAACGGGACGAATTCACGGCGAAACAAATTCCCGTAAGCATCTCCAATCCGAAGGCTGCCGTTCTCAACACAGTCGTCGATGTCTATTTCCGGATTGGAGAAAAACGCCTCGAACGCGCGTTTATGACTCCCGTTTCCGGTGAGCTTGGCAAAACGGCCAGCTTCGTTCTCTTCGGCCCTCGAACGTTGCTGCAAAAGATCCGCGTCGAGCAGTTAAAGATTGAAATGTATCTAAATGACAGCGGCGAAGAGGCCCCCCGCGTAGTTCTGCCCGCCGATTTGCAGGATGTCGTCGAGATTAGAAATCTGAAAGTTAAGTCCTAATATATTGAAAACGTATACTCGATCACTTTTACTACCGAGATTTTTTTTTCGTCTTTCTCTTCAGGTTCGAACTGGATTTTTCGAGCGGCGGAAACCGCTTGTTCTTCTAGTCCGTTGCCCAGCCTTTTCAGTGGCAGCACGTGCTGAACCTTTCCATCGGCTCCAAAAATTAGGGCTAGCGTAATTGTACCCTGAACATTTGCTTGTCTTGCCGAGTCAGTGTACCCGGGGTGCGGCTTCGATATTAACTTGAGTGGCGTGATGCCTGGTTCTGGAGCGGCGTTCGGGTCCGTGGCCATTTTTTTGTCAGTTGAGAAAAATTTGTAGAACGCCGAGACCGTTTCAAACTCTTCATCGACCAATTTGTGATTAGGGCTATCCTTGCATTTTTCTACGCCGGTTTTCAACACATCCGTCGCATCCTTAAGAAATTCGATATGTTCCTTAACCGGCGACCCCTTCGCGACTTTCAGGCCAAGTTTCATAACGAGAATATTTGATTTCAGGACATACGCTTGCGGATATGTCGGGTCGATGACGATTACCTGATCAGATTCTTTCTCCGCGTCATCAAGTTTTTGTTCAAAAAAATCTGCCAAACCTTTCACGTAAATAGCAGTTATATTTTTCGGATCGAGGTCGATAGCTTTTTTGGATTGGTTCCGGGCCTTGCTCGTTTGTCGAGAAAGCACGTAAACGTAAGCCAGATTTGAGTGATATGCCGATTTGTCAGGTCTTAACTCCACCGCTTTTTCGAGTGCTTTTGCTGCTTTCTTAAAATTATTATCTTTAGCGTAGGCCAGCCCCAGATAGTTCCAAACTTCGCCATTGGCTTCGAAATCCTTCTGTTTGACCGCCTGGCTTAAGGAATCGATGGCCTCGGAGTTCTTTCCGGCGAGATACAGGTTTACTCCGGGAATTACATTCTGTTGTCCCAAAACAGTCTCTGTCAGAACCAACGAGAAGAGTAAAAAAATTGTCGCGACGAATTGTTTCATGTTACCCCTTGGATGTATTCGTGCGGCCCTACCGAACAAATAAATTATAAAACATTTGTCAAAAGTTCTCGTCTCAACGTACCGCCGCCAAAAAATCTCTAATGTCAGAACGCATATCTTCCGTGATCTCATGTTTAGCGGCGTAGTGTTTAGACCGGTAATTCGTGACGTGTGCAGCAAGCTTTTCGTTGAATGTGGCAAATTGCTCCTGCGTATAAAACTCGTCATCGTCGCCATAGAGATAAAACGTCTCGGTCGAAAACGGTCTGTAAACAGGGTTAATATCGAGGTCGCCCGGAATGCCGCCGCAGACGCCGATAATGCCTTTTAAAATGTCAGGATACGTGAACGCAAACTTAAAATTGAGAGCACATGCCTGCGAGAATCCGTAAATGAAAACCTGCCCATGGTCGATCGTGCCATCGCCGGCTAATTTGTCGATCACATCGAGCACAAATTTATGATGCAGACGTATATGCTGCTCCGGCTTATGATCCGAAAGCCAGCCAAACCCAACGCGGTACCCATCAGTCGATTGCCGGTAATGCGGATGCGGCGCCTGTATCGACGCGATAACAAAACCCTCCGGAGCAACAAGCCGAGCCTCACGCATCATGTACCGTTTATGCGCCCCATAACCGTGGACAGCGATCAGCAGCGGTGCCGGCGGCGTGATGTTTTCGGGAACAAAAATGTCGTAATATAAAACAATCTCTGCGGTAACGGTCAGGTCGGTTTGTAAATTGTCACTCATTTTGAAAAAGATCCGCACTGCAAAAATACATAAACAAATATAATTATACAATTGTTACAATGTTGAAATTGTTTGGAGAAGTTTATGTCTAAGATAATTTGGGAAATCCGACGTGAAGGACGGCCCTGGAGTAAAGATGAGGTGCGGGAACGTTACGATTTAGCGCCGTCAAAGGTTGAGCTGATCGACGGTAAGCTGTTTTGGACTGAAGAAGACCGCCTCGTAATGCTTGGTTTACTGCTGGAGAACGTAGGCATCGACAAAGCAATTAGCCTCGGGAATGCCGATGCTTGGCGGGCAGCCGTTTCAAACCTGGAAGTTTAGCTGCGGAGCTTACTTTTCCCCGGGATGAAATCGGACAACGGCTCCGGCGTTCACGTCCGCTTCGGTAAAAGCGACCTTTTTCAGTTCGCCGCGTGCGAACATCGCCGCTTGATCTTCAAAATACGGCGACGATGCCACGCGGCTCTCGCCATACGCGAGAATGGAATAGGCACGCGGCGGGTCGCCAAACTCGACCGCGAGGACCCATCCGTCACCGCCGCTTGCGCTCAGCTTTCCGTCCGCGTCACGTGCAAAGCTCAGCACGCGAAAGCACCCGAGGTCGTTGCTGCATCCGCCGACCGGCACGTCCACCTTGCCGCGACGGACGCGATGCACGTCGCCCCACGCAACGTCATAGCTGCCGTAGCGACGTTTTGTCTCGCCGACCGCCCAGGTGAACGACTCCACCGCTCGTTTTTTATCGGCGAGACCGCTCGGCGTATTTAAGGGATCGGTTGTGCTCCAGACCTTTGCATATCTTTGTGAATCCGGTAGCGGCGTGGTGCGCTCTGGCGGCCTGATGCCCGAGTAATTCTGCCACCATATTTCAAAAAGTACGCCGCCGCGGCTTGCCGGTGACGCCGTGTTGTCCCACGCCTCCAGCAACCGAAGCGCCGTCGCCGTCTCGCCCGTTGGTTCCGTCGCCTTGACCGCCGCGATCAGATCGCCCTTAACGCGATCGGCCGTGAGCATTCGGTAGCTGTGTTTGAGGCTGACGACATCCTCGAGGCTAAATTTTTCGTCGCCGCCGACCAGTTGGATCGCAAGCTGGCTGCGGAGCGAGAGGTGTGCGTGCTCGAAATTGGGGTACGCGTCGCTCGTGTTAATGGGCCCGCGAACATTCGTATAATGCGGCGAGTTGTTCTCATTGTGAACGTAGCCGCCCGGCGGATTCAGCACCTGCGGCAGCGATTCGAAGGGAACATATTTCGACCAAACGTCCGCCGAACGGTGTGCGGGAACCGCCGCCAGATCGTCGCCTGGGGCATACGGCAGCAGCGGCAGAGCGGCGTTCCAGATAAAGAAAATATTTCCGGCACGGTCGGCGTATGTAAAATTGGACGTCAGCCGAGCCCGCATTTTCATCGCGTCCTTCCACTCGGCGAGCGTTCTGGAACGCATCATCCGCAGGAATTGCTCACCCGCACGAAATTCATCGGCCCCGGCGATCTTCATCACGTAGATTTTCCCGTTCGCCCGGTGAATGACGGGGCCGATCGTCGTTGACCAAAATTCGCGTGTCTCGGTCGAGAGGCCTACACCATTGCGAAACGCGGCGGTCACCGGCTCGCGTTTCAACGCCAGAGAGCCGCCATCGAACAGATAATGATCGGGATCGTTTGGGTCGACATCGAGAGCGTATATTTCGTCCAAGTCCTGAGCGTTATTGGTCGTCGCCCAGCCGAGATCGCGGTTAAATCCGCCGATCACCGCAAACGGGCCGCCGATGCGAAAATCGCCATAAAAATCCACCACGCCCGGCACCGTCATATGTAACTCGTAATAACCGGCGGTCCATTGCAGGTGCGGGTTACGAAGGAGAATAGCCTTTCCCGATTTTGTCCGGCTCGGCGCAAACGCCCACGCGTTAGAGCCGTCGTCCGGGCCTTCGTTATTCGGTGGCTGGACCGGCCCGGCGGGAGCCGCACTCTGCGGAGTAACGCGAGCGATGAAATTCCGAACCTTTCTCGCCGCCGGCGTCACTAGCTCCAATGCAGCCACATCCTGGCCCGTAAAATCAGACGGCATCTTCGCCGCAAAATCCGAGCGATGCAAATCAATATATCGATTGACACCCGCCGCAAATCCTTCGTACATATCGCGTGTCTGCGGGGCGAGCCGGCGATAGTTGTCGCGGATCTTCCCACGATACCGCAGCACGGTGAGGTCTGTATCGATGCGCTCATACCCCAAAACGGTCGCGGCCCGTCCGCTCGCATCGAGCAGATTCATCGGCGTTTCTGTTCCATAATCCTCACATTGCAGCCACGCCAACGCATAACCCGCAGCACGCAAATTTGTCGCTCGTATATGCGGTACGCCGTACGCCGTGCGGATGACCTCGACCTGTCGCCAGAGTTCCGTGGCCGCCGCAGGCTTTCTGCCTTGAGCGTTGGTAACAACGACCGCGAGACAGATGACAAGCGGGAGCCACACTAAACATCGCAATGACTTTACGGTATCTTTCATAGTAATTCGACTCGTGACAATGGCAGCCACGAATTATAACATGACTCGCGGCGCCCGTTACCTGAACTTTTTACCTATTAGAGACGTAATCTCGATTGAAAAACCATATATCTCCGGAGATAATCAGACCACTATGTTCACCAGATACCTGACCAACCTCGTCCTTGCCCTGTCGCTCTTTGTCCTTTCGATGCCGGCGGTCGGGTATGCCCAGACCAGTTCGCAGACGGCGGCAGTCGCTCCTGACTACGCAAAAGCGCTCCAAACCATCGAGGAAAAGACCGAGGCGCGGCGAAAAGAGCTGGGCATTCCGGGCGTTTCGTTGGTAATCGTCAAAGATGACAAGATCATCTACGTCAAAGGACTCGGGTTTAAGGATTATGAGAACAAGGTGGCCGTCACGCCGGATACGCAGTTTGCGATCGGGTCAGCGACTAAGGCATTCACCGGATTGACCGTGCTGATGTCACAGGACGAAGGGAAACTCTCGCTCGACGATTCTCCAAAGAAATATCTGCCATACTTCAAAATGTACGACCCCGACACAGATAAAAAAATCACGATCCGCGACCTCCTGTGTCACGCCTCAGGACTTAACCGGACCGATCTCGCGATGATCACCGGCAAATTAAACCGCGCCGAGCTAATTCAGGTCGCCAGCCAAGCCAAGCCAACCGCCAAACTCCGCGAGAAATTCCAATATCAAAACATCATGTTCGTCGCCGCCGGCGAGATCGCCTCGGTCGTTCAAAAACAGCCTTACGACAAGCTGATCGAGAATCGCATCTTCAAACCGCTCGGCATGGCCAATAGCACAATGTCGATGAAACAGATGCAAAAGGTCAAAGACTTTTCATTTGGCTACAACTACAATTTCGATACAAAAGAGACGACAAAACTGCCTTTCCGCGACATCGACGAGATTGCCCCCGCCGGCTCGATTAATTCGTCCGCCCGCGACATGGCCGAGTGGCTGCGGTTCGTCCTCAACACCGGAACGGTAAACGGTAAACGGCTCGTTTCGGAAAACGGCTACAGCGAATGGCTCAAACCGCAGATGAAGATCGCCGGAAACACATCGTATGGTTTCGGCTGGATTCTACAGGACTGGAACAGCCTCAAGGTCGTCCAGCATGGCGGCAACATCGACGGATTTAATTCGATGGTCGCGATGATACCGGAGAAAAAGCTCGGTTTTGTGCTGCTGACAAATGTTTCGGCCTCAAGCATGGGCAACGACCTGATGCCCATCGTTTGGGAAAACCTGCTTGGCACGGACAAGGTGGACGAAAACATCAAGCTGCCATTCCGGACGATGGAAAAGCTGATCGGCAAATATCATCTCGACGAGGCAAACATCGATGTCGAGGTCAAGATCGACAGCGAAAAACTCGTCATGATCGTGCCCGGACAGCCGCAATACACGCTCCAGCGGACGGCTCCTCGGCAATTCAAACCGGTCGGTGCCCCGGACGGTTTCGCAGTTAAATTCGCGCCGGCAACCGACGATGCAACGCAGTTGATCTTGACGCAGCCCGATCGGGTAAGCACCCTCAATCGCATCAACCCGGACGGCACAATAGCCAAACCGGTCGCCACCGTATCAAACGCCGCCAAAGAACTTGTCGGCAAATATACCGGCCCCAGCGGCGGCACAGTTGAGATCAGGGAATCGAGCGACAACGTGACTTTTAACATCCCAGGCCAGCAGCCATACTCGCTGACTGAAAAGGCTAAGGACAATTACTCTTTATCACCCTTGCCGGACACCTATTCGCTAAAGACAAAACGCGATGCTGCCGGCAAGATCGCAAGCGTTGTCGTCACGCAGCCGGAAGGCGAGTTTGAGTTTAAGCTCGCCGCGCCGGGTAATGACAGTCTGCCAAAGATCACTACCGATGAACTGCATCAAAAGGTGGTCGAGGCAGCGGGTGGCGAGGCCAATTGGCGAAAGATAAAGACTCGCGTAACCGAAATGGACATCGATCTCGAAAATCAAGGCGTACACGCGGTCAGCCGTTCATATGCAAAAGCTCCTAATATGTCGGCATCCGAAACGACCATGACCGCGCTCGGCAAAACGATCGCGACGGGTCGAGATTATTTTGATGGCAATGGCGGGGAAGAAATGTATTCATTTGCCCCGGTCGATAAATATTCGGGAGAAAGGCTCAACGACGCGCGTTTGAGCGCCGATTTTTACTCGCTGCTCGATTGGAAGACAAATTACAAAAAGGTCGAGGTCAGCGGAACCGGCAAGGTCGACGGTGAAGAGGCCTATATCGTCTCGTTCGAACCCGTTAAAGGCACTAATTTCAGGGAATTTTATTCCACAAAAACATTCCTGCTTCTAAAACACGAAGGCCTCATCCCGTCCAGCACCAGCGACCAGGCCGTGCCTTTCACCGTGGTATATTCCGATTACAGAGATGCCGACGGCATCAAATTACCATTCAAAACCGTCAACGCCAACATCGGCAACGGCAACATCATCACCATGATCAAGTCGGTAAAACACAATGTTCCGCTCGACGATAAACTCTTCGGGCCGAAGAAGGTGAAATAGCGCTGTCGATTCTTACTGGATCACATCGAGGCCGGCGGCGGCCATCAGGTTTGGGGTGAATGACGGCTCGCTGTGGTCGAAGACGTCGTCGAGTTCGCGTTCGACGCTGCCGTGGCCGGCGGGGATTCGTTTGATCATCGGCTCAAAATTTTGGAAATCGTACAGTTCGTTATCCAGCAGGTGCGAGCCGGTGACGTTGGTCAGGGCAGTCATCATTGTGGCCCGGATGAACGGAGTTTCCTTTTCGAGTTCGTTGATCAGGCGTTTGATGCGGGCGCGTTTCAGGTTTGGCTGCGAACCGCAGAGATTGCAGGGGATGATCGGAAATTTTTGCTCGACAGAATATTTGACGATCTCGGCTTCCTGGCAATAGGCGAGGGGACGGATTATCGTGTTGCGGCCGTCGTCGCTACGGAGGATCGGCGGCATCGCCTTAAGCTGGCCGACGTAGAAAAGGTTCATTAAAAATGTCGCGATGATGTCGTCGCCGTGGTGGCCGAGAGCGATCTTCGTACAGCCTTCTTCGACGGCGACGTTGTACAAAATGCCGCGTCGGAGACGGCTGCATAGCGAGCAATATGTTTTGCCTTCGGGGATGTGGGCGGTCACGATCGAGTATGTGTCTTCCTCAACGATGCGGTATTCGACGGCTCGTTCCGTGAGATAAATCGGGAGAATTTCTTCGGGAAAATCAGGCTGTTTTTGATCGAGATTGACGGCGAGGATGTCGAATTTGACTGGCGCACGCCGCTTTACGTCGAGCAGTAGGTCGAGCAGCGTGTAGCTGTCCTTGCCGCCCGAGAGGCAGACCATCACCTTGTCGCCGTCCGTGATCATCGAAAAATCGTCGATCGCGCGGCCCATTTTTTTGAGCAATTTGGTCTTGGTTTTAGTCTCAGTCTGCAACTTCTATCACTTACCCCGAAACAGATAATATTGACAGTAAATAAGGAAATTCACAAGTTTGTTGTTATAATGGGTAATCACGGATCATGACTCCCAGTCATTCCTTTTTTTACTCGACAATACTTATGTTTAAATCGCTAAGTTTTTTAACTGCTTTCGCTTTTCTTTGTTTCCTTGTGTTTCAGGCCGGCGCTCAGGACGATAAGAAAGTTTTGGGCGAGGTTACGGTTTACGCCCAGGATAAGGTTTACAAAGGCTTTCGTGATCTTTCGTCGGCTCCGGACTCGTTCTCAGGGGCTTACGCGACCGTCAACAACCTGGTTTTGCAAAAGGATGCAGCTGTATTCACATTGCGAAGCGGCGAGGTCTATTTTTTGAAATCGCTTGACGGAAAAACGACCGGTGCGGTCTTTTTCGGCGGCGGCGCCTATTCTCTGACACCGCCGGTGGAAAGGGAGAAAAAGCATCTGGCGATTTTTACGGGAGCGCCCGAAATTAAGGACGATTTCGACGTTTTGACGATGTTCTTTACCGACGAAACATTCGCCGAAATTCAGAATTCGCCAAATGTGCGGATGGGAAACGGCGGGCCGCAGGCGGACAAGGCTCGCTCGGCCTTTAGAGATAAGGAAGAAAAGCTGCGTAAACATTTTCATTACAACATCACCTCGCGAATTTTGTCCGACATTTACGCTCCGCAGCGAAAGGGGTTCTTCTCGGCGTTCTTTGACGGAAAAAAATACGGCAACTTGGTCTTTCAATTAGATCCTCTTGGGTTAAGCGAAGTTTATCCTGAGCAGGTAGCTTTGATTAACGATACCGAAAGCACCGGCGGCATCTGGACGGCATTTCATTTGGCCCCGGAGTATAAAAACGGAACCGCAAACAGTTGGCAGGACAGACGCCAATACGACATCAAGAAACATAATATCGACGTTACCGTAAATGGAACCCGCCTAATCGTTAAGGACGAGATCACGCTCGAGATGCGCGAGGCCAATGCCCGATTTCTGCCCTTCGATCTTTACAAAAGTTTAAGGGTCAAATCCGTTAAGGATGAAGCCGGTAAAGATCTCGCATTTATTCAGGAAAAAAAGGATGAGGATGCAG
Organism: Pyrinomonadales bacterium; assembly: GCA_038227175.1. Taxonomy (GTDB): domain Bacteria; phylum Acidobacteriota; class Blastocatellia; order Pyrinomonadales; family Pyrinomonadaceae; genus OLB17. The sequence continues at coordinate 302,856 of JBBRPZ010000001.1, read as the reverse complement.
ATTTTGGAGTGATCCTTCCCGATGCGTTGCCGGTTGGAAAGCCTTTTAAGATCACGGCCGAATACGACGGCGTCGATGCTTTGCGGGAGGCGGGCGTCGGAAATTTCATTTTGATCCCGCGATCGACATGGTATCCGAATAACCCGAGCACAGCTTTTGGCGACCGGGCCGCGTTCGATATTACGTTCAGCTATCCCAAAAAATACGTTATGGTCGGCACGGGATCAAAGGTCGGCGAGGACAAAGTCGATGGCGACCAAAAAGTATCTAAATGGTCGAGCGAAGGCGTGGAACTGGCGGTCGCCGGTTTTAATTACGGCGATTTTAAAGTTAAGGAACTGAATGATGACCAAACCAAATTAAATCTTGAGGTTTATACAAATAGGGTTCTTCCGGACGAGATCAGGGAAGTGCAGCGGCAGATCGAGCAAGCCGAATCACGAGGAGTAACAACGGCTACGACGCTAGGCGCCTTAAACACCGGGGGTATGGGTGACACCGTTCTTGTCGAAGCCCAAAACGCAACCAGGATTTATAATGCCTTTTTTGGCAAGCTGCCAAATAAGCGCGTCGCGATGACGCAGCAACCCGCTGGATTTTTCGGACAGGCATGGCCAACCCTTGTTTTTATGCCCTACACGGCTTTCTTTGACGCCACAAGCAGGGTGCAGCTGTTTGGTCTAAAAGGCGGCACTAATGGTTTTTGGCGCGAGGTCGGCGCCCATGAGATCGCTCATCAATGGTGGGGACATGTGGTTGGATGGACAAGTTACCATGACCAGTGGATGAGCGAAGGTTTTGCGGAATTTTCGACGTCTCTTTACATTCAATATGTAAAACATGACACCGAAAAATTTATCGACTTTTGGGAAAACCAGCGCAGGCAGATCGTCGAAGCAACTCCGGCAACAAATAATTTCAAACCTTTCAAAGTCGGGCCGGTGACCCAGGGTTACCGCCTGAATAGTGCAAAAACCGGCAATATTGCGAGGTCAATGATCTATCCCAAAGGTGCGTTCATTCTCCAAATGATAAGAATGATGATGTTCGATACCAAGGGAACCGGTGACACCAGGTTTAAGGTGATGATGCAGGATTTTTTAACGTCGCATTACAGCCAGGACGTGTCAACCGAGGACTTTAAACACGCAGTGGAGAAGCACATCTTGCCAAAAATGGATATAGATAAGAACGGAAAAATGGATTGGTTTTTCGACGAGTGGGTTTATGGCACCGAGATGCCTTCGTATAAACTTACCTATTCGGTGGGAGCGTCAAATGACGGTAAAGCAACGCTATCCGGGAAGATCATGCAATCGGGCGTTTCAGAAAACTTTGTAATGACCGTGCCGCTATATGCGGACTTTGGCAAAGGCTGGTCATATCTCGGTTCGGTGCAAATGGTCGGAAATACCGCGGTTGATCTAAGCAACATCGTCTTGCCCGCTGCCCCTAAAAAGGTTGCAATTGCCGCGCTGCAAGATGTCCTTGCTGAAAAAATTGAAAACGTCAAACAGTAAAAAATATTAGGCATATACTCACGAAATAATCTATTATTGAAAGGATTAGAAATTAGACATTCAAAGGTGTAGGGATTAATGCGGTCAGATTATTTTGCCGCACTTTCTAATAAATATTGGTCCCAGGAACGTCTAAAAATCGGCAAAAATAAAGCGAGGTTTATAAGACATTATGATCAGAATGGGAAGAGGCAACAGAACAGACCAACCGGCCGAATTTCCGGAACAGCCGGCAGCAGACCCTTACCGCTACGCCAGTGAGACACAGGCCGCCACGGCACGCGGTGCTATCTCGGAGAGCGATTCGATGGCGCGCGATATCAAAGAGGGACGCCTGAGCGGCTTTGTCGGACACGGCACGACGCTGACCGGCGAGACCGAGTTTCACGCGATGCTCCGCGTTGACGGGCATCTCATCGGGACCGTCACATCTGATTCCGGGACACTTATAATCGGAACAAATGGTCAAGTCGATGCCAACATAACGGTCGCGGCCGCGATGGTCAATGGAACAGTCAATGGCGATATTTATGCGACGGAAAAATTGCATCTCGGCCGAACAGCTCGTGTAATGGGCAATATTCAAAGCCCTCGCCTCATTGTCGAGGAAGGAGCGATCCTTGAGGGTTCATGCAACATGCTAAAGGCCCGTGAAACCCAGGAAGAAGAAGCAGTCGTCGCGGCAAATATCCAACAACCGGAAAACCCCACCTACGAACCGGATCCGATTGCCGAGGAAAGAGATGAGGAGTCGTTATTTCTGGCCGACGAGGATGGTGACGAGGATGAAGATGGGGTAGTAGATGCCGCGATGGCATAGATTTTTAGACTGGATCAAATATCAACAGGCGGGGCGACCCGCCTGTTTTGTTTGCCGGTCACGTTTTTCGTGTTAGTGTTAATCGCTTAATCTGCTTATTGTTGAACATTGGAGGATTTTTATATATGTTAAATGACTTTAAGGCATTTATTGCTCGTGGCAATGTGCTGGATTTAGCGATCGGCGTCATTATGGCCCTGGCTTTTGGCAAGATCGTTACGACCTTTACCGAAGGCATTATTATGCCGATCGTCGGATTAGTGACCGGCGGCATGGATTTTAAGACAAAGTTTTACGATCTAAGTGGAAAACTCGGCCCCGGTGCAACCGGCGAGCAAATCGACGCGGCAGTCAAAGCCGGTGCGCCGCTGCTACGATACGGTCAACTTATCACCGACATCATCAGCTTTCTGATAGTCGCATTTGTGATGTTTATGATCGCAAAGGCCGCGATGAGCTGGTTTGTGAAGCTGGCCGCAAAATCGCCGCCGCCGCCGCAAGAAGCATTGCTTATCGAAATTCGCGATCTTTTGAAGGCTAAATAGAATTTTTGGAATTGGAAGCCGGACTTAGCGAATCAGGCGGATTATTGGATTTATTTCAGATTCGCGAAAACCCGCCTGATCCTTTTTCATGCGCGTTCTATCTTTTTTTGTAGATATAACCATGTCCGCCATGATGCAGAAATCAAACTCCATATCATGCCCGCCCACGTCATCAATTGCCTCAACCGGCGGGAAAAAGCTGAGGCCGATCTTTAGACAATCCGTCCGGCATCGGCTTAAGAACCGGTCGTAAAACCCCTTGCCGTAACCCACGCGGTGACCAACCTCGTCAAAGCACAAAAGTGGCACGAGCACAACGTCGATCAGCTCCGTCTCGACGCACTCGTTGTGCGTGGGCTCGTCAATACCCCAGACGTTCTTGATCAGCCTGGTACGGGACGTGAAGTTTAAATTCTGCATTTCACCGGTTTCGATATTAATACGCGGAACGACGGTCGTAATGCAGGGAAAGTCGCGCCAAAGCCGTTCAAATATCAACCTCGTATCCACCTCATTGAATTTTTCGATTGAGACAAAACAATGAAGAAATTTGATCCTGCCAAGATCAAATTCGCGAAAAAACCGGTCCGAGATTTGCCGGCTTTGAATGGCTCGATCTTTCATTGAAAGCGATCTTTGTTTAGCTAGATAGATTTTGCGAAGTTCGGATTTGGTCATCTCACACGCCAGGGATCAATGCTAGCCCTTCTTCTTTTCAGGCCTCAGTTTATTTGCCCCGGCGGTACGAGGGGTGACTTGCGCCCCGCGAAACTCGTTCCCGGCATTCGTCACATTCGCGGCCTTGGCTGCGGCGAGGAGTTTCGAATCGTTAATCGCCTTTAGGGCTGCTTTCGCGTTTTTGCTTAAGCGTTTTTTTTCTTTTGGCATATTTTTACCGTCTCTGCTTCCAAATTTCGGGATCACGTTTTTGATGAATACATGCCGTAATGACTACCTTATTGTTATCGATAAGGAAGAAAAATGCATGAGGAAAACGATCAACTAAGGCTCGCCTCGTAAATTTGTACTTTTGGAAAACTTAGAGGGTTCGATACGATTCGAGAAATCGTACGACGTAACTCACTGCGAAAATCCTGTCCAAGTCCGGCGTCGTGATTCTCGTACCAAATAAGTGATTCTTCGATATCAGCCTCAGCTTTGGGCTTTAAAATTAGCTCATACGTCATCGCAACCGATTTAATTTAGCTTCCATCTCTTTCCAGGAAATCCCTACATCAGGGTTTTTGTAATGCTCTTCCGTGCGGCGGTCAAGCTCTTCACGCAGTTCCTGAGACAGCTCAAATTCAATTGAATCTTTAGCGATGCTGTCCCAAATATCTTCGACAAGCGTTAATCGCTCTGCTACGCTTAATTCAAAAATTTCTGCAGTTTGTATCGTCATACTACGAATTATACTGTTTGCGATTTGGTTAAACAACTATTTTTCAATCCACCCGCCGCCGACAACTTCGTCACCGTTGTAAAAACAGGTGGCCTGGCCGGGGGTGATCGCGCGCTGCGGGTCGTCGAACACGATGCGGGCGCGGGCGTCAGACAATGGATGTATAGTCGCTAAGGTTGGCTCGTGACGATAACGGACCTTGACCTCGGCGCGGACAGGTTCGGACGGTTCGTCGAAAGCCACCCAATTGACGCCCTTCGCCGTAAACTCTATCGATTCCAACTCGTCAGCCTCACCGACAATGATCTGATTTTTCGCCCGCTCAATTTGCAAAACATAGAGCGGTTTTTCGTGTGCGATGCCCAAACCCCTCCGCTGGCCGATCGTGTAACGGTGAATACCGCCGTGCGTACCGATCGCTTCGCCGGCAGTGTTTACGATCTCGCCACCCGCCGGCAACTCATCCGAGCGGCCCTCGTGATCAAGATAACGGTCGATAAACTCGGAATATTTGCCGTCCGGCACAAAGCATATCTCCTGCGACTCAGCCTTTTCGGCGGTGTAAAGATTGGCGTCACGAGCGATGTCGCGGACCTCGCTCTTTTGCATTAGCCCAAGCGGAAAATACGACCGTGATAGCTGCTCCTGATTCAATTCCCATAGAAAATAGCTCTGGTCCTTCCAATGATTTCGCCCGCGAAATAGCCGGTAACGATCGGCCGTTTCATCGTACTCGACGCGGGCGTAATGGCCGGTCGCAACCTTATCGCAGCCAAGCGAGATGGCCATTTTGTCGAGCGAGGCAAATTTCAAACGCGAGTTGCACGCCACGCACGGTATCGGCGTTTCGCCGTCAAGATAGCTCTGAACAAAAGGCTCGACCACCGCCTCCTCAAATTCACGTTCGAGATTCAGCACGTAAAACGGAAATCCCAAACCTTCCGCAACACGACGAGCATCGTAAACATCATCAAGCGAGCAACAGCGCGAGGGCAGAGGGTCACCATTCTCGTCGACGCTTATGCCCCGCCGTTGATTCCACAACTGCATAGTAAAGCCGACAAGCTCATGCCCCTGCTCCTTCAAAAGTGCGGCTGCCGCCGAACTATCGACACCGCCGCTCATTGCTACCGCTATTTTCATATCAATTTATTCTGACAGCCCGAAGGGTTTAGTTGCAAGGAAGGTATATTTACGCCGCTTGAAAAATCATATATGTTACGTTTCGCTCTCCGTCATTTTGAAGCCTACGGGCCCAAGATGTTTCGAGCTGGGACCACTCGTCCGAATCAATCGTTCCGTGCTCAAGATGCACGAAGCCAGCCGTCGTGTATTTTGGAATAAGCTCTTTTTTTAAGTATTCGGTAGAAAGCGTTGGCAACCCGAGCCGTCCGATCTCGGTTTGATCCCGCACCGGATCGATGCCGATGATTATCTCAAGCCCGCATTCGGAAGCCGCGATCCGGCGCAAAGCAGCCACCACGATAGCATCCCCGGTCGCAACACCCTGCAAAGGCTGCCCCATGGGAAATGTATATGTCTCATCGGCGACGCCGTTTAATTCAACCGGTAGATCTTCGACTGCGGCCTGAACAAAAAGCGCGTTAGGCAGGCCGCCTTTCGTAATCTTCCTCGTCGCCTTCATCGACGGTTTTTCGAGCGGCTTCACGTTCGCGTCGATCCCGATGTAAAACTTTGGATTGCCCCGCGCCGACGCAGACACAAATCTGCCGTCTCCCGTCCCGATGTCGATCACCACGCCTTCGCCGATACGGGGCAAGGAGCCGCTCAAATTCTGCTCTGCTGAGTTATCAAATGGTGCTGCCACGAATGGATTTGATCATAAGTTTGTCCTCTTTCAGGGATAATTATATGGCCGATGCGATGTCACAGCAAGCAATATTTTGGCCTCCGCGCTTTCATTGACCAAAAACCTTATGCTATATTCAAAAAACTATGAAGACTGCCATCCGCTAAGTAAACCTCAGAATTAATGCTCAGTCTTGCGGCATTTGTCTGCAAACTCGGAGCTTTCCCGGCGCCTGTGACGCCTTAATCAATTTCTTTAAGGTCAATTTTTATGTCTGTTAGGTCTGAAACTCCGTCCGTGGAGACGGTCGATAATTCGTTTTGGGCGGTATTGCGCGAAGCCGTGCGAGGCTCTAAACGCGATTTTACGGAGGGGCCAATCGGGATCTCGCTCTTTTTATTGGCTGTCCCGATGATACTCGAGATGGCCGGCGAGAGCCTTTTTGCGATCGTCGATATCTTCTTTGTCGCAAAACTCGGCGCCGACGCGGTCGCGACCGTTGTGCTGACCGAGTCGATCTTAGCGCTCATCTACGCTGCAGCGTTCGGTTTGGCGATCGGGGCAACGGCGACGGTTGCCCGCCGCATGGGCGAAAAGGACGAACCGGAAGCCGCGAAGACCGCCGCCCATGTGATCTATCTGGGCGTGATCGTCTCGCTGTTTATCAGCACGGTCGGTTTGATCTTTGCGCCTTATATACTTGCCGCGCTCGGCGCCGAGTCACAGGTCGTCGAGCATGGAACGATGTTTATGCGGGTCATGCTTGGTGGGAACGCAGTGATTGTCTTCATTTTCCTGCTGAACGCGATCTTTCGGGGAGCGGGTGACGCGGCGGTCGCGATGCGGGTGCTTTTGCTGGCAAACGGTCTGAATATAATCCTGTCGCCATGTTTCGTGTTTGGTGTCGGCTTCTTTCCCGAGCTTGGAGTGACCGGAGCAGCAGTCGGTACGACGATCGGACGCGGCTGCGGCGTTCTGTTCGCGGCGTGGAATCTCTTCCGCAGCGGTGGACGCATACAAGGCTCGCGCGAAAGCTGGCGATTTGACCCGAGTCTGCTTTGGCGGCTCGTAAAGCTTTCTTCAACGGCTGTTTTTCAGTTCCTGATCGCAACGGCAAGCTGGAGCGCTCTTGTTAAGGTCGTCGCCGTTTTTGGCAGCACCGCTCTCGCGGGTTACGGCATAACGCTCCGGATTATTATGTTTGCTCTGCTGCCAGCACTCGGTTTAAGCAATGCGGCGGCAACAATGGTCGGCCAAAATTTGGGAGCCGGAAAACCCGAGCGGTCCGAAGCCGCTGTTTGGAGAGCTGCCTGGTTCAATGCGGCCTTCTATTTTGTGGTGGGAATGATATTCATATTTTTATCACATCAGATTATTGGCATTTTTACACGCGATCCCGAGGTTTTAAGATATGGCACATCGGCGCTTCACATTATCGCCTACGGTTTTGCGTTTTACGGCTTGGGCATGGTGCTCGAAACTGCGTTCAACGGCGCGGGAGACACGTGGACCCCGACATACCTTAATTTGCTGATCTTTTGGGTGTTTGAAATACCAGCCGCGTACATACTCGCGTACTATTTCGATATGGGGCCTGACGGCGTATTTTGGGCGATCACCGTTGCATTTTCGCTGCTCGCCGTAGCCAGCGGCCTGATTTTCAAACGCGGAAAATGGAAGCTGAAGGTCGTCTGAACAACGCAAAATGTAGAATGCAAAATGCAAAATTAAGAACAAAAGAGATACTCTACTTTTTGTCCTGAATTTTGCATTTTGCATTCTACATCTTGCATTGCTAATTATGTCCTTGATCGATTTTCCCGACCCGCGTGATTTTGAATACTCCGAATGGATCCGCGTCGGTAACTATCTCTACCCAGTGGACGGAATTGTCCATTTCGGCGGCGAACTGAACGTCGAAAACCTGCAAAACGCCTACCGTGCGGGTATTTTCCCTTGGTACACGCCGGGAATCCCGTTGCCATGGCATTGTCCCGACCCGCGTGCGATCATCGAATTTACCGATCTGCACATCCCGCGAAGCCTCGAAAAAGCTCGTCGGTCGAGCACGTTTATATTTTCTATCGATAAAGACTTCGCCTCCGTTATAAAAGCCTGCTCCGGAATGAAACGGCCCGATCAGCCGGGAACCTGGATAACGGACGAATTTGTCCGGGCATATTGCGAGCTGCACGACGCCAGAATGGCGCACAGTGTCGAAACCTGGGACGCGGAAGGCAATCTGGTCGGCGGCCTTTACGGCGTAGATGCGGGTGGAGTTTTCTGCGGCGAGAGCATGTTCTACACGGCCCCAAACGCCTCGAAACTCGCGCTGCTCTTTCTGATAGATCATTTGAGATCCCGTGGCTCCACATGGCTCGACGCTCAAGTCATGACGCCGCATATGCAGATCCTCGGCGCCAAAGAGATACCGCGTCCGGAATTTTTGTCGAAACTCGAGGCGGCAAGGTCGTTGGCGAATGAGTTGTTTCCCCGAAATAAGTGATAAGTTATAAGTCAGGACTTTTAACCTATCATTTATCACGTTTCACTTACTTTGGAGCGGAATCATGTCAGATAGTATTCTCATTTACGGAGCAAACGGCTACACAGGCGAATTGATAACGCGCTTTGCCGCAGAACGCGGCCTAAAACCGATCCTTGCCGGTCGCAACGAGGTGAAGATCGCTGAGCTTGCGGGTAAATACGGTTTTGAGCACCGTGCGTTTTCGCTCGATGAAACGGCGAAACTAGATGCCGCATTGCAAGAGGTCGAAATGGTTCTGCATTGCGCCGGCCCGTTTTCGATAACGTCGCTGCCGATGGTCCAAGCCTGTATTCGTAACAAAAAGCATTACACGGATATCACGGGTGAGATCAGCGTTTTTGAGACATGTGCTTCGTTCGACAAGAAAGCGACCGACGCGGGCGTGATGGTCATGCCTGGCGTTGGTTTTGATGTCGTGCCAAGCGATTGTCTTGCACGGCACCTGAAAGACTGTCTTCCGACAGCAACTCATTTGTCATTAGCATTTTACGGAATGGGACGCCTCTCGCACGGTACAGCGGCAACGATGACCATGAATGTCGGCAAGGGCGGGGCGATCCGCAAGGATGGCAAGATAACGGGCGTCAAAGCGGCCTGGAAAACACGAGAGATCGACTTTGGCGAGGTCACGAAAACGGGCGTCACAATTCCGTGGGGCGATGTTTCCACGGCTTTCTACTCGACCGGCATTCCAAATATTGAGGTTTTCACTGTCGTCCCGTCGTCGAATCTAAAGATGATGAAGATGAGCCGCTATCTCGGATGGCTGCTCGCCACCGGGCCGTTTCAAAGCTATCTGCAAAAGAAAATACCCGCCGGCGGCCCGTCGGATGCAGAACGAGCAAAGGGCAAAACCCTGCTCTGGGGCGAAGCCTCCGACGATAAGGGAAATCGCGTTGAAGCCCGCCTGCAGGGACCCGAAGGTTACACGCTAACAGCTATCGCCGCACTCAAAATCGCAGGGAAAATATTAGCTGGAAATTTCAAACCAGGATATCAAACGCCCGCGAAAGCATATGGAGCAGATCTAGTGCTTGAAATCGATGGTGCTGCCAGACAAGATATTGTCTGAAGCAAGCTCACCACAAAGATATGAAGATCACAAAGTAAAGCCTACACCCACTTTGAGATCTTCGGGTCTTTGCAGTGAAAATCTTCTAAACATCCAAATTCTTAACGTCCAACGCATTGTCCTCGATAAATTTACGCCGGGGTTCGACCTGGTCACCCATTAGGACGGTGAAGATGCTGTCGGTCTCGATCGCGTCCTCGATGCGAACCTGAAGCATCGTGCGTTTTTCCGGATCCATTGTCGTTTCCCAAAGCTGTTCCGGGTTCATCTCGCCCAGACCCTTATAACGCTGGATGGTCAGATCTTTCTTGGCCATCGCCATCACCTTTTCAAGCAGCTCTTCGCGTGATTGAAGCGTTTCGCTCTTGCCGTTCTCACCGAGAACGAACGGGCCGGGGAAATCCAACTCGAGGCTTTTCTTGAGGTCAAGGGCCTTTTGAAACTCGACCAGGCTCGCCAGATTCCAGTCGATCTTGATACTCTGGCCGTTCGGGTAAGCGATATCGATCTCGAGCAATCCGTGCTCGGCGTCGCCGGTCAATTCCGCGTTGTAACCGCTATCGACCAGCTTGCCTTCGATCTCGGCCATCATTTCCTGCTCGCCAAATACCTTTCGCAGGCGGACCTGATTCTTGGTCAATACGCCGTCAGAGCCCGCAAATGCCTCGAGGATAAGCTCGACGAGTTTAGGATCATTGTGAAGGCGGCGAGCGAGACGATCCGAGTAATTCTTGAGTTCGGTCGTCTGCTCCAGAGCTTTCGAAAGCTCGCGTCCCTCGATCGAACGGGCGTTCGACGTTATCTGCGATTCGCCGGTCGCCATCCGCATCAGATAGCGGAACATCGCCTTTTCGTCCTTGATGTACTCTTCCTTTTTGCCGCGTTTCACCTTGTAAAGCGGCGGTTGGGCAATATATACGTAGCCGTTCTCAAGCAATTCCGGCATCTGGCGATAAAAAAATGTCAGCAGCAGCGTGCGGATATGGCTGCCGTCGACATCGGCGTCCGTCATCAGGCAGATCTTGTGGTAGCGAAGTTTGGCAACGTCAAAATCTTCTTTGCCGATACCGGTGCCGAGAGCGGTGATCAGTGCCTTGATTTCCCCATGGCCGAGCATCTTGTCGAATCGTGCTTTTTCGACGTTGAGGATCTTACCCTTAAGCGGCAACACAGCCTGATTCTTGCGGTCGCGACCCTGTTTGGCCGACCCGCCGGCCGAATCTCCCTCAACAATGTATATCTCCGAAAGTGCCGGATCTTTCTCCTGACAATCGGCCAGTTTTCCGGGCAAGGTCGAGGTTCCTAACGCACTCTTTCGGACGATCTCGCGGGCCTTACGAGCGGCTTCGCGGGCACGTGCGGCGTCAACCGCCTTGCCAACTATCTTTTTTGCGACAGCCGGGTTTTGCTCGAAGAATTCACCGAGCTTTTCGTTCAAAAACGATTCGACCGGACCTTTGACAGGCGAATTGAGCTTGCCCTTGGTCTGCCCTTCGAATTGCGGCTGCGGTATCTTGACGCTGATGATCGCGACTAACCCTTCGCGTACATCGTCACCCGAAAGCGTGACCTTGGCATTTTTGGTCAGGCCGGAACTCTCGGCGTAATTATTGATCGTGCGGGTTATCGCACCGCGAAAACCTGACAAGTGTGTACCGCCGTCAACGGTGTTGATATTGTTGGCAAACGAAAAAATCTTTTCGTCGTAGCTGTCGTTGTACTGCATCGACACCTCGATCGAAAGCTCGTCCGAGATCAGCTCAAAATAAAGTGGCTCTTCGTGGAGCGGGCTTTTGTTTTTGTTCAAATGCTTAACAAACTCGGCGATACCGCCTTTGTAATAAAAATCGTGCGATTTTTCGGGTTCCTCGCGCTCGTCTTTGATGTGGATTCGGATGCCCTTGTTCAGAAATGCTTTTTCACGCAGGCGTTCGGACAGCTTTTCAAAGCTGTAAATAGTCGTTTCAAAAATGCTTGAGTCTGGACGAAACGTAATCTTGGTGCCACGTTTTGAGGTCGTACCGGTCTGTTTTAAAGCCGCGACCGGGATGCCGGCCTCAAATTCCATCTCGTGCGTCGCACCATCACGCCAAATCTCCAAACGCAAATATTCGCTCAGAAAATTAACGCAGCTCACACCGACACCGTGCAGGCCGCCCGACACTTTGTATGAATTAGTGTCAAACTTGCCGCCCGCGTGCAGGATCGTCATCACGACCTCGGCCGCCGAACGCCCTTCCTGTTTATGTATGTCCGTCGGGATACCGCGGCCGTTATCGACGACCGTGACGGAATTGTCCATGTGGATCGCAACATCGATAGTGTCGCAATATCCGGCAAGCGCCTCGTCAACCGAATTATCCACCACCTCGTAAACCAAATGATGCAGACCGATCTCGCTCGTCGAGCCGATATACATCGCCGGACGCTTGCGCACCGCGTCCCGTCCCTCGAGAACTGTTATCTGATCTGCTCCGTATTCCTGTTTTGCTTTTGCCAAATCTAACCTCTGATTTTTAATATTCTATCTTGATAAAATCACGCCGCGAAATTGATTTAAGGACCGCAAGAGCTTTCGGAATTAGGGGACGCACTGCCTCCAGCTTGTTGGATCTCACTGAGAGCAACAATATCGCTATTGGTAGATTCTGTAAGTTGTGTTGATACTCTAAACCTTTGTCCACGCTTATAAAAACATCAAAATCTGCTGATGCAGCGCGTAGCAGTTCGCCGTTCTTTAAACCTTTAAAGCCAGCCTGATCAACAATGGATACTTCGTGATCTAAAAATTCTCTTCCTATTGGCCCCGGTACGCATTCATCAAGCAGCAATTTCATATTCCGTTAGAACTTTACTTCTGGATAGCTCCAATAAGGCTATAGCCTGAGACCTCGCAACCGTCGGAAAATGGTCAAGAAAACGTTCGACACTGTCACCGCCTTCTAAATAGTTAAATAAGGTCTCGATCGGAACGCGTGTACCTCGAAATACAGGAGTTCCACTCATCTTTTCAGGATCGATCTCAATCACATTATCGATACTGTTGCTGCCAACCATACTAAAAAACTCCACGCTAAATTGCTTTCAACATTATAGCATTTTTGAGCCTGGGCAGACGCGCTCAAAACCAATAAATAGCTTTAATTTATTTAATTTCGGCCTTTCCGCCGGAGACGGAAAAAACAGTGGCGTCCGCACCAAATTTTTCAACAAAACTATCCTTCGACGTGGTCACAAAAGTCTGTGTTTTGCCTTCGAGATAATCGAGTAGCTGCCCGATACGAGTGTAATCGAGCTCGGCGTCGATATCGTCGAGGAGAAAGAGCGGATATTCGCCGCGAGTTGCATGATACACGTTGATGTTTGCAAGTTGTAACAGGAGTAACGCGCTGCGTTGTTGGCCGGCTGAGCCAAACTTGCGCAGATCGTGGCCGTCGAAAGATATCTCAAGCTCATCGCGGTGTGTTCCGATCAATGAGTGGCCGGCAATAACCTCAGCCGGGACGCGTAGTTGCAGGCGTTCTGTAATGAGAGCTAGATAATCATCCAGATCGCCTTTTCCTTCAAGCGAAGAGACGTATTTTACCGACGTTTCTTCACGACCGAACAGTTTCCTTTCCAGAACCTCGGTTAACCTTTCGACAAAGCGCGTACGGGCTTTATGTGTCTTGGTTGCGAGAGTCGCCAGCTGAGCATTCCACGGGCCGAGTAGATCGGCCGTTCTTTCTATCGTTTGGCCTGTTTCGCGAGCGTTTTGCAGCAGCGCGTTTTTCTGTTTGATGACGCGGCTGTAGTCGGCCAATACTTGGACGAACGGCGGATGTAGCGACGTGATTCCCATGTCCAGAAAACGCCGTCGGGCGTCGGGTTGGCCACGGACGATGTCCAATTCGTCCGCATTGAACACAACAGCATGCAGCTGCCCCAGGTATCGCTGGACAGTTTCCTTTTTGTCGTTTACGCACAGTGTCTTGGTGTTTCCCTGAACGACTATCCTCAGTTCTCGAACGATCTCCGGCGATTCTCTCACATTGCCGCGAACAAACGCCGCATCCTCGCCGAAATTGACCGCTTCCTGCAATTTCGACGTTCTAAACGACCGCGTTGACGCCAGGACACCTATGGCTTCGAGCCAGTTTGTCTTGCCTTGTCCGTTTTCGCCGACCAGAATGTTCAACCCTCGCCCGCAGGCGATGCCGCCCTGTAGGTTGCGAAAACTTTGAACATCAAGCGATTCGAGGTGCATCGGAAAATTCTAGCATGTCTAACTTTTTTGTCGGATTTTCGACTATGCAAAAAAATTATCGCATCGCCGTCGGACTGCGGGGTTGTTTCCTCTGCTCCATTGCAGTATATTTTGATTTCACCCTCGCGGGTGCGGAGAGATAGCATAATTGGCTAATGCAGTAGTCTTGAAAACTACCGCCCGTAAGGGCTTGCAGGTTCGAGTCCTGTTCTCTCCGCCATTTTTATTTTGGATTTTAGATTTGCGATTTTGGATTGCAAATCTTTTTTTCTTTTGGTGCGGTCAAAAATTATGACATGATTCCAGATAAGCTGGCGAAATTTGGTGAGAAATTTCTCTTAATTGAAGTTCGGTTTAATTGAAGTTCGGTGTCTGTCTTTATCTTTGTGAGGAAATTGTTTATGGAAACCAAAATTGAAAAAGAAGTGCGTTACTTGAAAATCTACGTTGTAGTTAGCACGCTATTTTTTGCAGTATTTCTTCTTTCAGCATTCGCCGTTGTAAGCAAAAAGAAGTTTGAGGAAATAGAGGTCGAGCGAATTAATATCGTCGAAAAAGACGGCAAGCTGAAAATGGTAATTTCCAACGCCGAACGCCAGCATCCGGGGGCTATGGACGGCAAAGTATATGATGAGCGTAAGGGAGACAGGCCCGCAGGAATGATTTTTTTCAGTTCGAAAGGCGATGAAATCGGCGGTCTGATTTTTGACGGCGATACCGGCAAAGGTCAGGGCGGTTCGCTTACATTCGACAAGTTTCGCGGCGATCAGACCGTTCAGTTTACTCAGGATGAAGATAAGGACGGAAATTATTTCTCCGGTTTAAAAATGAACGATCAAAACATGCCGTTGACCGATCTAATCGCCAAACGGAAGGAAATAGAAATGCTTCCAACCAAAGAGGCGAAAAACGCAGCCTATCAAGAGATGCGCGACAAAGGACAGTTAACGGCCAACCGTCTTAAACTTGGAAGAGATTATGATAAATCGGCATTTATTGATCTTAAAGATGCAAAAGGCAAGACCAGAATAAAAATATCGGTTGAAGCCAGCGGCAACCCAAAACTCAATTTCTTAGACGAAAACGGCAGGGTTATTTACAGCTTGCCTGATGAAAGCAAAGTAGTTAAAAAATAAGGCATAATAATATCAGTAAGATGAAAGGAGTACCGATGGGAGCAACACACGTTACTGTAACAATTAGAAATCCTGCCGACTTGGATAAATCCTGGGAGGGGCTTTTTCTTGTCGACGCGGGGGCCATTGACTCGCTTGTTCCTAAAGATCATCTTGCCGCGATCGGTCTTAAGCCAAAAGGGCAACGCACGTACGAACTGGCGGACGGAAGCGAAATTAGAATGGATATTACGACGGGTGACATAGAATTTATGGGCGAAATTGTTGGGGGAACAATAATTTTTGGAGATCCGGGGATAGAACCTATATTAGGAGTTACCGCTCTTGAGTCAGTCGGTATCGACATAGACCCCAGAAACCAAAAACTTAAGCGGATGCCGTCCACCAGACTAAAAAAATTAAAACCCAAAATATGATAAACGCCAGAGACGCTCATTTTGGACACTGCTGATTAAGAGAATGGTCGGCAACTTCCGAACCACCCGCTGGAGCCGGCGGCGATAGCAACTCAAATAACAATTCACATTTTATCTGTATCCCTTGATTTCAAATCGGTTTCTGGTATAGCCTATTTGCTTACTGAATGAAGATTCATTCATAATCATCTATATGGCAAAACCGGCCCGAAATGGCTCCGCGACGAGGGCCGCTGTTAGTGATAAGCGTGAGGCGATATTGCGGGCGGCGACCAAGGTGTTTGCGGGTAAGGGCTACTTTAATTCTAAGGTTGCGGATATTGCGACTGAGGCTGGTATTGCAGACGGCACTGTCTATCTGTACTTCAAGAGCAAGGACGAGATACTGCATTCGATCTTTGACCGGGCGATGGCCGATTTTATCGCCGAGGGGCGACGCGAATTGACGGTGATCGACGGGCCGGCGGAAAAACTGACGCGCATCGCCGAGCTGCATCTCGAAAAGCTTGGTGCTGACCGCGACATGGCGGTGGTTTTTCAGGTCGAGCTTCGCGGGTCAACCAAATTTATGCAGGAATTTTCGGCTGCCGGTTTTGGCGAATATCTGGACATCATCAGGCAAACGATAATAGACGGCCAGAGATCGGGCGTTTTTCGCGATGATATAAAACCCGTTGTTGCGGCGAAAATCTTGTACGGGGCCCTGGACGAAATGGTGACGAACTGGGTTTTGTCGAAAAAATCGTATCCTCTGCCTCCGATGGCCGGCGAGGTTCTAAAACTTTTTTTCGGAGGTGCTCTGGTTAAATGACCAAGTCTCCCGAAACAATTCTTTTCATCCGTCCTAATCCGCTGGGTCGCCGCGAGCCTCTGACTGGTGATGAGCCTCAAACGCTCCCCGAACTGTTTCTAAGATCCGTCACCAACTACAACCTGCCCGACGCGCTCAATTACAAAGCAGGCGACAAATGGCAGGCTATCTCGTCCGCCACGATGGTCGAGCGGGCCGAGAACATCGCTGCCGGACTCTATTCGCTCGGGCTGCGAAAAGGCGACAGGGTGGCGATCCTCGCGGCAAATTCGCCGGAGTGGACGCTGGCAGATGCGGGTTGCCAATTTGCTGGCGTGATCGATGTCCCGATCTACACGACGCTGGCACCGGATACGGTCAGATACATCATCGACGACTGCGCGGCCCGTATGATGTTTTTGCAGGATATTGAAACTTACAATCGTTTGCTTCCTGCTCTGGCGGGCTGCGGTTCGGTGGAAACATTTGTCGTTTTCAAGCCGGACGGCGCGAACGGCAAAAATATTCTTTCGATTGCTCAATTGGAGACAGAGGGAGGCAACCTCAGAAATGACGCCCCAGAACTTTCGGAGGATCTGCGAAATGCCGTCAACTCCTACGATATCGCGACGCTGATCTACACCAGCGGCACGACCGGCGAGCCAAAGGGAGTGATACTCACCCACGCCAATCTCATTTCAAACGTCATAGACGCGAGCGAGAGATACGGATTTACCGGCACCGACATCTCACTGTCCGTCCTGCCGCTTTCGCATGTCTTTGAACGCACCGGCATGTACGTCTACATCATGTACGGAATGCGCGTGCATTTTGCCGAGTCGATCGATAAGGTGCCGGACAATCTTAAAGAGGTGCGGCCGACGATCTTTATCGGCGTACCGCGGATATTCGAAAAGGTCTTCGAACGGGCCCGGTTAAAGGCGGCACAGGCCGGCCGGATCAACGAGGTTGTGTTCGACTGGGCCATCGAAGTGGCAAAGGAATTCGTGACAGCAACCGAGGCGGGAGAGCCGATTTCCATGGCTCTCGCGGCAAAACACAGCGTCGCCGACACTATCGTATTCGCAAAGCTCCGAGAGTTTTTCGGCGGCAACCTGAGATTTTGTATAACGGGCGGAGCAGCCCTGTCGGACGAGATATTTCTTATCTTTACCGGAGCCGGGATTGCAATAATGCAGGGATACGGATTGACTGAGACATCGCCTGTGATCTCTTCAAGTAACCCGGACTACGTCCGCGTCGGCACAGTTGGCAAGCCGATCCGAAATGTGGGGGTGCGCATCGCAACAGACGGTGAGATCGAGGTAACTGGTCCGGGCGTGATGGCGGGGTATTATCGCAGAGATGACGCGACCGCCGAGGCTTTTACGGCTGACGGTTGGTTCAAAACAGGCGACATCGGAAATCTCGACAAGGAGGGTTACCTCAAAATAACGGACCGAAAAAAGGAGCTGTTCAAAACGTCGGGTGGCAAATACATCGCTCCGGCCCCGATCGAGCAGATGCTCAGGTCGTCGCGTTTTGTCAATCAGGTCGTACTGGTCGGCAGCGAGCGTAAATTCCCCGCTGCGCTGATCGTGCCCAATTTCGAAATGCTCGAATCCTACGCCAAATTAAAGGAACTCTACATCTCGACTCCCGCTGAGTTTTGCCACCATCCGCGCATCCTCGACCTGTTTTCGCGGCAAATTGAAGCGATGACCCCGGGCCTCGCAAAATTTGAAAAGGTAAAGAGCTTTGCCCTGCTCGAGCATGAAATGACGGTTGACAACGGCGAACTGACGCCAACGCTAAAAGTAAAACGGCGGGTCGTCGACGAAAAATACCGCGCCCTTATAGATAAGATCTATAACGACGCGGGTGTTAGGGTTTGAAAACTGTGGTTTAGTATACGACTCGATAACCGCCGCCGGTGCCAGCAGCCATCACGCCGGCCTTACCGACACCGATAGCAAATTTCAATATCTGCATCGCGGTACTTTCCTTGGCTTTGCCAACCTCGACGATATCCTGGGGTTTGAGCATGATATCTTTCTGCTTCCCTGATTTAATAAGGTTGTAGTCGGCGACTAGCACTTCGCGTTCCTGAATGGAATTAGGATCGCCATTCGGTTTCAGACGATAGACCTTAATGTCTTTCGTTTTGGCGTCCGCCTTCGGGCCGGCTACCTTGGCAATGGCTTCGGTCAGCGATAGGCCGCCTTCCTTCAGATAAATGCCCTGCGGAGCCTCGACCTGTCCCATTACATAAACCGGCACCGCCCGCTTAACCTCAATTACGTCGCCCGGCAGGATGATCGGGTTCGAATCTTCCTTTCCAAGCTTAAGGTTTGCAAGGCTGTAAATCCGCGACGGGACATCGGTCGGGTCGGTCGATTGCGATTTCCAATTGGTATCGTCTCCGGACTCGGCGCACAGCGGCGGCGTCGTGCGAAAGATCTGGATCGTACCGCCTGCTTCTTCCTTGAGGCCGCCCGCCCACGAGATAAACTCCATAAGCGTCGCCTTTCGATAAAGATCGACTCTCTGCGGCGAATTAACCTCTCCATAGATCATTGCCTGCGGACGGCTGTTTTTCTTGATCTGTAGGTTGATTGCGGGTTCCTTTAGATATGTACTCAGCCGACCCGAAATATCCGCCCGAACTTCTTTTTCCGTCCGGCATTGCGCAACAACCGGTTTGCCGGGAAACGGCAGGTCGATATTTCCCTCTTCGTTAACGGTGGCGACAAAATCAAATTGCGTCTCACCCAGAACTTTGACAGTCAATTCGTCACCGGGACCCAATAAATAGCTTTTGGGGGTCGGGATAGTGGCTGGTGACGGTGAAGCGGTAAACGGCATGGTCTGTGCGAAGACCACTCCATAAACTAAAAGCGAAATTATTACGGCAAATAAGAATTTAATTTTCACGGCAAAACCTCCAACTGCGTTGTAACACCCAAGTTTACTGCAACAACGGCTTTGATACAACCCTTTCACGTACGGGTGAAGAAAGGTCTTTGATGATTCGTACGCCATTTTAGTTTGTCGCTCGATTGGCGCCGATGTTGACATGAATAGTCAGTCGCTGTAATTTCAAGCAATGAGCCAGCCAAAATCTTCGAAAAACCGCGTATCAAGCAAAGCCGCGAGCTTTACGGAATCAGTCATTCGCGAGATGACGCGCGAGGCGTTGAAATACGGCGCCGTCAATCTCGGGCAGGGTTTTCCCGATTTTGCCGCCCCCGAGGACATCAAGCAAAAAGCCATGGAGGCGATCGCCGCCGACCATAACCAGTACGCGATAACTTGGGGCGTCAAGAGCTTTCGCGACGCGATCGCTAAAAAAACTATGTGGTTTCTCGACCTCGATCTCGACCCGGAAACCGAGATAACCGTTACGTGCGGCTCGACCGAAGGAATGATCGCGGCAATGATGGCGACAGTCGACCCCGGCGAAGAAGTCGTCGTTTTCGAACCATTTTACGAGAACTACGCACCGGACGCGATCCTCTCGGACGCGACCCCGCGCCACGTCCCGCTGTATCGTACGGACAATGGCTTCGTCTTTGACCGCGACGAGCTTCGTGCGGCATTCAACGAAAAGACCAAGGGCATCATCATCTGCAATCCGAACAATCCGACCGGTAAGGTCTTTACCCGCGACGAACTCGAGTTTATTGCCGATCTCTGCAAGGAATTTGACGCACTTTGTTTTACCGACGAGATCTACGAACACATCATATACTCAACGGATAATGGAAAACGGAAAACGGAAAATGAAAATGCGGACAATCAACTGACGACTGACAACCGACAACTGACAACTGGCCACGTCTGCATGGCAAATATCGAGGGAATGCGTGAACGGACGGTCGTCGTAAATTCGCTTTCAAAAACCTATTCGGTAACCGGCTGGCGCGTCGGATACTGCATCGCACCGCCCGATATTACATCTGCGATCCGCAAGGTCCACGACTTTCTGACCGTCGGCGCGGCAAACCCGCTCCAGCATGCCGGAGCATACGCGTTGAGCTTGCCGCCGCGTTATTACGAAGAGCTGCAACGCGACTATCAGAAAAAACGCGATTTTATCGTCCCGATCCTGCAAAACGCGGGATTCAAATGCGATTTCCCTGACGGGGCGTATTACGTGATGTGTGATATTTCGAATTTTGGCTTTGCGAACGATATCGAGTTTACAAAGCATTTGATCCGCGAGATCGGTGTCGCCGTTGTGCCTGGATCGTCGTTCTATCACGACTCAGCAATGGGCTCACAGATGGTACGGTTTTGTTTCTGCAAAAAGGACGAAACGCTCGAGACCGCGGCAGAGCGGTTGCGGAAACTGACGGGTTGAAGGCGGAAACACGACCCGTAGGGAGTGTGCCCGTCTAATCACGAAACACCCTCGCGCGGATTCCCGCCTTAGGCCAGGCAACCTTTTCTGCGGCCAAACGCAACCTAAGCGATATATCAAGCGTAAAACGCTTAGAAAGTTCCCGTACACAATTTTTCAACGCAAATTTGGAGGTTTTATGTTTAGCAAATCATTGATGTCCGTAATGATCGTGACTTCGGCTTTCACGCTGATCTTTGGGCAGGCGCCGGAAACGAAAAAGGAAAAAGAGACTCCGCCGCAGACGTTTGCGAGGTCGTTCGATGGCGATGGCAGTTATCTCGGCATCGAAATGCAGGAGATCAACAAAGAGAACTTTGCGAAATTTGGCCTGCGCGACGTTCGCGGTGTCGCGGTCGTAAAGGTGGTAGAGAATTCGCCTGCCGCAGCAGCCGGGATGAAGGACAGCGACGTGATCGTGCGTTTCAACGGTGACGAGATTGCAAGCGCCCGTAAACTTACCCGCCTCGTCGGCGAGATCGATCCCGATCATCAGGCAAAAATAACGGTGCTAAGAAACGGCGGCGAGCAGGAGTTGACGGCAACTCTGGCCAAGCGTCCCGGGCCGAAATTTGAGAGCGGCAATTTCGAATTCCATACGCCGATGCCGATGGACAAGTTTGAAATGCCCAACCTCAAGAATATGCCGCAGGACGGAGCGCCTTTCGTATTCACGCTGCCAGACGGCGGTGAAGGAAAAGCGTTTTCGTGGCGATCTGGCGGCGGCCGCACGATAGGCATTGGCGTCACGCCGCTTGGCAAACAGTTGGCCGAGCACTTTGGAGTTGAAGGCGGAGTGATGATCTCGGAAGTACGCGAAAACTCACCGGCCGCAAAGGCTGGCCTCAAAGCCGGTGACATCGTCGTCGAAGCCAACGGCAAGGCCGTTAAAGGCGAGATCGACCTGATCCGCTCGGTAAACGAAAAGAAAGAGGGTGATGTTACGCTGACCATCGTCCGCGACGGCAAGCGTCAGACAAAATCCGTAACGCCTGAAGCGTCAAAGGACAACGGCTTTCTTTTCCAGACCAACGACGAAAATGGCTGGAAGACACCAGCGACCCCGGCTCAGATGGCCGCACCGGCACCAATGATGATGCCCAACCCGACTACGCCAAGGGCGGCTCCCGCTCCAGTGACGTTATTTCGTCCGGGACGCATTATCTAAGTCGAACCCGCTGCGTAAGCGGGGGGGCACAAACTCAACCCTCAGGTCGTTATGACAACTGTCGATCCGCCCGCTCACGCAGGCGGTTCTGACCTAGATCAGGCGAAAATCAGGATTGTTCTTCCTTCGCCAAACAAACCCGTCAAGCACATAGTGGGTCAATTGAGGTAGCGCGAGCAGGGGTGCGATAAACGTCCGCATGTCGCGCGTCCAGTCCCAGTCGCCGCCAAAAAGCCATTGTCGCTCATGCCACACGCCGCGGTGCCAAAACAGCTCTTCGAAATAAGCCAGTGCCCACAGTGTCGCTAGGAAAACAAGCCAATTTGACGACAACACCCGGTAAACACGTCCAGTCGTCGCACGCCGTACGCGTGCGTAAACGTAGATCAATGCAAAATACGGTACGCCGTGGATGATCACGTTAGTAACCGTAAAGGCGTAGTCCGAATTGAAATACACGATTCCAATGTACCAGCAGATCGCGGTCGTCGCGACGACAATGTCTTTGCCGATATTAAGAAATCCGCTGGTGAAATAGAGATAGATCGATTTTGCAAAATACACCGTCAGCGCGAGGACGTAGATCGGAAACAGGACGGTTTCAACGATTGAGGGTATCGAGAAAAAATCATTCTGCACAAACCATTCAAAATTCCTCGGCAGCCGCGTCATCCAGAACGCGAGCGGGTAAACGGACGCCAGATAAACGGCCACAGCATCGATCCACCACGTCCACCGTGCCGTCTCGTTCAGCTTTCGCCGATACAACGCGACCCAGCCGTACTGCTGCCGGATAAAGTGAAACACAGCGACCGCCGCCAACGCCTTCCAAAAAGCAAGTTCGCCCTCGGAATACAGAGCAACGCCAATTGCATATCCAAAAATCGGCACGAGCAGGTAGAGCCAAAACCGTCGCTTGAATTCTTCCTTATCGAAATAGACACGAAAGCTCGTCGACCACACGTGCGCGACATCGATAAAAAGTACCGCCATTACCCAAGTCCATTCCGGCGACTCGCCATTCAACACGCCGATCTGTGAGCCGACCGCAAGCAACGCAAGCGACGCAACCGCACTCCCCAAAAAGACCGTCAGGTCGATCTCGCGGCTAAATAGCCAATAGTTTGGTTTTGAGAGTGTTGCGTCCATCAAAATTAATTTGACAGGGTGGACAGGATTTCTTTTTATCCTGACCATCCTGTTCATCCTGTTAAAGCCTTACCTATAACCTCATGAGCCACTCGCAGTCCATGATAAAACGCTTCTTCAAAAAGCGCGATGCCGCTGAGGTCGGTATGGGCGAAATGTATGTTGCGATATGGTTTGACGGCCTTTTCGCGGATGCCGCTCCAGATGAAATTTGGGCGTGGAGAAATCATCGCGTGTCCCCAACGCATGACGTCGAGTCGTTCGGTGAGTTCGTAAATATCAGGGTGCGCCCGTGAGAGATCGGTTAGACAGACATCGGCAAGCTGTTTCCAATCGTAGTTGAATAGCGTTGTCCGGCCATTGGGCTCGGCACACATCGGATAATAATATGTGAGGATAGTCGGGCCGTAGTCGATGCCCTTTTGATGCGTCGCAGTGACGTAACCCAAGCCCGGGCTTTCGTACAAGACATTGTCCCACGAGAGCGGGAAGTCCTTGGCAAATCGCGGCTTTGGCCGGTCTTTCAGGAAAAGATTGGCAACAAACCATGCGTTGTGCTGGAATTCGGCCGCTACAAACGGTGGGTTGTCGTGGAATCCGCGAATAACCCATGGTGCCGTAAAAACGGGCGATGCGTAAATTACTTTTTCGCAGTGTATGCCGCGTATCTCGTTACCGTCGAGACAGATAACATCCACGCCTTTTTCGTTCGGCACAACCGAAACAACCATCTGAGAGCGGCGAACATTGTCCTTCACTTTATCAAATAAATGATTTACAAACTGGCCGTTGCCCTCGGGAGCGGTGATAAAGGGCTGCGATTCGACACCGCTTTTGCGTACGCGCGAACAAAAATAAAATAGCCCAACCCACGCCGACGCCTGATCCGCCTTTAGCCCATAATCGTCGCGCGTCGCGTAGTCGCAATACCAGAGCAGCCTTTCGGAAGTAAAGCCATTTTGGCGCAGCCATTCGGCGAATGTGAGCTTATCGAGAGAGGTCACCTGTACATCATCCGAACACATCTCAAGCGGTACCGCGAAGGCCCGTTTACTGCTCGCATCGCGCCAATTGACCCAATGATCGATCTGTTTTTGAAAATCGGCAAACTGCCGCTTGTCGTCCTCGCTCGCCCCCGCATTGAGATAAAGCCCCTCGTACCAACGGCCTTTGTAAAAAATGCGTTCCTCCGGCTCACGGCAAAGAAACTGCTCCTTAACAATTACCTCGCCGCTCGTCCCCCGTCCCTCCAAAAGCGACATCTCATCGAGAAAAGAGATCAGCTCGGTATTTTCCTGAAACGGTACCGGCAAATAATGTGCTCCCCACGGATAACCAACCGGTGTGCCGCGATCGCTGCGGGCCGTGCCGCCGATCTCTTTTTCAAGTTCGAGCAGGATAAAATCGTTGAAGTTTTCTTTTTTGAATTTCCACCCCGCCGTCAACCCGGCAACGCCGCCGCCGATGATCGCAACCTTCAAGGTTTCCCATTTATCGTCAGGAACCTCGAAAGTGCGATTTTCGCGGAGAACGTGGCCAAGACTTGCGGATTGCCCGACGATCTCGCCCTCCGGAAAACGGTGTTCTTCACTCGACCCACAGCCTGTCATGGCGAGCGGGGCACCCAGAAAGATCGTGAGCAATTCTCGCCGGGTTAAATTCATTGCTCAAATCGCCGCCATTCGGCTTCGTAATATCGAACCAACGCCTGATTATCCAATCGGTTAGTCTCGATCTCCTCATCGGGACGCGACGTGTCGCTCGGAAATTCGAACAGCGATGCAAACGAATTGTCATTTAAGAAATGGAGTTCGAGATTGGGCGGCGGTTTCGTCGGTTTGTCGAATGGCTGGAGTTTTGCCAACGCGTAACCCCAAATGCCAAAGCTCGGCACGGTTGTCTGATATGGCCGGACAATGAACCCGACCGATTCGAGGGTTTTGACAATGCACCAAAACGATTTACGGGCGACGAGCGGTGAGGTTGTCTGGATCACGACGGACGAATCTGGCTTTAGTTTTGATTTCAGGAGGTTGTAAAAACGCGTCGTATAGAGTTTGCCGAGCGCGAAATTGTTCGGATCGGGGAAATCGACGATCGCGATATCGAACGGCTCGGTCTGCGTGTTGTCGAGCCAGACAAATGCGTCGGCATTCGTAACATGAACGCGCGGGTCGTTGAACGAATGACGGTTAAGTTCGCCGAGTGCTGGCACGGCCATCGAAACTTTCGTCATATCCGGGTCGAGATCGACAAGCTGGATAAAATCGACCGAACTGTATTTTTCTATCTCACGCAATGCCAAACCATCGCCGCCGCCGAGTACAAGGACGCGTTTCGCATCGCCCAGGTAGGCCGCGAACGCCGGATGCACGAGCGCCTCATGATAGCGGTATTCGTCGAAGGAATTGAACTGTAGATTGCCGTTTAGAAACAGCGCGTACCCGGTCTTGCCTTTTGTAACGACGATCCGTTGATACGAGGAGCTTTTTGCATAAATGATGTTGTCGACAAACAGCGCGTCTTCGGCCAACGTCGTCAGCCGGTCGGCCTTGATAAAGGCTATGATAAGCAGGACGAGGATCACCGCGCCTTTGATCCGCATAAACGTGACGTTTGCCTTTATCAGGGGTAGCAACAGCCATGTGCCCCAGATGCCGACCGCCGCGTTGAACATGCCAAACAGCAGTGACGTGCGATTTAAACCCAATTTTGGAACCAGAAATATCGGGAATAGCAGCGACGCAGCCAATGCTCCGATGTAGTCGAACGCAAGGACGCGGGAAACGAGGTCTTTGAAATCCAGTTCGTCCTTCAAAATCCGCATCAGCAGCGGTATTTCGAGGCCAACGAGGACGCCGATCATAAAAACCACGCCGTAGAGAACGAAGCTGAAATATGACAGATGCGCAAACGTCAGAAACAGCAGTGGCGCCGAAAATCCGCCGATCACGGCCACGCCCAGTTCAACCTCGACAAATTTCGCCGCAATATCTTTGTCGATAAATCGCGACAGCCAAGAGCCGACACCCATCGCAAAGAGATAAATACCGATGATTATCGAAAATTGGGTGACCGAATCGCCAAGTACGTAGCTGGAAAGGGTTCCCGCAAGGAGCTCATAAATGAGACCGCAGGTAGCAATGACAAAGACGTTTAGGAAAAGTAGCGGAGCACGTTTCATACAAACGGAAAATGGATAACGGAAAACGGATAATGAAATAAACCTCTGTCATTTTCCATTTTCCACTTTCCGTTTTACGTTGACCCGTTAACCGTGAATCGCGGACGCAATGATGATCGCAAGGCCGATGATGAAAGAGCCGATAAGGATCGCGAGCGACGTGTTTTGATCTACCTCGATCTCTTTCTTGACCGAAAACGGCGCGACTAACACGACGATCAAAAAAGCCACGGCAAACACGATCAGGCCGATAGCTACAAAAATCACTGTCGTCTCGATCACGGACCAAAGCTCCTCGAGTTTAACGACAAATCCCAAAACGGGGGCAAACGTTAACAGATTCAACATTATTTTCCTCCACGAAATCCTGAATAAAAGAAGAACGGCACTCCCAAACGCGAATGACTGCCAGAATTAGCCAATTCCCAGCCAGACCATGACGCGGCGCTGTAAAAAAGCAACACGCCGACACCGAAAACCATATAGAGTTTTTTCCACATATAACCTCTAATCGTCGCTCGATGAATCGCTTGAGTCATCGGAACTAGCCGTCCCACTTGAGCTAAACATACTGTCCTTCCAACGTCCCGATTCGAACGACATCTTCCGAAACAGCCCAAGGATCGGCATGATCAACAAAATAAGAAACGCGCAGCAGACATTCACGCCGCGATTGACGCCCTGCTCGACCTTTACCGTAACCGGCATCTGCGCCTGCCAATTTTGCCATGTGCCGTGGACTTGCAGCGTGTACTTGCCTCCACCCGGTGACGAGAGCGTAGCATCGGTAGATTTGCCACCCTCACTCCACGATTCGCCGTCATCAACGCCACTGTAATACTCGACGGGAATATTTACCGATTCCACCTCTTGATGACTCTCTTCGTTGTAGAGATCAACATCGAGATCGGCCCACGAATTATCGACCTGGGCACCCGCCGTGATTCGAATATTTTGGTTTGCCTTGAGGTCGAACGCCTGACTCGTCGCGATCTGCTCCGTTGTCGCGCTGGCCATCGGCGGCAAAATGATCGGCTGATTTAAAACAGTTTTCGTTAACCCGCTGATCGGGATCATAAAGACGGCGACCACCAGCAACAGCAACAGCGGCAGAGCTCCCCAGGTGTAATAAAATCGGCCTGTGAAAGGTTGATTTGGCCCGACACCCCACGGCCGGGGCAGGCCTGTGATGCCAAAGATCTTTTCGATCTCGTCATTGGTCATGTAGGTGCCGAGGGACCAATTTACCTCATTCTCTGAGATCTCCTGCGACAGCATCTGCGGCGGAGAGACGTAATCGACGGCGCGGACGGTTTCGCCCTGCTCGACACGCCAATAGAATTCGCCTTTGACATACTCGACGACCGCTGGGGCATCCTGGAATATCTTGTATTTTTGACCATTATAGGACACGGTGCTGCCGGTCGAGAAAATATCGTCCTGAGCAACATCCGCCGGGTTTACTGGCTCAACAAAATTCCAATGGTTGTCCGAATGCACCAACCAGCGGAATCCGACTTGTCCGTTGTAAAGCAGGTATTCATGCCAGTAATAATGAATGCCGTCTATCAATACACTTCGAACAACCGCCCCTATGATCTTAAATTTGACATCGCCCGGAAACACACCTTCGGCTCCGATAGGCGCGACAAATTCCGGTGCATTGGGGAGCGGATTTAACGCTTTAAGATAGGTGAGATTGCCCTTATTTACATCGAGTAGGGAATTGCAGTTTGGACAGGTTACGCGTTCGGCTTTGTCGGGAGCGTTCAAGGTGAGCGGCCCGCCGCAATTCGGGCATCCCATCCCCGCTGCGGATACCTTTCGCGCTTCGCGTTCGACGGGTTTCGCATCGCCGAGGCCGATCTCGGCGAGCGTCACCTGGCTACCGACAAATACCCACGGCGGATCCATGCTGTAGTCGATGGTCGCAAACGCATTGTTTTTGCCGGCAAGGTCGGCGTACGCAAATTGCTCGTTCGGCGTCAGTTTATACGGAATCTCGCCATCGGCCGCGACCGATGTGCCGTGGCCACGTTCCTGAATCATTAACGGCGTGGGCGCCGGTATTTCGGGAATGGTCTGGCCAAGCTGCAAACCATCAAAGGTCGGCAACACTACGCCTGCCGGCAAAGGTTGGTAAAAAGTCAGATAAAAACGCCCCTGTGCCTCAGCCAGCCAGCCGACCCAGCCGTTTGAAAAGGTCGCGTACCATTCGTCCCAATAGCCGCCCAGCTCATGCCGGTTCTGCGCGCGACCGGTCAATTCAAACCGCGTGTCTTTGTACGTTCCTTTCAGCCCGAGCTTTAGGGGCGATTCGGAATCGGCGATCTCGGCGACTTTGCCCAGGTCTTCGAGACCGCGATCGGTCCTCGCAACCGCCGAGCGGCAGTACGGGCAGACCAGGACAATCGTCGACCCTGCCGTAAATTCGATCGGGGCCCCGCATGTCGGACAATTTGCCTTAAGCACGCTCATCGCTCACCTCCGGCAGTTTCAAATTTCGGATTTGAGATTTGTGATCCCATCTTACCGCGCTCGATCCTCGTTACCGAAACGGACTCCGCACCGAGCATTGTCCGCAGATTTGCTTCCCAATCCCACTCCGGCCGTGCGCGGCAGCAATAGAGGTTGAAGGTCCCGGTCCCATGTTCCGGATAGGTGTGACAAGCGAGATGCGATTCGGTCAGCGCGACCAGACCGGTGACGCCGCCCCCACCTTCGAATTTGTGCCAGACGGAGCCGATGGCCTTCAGGCCAAGGTCGGCGATCACGGTTGAGAGGACGGAACGAAGGACAGATTCATCACGCAGGCGCGTAGCATCGCAGCCTGTCGCCTCGATCAGCCATTCCGTTCCAACGATCATACCGCTTAGATCAAAAAGCTCTGCGTAAAATTAACTGCGAAGTAAGGAACATGCACGCCTATACGTGCGTTATACTGCAATGACTCGCGAAGTATGTCGAACAAAACTATAGCTAAATTTTCCGCTTTTGTCATATCGGTTGCACTTCTCGGCATATTTTTTTCGGCGTGCTCGTCTGTTTCTTCTACGGGAGTCGAAAATGAGGCGGTTTCGCATTTCGGGCCGCCGGTCGTGATCGGAACCATCAAGTCACCCGACATTACCGAAAGCAGCGGAATTGCCGCCTCCCGATGCCAAAATGGCGTGCTTTGGACGCATAACGATTCCGGTGACGATGCGTTTATTTTTGCTATCAATCTTAAGGGCGACAGTCTCGGAACGTGGAAAGTGCCAAACGGTCAAAATATCGATTGGGAAGACATCGCTGCATATAAAGACAATCGTGGAAAATGCTTTATCTACATCGGCGAGATCGGCGATAACAAGGCAAAACGTGAGGAACATGCGATCTACCGCATCGCCGAGCCGGTAGTTACACCTGACGCCGCCCGCTCATCCCGGCAAGCTCCGTTAACGGCGCCGGGCACGTCCGTTATCCGTTTTAGCTATCCAGAGCGTAATTCCGACGCCGAAACGCTCATGGTCAATCCTAAAAACGGCGACATCTATGTCATTACTAAACGGATAAGCGGGCCCGCCGGTGTGTTTCGCATAAAGCCCGAGTTTGAACGAGCCGACCCGGTTAAAGCCGAAAAGGTAGCCGAACTGTCGGTCCCCGCCATTCCAAACGGCTTCCTGACCGGCGGCGACATATCGCCCGACGGCCGGCATGTAATCATTTGCGATTACACGCAAGCTTACGAGTACACCTTACCGAAAAACGCGGTAGATTTTGATGAGGTTTGGAAACAGACACCCGAGAGCGTAGATCGTGGCCAGCTCAAACAGGGCGAGGCGGTGTGTTATAACGTGGACGGAACGGCGATCTTTCTAACAAGCGAAGGAAAAAACTCGCCGCTAATCGAAGTCAAACGCAAATAAGCCAGAACCGGGAGCGATAGCGACTGGGTTTTCTCGTTGCAGAAAAACCCAGTCGCTACCGCTCCCGGTTCTAACATTAACATTACGGTGTGATCGTAAATTTGCCTTTGTTCTCGATCAGTTGTCCATCGGTGCGGACCCGGTCCTTGACCTGTACCTTAAGTTCATAGTCTCCGGGTGTGAGCAGTGACGTAGGTAACAGTCTGGCTAACGTAAGCCGCTGGCCGGAATCGCTCAGCCCGCTCCAATCCTCGGGCTGCCGCAGCAACTCTTTGCCGTCCTTTATCAAAATATATTCGACATCGACAGCCGGCCTCAGCGTGGTCTGGTCGATCTCGGCGTTGTACACTTGCATGTAAACGCCGACCTCCGATCCACGCGTGTAAACGCCCGATAAATTTGGAATAACCTTGGCGTTACCGACGACGAACATCTTGCCAATATCGCTCTCGGTCGACGTTCGCAGTTTAGAGGTCAGCACCAATGATGACGTCGACAATTTCTTTTCGTCATAACGCGGCACGACGAAGCCCAGATTCTGGATGCCTTTATTGCCGGATTTTACATCGCGGACAACCACGTCCACTTTGTAGGTTCCCGGAGTCAAGGCGATCGCCTTCTGATAAACCGATTTCCTGTCTTTGGCTTCGGAAAGTTCCGCTGCCGTTGCGTCCGCCGTCACGGAATCCTCGAAAATGCCGGACCGCTTGCCCGAAACCGCCGTGACGCGGCCAAAAATATTCATCGTCGCCTGTTGCAGCCCGCCGATCTGCTCAAAGGTCAATTCCTTGTTTCCGGTCTGCACCGTGAAAGCGGTGATCACGCGGTCGTCCGACTGGCGGAAGAAATCGACGCGAACGTCAAACTTGAGCGGGTTATTGTCCAGCACACCCGAGTCACCGCCGGCGATTCCCTGCAGGTCGCTGAATTTAACTGCAGGTGGGTGGAATAATCCGTTTTGGATCTCCAGCTTGCGAAAAACACCGTCCTGCTCACGCTGAAAGTTTTGCTGACCGCCGCTGTTAATGCCACTAATACGGTCGCCTTTGCTCGTCAGGCCGAGTTCCTCGGACGAGGTCAGGCCTGCTCCGGGCACATACTTGAGGGCGTCCTTTTCATTGGCGTCGCGGGCAATGCGGTATTCGCCCGAACCGGTCGGGTCGACAAACTCGATCTCGATCCCATCGCCAACATTATCCAGATGCCGGTAAAACCATGTCTCAAACGGGTAAGTCGTGGTCGAGCCGCCACCCTCATAGCTCGGCCGGTCGTACGCGCCGCCCGATGGGTGAGATTCGACCGAGTCTGGCTTGCCCCAGGCGATGTAGATGCGGCCGCGGTCCGTTTTCCAGCCCGGGATGCCCGATGCGTAATGCTCGTTGGCGTAGGCGATCCGCTCGTAGTATTGATCGCGATATTCGTTTTCTTCGGTGTCGGGATTAGGGTCGCGGCGGCGCCAGAAATTTTCGATAAAGTTTTCACGCTCTTCGTCCGTTTTCAAAGCGTCAAAGGCCTTTTTCTCCTCGTTCGTAATGATGTAGGCGACGTCATTATTTTTCCACTTCTTGTAAACGTCGTTTACTTCCTTTTTGACATTGCGCCCGTTGTTCGTTGGATCGTTCGGATTCTTTTTATCCGGCGGCTGTGCCCAAACCCCAATGGCCCCAAGCGCCGTAACGACGATAACAATTACAAGATTTCTAAACGAATTAATTTTTGACATAGCGGTAAAACTCCTACAAAACGCCGAGACGATACCGGCAAACTGCACCTAAGTTTCCAACTTAAACAATTTTATCCAGTAACTTCTTATATTTCAAGATGAAAATTGCCCCGCGATGGTTGTATCAACGCGCACTCGCCTCTTCGGCGTCGGTCGTGCGTTTCTTCGCAAAAAGCCACGCTATAAAGATCGAGACAATATATAGCAGGACCATTGGTGCGGCGAACAGCAGCATGTTTGGAATATCGTTGGTCGGAGAAACTACTGCCGCTACTATTAAAATGACTATTAGCGAGATCTTCCACGTTCGGATCATTAGTCCCGCCGTAACAAGCCCGATCCGCGCCAATACATAGGTGATCGCCGGCATTTGAAAGATAACCCCCATCGCCAGCATAATGATAGTAATAAAATCGAGATAGTCGCTCGCCTTGAGCAGCAACTTAAATTCGTGCCCGACGCCGAGTAAATATCTTGCGGCTGGTGGAAAAAGCACATAGTAACCAAAGGCCGCCCCTATCACAAAAGAAATTGACGAGAGGCCGACAAACGGAGTTACATAGCGCCGTTCGTGTTTATACAAGGCGGGCGAGATAAACATCCAGATCTGCCACAACAGCAACGGCAGGGCAAAGGCAATCGCCGCGTAAAATGCCACAATGACGTAGATCATGTACGGCTCGATCGCCGTCGTAACGGTCATTTTTTCGTCGGCATTCGGCTGGCTCTTGGCCATTTCTTCTAGAAACGGTACGGGGAGCCGAACCCCCATCGGAACCATTGTGTTGTTGGTCAACAGCGGCTCGGTCGTGAATAGCCCCAGCTGTCCGTTGAAATCCCTCGCTACCGTCGCATTTACCGAGGCTCCGGGCGAGATCAGGGCCGGGCCCAGATTGGTCGCTTCGTCAAAGATGTAACGTCCGGACTGGCCCTCTTTGAGATTATCGATAGTGAGGACCGCTTCGTCGCCTTTAATACCGCTAAGGGGAAAATTACGTCGCGACGCTTCGGAAAGGGCCTGGCGGATGGGTACGCTAAGAAATTGATAGATCCCCTCCGAAAAATAAAAACAGATGCCAAAAACAACGACGAGGATGATCGCCGATCTGACGATCCGCCGGCGCAATTCGTCGAGATGCTCGAGAAACGACATGTGTACGCCCGGTTCGGGTTCTTGATCTAATGCTTTTTCGTTCATCGGGGGTTACAGCCAGTTTTGCTTGTCGTTTGGGTCTGGCGCTGACGGCGGTGTTTCTGTTTTGGCTGGTTCGGCGATGAGTTTGGTGTCGAAACTTGCCGGATCGATCTGCTTTATTGCCGGAGCATCAATGGCATCGGTCGTTTCGGGAGCGGACATCGACTCGACCCGGGCGACCGGCTCGGTCTCGATCGCGTCGAGATTTAATGCCTTGGCCTCTTCTTCAAAATTGACCTCGCGCTGCCACGTGTCCTTAAATTCGCTCGTCGCGCCTCTAAACTCGGCCATCATCTTGCCGATCTTGCGGGCCATCTCAGGCATCCTCCTCGGGCCAAGGAAAATAAGCGCGATGATACCTATAAAGAGAAGTTCCGATGTTCCGATAGATTCGAAGATGAATAAAAACAACTAATTTACCTCGATCAAATAATTTCCACGAGCGGCAACCTTGCCAATCACGGCCGCGTCGCCGATCTCGTCTAGAAACCTTACAGCGCTCGTTTCAGGCATGCTTATCAACAAACCGCCGGCCGTCTGCGGGTCGAATAAAGCCGATTGCATCTCGCGCGACACCCTTTCGCTAATCATAACCGTTTCGCCGACATATGTCCGATTGTTTTTGTCGCCACGCGTCAACATCCCCCGCGAGATCAGGTCGAGCACGTCAGGCAATAGCATAACCGCTGTAGAATCAATGTTTAGCGTTACATCGCTCGCCTTTGCCATCTCAAAAGCATGGCCGAGCAAACCAAATCCGGTCACATCCGTGCAGGCGTTGGCACCGACGCTCTGCATAGCTTTAGACGCTCTGGCAGCCGATGTAGTCATTGCTTTTATCGCCGCAGCCTCGGTTTCTTTGCTCGCCTTCCCCTGCTTGACCGCAGTATTGATCGCACCCGTACCTATTGCTTTAGTCAGGATCAGCACATCTCCGGGTTTAGCCCCGGCATTCATAAATACTTTATCTGGATGAATAACCCCCGTTACCGCATATCCAAATTTCATTTCCTGATCATCGACCGAATGTCCGCCGATTACAACCACGCCCTCGGCATTCATCGCCATTTGGCCGCCTTTCAGGATCTCACCCAGCACATCCCAATCGCCGGTCTGCGGATAACAGACTATCGATAGGGCAGACAGCGGCGTACCACCCATCGCGTAAACATCGTTCAGAGAGTTGATCGCCGCGACCTGTCCGTAAACAAATGGATCGTCAGCGACCGGCGTAAAAAAATCGAGCGTTTGCACAAGCGCCGTCTTATCCGTAAGACGAAAAACTCCCGCGTCGTCGGAATTTTCAAACCCCACGATCACATTTTCGCTGTTCTGTTTCGGAAGCTTGCTCAAAACTTGAGCAAGGTCGCTCGGTGCGAGTTTAGCTACTCAACCGGCGCATGCGACCATTTCCGTCAAACGCTTTTGCATCACCCCTCCCATTATTTTTTTGTTATCAATTGAAACACACGGTCAAGATCGTCCGTGCCGTAATACTCGATCTCGATCTTGCCGCCCGTGCCCTTTTTGCCGGGAACGATCTTTACATTTGTGTTTAAAGCCCGCATCAATTTGGTCTCAGCGGCCTTGACGTTTGCGTCAATATTACGGCTAACGCCTTTATTATCAATGTTTTGCGGCTTCACGGAGCGGGCCTTTTTGATGGCACGTTCTGTTTCGCGAACCGACCAGGCCGAATCGATCGCCTGATTCGCAACCGCTCGCTGCACCTTCGGGTCGTCACTCATCAGCAATGCCCGGCCGTGGCCCGCGGAAAGCCCACCTTCCTCGATAACCCTCTGTATCTCACCCGGCAGACGCAGCAGACGCATTGATGTCGTGACGACCGTGCGTTCTTTTCCTACGCGTTCGGCTACTTCCTCCTGGGTAAGTCCAATCGTATCAATGAGTTTACGATACGCCTTGGCTTCTTCGATCGGATTCAGCTCCTGCCGCTGAATATTTTCGACCAGAGCCAGCTCCAATAGTTTCTCATCCGAGACTTCCCTAACGACAGCCGGTATCTTTCGCAAACCGGCCCGCTGAGACGCTCGCCATCGCCGCTCACCGGCCACTATCTGATAACGCCCGCCTACCTGTCGCAAAACTATCGGCTGTACCACGCCATTCACACGGATCGATTGCGCCAATTCCTCAAGACTCGCTTCCGCAAACCTTGTACGAGGCTGTTCGGGGTTTGGTTCGATCAAATCGATGTCGATCTCGGAATTCGCGGGTTCGCCAGGCGCCGACAATTCCTCGCCAAGCAATGCGCTCAAACCTCGTCCCAGCGTTTGTCTAGCCATTTTTCATGATCTCCTTTGCAAGTTGTACATAGCTTTCGGCACCGCGGGATTTCGGGTCGTAGAGCAGGATCGGCTTGCCAAAGCTCGGAGCTTCCGCAAGACGGACGTTTCTCGGAATGACCGTCTTCATCACCTGCGAGCCATAAAAATCGCGAAGGTCCTTCGCCACCGCCGCCGATAGATTTGTCCGCTCGTCATACATCGTCAGAAGCAGCCCCTCGATCACGAGCGGGGGGTTAAGCTCACGCCTCAGTCGTGCCAGCGTGTCGAACAATTCCGTAACACCCTCAAGCGCGTAATATTCGCATTGTATCGGAACAAGCAGCGATCCGGCGGCCGTAAGACCATTGATCGTCAAAATACCGAGCGATGGCGGGCAATCGATGATTATGTAGTGAAAATACTCTTTTACATCCTCAAGCAGTTCTTTGAGCGCGTAATTGCGTTTGCTGACGGCGACAAGCTCGACCTCGGCACCCGCGAGGTTTTTGTCGGACGGCAAGACCCAAAGCGTCGGAATCTCCGTTGGCAAGACCATTTCCCGGACCGATTCGCCCAAAACAAGGGCGTTATAGAGCGTTTTCCTTCCGCCGCTGCGGGTAATACCCGCTCCGGACGTTGCGTTGGCCTGCGGATCCGCGTCGACAAGCAGTACTTTTTTTCCTTCGTCTGCCAACGCCGCGGCGAGATTAACAGCCGTCGTCGTTTTACCGACGCCGCCTTTCTGATTTGCTACAGCAATGATCCTTCCCATTTGTCTCTATAAACGCAAACTCCTAAGGTAACACAGCGCAAAAGTTATATCTAATTACGCAAAATGTGGCACGTACCACATCTCACCGGAGATATGTGGTACGTGCCACATTTTTAATTTGCCGACTAGTTTTGGGCCGATCCGGCCGGAATATGGGCGGTCAAGTGAACAAGGACCGTCGAGATCGCCGCCGGAGTAAGCCCGGCGATGCTGCGGACCTGCCCGAAATTACGCGGCCGTGCCCGCTCAAGCCGCTCGACCATCTCGTTGGAAAGCCCGCTGATGGCGTTGAACTGAAAACTTTCAGGCACTTTCAACATATCGTGGTGATTGACCCGCTCGGTCGCGACTTTCTGCTTTTCGATATAACCGATGTACAGCGAATCGGCGAGAGCGGTTTCGAGATCACTGATCTTTACGTCCGAACAACTATCCGCCGGCAACAACCGATGGATCAAATCCGCTTTAACACCCTGACGCATCGCTAATTGCGACAGCGTAATCGAATCGCCAAGATCAACACCAAGTATTTGCGAAATACCCGCGTATTCAGCCGACGATCGCTTAAACCGTGTAAAGTCAAGCACATTTCGAAGATTCGCGATCCGGTCACGCTTTTTACTGAACCGTTCCCAGTCAGCGTTACCCACCAAACCGGCTTCCCTGCCTTTTGGCGACAAACGCTCGTCCGCATTGTCATGGCGAAGCGTGAGCCGCGCCTCTGCCCTCGATGTAAATAACCGATATGGCTCATCAACGCCGTGGCGGATCAGGTCGTCAGCCAGAACACCGATATACGCCTCGTCGCGCTGCAAAATAAAAGGTTCGCGTTTCTGAACCGAGAACGCGGCATTTATCCCGGCCAACAATCCCTGACAAGCTGCCTCCTCATATCCCGTCGTGCCGTTGATCTGCCCGGCGAGGAAAAGCCCATCCAGCCGCGTCGATTCCATCGTCCGCCGCATTTCACGCGGGTCGACAAAATCGTATTCAATAGCGTACCCAGGCCGAATGATCTGCACGCCTTCAAAACCATCGATCATCCGCAGCAACTCAAGCTGTAGAGCTGACGGCAGCGATGTCGAAAAACCATTCAGGTAGACTTCATGCGTATTATGCCCCTCCGGTTCGAGAAAGAGCTGGTGCCGGTCTTTATCTGCAAATTTGACTACCTTATCCTCGATCGACGGGCAATAGCGGGGCCCGATGCCGGTTATCTTACCTGAATAAAGGGGCGATTGATGCAGATTGTCGCGGATCGTCTGGTGCAGACGCTCGCTCGTGTAACCAATGTGACACTGAATCTGGTCCTGCTCTATTTTTTCGGTGGCGAACGAAAACGCTACCGGCTTCTCATCCGGCGGCTGTGCCTCGAATGCATCCCAGTCGATCGTACGGCCGTCGAGCCGTGGCGGTGTACCGGTTTTTAAACGCCCAACAGGAAAGCCGAGCAGTTTGAGGTTGTCAGCCAGCTCGGTTGAGGCCGGTTCGCCCGCACGACCGGCGGAAAAAGTCTTACGGCCCGTGTGAATGGTCCCGTTCAGAAAAGTGCCGGTCGCAATGACGATGGATTTCGCCCCAAATCGACGTGAATCCTGCATCTCTACGCCAATAACTCTATTGTTATCAACAATTAGATTAATAACCACGCCTTGCCGTAGATGCAGGTTGGGCGTTGCTTCGAGGACGCGCCGCATCTCGGTTCGATAGAGGCTGCGGTCAGCCTGGGCTCGCGGCGATTGCACCGCCGGGCCACGTGAGCGGTTCAACAAGCGAAATTGGATGCCGGTACGATCGATGACGCGGCCCATGATGCCACCGAGGGCATCGATCTCGCGAACCACATGGCCCTTTGCAATACCGCCGACCGCAGGATTACATGACATTTGGCCGATGAGGTCGAGATTGATCGTGACAATGGCCGTATCCGCACCCAGGCGCGCCGAGGCCGACGCCGCTTCGCACCCCGCGTGTCCGGCACCTATCACAATTACATCAAAACTCTCGTCAAACATAGACACATGGCGGCGAAAGCGGTTTCGCCAAACCTTAGATTGTAATTTAATTGCGTGTATATGCCAATCAAAAATAAGGGGTACGCCACCTCAAGCCATGGTGCCGTCCCCTTAAAATACACTTTTTCGATACCTTTATTTATTTCCCGGAACCGAAACGCTGATATGCGACGGGTACGCCGCTGAACGGAAAATGCGTTGTGTCGCCGGTTTATAATCGGTTTCCTTCGCGAGAAAAATATTAGTAACGAACGTCTGCGGATTACGGTCGTAAAGCGGAAACCACGTGCTTTGGACCTGCACCATGATCCGGTGTCCTTTACGGAAAACAAAATCATTGCCGCGTAGATCAACCGTGTATTCGGCTACCTTGTTCGGCGTCATCGCGGAGGGTTTTTCCCAGTTCTGCCGGTAACGCCCGCGAAATATCTCCTCGGCCACCATCATCTGATAGCCGGCCATTTTGGCGTCATCGAGATAACTGTCCGGGTAGACATCAACCAATTTTACTACCCAGTCGCTGTCCGTCCCCGTGGTTGAGGCAAATAAGTGGGCAATAATATCACCCGTAAAGGTAACATCTTCGGTCAGCACGTCGGTTTGCCAATGCAAAACGTCTTTGCGGTCAGCCAAAAAACGCTGGTCCTGTACGAGCCATGTGTACCATTGCGATCCTTTTGGGTCGTAAGTCGCTTCGATCGGACGCTTGCGATATGGCACCGGATTCGCTGGATCCGAAACGTAAGAATCGAAACTATCACCTGATCTAACCGTTTTCGGCTTTTCAAACGAGAGCTTGCCGTTTGATTGAAAGTAGAGCTCACGGGGCTGGTTTTGACGCGGCGGCCATGAATCGTAGCTCATCCATTTGTTCGAGCCGCTTTCAAAGATAACCGCTTCCGGCTGTGGTTTGGCGCATTTCTGCTTGAGTTGGCACGCAAAAAATGGTGCCTGGATCTCATCTCGAAAATATCGCCCTGTGTCGCTGCGAAAATCGATCGCGCCGAGCCTACGACCGCGACCGCCCCAACCGCCGTGATTCCACGGGCCCATCACAAAAAACACCTTATTTTGCTTGTCAAATTTTTCGAGCGCCTTATAGGTCGCAAAGGCCCCGTACATATCTTCCTGATCCCAAAAGCCGCCGACAACCAAGGTTGGAACGCTCGTTTCTTTTAGGTAAAGTGAGGCGGCCCGGGCCTTCCAATAGTCGTCGTACGCCGGATGAGCGACAAAAGAATTGTACGTAGGCAGCTTATTCTCAAGCTTTGCGGTTAGGTTAGAAAGCGATTTTAGGTTTAGATACCAATCGTAAGCATCGATGTCGAACGAAACATCCTGAAATTCCTTACCGCTTTCCATCGCTTTGGCATATTCATGCCCGTAACTCTGGCGAAAGGCGCCGTTATGAAAAAAATCGTCACCCATCCAGGTGTCCGTCATGGGAGCCTGGGGCGAAGAGGCCTTTAACGCGGGGTGAGGGTCAATTAGAGCGACGGCCGACAGCCAACCGTCGTAACTCACGCCGTAAATACCGACTCGCCCGTTATTATTGGGAACATTCTTGATCAGATAATCTATCGTGTCGTAGGTGTCGGTGCTTTCGTCGACAGATTTCGCATCGCGTTTGTCGCGAAGCGGGCGATTCATAATAAACTGCCCCTCAGAGTCGAAACGCCCGCGGATGTCCTGATAAACAAATATATATTTCTCTTTTGCGAGCTCGGGCCGGCTACCGGCGCGCCCTGCAGTAGTGCTCTTGACGCCGTACGGCGTCCGGTCCATCAGAAAAGCAGACGGGCCATTCGGGGTCTCGGGAATGAGAATAACCGTATAAAGTTTTACGCCGTCGCGCATCGGGATCACCGCTTCGGTACGTTTATATGGGACCCGTGTGTCTGCCTGCGGGCTATCGGCGATCCGTTTCAACTCATAGGCGGCGTCCCCCTGCGTAAATCTTGCTCCCGTAACCGGCCCCGGACTGTCGCGATGAAACTCGACTTCAATATTGCGCGACACGTTAAAGAATTTATAGGCCGCAGACGGCGTGATCTCTAGCTTGTCCTGATTCGTCGCGCGGACGTAATATTTATCACCCTCCCGAAAAAATGAGAACACCAGACCGCCCAAATTCACGGCGTCTTCGTATTGCCCAACAAAGGGATCAAAGCTCGCTGGTTCTATTGTTATGATGACCGGTGGTGGCTGCGGCGTTGGCGTCGGCTGAGCCATCGAGATCACAACGCCGGCGGCGCACATCGCCAAAAGTATCGAGAAACAGACAATTTTCTTGTTCATAACAACTCCGTGATCTTGAAGAGATTACAGGGCGCGAGTATATCTTACAAAAGTTTCTCATTTACCGATACAAAATGTCGAAAAGATCCGGGTCAACATGTCCTCGGTGGTCGTCTCGCCGGTGATTAGGCCGAGGTAGCGAAGCGCGTTATGCAGCCCAATGAGGACGATCTCTTCGCTCATTTTTTGGTCTAGGCGAGAGAGCGATTGCCCGATCTCGCTGGCGGCACGGACAAGCACGTCGTGGTGTCGGGCGTCAGTGACGAGAAATCCCGCGTTTGTCATATCCTGCGGAGCAAAAGGTTGAATTATCGCCTTGCGAAGCTCGTCGAGGCCCTCGCCCGTTTTAGCCGAGATGTTTAGATATGCCGTCTCTGAATCACATCGCGCCGCAATGTCGATCTTATTCATCACGACCAAGTGATTTAGGTCTTCGGCTAATGCAAGTATCTTTTTGTCTTCATCGCCTATCTCTTCTGACGCGTCCAGCATAACCATGACCAGATCGGCATCCGCCATCGTAGCCCGCGAACGCTCGACGCCGATGCTTTCGACCATGTCCGTCGTCTCCCGCAAACCGGCAGTGTCGATCAAGGATATCGGAATGTTATTGATAGTAAAACGCTCGTGGATCTGATCGCGGGTCGTGCCGGCGATCCTGGTGACGATGGCCCGGTCACTGCCGAGTAAAGCATTGAAAAGACTGGACTTACCGACATTCGGACGACCGACAATCGCGACCCGCAGGCCTTCGCGAATGAGGCGTCCTGCCTGAAACGTCGCCGCGAGCCTTGCCGTCTCACTGGCGATCTCGGCGAGCTTTGTCTTAATGCTTTCCGTCTGCATTTCCGGCAGATCGTCCTCGACAAACTCGAGGGCGGATTCGAGGATGACGATCACTTTCAGCAGATCGTCTTTCAACGGTTGAAGTTGCTTGGAAAATTCACCTTGCAGTTGCCTTATCGCCTGCCGCGCCGACGCGGTCGTCTGGGCGTCGATCAGATCGCGAATTGCTTCGGCCTCCGCAAGATTCATCCGGCCGTTCGCGAGTGCCCGCAGGGTGAATTCACCCGGATCCGCCATCCTCGCATCCAAACGCAGACAAATATCGATCACCTGCCGCAGCAAAACCGGCGAGCCGTGGCAGCTGAGTTCGATAACGTCTTCGCCGGTAAATGAATGGGGTGCCTTGAAATAGGTGATTATCGCTTCGTCGATGACGTCGCCGGTTGCGGGATCGTGGAGTTGTCGCAGATTGGCCGAACGCGGTTCCGGGGCGAAGGCGTCGTCACCCACAAGCCTTTGTGTGACAGCCAATGCACTCAGGCCGCTCAACCGTATCACACCGATACCGCTGCGGCCGGTGGGAGTTGCAAGTGCGACGATGGTGTCCCGCATACAGATATTGTCACCACAAAGCGCGAAAAGATACAACAAATAGGCGCTCGTTAGCGCTATAATTATCCCTGATGATTATAAATGATCGACAACGTCGGGCAGAACGGCGTCGGGAATTCGCGGTGATTAGGCGGCAGAAGCTGTCCGAGTCTGACCCTGATCCTGATCCTGTCTATGGCGTCGAGGCCATTTCCCTTGTTACCAGCCTGACGCGCGAATCATGGTCGCTCAGTAAGATGGCATGGCCGGACTACGGGCGTTTCGAAACTCCATGCCGATTTATCAGGAAACGTTTCTAGTGCTCGAACTTGCCCAAGATTTTCGTGATCTTCTGATCGAGCTGGCCGACGCCGAGGTTGAGTTCGTGATGATCGGCGGATATGCGGTTGCCTTTCATGGGCATCCCCGGGCCACGAAAGATCTGGATGTACTCGTCCGGGCAACTCCCGAAAACGCACAGAAAGTTTACCGTGCTCTTGCGGCCTTCGGCGCGCCGCTTGAACGATTTCAGGTCACCGCCGAGGATTTTTCAGATTATGACGGCGTTCTACAGATCGGCTTGCCGCCTCGCCGGATCGATATTATCAACAATGCCTCTGGCATAACATTCGAGGAAGCGATCTCTGACGGCAAAACTTTCGAATTGGAAGGTCGCCGGGTGCCGGTGATAGGCATTCAGGCACTCATAGCGAACAAACTTGCCGCTGGACGCGAGCAGGATCTTGCCGACGTTAAGGCCTTAAACAAGAACAATTTGGGTCGTGGCCTATTGTTGGAAGTGGACACGTCGGATCGATCGTGAAAAGAACCACCTGACCTACTGTAGCCGAACCTGCAGTCGACGGTCGCGGCCGTCACCGACGGATTCGGTAAAGAGGTCCGATTCCTGTTGGAGCGTCATGTGGATGATGCGTCGCTCGGTCGAATTGAGGACGCCAAATGTGAATGGGCGGCAGTTCTTGCGAACCTGATCGGCGGCAAAGCGGGCCATGGCATGCAGTTCGGCCTTACGTGTCTGACGAAAGCCGTCGGCATCGACGATAAAGCGGTGTTCGCGGTCGAGTTCGCGGCCATAGGCCTGAAAAAGAAGCACTTCAAAAGCATCAAGCAGCTCGCCGTTCTCGGCCAATGCGATGTGCGCGTCCTGACCGCTGAGATTGAGCCAACAGCCTTCGTCCGTCCACTCGGCCGTTATGCTCATGTCAAATTTCAGGCCTGCCACAACATCGGCCAAAAATTCCCTCGCGTTTTCACATGTTTGGTTCATATCGTGTACGACAAACTTTAGTTTGTCGATCAACAAGCTAGAGCTCGTTGTACTAGGTCGTCGAAAATTTCGGTTTCACCTGCTTTGCATTCTTCGGCACCGAATCGACGATCATCATTCCCGGAGGCGTCTTCGGCTTGTTCATTTTGTTGATGACCATCTGCTGGCCGAAACTTACGATGTTTCCGAAAAACCAGTATAGCAAAAGTCCCGCCGGTGCCGACCACATCACCCACAGCATCATCAGCGGCATGAAATAGGTCATCATTTTCTGCTGCATCTGCTGCTCGGGCGTGACGGTCGCGGCCTGCGGTGTAAATTTCATCGACAGGATCATCGATATCGCAAACGCAAATTCGAGGATATGCCACGGGTCCGCCGCCGAAAGGTCTGGAAGCCAGATAAACGTCGCCTGGCGAATATCGACCGAAACCGTGACTGCCGTATAAAACGCGATGAGCAGCGGAAATTGCAGCAGCATCGGCAGGCAGCCGCCGATCGGCAGCGCGGCTTTGGTCATCTTGAGCTGATCCATCTGAAGCTGACGCATTCGCGGATCGTCATTTGGCACGCCTTTCTTTTGCAGGTCTTTGATCTTGTCCTGTATCTCTTTCATTTTAGGCGCGTTGCCCGACGCTTTCTTAAATGATTTCGACTGCGACCACCTGAGCGGAAACAGCAGCATGTAAAACAGGAACGTGAAAATAATGATCGCAACGCCGTAGTTATGCGTCAGCCCATTAAAGAAATTGAGCGAATACAAGATCGGGATCGATAAAGTACTCGTTATCGGCCTTAGGAAACTATAATTACTAAAATTGATCAGATTCGTAAGTGAAACCGTGCGCCCGGCGTCTTTAGAAAGGCTGGCGTCGAGTGACGAGAGCAAAAAGTAATCCTTGGTGCCCGTAAAGACCCTGGTCACGGTGCCGTCTCCGGCTATCGGCAAATAAACGGTAACCAAATGCCGCGTTTCGCTCGTCTGCGGGTTTCGCATTACCCATTGGAAAATGCTGCTAAAAAACGGCTGCGTCTGGACGTCGTATTTCGACGCTCGATATTCGACTCCCTGCACAGGCGCCACAGGTATCGCCGCCATCGCAAAATACGCATCGCCGACGCCGGCCCAGTCTACAGTTCCTGGAACCGGAAGCGAGCCTTGATTAGCCCCGTCAAATGTGAACGAAGCACCCTGCTTACGGTTCACGCCGTCTGTTCCGGAAGCAATTGCTTCGGGCTCGATATGGTAAAAATTATGGTTAGGGATGCCTTGATCGCCAACGCTCGCTCCTATGAGCAGCTTCGTGTTCGGCATTGGCTGCCCACCTTTCTTAACGGTTATAGCAAGGTCGGCAACATAGCTGTCGGCACGAAAAGTAAAACTCTTTTTTACCTCGACGCCGCTTGCGTCCGTCAGCGTAAACTCGATCTGCCTTTCCTGTCCGGCGGCTAGCGTAACACTTTCCTCGGCGGCTGAGATCTGATAATTGCGGTCGTTTATGGCCGCAGTTACAGCCTGATCGTCAGTCGTGAGACGAAA
Source organism: Pyrinomonadales bacterium (assembly GCA_038227175.1). Classification (GTDB taxonomy): domain Bacteria; phylum Acidobacteriota; class Blastocatellia; order Pyrinomonadales; family Pyrinomonadaceae; genus OLB17. The sequence continues at coordinate 258,244 of JBBRPZ010000001.1, read as the reverse complement.
CGGCAGCTCGCGCGGGCTCTGTGAAAGGGCATAAGGCGAGATCAATTGCAGCGGCTTGTTTTCCGTGTCGTGCGAGCCGTCTGCATAGACCGGAAATTCGCTTCTCGGGCCGAGGTTTTTAAGAATTACCCAGCTCGTCGCCAGAGCGCCTTTCGAATCGAGCGTTACCTCATACAGTGGCGACTTGACCGTGATCGCACGGTTCGGCGTTGTGTCCGGCGTAACCGCCGCGGTCTGAGGCTGCGTTTGCGGGGCGTGCGCCGTCGGAGCCGGCTGCGGCAATGCCGTTTGGGCTGTGTTCGTATTCGCCGCTACGTTTGCATTCGCGTTATCGGCGGGCTTTTTCGGAGCAAAAAAATAAGACCAACCAAAAAGCACTGCCATCGAGAGTGCGGCCGCGATCAGAAAACGAGATTGGTTACTGCTATTACCTTGATTTTCCATAAAAGTCAGTTGTCAGTTGTCAGTTTTGTATTCTGACAACCGACAACGGGCAACTATCAACTAATCCACCGGATCATGCCCACCCTTACACAATGGCTGACATCGTAAGATACGCCCTAAACCCATCCAAGTTCCACGTATCGCACCGTATTTTTCGACCGCCTGCCGCGCGTATTCCGAACAACTCGGCTCAAAACGGCACGCCGGCGGAAAAAAGGGCGACAGAAACGTCTTATAAATGCCCAAAAGATCTAAAACCAAAAACTTCATGCTATTAAAGCATTTTACCGAAACCAAAAATAACTATTGCCCGCGAATTACGCGAATAATACGAATAAGAAATTTCTTCTATTCGCGGACATTCGCGTTATTAGCGGGCAAAATATCTTCACTTCCAACCCGTGTAACTATCTGCCGAAATTCTGCCAGCGGTTTTTCCAGCTTTACACGTAAAATGCTGCGCCGTGCGTTCAAAACCCAGTCGTATTTCGCGGTTATCGCGTCCAATTCGGCCAGGCTCAATCTAAAACTTTCTCGCAGCAGCCGTTTTGCGCGATTGCGGTCGTGCGCCTTGCCAATCGCCTTTTTCGTCGCCGTAATACCAGCACGATGCATGTCCCGATCTGCGGGCAAAATGAAAACCGTCATAAAACGGCCTTCGAAACGCTTTCCATTTTCGTAAACCCTCAGAAAATCGGCGCGTTTCAGCAGCCTGCTTTCCTTGGACAGACGAAAACTTAATAGTGCTGGACTGTTAATCTCTTGCGTCCTTTCGCGCGGCGGCGTTTGATCACGGCGCGTCCGTTTTTCGTCGCCATCCGTGCTCGAAAGCCGTGCTTTTTGGCGCGGCGGCGGTTGTTCGGTTGAAATGTTCTCTTCGGCATAGTTGCTCTCCATCGTCTTCACCCGAAAGTGAAAACCTAGAGTTTACGAAAATGCGCCGGTTCTGTCAAAGCAAATATGCCTAAAGGCGCCATGTTTGCAAGCGCAGGCGCGATGTCCGACAATTGAGATACTCGGAGGAATTATCTATATGACGATGATCAAGCCAATCGAACCACAGGAATGGGCGACTTTCCTAAACGCATTTACCGAGCGCAATCGCGGGCGCGGTGCAAGATTTGAGATCTTCGGCCCGAAAGGTGGATTTAAAGAAGAGGAACGCGAAGCCGCATTCGAAAATATCTCGATCGACGGCCATACCATAACCGTAAAACGCAATTACGTCAGCGGCGGCACCGCTCGCTCAATGAGCGACGAACTCACAAACGTTCTTGGCATCTCGGTTCAATACGATACCGACAACAGCGAAGACATGCTCGAATTTACCGATAACAAAAACGCGATGACCACTCTGCATTTTGCATCGCGGGTCGACGGCGATTCGTAGCGGAAGTCGTCGCCTTAACTAACTCTGTGTTCGCTGTTCCTTTCTGGTGAATAACTTCTTTATTGCATCGACATACAGTCGATGCTCATGTTCAAGTATCCTTGCCGACAAGGTCTCAACCGTGTCGCCGTCCAGCACCGGGAGTTTCTTTTGTAAAATGACCGGCCCGTGATCCAGCTCTTCGTCAACAAAATGGACAGTGCAGCCGGTGGTCTCGACGCCGGCGTCAAATGCCTGCTTCTGAGCATCAAGGCCCGGAAACGCCGGCAGCAAGCTCGGATGGATATTGATGATCCGGTCCGGAAACGCCTGTACAAATTCGGCTGACAGCAGCCGCATATAACCCGCAAGACAGACCAACTCAACGCCGCGTTTCCTTAGCTCACTAATAATTTCCGCGTCATGCTCGACCCGCGTCCGGCCGTTTCTCTCGACAACGGCCGTTTCGACGCCCCTCTCGCGAGCCTTATCCAAACCCGCCGCGTCCGCCTTGTCACTGATAACAACGGCGACGTTCGCACCGGAGATCTCGCCGCCCGCAATCGCATCGACGATCGCAATCATATTCGACCCGCGTCCTGATATGAGTATTCCAATTTTCATTTATCTATTATTTCGTAATATTATTCTATTGCTTATCATCTACCTAAGCATTATGACGAGTATAAAAGACCAAAAACGAGATGAATCTTCGATGAACCTGAAGCTGGACGAAATGTCGATCTCGACGGATTCAGAGTTGCCAGCCTTTCTCGCGAAACCCGACGATGCTCCTGTCTATCATGGCTTTCCGCTCGTTCCCGAAACCATAACTGACGGTTGGTGTTTGGGCGCAATCACGGAGTATGAGGATCCGAACGGCTGCGACGCGGGTGATGCGTATGTCGTCGCACCAGATGGCTCACGGGCAGGCTTAGTGTGGGACGTTGGTATTGGCAAGCTAAGCCAAATTTGCCCGCCTGATGAAACGCGTTGGGGCGTATATCAAGTCTGGTTTAGCAGGCCAATTCGAACGACGGACGATATGGTGGCGTGTTTCCGCGAGGTTTTGCCACAGTTGCGGGAAGTATATGACCGACTTCGACACTAAATTACAATTGAGTTAGGTTCACATATTTGTTAACATTACTATGCGGAATGTCGTCTATTACAAAACTGTGTCCGGGGACAGTCCAGTTGATGATTTCCTTAGGTCGTTAACTGTTAAGCAGTTCGAGAAAGTAACTTGGGTTTTGAAAATAATTAGGGAAGTTCCTTTCGTTTCCAGACAGTATTTCAAAAAGTTGGCGGGCACAGATGACATTTGGGAAGTAAGGATAGATTCGGGCAACGATACATTTCGTATCCTGGGTTTTATGGACAAGGGCAACTTTGTCGTGCTTACAAACGGCTTCCCGAAGAAAACCGAGAAGACCCCATCAAACGAGATCAGATTAGCCGAGCAAAGGAAAAGAGATTATGAAACACGAAGAAATGGATGACCTCGACAGATCGATCGCAGAATGGAAAGCCCGCAACACCGAGTCTGCAAAAAGCTATGACGAAGGCTACGAAAATTTCAAGATCGGTGTCCTGCTCCAACTTTCGCGCGAACAGGCCGAGCTGACCCAGGAAGAGGTCGCCCAAAAAATGGGAACCAAAAAGAGCGCCATCTCCCGTATCGAAAACCACGCCGATAATATTACGCTTTCAACCCTGCGCAAGTATGCAAAGGCTTTGGGTAAGAAGGTTCATTTCGAGATCGTTTGACGGTTCGTTGATAATGCGGCCATCTGCGTGTATTAACACCGACTACCGGTATTAACAGGTAGTTAGATGACTTCGCGTTACCGTGAATTGGCGCAACCAGACCGGAAAAACAAATTATTAGATTGCTTATGTCTTAAATTTTATGGAACAAATCCAAGATGGCTACGGACAACAGCTGCTGGCACAATTCAACAGCAAAACACCGACCGCCGAGTTTATTGAAAGGGACGATAATTACATTGATACCGGCTCTGACGCGGGAATGTATTTCTGCGAATATGAACAATGGTCTGCGCTTGAACGGCAAGTAATCGAACACGCCAGAGGCAGAGTTTTAGATGTTGGTTGCGGAGCGGGCAGACATTCGCTTTATCTTCAGCAGAAAGGTTTCGACGTAGTTGGAATTGACAACTCGCCTGGCGCGATTGAGGTTTGCAAATTGAGAGGCTTGAAAAATGCGATAATCAGACCAATTGCCGACGTTGCGGCGTTTGAGCCAGACTCCTTTGATACGATTCTAATGCTCGGCAACAACCTCGGTTTGTTCGGCGACGCGGAAAACGCAAAACTGATTCTTAGGAAATTTTCCGGAATAACGTCCGCCGACGCACAAATCATTGCCGGAACTCTTAACCCGTATAAAACCGATATTCCTGAGCATTTGGAGTATCTCGAATTTAACCGTCGACGCGGCAGAATGCCCGGACAAATAAAGATGAGAGTGCGCTACGGAAAAGCCGTCGGCGAGTGGTTTGATTATCTTTTTGTTTCGCCCGAAGAAATGCGGGATATAGTCAAAGATACCGATTGGCAAATCAAAGAATTAATTGATTCGGGCGAATCAAAATACTATGCGGTTATCGGTAAAAAACCATAATCAGTTTCAGCCACGCTCATCAGTAATTTGGCAGAATACTTATCCAAGCCCCCATCTACAAATCATTGGACGTGTGGGCGTAACAGCGACTTTCTTATCTCGTTATCTTGTTCCTTTGCCTGTGTGGTGGCTGTTCGCCCCACGTCAACTCAATCGTTGGAAAGCCAGGTTATAAAAGGACCTTTACGAGTTGGTTTCCAGACGTAACGCGGCCGATCTCATAACAGTTTTCCATGCGATTCGCGATTCCGTCTTTGTCGCCTCTTGCGCAGATCATTATCATCCCGATCCCCATATTAAACGTCCGGAACATCTCTTTTTCATCGACATTTCCGAGACGCTGCATCATGCCGAATATTGGAAGCTCGGGCCATGTGCCGCGGTTTATTTCGACTGAGACGCCGTCGGGGAGGATGCGTGGAATGTTTTCAAGAAAGCCGCCGCCGGTGATGTGGGCGAGGCCTTTGATAACACCGCTGTCGAGCAGGCCTTCGAGCGGGCGGAGAAAGCTTTGGTGTGTGGCGAGCAGTGCGTCGCCGACGGTTGAGCCGAGTTCATCTACAAAATCGTCCGCTTTGTAGCCGCCCACTTCGAAAAACAGCTTGCGTGCGAGCGAATAACCGTTTGTCTGCAAGCCGTTTGAAGGAATTCCTAAAACAACATCACCGGGGACAATATTTTTGCCGTCGATCACCCGCTGTTTATCGACGACACCGACAATAAAACCTGCGAGATCGTATTCGCCCGGCGGGTAAAAATCGGGCATTTCGGCGGTCTCGCCGCCGAGCAGGACGCAGCCGTTTTCGCGGCAGGCACGGGCCATGCCTTCGACGACGAAGGCGGTCACGTCCTGTTCGAGTTTGCCGGTTGCGAAATAATCAAGGAAAAATAGTGGCCGCGCGCCTTGGACCAAAATGTCGTTAACGCAGTGATTTACGAGATCGGCTCCGACCGTGTTGTGGACGCCGGTCTCGAACGCCAGCTTGAGCTTGGTCCCGACTCCGTCTGCAGACGCGACTAGTATCGGCTCGGCCATGTCGGGAAACGCCCCGCTAAACATTCCCCCAAAGCTGCCGATCTCGGTCAGCGTCCGTTCATTAAAGGTGCTGCGGGCATATTCGCGGATCTTGGCAACCGCGAGATTTGCATTGTCTATCGAGACTCCGGCATCGGCGTATGAGATCGGTTTTTGAGTCATTTCTTTGTTACCTTCCATTCAACGCCTTTGACGCTCGCGCATGTCGGCCCGCCATCGCGGCCCACGCCTTCAAATTCGGCCCGCAAAATTGATCCTGATTTGGCCAAAACGTCGTCTATCTGTTCCCGCGTGATGCCCATCAAGGATATCTTTGCCCGCCGGTCCCAACACGTCCCGTGTTGTCCGGCGTAGCGGCCCGAATTGACATAAATAAACCTTTGACCCTTCGGCCCTTGGGCATACTTGCCGAGGAAATTTGGCGTTGCGGGCTCAAGATCGACCGAAATATCGAACTCAAAAACGAGCGCATCCGCCGAATCTTTGGCCGAAGACAGCAATTCATCCTTGCCTCGCTGGACCTTCATCGTGACGCCTTTCAACGGCCTCAACACACTTATACGTAACGGAATTTCCTCTCTCATCTTCTCGAAACCGAAATTATATCGTTTTCCATCCCGAAACTCATTGACCAAACCTCATTTACCATCTAGCATTTTTATAGGAGATAATTATGAGCTTCACTTTGATCGATCTCGGGAGCGAGAACTTTGAATTCACCGCCAACGTATGGAACTGGAAAGCCGCTCTCGAGGTTATTAAAAGCCTCGACATCATCGGTGAGGGAGCGGTGCGGCAGATGACGTACAACGCGACGGGGGTGAAAGTATCTTTGGAGGACGCTCACGACATCGGTACGCGGATCCAACATGAGATATTGCCAAAGCTCGTCCCGAATAAGCGAATGTTCGCCGATCTTTCGATCACCGATGCACCTGATGACAAAACGCTCTATCGGGACGCTGACGAGGAATGGAAAAATTACAGCGTCACCCGCGACTGGCTTGAGGAATTTGCGGATTTTTGTTTGAAATCGAAAGGGTTTCAGGTTTTTTAAGAGAACTTGCAAGAGATAATCCACACCATTGAACCCGTCTTTAAGAACCTCTACGTTCAGATCGGACTTTTGATCGCGTTTGCGACCTTTCACGGGTACGCTGGTGCGTGGCTGGCCGTGCGCATGCTTTTTCGGCCACGTCTGCCGTTCAAGATGCTTGGAATTACGATCTTTCCGCAGGGCATGATCCCACGGCACCGCGAACGTCTCGCCAATGCGATCGGCAAAGCCGTTGGCGAGGAACTTGTTTCGCAGGAAACCATCCACGATCAGCTCATCGGTAAAGATTTCTTACGCAAGAAAATTCAAAACGTCGTCGATTCGTACACAGACGAACTGCTCTCGCAGGATTACCCGTCGCTGATCGAGGCGTTGCCTAAGAACGTCCGCGAGCCGGTGCTCGACGCGATCTCAGGCCTCCAGATCAAGCTCGCCGAGCATATAAAAGCGGTGCTTCACAGCAACGAGTCGCGCGATGCCATCAGCGGCTTCGTCACTCGCCGTGTGGATGACGTGCTCGGAAAACGCGTATCCGATGTCCTCGACGACGAGACTTTTGCCAAGATCGTCGCATTTCTCGACGAACGCATCCGCACCGCCGTTAAGGCAAGATCGTTCGAGACGAACATTCGAGAATTCATCAGCCGCCGGCTCGACGAACTGATAAATTCCGAAACGCCGCTTAGCAAAATGTTCACCGACGATGCCATTGCGCTGTTAAAGGAAAAGGCCAACGAGCAGATCGAGCCGGCCATCCACCAGCTCACCGAGCTTGCCGCTGCCGAAAAGACGCGCGACCAGATCTCCGCTCTTATCAAGCACGAGGTCCACGACTATTACGAAAACCTCTCGTTTTTTAAGAAGATCTTTGTCTCGCGCGACACGCTGCTTAACGAGGTCGATGAGCTGGTCAACGACAGTCTGCCAAAACGCATTGAAGAAACCCTGCGAGGGGCGTTTTTCGCGGAGGAAGCCCGGGCGTTCATCGGTTCGAGCATCGACAAGGCTCTCGCAAAACCCCTGCCCGTTGTCCTCGGCACCATCGATCCGGGCCAACTGATGCGTCTAAAAGACCAAGTCACCAAATCCGTATTGTCGCTGCTCCAGGGCGACGAGATCATGTCGGGTATCACGACGTACATAACGGAAACTTTGAACAAGCTCCGGCCGCACAGCATCGACGCGATTTTACAGGTCATCCATCCCGAGGCGGAGGAAAAGCTAAAGACGCTGCTCGCCGGCGGATTGCTCGACATCCTCGCCCGCGATGAAACGTCGAACATCATCAACGAAATGCTCGCTGCCGAGATCGACAAACTCCTGTCGAGACCTATCGGCAAGCTAGCCGACCACATCCCGGGAGGAAAGCTCCGTGCCGCCAGCGCGTCCTTGACCGACGCGATCGTCGCCGCTACATCTGCCAAGCTGCCCGAGGCCATCGCCGAATTTGACGTCGGCGGTGTGGTCAAGGAAAAGATCAAGAATTACCCGGCCGAAAAGCTCGAATCGCTAGTTATGTCGGTCGCCAAAGAACACCTACGCACCATCGAGCTGTTCGGCGCGCTTTTTGGCTTTATCATCGGCGTTTTACAATCGATCCAGTTTTATATATACGCAAAATGAACGTCCAAAATTCTTGAAAGTAATATTGTTTACGACACTGCGGATAATGGGTTAAACTGACTACATTCGGAAGCAAAATTTATGCAAAAGAACAAAAAATTCCCGGAACCGTTTACGGTTAGACGCACCCAGCTTCCGCCGCTCCCGATGAGCGAAGCCGAGATGTCGCCTCTCGGTCGAAAGTTGATGAAAATCGTCGCTGAGATCGATGCATCAGACGATCCTCCTATGAGCGAGGAGGATCTTGATCGCGAATTGGCGGTGAGGCGAGGTGGGTATATCGAGAATGAGTGAAAGACGACTCTGCTTTGTTGACGCATCGATTCTTATAATATCCGCCGCGAGAAAGCCAACCGCTGAGACACTTGCTCGACGAATGCGCGCTCATCAAACTTTAAATGATAAGACCCGTGAATTCGTGGCTAGCGATTTCTTGAAGCTGGAAACGATTCCAATGGCAAAGTTTTTCATTAAAAAACGTGAGCTTCGGTTTTACAATGACTTCTTCCAATCCATTTCTAAATGGGCTCCTTGCGACGCTTTGATAGTTCCTGCTTTCGAACTCGCATCGGAATTCGGACTCGGAGCTATGGTCGCTCTGCATATTTGCGCCGCTAAACACTTCGGCGCCGAATTCAATTCCGCCGAAAAGCCGACAAAACCGATTTACCGTGCGTATTCAAATATTTCATCGATCTATTAACTAGCCCGAATGACCGAAAACAATCATAACGAAATCATCACCCAGATCACGCTCCGGGAATTTGGTACACCGCCCGGCTCGATCACCCGTATGAGCAATGGGATCTGCAACGAGGTCTATCTCGTTGCGACGGGCGGACGCGACCTGATCGTCCGGCTAAATGTCGAGCCGCGTTTTATGCTCGGTTCGCACAATCACATCCCGCTTTTTAGATCTAAAGGCATCAGCGTTCCCGAGATACTCGCCGAGGATCTTTCGAAGACCGTGTTTCCGCTTGCTTATCAAATCCTGAGCAAGGTCGACGGACGCGATATCAAGGATGTTATCGAGACGCTCTCTGACGACCAATTGCGGGCCGTCGGCGGTGAGATCGCCAACATTTTTCGGCAGCTCGCCAGCGTGCCGAACAACGCCAAATTTGGCGTGCTCTGGGGCGATGACAGGGATCTCGTCGATTCTTGGTCGGCTGAGGTCGCTCGAGTGACGCGGGTCGTGATCGGTTGGGGAACCAAAACGGGCGTGCTCGACGAGGAATTGAGAGAGATCCTCGACTGGATCAACGCCGAATACAAAACCTATTTCGACAGTGTTCGCCCCTACACATATTTCGGCGATCTGGCGTCAAAAAACGTCATGATCCACGACGGACGCTTCTCCGCTCTGGTCGATCTCGACAGCCTCGCCCAGGGCGACCCGCTCGAGGCCATCGGGCGGATAAAGGCAAGCTGGTACGGCACGCATCACGGTCAGATTTACTCAGACGCCATAATGGACGCACTCAATCTCACGCCCGAACAGCGAAAGCTCGTCACAATGTACGCCCTCCTCAACCGGACATTCTGGACGTGCGAGAATGGTGTTCAGTTTAATCAAAACACTACCAAACGTGTTGACCAGGCCAGAATGAAAGCGGACAAGGAGGCCGTCAGGGCTTTGAGCCTCGAACTTAGTGGCATCCCGGCAGCACCGGTCGTCAATCCCGAACCGGCGCCTGTGGTACTCGAAGTAAAGCCGGCCAGAACCCGAACGCGCAAACCAAAGGTCGTCGAACTGGAACCTGCAGTCGAAGAGATAATTGCCGAGGCACCAGCCGTGATCGAACCGGGCGCGGTAGTCGATCCAACCGTCCCGGTTGAACCTCGTGCCGCACCATTGCCGCGAAATCCGTCGCTGAGGCCCGTGCTCGAAGCCTCGGGCTTGTCCAAAACTTACATTAGCGACGGCATCGGTTTTGACGCTCTCAAGAATGTCGACCTTCGTGTCGAGCGTGGCGACTGCATCGCGATCGTCGGCAAATCCGGCAGCGGCAAATCGACGCTGATGCACATGCTTGCATGTCTCGATGTGCCGACCGATGGCTATGTTTACGTTGACGGCGACGAAACCTCGACCATGTCCGAGCAGGAGAAAAACCGCTTGCGTAACGAGAAATTCGGCTTTGTCTTTCAGCAGTTTTTCCTGAATGGCCGCGATACGGTCTTTGAAAATGTCGTTTTGCCGATGCGTATTCGCGGAACGTCCGAATACGATATGATCACAGACGCCAACGAAGCCCTTATCTCGGTCGGCCTCTCCGACAAATCCGATAAAAAGGCCAAGGACCTGTCGGGCGGCGAAAAGCAGCGTGTCTGTATCGCACGCGCGCTGGTCGGCAAGCCGCAGGTGATCTTTGCCGACGAGCCGACCGGCAACCTCGACTCAAACACGGGTGCGGCGGTCGAAAAAATGCTGTTCGACCTCAACCGGGAAAAAGGCATCACGCTCGTCATCGTCACTCACGACCCCGATCTCGCCAGCCGCTGCGAACGCATTGTCGAGATGAAAGACGGACAGATCGTCGCGGACCGCGCATTGGAGGTGGCGGGATCATGAAACTGTGGGACTTGCTCAAAATCGCTAACCGCAATCTTTTCAGAAATAAGCTGCGCACGTTTCTCACCGTCGCCGCGATATTTATCGGCTCGTTTACGTTAACGATGACCAATGGCCTCGGCGACGGAATGCGGAGCTATGTCGAAAGCCAGGTCAAAAATATCGAGAGTGATACCGTTTTGTTTGTTCGCCGAAAAATAGATCGGCCAGATGCCGCACCGCGGCGCGATGCACCGACCGAATATAAGGATGAATCGGCCGCCCCTGCCACCAATGAGATTGATCCGTCCGCCCAATTGGTGACGCTGCCGCAAATGGAGAGTGCCTTAAACGGATTTTCCGATGTCAAAACCGTCACGCCACGATACGAGATTAACGGCGAATACATTACGCTCGACGGCCAGAAAAAATACGATCTCAATCTCGGCATGATCTCGCAGGGCGTCACGCAAAAGGTTGAGGCCGGCAAAACGATCGGTGGACCCAGCCAGATCGTCATCCCTCTCGGCCTCGCAAAAGAGTTTGATCCGAAGATAGAAAACCTGATCGGCAAAACAGCAACCATCGGTTATAAGGCTTCGGATCACTCGATGAGGACGCGTGCGCTTGAGATCGTCGGCGTTGCAACCAAAGGGTTTCTGACGCTAATGAACTCATTCGTCGACGCCCAGACGGCCTCGATCATCTACGCCGACCAGCGCAACCCGATGGATGCCGGTAAGTTTTACAGTTTCTCTATTCAGCTTGCGTCGGCCGATCAGACAAAGATCGCCGCGGTCAAGAAAAAACTTGAAGAAAAAGGCTTTTCCGCCGAGACCATCGCGGACCAGCAAAAACGGACCTACGACGCCATCGGCATTTTCAAGATAGCGATGGGTCTGGTTGCCTTTATCGCCCTGCTCGCCGCGTCATTCGGCATCATAAACACCCTCGTAATCGCCGTGCTCGAACGCACAAAAGAGATCGGTTTGCAAAAGGCTCTGGGAATGGGCCGCGGCAAGATATTCGCGATTTTCTCGCTCGAATCCGTCCTGATCGGCTTTTGGGGAGCGGCACTCGGCATCGTAGGCGCAATATTTATCGGGCTGATCGCCAATCAGATCCTCATCCGAGCCTACGGAGATTCGTTTGAGGGCTACTCGCTGTTTGTATTCACGATCCCGTCAATCCTGCTGGTGATGGTCCTCGTGTGTACCATCGCTTTCCTGGCCGGTGTGCTGCCCGCGATCCGCGCGAGCCGCCTGAATCCAATTGAATCTTTGAGGTATGAGTAAACACGCCCGCAGGGCTAGGCGCTGCATTCAGTTTCACAATTTATATCGAACAGATCAAAGTAATGCGCCACATCGCGGCGACGTACGCATTCATTTGGCGAGCGGAACTATGCGCGACTTAAGAATTTTTCGATCTCGAGTCAGCAAAGGGATTCGCTCAACGACGCTTGTGGCCGCGATTATCTCGTCCGCCGGGACGGACGCAACGTCCAATGCTGAACTCTTTCGGGCTATCTGGATCGTGATCGGAATTATAGTGAGATGTCGAAGCGAACGTCGAAATGCCACACTGTCCATGTCGAGCACTAATCGCCCAAGCTGAACGAGCTTGGCTAATTCCCATAGCACAATATCCGATACCGCCAAGCCGTCGTTCGTGACCAAAACGCGTTCCCGCTCGGTCAGATCACCTGCTCGATACACCTCGCCCATGCCACCCGCGCCGATCTTTTTGCGGATCTCGTAATGACCGATCTTGCTGCCTTCGTCCATAAGTGGAGCCTCTTTTGTCTGTCTGAATCCTAGGGTGTTTTGCCTTCAAGAGAGTGTAAAACGGATACAGATTTTAACCAAACTCTTATTCATATTCATCAACCTCAGACGCAGGCCGGGGATTGAACCAATTGATGGCTTTGCGTTAAGGTAACTGTAAGATATGAGGTATTAATGACAGCAAAACCGCAAGACCCCGATTTCGAGGACCGCGTCCGTAACAATTTCGGCGAGCAGATCGTCATGCACACGATCGGTGCACGCCTGACGCATCTTGAGGCAGGCAAGGCCGAGATCGAGATGCCGACGCGGGACGACCTTGCCCAGCAAAACGGCTATGTCCACGCTGGAATTGTCACGACGATCCTCGACAGCGGCTGCGGTTACGCGGCTTTGTCGATGTGGCCGGCTGGTTCGGGCGTGTTGAGCGTTGAATTTAAGGTCAACCTGCTCGCTCCTGCAAAGGGCGAGTTGATCCGTGTCCGGGCCGAGGTAAAACGATCGGGCAAGCGACTTACGGTCTGCACGGCCGACGCCTTTGCCGTCGATGGCGATCGGGAAACGATCTGTGCGACAATGCTGGCAACCATGATCTGTATCGAACCGAAAAGGAGTTGAACTATGAAACGACTGCTATTTATCCTTGTTACTTTTGCAGCCACCGCCGTGGCGGGATTCGCCCAAACATCACCCGATGCGGCAAAGTTGACCGCTTTGCTCAACGAATTTCTCGCCGGTGCAGGCCGCAATGACGCTGCCGTTCACGACCGTTTCTGGGCCGCCGACCTGATCTACACTCGTTCCACCGGAGTTCGAACCAACAAGGATGAGATAATGAAAGGCCTGCGCTCGACCACGCCCGCGCCACGCAAAGACACCGACCCAGTGACGGTCTACACGGGCGACCAGGTTCAGATCCATCAATACGGCAAAACGGCTGTTGTGGCTTTTCGCCTGGTGATAACAGCCACGAAAAGCGACGGTACCAAAACCGTCGGCTACAATCTCAACACAGGCGCCTTCGTAAAACGCGGTAGGCTCTGGCAAGCCGTCGCCTGGCAATCGACCATCGTCCCGAAACCCAACGAAAAATAGTTTGCAAGAATCTTCTCGACTGGCGTTCATCTACGCGCGGTGTTGAATATGATCGGTGGTGAGCTGCAATTTTTTGATGGCAAACCGTGAAAGAACCGTTCAAATTTCTTCCGGCTGCGATGTCTGCCAGCGGACGGCCTCGGGTCCGTGTGTAACTTATATTTAGGAGAAAGAAAATGAGAAGATCAGTAGTATTAGGAACAGTTCTGGCGGCCTCGACCGCCGTGTTGGGTGCTTGCAGTTCGGCCGCAACACCGCCGAATAAACCGCCAGCAACCCCGGCACCCGTGGCGACGGCCAGCCCGGTTGCTTCGCCCGTCTCGTCGCCGACCGGTACCCCCGGAAAGCCCGGAGCAACGCCTGAGGTGAAAAAGACCGATGACAAAAAGGCACCTGGCGCCAAGGACGTAAACAAAAACGTTAAATTGCAGGGCACGCCAATTAAGCCTGCGTAACATGACCACTGATCGGATAACGAAAGGCGGGCCCTCACGGCTCGCCTTTTCTTGTAAGGGTGCCGCCTTTAGGCGTGAAAACTAACGCCTAAAGACGTTATCAATACATTTCTCCGAACTTTTCCCGATTTGCGCTCGTTTTCCTCTACAGTTACGCACTTTCTTTGGAGGGATTTATGAAAAAAATAGGAATTTTGATCTTTGTGGTGGCATTGGTTGCCGGCGTCACGCTTGCGAATATCACTTCGTACGGCAAAGCGTCGGGCAATTTTCTCAAGTTCTCGATGAATTTCGGCGCCGAGCGCGGATCCGGCAATGTCGCGAGCGAAAAACGCGATGTTTCGGGATTTAAATCGGTCGATGTCGGCGGTGTCTTTCAGGTCGAGATCGTCGCGCAGAAGGAATTTAGCGTCGAGGTCCTGGCTGACGACAACCTCCTGCCGCTCATCCGCACCTCGGTCGACGGCAATACGCTGCACATTGATGCCGAACGCCGCATCTCACCCTCAAGCCCGATCCACATCCGCATTTCGGCACCCGACATCGAAAAGCTCCAGGTTTCCGGCGTTGCAAACGTCACGATGAGCGATGTAAAAAACTCTACCCTCGCGGTTGACACCTCCGGGGCGTCGAAGATCGCCATCACGGGCGAGACCGCCAAATTGACGATCGACGTCAGCGGAGCGTCCAAGATCGACGCCGAAAACCTCAAGGCTATCGACGCCTCGATCGACGCGAGCGGTGCGAGCAAGATCAATGTAAACGTTTCGGGCGAATTGAAGTCCGATCTCTCAGGTGCGAGCAAAGTCACGTACACCGGAACCCCGACAAACATCGTCACCAAAAAAACCGGAGCGAGCGGCGTCTCGCCTAGGTAATTAAGTAAGAGTGGCTCCATCAGGCGTTCGGTTTTAACGTCCTAAGGCGTCACTCTTACTTCTAGTCTCAACCGCCTTTGTCGTTAAGCCCATCCGCTGGCCGTCTTTGTCAGTCACTACGGCAAAGATGTCCAGCCGGATATTCCCAAACTTAAACACTTTCAGATCGCTTAGATTTTCCACGAACAGCTTTTGAAGCCCGATGAATTTCTTTGCCGGATCGCTACTCGTCTTACCAGTCTTTCTCAACCGTCAGTTGAACAAAAAATTCGTCAAATGAGGTTTCATGCACCGCGTATCGCCGGGTGATGCCGTTTGATGTATGATGATTTCCCCGGTCAAGCGTCTGCCCGTGAACCGCAGAACGGGAGCATCGGGGCCTCGGTTTCATTGGTGTACATTCGCTCGTCGCAGGCCTCGGTCACCGCGTCCACGAGCTATGCGAAATTTTTATTTTTATTTTGA
Organism: Pyrinomonadales bacterium; assembly: GCA_038227175.1. GTDB lineage: Bacteria > Acidobacteriota > Blastocatellia > Pyrinomonadales > Pyrinomonadaceae > OLB17. The sequence goes on along the minus strand of JBBRPZ010000001.1, from coordinate 242,834 downwards.
AAAAAAACTGCATTTTTTGCGGATTTTAGACCCGCTTTTTAGCAAAATTCGATGGTTTTTCTTAGTCTAACACATTCAAAGATCGAGCCGAATTGTTGTCATAAAAGGGGGTTAAATTCGTGTTAAACGGGCCGAGAAAAAGCTGTGGATTTCGGTTTGCGCGCGGGTCTTATTCATGTTAGTCTGTTACCCGTTTCCGAGAAATGAGTCCCTGTAACTTGTTGATAAGAAACGGCTTAAAGAACCACATTAGGTTTTATGCGATTGCGGCCGCCGATTGTGGAAAAGGCTGTGAATAACTTTCTGTCCGCCTGCGGTTTAAGCGGCCGGAAAGCACCAAAACCAAAGGACTTGTAGCCCGACGATTTTTACCACAAGGCGGTTCTCAGATTAGGAAAATCCAATAACGCATGAGCGCATAACGGGACGCCCCGTTTAAGCGCCTTTTTGAAAGGCTATTTTGAAACAAATTTCGCAAAAAACAACCGCTTGGGACGACACGCTTCGACACGTCAGGACACGCCTCAGTAAAGATGTATTTAACACATGGTTTCGCCCGATCAAGTTCGAGGGCATTGACGGAGACAGCAATATTCTTCGCATAAGTGCCGGCCACGTTACCAAAGACTGGGTCTGCCTGTACTACACGGAGCTGCTCGAAGAGACGCTCGCCGAGATCGGCCTCGCCGACTATAAGATCGAGTGGATCGTGACCGACGCTCCGTCGGCGGAGATCACGCTCGACGAAGACAAGGAAGACGCTCCGCTGATCTTCATCACGCAGAATGGTTCCGCGTCGATGCCGCAGATCACTAGCCGCCCGCGGTTTATCGACATCGAGCCGGCCGAGGACAGCTTAAACCCGAAATACACATTCGAAAAATTTGTCGTAGGCAGTTGCAACCAGTTTGCCCACGCCGCGGCGAAGGCGACAGCCGAGACGCCCGGGACAACATACAACCCGCTTTTTATCTATGGCGGCGTCGGTTTGGGCAAGACGCACCTCATGCACGCCATCGGCCACACCATCAAGGCCCGCTCGCCCCATATGCGTGTGGCGTACATCACCAGCGAGCGGTTCATGAATGAGCTGATCAACGCTATCCGCTTTAACAAGACGCCCGCGTTTCGCGACAAATACCGATCGATCGACGTGCTGCTGATGGATGACATCCAGTTCATGGCCGGCAAGGAGCGGACGCAGGAAGAGTTTTTCCATACGTTCAACGTCCTGCACAACGGCCAGAAGCAGATCGTCGTCTCGAGCGATTGCCCGCCGCGTGAGATACCGACGTTAGAGGAAAGATTGCACTCGCGTTTCGAGTGGGGACTGATCGCCGATCTCGAACCGCCCGATCTCGAGACCAAGGTCGCGATCCTCAAACGCAAGGCCGACATGGACGGCATCCATCTCGACGACGACATCGCCCTGTATATGGCCGGTAAGGTCAAGAGTAACGTCCGCGAGCTCGAGGGGTCTCTCGTACGCCTGGTCGCTATCTCGTCGATGAAGGGCGTGCCCATATCGAAGATGCTGGCCCAGGAATCGATGAAAAACATCCTCGACAGTGCCCGTCCGATGGGCCTGACGATGGACCGCATCGCCCGCGCCGTCGCCGCACATTACGATCTAACCGTCGAGGAAATGAAGGCCAAGAGCAACTCGCGGGCCATCGCAATGCCGCGTCAGGTGGCGATGTATCTGTGTAAACAGTTGACCCGGCACAGCTTCCCTGAGATCGGCCGCGAGTTTGGCGGCAAGCATCACACGACCGTGATGCACTCGGTCGAGAAAATCGAAACGCTCGTGAAAAGCGACCGCAATTTCCACAGGGAGATCGAAGAGCTAACGGATAGTATTTGCAGCTAATTAAAACTTGTTATGTTGGGAAGGTAACAGAACTTTTTCCACATATAAGAAAAAATCATTAAGGTGTTAAGTCGTTTATTTTTAGATATTTGAATAAAGTTTATCCACATTTCCGCAGGGCACCGCTAAAGGCGGCTGTGGACATCGGTGGAAAACAACGGTGCAAAAGAATTATCCGCAGGGTGATAGAGTTTTCCACAAGTTTTCCACAACTACATGTGGAAGGAAAACTGCCCGTTTTATAAGCGTTTAGCCCGCTTTTGCACATATACACAGGGTCTATTACTAATACTAGTTCTTAATAAGGATTTGATTTTATTTAGTTATAGAAAAAGGCGGGCAGACATTGTCAGTACCGAGAGCGGTAGCGACCGGGGAATTAACCGTTGTATAATAATTGAAAAATAATATCACCCACGAAACGGACGGAGATAGGAGTATAAACAAATGGAATTCAAGATCAAGCAGAGTGTCCTCAAGGAAGAATTAGGATTTATACAGGGCGTCGTTGAGCGCAAGACGACGATCCCTGTGCTGTCTAACATCCTGATCGAATCGATCGGGGAAAACGAGATCCGCATCGTCGGCACCGACCTCGACGTGACCATCCGCTGCGATGCCGAGGCCGAGATCATCACCGCGGGGTCGATCTGCATCCAGGCCCGCAAGTTGTTTGACATCGCTCGGGCCCTCGATCCGGGCGATGCTCATTTCAAAAAAGAGGACAACGAGTGGGTGACGATGAAATGCGGCCGGGCCAATTTCCGACTTGCCGGCGTGAGCCGCGACCAGTTTCCCGAGATACCGCAGTTCAAGAGCACGCCGATGAAGCTGCCGGCGGATGTCTTTGGCTACATGATCCGCAACACGGCGTTTGCGATCACCAACGAGCAGTCACGCTTTACGCTCTCCGGAGCCAAATTCATCATCGGCGACGGCTCTGCCAAGATGATCACAACCGACGGCCACCGCCTTGCGTATGTCGAGCGGGCGATCGACGATAAAGACGGCGTGATGGACACGCTCATCCCGAAAAAGGCACTGCTCGAGCTCGTCAAGATTTCGCGCGGCGACGGCGAGGTCTCGTTCGGTGAGGACCCTAACCACATCTACTTTGAGACCGAGGGCCGCCTGCTCATCACCCGCAAGCTATCGGGCAACTTCCCCAATTACGAGATGGTCATGCCCAAGGACAACGACCACTCGGCCGTCTTCGACCTCGAAGAGATGCGCAACGCCGTTCGCCGTATGTCGCTCATCGCCGACGAACGCAACCGCTCGATCCGCCTCACCATCCGCGAGGGCGAGATCGAGGTCATCGCCCAGTCCACCGAGGAAGGCGACGGCAGCGAGATCGTCCAGGCCGACTACACCGGCGAAGAGATCCGGCTCGGCTTTAACTGGCAATACCTGATCGAATTTCTAAACAACGTCGGCGCCGGCGAACTGGCGGGAAGCGAATCAGCACCAGCAGATGCAGTTGCAGGAGACGCATCCACTGCCGCTGCCACTGCTCCGGCTAAAGTGTCCCGCACCCGCATAGCCTTCGATTTCAAAGACGCCAACGCCCAGACCCAAATGTCGATCGCCGGTGAAAACACCTACGACTACAAATACATCGTCATGCCCCTGCGGATATGATGAAGACACGACTTGGAACATCTGGTTTGACTAAATAGTGTGCCAGATGTTCCGAGAGTCCTTTCTACATTACGAAGAAATTCTGCCTTATGCCCAATATTACTTACCGACGCACCGGGGAACTACTAAGAAAACTTTTTGAGATATTGATGAGCCAACCGGAGGGCATGCAGGCGAAGAATGCCCTAACCGCATTGGCGAACAATATAGAGTTGACCGAATTCGAAAAAGGTTACTACGACTCGGGAAGCATTCGAATTGATAAGATTGTGCGATTCGCTACGATTGACTGTGCACGCGCGGGTTGGTTTCTCAAGAATAAGGGAACTTGGACCATAACTGACAAAGGTAGATTAGCCCACAGTAGTTTTACCGATCCAGAGATTTTCTATAAAGAAGCTGTCAAGTTGTATGGAGAATGGAAGAGGACACAAACTCAGTCTACGGTCGAATCGCCCGCCGCTAATGAAGAAGACATTTCTGACGAGTCTAACAAGGAAGTCAGCATAACGTTCGAGCAGGCTGAAGAGCAATCATGGGAAGAGATACAGCAATTTCTTAGGGAAATTAATCCTTATGATTTTCAAGAGCTTGTTGCTTCCTTGCTACGCGCAATGGGATATCACGTATCATGGATCTCGCCCCCCGGAAAAGATGGGGGCATCGATATTTTAGCCTATGGCGATCCGCTTGGCACAAAGCCGCCGCGCATAAAAGTCCAAGTTAAACGAATGGAGCAGTCAATAACCGTGGACGGGCTTCGATCTTTTATGGCTCTTTTAAGCGATGACGATGTGGGGCTCTTCGTTACAACCGGATCATTTACGAAAGACGCGCGCAATGAAGCCAGAACCCAAGAGAAGAGGAAGATAACCTTGATTGATTTGGAAAGGCTTTTCGATTTGTGGACTGAGTATTATTCTGCCCTTGACGATGCCGCCCGACGACGGTTTCCTCTGCGGCCAATCTATTTTTTAGCCCCAGAAGGAAAATAATAATAGACTGACAAAGATCTGCCGCTCCCGGCTATGGCATGATCCGCCGTAGCGGGATGTGTATTTAGGTCGTGGTCTTTGTCGCCTCGCGAACGGCGATCTCTTTGTTTTCAACCGGGGTGATCCTTAGATCATTCGTTTCGGCTTTTCTGACCGGTTTGTAGGCGATGACTAGGCTTAATAGTTCGAGCAGGGCGGTTGCCAATAGGGTAGCGACGGGCGGGACGAAGATCAGGGGAAAGGAATTGTCGTTGAGAAAAGAGCTGCTTTCGAAAGCCATTTTTTGAAAGGCAAGCTCCGGCGATCTCAGATAGATAAATAGGCTGATGACGCCGCCAAATAACATTGAGCCAAATACAAGCCGGATCAATCGTGTCAGGCCGCCCATTTTCGACGCGGCCTCGCCTATAAGAATGTACAAAAGGCCGCCGCCGATCGAATCGATTATGCTTAAGAAACCGCCAAATATACCGTTCATAGTTACCTCCCGAGTCTAAAATGACAACTTTCTAATTGGATGTTGCTGATCAGGCTCAGTTTGCCAACGAAATTCGGCCCTTTATGTATGCCAGCATACCAATAAGCCCATTCTTTTCAATAGTTACGTATTTTTATAGCAACCTGCCACACCCGCCACCAGTCTAACCGGAGCGGGCGGTTCACTGCGGCCGCCCGAGATCCGGGTTATCGATTCGACCCGGAAAAAAAGGATAAAGGCGCTAATCCACGGGCGCCTTTCCTTGTGCCACCCCGCTGCATCTTAAAAACTTGCATAAAGCGACACGCTTGGCATGTTTAGTTATTCGTTATTAGTTATCCGTTGTCCTGATCGCGGGTGTATGCTTGTTGCATGAGCAACTCAGACTATTCCGATATCGACGCCGAGATCATTGACATCACTCCGCGACTGCCGCAGCGGCAACCGCCGCGTAAACGAAACCTTTTGCGGTGGGTGATCGTTCCGGTGCTGCTGGTGATAGTTTTTGCCGCTATTCGCGGCATCTATGTTTATGTTGATTCGCTATGGTATGGAAGTTTGGGTTTCGGGTCGCGGTTTTGGTATGTGCTGGGGCTTGGGTGGGGAGTGTTTGCTGTATTTGCGGTTCTGACGTTTGTCATCTTAGGCGGCGGGTTTTATGGGCTGCAAAAATGGTTTCGGATGAATGCGATCGCTCCGCGGCGGATATTTGTCAACAAGCAGCCGGTCGATCTCGATCTCGGTAAATATCTGCGGCCCGTTGGCTGGATCGTTGCGGCGGTTTTCGCTGTCGGTTCGGGACTCGAACTCAGTGCCGACTGGCAAGCGTGGGTGCTTTATCTTCACCAACCGGCGACGGCGATGGCCGACCCCGTTTTTGGCAGGCCCGTCGCTTTCTATCTGTTTTCGCTCCCGATGTACGAGATGCTGGCCGGTTGGCTGACAACGATGGCGGTAATTCTGCTATTCGCTGCCGTAATCTACGCGGTGATTTCGGCGGTTCCCGACAAAGTCGTCCTTGAGGGCGAAAAGAGCTTTTTCTTTGCGGGTATTGGCGGGCGGGTGTATGGGGCGGCCTCGTTTTTATTGGGAGCGTTGCTGTTGATCGTTGGCTTGCGGACGATGCTCTCGCGGTATGCATATCTCTGGACAGACCACGCTTCGTTCAGCGGAGTGACGTATGCGGAGGCTAACTACCTCATTCCGGGGCTGACGGCGGTCACTATTGCTCTCGCGGCGGGGGCGGTGCTGCTGCTTGTCAATGCTTTTACGAAACGCGGCCTACGGCTCATGATCGTCGCCGTTGCGGTTCCGGTCCTGGTCTATATTGTCGCGGTGGCGATAATTCCGTCGTATGTTCAGAGCTTTGTCGTCAAGCCGAACGAGCTTGACCGCGAAACGCCGTATATCGAGCACAATATCGCGGGCACGCGCGCTGGGTTTAACATCGGACAGGTCCAGGTTCGCGATTATGCGGCTGATATTACACCGGCGGCGTTCGATCTGGCTTCAAATAAAGGCACACTTTCCAATATTCGGCTGTGGGACTGGAACGCCCTCCAGGATACCCTGCGGCAGATACAGGAGATCCGTACGTACTACGATTTTCCAGACGTCGACGTCGACCGGTACAAGATCGGAGGCGAGATGCGGCAGGTGATGGTCGCGACACGCGAGTTCGACGTTAACAAGCTGCCCGAGCAGTCGCGCAACTGGATCAACGAACGGCTAGTTTACACTCACGGCTACGGGCTGACGATGAATCCGGTCAACGAATTTACGACCGAGGGCAAACCGCGTTTTGTCTTGTCGAACATGCCGATCGAGTCGACAGACGACGTTAAGGTCACGCGACCGGAGATCTACTTTGGTGAAAAGACGGACACGCTCGTCTATGTCAAGACCAGACAGCGGGAATTCGATTATCCCCAAGGCGACACAAATAACTATACAAACTACGAGGGCGATGGCGGCTTTGCGGTCGGCAGCGGGCTGCGGCGGTTTTGCGTCGCTTGGGCAACCGATGACCTTTCGAAACTGCCTTTCTCCGATGACGTGACAGCCGAGAGCCGCGTACTGATGCACCGCAACATCATCGACCGGATAAAGCGGATCGCTCCGTTCTTCAGTTACGACGCCGACCCATACATGGTCGTCAACGACGACGGGCGGCTTGTGTGGATGGTCGATGGTTACACGACATCGGACAGCTTTCCGTATTCACGGCATTACGATGCTAATGGCCAAAAAGTTAACTACATTCGCAACAGCGTCAAGGTCTCGATCGACGCCTATACGGGAGCGGTCAATTACTACGTTTACGACGAGGCGGACCCGATCGTTGCGGCGTATCGGGCGGCGTTTCCGGAGCTGTTCAAACCGGCGTCCGAGATGCCTGCGGGAGTTCGCTCCCACATTCGTTATCCGGAAACTTTGATGAAGACGCAGGGAGATGTTTTCGGCCTCTATCATACCCTGAGCGCGAAGATGTTCTTTGGCCGCGAAGACGTTTGGAGCGTGGCTCGCGAGGCGGCCACCGGCGAAGCTAATGGCAAAGCTCCCGCACAACCGCAGCCGCTCGAACCGTATCAGGTTCTGATGCCGCTACCCGGTGAGAAGGCCGGGCCGGAATTTGCCCGCGTTTTGCCGTTTACGCCAGGCAACCGCAACAACATGATCGCGTGGATGGCCGGCCGCGCCGATGGCGACGCGTACGGCCAGCTGCTCGTTTACAGCTTCCCGTCGTCACGCGTTATCGACGGCCCGCTCCAGATCGAGGCCCGGATTGATCAGGACGCCCAGCTCGCCGGCCAGATAACGCTCTGGAACCAGCAGGGCTCAAAGGTCAAACGCGGCAACCTGATCATTATGCCGATCGGCACAGGGCTTCTATTCGTCGAGCCGATATATCTACAGGCTACCCGCAGCCCGATGCCCGAACTGCGGCTGGTTGTACTGGCGACGCAGGAGCGGCTGACTTATGCGGCGAATTTTGACGCGGCGTTAAGCCAATTGATGGGCGAACCGGCAAAGCCTGCGGCGAAAGACGAGCCACCGGCGAAACCCGGCGAGAAGCCATCCGCCCCGCCATCATCGACAAACGAGCTGATCAGACAAGCAGGGCAGATCTTTAACGATTACCAGCGTCTGACTTCGGAAGGGAAACTCGGCGAGGCCGGGCAAAAGCTCGATGAGCTAAAACGCGTCCTTACCCAGTTGCAAGCCGGTCAGAAATAGAGAGGCGACGGCTAATTTTGCTTGAGAACGGAAAGAATATTGCCGGCCGGATCTTTGAACCACGCAATGTCAGGCGCGTGACCACCGGCGGGAGCGCGGTAGATGCCTTTGGCGTCGGGTGTTGCTCCGTGAATGTCATAGCGTTCTAACGTGATGCCGCGAGCCGCCAGCTCGTCGACGGCCTTGTCTATGTCGTCGACCGGGAAATTCAGGACCGTAAACGTTGCTGGCTCGTGGTCATGTTTTGGATAAATGATGACCTCGCCGCCGCCGGCAAGCTTGAGCGTCAGGATGCCCATTTCGCCGCTCGTGACATCGAGTCCGAGCGCTTCACCGTAAAACTTCTTAGCGGTTTCGATGTCGTTTGCCGAAAAACTGGAAAATGCATGTGTGGTTTTGAACATTATTAATTACCTCTAACAAAGAAAGTATACGGTACGCTTCGAACTGTCGGTACGGAACCGTACATCAACATGAATCCAACATTCTTTGCATCCCAGGATGACTTTCGCAACTGGCTCGGGAGGCATCACGCGACGGCAACGGAGATCCTCGTTGGTTTTTGGAAGGTTGACTGTGGAAAGCCGTCATTGACGTGGCCGGAGTCGGTCGATCAGGTATTGTGTTTCGGCTGGATTGACGGCGTGCGGCGCAAGATCGATGAGGAAAGCTATTCGATCCGTTTTACGCCGCGTCGGTCGAAAAGCATCTGGAGCGCTGTCAACATTGCCAAGGTTGAGGCACTCATCGCCAACGGCTTGATGCAGCCGGCAGGGCTCGCCGCCTACGAACGCCGCGAAGAGCATCGCTCGGTCATTTACAGCTACGAAAACGTGCCCCGGGAATTCGACGCGGAATACGAAAAGCGGTTTCGCAAGCACAAAAAAGCGTGGGCGTTTTTTGAGTCCCAACCGGCCGGCTACCGGCGTCTGATGATCTTTCGGGTGACGAGTGCAAAGCAGGAAGCAACGCGGCTCTCGCGGCTCGAAAAGCTGATCGCCGCAAGCGAAGAAGGCCTGCGGCTGTGAGGCTTTAAGGCTTTTTCAACGCATTGTCCTTGTGCCATTTTTTGCGGCTGTCATTGGCGTCGCTTGCCTCGACGAGACTATTTTCTCGTCGTTCGGTGATCCAGTTTTTTACGTTACTGGCCAAGTCGCGGTTGTCTTCGGCCTTGTCCATCTCCTGCTGGATAAGGACCGCCTCAGCCGTCGGTGCCGGCGGTGGGGCATTAGCCTCGCCGGACTTAATAACCTTAATTGATCGTTCTTTCATTATTGATCTTTGAAAAGATATTTTACTTTAGCATTTTTGGTGACGGCGCGCGTCGTAATGAGACCTCTCGCACACAAGAACGCACACATCGACTGATGCCGATGTGCCGAAAATTGGGCGACTTCTTAAATTGGTGTTGCCATCTCATCCAAAGTGCACTATAAATAGCCGTTATGAAGCAATGCCCCGCTTGCCAGACCAGCTACACCGATGAGACGCTCGCGTACTGCCTTTCGGACGGCCAACCGTTGGTGCCAATTGCCGACGATTTCGCAACCATCGTAAACCGCACTGGCGAAGCGACCGCAGTTTTTGGCCAGGGCGATAAGATGCGGGTCGAGATCCCGCAGGAAACGGTTGCTCCAGGGGCGACAGCTCCGGGTTTTGTGTCGACCGTTCCTGATCCATCGTCTGGTGGCGGTCTCAAAGTAATTGTTGGCGTTCTGGCAGTTATCCTCGTTCTGGCGGCGATAGTTGTCATCGGAGCCCTCGCGTTTTACTTTGGAAGCAAAGGCGGCGATGTTACGTCCAAGAATGCGGTGAATAGGGCTGCGACACCCGCTCCGTCGCCTTTGCCAACGACGGATGACAAAGAGGAGCTTCGCCAGCAGATCGCCAATTTGGAAAAGCGGCTAAACGACCAAAAAAACTCGAATCGCCCGGCGAATATCCAGCTAACGATGCCAAAACTACCAACGAGCACAACGGCCGCACGGGTCAATTCCCCGGGTGACGGCTTTCTCGCGTTGCGGTCGCTTCCAAACAGCGAGGCAGGTGAGCGGATACTGAAAATACCGCACGGAGCTACGATCTCGATCGGTGCATGCGGACCGGTTACGCGGCCCGTAAATCGTTCCGGCCGGTGGTGTCAGGCGAGCTATAACGGCTATTCTGGGTGGGTGTTTGACGCGTATCTGGTGTTTTAAAAGGAAGAGTGCGGCTTTTTTGGAAAACCGCACTCGGTAGGTTTATTTTGGTAGGTATAAATGAAGGGTATTTAAGATTCCTCTACGGTTACGGTCGAGAGGCCACCGACGGGGGATAGTAGAACGTCCCCAATGTTTTGAAGCTCTTTATGTCAAATTCCTTGCGTGCTCCGCATTCCAGGCACGCCCTATAAGATTCTTTCTTACTCGTAAACGGCCTCGTTAATTTCTTGTGCCGACAACCGAAAATTGTGCCAAACAGGCCGATCCTTTTTCCGAACGCTTCATTCGTTCTATCTATCACACGCTCGGCTATCATATTTTGTTCCAAAATTGCTTGCATAACCCCTTGATTAATCCGGCATCTAATTGATGTTGCCGCTTCCCCCTTTTTCAGAACGATATTACCGTTCTGGTTTTGCATATGTATGATGAAATACTTAACTAAAAGGTTTGACAATTTTTTCAGGCCGTTAAAAAACACCGGCTTTCTCTTATCCCTTTTATTCGATAGAATCTTGCAATTAGATGCGAGGAGTAATAAAAAATGTTCAGAAGTAATTTGCGGTTCCTATTTTTTGCGGTGGTTCTGGTTTGTACGGCCACGCGGGCTTTTGCCTGGGATGAGGTTGGGCATAAGATAACGGCCTACATTGCGTGGCAGCGAATGACCACCGATGTTCGCGAAAGGGTTATCAAGACCCTGCTTGCCGCGCCCGAGGATTCGCAGATCGGAACATTTTTCGCCTCGAACGGTTCGCGGACGCTGGACACGAGAAAGCGCGAATTTTTTATGCTGATGGCAACGTGGCCTGACATAATTCGCGATGCGAAATTCGAGGTCCGCAACAAGAAATACGCCAATTCTCCGTGGCACTACGCCGATACGTTTTGGCAGTGGAAGGACGGCAAGGTCGTTTTTTTAGACAGTCAGGAAGCGAATGGGCTGGCGATGCAGAAACTGGTCGATTTTGACAAGGTGATCCGCGGCACAGCCTCTGATTCGGAAAAGGCCATAGCCATTAGCTGGCTCGAGCATTTGATAGGCGACATTCACCAACCGCTGCACACCTCCGGCAAAGTAACGGACGCAAATCCGAAAGGCGATCAGGGCGGCAATCTTTTCCTCTTAACGCCAAAGGGAACACCTCGCGCAAACCAGGAAAATCTTCATTGGTTTTGGGATTCGATAGTTGTCCGCTACTTGCCGAATGCCAAAGACCAATGTGACGCCGACTACATCGACCCGATCGCTCAGGACATAATCAAGCTTTATCCATACGACAAATTGAAAGACCGGATAAACGACGACAAATTTGACGTATGGGCAAAGGAAAGCCTTGAGATCGCGACGACTGAGGTATATAAGGATGTCAATTGGTTTGAGGCGCCATCGGATAAATATAAGAAAAAGGCCTTCGATATCGCCCAATTGAGACTGGCGCTGGCCGGCTATAGAATGGGTGACTTGTTTAATGAGGTCTTCACTGCCTCGGCTCCGGGAGCGACACCCGTGAAAGCCAACTAGGCGCTGCATGACTCCTTACGAGATACTCGAATATTATCAGGGCCGACAAGATGTGATCGTCGACGCGATCCGCGAAATTGTCGACATCGAATCGCCGTCGCACAATGCCGAACGCTGCCGTCTCGTCGCTGACTGGGTCGAACGCCAGGCGTTTGCGACGGGGGCAGACGTTGCAGTTGAACGCATCTCGGTCGACGACGGCGACCATGTGGTCATCCGGACGTTTCCATCTCCGGGTGGGCAGAATATGCTGCTCGGCCACATCGATACCGTTCATCCGGTCGGTGCGCGGGCTCAAAATCCGACCCGCATCGAAGGCGACCAGTTTTACGGCTGCGGCATTTTCGACATGAAAGCCAACGTCGTACTGATGCTCGAGGCCCTGCGTTATTTTGCCGCGACCGGAACGCGGCCGGCTTTACCGATAACGATACTTCTCTCATGTGACGAAGAGGTGGGCAGCCACAGCGGACGAGCACTCGTGGAGAGCGAGGCGGCTAGCGCCGAACAGTGTCTGGTTTTTGAGCCATCAGCCGCCGGCAGAGTCAAAACGGGCCGCAAAGGAACCGGAATGTTTACCATCCGTGCCCATGGCAAACCCGCCCACGCGGGACTCGAACCGGAAAAAGGAGCGAATGCAATTGTCGAGATCTCACGACAGATCGAGCGCATCCATGCGATCGCAGACGCCGCTAACGGCACGACCGTAAACGTAACGACTATCAAGGGCGGTACGACGACGAATGTCATTCCCGAACACGCGGAATGCGAGGTCGATGTGCGGTTTAGCAAAATGATCGAGGCCGAGCGTGTCGATGCGGCATTTCGAGCCCTAGCTCCGTTCGACGAGCGCGTCAAACTTGAGCTTCGCGGCGGCATCAACCGAATGCCTTTTGAACGGACGACTGATGTCGTTGCGTTCTACGAAAAGGCTCGCGATCTCGCGGCCGGTTTTGGCTACGAGCTTGGCGAAACACAGGTCGGCGGTGCGTCGGACGGTAATTTCGTCGCTGCTCTTGGCGTGCCGACGCTGGATGGCTTGGGTATTACCGGAGATGGCGCGCACATGCTGACCGAGCATATTTTGATCAGCGATATCGCAAAACGCGCGACTTTGATTACGATGTTATTGATGTCAGATTAGAAGGATGGAGCACGGATTACGCAGATTAAACTGATTGACACAGATTTTTAAAGATCCGTGATAATCCGCTAAATCTGTCTTAATCCGTGTTCCAATTCCTAACGGAGGCGCAACTTGTCCGGTGATGGGCGCGGTCTTCAAAACCGTTGTGAGGGTGCGAGAGTATTCTCAAGTGGGTTCGACTCCCACACGCCTCCGCCAAAAAAAAACCGTGGTCAGTTGGCGGTTATTAGTTGTCAGTCAGAAGATGAAGAAATGATCGATTGGATAGCGTTGAATATGACACCTGGTGTGGGGCCTCGTGCGGCGACTAAGTTGCTTGAGCGGTTTGGTTCGGCCGATGCTGTTTTCCATGCTCGCCGGCCGGAACTTGAGTCGATGCGGCTGAAGCCGGAGACGATCGATAGTCTTATAAAAAATGAGTTTCATGACAAGGCGGCTGTTGAATTGGATCGTGTAAAGCAGCTTGGCGGCGATGTTCTGATCCTCGACGACGGCAGCTATCCGGCGTTGCTGCGTGAGATCGACGATCCGCCGCCGGTGTTGTACGTGAGAGGAGACTGGCAGGCGTGTTTTGACCAGCCTGCGGTCGGCGTAGTGGGTTCGCGAATGTGCTCGACGTACGGCGAGAATGCGTCGGAGATGTTATCCCGCGATCTGGCTTCCAGGGGCATTTGCGTTGTTTCGGGTCTCGCACGCGGAATCGACACCGCTGCTCATCGCGGAGCGATCCGCGGACACGGTAAGACTGTTGCCGTTATGGGCACCGGTATTGACGCCGTTTATCCAAAAGAAAATGCAGGGCTTGTTCGTGAGATATTAGAATCGGGTGGCGCGGTTGTCTCGCAGTTCCCGCTTGGCACGCCGCCATTGAAAGACAACTTTCCATACCGCAACCGAATCATAAGCGGGCTTAGTTTAGGTGTTTTGATCGTCGAGGCTTCGGAACGGAGCGGCTCTTTGATAACGGCGCGGCTTGCGATGGAGCAAAACCGCGAGGTGATGGCCGTCCCTGGAAATATCACATCCGGTAACTCGTTCGGGACGAATTACCTCATTAAGAGTGGCGCAAAACTTGTTCAGCAATGGCAGGATGTCGTTGCCGAGCTTCCGAGCGACGTATCGGCCTCGATATTGCCGCCAAAGATCGAAGAGCGGGCAGAAACCGCGTCGCGTCAACCGGAACTTGTTCCGGCGGATATGAGTGAGAACGAGCGAAAGATATGGGAGCTTTTGACCGCTGACGAATCGACGCATATTGATATGTTGCTTGAGACGAGCGGGCTTTCGTTTGGCGATCTAAACGCTGTTTTAGTCGGCCTCGATATCCGCGATCTGATACGCGTTTTGCCCGGAAAACATTACGCACGGCGGACATGATGTAGACGGGTTTTGATACCAGAACGAAAATTGGTATGGTTTCATCTCGGATTGACACAGGGTTCGTCGAGGTGATAGAAATCAGTATGTCAGAGGCAAAAAACGGCCTCTGACTATTTTTTTCCAACAGGGGTAAAGCTTAGTAATAGTAGAATCACCGGCGAAGGCGAAGGCAACAAAATAGTATCCGGCTTTGAGTATCTAGTAAGGCAAACACCTGAAACATTTCGGGCACATATATCGAACACTTCATCAGACCTTACTAAATACCACACTGAAATATGTCAAAGAATCTGTTAATAGTTGAAAGCCCTGCAAAAGCAAAGACCATTGAAAAGATCCTTGGAAAAGATTTTCAGGTAAATAGCTGCTATGGCCATATTCGCGACCTTGAAAAGGCAGGCATGGGTATTGACATCGAAAATGATTTTCTACCCCGTTACATTGTTCCTGACGAAAAGAAAAAGGTCGTCAGTGAACTAAAGTCGTTGGCAAAAAAATCGGATGAAGTATGGCTCGCAACGGACGAAGACCGCGAAGGAGAAGCTATAAGCTGGCATCTGTGTGAAGTGCTGGGCCTTGACCCGATTACGACCAAACGGATCGTGTTTCACGAGATCACTAAACCTGCGATAGAGGCGGCTGTAAATAACCCACGCACGGTGAATATGAACTTGGTAATGGCGCAGCAGGCGCGTCGAGTGCTGGATCGCATCGTCGGATTCGAATTAAGTCCTGTCCTATGGCGTAAGATCAGTACGAGCAATAAAAACCTGAGTGCAGGCCGTGTGCAGAGTGTCGCGGTAAGGTTGATAGCCGACCGGGAACGCGAGATAAACGCTTTTCAACAAGAAAGCCATTTCAAAATTGAAGGACTATTTTTTGCCGACGACATCACTGGAAAACAAGTAACTTTCAAAGCCGAAGGAAAAAAACGGGACAGTGCGGAGGATGCCGAAACATTTTTGAAGGGTTGCACCGGCGCTGATTATAAAGTAACCGATATAAAGGTTAAACCCGGTAAACGTACTCCGGCCCCGCCCTTTACCACCTCAACGCTCCAACAGGAAGCATCGAGAAAACTGGGTTACGGTGTGGCAAGAACTATGCAGATCGCCCAGAAGCTTTATGAAAATGGTCATATTACCTATATGCGTACGGATAGCGTAAGCCTGAGCGCCACAGCCATAGACGACATTACAAACACGGTGAGCAGCCTTTTCGGGGAAAAATATCAACAGTTTCGCAAATTCAAAAATAAAAACGAATCTGCACAGGAAGCTCACGAAGCTATTCGCCCAACCTACACGAGTGCCTCAACGATTAATGAAGAGGAATGGCAAAAGTTATATGAACTGATCTGGAAGCGAACTATGGCCTCGCAAATGGCCGATGCTGAGTTAGAAAAAACTACAGTCAAGATAGAAATTTCCACGAACAAAGAAGAATTAACGGCTTCGGGCGAGGTGATGAAATTCGATGGATTTCTGAAAGTTTATCGCGAAGATAAAGATGAAGACGAACCGGAAGAATCATCCGAAGGTCTGTTGCCGCCAATGACGGTGGGGCAGTCATTGCCGCTGTCTGAACTCAGAGCAACGGAACGGTTCAGCCGTGCTCAGCCGAGATACACCGAAGCATCACTCGTAAAAAAATTAGAAGAGCTCGGCATCGGCCGTCCGTCCACGTATGCACCTACAATTTCTACGATCCAGAAAAGAGAATACGTAGAAAAAAGAGATAAAGAAGGTACACCACGGGCTTTTCGCATATTGGTATTAAAAAACGATTCCATCAGCAAAAGGGAAGAATCTGAAAATACAGGTGCGGAAAAAGCGAAACTGTTCCCGACAGATCTAGGGTTGGTGGTGACTGACTTTCTGAAACTGCATTTCGACGCCATCATGGATTATGGCTTCACCGCGAAGATCGAAGGAGAGTTCGACGAGGTAGCTAACGGCAAGCTGCAGTGGAATGACATGATCGAGGAGTTTTACGGCCCTTTCAAAAAGGACGTCGATAATACCATCGAAAATGCAGAGCGTGTAAAGGGCGAAAGGGTTCTGGGAACGGACCCGGAAAGCGGTAAACCGGTGGTTGCCCGCATGGCACGCTATGGCCCGATCATACAGATCGGCAGCGCCACAGAAGAGGAGAAGCCAAGATTTGCAAAAGTCCCGACAGGACAGAGCATTGAAACCATTACATTTGAAGAAGCTCTGACCCTATTCAAATTGCAGAGCGCGATGGGCAGTTATGACGGCAAAGAAATGTCTGTGAGCATTGGCCGCTTCGGGCCCTATGTAAAATGGGGTGACGAATTTGTCTCCATACCCCGCGGCACCGACCTGTCGACGGTGGACGAAGAAAAAGCGATCGGTTTTATAAAAGCTAAACAGGAGGCGGACGCTCCTGTTGGTGAGTTTGACGATAAACCGATCACAAAAGGAACGGGACGTTTCGGACCTTTTATAAAATGGGACGGTCTGTTCATCAATGTGCCTCGCCGGTATGATCTTGCAAACCTGACCCAAGCCGAGATGAACGAGCTTATCGAAGCAAAGGTCAGCAAAGAAGCAAACCGTTACATCCAGCGCTGGGAGGATGAAAAAATATCGGTGGAGAATGCCCGTTGGGGCCCGGTCATCAAATTTGGCAAAAAGATCATTTCAATGCCAAGAAAAGCCGATGGTACGCGCTCCACAGCGGACGAGGCAGCAACTCTAACGCTGGAACAGGTAAAAAAACTTATCGAAGCCGAACTGCCAGGAGTGTTTGCAAAGAAGACGAGACCCTCAGCTAAAAAGGCACCTACCAAGAAAACTACGAAGAAGAATGGTAGATGATGGAAATGTTCGGACTCGAACCATCCATACTGCGACGGCGTATTTTGGGATAAACCGGTCAAAGAATCTTGCCCGAAATGTAACGCGCAGTTCTTGCTTGATAAGACCACAAAGAAAGACGGTGCGATTCGCTATTGCCAAAACGAGGAATGTGATTATAAAATGTCAGTCTATAACCCGGATGCAACAATAGACGGTACGGCTGCCGAGGCGGTCACGGGTGAGACTCGCTAAATGAACGAGAATCTTCAATTCCTACAAGCTTTTCTTAAGAATCCTTTGAAGGTGGGTGCAATAGCGCCCAGTTCGCCTGAGCTTGCGGCCGAGATGCTCCAGGGCATTACTCCCGATGAGGATAATATCGTTCTCGAACTCGGAGTCGGCACAGGTGCGATTACCAAGTTTTTGCAGGAAGTGATCCCGAATAAGGACGCTTACTTAGGTATCGAGCTAGACCGCGATCTGGTCGATAATCTTCATAGCAATTTTCACGACATGAATATCATTTGCGGCAACGCCGCCGAAGCGTATTCTATCCACCAAAACTCAGGCCTCGGCAAGGTCCGCTATGTCGTGTGCTGCCTGCCGTTTGTCTCTCTTCCAAAAGAGATCAGCGAGAGCGTTTTGATGGAGATCGAAAAATTTATGGACGAGGGATGCGAGCTGCGTATATTCCAATACGCTCACGGCTATTTCCTCCCGCCCGCGATCAAGCTCCGCGAATTTCTAAAAAACCGCTACGGCAAATCAAAACGCAGCCCGCTTGTCCTGAAAAATGTCCCGCCCGCTTTCACTCTTACGTGGTCGACCGTCTAGCTACTACCGATCTGCGGATTGTAAGGAATTGTAAATTGCGGTTGATAGCCCGCAACCGCCTTAATCATTTCTCCGACCCTGTGGTATAAATAATCAAATCTCGACATTTAGATTCATTTCAATTTCAGGAGAAACTAATGATGCTACGACGCAAGATCTTGGGCGTATTTCTGTTATACGCCGTTCTGCTTCCGACCCTGGCCTTTGGGCAAACCGCCAAAATCTACGAGGCGCCAAAAGAAACGCTCGATAAGATCCGGGAAGAGGGAACAAAAAATTCGCAAATCATGAAAACATTGGGCTACTTGTCCGATGTGATCGGGCCGCGATTGACCGCAAGTCCGGGCATGAAACGGGCTAACGACTGGACGCGTGACACGCTTACGTCGTTCGGGCTGCAAAACGCCCATCTTGAAGCCTGGGGCCCCTTCGGACGTGGCTGGACGCTCAAGCGGTTTTCAGCGATGGTTGACGGGCCCACGGCATTCCCGTTGATCGCCTACCCCAAAGCATGGTCGCCTGGCACGGACTCGCTCATCCCGCCTCCGCCAGCTGCTGACCCTAAGGCTAAAGGCAAAATGGCGGCGATGGCACCAATGGCTCCTGCAACGACAGCATTTACAGGCGAGATCATCCGCTTTAACGCCGCCAATGAGGGTGAGCTTGAGCAGTACAAGGGCAAGCTCAAAGGCAAGATCGTCATGATGGGAGCACCCCGCGAGGTTCCGGCGAGATTTGAGGCTCCGGGCAAGCGATACACCGAAGCAGAGCTTCTTGCATTGGCCGATGCACCAGACCCGGCGGCTCCCCGTCCGGCTGGAAATCGCCCTGCCGGTGGCGGTCCGGGTGGCCCCGGTGGCGCGAACAATTTTCAGGCACAGGCACAGTTCAATGCAGCACGTTTTCGCTTTTTGGCTGACGAGGGTGCGGCAATAATTATCGACCAGGCCCGCGGCGATGGGGGAACAATGTTCGTATCGCAAGCGACCGCGGTACAGCCTCCACCAGCGGCTGCCGGAGCAACGCCGAATCCGCCGGCACGCATTTATGACAAGGGCACAAAAATCCCGGTTCAGGTCACGGTGTCGTCGGAGCATTATAACCGCGTTGCACGCATGGTCGACGCCGGTGAAAAGGTGACCGCAACCATTGATGTCGCAGTTGAGTATCAAGATGCTGATCTCAACGCCTACAATACGGTCGCGGAGATCCCCGGCACCGACAAGGCTGACGAAGTGGTCATGCTCGGCGGCCATCTCGATTCGTGGCACTCTGGAACCGGCGCGACCGACAATGGCGCCGGATGTGCCGTCATGATGGAGGCCGTTCGCATTCTCAAGGCGATCGGCGTCTCGCCCCGCCGGACCATCCGCATTGCACTCTGGACGGGCGAAGAGCAAGGACTCTTAGGCTCGCGTGCTTATGTAAAACAGCACTTCGGCTATCTCGGTGATGGTACGACGCCCGCGTTCGGCGGCGGTGGTGGAGGCGGCGGCAATAACGCCAACGCGACTCCGCCAAAACTGACCAAACTGGCCGAGTACGACAAACTTTCCGCGTACTTTAATATCGACAACGGTACGGGTAAGATTCGCGGGATTTACGAGCAGGGCAATGACAACGTTCGCCCGATATTCAGGCAGTGGTTTGGGGCTTTTAGAGATCCGAAATGGTTTGATGCGAACGCAAAATTGGATATGAGCGCAACGACGATCTCTATCTCAAATACCGGCGGCACAGACCATCAAAGCTTTGACGCAATCGGACTTCCAGGCTTTCAGTTCATCCAGGACGAGATCGAGTATAATCAGCGGACGCACCATTCCAATATGGACGTTTTCGACCGTATCCAGGCCGACGATATGAAGCAAATGGCGATCATCCTCGCAGCATTTGTCTATCAGACCTCGATGATGGATGAAAAGATGCCGAAGAAGAATAACGCTCCTCGATAGACCACGTAATGACGTTTGACCGCCCGAACTACTGAGAGCAATTTTGGTAGCTTCGGGCGGATTTTTGTTTTCAAAAAACAATATTTGAGTTAGAATCCTCTCAGTTCCAAACAGTTTAAAATTATGACGAATAACGACTTTTACCCGAGTGCGATAAATGCCGGCGATTGCGTCAGCAACGCGTGGAATCTGGTTAAGGAAAATTACGGCATGTATCTGGGCATCGCCCTGATCGCGATGATCCTTTCCGGTTGCATCCCGTGTGTCAGTTTGTTTTTGGTTGGGCCGATACTTGGCGGCGTCTATTATGTCGTCCTGCGCGAAATGCGCGGTGAACCGGTCGAGTTTGGGATGATGTTCAAGGGGTTTGAGAAATTTGTGCCGCTGATGGTGATCGGACTGGTACAGGCGATACCGGAGATTATCGGGCAGATTCTGCGGCTGGTCGTACAGTTTGGACAGATCGGCCTAAACGGCAATAAAAATGGGGACTTTCAGTTTTTCAAAGGCTCCGATCTGGATTTTGGTATCGCGAGCGGACTTCTGATAGTCATTGCTATTGTTGCTCTCGTGCTGATAATTTTCGGTGTTGCGTGGCGGGTGCTGCTTTTCTTTGCGGTTCCGCTCGCCATGGAACGCGACCTCGGCGCCGTCGATGCGATGAAACTGAGCGCAAAGGCTGCGACCTCTAATATCGGCGGGTTGATCGTACTTTTTATTTTTGAGTTTCTGGTCGCTCTGCTCGGCGTAATCGCATTGTGCATCGGTGTCTTTTTTGTGATCCCGATAATCTACGCGGCAAATGCGTTTGCTTACCGGCAAGTGTTTCCGCTGATACAACAAAATTTCAATATGACTCCGCCTCCGCCGACAGCGTATGGCGATTTTGGCAGCGGGATGCAGTAGTTAAAGCAACAGCTCCATGAATAAGACATTGTCGTTGGGGTTGTCATAATACGGTGAAATTGGCTTAAAGCCGAGAGATTCGTAGAGTCTCACGGCTTTTCCCATTTTTGGCGGATGCGTGTCTAGCCGCATCTTTAAGTAACCGATCTCGCGGGCGTCGGTTATAAGGCGTTCGATCAGACGGATGCCGATCTTTTGCCCGCGAAATGCATCGCGGACAAAGAGGCGTTTCATCTCGCAAATCCCATTTTCGAGCTTTCTAAGAACAACACAACCAGCCAGTCGCTCGTCCTGATATGCCAGTAAAAGACTTCCTTCCGGCGGGGCATACTTACCCGGCAAATTCTGCAACTCTTCTTCAAAACCCTGAAAACAAAGATCAAGCTCCATTGTGGTCTCGTATTCGCGAAACAGGATGCGAACCTCGGTGATCTGGAATCCAGATTCGGCCTGCGTGATTGTTAACATACTCCAACAAGATAAAACGTAGAATTATTTAACGCAAAGGCGCCAAGACGCTAAGTCGCAATGTACATGTAAATCTTTGCGTCTTTGCAACTTTGCGTCTTTGCGTTGAAAATATATCTGCATATGGAAACTGCAGTTGAGAAATACAAGGTAGCAAACGAGCCGTTTTATCTGCCGGTGGGGAATGAGGTTGAGTTGTTCGAGGCGGCGTACGCGGCGAAGCTGCCTGCGATGCTTAAGGGGCCGACCGGTTGCGGCAAGACGCGGTTTGTCGAATACATGGCCCACCGCATGAACCGCCCGCTGATCACGGTCGCCTGTCATGAAGACCTCTCGTCAACCGATCTCGTCGGCAGATTTTTACTCGAAGGTGAAGAAACAGTCTGGCACGACGGGCCGTTGACCGCTGCCGTGCGTGCCGGTGCGATCTGTTATTTGGACGAGGTTGTCGAGGCCCGCAAAGACACCGTCGTCATCATCCACCCGCTGACCGACGACCGGCGGAGATTGCCAATCGAAAAACGCGGCACCGTTATCGACGCGCCACCCGAATTCATGCTTGTCGTCTCATACAACCCCGGCTACCAGTCGATTTTGAAAGACCTCAAACAGTCCACGCGACAGCGTTTCGTCGCGATGGAGTTTGATTACCCGGCTCCGGAAGCCGAGACAGAGATCGTTGCGAAAGAAGGCGGCATCGACCTTGAGACCGCCGCCGATCTCGTCAAGATCGGCCAAAAGGTACGCAACCTTCGCGGCCATGGCCTTGAGGAGGGTGTCTCAACGCGGCTGCTGATCTATGCCGCCCAGCTAATCGCCAAAGGCATCTCGCCGATCGCGGCCGCCGAGGTCGCCATCTGTTCACCAATTACCGACGACCGTGAATTGCAGCGCAGCATACGGGAGATCGTGACGACTATCATTTAGGAGCACCTAGGATGGTAATTAAGGCCTCGGTCTTTTTTCTCACTTTAAACTTTGTTACCGATTTTTCGTACTTAGTCTCATAATGAAACTCAAACCGGGTCAGTTTTACGGGAAGACCTCGCAGAGCCTATCAGCAAACGGCTTTCGTTTTACTGAGAAATTTTATTCTTCCGACGCCCGGCTTCCATTACATTCTCACGAGCTTTCGCATTTTTGTTTTGTCTTGTCAGGTAATTATAAAGAGAGGATCAGCACAAGGCATTTTGAACGCGAGCGATCGGCACTTGTCTTCTATCCACCGGACGTTAGCCACGCAGAAGAGCACATGACCAATGGCCGGCATTTTCTCGTTGAGATCGATGCAAATGGCCTGGAACGCGTCAGGCAATACGGAGCGCGTCTTGATGAACCGCTGATGCTCGGTTGCGATTCATCCCTTTGGCTGGCGGCCCGACTGTACCGCGAGTTTAGCCAGCGGGATGCCTTTTCTTCTCTCGCACTGGAAAGCATATCTGCGGAATTGCTTATCGCGGCGTCAAGAAACAAATCAGGTAAATCCGAGCGAACCGCACCACCATGGCTGGAGAGAGTTAAGGAATTCTTGCGTGAAAACTCTTCAAAACCGCCTGGTTTGAGCGATCTGGCTCTGGCGGTCGGCGTTCATCCGACACATTTGGCACGTGTTTTTCGCCAATTTGAACATTGCACAGCCGGCGATTACGTTCGGCGGATCAGGATTGAAAAGGCGAAGATGAGTATGATCTCGACCAATGAATCGTTGGTCGAAATCGCATTGAAAACAGGTTTTGCCGACCAGACACATTTTACCCGCACCTTCAAACGCCTCACCGGAATGACTCCAACAGAATTTCGCCGCGTTTTCTTCTCGCGCTAATCTCGTTCCAGTTGGCTTCTAAGAGTCAAGACATATCTGTTTCGAACAGATTAGACTGGTCACAGATTTTTTAGTCGAGGTGTTTCATATGAAGAGAACAACGTGCTTTATTCTTGTGCTGATAGCATGCGTCCTGACGACCGCTGCGTTGGGCCAGACAGATAAAGCAAAACAGATAGACGATTTTATATCTCCATTTATCAAAGCCAACCAATTCGCGGGCCAGATCCTGGCCGCCGAAAACGGCAAGGTGATTTATGAGAAAGCCTTTGGACTAGCCAATGCTGATTACCGGGTTCCAAATCAACTTAATACACGGATCGGGATCGCGTCGATTACTAAACCAATGACAACCGTGATCCTCGTCCGCCTTATCGAGAGCAAACAAATATCACTTGAAGATAAACTTTCAAAATATATCCCAGATTTCCCCAATGGTGACAAGATCACGATCGAGATGCTGGCGCGGCATCGGGCAGGTATACCGCATCGAGTAATGCCGCCGGAGGCGGAGTCTGTTTTCTATACGTCGGCCGAATTCATCGAGAAAGTCAAAAAAGCGAAGCTGGATTTTGAACCGGGTGCAAAGAGTTCCTATAGTTCCGCCGGGTATGCGGTTCTGGCGAGGGCGCTGGAGATCGGGTCAGGAAAAAGCTATTCACAACTATTGCAGGAGTACGTTTTTGCACCTGCCGACATGAAAGACTCAGTGCATTTTAACGGGGAAACGATCATGGAGCGCCGGGCTCAGGATTACTACCCGACACCCGATGGTGTCATTAATGTTCCGCTCAAGGATTATTCGTTTCTAGTTGGCGCCGGATCAGTATTTAGCACTGCACGCGACGTTTATAAATTTGGCGAGGCCGCACTGGCCGGAAAATATGGTGAAGGAGTTAAGGCGTCTCTAATAGGAAAAACGACCCTTAGCGAGAGCGGAAGCACCAACGGGCATCGGGCCTATTTCGAGATCGAGAATAACAACAAATACGGATACGTTATTACCGCGAATATGAGCGGAGCGTTTGACACGATTTCGCAGGGTTTGACGGAAATCCTTCAAGGCAAGGTGTTGACCGCAAAATATAGCCCTGCGCCAACGATCGTACCGAACCCAAACAAGGATATTAACGAGTTTACCGGCCATTTCAAACGAACCGATGGTTCGGAAGTGGATCTGGTTTATAGAAACGATTTTCTCTACGCGGGAGACATAAAACTGTATCCGACAAAGCCCGATTGTTTCTTTGAATACAGATTCTTTGGCAACGCTTGCTTTGTTCGAAACGAATCGGGAAAAATTAACGGGATAAATTGGAAAGGCGTAGGGTTTGATCTAAGCTATGTCAGACAGTAACGGAGAGGGAATGAGATCAAAGACTAAAATATTACTCTTTTTGTTATTGCTGCCGCTGCTAGCTATCGACAGTTTCGGGCAGCAAAAGGCGGGCGATATTAAGTTGGAAGATCGCGTATTCACCGCCGCAAAAGGCGACAAGGTCGATGCCGAGTACGGCCGGCTCTATGTGCCGGAAAACCGGTCGAAGAAAGACAGTCGGTTGATCGAGGTAGCGTTTGTAAAATTCAAAAGCACGGCCCAGTTCCCGAGGCCGCCGATCATTTACCTGGCTGGCGGTCCGGGCGGCTCGGGAATCGGCGCGGCACGCGGACCTCGCTTTCCGCTATTCATGGCTATGCGTGAGATGGGCGACGTGATCGCGCTCGATCAACGCGGCACTGGAGATTCGCTGCCTAATGTTGCTTGCACGGAAACGGTTACTTTGCCATCGGCGACCGCTGTGACAAGGGCCGCTGCGGTCGAGCAATTCCGGAACCTGTCGCGGAAGTGCTCAGCAAAATTAAGGGACGAGGGCGTCGATCTGTCGGGCTACAACACGAACGAGAGCGCTGACGACATCGACGATCTTAGAAAGGCTCTCCGTTTTGAGAAAGTCAGTCTTTGGGCGATCAGCTATGGCACCCATTTGGCGCTCGCAACCATAAAAAGACACGAAAACCGAATACATCGTGCGATCCTGGCCGGAACCGAAAGTCTGCCGAATACTCTCAAACTCCCCTCAGACACGGAAAAACATCTCCAACACCTGGACCAAATGGTTAAGACGGACGCCGAATTGAGCAAGAAGATACCGTCGCTGCTCGCTCTCATTAAGGAAGTGCTTGAAATGGTTGATCGCGAACCCGTGACGGTTGAGGTCACCGATCCAAAAAGCAAGCAGAAAACGAGAGTCGTACTAAACAAATTTGCGCTTCAGATGGTAACAGCATATGCGTTCGGGTCTGGCGAAACATTTATTCCGGCCAGCTATTACGCAATGTCGAAAGGCGATTTCTCGTCCGCCGCCGGGCGCTGGCTGGCCATCATCGGAGGCACGCAGAGCATCGGATCGGGAATGTCGAATATGATGGATTGCTATTCCGGCGTCTCAGCCGCCCGCATGAAAAAGATTGATGACGAGTCAAAAACGACACTGCTCGGTGACGCGATGAACTTTCCGTTCCCCGACATTTGCGACGCATGGGGCAACCCCGATCTAGGCGATTCGTTCAGGAAAAATCCGGCGAGCCGCGTCCAGACCCTTTTTATCAGTGGTACTCTTGACGTGCGAACTCCGCCGAGCAATGCCGAGGAGGTGCGAAAGGGATTTAAGAACAGTGTCCACCTGATCATTGACGGAGCCGTCCACAGCGATCCGCTGTTTTTGTCGTCGCCAAAGATCAAGGATGTAATGCTCGAATTTATGAAGGGCGGAAAGATTTCGACTACTCAGATCACACTGGAGCCACTAAAATTCATGCAAATTGCCCCGCCGCTGGGGAATCCATAATCCGGAAATGATATAACTTAAAGTTGCACGGGCCGGCTGCTACGGCAGCCGAGTATTTATCCGTTAGTTATTCATGAAACTGGGGAAAACCATTTTCAAGATCCGGCTTGGCGCGATAATTCTAATTGTGACTATTGCTGCGTGCTGCTCGAACGTCCCGCCCGCAAATTCCACGAGACAGGCTGCCGTCGTGTCCGACCCGCTATATCCCGCCGTGTGGTTCGCAGCCATCGATGACCCAAACAAACCCGACTGGGAAATCTTGCCGCAGGAAGCCGGTCCCGGAGAGGTTATTCTTTCGAAACGCAACGAGCTCGGTCTGCTTTCCAATTTTGCCCCGACGCCGTTTGTCTTTCACGACCGCCGCTACGCTAGCCTTGAAGGGTTTTGGCAGATGATGCTTTATCCGGATGGGCCGAACGATCCGCGAGTGAAATTTCCGGGTATCAAAATGGCAATTTAACCGCGAGCAGGTTGGCCAGATGACCGCGTTTGACGCAAAAGCCGCGGGCACGCTTGCGGAAGAGAATATGGCAAAAATGGGCATCGATTGGGTGACTTTTGAGGGAAAACGTTTTCCATACCGCTTGGCAAAACCCGGCGAGCATTACCGCCTTATCGTCGAGGCAAACCGTGCCAAAGTCGATCAAAACCCCGAAATAAAACGCGTCCTGCTCGCAACCGGCGACCTGATCCTTAAACCCGACCATCACGGCGAAAGCGATCCGCCGCCGGAATGGAAATACTACGAAATCCTTACCCAGATTCGCGCTGAGTTACAAAAGTCCGGGCGGCCGGGAGGATGACGATGCCCCGATGTTTCGAGCTACCTCGCTCAAAGAATTAACATTGATTTCACACTTAGTTCATATCTCTCTAACGTCACCGCAATGTGGTTTAGCGAGACTAAGCGTTTCGAGCTATCGGTCGAGGTCTGCAACTTAACGCGAAACACAAATAAGGGATACGGCGTCGACTCGATCAAAAACTACTACACGACCAGTACGGCACTCGCATCCACGTCAAAACCCACTTGCGATCACCCGTCCGGCGGGATTCCTGCCGCTGGCGACCGCGAGCGACCCGACAAGCGCTCCGTCGACAGCACGTTTTGGCGGGCCCCGTCAGGTACAGATCGGTGCACGTTTCATATTTTAGTACCCGATGGTCTTTAAAACAGCTCATTCGAATTTGGGTCCGATCTGTTACGAAAATAACACTTTCAGATCGGGCCGGACTTTTTTCCTCGTTCGATTTCACGAAGATCTCTGTGCCGCGATACTTTTGACATATTGAGAAATACTTTCGCAATTCCCTCATCAAGATTTAGCATTCATTTAACATCTCGGTCACACTCCGTTAACCTCGCTCGCCTACTCTTCTCATTGCTAACGGGAAATTTAAAAAAACAGGGAACCATGGTGTCGGTTTTACAGCAAGTAGCTGTCTATGACCGCCACCTTTCTGACTAAAAAGCAGTTTCTACAGGAGTGATGATGAAAACGAAATTATTCGCGTCGAGTTTTACCGCGATACTTATATTGATATTTTCTTTTTTGAGCGTTTCGGCCCAGTCCGACGGCCGCATTGCGGGCAGTGTCAATGACGCCAATGGGGCCGTCGTTGCCGGTGCAACCGTAGCGGTTACAAATGAACTGACCGGTGAAAGCCGGACCGTTACGGTAAATAGTGACGGCACGTTTACGATCGCCGCCCTTAAACCCTCGAAGTACACGATAAAGGTCTCGGCGGCCAACTTCGAACCGATAGCGAAAACAGGTGTAGATGTCCTGGTCGGCCAGGCATTAAACCTCGACCTCGTGCTCGGGGCCAAGGGCGTTGCCGTACAGGTTGATGTCGTGTCGGGACAGGACAATATCGTTAATACCGCATCGGCCAGCCTGAGCGCTAATGTAAATCCGCGCGAGGTAGAGGGCTTACCAATCAATGGACGGCAGCTATCGCAGCTATATTTACAGGCTCCCGGTGCGACCAACAGCGGGACCGGCACCTTCAGCGATATTCGATTTTCGGGCCGAGCCAATCAGCAAAATGTTATCAGATACGACGGTGTCGAGGGGTCGGCGATCATCGACGCTTCGCCCGGCAATCTGAACGGCGAGGTTCCGACCCCGTTCCGCCTCCAGTCGAGCCTCGAAAACGTACAGGAGTTTCGTGTTGACTCAAGCAATTTTCCGGCCGAATTCGGTACGGGGACCGGCGGCCAGATCTCGGTCGTCACAAAATCGGGCGGCAACAAGTTTCACGGGTCCGGATTTGAATATCTCAGACGCGCGAGCCTCGATTCACGAAACTTCTTCGACAACATCATCCCGGGCATCGCAAAGAGCGGTTTAACGCTCGATCAGTTTGGCGGATCGATCGGCGGCCCGATCATTAAGGATAAATTCTTCTTCTTTGGCAGCTATGAGAAATATCGTGGCCGTTTTGGCCTGAACTTTGTCGAGGCGGCGCCGAGCCTGAGCCTGGCCGCTGCCGGTGCCTTGGTTCCGGGAACAACAACACCGGTCAATCCCGCGATTCAACCGTATATTGCCGGATTTCGCGCGGCGAAAGCGGTCGTCATCCCTAATTCATCGGCGACCGCCGGTTTCGACATCGTCCAGCTCCAGGACAATGAACAAACCGACGAACAGGCATTCGCTGCTCGTTTCGACTATCAGATCAATCCTCTAAATAAACTGTATTTCCGGGCTTTCCGCGATCAGGGCACCGATAACACGCCGCAGGGTGTGTCGGGTCGTTTTGTCAAAATTCAGGCGGTTCCTCAAAATGCCGTCGCCGGATTGCAATCGATCCTGAATAGCAACGGCTCCTTGATTAACGAGTTCAAATTCGGCTACAACGGTGCACGCACCCGTATCAACGGTACGGCTCCGACCATCAACGGTATCGATTTTACCCCGATCTTTATCAGTCTCGGCGGCAGCGTTGCCAATACCGGCATCGCCGGTCAGGGCCAGTCGACCGGCCTCTCGAGCCCCGGCGGCCTGGTTCGTGCCAACAGTGCACAGAATGGCCGCGGACAACCGTACACGCCGTACTCGCTCAGTTTTATCGACAGCCTGAACATGATCCATGGAAATCACAACGTCAAGTTTGGCGGCGAGGTCCGGCTTGTTCGTTTGTACACGAATCGTCTGGGCGGAACGACCTATACATTTTCGAATCTATCCTCATTCCTTACAAATACTCTTACATCTGTCCAGTATCTCGGTGACGAAAGTGCTCCGAGCCCATTTAACAATGGCGCGACGGGTAATAGATTGGCCGAGGCGGAATACTATATCGGATACGCACAGGATGAATGGAAGGTCCGTCCGGGCCTGACGCTTAGCTACGGGCTTCGTTACGAGTACTACACTCCGCTTCGCGAGGCCCATAACCTTCAAGTATTGTTCAATATCGACAATGGAACGTTACGGCCATCAACTCAGGCGGCCCTTAAATCGTCGAAGAATAACTTTGCACCGCGTATTGGTTTGACGTGGTCGCCTAATCCGGACGGTTCTGGATTTTTCGGCGGCAGCCGGACTGTGCTCCGTGGTGGTTTTGGAATCTTTTACGGGCCGGGCCAGGTGGAAGACCAGATCCAGCCGATCGAGAGCGATCGTATCAGCACGACGGTTTCGAGCGGATCGCTGCTGGCGTTTCCGGCAAATATACCCAGCATAGCTGCCGCTTTTGTCAATAATCCGAATAATCGGACCTATCAGCCGCGAGCGTTTTCGAATAACTACCAGATACCAGAGCGTGTCTATCAATACACATTCTCATGGCAGCAGCAATTGCCCTACAACATGGTCTCGACTGTCGCGTACATTGGCAGCAAAGGCCGCAACCTCTTTTTACGCAGTGTTGCAAACCAGATTTTGCCCGGACAGTCAACCATTTTGGACGGATCGAGTTTGCCGACAGGCGTCGGCGTGGTCAATCGCACAAATGCGGCGGGTCTGGTTATTGGCGTGACAACTATCAGGCAGTTTGACATTTTGAACGCAGCGGCCATCTCCGGTTGCGGCGCCGCTGCAAACAATGCAATTTGCCGCCCGTTTGCCGAGATCGATTACAAAACGAGCGGCGGCGATGACAAGTACAACGCCCTGCAGCTTTCGCTCGCCCGCAGTTTCAGTACCGGCCTGACGCTAAACGCTCAGTACACATTCGGCCGAAGCATCGGAACCACGGGCGGCTCAAACGAAGCTCGAACGGCGGCACAGTTGAACACTTTCGAGGCAGACCGCGGACGCAATAACTTTGACGTGCGGCACAGCTTCAACATAAGTGCTCTTTACGAGCTTCCGATCGGTAATGGAAAGGCGTTCGATTTTGGTAAGACGGGCAACACCCTGCTCGGGGGATGGGAACTCGGCGGTATCGTTAACGCGCGAAGCGGCGTTCCGATGGAGGTTCTGATCGTCCGCCCGGATGTGGTCATTCAGTGTACAAACCCCACGGCGGGCTGCGCGGCCGGTGCGGTGCTTCCGCTTCCCGGAACGATCAACGCTGCGACTCCGCTTCCCGCGGGTTTCGCGGCCGTCGTGAACGTACCCGGTGGCGGCAACACGCGTAACATTCGCCGTCCGAATCTCATCGCGGGTGTCAATCCGTTCCTGAATTCCGACCGTAACTTGCTGAATCCGGCGGCCTTCTCGGCACCGGCTCCGGGTACATACGGCAATCTGCCCCGCAACGCATTGTCGGGACCGATTTTCAGGCAGATCGATATGATCGCGGCAAAGCGTTTCCGCTTTACCGAAACGATGAATTTTGAGTTCAGAACCGAAATTTTCAACATCCTCAACACGACCAATTTTGCCAATCCCGGATCGACCCTCAACAATTCGCTCAGCGCAACGTTTCAACCCGACACGCCCTACACCCAGGCCGCCGCCGGTTCAACGTTCGGTCTGCTGACATCCACCGTCGGCCGCACGGTCGGCCTCGGTTCAAATCGCCAGATCCAGTTCGGATTCCGGTTTAACTTTTAACAAGCGGGAACAAGGGGAAAAGAAAAGGCGAGGCCGTTTAAGCCTTGCCTTTTTATTCGCCTTTTTTTCTTAGGAGGGGAGCAGGTGTGCTTTCGTTTATGGCCGCGACCTGATTTAACGAACTTCGATTAGCCTGTTGCCGGCGTTGAGAAAGTCGGTAATGTCCGTCCACCGTGGCTCAAGCCATCGCATGAGAGCCCGGTTGGTCGAATTGCCGATGCGAAGCCAAAGGATGATCGGGCCGATTGCGGTGCGTGCGGTTCGCTCGGCAAAGTCCTCGTCTTTGGTAACAATAATTGCACCGGTGGTTAGAGCGTGATTCCAAATTTTATCGTCCGCAGCGCCTGCAAGTTCTAATTCATGGACGTGCTGTGCGGAATGCCCCTGAGCAGCCAGCCAATGAGCAAGCCCTGGAGGTAATTGAGCATCGACGACAAAATTCACTATGAAACCATCACTACTGCGTGATCAATTTGGGCAGCGGCGTATTCGAGACAGGCCCGGATGTCGTTAGATTCGAGATAGGGATAATCGGCGAGAATCTCGGTTTCCGCTGCACCGCCGGCAAGCATATCAAGAACATCTTTTACGCGAATACGCATCCCGCGGATACATGGTCGACCGCCGCACTGGGACGGATTGGATGTTATGCGGCTTAGTAGTTCGGTGTTCATATATTCGACATTTTATCACGGGTTGCGGTAACCATAACTGAAAGCGCTCAAAAACCCATTCGAACGGCCCTTAGATGTTCTACCGTATCAACCTTTTCGTATCAGCCACAGTGAGGGGCTCATTTTGCGGCCGTTGTTTGCTTGACGGTCGGATCATACGGTGCGGCTTGATATTTTTTTACGGCATCCTGGGCGTTGTCGTAATTGTCACCAAGGTTTTCGGCCCGTTTGTAGGCGGCGACGGCACGGGTGCGGTCGCCTTTGGCGTCGTAGGCGTTGCCCATCTTGATGTTGGCCCAGACCGACAGCCACGACGGGTTGATGTTGCCGCTGAGGGAGGCCTTGAAATTATCGATAGCAAGGTCGTAGTTTCGCTGTTCGAGAAACAGGAGACCCAGGTGATAGTAGATCCACGAGTTTGACCGGTCGAGCTTGAGGGCCGCTTCGAACTGGGCTTGCGCCTCGACGTAATTTCCCTCTTTCAACTGTTCGATACCGCGGCGGGCAATGGACGAAACACGCAGATCCGGCGAGATGCGGAGAATCTTGTAATTCGGGTCGATGACAACGGCTATCGGCTTGCCGGATGATTCGATATTAAAGTCGGCACTGGCCTCCTGGACATCGAGCGTCACCGTCGACAGGCCCTGATCGCCCTCGGAGCGAAGCTGTACATCTACCGGCAGTTTGAGGTTATCGTAATTTTGCTTGATCGTGCCCCGCGTGACAAATTTGCCGCCACGGGTCCGGATGATCAGATAGTCGCTAGTAAATTCCGGCACGCCCGTTCCCTCGACCCATCGGGCGAAGAAATATCGCATGTTTTGGCCTGCAACGCGTGATGTGAGCTTTTCGAAATCGTCGATCGACGCGGCCTTGCCACGGTATTGCGTCAGATAGCTCCGCATCAACTCATCGAATTTTTGGGTGCCCAACGTGTCCCGTAGCAGCTTGTAAACAAACGCGCCTTTAGCGTACATGATGTATTGATAGGCAGTGCTCTGATCGTCGAGATTGGACGGAGCACGCAGCAGCGAGGCGGTCTGCTCGAACGTGAGCGATTTTTCAAGCAACTCGCGGCGGACGCCGTCGAGCTTGGCGCCGTCAAGCTGGCTTTCACGAAGCGTAAACGCGCTGTATTCGGCCAGACCCTGCGAGAGCCATGCGTCGTCAAATGATTTTAGCCCGACGGTCAGGCCCCACCATTGATAGGCGGCTTCGCGTTGTAGGCGCTCGCGAGTCACGTCACGGGCCTCTTCGAACTGGCGTGAGGCGACGAAGAGCATCCCGGACGACGAGTAAAAATCGAGACTTTCGTCATCGATCTCAACGACTATCAGCCGCTTGCCGGCTGCGGGCGGGCCGAAACGCTTTGTATATACTTCGAGTGCCTTGCCCAGCGTTTCGCCATAGTTCGAGATGTTCGCGTCGTTGCCGGGTTTGGCGTAAAACTGCAGCTCGTACTCGCCAAAATGCAGGGTTTTCGGGGCGAATTTACCGTAGGCAAAGTTTCCGATCAACCCCGGCGTCGTCTGGACAAAACGGTATTTCCCGCCCGTGTTCGAGACCGGACTTTCACTATATCCCGTCATCTGAAACCCCGCCGGAACCGTGATGCTTATGTCAGCGGCGGCCGGGTCGGCGGCGTAATCGTGAAACGGAAACCATCGTGCGGCGTACATCAGATAGCCCTGATTGTCCCCGATAAACGCAAGCCGCTTATTGAGCAACGGGCCGCCGGCGGGCAGATCGAGAATGCCGTTGTATTTGAAACGAAGCGTGACGGACGAGCCTTTAACAGCGGTTTCGCCGAGGTCGATCCGGACATGCGGGCCGAGATCGGTGCTGTTTGTCTGATCCTGGACAAAGGTTATTGTGCTACCGCCCGTGGATGCCACAGGCTTGACGGCGGTTTTAGACGCGGTCGGACTGGGGGTTGCGGGTGCGGACATCGCGGTCTTGTCCTGCCTTGTAATGCTGTCAACTTTTAGCGAGCCGTTCAATTCAAACGAGACGGACCGCGTATCTTCGAGTGGTATAAATGTGACATCGACCGTGGCGGTCAGCTTTCGCTCAGTCGGCGCAAGCGAGACATCCATTACATAATTCGTGACGTCAAAGGGAACTCGCTTGACCTGTTGTGCAAGTACCGGCAGCGCGAACAGCGTCGCGGCCAAACCCATGTAAAAAACTTTTCTAATAAACTTAATCATTCTCTTATCCGCAAAAAATAAAACCCTGTCAATATGCTCTCTTTTGATGTGCGCAAATTGTAAATCGTTTGCTTCTGAACTGAATACCAGTTGAGCGTCATTCGCTGCTGAAAAAATCCACCGACACGACCTTTTCCGCGATCTCTCTTCCCATGGCGGCTACGGCCTGATGGTCAGGATGATCCGTGTAATGGTCGAGTGCGGCCCTGTCCGGAAACCGGGCAACCAAGCCTGTGTCAAACGACCGGTCGAGATGCAGCATATCCGCACCGACATCGAAACTCACTATGTTTGGTATCAGCGACGGCAGGGCAGACAGTTTAGCCCGGTGCGCGTCGCGCGTCGCGGCATCGGTCTCCAACTTGTATTTCCAGCAAACAATATGAATAAGCATACTCGCTATTTTCGCACGAATCGACATAGTTTTTAATTTCCGGAAATACAATCATTAGAGCGGCGTTAATTTGAATTCGGATAAATCTAAAACGGCCGGTCATTCGAATAACATTTATTAAAGAATAACGCCCGACCATCTTATGAACGAAAATTTTTTCAAACCGCTCGAAAACCTGGCCGATGCGGCGATCAGCGGCATCACTGATTTTTTGGGCTATGGCGGTCCGGGGCTGCGCGAAGCTCCGTCCGACGGCACGGTCACACTGCCCGACGATCTTTTTGCCAAACCCGACGTCCAGACCGAGTGGTGGTATTACACTGGCCATTGCAAAACAGAATCAGGGCGGCGATTTGGTTTCGAACTGGTTTTTTTCAAACGGCGAACGGATCTCGACAAACTCGGATCTTTTCCGATGACTGCACTCGCTAATCCGATGTATTTCGCCCATTTTGCGATCTCTGACATCGACGCCAAGATCTTCAAATATGAGCATATTCGCAGTTTCGGTAAACCGTTCGACGTGCCAGTTTCGATGAGCGAAACCACGTGCGACGTCAAGCTCGGCGAATGGTCGCTCCGCGAGGTCGCTGGCAAACATATTCTGCACGCAACGCTGAAAGACGGGTTGGTCTTTGATGCCATACTAGATTCCGACAAACCCGTCGTTCTTAACGGCGGTAACGGCATTACACGCAAAAAATCAGGGGCATCGAATCATTTTTCGTACACTCGAATGAATCTTACAGGCCAGCTCATGTCCGACGGCAAGCTTGAGCGAATTACTGGCCTCGCGTGGATGGATCGCGAATTCGGTATTTGGGAACAGGGCGACTGGGACTGGTTCAGCATCCAATTCGACGACGAGACCGAGCTGATGCTTTACCAGTTCAAATCCGAAACCGGCGAGATGAACGGCGACTCGACCGGGACGTTTGTTGATCGCGACGGCAATTGTCAGTATCTGACGCGGCCTGAATTTGAGATAACCGCCACATCCAAATGGACCAGCGAAAAAACCGGAGCTGAGTACCCGAACGTATGGCACGTGACCGTACCGGGACTCGGCGTAGACATCGAGATCGAGCCGTATATTGAGGATCAGGAGTTGGACACGCGTGGCACGACGATGATCGTGTATTGGGAAGGCGCGTGCAAGGTTTCCGGCAGACGTGACGGCGATCCGGTCGGTGGCAACGCATACGTCGAGCTCGTCGGTTACGACCGTTCGCATGAAAATATGAATATCGCGACCTTTCTTTTCAGCGATCCGATACGGCGGATACAGGCAATGTTTCGGAGCGACGAACAATAACGTTAAGCCTTTTCTTCACAATATTTCCGCGTCACATCGTGGCGATACTCGAACATTTTCTCGAGTTTTGGAACGATAGCAAACGGTGCCGCGATCGCGCCAACGATCGAAAAGGGTGGCTCGTACTCGATCTCATCCCGCAGGATGGCACCTTCCGGGTGCGGCGTTACGATGTGCCGGTGCCGCCAACTCTTGAACGGCCCCGAAACCTGAACGTCCTCAAACATACGCGGCGGATCGAATGCCGTATGCTCTGCGACCCATCGCGAAGGGAATATCCCGAATATTTTCTGCTCGATTATTGCTTGCGAACCGATTTTTGAAATATCGGCTTTTTGCACGATCACAGCATTTTCCCATGGCGGGATAAGGCGTTCGAAAGCATCCGGCAACTCGTGAAAGGCAAATACGCGTTCCGGCGCAGCTCGGATGATCGATTCCTTAACAAACTGCATTTAGTATTTCTGACCTCGTCGCAGCAAACGGTCGAGCGTGTGGCTGATGTTGTAGAGGCGAGCGGCCCCGCTAGCGAGTGGACGAATTGAGACCTTTATCATCTAGCCTCTTTTTTCGGCGACCATGTTCGCATAAACTCAGTGAATTTCATTAAATTGTAGCCATTTCCTTGCTCGAGGGCCGAAGTATCCTGTGATTTGAGCAGTTTTCCGGCTGCGTCGAGAACGTAAAGGTGCGGATAACCATTTGCTTCCGGGTATGCTGAAAGAAACGCTTTGTTCTCGTTCTCCGGGCCCATATTGATCTTGAGCCAGACGAAATTATCCTCGCGGAGTTTTTCGAGCGGGGGATTTTCCACGAAAAACCTGTCCATGTAAACGCACCACACGCACCATTCGCCGCCGACGTCTAAAATGATGCGCTTACCCGCAGCAGCCGCTTTTGTGACGGCCTCGACAAGATCCGCTTTCGGGTCTCGTTTCGGATCAAACTTTTCCCGCACAAATTGGATCTTTCTTACGTTGGTAACGTCCGTACGATCCGTCCCTTTTGCCGGGCCTGGCGTCTGAGCATTGACGCATAAACCAACAAACAAGATAAAGATGGAAGCTCTTAGCGTGGTCATATTTTTCCTCAACGTGCGTTTTGTTCGAGCGTGCTATTTAGAATATCCCAGACTTTTAGTAGATGCTTTTCCTCGACCCGTATACTGCCTACCGAAAGACGGAGGGTGTATTTTCCATTGAGCTTTGTGTGCGACAGATATGCGTCACCCGACGCATTTATCTCGTTCATGATCTTTTCATTGAGGGCGTTCAGATCGGCGACATTTTTCGGGCAAGCCCTGAAACAAACAAGAGCAAATGGCACCGGGGCAAGCATCTCACAGTCGTCGCTTTTCTCCACCCACGATGCAAACAAACGCGCAAGCCGACAATGGTCGCGAAGCCGGGCGACCAACCCCTCGCGGCCGAAATAGCGGATGACAAACCACAGTTTCAATGCCCTGAAACGGCGCCCAAGCTGGATTCCGTAATCCATGCCGTTCTTCACCGTTTGCTCGTCGCTTGTCTTAAGATATTCTGCAACCAGCGAAAATGCCTCTTTCAGCACGCTGAGGTCTTTGCAATATAAGACCGACAGGTCAAACGGCGTAAAGAGCCATTTGTGCGGATTTACGACGATTGAATCAGCGCGTTCCCAGCCTTTGAAATATTTGCGGTATTCGGGGACGATCGCCGTCGAGCCTGCATATGCCGTATCTACATGGAGCCAGATGCCGTATTTTTCGCAAATATCGGCGATGGCATCGACCGGATCGACGCTTGAAGTCGAGGTAGTGCCGACGGTTGGGATAACGCAGATTGGCAAATACCCGACCTCTAGGTCCTCATCGATTGCGTCGGCCAAACTTTCGGGTATCATCTCGAACCGGTCGTTACATTCGATCTTTCTAAGCGATCTCAGTCCAAGGCCGAGCGTAATAACGCCCTTATCTATTGACGAATGAACGTGTTCCGAGCAATAGACGCGCATCAGCGGAACGTCGTCACGGCCAGTCAGCCCCAAGTCGCGGACTTTTAGGTTGGCTTTTTCACGCGCCGCGGCAATCGCGTGCATAGTCGAGACCGACGCCGTGTCGTAAATTATCCCCTCAAAATGCTCAGGCAGATCCATCATCTGCCGCAGCCAATCGAGCACGACATCCTCAAGCTCGGTCGATGCCGGCGATGTCCGCCAGAGCATCGCTTTCATATCAAAAGCCGCCGTCAGCATCTCGCCAAAAACACCGACGCTACTTGTCGATGTCGAGAAAAGCCCGTGAAAATTAGGGTGGTTCCAATGCGTGACAGCGGGCAGGATGAGCTTATCAACATCGCTCAGGATCGCTCCAAAATCTTCGCCGATCTCGGGCGCAGACGCCGGAATATTATCCTTTAACCAGTCGGGTTGGACTTGCGAGAGCACGGGATATTCGTCGATGTGCTCGAAGTAATTCGCTATCCAATCGACAACCTGGTAGCCGTATTTGCGGAACTCGTCCGCTGGCATATCGCCTAATTTATCTAATTTCTCGGACATAGATTATAGATTTACGGAGTATAGGGGTTCGTCTTATGTTCTTAACAATTCCAATCCAAACAAGTCCTTCATTGGGCGAAAATGCTTGTCATTCTCAAACAGAATCAAATCATTGTGCAGAGCATTTTGTGCAATTATTATGTCGGGAATACCGATGTTATTATTGCCGCTTTGCAAATTCGTTGTCTGCATATTGATTATCTCGGGCCAGTTTATCGAAAGTTCGATCTTCTGGACAGAACGCAACAGATCCCGCAATTTCTCTTCCTTTCTGCGATTGATCGAGGGAATCAACTCGGCCAAAATCAGATCATTTGTAATAATTCGATTGTTTTCAATTAGCTCAAAAAGGGGAGTTGCCGCCTGATTTCCTCTGAAGAAATCGATCCAAATGGAAGTATCTACAAGAACCCCGCTCATCGATTTCTCAATTCATCCAAATTTATGTCCAGATCAACCTTTCCAAAGTATGACTTCAACTCCTGGATTTTTTCTTTTTGAATCAGGTTAGTGAGTGCGGTCTTAATAACTTCGGTTTTTGTTTGAATACGGGTAAGTGCCATTGCCTCGGCAAGTAACGATTCGGGCAGATCAAGGGTCGTTCTCATATTATTATTCCTCATGCATAACTATAACAGGCATAGTATGCATTGTAAATGAACGTTGTATGCAGCCTTGACGGCATAAACTGTGAAACGACATTCGACAGTTTTCGTAATAAAAGTATAATATCACCTACGATTATCTCGCCAACGAAAAGAAGTCAGAACCGCCTGCGTCAGCGGGCGGCCAGAACGTGAAAACCAGAAATTGCCGCTGCCCCAAGCGATCAATGTCGTTTTCGATTAGGATTCGTTCCACCCGCTAACGCAGGTGGTTCTGACAAAGCTTATGGCAACTGAAGCTGCAGAACTTGAACAAACGCCGAACGAAGGCTTTATCCGCGGGCTCGGGCTGCTGGATTCGACGATGATTGTCGCCGGATCGATGATCGGCTCGGGCATTTTTATTGTCTCCGCCGATATCGCCCGACAGGTAGGGTCGCCCGGCTGGTTGCTCGTCGTCTGGATCGTAACCGGTTTGCTGACGATGATCGGAGCCTTGTCGTACGGCGAACTCGCGGCGATGATGCCAAGGGCAGGCGGCCAATACGTTTACCTTCGCGAAGCCTACTCTCCTTTTTGGGGTTTCCTTTACGGTTGGACGTATTTTCTGGTTATTCAAACCGCAACTATAGCTGCCGTGGCGGTTGGCTTTGGTCGATATTCAGGCGTCCTGTTTCCTTTAATTTCCGAGACAAATTATTTGATAGAGCCGATCAGAATCGGCTCGTCGAGTTACGCCTTTGCACTTTCGACAGCGCAGATTGTCGGCATTGTGATGATCGCGTTTCTGACGTGGATGAACACGCGAGGTTTGAAAATCGGCAAGTTTGTCCAAAATACGTTTACCTTCGCAAAGACCGGCTCGCTGATCGCATTGATCGTGCTCGGGGTGGTTGTCGGGCTTGTTTGGCATCCGGAGATCGCCGCGGCGAACTTTGGTAATCTATGGGGAGTTCGTGGAACTTTGCAGGACGTCGGTGGAGGCTTGACGGCGATCGTCGCATTCGGGCTGTTTGTCGGAATCTGCGTTGCTCAGACAAATTCTCTATTTTCCGCCGATGCGTGGAACAGCATTACTTTTACTGCCGGCGAGGTCAAAGACCCGAAACGCAACATACCGCTGTCGCTCGCGCTCGGTACCGGTTTGGTCATAACGCTGTACCTGCTCGCGAATCTCGCCTATCTCGTAACCTTGAAATTCGAAGCGATCCAAGCGGTGCCGAGCGACCGTGTGGCGACGGCGACGGCTGACGTGATCTTTCCCGGACTCGGGGCGATCATCATGGCCGTTGCGATCATTGTTTCGACATTTGGCTGCAACAACGGCCTTATCCTTTCGGGTGCCCGTGCGTACTATGCGATGGCAAAAGACGGACTATTCTTCAAATCTGCGGGGGAACTGAACAGCAAGAGCGTCCCTGCCTGGGGCTTGGTGATTCAGGGTATTTGGGCGGCGTTTTACGTATTGCCAAAAACGGTAAAGACCGCAGCGGATGGTAAGGTATCGTACGGCAATCTGTACGGCGACCTTTTGACCTATGTCATCTCTGCCGCGTTGATCTTTTACATATTGACGATCATCGGAATTTTCATTCTGCGTGTGAAACAACCTGATGCCGAGCGTCCGTATAAAGCATTTGGATACCCGATCATACCCGCCCTGTATGTCGTCGGGGCGTCGGTAATTTTGGTTGTGTTATTCGTCTATCAGACCACGGCCACATGGCCGGGCCTGCTTATCGTGCTTACGGGAGTGCCGGTTTATTTTATTTGGAAGAACAAAGCCGCCGGAACCGACGCGGCTCCGCAATCTTAGTTAATTAAATTTTAGGAGGTTTTCATGTCACTTTTCGCGACTAAACCAATTTCGAAGATCATCGCCGAGGCCGAAGAGACCGGCACTCACACTTTTAAGAAAACGCTAAGTTCCCTTGACCTCACGATGCTGGGTGTCGGAGCGATCATTGGAACCGGTATTTTCGTTTTGACCGGACAAGCTGCAGGAAAGCACGCAGGTCCCGCGGTTATCATTTCGATGATCATTGCCGGTATCGTGAGCGCTTTCGCCGCGCTGTGTTACTCAGAATTTGCGGCCAGTGTTCCGATCTCTGGCTCGGCATACGCGTACGGTTATGGAACGCTTGGCGAATTCGTAGCGTGGATCATCGGATGGGACCTCATTCTCGAATACGCCTTCGGTGCGGCAACCGTCGCTGTCGGTTGGTCGGGGTATGTCGTGAGCCTTTTCAATGACACGCTTGGGATGCATTTTCCGCTTGCATTGAGTAAAGGGCCCTTTGACGAGATAAAACTCGCGGACGGCAGCGTGATGCATGGAGTTATCAACCTGCCAGGCGTGCTGATAGCGGTCGCGGTGACATTGCTGTTGATTCGCGGCATCAAGGAATCGGCGAGTTTTAATTCAATCATCGTGCTTGTCAAGGTCCTCGTCGTTGTCCTCTTTATTATTGCCGGTATCGGCTATGTATCTCCGGACAATATATTGCGTCAGGGATGTCCTGTAGATCTTCCTGGTTGCAACCAATTCATGCCATACGGCTTTAGTGGTGTGATAACCGGTGCGGCAGTCATCTTTTTTGCTTATATCGGTTTCGATGCGGTCTCAACGGCCGCTCAGGAGGCAAAGAATCCTCAGCGTGATATGCCGATCGGTATTATGGGCAGTCTAGCGATCTGTACGGTGCTCTATATTTTGGTCGCGGGAATCATGGTCGGTCTTGTCGATTATAAGATGCTGACCTCTGCCGCCGCTCCAATCGCAGTCGCTATCGATGCCGCTCTTCAAAAGGCACAGGGCACGACGATGGGGACGGTCCTGGCGGTTTTTCCGACCATTATTAAGGTTGGTGCAGTACTTGGCCTCAGCTCGACAATGGTCGTGATGACGATGGGTCAGCCCCGCGTGTTTTATTCGATGTCTAAGGATGGCCTGCTGCCTGCTTGGGCAGCGAAGATCCACCCGAAATTCCAAACCCCACATATTACGACGATGATCACCGGAGTCGTTGTAGCGATTCTTGCCGGTATCGTACCGATAAGCTTGCTCGGTGAGTTGGTTTCGATCGGAACTTTATTCGCGTTTGTCATCGTCGGCACGGGAATTATCGTCCTGCGTTCATCTAATCCGGCGCTTAATCGGCCATTCAAAGTGCCGCTAAATCCATACGTCCCGATTGCCACGGTCGTCTCGGCAGCTTTCCTGATGAACAGTCTGCCGCTTGATACGTGGATCCGTCTGATCGACTGGATGGCGATCGGACTCGTGATCTATTTTGGATATAGTTACACACACAGCAACCTTGCGACCGAAGGAACGATAGCTGACGAGCTGCCTACGGGTTACAAGCCGCCGATCGCCGCAATGGTTGGTATTGTTCTTGTCCTTGCGTTGACGGTGTACCAGGTCTTGGCGCCATCATCGGGGCTGGGTCTCGGTCTCGATCCGGGTAAGAAGCTGGCTGACAACGTAGCCGTCAATCTCGCGATCCGACTATTTGCCTGGGCTCTAACGGGAGCACTTGTTTACATGATGCTATATGGACGAGGGTCGAGCGAGCGAAAAGCCTCTACTCGCAACATGGGGCTTATCGTCTCGGCACTAAATATCGTCCTCTGGGTCGGGATAACTGCGTGGTACTTTATGTCTATCCACGGCAAGTAGGGTGGAAGAGTCTAAATTACTTTGCCGCAAGTGTCTTTTTTAAGTGATGCTTGCGGCATTTTCACATGCAAAAAACATGGGTCAAATGGCTGATCGTGCTCGGATGCGGCGTTATAGTCGCCGCAATCCCGCGGCCTGACGGCGTTCCCCGCGAGGCATGGACGCTGCTCGCAATTTTTGTCGCGACTATAGTCGGCTCGATCGTCCAGCCGATGACGGGCAGCGCAATGGTGTTGCTCGGAGTCATTGCGACCGCTATCTTTAGAGCATTGCCCATCGAAAAGGCCCTGAGCGGTTATGCCGATAAGTTTGTCTGGCTCGTGCTTGCAGCGTTTTTCATCTCGCGGGCGATGATCAAGACCGGTTTGGGCCACCGGATAGCATTGATCTTTATTCGATTGATCGGTCGCAGAACGCTCGGTCTCGGCTACGCATTGGTTTTTACGGATTTCATTCTCGCATCATTCATTCCCTCTACCGGAGCGCGCTCGGGCGGCATAATTCTGCCGATAGCCCGCAGCGTTTCAGAGACATACGATTCACGTCCTGATGACGGTACGGCGGGGAAATTGGGAACATTCCTGATGAATCTGCTCTACCAATGCGAAGTTATCCTGTGCGCGACATTTCTCACCGGTCAGGCCTCGAATCCGATCATCGCCGGTTTTGCCGCCAAGCAGGCAAATATCAACCTCACGTACTCGCTCTGGTTTGTCTCGGCGATCGTCCCGGCGGTCGTGTCGCTGACGGTTGTTCCGCTGATGATCTATCGATTTTTCCCGCCGGAGATCAAGGAAACGCCGAACGCAGTAGCGTTTGCTCATGCGGAGCTTACAAAGCTCGGCCCGCTTGCCACGGCTGAAAAGATACTTTTAGCCGTATTCATTTCCGTGGTCATCCTGTGGATCACCGCCGGATTTCACGGCATCGACGCAACCGTGATCGCGTTACTTGGCATTTCTATCCTGCTGATCACCCGGGTTTTGTCGTGGAGCGATATCATCGACGAGACTCACGCCTGGGAGGTTTTCATCTGGTACGGCGGCCTGGTGATGATGGCAGCGGCGCTGGGCGAGACTACCATACCAAAGCTGTTTGCCGAGGGCGTAGCGGGGCTTACAACGGGGTGGAGTTGGCCTGTAGCATTGCTGATCTTAGCTCTCGTTTATTTTTACGCTCACTATGGCTTTGCGAGCATTACCGCCCATGCGACGGCGATGTTCATCCCGTTTCTTGTGGTTACAATAGCTGTTGGCGCGCCGGCCGGACTGGCGGTGCTCATACTGACCTATTTCTCAAACCTAAGCGCTGGTTTGACGCATTACGGAACGACACCTGCTCCGATCTATTTCGGTACCGGCTATGTCAAGCAGGGCCAATGGTGGACGATCGGCCTGATCGCCTCGGTTCTGAATATCATAATCTGGTCGACGATCGGTTTAGGCTGGTGGAAGATTCTGGGTTGGTGGTAATAGTTCAGAGTGCGCGATTTATCGTGTTCTAAGGTTTATATTCTAAAACCATACACGATAAATCGCGCACTCTGAACATCATTCCAATCCGACAAAGTCAGATAGTGTTAAGTTGCCATTAACCAGAACCGTTTGCGTCTGGAAACGAAACAGCCTCGACGACACCCTAAATACGTATGTGTTGCCCGTCGCAACATTGTCAAACGAGAAAAACCCGAACGAACTGGTTGTGGCCGCTTGGCTAACGCCCTGCGAATTGGTCATGGACACCGTAGCGTTCCGCAGTCCGCGGCCGTCGGAGGTCAATGCCTTGCCGCTGACAGTTGCGAAAGCCGCCGGGGTTGGTGTCGGCGTGGGCGTTGGGGTCGCTGTTGGTGTCGGAGTAGGTGTTGGAGTTGGCGGAGTGTCGCCGTTCAAACGATAGACGCCGGTGCCGCCGTTGACGCCGATGATTTTGCCGTCCGTCTGAAGAGCGACACTGAACACTGAAAGGCTGCGTCCTATGGTATATATCGTGCCGTTTGCGAACGTCGTGTCGGGGCTGCCGTCGGCATTGAATCGCGCCAGCATGCCGTTAAAACTGCTGCTGTCATTGCCGCCGACT
This sequence comes from Pyrinomonadales bacterium, assembly GCA_038227175.1. GTDB lineage: Bacteria > Acidobacteriota > Blastocatellia > Pyrinomonadales > Pyrinomonadaceae > OLB17. The sequence continues at coordinate 198,192 of JBBRPZ010000001.1, read as the reverse complement.
AAAATTTTACCATTCGGCAAAACAGCCCCCGTAGTAACCACGAGGTCGCCGCCGCTAAGGACAGCGACTTTGCCGCCCGTCCCGAATGATGCATCAACCGAACCGTCGGCGTTGAAGCGCGCGATGCCGATTTTTCTGATACTTGACCCGTTGATCGGATAGCCGAAGCCAGTTGCGACAATCTTCCCGTCGGGTTGTAGCAGTATTTTGTGTATCTCGTCGGCTCTGACTGTGCCAAACGAAACGAGAAGGACGTTGCCGCTCGTGCCGAAGGTTGTGTCGGGCGTTCCGTTCACGTTATAACGCGCGAGGGCGAATCGACCACTTGCTATGCCACCGACGACAATTTTACCGTCCGGTTGCACGATGACGGAATATACTTGCGCTTTTCGTATATTGGAAGTGTCGCCGAAGTTGTTGGTCACGAGACCGTTCGTGCCGAACGTCGTATCAACGCTGCCGTTCGCATTGTATCGGGCGACGGCGAAGACATAAAAACCGCCATCGGACGCCACAACAACGCTGGAGCCCGCCACGACGACCTTACCGTCGGGTTGCACCGTCACCGAATCGATACGAGATTCGCCGGCAAACGGAATTCTGGTAATTTTGCCGTTTGTGCCAAATGACGTATCGAGTGAACCGTCGGCGTTGTAACGCGCCAATGCCGTCACGGAATTGCTGAATTCGCCGGCCGCGACGATTTTACCGTCAGACTGAAGAGCAATGCTTGAAACCGTTGCGAAAACACCGCCGAATCCAAAATCGGAAGTTTTCGTCGAGACGGCCCCGTTGGTGCCAAATGTCGTGTCGAGTGTGCCATTGGTATTGTAGCGGGCGAGAGCAAACCCATTACCAGCGCTCGATTGAGTTGCGGTTCCGCCGCCGACAACGATCTTACCGTCGGGTTGGACGAGAACATCGTATAGAAGGACATTCAAGAGTCCGGGGAACGGGGCAATGGGCGCGACGCCGTTTGTCCCGAAAGTTGCGTCGAAACTACCGGGAACCGGCGTCGGCGTTGGAACCGGCGTTGGCGTTGGAGTCGGCGTTGGAGTCGGCGTTGGCGTTGGCGTTGGCGTTGGAGTCGGCGTTGGCGTTGGGGTTGAAGTTGGAGTTGGTGTCGGCGTTGGTGCTACGCCATCTGAGATTTTGCTGACAAATCCGTCAAAACTCGCGCCGCCGTATGTCGCCTGAAAAGGATTCTGTCGGGGAAAATCGGTTGAGTTTGTATATCCGGTGACGTATGCATTTCCCTGACTGTCAACTGCGATGGCGTCGCCGGACTCTTGATTAGCGCCGCCTAGATAGCTTGAATAAACGAGAGCGCTGCCGGCTGCATTCAACTTCGTGATAAACACGTCCTGAATACCGCCCAGCGTCGCCTGAAACGGGTTGACCAGAGGGAAGCCGGATAATTGTGTAAGCCCCGAGACGTAAGCGTTACCCTGTGAGTCAACGGCGATGGCTTTGGCTTCATCAGAAGATGTGCCGCCGAGAAAGGTAGAATAAACGAGCGCATTGCCAGCCGCATTCAGCTTGGTGACAAACGCGTCTATATTGCCGCCGCCGTATGCCGGTTGATACGAGGCGGTCGTCGGAAAGTTGAGGGATACTGTTCGCCCGGTAACGTAGGCATTACCCTGCGCGTCAACTGCGATTCCAAAGGCTTGCTCATTGCTGTTACCGCCGAGATAGGTGGAATAAACAAGAGCCGTGCCCGCCGGATTGAACTTCGTGATAAAAGCATCATTGCCGCCGCCGCCGAAAGTGCCGCCGCCGCCAAAGTTTGGTTGAAAGGCATTTTGTGTCGGAAAGCTGGTTGAGGATGTAAATCCGGTGACGTAAGCACTGCCTTGACTGTCAACCGCAATGCCGAAGCTGCCATCCCCACCCGGGTTATTAGGATTGCTCCCGCCGAGATAGGTGGAATAAGCTAGACTGTCGCCGGCTGCGTTCACCTTTGTGACAAAAACAGCTTGATTGCCAGCTGCACCCACCGTTGCCTGAAACGGGTTTCTCGTCGGGAAATTGGTTGATGTTGTCCGCCCGGTAACGTAGGCATTGCCTAGACTGTCAACCGCGATGCCGCTGCCGGATTCATTATCGCTGCTGCCACCGAGAAAGCTGGAATAGGCAAGTGCATTGCCCGTCGCATTTAGCTTTGTTACAAATGCATCGTAAATACCTCCGCCGAACGCCGCTTGAAACGGATTCATCGTCGGAAAGTTGAATGCGGCTGTAAACCCGGTGATGTAAGCATTGCCTTGACCGTCAACCGCGATGGAGTTGCTAACAGTCGCGTGACCAAAATAAGTAGAATAGATGAGCGTATTGCCCGTCGCACTTAACTTGGTCACGAACGCATTGCCGCTGGGATCACCGGTCGCTTGATACGGATTCCGTGTCGGAAAGTTGGATGATGTTGTTGATCCGGTGATGTAAGCATTGCCTTGACTGTCAACGGCGATGCCGCGGCCCTGATCATTGTCGCTGCCGCCGAGATATGTCGAATAAGCGAGCGTCGGGTCAATGACGAGCGGCCGCGTTTTGTCGTATTCGCCGATTTGAAATCCCACTGTATGCTTGCCCACCCTGATGTACTTTCCCTCAACGGGTTGCCTTCCGTTCGCCGATTCCTGATACACGACGGGTTTGTGCTGGCGCACTTCGCCGCCGCCCTGCGTTTTTAAGACAAGATCACCGGTTGCCGCATCGATGCGCATTCTGCGGGCGCCGTTAAAGCGCAATTTTATCTGCTTGTAACTTGCCTGCGGCGCGACGATGAAATCATATTCCACCTCGTTTTGATTTCCATACAACAACTCGTCAACGCCCCGATAGACATCCTTGTATCGCACCCGTCCATAATGCGAAACGTCTGTCTGCCATTTCGTTTTGTCGTTGCCAATGAAATAGTTACTCTTGCCCGCTTGCTCGTCTTCTCCGGTGATCTGCGACGCCGGATTCGCTCCGCTCAATTTCATGCGGATGACTGCCGCATTTGATTCAGAAGGTGAGCGAGATACTTCAGTCGCAATCCTACCTTTTTGCAAACTCAACACGGCATCATGTGCGGTGAGAAACAAACTGTAGCCGGCTCCTCGCGCCGAAAACTTTACGCGACTGTCCGTCTGTCCCTGATTTACCTCAAACGAGAGCGGCAGTTTGCCGTACTGCTCACGAGCGCGTACCTCGATCTCTTCGCTCGGCTGCGCCGCTCCACCGTCTGGCAACGCTGCTTCCGATGCTGACGATAAAATTGCAGGCTCATCAAATATCTTCGGCTCAAGCGCGATGGTGGGCAACACGATTTGCAACAGCATGGCAGGGGCCATCGCGAGTGAAAGGAATTGTCGCAAATTGCCGCGACATGCATTTAGAGAGGCGTAAAACATTTTTTCTCCTTCTGAAAAATCTTTCGGATATTTATATGGATCTTAATTCATCATCGCAGTCGCGGTTAAAAAATACGTAGGGGGGAACTGCGGCCAGTGCGGGTACACGGGAGATAAGCATTGTTACTTAATTAACAACCCGATACTATTAGATGTATTGACCGATTGAGCGCTGGAACGTTGTCAAGATATATCAATCTATCTCAACACGCTCGGGAAAGTCTTTAGATTGATATTAGATTTTCATTAGAAATATATTTAGTAGTACGGCATGAGCATACAAACAGGAGTTATTTACGAGTTTGATGGCTTTTTGCTCGACCCGGCGGAACGTACGCTCAAACGTCATGCCGCAACGATCCGGCTTACACAAAAAGCGTTCGAGACATTGCTTGTGCTGGTCAGCAATCATGGGCACGTGGTTGAAAAACAAGAGTTGATGGAGACTGTCTGGCACGACAGTTTTGTAGAGGAAAGCAGTCTCACGTTTAATATCCACACCCTTCGCCGGGCGCTTCAAAACGGGAGCAAGCGGACCAACGAAGAATCGACGACGCCTTATATTGAGACCCTGCCAAAGCGCGGCTATCGGTTTGTCGCTCCCGTATCAGAGAGACGAGATGAAATCGCCGCCGACGCGTCCGCCTCGGCCGAACCGGTTATTGTTCCGATTGATTCCGCGACTGATAAACAAATTTTTGTCAACGGCAATGCCAACGGCCATTACTCAACCGACCTTTCGATGTCAGACTCGCCGACAAATGGCGCCGGAAGCCCGGCGGCCCGGCACGCGACTGAATTGACACGAGCGAAATCGAATCATCAAATTCGTGTCGCGGCTTTTATTCTCATCGGTGCTGTGTTGGTAATTGCCGCCGCATTTACATTTTCCGGCTTCCGCCGTTCCAACTCACAAACGCAAGTTTCCAGTCTTCCGCCGCCAACTCGTGCCGGCAAATCCGAAGCCGAACAGCTTTACGAGCGGGGCCGTTTCTTTTGGAACAAGCGAACGGACGACGGGCTGAAAAAGAGCGTGCAGCTTTTCAAAGAAGCCATTGCCTCCGATGCCAACCACGCTCGCTCTTACAGCGGTCTCGCCGATAATTACGCCTTTGAGGCATACCAAACTAATCAGTGGCGTAAAGGGGAAGAGTTAGCACGCAAGGCCATCGATCTGGACGCGACGATTGCCGAGCCGCACGCCTCGCTCGGTTTTATCGAGATGTTTCACGAATGGGATTGGCCGACTGCGGAGACTGAATTTAAGCGGGCGATCGAACTGGATGGCGGTTATGCCACGGCGCATCAGTGGTATGCGGTCTTGCTGCAGACTCAGGGGCGTTTTGACGAAGCCAAACGCGAGATCGGCCGGGCATTAGAGTGTGACCCGGTATCGTTGCCGATCAATTCGGATATGGCCGAGTTCTACTTTTATACCCGCCAGTATGACGAGACTCTTGAGCAGAGCGCCAAAACACTGGAAATGGATGGAAATTTCCCGCCGGCCCGCTTCATTGCCGACCGGGCTTACGGACGGAAAGGTATTTTTAAACTTGAAAGCAAGGACGGTTCGGGCATGCTCAACCTACGTTGTCTTAATAATACACCGTCAAGCGCGCCCGCGATGCGTGCGGCATACGAGGTGGCCGGATGCCGCAAGACTATCCAGAACGGTATCGATTTCGGAACCATGACACCAAGCCGCAGTTCCTATACCGCCGCTCAAATGTACGCTAGTTTAGGCGACAATGAAGCGGCGCTTCAATCGCTCGAAACGGCGTACACTGAGCATCAATTCTCGCTCGTCTGGATAAAGATCGACCCGGTTTTTGACGATCTGCATTCCGACCCGCGCTTCAAAGAGTTGCTGAGCCGCATGAATTTCAAAACAGAATAATAGGGTAAAAAAAGCAGTTGGAGGTCATAAAAAGGCCGTTCCAATATCCCTTTAGCCTATTCAAGACCCACAAAATCCGGAAGCGTCATATTCCCATTGACTTGCGCGGTTTGCAGACTATAGCGGTACAACCTGGACGATATCCGAACGGTGTAAGACTGCCCGGTGGCGATGTCGCTAAATGCAAAGAAACCGAATGAACTAGTAGTTGCGAATCGCGTGACATTGTTGGCATCGGTAATCGACACAGTCGCGTTACGCAGGCCGCGCCCGTCAGCCGTCAGGACTCTGCCATCGACGGTTACAAATGCGGGCTGCACCTCAAACGCTCCGATATCCGCTCCGTCGCCGCCGGACGCGTTTGCTATGAACTGATTGTCAAAGGGCCGTATCTGCTGCCGCTGGTCGGTGGTCAGCGTACCGCTCGACCCCTTATCTATCGCCGGGCTGCCAGTGAGTAGGGCGTGTGTAAAGGTCAAACCACCGTTGTTTTGCAAAGATCCGAGGTTCGGGTCTTGCCCGGTGATATTGGTCGCAGTTGTGCCGCCGATCGTGGCGCCGGTCGTGTTTTTAAATAAGTTATAGCCTAGCGAGTTGATCGGAGCGGAAGTGGTTCTGAACACATCCTGCGCCGTTCCGCCGCTTGCGACATTGTTGGCAATTATCGTATTGCGGACAGATTGATCGGCGGCATCGGAGACACTATCCACGCCGAATCCGCCGACATTACCGGCCGCGCGGTTATCGACGATCGTCGAATTGGAAATATCTACTCTGTCAGCCGAGCCACCGGGATTTGAATCCTCGATGCCGCCGTAATTTCCCCCGGCGAAGTTGCCGCTGACTGTACTGTTAATCAAGGTTAACGCGCCGCCGACATCGAAACCGCCGCCGTCGCCGGAACTGTTCGGAAGCGGTGCACCTTTAATGGCGGTATTGCGGCTGATGGTCGAACCGGTCACGGTTGCCACGCCAGGCCCGACAATATAAACGCCGCCGCCGCCGCCGGTCGTATCGTTGTTGGAGTTGGCTGTATTATTTGAGATGGTTGTATTGGTAATGGTCATAAACGGCGTGCCGCCGTTCGGTTGATAATAAACGCCGCCGCCATGGTTGACTGCTGCGTTCCCGGTAATCACCGAATTGGCAATCGTGAGCTGTCCGCCGCCCTGATTGCTAATCGCGCCGCCGCTGCCCTGACCGCTTTGCTGGGCGTTTGGCCCCGACGCGCTGTTGCCCGTGAAGGTCGAGTCGCTGATGCTCAATATATCCGTGTTGTGAATCGCACCGCCTCCTGCCAAGCCGGTGTTGCTCGTAAAAGTCGAGTTGGTAATTGTCATTGAGCCGCTGCGATTTCTGACTGCACCGCCGCCGCCGCTGCCGCCGACTTCCGCGTTGCCGGTGAAGGTCGAACCGGTAATCGTTACCACTTCTGCCGGCAAATTACTGCTACTGTATATCGCGCCGCCGCCGAGTCCGGTCGCGCTGTTGCTGGTTACGGTGTTATTAGTAAACGTGCAGTTCGTTACCGTCAGCGAGCCACCGCTGGCGATTGCGCCGCCGTCACCTGCCGTGTTCGAGTTAAAGGTCGAGTTCGTAACCGTCATCATCCCGTCGCCGTAAATAGCACCGCCGGCGCCCGCCGTGTTTCCGCTAAAGTCGGAGTTTGAAACGGTCAGGATGCTGGTTGCAATGCTATTGTCAATCGCCCCGCCTGTACCAATCGTATTAATCGAGCTAAAGACAACATTCCCATGAGTGCTCACTCGCCTACGCACTCGCGATGCAGGATAAATGGTCGGATTTCGACGAGCAATATTACCTCTGTAAGCAAGGAGAAGCTGAGCTGATCGGCAACGGGAATAAAGATGGTATTAAAAGAATGGTCGGATTGATCGAGGCAGTCTTAGCTGTCCAAAAGAAGGGCAATTAGGAAAGTGAGAGAGTGAAGGCGTAACATTCAAACCGGATGTTACGCCCTGACTTTAGTATTAATTGTCGCCTGCCGGAATGCCCGGTGCCGGCTCGTCCATTTTGGCAAGAGCGTCCTTGTAGATCTTGATCGATCCGTCCGACTCGTATTTTTGCCTGGTCGTGGCGAGATATGTTGAGAAAACCTCACCTCGCCGCTTCGAGAGCATTGTTTCAAGCAGGCCGCTGCGTTGTTTTGCAAAATCGGTGGTATTTGCCTCTTCGCGTTTCGTGACACCGACGACGTACCAATTGTCACCGACCTTGAGCGGCGTTTTGGTGACTTCACCGGCTTTTAACCCATATACCGCGTCCTCAAGCGCCTGATTTGTACCGGCAGTCGGCCCTTCGCCAAGCGGTGAGCCGAGTACAAAGCCTTTCTGATCTTTGGCCGTCATTCCTTTTGCGGTTGCGGTGGCGCCGAGGGCACCGACGTTTGCGGCGCCGGCGGCGATCTGTTTGGCAATATCTTCGACTTGTGCGCGGGCTTTTTCGAGCTTTACGACGTCGACGATCTGGGCCCTGACCTCGTCGAAAGTTGCGTCACGCGGGTCTTTTTTATCGACCAGCATCGGGATCGCAAATCCGTTCTGGATGGGCGTCTTTTCACCGACGTCGTTCGCGTTATCGAGAGGGGCTATTCCCTCTTCAAACTGCGGCGAAACCCCGATATTCGGCACATCGTCGCCCTGTTTGATATACCCCGTCTCTTTGACCATATCCGCGACGCTCATATTTGCCTGAGCTGCAAAAGCCTGAGCTGTTTTCTGCGGATCTTTTGTTTCCTTAAGCGAATCCGCGACGTTCTGTGCCAAATCCGCAGCAACGGAATAGGCCCGGCGATTGCGAAGGCTGACCTCAAGCTCTTTCTTCGCGGTGTCAAAAGTTTTCGGCACATCATCGCCGCGACGGAGGATGAAATACCGGCTCTGATAGCTGATCGGTTCAGTTATATCGCCGGGTTTCATTTTCAGCAGGCGTTGGTAAGGATCGTCCTGCTTTTGAAGATTCTCTCGCACGGGGCCGACGAGCTTGCCGCCGTTAGTCGCGGTCGCCGGATTTTCGGAATGACCCTTTGCCAATTCGGCAAAGGCTGCTTCCGACACGGCAGCTCCGTCTTTTTTCAACTGCTGGACAAGCTCGTTTGCTTTGCCCTGAACCTGGCCCTCAAGTTCCGGCTTGGCGATGCGGAGCACAATTTCCTGGCCGAGAACACCAGCGATCTTCTTGTCAGCCGGGAGCTTATCGAATTCGGCATGCAGATCGGCGTCCGGTATCTGGAGTTTTTCACCCAACTTGCCGGTGTTAACAAAAACGTACCGGATCTTTTTCTGCGGGACGCTGACGTAGTAGCTCAGCTTGTTCTTTTCGAAATAATCCTTGAGTTCGTCATCCGTCGGCTTGATGGTTTTAGCCAGATCGGTGGTGCTGACGGCTACGTATGACAGGTCGAATTTGGAATTTTTCTTCTGGAAATCGTTCAGGACCTCTTCTTCCGAAACGGTCACGCCGGACGTCAGGTAAGCCTCAAGTTTCTTGGTGCTGAGGTCGTCGCGGACGGTTTGCTCGTATTCGGCGATGTTTCCAAACTGTTCGGTTACGTTTTGCTCGTACTTCGCCTGGTCAAACGGTTTTCCGTCCGTCGGTTTGTTTTGTTCCCGGATCTGATCGGCAACCTCTTTATCGCTTGCGGTCAGGCCCAGACGCTCGGCCTCGACACGCGTGATGCGGCTGCCGATGAGGCCGTCAAGCATCATCTTCGCCGGAAAACTCTGGCCGCGGCTAAAGCGGCTGTAGTTTTCCTTTTGACGGCTCAATTCGCCGATCGTTATTTTATTACCCGAAACGGTCGCGACGGTCTCGTCGCTCTGCGAGAGATTGGCCGTATAGGTGTTGCGGGCCGGCGTATAGAAAAAAACGAGGCTGCCGACCATCAGGATGGCGAAAATGAGAAGGACGAAATTACGCGTTTTCTCGAGACGGTTGAAAAACTTTAACATCGATAGATACCTGAAACCTTAAAATTCGAATATCATTGTCATAGAGACAAACCCTGAGTCTAACAAAAGCGCGGGCTAATGCCAATTTTACAAAGCTGGCACCAGCCAAAACGTTTGCAGTTTGATGATTAACGAAATATTTTTACGCAATGAGTAGAAAAGAGGTCAAATCGGTCGGCATCGTTGTAAAGCCCAATCACGCGGAAGCCCTCACCACAGCCTCCGAACTCTCGGCATGGCTCAAATCAAAAGGCATCAAGCAGATCGGCCAACCGTGTTCGGCCGCAAGCGCGCAAAATGGGCATGAAAAGCAGTTAAACGCCGACCTGATCGTCGTACTCGGCGGTGACGGGACAATGATATCGACCGCGCGGATGATCGGCGCTGGTGAAATTTGCGTGCTTGGCATCAATTACGGCAGCCTCGGCTATCTGACGGACTTTAGGATCGAGGAGATGTTTCCCGCACTCGAATCCATCATCGCCGGAAACTTCGAGACGGACCACCGCGTAATGCTCGAGGCGGAACTGCTGCGGGACGGCAAAAAGGAAGCAGCCGGGCGCGTCCTTAACGATGTGGTGATCAACAAGGCTGCATTGGCACGGATCATCGAAATCGACGTTCACCTGAACGGCCTGTTTGTAAACTCGTTTCGTGCCGACGGGCTGATCATCGCCACACCGACCGGGTCGACTGCGTACAACCTCTCGGCCGGCGGCCCGATCATTTATCCGTCGATGAACGCCGTCGTCATTACGCCGATCTGCCCGTTTACACTGACCAACCGCCCGATTGTCATCCCCGACGACGCTGAGATCGAATTAAGCCTGAAAGACAACACCGAAGGCGTCATTCTAACCTTTGACGGCCAAACCGGCCATAGAATGAAAGCCAACGACCGGGTCATCATCCGCAAGAGCAAGACCACATTTAATCTGGTCCAACCAGCGAATCGAAACTACTTTGACGTTTTGCGGGATAAACTAAAGTGGGGCCGGTAAGAGTTTTAACGCAAAGACGCAGAGTTGCAAAGACGCGAAGAAGAAATTTTTCTTTGCGTCTTGGCGCCTTTGCGACTCTGCGTTAAAGATTCTTATCTGTAAAAAGATTTATCTGGTCGTCCGTTTCGGGCTCGAAACCTTCCGGAAACCACTGAAATTTAGACATATCGCATTTTCCCGATGCGTTAAAAACAAGGCCCTCGGCTTCGAGCACCTCCTGCTGCAAATTCATAGGTATCGTTAATCTTCCCGTTGAGCATTTCCCCTGCGAATTGATAACGCGCTGCCACGGAACATCTTCGTCGGCGCTGTGCATGACATAGCCGACCGTGCGGGCCGTGTAACCTTCGCCGAGGATGATGGCGAGTTGGCCGTAAGTCATCACCATTCCCGTCGGGATCTGGCGCACGATAGCGTAGACGCGTTCGCGGTAGAGTTTATCGTTGACGATGTTCAAATTTTTTTTCGATCTCAGTTTTACGTAGTGACAACCGGCGTTTCGAGATCTCGCGGCTTGATCAGGGCAAATAACAACCCAATGAAATTCGCAACAATGACGACTGCCCGCAATACATTTAAGAGTTGCCAGCGATTAGTGCGTACCTGCCACTCAGCGCTCGATAGGTCAGACTGAGCACTTTGCCGAAAGGCGGACAATTCAGGTAAAAAATATATTTGTGTGATGATGAGAATCAACGCGTACACGATGAACACAACTCCGATCAATTTTCGTCGACCGATATTTCGCCAATTTAAGATCAGAGAGATGATAAGCGAAAGAATTACGAGCGGATGGATCGACAGCCAAAAAATCCCCTCATTGAGTCCATATGGCCCAGTAACGACTATCGCCGACTCAGGCAAATGCGAAAGATATGCGGGAAAGTAAACCATCGCAGCATAAACACCGCCACCGAACAAAGTGCCCCACAAAATAATGGAAACCATCAACGCATAGGTGGCAGGGCCGAGCTTTACCATTGTTTTTATCTCCCGTATTTTTTTCTTTTTAGTGGTTTAGATCTCTCTCAAAAAAGTCCGGGCCGGCGAGCCGTCACCCGTCGCACCGTCGTATTTTAACGGCATGCAGATCAATTCGTAGTCGCCTGGCGGAACCTCGCGGAGATCGACGCCCTCGACAATGACGACCTCTTTTTCAAGCAGCGTCATGTGTACCGGATGGCCGGGCGAGCCGCTTTTTTCGATCGAGAGGTAATCGACAGCGACGAGCACGATGCCGTTATCGACCAGCAGCGTGGCCGTCTCCGGCGTTAGATAGGCGTAATCGGTTCGGAAGCCAAGCTCCGGTGTGTTCCAAAAGGCAGAGTTTCGCGTTTTGAAGAGAACGCGCTCGACGCCCGTTAGATCGCCGATATGTTCTGGCTCAATTGCCACGACATCCTCCGGTACGGCGATGACGCGGGCCGGGCCGACGAGCTTTTGCGGATCGAGCTGGTGAACACGTTTTGCTCCGTCAATAAAATGGTTGGGTGCATCAACATGCGTCGCCGTATGGACGCCGAACGAGATTTTCGACACATTTGCCGAATCGCCGTTAACAATAGCCCTGTGCTGGCCAAATTCGACGCCGGGATCGGTCTTATAGATCGGCGTTTCGGCACTGATCGCGACTGTAACATCGAATATTTTTTTCATTTAATTGCCTCGAATGTGGAGTACGGTTTGCCGAGTTTGAAGACCAGATTGCCCCCAACGCGGCGGTATTTTTGGTTTTCACCGGAAAAGTATTTTTGTTTGTAAAAGACAGGGATTTTGCCCGGTGCCGCCGTTACTTTCCAGGCGGTGACGGCCTCGGTTTCGCCAAATTCCTCGGCCTTAAACCAACCGATGCCTTTCGGCAAGCCTGCCAAAAATTCCACCAGATCGGCTCCAACGCCGCCCTGTCCCTGATGCATCCCGCCTGAGTACGAAAGCACAAATTCGTCCAAGCCGTTTTGATTAATATCGGGAACCGCATTGATACCGTTCGACCAGCCGCTTTCGGAAAGGAAATTTCCGACCAGCTTTCCGTTTTCGATCAGCATCAGACCGATCCAGCCAAAACCGTTACCGGTCTGGCAATACTGGTAAAAAACTAGTACCTGTTTGGCCCCCGCTCTCGAAAAAGCACCATGAGCATGACCCGCAACATCGACATCCGCCTCGCAAACGTCAGATTTGATCCGCTTTTTCACTTTGGGAAGCACTTCGTTCTTCAATATCGCGTCGTCGGCCGCGCTTATTTTTGCCTCGGTTTGATCCGCATCCTTTGTCGGATCATTGACGACAACCGTGCCCTGCCCATTCGCCGCAAACGCCCCGGCGAAACAGATCGCGAATATCAGGACCAGATATTTCGTTTTCATAATGGTTGAGGATAATTCAAAAGCGTCGCACAAACAAGATTTGCCTTGTGATAACCGACCGGTTTACGCTAGAGCTATCTTCCCTTCTTTATGAACGCACCACGAATATCGGCCTCAAGCTATTCAAATACTGCACCGCTCGTGTGGTCGTTCCTGTATGGACAAAATCACGGCAAGGTCGAGATAATTCTCGACAACGCACCGGCCCGGTCCGCGGAATTGCTGGAGCAGGACCGAGTCGATGCCGCTCTCGTGCCGGTCATCGCTTATCAAATGATCGACAATGTGCGGCTGATCCCTGACGTATGCGTTGGTGCCCGTGAGAAGGTTCGGAGCGTCTGTCTCGTAACGCGAGGCGCTGACCTGAAAGATGTTCGATCGGTTTCGCTCGATATTTCGTCCAAAACATCCGTGGTGCTGACAAAGATCATTTTTCGCGAATTTTATGGATTTGAGCCGTCATGGTCAGATGCAAGGCCCGATCTCGACGCGATGCTCAAGGACTCAGATGCTGCTCTGTTGATAGGTGATCCGTCTCTGGCTTTGTCAGTACCACCTGCGGTAGCGGGCGGTTTAAGTCTAAAAGTATTCGACTTGGCCTCGCTCTGGCACCAGCACACCGGCCTCGGTTTTGTTTTTGCGATGTGGATGACACGAAAAGAAACCTGCGAGATCGATTTCGCCGCCGCCCGTGACGAGGGCCTCGCCCATGCCGACGATATTGCGGCGAATTACGCCACCGAGATCGGTCTTAGCCGCGACGAAATGAAAACCTACCTGACCGAAAATATCTCTTATTCGATTGACGAATCGATGCGGCGGGGAATGGCACTTTATTTTGAACTGGCGCAAAAAAACGGCCTGCTCAAAGAGAACAAGCCGCTCCTATATGTCTAAAACAGATCACGATTCCGCAAGGATCGAATAAACGTCCCGTCGGGCTTTGTCGAGGATTTCCGCAAGCTTTTTTATTGCTTCTTCATCAGCGCTTCGCGAACCTTCGGTGACCGCCATTGCCAGCTTGCCGAGCGATTTCCACAGCTCGACGCCATTTTGCCGGCGAGGTGTCTCCTCAAACGGCCGAGGCCCACGATCTTCGAGCAGCTTTAGGCCGGCGTCGGTAATGGTAAAAACCTTCTTTCCGTCAACCTCCTGGCCCGTAACAAATCCACCTTCCTCCAACAATTGCAACGTCGGGTAGACCGAGCCCGGGCTTGCCCGATAACCCTCGTAGCGGCTTTCGAGGTCGCCGATTATGTCATAGCCGTGCTTCGGCCCTTCCTTTAAAACTTCAAGCAGCAGGTATTTTATGTCACCACGCCGCATTCGAGGCGGACGCGGCGGTTCGCAGCCAAATGCGGCAAAACCGCGGCCCCATGACGGTCCAAATCCAAATGCATATTTTCCACGCATATCTATTACTCCTAATTTATCAAAAATACATCGCAACACCTTAAGACGGCTCACGATAGTTTTAAACCTATCACGATATATCGTTATATGTCAATAAAAAAATAACACAATCAAAACATGGGCCGTTTTAGCTCCTCGTAAAGCAGTTTGTCGATGATCTTGCCGCCGTTTTCTTTTAGGTGATCGACGATCAACAGGGCCTGGTGGATGCGGGCGTCGATGTCCTTTGGTTTGGATAGTTGATAGAGGATTGACCTTTGTTTTCCTGCGGTCAGCCCGTGAAACATCTTGTCCCCTTCCGGATCTTGTTTGAGGACCTCCTCAAACTCCTCGGGCATCGGCAGACCGTATTTGCTCTCGTCTTTAACGAGCAGCACCCTGGCGATATCGCCCGCGACGAGGCCAAGCCGTTTCTGTTTGCTAACGATAATGTAAAATAGCTCGCCCCACGGCAGCAGGGCGCACGGAAAGGCGGTGCCATCGTTGATCGTGCAAACGACGCGTCGATATTTGTCGTCGAACCCGAGTTTGTCGACGATATCTCCGGTGACAAGCAAAAAATGCCAGCCGGAACCGCTGGTTGACATAACCAGTTCGGTCTCAAATTTGACCTGCTTTTGAGATTTTGGCATCGGCTACATTTTCGACCGTAGCCGCTCAATTTCCAAACCCGGATTTTGCGAACCGGCGATCCGCATAGCAAGGTGCTGGGCATGATAGTCGAATTTGCCGTCCGACTGCTTTAGCAGCTCGATACCCGCCAAAGCCCTTTCAATGCGGCGGTCGCCGTCCCTTACAAAGACGATCAGCTTAAGCATTAACCGCTGGTCGCCTGGGCTGAGTTCGTTAAAGAGACGGTCGCCTTCAGGGTCCTGTCGCAGCACCTCGGCAAATTCCTCAGGCATCGGCATACCGTATTTGCTCACGTCCTTTGCGAGTTCGATAGTTACGGCGTCCCCGACCTCGAGCCGCAATCGCTGCCGAAGCTGCTTGCTCAGCGTAATAAAATATTCGCCCTTGCTCGGAAACAACGAGCAGTTATAGGCTGTGGTGCCATTAAGCGAGCAGATCACACGCCGCAGATTTCCCTTAAAACCAAAATGAGCGACCTCCGTCTTTGGCACGCGCAGAATGTGCAAGACCGTCGTGCCATCGGTTATCTCAAGCGTGGATTCGAGTTTTGCGGTGGGCATTTCCATCGGCGTCTTACAGTTTAGTTTTGTATTTTGTTAAAATAAAGGCGATGAAAGCGTCGATACAACCAATTTTGGATAAAGCTCTTGACGATCGGCGATTAACACCTGAAGATTGCACCGCTTTGCTCGAATCAAACGATTTCGTCCGCATCGGCCTCGCGGCCGATGAGATACGGGAACGAAAGAATCCGGGCGACGTCGTTACCTACATAATCGACCGCAACATCAATTACACAAACGTTTGCAACGTCGTCTGCACCTTCTGCGCATTCTACCGCCGGCCGGGAAAGCCCGACACCTACGTGCATTCGATCGACGAGATCTGCAAACGCATCGACGAAACCATCGCCCTCGGCGGCACCGGAGTGTTGATGCAGGGCGGATTGCATCCGGATTTTAATATCGAATGGTATGAGGATTTGCTGCGAACACTGCATGCTAAGTATCCGAAATTCCAACTGCATTGCTTTTCACCGCCCGAAATTCACAACATTTCGCTTATCTCAAAGCTTGATTACGTCACGATCATGCAGCGGCTCAAAGATGCTGGTCTCAACAGCTTACCGGGCGGTGGGGGCGAAATTCTGGACGACGAGGTCAGAGCGCGTGTCTCGACCAAATGCAACACGCAGGAATGGCTCGACGTAATGCGGGCCGTGCATAAGGTCGGGCTAATCTCGACCGCGACGATGATGTTCGGCATCGGCGACCGCATCGAGCATCGCGTCCGTCACCTCCAACGCATTCGTGACGTACAGGACGAAACCGGCGGTTTCACTGCCTTCATTCCGTGGACCTTCCAACGCGAAAACACCGCCCTCGGCCGCAAGATCACCGAGGAACCAACCGGCATCGACTACCTCCAAATGCTCGCCGTCTCGCGTCTTTTCCTCGATAACATCAACCACATCCAAGCCTCATGGCTCACCCAGGGCCTAAAACTCGGCCAAACCGCCCTCCGCTTCGGCGCCGACGACATGGGCTCGATCATGATCGAAGAAAACGTAGTCTCCGCCGCCGGCGCCAGCGCCCAAGCCAACGAACGCGACCTCCGCTACCAAATCCGTGAGGCCGGATATTTTCCCCAGCAGCGTGACATCCTCTACAACTACATCGACCGCGACGGGATTGACGATATCGATAAAAGCGATTCGATGAAATTAAAACAACTTACTGTCGCATTTGCTGATTGACGACTGTATCCTACGTGATACAATCCGATAAGTGATAGAGATTCGACAAACTGAGCAGTATGCTAAGTGGTTCAAATCTTTACGCGATCACAATGCACGTGTGCGTATCGATATTCGCATTCGACGTTTGTCGCTCGGTAATCCGGGAGATGTAAAAGCGGTTGGCGAAGATGTTTACGAACTGCGCGTCGACTATGGTCCAGGCTACCGTGTCTATTATGTGAATACGGGACTCGAGATTGTTTTGCTGCTAACCGGTGGCGACAAGTCATCGCAACGAAAGGATATAACAAGAGCGAAAGAGATCGCTAGTAATTTGTGAGGAAATTATGGCTAAGCTGAAAACACTCCCTTGGGACCCGGCTGAACATCTGAATACCCAAGAAGAAATCGCGGCATATCTTGAAGCCGCTCTGGAAGAAGGCGAGCCGGAGATCGTTTCAGCAGCTCTCGGCGACATCGCACGTGCGCGGGGAATGACGCAACTGGCCCGCGAAACCGGACTCGGTCGCGAAAGTCTATACAAAGCTCTCTCACCTGAGGGCAACCCAAGCTTTGCGACCATTGCAAAAGTACTCGATGCCCTTGGGCTTCGGTTACATGCATCGACTGTAAAGTGATGATCGCAAAGAACCGGTCGATGAAACTGAAGCAATTGAGTAATGCATTCGCCGGATTAAATGTTCGAAGACAGAAAGCGAGAATATATTCATGACGCAAACACGTGCGCCTAAGCAGTTGGGTGACTTCGGAGAGGGATTGGTTACATATGCCTTGCCATATCAGTCAAAACAAGGATGTTCAAAACGGGTTCCAAGGAAAGCCAGGTTTTCGTCATCGAGTACGATCATCTTAAAAAACTCGAAAATTTTACAAACCAATTTGGAATGCGGGCGGTCTTTGCGCTTGTAATTAGTCTAATTGACGAGAACATGATCCATCTTTTGATGATGCCGGTCGAAGACATTAGAAAGAGCCAGCCGCCGGTGACGCATGGGTACAGTGTCAGATTTACACCAGCAAAACGTAACGAATTAATGGCGAGGCCATTTGTAGACTATAGCTGCTGGAAAGAGGAGAATATAGGAAACAAGGAATTTTTCCAACCAGATATTCCAGCCGACTGATAAAGAGATTTTTCCTTGTCAACTTGTCAAGAAAATCCTATAATCCGTATTATGAAAAGCCTGCCTGTTGGCGAATTCAAAGCTCAATTTTCTGAAGTGCTTGAAAAAGTGCAGCAGGGCGAGACTGTTGAGATCGTTTTTGGGAAGAAAAAGACTCCAGTCGCGCTCCTCGTTCCGATAAACGGTTCAAAGCCGCTGAAGAAACGCAAGCTTGGCATCCTTGAGGGAAAAGTTAAATTTAAGTTCGCAAAAAACTTTAAGATGACGGACGAAGAGCTCCTTGATTTGAGAGGATGAAATATCTGCTCGATACTCACGCCTTGATATGGGCTCTCACTGAAACCAAAAGGCTGCCACAAAAAACTAAAGCAGTTCTTGAAGACCCGCGAAACCAATTCTTCGTGAGCGCGGTTAGTTTGTGGGAAATGGCAATAAAAATCCGTAGCGGAAGACTCGAAGCCGTAGGTCACTGGAACGATGCAGTCGCCGTCGTGGAGGCTATGGGTTTTGAGACGATACCGCTTTTACCCGATGAAGCGGCGACGTCAAAGAGCCTAACCGAAGACACGCATTTTGATCCCTTCGACCGGATGTTGATCTGGCAGGCTATCTCCAGAAAAATGACACTGATTAGTCGCGATCCTGAGTTTAAGAAATTTGCAAAAGATGGACTGAAACTTCTTTGGAAATAGCCGCTCAGGATGCCTAAAATTTGCCTCCAAACACATATCAACGCACGGGCTGAAGCTTGCTTCGACCTGATGCGGGACATTCGAATACATACTGAGACAACGGCACAAACAAACGAAAAAGCAATCATGGGTGTTACCGACGGAATGATTGGCCTCGGGCAAACTGTCACGTTTGAAGGGACGCATTTTGGAATTAGGCAGAGATTGACGGTCAAGGTTGTCGAGTTTGACCGGCCACGGCTGTTTGTTGACGAGATGATTGAGGGAGTTTTCAAGTCGTTCAAACACGTACATGAATTTTTCGAAATGGACAACGGCACGTTGATGAAGGATACGCTTGTTTGGACTTCGCCATTCGGCATATTGGGGAAGATCGTCGATAAAATTTTGCTCAAACGCCATCTAACGCAGCTGGTTTCAACCCGAAACATCAAACTTAAACAGCTCGCGGAGCAGATCGGCTAATAGTGGCTGCTAAAATCCCAGCGTTCAACCACCCGCTACCGCAAGTGGTTCTGACAAATCTATTACAATTCTTTTGCCGCCAACCTGTTACCCTAAAACAGTCTTATTTTAATGCTCTAATTAATTCTTAATGCAAAATGTCGTCGAGTTTGAAAAACCCCGAACCCGGATCAACTGGAAAAACGTCATTATAATCGCTTCCTTCCACCTGCTCGCGATTCCGGCTTTATTTACGTTTAGCTGGCAGAATGTCGCGGCTATGCTGATCGGCAACTGGATCGTCGGAAGCCTCGGGGTCGGGCTCGGTTGGCATAGATTGCTGACGCATCGCGGGTTTAAGGCTCCTAAATGGCTGGAATACTGCTTAAGCATTTTTGCAACGATGTCGATCCAGGACCCGCCGAACAACTGGATCACGACACACCGGATGCACCATGCATTTACCGATACCGACAAAGATCCGCACTCGATTAAGCCGGGTTTTTGGTGGGCACAGATGGGCTGGATTGTTTGGGGAACTGCCCAGGACCATGACGAGGCGACGCTCAAAAAGTATGTTCCCGACCTGCTCAAGGACAGAGGCCACCAGTTGATTTCGCAGTATTTTTACATTCCGATAATTGTTTCAGCGGTAATTCTATACGCGATCGGCGGTTGGCCGATGGTCGTCTGGGGAGTATTTGCCCGTGTCGTTGTCGGCTGGCACACGACATGGTTTGTAAATTCGCTTGCTCACATTTACGGTTCGCGACCCCATGACACAGGAGACTTGTCGGCCAATAACTGGTTTGTCGCGATCCTCACATTTGGCGAGGGCTGGCACAATAATCACCATATGTCGCCGACCTCGGCCCGACACGGCATTGAGTGGTACCAGTTTGACATGAACTGGATCGCCGTCCGCGTCCTCGAAAAGATTGGCTGGGCGAAGGATATTCGCGTTTTCGAACCCGAAAAACTATCGCAAGAATTGAAACAAGCCGCATAAGGGTTTAGTATTCGGGTCGTACGGACGATTTCACGCGTATGACGACAAACCCGCAAAACTACGACGAATTTTGGGATTTCTACGTTTATGAGCACAGCGTGCCGTTGACGAGGGCTCTGCATTTTATCGGGACGACATTGGGGATCGCGTTGGCCATTTTTTTTGTCGCACGCGGACAATGGTATTTCTTCCCGGTATTTTTTGTTTGCGGATATGGTTTTGCGTGGTTCGCGCACTTTGTAATCGAAAAAAATAAACCGGCCAGTTTCCGATTCCCGTTTTGGTCGTTTATCAGCGATTTTAAGATGATCTGGTTTATGATCACGCGGCGGATGGGCGACGAGGTTGCGCGAGTAAAAGAAGAAAATTAGCCACAGAGGACACCGAGTTGACAATATAAGGTTCCTCGAAAAACTCTGTGTTGTCTGTTGCGAAAAATTATGGCTGGCAGCGATCTGATAAACCTGGACGCGAACGCGCTGAATTCGACAATCGAGTTTCTGACGGCGATGGTCACACCGACTTTATTGATCTCGGCGACCGGTTCGCTGGTGCTGTCGACATCGACGCGGCTCGGGCGGGTTATTGATCGTGTCCGCGAGCTTGAAAATCGTCTCGGCGAGCTGATCTATCTGGAAGACAAGGAAGGAGTGCCGCTTTATGACAAACGCGTCGAGGTGATCGTTGATCTGCTTGATAAAGTGACGAGTCGATCCCGCATCCTACAGCGGGCGATGGGAGCCTTTTACTACGGACTCGGTTCTTTTATTTTGACGAGCGTAACGATCGCGATTGCGGCATTTTTGACGAAATTTCATTTTTTGCAGCTTTTGCCGATTGGAATCGGCATCGTCGGTATCATGTGGCTGTTTTACGGCAGTTTGTTGATGCTGCGCGAAACGCGCATGGCGACTCTGAGCGTCAACGCCGAGATGGACTTCACCTGGGAACTCGCCCGAAAGGTAGCCCCGATGCATGTCGCAAGCAAATATTCCCGTAAAGGGAAAAACAAGGGCATGGCTACGGCTAAAATAAAAGGAACAAGTGGACGCAAAATACCTGACACTCTTGGCGGAGAATAAGCTGCTTGGACGCGTCGAGGCTCTCGAAGCCATGCTCACGTCGTGCACGATCTGCCCGAAAGACTGCGGCAACGACCGCTTCAAGGGCGAGATCGCCGCCTGCTACTCAGGCCGCCTGCCGATAGTGTCGAGCTACACCGCTCATTTTGGCGAAGAGCCTTGTTTGAGCGGCACAAAAGGCGCCGGAAACATTTTCTTCGGCAACTGCAATCTCCGCTGTGTCTATTGCCAAAATTATCAGATCTCCCAAACCTGGAAAGAACAGAAAAAGAATGAGATAACGCACGAACGGCTGGCCGAGATAATGCTCGAGCTTCAGGATCGCGGCTGCCACAATATCGGCTTTGTCTCGCCGACGCATTTCGCTCCTCAGATGGCAAGGGCGATATTGATCGCCGCCGAAAAAGGCTTGCGTTTGCCGATTGTTTACAATACCAACGCCTACGACTCCGTCGAGGTTTTGCGGCTGCTCGACGGCATTGTCGATATTTATTTGCCCGACCTGAAATACGCCGATTCGGATTCAGGTTTTCAGTATTCGAAAGTGCGTGACTACAAAGAACACGCCCGTGCCGCCATCAAGGAGATGCACCAGCAAATGGGCAGCGATCTTGTTTTTGGTGATGACGGCCTGCTAAAACGAGGCCTGATGATCCGCCTGCTGGTACTGCCAAACGACATCGCCGGCATCGAAGAAAACCTTCTCTGGATACGACACGAGCTAGGCCCCAAAACCGCGATCTCGCTGATGGCCCAATATTACGCAACCAACAAAGCCGCGACAGACGACCGATACATTTTGCTGTCACGCCGCCTCTCCGAGCGTGAATGGTTCGAGGCCGTGAATTTATTGGACGAACTCGGCATCGAAGAGGGCTTTATGCAGGAATACGAATCCGCGTCGCACTACTACCGGCCGGATTTTACGGATGCGGAGAAGCCGTTTCGGGATATCAGGGATTTTCAATAACGCAATTACGGAGAAGGGTTATGAAAACGCAAAGTGAAATAAAACTATTTGAAGAAAAAAAAGTTCGGGCTCACTGGGACGAACAGACTGAGACTTGGTTCCTATCTGTCATCGATGTGATCGAAGTCTTGACGGATTCAGATCGTCCGCGAAAGTATTGGAACGATCTGAAAACCAAGCTCCAAAGGGAAGGAAGTGAACTGTCCGATAAAATCGGACAGTTGAAAATGCTGTCACCGGACGGCAAAATGCGATTGACGGACACTGCCGATACCGAACAGATTTTTCGCCTGATTCAGTCCATACCCTCGCCCAAGGCTGAACCCTTCAAATTGTGGCTCGCCCAGCTTGGTAAAGAGCGCTTGGACGAAATGCAGGACCCCGAAATTACCATCGACCGGGCTTTGGAACAATATCTTAAGCTTGGCTATTCCGAAAACTGGATCAATCAAAGGCTAAAAAGCATCGAGGTCAGAAAGGAGCTAACGAACGAATGGAAAAAACGCGGAATGAAAGAAGGGATGCAGTTCGCAACGCTCACCGACATTATTACAAAAACGTGGTCAGGCAATACCACCAAAGAATAAAAAACCTAAAGGGCCTCAAGAAAGAGAATCTTCGGGATAATATGACCAACACAGAGTTGATCCTAAATATGCTTGCCGAGGCCTCGACAAAGGACATTTCTCAAGCCGTCGAACCGAGAACGCTTGATGAAAACCAAAAGGTTGCCGGGCAGGGCGGAAACGTCGCTAAAGTGGCGCGGCTGGAACTCGAGGCCAAAACAGGAAGGAAAGTAGTAACAACCCTGAACGCAAAAACCACTCTGAAGAGGATAGATAAACCTGGCGGAAGACAATGAGGCGAAAAGAGTTTGCCCTTACTCAGGAAAACGAATCGGCGTCGCACCGATTTTCTTTCGGTTTCTCGAAGATCAAAAATCCAAGATCAAAGATCATCTTAAGACTATGAACATTGGCGAAACAGCACCTGATTTCACACTATCGGACGGTAATGGCGATTCCTGGACGCTTAGCGAGCACCTTGGCAAAACGGTTGTTCTGCTTTTTTATCCGGGCGATGACACGCCTGTCTGTACCAAAGAGCTTTGCTCGGTGCGTGACCATTGGTCGGATTACCAAGCGACGGGAGCTGAGGTTGTCGGAATCTCGACTGACTCGGTTGCGTCGCATAGCAAGTTTAGCGACAAGTACGAGCTTCCACTGCGGCTTTTGTCGGACGATAAAGGTGAGGTTCGCGACAAATATGGGGCAAATTCATTGCTGCCGGGACGCACCGCGAGGGCCGAATTTGTGATTGACCCTCAAGGCAAAATCGCTTATCAAAAGGTTCGCCCGATCGGACTTTTCCGACCGAGCGACGAAGATGTCCTCGCGGCGATCAGAAAAGCTGTTTAGAGTGCAAGCTTTAGCTTGTATATGGATCGGTAGGATACAAGCTAAAGCTTGCACTCTGAACCTGTGGTAATATTCTGACATGGCTTTATTTGGCGACAAATTCAAATGTGCCCGTTGCGGGCAGAAAAACGAACCGCTTGGTTACGCTCCGATCCCGACCGAATTGGGAGCGCAGATAGGTGCCGAGTGCTGTGGGGATTGCTGGAAGGAATGGCTGCAAAAGCAGAATCAGCTCATCAATCACTTTGGACTCGACGTTTCAAACCCCGATTCGCACCAGTTTCTCTTCGACAATATGAAGATATTCTTCTACAACGAAGGTGTCGAGCTGACGCAGATCGACACCTCGCAGGAAGGAAAGGTTAATTGGTGACTGGAGAGTAAGCATCCCTGCTTGCTCGTGCTACGAAAAAATCAATTTAGCCAACCGTGGGGCAAGCAAGGATGCTTGCCCTCCAGTCAACGCTTCTCAAATTTCAACGCTACCGAGTTCATACAATAACGCAATCCCGTTGGTTTCGGGCCGTCGTTAAAGACGTGTCCGAGATGCGAATGGCAACGGGCGCATTCAATTTCTGTGCGGGTTGAGCCAAAGCTGCGATCCACTTTTTCTATTACGTTTTTTGCATTTATCGGTTGGTAAAAACTGGGCCATCCGGTTCCCGACTCAAATTTTGTCGCCGAGCTGAAAAGTTTCAAGTGGCAGGCGGCGCAATAGTAGTCGCCCTCAGCGTGGTTGTCGGCATATTCGCCGGTAAAGGGTCGCTCGGTGCCTTCCTCGCGGAGGACGTTATACTGAGCGGGCGTTAATTGTTTGCGCCATTCTTCATCGGATTTTGTTATCGTTTTGCCGTCAAAAACGTCGTCCGATCCGGCGGATGCCGTATCGCCCTCGGCGAGGAGTG
The DNA here is from genome assembly GCA_038227175.1 of Pyrinomonadales bacterium. Classification (GTDB taxonomy): domain Bacteria; phylum Acidobacteriota; class Blastocatellia; order Pyrinomonadales; family Pyrinomonadaceae; genus OLB17. The sequence goes on along the minus strand of JBBRPZ010000001.1, from coordinate 174,110 downwards.
TGCGGATCACTTTTTCCTGCGTGTCATAGGCACCCTCGCCGACGTGACGGTAGCGGATTCGGCCTTGTTTGTCGAGAATGACGACGGTCGGCCAGGCGTTTACGCCAAACGATTCCCATGTGCGGCTGTCGTAATCGGTCACGACCGGGTACGCGATGCCGCGTGCTTTGACGGCGTTATTCAGATATTCGAAGACGCGTTCATTTTCCAACTCGGGCGTTTCGACTCCGACGATCGTCAGGCCTTTATCGCGATATTTTGCGTCGAGGCCTTTTACCGTCGGCAGTGTATTGATGCAATTCGAGCAGCCGAACGTCCAAAAATCGACTAGAACAACGCGGCCTCGAAGTCCCGCAAGCGTCAAAGCGTCCGAGTTGATCCATTTCCCTTCGGCAAGTTCTGGTGCGGCCTTGGCGTTTTTTGCCGCGATCAAAACATCCTCAGCCGCCGCGACCGCGTTTTCGTCCGATGTCATAAGATCGGCAATTCTCTCCGTATCGTCAGTTTTCGGGTCGGCGGGCGTCGATATCAATGACATCGACCGATTGCAGAACGCGCCGGCGGTAAAGACGACGGCAAAAAGTACGATTGCGGCTATTACTAACGATTTACTGCTCATATTAATTTCTCCGGTCATGAATATTTTACCTCTCGTTAGTCAAAATACGACTTTTCATCGCAAATATTCCCGGCATGGGAATATTAAATTCAACTTCTCCGGAATAAAAGTGCATTCTGGGTACATAATTATTTTGTCCGGACGGGATTTCGCGAATACATGTTTGGAATAGGCACAGAGCGAGAAAAAGAATGGGGGGCATTCGAGGCTGAGGCTTTGCCGTTGATGCCGGACGTTTTTCGCGTCGCCAAATGGCTGGCGCGTGACACCGCGATTGCCGAAGACCTGACGCAGGAGACTTTTATTCAGGCGTTGAAAAGTTTTCACCGTTATTCGCCGGACACAAACTGTAGGGCGTGGCTTATCACCATCCTTTACCGCGTTAATGGCAAACGGCGGATGAAGCTCGGCCAGCTAAAGCTCGTCGAGGACACCGAGGAGCAGATTGCCCAGACCGTCGCCTTTGAGCCGTCGATACCGCAGCATCTCACCGACGAAGAGATAATACGTGCGATCGAGCGGGTGCCGAAAAAGTTTAGCGAGGTAGTTATGCTGACGGATGTCGAGGAATTTACCTATAAAGAGGCGGCCGAGCTTTTGGATCTGCCGATCGGCACGGTGATGTCGCGGCTGCATCGAGGAAGGCGCCTTCTGAGACAGGAACTTACGGGTGTCGCGGGCGAATACGGCATCGCATCGAATGGTTGAGGCACGAATTATGGATTGCCAGGAATTTAGAAGATTGATCGAGTCGTATCTCGGCGACGAACTGCTCGTCGAGACGAATCACTATGTGCTCCGTCACCTCGAAAATTGCCGGGATTGCCGCGAGCAACTTGCGACGAGACGCGAGCTGCGCGGTCGGCTTCGCAACGCCGTTATTACCATGCCCGAAATGCAGATCGGCGATATATTTGCCTCGCGGCTACAGATCAATCTGCGGCAAATAGCGTTGCAGCCGAATATTTGGGACCGGTTGACGGCTGGCGGTTTTGCCGGAATGCGGGTCGCCTTGGTTGGCTTTGCGTGTCTGCTTGTGGTCGTCATCGGCGGATTTTTTATGTTGCGATCATCTAATGACCAGATTGCGGCGAATACCGACACCAGGATTGACCAGCGCCAAACCTTGATCGAAGCCAACAAAGCCCGGCTTGCGGACGCTGTTAAAGTCGCGTGGAATGAGCTGTCCGGTCAGGCGGTCGGCGATCACAAAAACTGCGCCGTCAAATTCAATCTCAGTGAACGGCCGATCTCGCTAGACGAGGCAGCCAAGAAATTTGGACGCATAAATAAGGATATCGACAAAACGGTATTTGAAGCGACAAAAACAGCCTTTAGCGACAAGCCCGCATCGCGGATCGAGCTACTAGAGGCCCACTCGTGCATATTTGGCGGCCGGCGTTTTACGCATATTGTGATGCGGCGGCAGGGCAAGGTTATCTCCGTTCTGGTAACGGACACCGATCTGCCGGCCGAGGCGAACGCCCCGCTGACTGACCACACAGACGGAGTCTTGAACGCGGCCGGCTTTAGCATCGGCCGTCATGCGTTCTTTATCGTGTCGGATATGGACGCGGCCGATAACACCGCCGTTGCCCGCGCGATCTTCCCCGCGATGCGTAGACATATCGACGCGGCTGGAGCATAATCTGGTGAGTTTTCACGGCGGCGAGGCTATGGAGAAACAACTCGAAAAAAAACATCCGCTAGCGGTAAGATGGCTACACTGGATCAATTTTCCGCTGCTTGCAATGATGATCTGGAGCGGAATATTAATCTACTGGGCCAATCCCGTATACGGCATCCGACTGTTCGGATACGAACTATTCAAATTCTTTCCACAGTCGTTTAACGAGTTTCTCGGCATTCCATTCCGGCTCGCCGAAGGGTTGCAACTCCATTTCTTTTTCATGTGGTTTTTCGCCGTAAATGGTGTTGTTTATATTATTTACACGATCGTCTCGGGCGAGTGGCGGGCACTCCTGCCGATACCAGCATCGCTAAAACGAGCCCCGTTCGTCGCTCTGCATGATGCTCATATCGTTAAAAATAAACCGCCTCAGGGCAAATACAACGACGCCCAACGCATCGCTTACACCAGCGTAATACTGATGGGAATGGGATCTATTATCACCGGCCTCGCGATATACAAACCGACGCAGCTCTCGTGGCTGACAAGCTTGCTCGGCGGCTATGAATGGGCTCGGTGGGAGCATTTCTGGCTGATGGTGAGTTTTGTCCTATTTTTTGCGGTGCATGTTTTTCAGGTCATCATGGCCGGGTGGAGCAATTTTCGCTCGATGATAACCGGCTACGACATCGTTGAAGCGGTCGAGCCAAAACACGAACCGGCACCAGCAGCCGAGGAGGTAACGGCATGAGCGAAGATAAAGAGGTATTGCTCGAAAAAGTTCGTGAATTTGAGGCCCGAACAGGCCACACGGTCGATTCATACCCCGGCGATCCGAACAATACGGCATCAGTCTTGAAGGAACATCGCTATCTGAGCGAGCCGATCTCACCCGAAAACGCAAAAAAACAGATGTCCGCTATGTCGAGGCGGGGTTTCTTCGTTGGCGGAGCGGCGGCTTTACTTGGTATTTTTGGCTGGCGATGGATGCCGGATGAGACAAAAACAAACCTGATCCGCCGAACTTTCGAATTTAACGAACGCGTTAGTCAATTGTTTTACAGCCCGCGGCGTCTGGCTACCGAGTTTCCAGAGGCTCGCGTGACGATGCCGGCGAGATTTAATGGTGCTGAGGGGCTTGATGAGGTCGTTGATCTCGCCGCGTGGCGGCTAAATGTCAGCGGGCTCGCGGGCCGCACCGACGATCTTGTGATCACGCTCGACGACATCAAAAACCTGCCGCGAACCGAGATGATAACCGAATTCAAGTGCATCGAGGGCTGGAGCACGATCGTGCATTGGGCCGGGGTTCGTTTTTCGGATTTTGCCGCGAAATACGCTCCGAAAAATCGTGACGGCAGCACCGGCGATGTGGCAAACCGCCCGCAGGACCTGCCGCGATACGTCTCAATGACGACGCCTGACGAGAAATACTACGTCGCCTGGGACATGCCGGCCATCCTGCACCCGCAGACGCTGCTCGCCTATGAGATGAACGGAGCGCCGCTCACCAACGAGCACGGTGCCCCATTGAGACTCGCGTCGCCCACAAAATACGGCATAAAGCAGATCAAACGCATCGGCCGCATCGAATTTACGGACGAACGGCCACGAGATTATTGGGGCGGTCCCGAATACGGTTATGACTGGTACGCCGGGCACTGATTTACGTTTCATCAACGAGGAATTTTACGCCGACGCGGTAACGCCGACGCAGTTGGATTTTCTGCTCGCAGACGCCTGGCGGCATTTCGGGACGCATTTTTTTCGATACAGTCTGGCCGTTTACCGCGATGAAATTCGCCGCGTCATGCCGCTGCGGATACGGCTCGCTGATTTCAAACTCTCAAAAAGCCAGCGCCGCGTATTGAAACGGAACGAAGACCTGTCCGTGCGTATACGCCCGGTCGAGATCACCGCCGAGTCTCAGGATCTCTTTCACCGTCACAAACAACGCTTCGATCACGGCGTTCCCGAATCAATTTACGACTTCCTTTCGCACGAACCCGCGAACGTGCCGTGCGAAGGCCGCGAGATTGCCGTGTACCGCGGCGAAGTACTCGTCGCGGTCAGCTATTTCGGCAGGGGTTTTTCGACAACCTCAGGTATCTACGCGGTCTTCGACCCGGAGGAATCCTCTCGCCGTCTCGGAATCTTCACAATGCTGAAAGAGATCGAATTTGCGACCTCAACCGGATGCGAATTCTACTACCACGGCTACGCCTACGAGGGTGAATCTTTCTACGACTACAAAAAACGGTTCTCCGCTCTCGAACAATTTGATTGGGACGGAAACTGGACCAGTTCTGAGTTCTAATTCTTGAGCCTCCACGCAAGAATCGCACTTTTCATTCGTTCTTCGGGAACAAACACGCGCCCCGCGCGTCTAATAATCCGGAGGCCCAATGAGAACCTTCACCAATCCGCTAGACAATATCCACATTGCTTCACCCTGTAGTGCCGACTGGAACGAGATGTTCGGCGACGACCGCAAACGCTTTTGCGGGGATTGCAAACTAAACGTCTACAACCTGTCCGACATGACCCGCCGCGAGGCCGAAAATCTGCTCATCAACTCAGAGGGCCGCTTATGCGTCAGATTTTTCCGTCGATCGGATGGGACGGTGTTAACCAAGAATTGTCCGGTCGGTTGGCAGGCGGTCAAGCAGCGAGCTGCGCGGTTGGCCACAGCGGTATTTTCGATGATCGCCGGGTTATTCGGCGGTGTCTTAGCCTTTAATGTATTCAGAGAGCAGCCGGTCCAGATGGTCCAGGGTGACATGTCGCCAGTCATGATCGATCCGAAAATTGTGAGGCATATGTTGCCGATGGTTGGCCAGATCCAAGGAGTTCAGAAAATTGATCCTGTCGAGACAGAAGGAGAATTTGTAAATGGTCGAATGACGATGGGTAAACCAATGATCGTCGTAAAACCAAACATCCTGCATGGAATGGAACCGCGACGAAAGTAGCATAGTTTTACGGTTACGCCGCCGCCAAACTGAGGCGGCGGCATAGCAGTAGTCATATTGTCTTTCAACAGCGGTGAAGCAAAACTTCACCGCAAATAGCCTGGCAAGCAAAAATCACCTACCAGATATTACATATCTCAGACCTGACCATCTGCTTGCCCTGTTTGCAGGCAAAGGCTGAGGCGAACTCGGGCATGTTCGACAGGGGGCCATTTACGCGGTAACGCGAGATTGCGTGTGGGTCGTTCTGTGCCTGAAATGCCTCACCCTGCGGCGTCGAAACCTCGGCCCACGCCTGTGCCCAACCGAGGAAGAAACGCTGTTCCGGTGTCAGGTTCTCAATGTTGGCCGGTTTGGGTTTGCCATCCATCGACTTTTTGAACGCCGCAAAAGCCATCGTCAAACCGCCGAGATCTGCTGTGTTTTCGCCAAGCGTCAGCTTGCCGTTCATAAATATGTCGCCGCCAACCTTGTAGCCGCTAAACTGCTTGACCACGCACTGCGTACGCTCGTCAAATGTTTTGCGGTCGGCGTCTGTCCACCATGTTTTCAGGTTGCCCTGAGCGTCGTATTTGCTGCCCTCATCGTCAAAACCGTGGGTGATCTCGTGTCCGATCACGGCCCCAATGCCGCCGTAATTGATCGCATCATCCGAGGCCGAGTCAAAAAATGGCGGCTGGAGGATACCCGCCGGGAACACGATCTCGTTAAACTGCGAATTGTTGTAAGCATTTACGGTCGGCGGCGTCATGCCCCATTCTGTTTTATCAACCGGTTTGCCGGCCTTTTCCATATTCCTTTTGATTGCGAATTCGTTCGCCCTGATGCTGTTTGAATAAAACGAATCGCGTGTAAACTCTAATCCCTTATAACCCTTTAATTTGTCCGGATAGCCGATCTTTCGCGTATAGGCGGCCAGCTTTTCGAGAGCCCGTTTTTTGGTCGCGTCGCTCATCCAGTCAAGCTTTTGGATGCGTTCCTTATACGCCGCAAAAAGATTGTCTATGAGCTCGTTCATCCGCTTTTTGGCGGCGGGTGTGAACGACGTTTTTACAAATTCCTGGCCCAGCGATTCGCCGATCACGTTGTCTGCCAGGGCTGTACAGCTCTTCCAGCGGGCTGGCTGTTCCTTCACTCCGAACAAGTATTTTGCCGAAAAATTAAAGCTTTCGTCGCGAAATGCCTTCGAAAGGTTTCCTGCCGAGTTCACGATGACCACCCATTTCATATAGGTCTTCCAATCGTTCAGCGGAATGTCGGTGAGCATCTTGCTCATTTCCTCAAAGTATTTAGGCTGGCCGACATTGACCTCTTTAAGAACTGAAACTCCGCGTGACGAGAGATAATCGGGCCAAGAGAAATTCGGCGTCATTTGAGCAAGCTCGGCCAACGACTTTTTGTTATAGTTTGCCTCGGAATCGCGAAGGTCGACCGGTGCCTTTGCCGCCGATGCAAAGCGTTTTTGGATCGCCGTAACGGTTGCGGTCTCGGCGGCGGCCGTTTCTGCCGAGTCGCCCGCGAGTTTTAGCATATTCGTCATGAATTCCGAATATTTCTGCCGCGTTTCCTGTGATTTTGCGTCGTCCTTAAACCAGTAGTCGCGGTTTGGCAGACCAACGCCACCTTGGTTGGCGTTTGAAATATTTGCATTGCTGTCCTTATCGTCAGGTCCGATCCCAAATCTGAAAAATCCGCCAAGCCCGCGATTGTGAAATACGGCAATTTCATGCTGTAGGTCCCTGACGCTGTCGATCTTACTGACCTCGGCAAGGATAGGTTGGATGGGTGTGGTACCCGCCTTGTCCATCGCTTCCTCGTTCATGCACGATGCGTAAAAATCACCGACGAGCTGTATATCGCTTCCCTTCGGAGCATTTGTTGTTTTGGCGGCCGTCTCGACTACTTTCTTCAGCACATTCTGATTGTTTTCGTAAACTATCGTAAAGCTGCCCCAGCTCGGATATTCGGCCGGAATCTTGGTCGTTTTCAGCCAATTACCATTTGCGTAGGAGTAAAAGTCGTTACAGGCATCGACGGACGTGTCCATCCGGCTTGTGTCAAAACCTTTACTTTGGGCAAAGGTCACGGTTGCGATGGAAAAAAGCACCACAAGTGCAGTCAAAAATTTAGAAAAGGAATACATCATTTACAAAACTCCTGAAGAAATAAGAAAGGTGATTGGAAGATATTACATTACTCGCCGCAAACAGTTTCGCGGCATTTACTTAGATTTTCAAATGGCAAATCATCAAAGGTAATTATACGGGCGTCTTGATCCACGCAATATACTTTTTCGAGTCAAATTTTTTACCAGTACTCCCACTCGTCATATAGCGGATCGTGCCGAAAACGGGGCGCTCCATCCACGGACGGTCGTGTTTGCCGAAGCACCATAATATTCCGGCATAGGAATTTGGATTGCGGCCGTCGAGGCAGTATTTGTTATTGAGATGCACAAGCGTCTCAAAGGCAACCTCGTACGAAGGCGACCACGCGATGACGTTTTTGCCCCACAGCATACGCACATAGTTGTGCATCTCGCCGGTCACGGTCATTTCACGTTGGGCGGCGTTCCACAGCTCGTCGTGCGTCTCGCCAGCCTCTAGCTGTTCGAGAGAATAAATGAACGAGCGTTCGTCATTCGTATGCTCACGCATGGTTTTCTGAACCCAAGTGGGTAGGGCAGCAAGCGAATCGTAACGTGGGTTGTGCAGCGTCATGTTGTATGACAACTCGCGGCGGACGATCAGTTCCTCTAGGTAGGCGTCGATAGATTCCTGCGGAGCGTCGGCATACTGCACGGCTAGTGCGATCTCAAGGGGCGACAGATAGCCAAAATGCAGGTACGAAGACAATCGCGAAGAGCCGTCGCGGTCGGGTTTACTGCGAGCTTTGTCATAATCGGGCAGAATCTCGGCGACAAATTTCTTTAGACGCTTTCGACCTTCAGTTGTGCCGCCGCGATAGTATTCGGAAGCCGGGACGCTGTGGTCAATGTCGCATCCAGCAACCAGTGACGCAATATTTTTACTATTGACATGCGTATCAGGGCAATCGACAACGAGACTGGCACTCTTGATCTCGATTTCCTCAAACGGCAGCGGTTTGAGGTAGCTGTCGAGGACCTTATTTATTTTCGGTCGTATGGTGTAGGCGGCATATTCCTCTTTGTCGAATTTCGACATCGGAATGACGCCATTGGAATCGACCGCGTAAACGGGAATCTCCGCCCGCTCGGCGATCCGGCGGTTGTGTTCGGGGATGATGAAGCATGGGAAATCGTCCGTGACGATTAAAGCGGCGTCTTTCGCAAGCTTTGCCACGGTTTGCTTTGGTGAATCGGCATCTTTCTGCAAATAAAAGACATACCTAACCCCTAAGCGTTCAAACGCCACCCGCTTTTCCTCGACGCCCTCAAGAATAAACGTATGAATTCGGTTGCTCGCCCACGGGTAGTAGTATTTCAGGCCTTCATAAACGACAAGCGGCAGTTTCAGCTCATTCGCCCGCCGGATCGCGTAGATCAGCGAGTGGTTGTTGTCCACCCGTTTATACATCTGCATCCAATAGAGCACATATCTGGCCGATGCGTTGATCGGTTTGTCGTTTAGGAGAAAGACTCTTTCGTTGATCCGCATTGATAGGTATTATAAAGACTGTTAGCCACCGCAGGTCACAGAGGAAGATGAGTTTATGAATAAGGACAATATAGTTTCAAGGTGTATATTCGCACCGATTCCGATTTTGGTTTCTTGTCTCATCTTGCTCTGTGTTCTCTGTGGCCAAATATCCGCTCAGGATTTCAAGACCGTCAAACCCGGCATCGAGTACGCCGAGGTGACAAAAGAGATCAGCGGCCTCAAGGTCAATATGAACCTCCTCCGCCTCGATCTCACAAAAGTCCGCCTCGATGTCCATCACGCCATGGACGCCGCCATCGGCACCGAAAAAACCTCGTCCATCGCCACGCGTCACGGAGCGTTTGCGGCGATAAATGCGGGTTTTTTTAGATTGGATACGAGCACATGGGTGGGTGACCCAGCGGGAGCGCTAGTTTCTAACGGTCGGTTAATGAGTGAATCATCAAATGATCGCGTAGCGTTAGACATATTCGACGACGATAAATCAGCTTTGGTCAACATCTCGCATTTCCGGATTTCGGCAAAGGTAAAATTTGGAAGTTTCACCGTGTCAGAAGTTGGAATCAATCGCGAGCGAAAGGATAATGACTTCGTTATTTACACTCCCGACTTCGGACGTTTAACCCTGACGAACCAGGATGGTGCCGAAATAGTGGTAGGAAAAGATCTTCGCATCATTTCGATAAAATCACCGGGCGGAAATTCATTCATCCCTGATAATGGCTTTGTCCTTTCTGCAACCGGCAAGCGTTCCCAAGAACTCTTAGCTGCTGTAAAAGAAAAAATTCGGGTAGATTTCATATATCAGATTCAAAATCTCGACACGGAACCGGAAATACTTACGACAATAACCACGGAGCATAGGAAAAAGCGCTCGGCCACGATTATCCGAGGTGACGAGAGCATTGTTGCTGGTGTCCCACAACTCATCGAAGATGGCAAGATCAAAATCACTTGGGAGAGGGAAAAATCGAGCAAATCCTTCGTCGAAACGCGGCACCCGCGGACAGCGGTTGCGAAGCTCAAGGACGGCAAGTTTCTGATGATAACGGTCGATGGCAGGACGGAATCGAGCGGCGGCATTGGTTTGCAGGACCTCGCGGAATATCTGCTCTCGCTCGGGGCGACAGACGCGATGAATCTCGACGGCGGCGGTTCAACGACGATGTTCCTCGACGGCAAGGTCGTCAATCACCCGTCGGACAAGGAAGGCGAACGCAAGGTGAGCGACGCTATTTTGGTCACTCCGAGAGGAACTAAGATCAGGAAATAGTTGCGGCAAGGTCGTCATAAGCCGCCAAAACCACACTTACGCATTCTAATGCGTAATCCGTTTTTCGGCTTTCAAGATTTCCATGAAAATCTTGACAAAATATCCTATCTGTGAAACGTTGTTTGATGTATAAGTGTAGTCGCAAAATTTTTTGCATTGCACCGGATCTTTGAAATTAACGAAGTGCGGGGACTGCCATCTGTTATTCTCGCCGAAAGCTACCTAAGGTCTTTGCGGCTTTGCCGCCCATTTTTCCCCGGCACAGAGAAGCAGCGGCACAGCCGCCGACTCCTTTTTTAGCATCTCGGAAAAGCCCAGCTTCTCCGCTCGGCGACCGACAACTTGTAAGGCGTGTGTTATGAATAATTTACATCAAAACAGCGGACTCAAGAGACAAAGTGCCCCATTTTTGTACATGCACGCGCACTAATTTGCCATTTTCCCATGTATGTCGTGCATACACAACAATTGCACTGCCCCATTTTTGCAAAATGGGGCGCTTTTTGGGGCACCTTGAATATGAGGGGCGCACGGGAAGATGGCGGATGTTTCTAAACCATCTTGATGAGACACCCGTATTAGTGATAAGTTTTCGCTTATCGCTTCTTCAGCACAACCAACTATATGAATAGAATCCTGACGGCATTCTGCCTGACTATCGTTCTCGCGTTTTGCGTCGCGGCCCAGGCTCCGGCAAAGAAAACGATCACCGCATTTACCGAAAAGATGCAAAGGATCGACGGCTTTGTCCCGCTGTACGTCAATGCGGATGATGGCAAGATCTATATCGAGATCTCGCGGTTTAATAGGGAGTTTCTCTATCTTGTCTCGCTGCCTACTGGCGTCGGGTCAAACCCGTTGGGGCTTGACCGGGGGCAGTTGGGCACGACCAAGGTCGTTGAGTTTGAGCGAGCGGCGAATAAGGTTTTGCTGGTTCAGCCGAATTACGAATTTCGTGCTTTGAGCGACAACGCGGCTGAGAAACGCTCGGTTGAGGAGTCGTTTGCAAAATCCGTTATCTGGGGATTTAAGGTCGAGGCCGTCGAGGGCGACCGCGTTTTGGTTGACGCGACCAACTTCCTGATCCGCGACGCTCACGGCATCGGCGACCGCATCAACGGAACTCGGCAGGGCAATTATAGCTTTGACGAAAGCCGCAGCGCGCTTTACCTGCCGAACACAAAAGGCTTTCCGAAAAACACCGAGATCGAGGCGACCATCACGCTCACGACAAATGGCGAAGCCAACAATCTCGTCAATCAGGTCACGCCGACGGGCCGCTACGTTACCGTTCGCGAACGCACTTCGCTGGTGGAGTTGCCGGACGATAAATTCAAGCCGCGAAAGTTTGACCCGCGTGTCGGCAATATCCCGATCAGCTTTTACGATTACGGGACTAACATCAACGAAGAGCTTGAAAAACACTGGATCGAGCGGCATCGGCTTGAGAAAAAAGACCCGTCGGCCGCCGTCAGTGAGGCGGTAAAGCCGATTGTCTATTACGTCGATAGCGGTGCTCCAAAGAATATTCAGGACGCATTGGTCGAAGGGGCTTCGTGGTGGGATCAGGCTTTTGAGGCGGCCGGTTTTCGCAATGCGTTTCAGGTCAAGATTTTGCCGCCGGACGCCGATCCGATGGATGTTCGCTACAACATGATCAATTGGGTGCACCGCTCGACGCGCGGCTGGTCAATCGGCGACAGTGTCGTTGATCCGAGGACCGGCGAGATCATCAAGGGCGACGTGACGCTCGATTCGCAGCGGGCACGGCAGGATTTTCTGCTCGGTGCCGGGCTGGCTCCGCAATATGCTTCGATGGCCGGCGGCTGCGATTTTGCTCTGTTACCTGATGTTGAGTACCTGACCGAATCGTCTAACTCCGATCAGGTCAACGCGATGCTGCTAGCACGTATTCGCCAACTTTCAGCCCACGAAGTCGGCCACACGTTGGGCCTCGCTCACAATTTTGCCGCTAGCACCTACGGACGCGGCTCAGTGATGGACTATCCGGCACCGATGATCGAGATCAGGGATGGCAAACTCGATTTTACCAACGCCTACGCGGTCGGCATCGGCGTCTATGATAAATTTGCGATCAATTATGCCTACAGGCAATTTAGCGGCAACGAAAGTGCAGAGCTCGACAAGATCGTCCGCGACGGCGTCGCAGCAGGTATGCTTTTTCTTTCGGACGGCGACGCCCGGCCCGCGAACGCCGCCGATCCGCGTGCCAATCTCTGGGACAATGGCCCCGACCCGGTTGCGATGCTAAAGCACGAAATGCAGGTTCGCCGCATCGGCCTGAACCAATTCGGCATTCAAAACATCGCAAACGGCGCTCCGATGTCCGAGCTGGAGAACAAATTCCTACCGCTCTATCTGCATCACCGATACCAGCTAACCGCCGCGATCAAATCCATCGGCGGTATTTATTACACGTTTGCGGTGCGAACAGAAAGCGGCCCGATACCGGCACAGGTTCGCGAGATCGTTCCCGCGCAGCGTCAACGTGATGCGTTGCAAGCGGCTCTGGATACATTAAAACCTGAAGAACTCGTTATCCCTGACAAGATACTAAATCTAATTCCACCAATGGCTTACGGCTACCGTTCGGAACGCTCCGAACTTTTTGCAAAACACACGACTCCGGTATTCGACGCCATCGGGGCCGCCGAGATCGCTGCCGACCTTACAATCAGCGGCCTGCTCGAACCGAGCCGTGCGGCACGGACGATAGACTTTAACGCCCGGAACAAGGCCAATCCGCATTTCCGCGAGGTTGTCGACGCTTTGGTCAAAACGACCTGGAAAACGCCGTACTCAGCCGACGCAAATCAGGCAGCGGTCCAGCGCGCGGTGCAGAGTTTGACCGTTTCGCGTTTGATGGATCTTGCGGCAAACGGCAACGCCCAGCCTCAGGTTCGCTCGGTCGCGTCCGACGCCTTGCGTTCGCTGCTCGCGTCACTAAAGGCATTGCCTGCGGCAGGTGAAAACGGTGCACATTACCGTTCGACAGCCGACGACATCGAGCGTTTCCTGACTAGGCCGGACGCTCCGCGCAAGCAGACAACGCCGCTTATCACGCCGCCGGGCGACCCTATCGGTGGAAATTGAGATCTTGTTAGATCACCGTCCGACGAGATTCAAATAGTCCCTCACGACATCGGGCGAAAATTTGTCTGAGATAAGGCCGATGTAATTATCAGGCCTAAGGATTACAAAAAAGGATTTGGTCACACCGAATATTTCTGTGATATTGGGGTATAGCGAAATGACCGTGCTGTCGATCATTTCTTCCCACCTTTGCATTAGATCGTCCGGTAGAGGAGGGATCTCGGCCTTTCCATCAAAAAAGACGACGAGGTGGAAGACAGGCTCGCGCAACCGGTCATAAACACTCGCTCCTTCGACCTCAAACCATGGCATTCGGTCACCCGCGCTTACATTGAATTTGCCATTTTCCCGGCTGAGGGTTCTGTTGCGGTAGTTGATACTGATTTGCGAAATACGGGGAAATATAAACCGTTTCACAGCGTCAAGGCTAAACATAAACTGAGCAACGTACGGAAAAACGTAAAGCCGACTAAAGACCAGCAGCGGTTCAGGACTGGCGACCAGGCCGAAAAAGCGGTCCGTCGTCTGAGTCAAGGTCTTTGCGTTTGGCAGACGCTCTTCGTTGTAGGTATTGAGCAATTCGCCGCTCGCTTGTCCATTTACAACATGCGCCAGTTTCCACGCGAGATTATAACCATCCTGAATGCCCGTGTTCATCCCTTGCGCACCGGCTGGCGAGTGAATATGCGCGGCATCGCCCGCCAGAAAACACCGTCCGACCGAGAATTTATCGACGTGGCGGGTGTGTACCTTGTAGGTCGAGAACCAATTGACGTTGGTTATGTCGAGATTTAGCTCGGTGTCGAGCTTGATGCGTTCCTCGATCTCCTCGTAAAGAATGTCGCCCTCGTCTTTATCAAATTCCTCGGGAAACGTGCCGACAATGCGGTATCGGTTTTCACCGACCATCGGGAAAAATGCCAAGAGCGAATTTCTCATCAAAAAGATCTGGAGAGCGTCGTGGCCGAATTCCCATTCTATTTGCACGTCCGCGACATAAAACATCCGCTCGAATGTGCTGCCGCCGAATTCGAGACCGAGGCTGTGCCGGACAGAGCTTTTAGCACCGTCGCACCCTACCAGATATTTTGCATTAATGGTCTCGGTCTTGCCGTCCGCGTTTTTGAGTGTGGCGGTGACGCTGGCCTCGTTCTGCGTAAAACTCTCAAGCTCGGTGTGCCATTTTACGTCTTCGCCGCGCGACTTGATGTGGTCATATAACAATGATTCGTGTTTTCCCTGCTCTACGAGCAGAACGTAGGGATACGGGCTAAGGCCTTTGCCTATGTTCTTGAATTCAGCTTCGCCGCGCACCTTGCCGCCGGCAAACAGCCGCACCTTTTCCGCGACCGTACCTTCGGCGATCAATTTATCGGCGAGTCCGATCTGCTCATAGATCTCAAGCGTCCGTGCCTGAACGCCGATCGCTTTGGAATAAGGAGTGGTCGTCTCTTTTTGGTCAATGATAACAAAATCGACGCCGTAGCGTATCAACTGGCAGGCGAGCGAGAGGCCAGTCGGGCCCGCTCCGATAATAATTACATCCGTTTGCATTTCTGCATTTTAATCTCTCCGCATTGATTTACAAACGCGCGGCAAAGTATAAAATTGCTAGACAACAACATTATGAGACCAAACAAAAGAATTTCGGTATTAGCGATCCTGACACTCTGCTTACTATTGCCTCTATCGGCTAGGGCTGACAAGGTCGATGACTATGTTCGCATGGAAATGGCCAACCGGCATGTGCCCGGAGCGGCGGTAGCGGTGATGAAAAGCGGACGCATCGTAAAAATGAAAGGTTACGGTTTTGCGAGCCTCGAATTTGATGCTCTGGTCACAAAAGACACCGTTTTTGAGATCGGTTCCGTCACAAAACAGATGACTGCCGCCGCTATAATGCTGCTGGTCGAGGACGGAAAGGTTTCGCTTGACGAAAAGATATCGGCGTACCTGCCGAACACTCCCGAGGCATGGAAAGATGTTACAGTTCGGAATCTGCTCACGCATACGTCCGGCATCAAGAGCTACACGAGCCTCGAGGGATTTGAGCTGGCAAAGCACCTCAAGGTCAGTGATTTTATAAAGCAGCTAGCTCCGCAGCCGCTCGAATTTACGCCCGGCGAACGCAACATCTATAGCAACAGCGGATTTAATCTGCTCGCGTTTATCATCGAGGCCCGGTCCGGAATGCCTTATATCCAGTTTATGAGGACACGGATTTTCGGGCCGCTCGGCATGACTAAAACGACCGATCGCGACCCGCAATTTATCGTCAAAAACAGGGCGAACGGCTACGAATGGGAAAACGGCCATCTCGCCGGTCGCGATGCTAGTCTAACTGACCTCACAGGTGCCGGTTCGATCGTCTCTACTATCGAGGACATGGCAAAATGGGATGCCGCACTTCGCGGAACGACGTTTCTAAAACCATCCAGTCGGGCCGAAATATGGAAGCATTTCGTATTCAACGACGGAAAGGAGTCGCCCTACGGTTTTGGTTGGCGGATCTCGGATATTGGCGGTCACAAGTTGATCGGACATACAGGGCAAACGGCCGGATTTGCGTCGGCTAATTTTCGCTATGTCGATGACGACATTGCCGTGATCGTGTTGACCAACAACGGCGGATCCGGCGTCGGCGGTGATATCGCGGTCGGCATCGCGAAGCTCTATATTCCGGCATTGTCACTTGCGGCGGTGAAGGCGATCAATGGCACCCACCCGATGCAAAACAAAGGGGTTTGAACTGTTATTTGATTTGTCCAACCACAAAAGGCGCAGCTTCGGGTTCCCGGCGGTAGAAGAGGCGCGGGCGTTGGAGCTTGCGTTTTTCCACGTCCTGCACTTTCTCGTCTCCCTCGACAATAACCAACTGGCGCGCGACCTTCATCTTTTCCAACTGTATTTGCGGCACGCGGGCTGTTGCGTAGTTGAACCATTCGCGAGTTAGGATGTTGCCGTCTTTTGGTTCCCGGTCGGCAAGGCCTTGCTTCAATCCCTCTTCCAATAGCGTGTAAGTGAGCAAACCGTGACCGAGTTGCGTGGCTTCGAGAGCGGCCTGGTAGCTCTGTGCGGCTGTGAGAATGTACATGCCTTTTTCGTAAGCCAGTTGCGCCAGGCCCTGCGAATTCATGGGGCCGCGCCGCTTTTCTGCGGCTTCCAGAGCCTGGCCCGAATTGCAGGCGTCAATTATGAACAGAATCTGCCCCGCGTCGAGCGGTTCAAGAGCCCGTTCCAGTTCTTCATCAGAAATGCCGTGGGCGTAGATATCCGCAAGTTTCGGCGTGATCCCCGCGGCCGTGCGCGGCCCCGCGTAGCCGAGGTCGTGCGGGATGAGGTAAAAGCGCGACCCGTCGGCGAGCCCGTGTCCGGCGAAAAATAGCAATACAGTGTCTTCGGGTTGTGCTTTGCGTGCCAGATCCTGAAGCGCGGCGAGAAAGCCTTGTTTGGTAGCCGCCGCATCGATCAGCGGTACGACTTCGACGCTGGCGAAACCCTTCATCGTATCCTGCTGCCGTTGGACTTCGGCGGCAAGATCACGAGCGTCGGCAGCGGCGTATTTCAGATCGAACGCATGGTTTGCGTACCGATTGACGCCGGCTGCCAGAATATAAAGCGTGGCCGGACGCCGCAAACTCTCAGCGCCGGTGACGTTAAGCGTTGCGTCGCGGCTTTTCACGTTGTCGCGGTTGAAGGCGTAGGATGTCAGATGGTTAGTGCCGGCGACGAGTGAGATACGTGTTTCGAGCGTTGCGCGCGGCTGGCCTGCCATCACGTCGCCGCGCCATACCTTAACCAGAGAACCATTGCGAAAGAGGCGCACGTCTCGCGCTCCTCCGCCCGGGTCCGTGACACTGATGCGGGCTGTTACGATGCGGTTTGACGTGGCGTTGCCGGGCGCATCCGTCAGATTCAGCAATACTTCGGGCTGGCGACGATCTCTTTGAGTGATGTTTTGCGTCGCGCGGGGGCGTTTGCCGTCCAGCAAATCGGCGAGCAGATTGGGGTAAAAGAACTCGTTGAAAAATATCTCCACCGGCGACACGTCACGCAGGGCCGGTGAGAAGCGCCAGAGGATTTTCTGCCACGCCGCCGGTGCTCCGTCAAAGAGGCCATCGGGCGTTATAACTAAACCTTCGCTCGGGCCGGCGGTTATGAGCTGTGCCAACTCGCTGCCCGTCCCGGCATCCCACAAACGAAGCGTTGCATCGGCGTCGCTGCCGCTGAAAAGCGCGCGTCCGTCGGGGGTGAAAGCGAGCGACGCGACATTGCCGCGATGACCCGCCAACACGCGCAGGGGCTGGCCGTCCGCTGGGTTCCATAGCGAGATGAGACCATCCAGGCCGCCCCCCGCCAGGATTTTCCCGTCGCGGCTAAAGGCTACCGGCGAGATCGCGTTGCTCCGATAACCGAAGGGGATGAACCCGGGGACAGTTTGCCGCTCCAATGTCCGCAACCGGCGGCCTGTCGAAGTGTCCCACAAATTGACCTCCGCGCCGCCCGCCGCCACAGTTTGCCCGTCGGGACTAAAGGCCACCGAATTGACCGATTTATACACTTCACCGGTGCTGAATTCACGCTGTAGAACGCCGGTCTTGGCGTTCCACAGTCTTACCACGCCGTCGTTGGCTGCTGCGGCGAGCAGACTTCCATCCGGGCTGAACACTACGCAGTTGACATCGGTGGTGTGGGGCAGCGTGAGCATGGTTTGGCCTGTGGCGGAGTCCCAGAGTTTGACGGTTTTTTCGTAAAACGCGCCACTCGCAAAGGTCTTGCCGTCGGGGCTAAAAGCCAGCGAACTGACCAAGCCTTGATGGGCCTTAAACCTACGGATTTCTCGCCCGTCTTCGGTCCGCCAGAGACGGATTTCGTAATCCACGCTGCCGCTGGCGAGCGTTTTCCCGTCGGGGCTAAAGGCGACGGCCGTGACGACGTTAGTGTGGCCCGCGAGCCGCTGCGGTTGCTGCGTCTCGGCCAACCGCCAGAGCGTGACGGTGTAATCCTCGCCGCCACTCGCCAGGAGTTTGCCGTCGCTGCTGAGGGCGGTCGCATTGAGGGGGCTGGTGTAACCGGCCAGGAGACGCGCGGTGCGGCCCGTGTTGGTGTCCCAGACACGGATTTGGCTGTCGAAACCGCCGCTAATCAAACGCCCGTCTGAGGCGTAAACCAAAGATTTAACCGCGTCCTTGTGGCCCGCCAGGACGCGCAACGGTTTACCTGTAGCCGCATCCCAGAGCCGTACTTCGCTCTCCTCGTTGGCAACGGCTAGTGTCTTCCCGTCCGGGCTGAACGCGCAGGCGAAGACATACGGCGTGCCGATGGTCAAAGTGCGCAGACGGCGGCCCGACGCGACGTCGTGAAGGTTGACCAAGCTGGCCCCATTTTCTGAGGTGTCGTTGTGGCTAAAAGCCAGCGTCCTGCCGTCGGGACTGAAGTCCAGCGCAGCGACGCTACCTTTGCCGGTCGGAAAACTGCGGATTTCGCGCCAGGTGGCGGTGGACCAGAGTTTGGCCATTTTGTCGCCGCCGCCGCTGGCGAGCATTTTTCCATCCGGACTAAAGGCAAGCACGTCGACCGAATCGGCGTGGGCCTCGACGGTACGAAGCAGGCCGCCGGCCGCGTAATCCCAAATTTTGATCGTTCTGTCCGTGCTGCAACTGACGAGCGTTTTACCGTCCGGGCTGAACGCGACGGCGTTGATATACCCGCCGTGTCCTTCCAGCGTCGCGACCAGGCCGCCCGTGGCTACGTCCCAGAGCTTGATAGTTTTATCATTGCCGCCGCTGGCGAGTAACTTTGAGTCTCGGCTCCAGGCAACGGCATTGACCCCATCTTTGTGACCGCGCAAGTTGCGAAACTCCTGGCCGGTCGCCACTTCCCAAATTTTGACGCTATTGTCCTGACTGCTGCTTGCGAGCCACTGTCCGTCACCGCTGAGCGCCAACGCCGTGACCGTCCCCGAGTGGCCCGTCTGCACCACCAACTCCGGCTTCTGGGCCCGCAACGGAGACACTTGTAGCCAGGAAACCAATACCCAAAATAGAAGCAACCATCGCATAGCCATAAGCGCCACACTGCGAAGCAAACCGAGCGAGACAAAATTACCCAACCTTTTCGATCTGCCGCGTCTTGTTAAAATCAAGTCGCAGGCCTTTTTCATCACCCTCGACGAGCGCACTGCCTCCGTCGGCGAGTTTGCCGAAGAGTATCTCGTTGGCAAGCGGCTGTTTGATCTTTTCGTGGATGAGCCGCGACATTGGCCGTGCGCCGTAGCGTGAGTCAAAGCCATTTTTCGCAAGCCACTCACGGGCCTCTTCCGTGAGTTTTACAAGCACGCGTTTCTCGGCGAGCTGACCGTTTAGTTCGTTAATAAATTTATCGACGATGAGTTTGATCACGTCCATATCCAGAGCCTTGAACGGCACCCACGCGTCGAGACGATTGCGGAATTCCGGTGTAAATGTCCGCTCGATCACGCCTTTGGCGTTGCCTTTGGTGTCGGAGCTGTTTCGGAAACCCATACCGCCGGATGAAAGCTCGCGGGCACCGGCATTCGTCGTCATAATAAGAATGACGTTGCGAAAATCGGCCTTTTTGCCGTTGTTGTCGGTTAGCGTTGCCGAGTCCATTACTTGTAGTAACAAATTGAACAGGTTCGGATGGGCTTTTTCGATCTCGTCGAGCACGAGCACGGCATGCGGCGTGCGCATTATGGCCTCGGTCAACAGGCCGCCCTGATCAAAGCCAACGTATCCTGGCGGTGCTCCGATCAGACGCGAAACCGTATGCGGCTCCGCGTATTCGCTCATGTCGAAGCGGATAAACTCAACTCCTAATATTTCCGCAAGCTGCTTCGAAACCTCGGTTTTGCCAACGCCGGTCGGGCCCGAGAATAAAAATGACCCGACAGGTTTTGTCTGGGCTCCCAGTCCGGCACGCGAGATCTGGATCGCGTCGACGATCGCATCGATCGCCTCATCCTGGCCAAAGATCGCTTTCTTAATATCGTCGCGAAGCGTTCTCAGACGCGAACGTTCGTCCGCCACAACTGTTTTCGGCGGAATTTTTGCCATCCGGGCGATCGTGTTTTCGACCATTTGAACCGTCACTTTTTTCGGACGGCGGCTAGCGGGCAGCAGCTTAACCGAAGCACCGACCTCGTCAATCACGTCAATGGCTTTGTCCGGCAAAAAGCGGTCGTTGATGTATTTTCCGGCGAGTTCCGACGCCGTTTTGAGAGATTCGTTGCTGTACTTTACGCCGTGATGCTGTTCGTAAAATTTCTTCAAACCTTTGAGTATCTGATAGGTCTCGTCAACCGTCGGCTCGTTGATATCGATCCGTTGAAACCGACGCGCGAGCGCCCGGTCGCGATCAAACGCGGCTTTGTATTCGGCATGGGTCGTCGAGCCTATGCACCGCAGATCGCCCGCTGCCAATGCTGGTTTCAGGATGTTTGACGCATCCATCGATCCGCCGGAAACGGCCCCGGCCCCGACTATTGTGTGGATCTCGTCAATAAAAAGGATCGCGTTTGGCTCCTTCTTAATATCATTGATGATCGCCTTAAACCGTTGTTCGAAATCGCCACGATACCGCGTCCCGGCGAGCACGGCACCCATATCCAGAGCAAAAACCTTGGCACCTTGCAACACCTCAGGTACGTCGCCTTCGCTAATCTTGAGTGCGAGGCCCTCGGCCAAAGCAGTCTTTCCGACGCCGGGTTCACCGACGTAAAGCGGGTTGTTTTTCCTCCGGCGGCACAGAACCTGGATCGTGCGTTCGATCTCGGCCAAGCGGCCGACGATCGGGTCGATCTCGCCTCTCGCGGCCTTTTCGACAAGCTCAACGGTAAAGCTCTCAAGTGGTTTTTTACGCTGCTGGGTCCCAGGACCATCGAGTTCCTCGTCGTCGATGCCGTGCGGGATCGGTTCGCCGGAGTCTATCTTTGAAATTCCATGGGAAATGTAATTTAGAATGTCTAGTCGCGTAACTCCCTGCTGGTGCATAAGATACACCGCGTAAGACTGCTCGGTCTGATACAACGCCGCGAGAATATTACCCCCATCCACTGCACCTTGCCCGCTGCCCTCGGCCTGTAAGACGGCGTACGAGATCGTCGATTGAAACGTCGCGGTTAGCTCCGGCATTCCGCTGAAATTTGGCGGCATTCTTTCGATAACGTTCTCAAAATACTCCTGCAACGCCCGCCCGATCTCGTCGATTTGGGCTCCGCAATTGAAAAGGATCTCACGCGCCGCCGAATCCTCAAGCAGGGCGAAAAGCAGGTGCTCAAGGGTTACAAATTCGTGTCTGTGCCTGACAGCCTCGTCGACGGCAAAACTCAGTGTTTCTTCTAATTCGCGCGTTAACATCGTGAATATATCTTAGCAGTTTTCACGTGATTGAAAAAAGAAACCAATCTCGAATCAGACAAATCTAACGCCATTGGGGTGTATTCGCGAAACGTAGGTGTTGTACGGGATGCCGGTAGGGTTGTAGGTGTATCGCATCGCACTTTCGACTTTTTCGGCCACACTTTCGGACTCGCTCAGCATAAAAATCGACGGCCCCGAGCCGGAAATCCCACCACCTAGAGCGCCAGCGGCGAGGCTTGCGGCCTTTACCTCGTCAAATTTTGGAATGAGCGATTTGCGGACGGGTTCGACGATCGTATCTTCCATTGCGCGAGTGAGGAGACCGTGATCGCCCTTGGCAAGTGCTGCAACGAGCGCTCCGAGATTGCTCCAGTTGCGGATGGCATCCGTCAGCGGAACCTGCTTCGGCAAAATGGCGCGTGCTTCGGACGTTTTGATCTCGATCTGCGGATGGATGACCGTAGCAAAGAGCGGTGGAAACTCCAACGTGACAATATCGAGCGGCTCGGTCGAGCGAACGAGCGTAAAACCACCATAGACACACGGCGCCAGGTTGTCCGCGTGCCGCGAGCCGGAGGCAAGCATCTCGCCCGCCATGGCAAATTCAACAAGCTCTACCTTTGAAAACCGGTCATCGAGCACGCGATTTGCTGCCATGACGGCTCCGCATGCGCTGGCCGCGCTCGAACCAATGCCGCTGCCCGGCTTTATGTTTTTCGTTATCTCGACCTCAAATCCGTGTTCCAGATCGGCGGCGGCGATCAGGGCATTTAGGGCGACCCCCGCGACGTTCCTTGCCGGATCGGTCGGCAGGCCGTAATCATCATGGTTGATAATGCGAACAGTTCGCTCTTTGATCCGCCGCACGGTCATTTCGTCATATGGGTCTGAGAGGGCAAAGCCGAGACAGTCAAATCCGCATACAACATTCGAAACCGTGGCTGGGGCTAAAACTTTAACTTCATTCATATTTTCGCGAAACAATGCGAAACGTTATAAAATCTATCGTTTGATAAGTTTTACAGATAACGCTTAGCCGAATGCATTACTTTAGCACAAACCGAAGGGCGCCTCATGTATCGTTCCGAGACGCAGTATTGAATGGACAACCGGACGACAAAGGGCTGTACTTTCCGTCCGACATACCAACGCTCGGCGAGGGATTTCTTGCCGATCTAAAAAACCTGTCGAACGAGCAGATTGCGTTCGATGTGATCCGCCCGTATGTCAACGGCGAGATACCGGACGAGACACTGTTTGAGATCTGTCGTGAGACGGTAAATTTTGATTTTCCACTCGTGCCCATAACCGACCGGATATCTACACTCGAGCTTTTTCATGGACCGACGCTCGCGTTCAAAGATGTCGGTGCAAGATTTATGAGCCGATGTTTGCGATATTTTTCGCGTGACGCGTTGGAGAAAACGATCGTCCTCGTCGCAACCTCAGGCGACACGGGCGGTGCTGTTGCCGCTGGTTTTTACGGCGTCGAGGGTATTGAGGTTGTGATCCTTTACCCCAAAGGAAAGGTCAGCAGGGTGCAGGAATTACAACTGACCACACTCGGCGGAAATGTAACTACATTGGAATTACACGGTACATTCGACGATTGTCAGGCACTCGCGAAACGTGCTCTGGCGGACGCCGATCTACAGGCGAAGGTCAAGATCACATCGGCAAATTCAATCAATGTCGCCCGTTGGCTGCCGCAGCAATTCTATTATTTCTACGCATTGAAACAATGGGAAGGAGTACCGCCGGTCATTTCGGTGCCGAGCGGTAATTTCGGCAATCTCGCGTCCGGCATTCTCGCTCACATTTCCGGTCTGCCGGTAAAACAATTCATCGCGGCTTGTAACGCCAACGATGTCGTGCCGCGATTTTTGCAAACCGCTAACTATCAGCCAAGACCGTCGGTCGCCACTTTGTCGAACGCAATGGATGTCGGGGCTCCGAGTAATTTTGTTCGCATTCTCGAAATGTTCGACAACGACTTTATTGATCTAAAAGCTAAACTCGAATCGGTCAGCGTTGACGATGACATGACCGCCGCGACAATGCGTGAGGTTTATGAAAAATACAATTACATGCTTGATCCGCATGGAGCGGTCGGATACTGTGCGTTGGTAGATCATTTACAAAACTACCCAGACGATCGAGGCATATTTCTCGAAACTGCGCATCCGGTGAAATTCGATTCGGTAAATGAGATAATCGGGACGTTTGGGTCGGTGCCCGCAGCGGTCAACGAACTGATTTCGAAGAAAAAAGTGAGCATCGAGATGGGCGATGATTACCACGCCCTGCGTGAGATTTTGTTGAGTAGGATATGAAAGTTCTTAAATTCGGCGGTTCGTCTGTCGGCAGCGTCGAGGCAATAGAAAAGGTAGTCGAGATCATCCGCGAAGCGGTCGCGGATAATGAATGCGCGGTTGTGCTTTCGGCGATGCGGGGCACGACCGACGCATTGATCGATGCCGGCCGCACCGCCGAACGGGGCGACGACGGCTACATCGAGATACTGAGCAATATCTCCGAGCGGCACATTACAGCGATACGCAAGCTTTTTGACGGGACCGACATGGCCGTTTTGGATTTTGTCGAAAACGCGATCAAGGAGCTGGAAAATCTGTGCGAGGGCGTCCGTCTGGTGCGTGAGCTTTCGCCCAAGACGCTCGACCGGATACTGAGCTTTGGCGAACTTGTGGCATCCCGTATCGTCTCGGCAAAGCTCGCGGCTGCCGGACTGCTGAATGACTGGACGGACAGTCGGCTGATCATTCGCACGGATTCGAATCACGGATTTGCGGCCGTTGATTTTGCGGAAACCAATCGCCGTATCAAAGAAAACCTCGAAGAGTCCAAGGCCACGCTGCACATATTTCCGGGCTTTATTTCCGCCGATGCGGGCGGCTATACGACGACCTTAGGCCGCGGCGGTTCGGACTACACGGCGGCGATTATTGCGGCGGCGACGGAAGCGGAAATGCTCGAGATCTGGACCGATGTGTCCGGAATGATGACGGCCGATCCGAGATTTGTTCGCAATGTCCGGCAGATCTCCACCATTACATATCGCGAAGCGATGGAGCTGTCCCACTTTGGCGCGAAGGTGATCTACCCACCGACGATCCAGCCGGTAATGGCGAAAGGCATACCGATCCTTGTCAAAAATACGTTTGAACCGGAGCATCTCGGCACGCTGATCGAGGCCGAGTCATCAGCCGAAAAGGACATGGTGCGCGGCATCACCAGCATCGACAAGATCACGGTCCTTAGTCTCGAAGGCAGCGGGATGGTCGGTATTCCGGGCTTTTCAAAGCGGCTCTTCGACGCTCTGTCACGAGCGTCGATCAATGTCATCCTTATTACCCAAAGCTCGTCCGAACATTCGATCTGCGTCGCGATCGACGAAAAATCCGCCGAAAATGCGAAACAGGCCGTCGATCTCGAATTTGAATACGAAATCCACTCGGGCAAAATCGAGCCGCTCAAGGTCGAGAGCGGATTCTCGATCCTCGCACTCGTCGGCGACAATATGAAAGCCCACACCGGAGTCAGCGGCAAGATGTTTACGACGCTCGGCCACAACGGCATCAATATCACGGCTATTGCACAGGGGTCGAGTGAGCGTAATATTTCAGCGATCATAGCGTCGAAAGATGTGCGAAAGGCAGTCAATACCTTGCACGAAGAGTTTTTCTCCGATGGCAATAAACAGATCAATCTGTACATCGCCGGTGTCGGCACGGTTGGCGGCCGATTGATCGAACAGCTAAAGACGCAGCATCAGCACCTGCTGGACGAGATGAGATTGAATCTGCGGGTGGTCGGCGTAGCCAATAGCCGCCGTGCTCTTCTCGACAGCGAAGGCGTCGACCTAGCGACTTACAAAGACGAGCTTCCCGCTGCCGACGATACTGAAGTCGCGGCGTTTACCGATGCGATCATCGAGCAGAATCTGCGAAATTCGATATTCGTCGATGTCACCGCGAGCCCTCTCGTAGTCGAAACCTATCCGAAGCTGCTTGCTAAAGGGGTGTCGGTCATTGCATGCAACAAGATCGCCGCCTCGTCCGAATACGAAAAATACAGCCATCTCCGCGAACTGGCCCGCGAATTCGGCACCAATTTCTTTTTTGAGACAAACGTCGGTGCCGGGCTGCCGGTTATCCATACGCTCAACGACCTCCTCCGCAGCGGCGACCGCGTAAACCGGATCGAGGCAGTCCTTTCGGGTACCCTCAACTTTGTTTTTAACAATTACGACGGCTCGCGGCCCTTTGCCCAGGTCGTCCGCCAGGCCCAGGATGAGGGCTACACCGAGCCCGACCCGCGACTAGACCTCAGCGGAACCGATGTCGCCCGCAAGATTCTGATCCTCGCTCGCGAGGCTGGGCACCGAATGGAAATGGACGACATTTCGAACGCCGGATTTTTACCGGAATCCTGTTTGGCGGGAAGCGTAGATGATTTTTACGCCGAGATGGCGAAGCACGAATCGCATTTTCGCGGCCTGCTCGATGCCGCCGCTACACAGGGATTGACGCTCAAATACATAGCTTCATTCAATGATGGCCAGGCGTCGGTCGGCCTACAGTCCATCGGCCCTGCCCACAATTTTGCCAATCTGTCGGGCAAGGACAACGCTGTGCTTTTTTACACAAATCGCTATTCCGAACAGCCGTTGGTTATCAAAGGTGCTGGTGCGGGAGCCGATGTGACGGCGGCGGGAGTTTTTGCGGACATCATCCGCGCATCACGATAGTCAATGCAGAAGCCTGCGCGTAAGCAAGGGCGTAACAGTCTACTTGCGTGTTACGCCCTTGCTTACGCGCAGGCTTCTGCATTGGGATCACCTAAGATCGAATAACAGAAACTCGCTGTTATCCTCATACGCCCTGATTTTCAGCGCGGTTTCTTCGCTGATCGCCGCTCCGTCGCCGGCGTCGAGCGTTGTGCCATTTACGTCGATCGCCCCGCTGATCAACTGCATCCATGCATGGCGGCCTCTCGCTAGATCGAGACTGACCGTCTTGCCTCCACCAAGTATTGAAGAATATAGCTTAACGTCCTGATTGATATGTATCGAGCCATCGTCACCGCCGCGAGATGCGATCAGGCGGAGCTTGTCCTGCTTTTCCTCAGCACTAAACACCTTTTGCTCGTAGCTCGGTTCGAGCCTGTTTTTCTCCGGCAAGATCCATATTTGGAGCAGATGCGTCTTTTCGGTCGGCGAACTATATTCGCTGTGCAGCACGCCGGTTCCGGCCGTCATCCGCTGGACCTCACTAGGCCTGACCGTTTCGCCATTTCCCATCGAATCGCGATGTGAGATCTCACCTGAGATCATATAGGTGATGATCTCCATATCGCGATGCCCGTGTTTCGGAAATCCCTGATCGGCTTCGATATAGTCTTCGTTAATCACACGCAGGTCGCGAAAACCCATAAACCGCCGGTCGTAGTAATCCGCAAATGAAAATGTAAAATGCGTGTCGAGCCATCCGTGATTTGCATGGCCGCGTTCTTTTGATCGTCTGATTTTAATCATCTTAAAACTCCTTGTTAGTTAGATATTACAAGGGTTTGGACGGGTTGTAATCATCAATTGCGGTGAGGGTTTTCTAATACTTTAGAGTGATAACTCGTAAACAGGCGGTAGATCAGAATCGTCCAGAGCAGCATTTTCCTTCTTTCTCACAACCAGCAGTCCGTCCCTAATCGGGAGCAAGACATTCTCAACTCGCACGTCCTTTAGTACCATCTGCGTAAAGTCATACAAGGCCTGCGCGTTCTCGTCTTTGAGTTCCGCCATTACCTTTCCGCTCCACAGCACATTGTCGGCAATAATAAATCCACCCGGACGCAGCTTATCAAAAACCAGATTGTAATAATTCGAATAATTCGGCTTGTCGGCGTCGATAAAGACGAGATCGAATGGGCCGCCGAGATTTGGGATCATCTCCGTCGCGGCACCCAGAAGGAATTCGATCTTGTCTTTGAAATCAGTTTTTCCGACAAACGAGCGCGCGACCGCATTTGTGGCTTCCTGTACGTCCAATGTAATTACTTTCCCACCGTCTGCAAGACCTTCGGCAAAACACAAGGCTGAATAGCCAAGGTAAGTTCCAATCTCCAGCACCACTTTGGGCCGTATCATGTGTGACAGCATCGACAAAACGCGGCCCTGAAAAAAGCCTGAGAGCATAGCCGAGTCTTCGTAATGTTCGTAGCAATATCGTCGCAGCTCGCTAAGCGTCGAACTCTCCTGCGATGTCGCGTCCTCGGCGTACCTAATAAATTCGTCTGTAATAATCATGGATCAATTCTAACAAGCCCGCGTTTTATCGCCAACGTCGCGGCGGACGTACGGTCCGAGATACCGAGCTTACCAAAGATATTCTGCACGTGGCTTTTTATCGTGTTTTCAGTAACGTCGAGGGCAAAGGCGATCTCTTTATTAGACATACCGCCGACGATCATCCGCAGGACATTGGCCTCGGCGGCGGTTAATTCTTCCTGACCGAGATTTTCGCTCAGGATCTGGGCGATCTCGTCGGGGATAAATTTCCTTCCGGCGGCTACGGCGCGAATAGCTGCGATAAGGTCATCGGGCGAGACATCTTTGCAGATGTAACCGAGAGCACCTTTTTTGAGAGCCTTGCTGATCTCGGCGTCGCCGGCGTGTTCGGCCAGGACGATGATCCTCGCTTTTGGGTTTTGTATGAAGTAATTGTCGAGATCATCGATCGAGCAGGAATCTCGAAGCCGAAGTCCGAGGATCGTAACGTCCGGTTGCAGGCCACTAAACAGCTCAAACCCTTTCGCAGCTTTGTCAGTCTCGTCGACAAGCTCAAAGCCGCCGGCGTTTTCCAAGACACTGCGAATGCCGATCCGCGTTAGCGGCTGATCTTCGACTAGCAGGACTTTGATCGGATCGGCCATTTATTTTTCTGATTTGTGTCGAAGAAGACCGCCCAAGATCGACATCGGTGCAAAGAGAAATATCGCAGCGATCTGTGTGTAATGTGTACCCGGCGATTTGAAAAACGAAAATGCCGCGAAACCAGCCACAAGGATCGCGAGAGCATAATTCACGATCATCGTCTTAGTTGCCGCGATCAGTTTTGCCAAATAGCCGCCAATAAAAGCGAACACCGCACCGAAAGCGACAACGAATACAACCGTTGCTACGCCCGCCTCCGCATGCAAATCAATGCCGGATAAATTGAAAAGCAAAACGGCACTGACCGCAAAGATCAGATAACCGACTACCACAGCCAATACGCTACGAACGACATTCATCACTATTTGGCGACTGAAAGTGTGGCAGCAAATTCGACGATCGGATGGATCAGGTCGGTGTCGTAATTTGTTTTAACGTGCTGCATCACGGCGGTGATGCGTTCGAGTCCCATGCCGGTGTCAACCGACGGAGCGGGCAGTGGCGTCAGTTTGAACGTGCCGTCCGGCTCGAGTGTGCGGTTGTACTGCATAAAGACGAGATTCCAGATTTCCATCGTCGTGTCGCCTTCGCCGTTGACCCATTTCGGGTGATTTTTTTTCGGGTCATCGGGGTCGTCGCCCATATAGTAATGGATCTCGGAGCATGGCCCGCACGGGCCGGTGTCGCCCATTTGCCAGAAATTATCCTTACGGCCGTAGCCTAAGATACGGTCGGGTTTTGCTCCAACCATTTCCCAAAACGAACGGGCCTCATCATCGGGCCCGACCTCGTCGTCACCCTCAAAAACCGAAAACCAGAGGCGCATTTCATCGATCTTGAGTTCGTTTACTAGAAAGTCCCACGCATACGTGATCGCTTCTTTCTTAAAATAATCGCCAAACGAAAAATTGCCGAGCATCTCAAAAAATGTGTGATGCCGCGCGGTTTTGCCGACCTCGTCGAGGTCGTTGTGCTTACCGCCGGCACGGATACATTTTTGCGAACTTACAGCCCGCTTGTAGTCGCGTTTTTCGTCACCGAGAAATACGTCCTTAAATTGGTTCATCCCCGCGTTTGTAAACAGCAGCGTCGGGTCATTGGCGGGCAGCAGCGGCGATGAATGCACACGCCGGTGGTCGTGCCGCTCAAAATACTCGAGGAATTTCTCTCTGATCTCATTTCCGGTCATACAAAAACTTTAGCACAAAGCGGCGTTGACGGCAGTTCGACTTCCAGTGGCTCGCCACAAAGCAGAGCGACGAAGCTAAGCTTCGCCGTCAAAAAGACTTATATACTTGGAGGCTTAGCCTCCACTTTTATACTGCCCACGTTCCACGAGGCAAGCCTCGCCGCAAATGCGATGCGGCAAGCCGCAATGGATTATTTCGTTTCCTTAAATTTCAAGGCCGGTGAATTCAGGCAGTAGCGGAGACCGGTCGGCTTTGGGCCGTCGTCGAAAACGTGGCCGATGTGGGCGTGACAGCGGGCACATTCGACCTCGGTACGGGTTTCGCCGAGACTGTTATCAACCTTTTCGAGCACATTTTTCTTAAAGATCGGCTCAAAAAAGCTCGGCCAGCCCGTACCGGATTCGAACTTGGCGGTCGATTTGAACAATGCCAGACCGCACGCGGCGCAGTAAAACGTGCCATGCTTGTGATTCTTGAGTTGGTTCCCAGTGTAGGGCTGCTCGGTGCCCTCCTGCCGCATGATGTAATACTCCTGCGGGGTCAGTTGCTTCTTCCATTCGGCGTCGGTTTTGACGATCTCTTGGCCATCAAATTCAGCGTCAGTGTAAACGAATGTGCTATTAGTCTCGGGCGGTTTTGCTGTCTTTGCCGGAGTCGGTTCAGCAACCGCTGTTTGATTGTTAACCGATGCCGCAGCCGCACATCCAAACTGACCGATTAAAACGGCCGAGGCCGCGAGAACTATTAGTGCGAATGACGAAAATATAAATTTGTATTTCATGACTTTCCTCTTTTTGTTGGACGTTAGCGCTCCGAATCATTGGTTGTCGAACAACCAACACACTGTAACTATATTATATTTGTTGGTGTCCTGAGAATACCGGCAATGCGGCGTCGAAGATTTTGGATTCGCTCGACGGCCGCAGGACTTTCCCTGTTCGAATCAGGCGTCCCCCTCCAGAAACGCCTGACGCTAAACTCTTGATATTTGCCTGCGACCGTCGAACGAATGTTGTAAAAAACTAGTTCGGCATGAGAACCGTGTCAACCACGTGAATGACGCCGTTTGATTGCTTAACGTCAGCGATGGTCACCATCGATTTGCCGCCCTTTTCGTCCGTCAGGATGAGGTTTTTGCCGCTCATAGAGGCCCAAAGCTTGCCGCCGGCAACGGTTGTAAACTCAGCCTTGCCCTTGCCTTTCTTGATGGCCTTGGCGATTGCCTTTGAGTCCATGTTTCCGGCGACGACGTGATAGGTCAGGATCTTGACGAGCGTCGCTTTGTTTTCCGGCTTGAGAAGCGTATCGACCGTTCCCATAGGCAGCTTGTCAAATGCACTGTTGACTGGTGCGAAAACCGTGAACGGTCCGGCACTCTTTAAGGTATCGACCAATCCCGCAGCCTTAACGGCAGCGACGAGCGTCGTGTGATCTTTCGAATTGACGGCGTTCTCGACGATATTTTTCGTCTTATACATCGCGGCTCCGCCGACCATCGGGTTACCCGATTTGTTGTCCATCATCTGTGCCGAAGCGACATTCGCCGCAAACGCCACACCAAAAAGCAAAACAGCTAAATTAAAAAATGATCTCATTTTAATATCTCCCTTATCTTTGTTTTTTATGAAAAGGCTCTTTGTCCCTTTGAAGTGGTTTTCGCGAGGGGCGGGATTTCGGATTCAAAATGATGAAACAATTTTTTCGATGGCGTGGGGCCGATTTGGATTTGGATGTCTCGGATAATAATAAAAGGCCGGGATCAAAATTCCCGGCCTCATCAGTAGTTGCTATTTGTTATCGACAATGATCGGCTCGTCCTCCGACGGTTTGCCGTTCTTCATCTGCTCCTTAAACAGATTGAGGAGCAGCAACTGGCCGATACCGCCGCCCTCGCCTCCGCCACCCGAAGCGAGAATATCGGGTGTGATCCGGACGCCCTTTTCGCCGATGACCTTGAGCGTCTCGATCATCGCGATATTCGCACCGCCGAGAGCCTTGACTTGTTCGTGATAGGCAACGCCCTGCGCTTCGCCGATGAGTCGCATTTTTTCTGCCTCGGCTTTACCCGTCGAGGAAATGTAATACGCTTCGCCGTCGGCCTCGCGTTGTCGCTGTTCGCTGCGTTTGCCGGCGATGTCGACGCCGACGGTGGCCTCCATCAGGCTGCGCTGGTTGTCTGCTTGCGAGCTCGTCCTCTCCAGTTCGATACGCTTGATCTCGGCCTCGCGTTGGGCGTTGAACATGCCCTGCTTTTGCTCGGCGAGTATCTTTTCGGTCTGCGTCTTCATCAACTCTTCCGGCAGATGAATATGGCAGATGAGTACGTTGACGACATCGACGTGATACTTGAGCAGATGCATCCGAACGCGGGCCTCGGCACGTTCCTGTTCCTCATGACGATTCTGCAAATAGGCCATCGCGCTCGACTCCGAGGCCTGATTGCGGAAGATCGAGTCGATCAGCGGATGCATTACGTTTTGTATCAACCGCATTACATCGCCGATCTTGGCGACCATGAACGGTGCGTCTTCCGGCTTAACGCGAAAAACGACACGCACCTCAAGCTGCATCGTAAAGCCGTCTTTCGAAATGACCTCAAACGGGTCAAATGTACCCGCGACCTCGCCCGCAGTCCATTCGACCGTTTGGTTGGTTGTCGGGATGATGATCGGCGAGACGGCCAGCGTGTTGAGGTAATAGCGACCGGGCCCGACGACCGTTTCCTGAATGCCGCGATAGCCCTCGGGCACGACATAGGCCTCATGAGCACCGCTGTCTAGCCGTTTGTCGGCCGGATCGCCCGACAAAAGCTCGGCCTTGATGTCCTCGATCGACGCTTTGTCGCCGTCGACGCGGTCGAGCTTCTTGGCCGCGATCTCCATCTGCTGGGCTTCTTCCAGTTCGAGCCGCTCACGGATTTTCTGCGCCATCGCCTTCCTAATCTCTTCGGACGGATCCTTGCCGGTATTTGAAACGACAACGGCAACCTCGCCGGGCTTAACCTCTTTTGCGGACTCGAGAATTACCTTAAAGAGCAGCGGATTCACATAATATGTACCGGGCAAAAGGATGTCTTTCTGCGGTCCTCGCTGACCGCCGGCTTCGATGAAAGCATTCGAATCCTGAAAATTGTCGTGGCCCGTTACCGGTGTCGCGACATAGTCTTTCGGGTCAAGCGGCGCGCCGTCCAGCGCCTCGACGAGACCGATCTGGTTTTCGGTTATCATCGTCGCGTCAAACATTCTGACGTTAAACAGGCCCGCCTGAACGCTGGTGTCCTCCGACGAGATAGATTCGGTGTGAATACGATACGTTCCGGGCGTGAGTATCTCGACTTGCGGGCCTTTCTGGCCGCCGTTATAGACAAACGCCTCGGCATCCTGAAAGTTCTTATGGTCCTTGATGGCCTTGCCGTGCAGCCGTCCCTGATCGAGCGGGGAGCCATCGGCCGCAGTGATAATACCAACCTTTCCGGGCGGAACAACGGTCGTTTGAGCTATCGAAACTCGGAAAAGATATGGATGAATAGCCCATTTGCCCGGCGGTAGCGTGCGGAGCTGTATTCCCTTAACGCCGCCCTGTTTAATAAACGCGATCGGGTCCTGAAAATTATTGTGCGCGTTTTGCGCCCGATCCGGAGCAAAGATGCTGCCCATCGGCATCGGTTCGCCGTCAATCGCCTCGATGACGCCAAGCTCGTCGGCCCCGATCTCGACGAGCGGTACCTTTTGCACGACTCGCTCGACCGGATACATAACGAAATGTAGACCCGGCTTTAGAATGTCGGCCTGCAAACCAACCTCGCCATCCGTCGCGACGACGCGGCCCTGCGGCATCCGGCGGCCGAAATAACGGCGCTCTTTGATGCCCACCTCTTTGGCCCCGATATTAACCAAAAATCTGGTCACGATGTACCAAAGCAAAAGCAGCCCGACGACTACCAAAACACCGACAATAATTAGGGGAAGATTATTTTGCATGATCTTTTTGTTTTAACGTTCAATATCATTTCCTCGGCGAAGTCCGGCCACCTCCTGCTTTAACCAGAAAATCGCCCCGGAGCTTCTATCCGAAACCGGAAGAAGCCGTATATGGCTGTCCAAAAACGCAGCCAAATCGCCTTTCGTGAGCCCGTCAATACCGGACTCGTGAAACTTACTTAATATCTCCTCGGCCGCACGGGCGAGATCGCCCTCGAGCCCGCAGATGGCGGCTACTCGAATCAGTTCTCGAGCACGCCCGGCGTTCGGCGTTTTACGCCATGACGATAATGCTGCGTCCACCGCTCCCCGCGCTTCCGTCTTTGCACGATATTCGCGACGGGCGATTTCGCGGGCCTCATTTTCATTTGCCTCACGTCGCAAATCGGCGTCTGACGGCGCAAATAACGGGCGAGCATTCGGCGGCTCGATCGAAAATGTTCGCTGTTCCAGAAGTTCAGGGTTGTGCCGTTTTGAGAACCAAAACAGCAGGATCGCAGCCGACAGAAAAGCCAACACTGCAATAATGAGAAGCATCGTTTTGGAACGCCGCCACACGGAGCGTGAATCTTATTCGGCGTTACCCTCTATAAAATAATGTACGAAACGAATCTATCCCATGTTCTAAAATTCTTCAAGCGCGCCGTTGTCGTCAAACCGTCCTGTCGCGACACTCGCCATCTTTTCGCGGATCAGGTCAAAGCCAAATCCCTGACGCAGCAGATGGTCGTAAAATTTTTTTGTATCTTCGCGGGTTTCGGGTTTGCCCTTCACACGCAGCCTCTTTGCAATTGCTACGTCGATCAATCCATCCTCAGGCAGCTTTTCAAACGCCTCGGTAATCGCCGCATCTATTGTTTCCTTATCGAGTTTTTTCTGCGACATCGTTTGCTGAAGGCGGCGTTTGCCCTGCGGTTTTTGACGCAGCTTTGAAACGGCGAGATCGCGGGCAAATTGCTCGTCGTCGAGGTATTTGTAGTCTTTCAGTTTGTCGATGACGGCGTCGACGATCTCGTCGCTTGTCCAAAGTTTTTCGAGCAACCGCTCGCGCAGCTCGCGGACCGAACGCGGTTTGGCGGCAAGCAGTTTGACGGCGCGGTTCATCGTCCGTTCGCGGGAGCGTACCTCGTCCTTCACAACGCGATCTTCGTCGTCGATCTTTTTATGTCGCTTTCCCCACATCCGTCTGGCCTAACTGATAAAATGCAGATTCGCATAAATTATGGACGGCATCCTGATAATCGACAAACCTGCCGGCATCACCTCGCATGACGTGGTTGCTCGCGTCCGCCGCATTTTGAAAACGAAGCGCGTCGGCCACACTGGAACGCTTGACCCTTTTGCGACGGGCGTGATGGTCCTGCTCGTCGGCAGGGCAACGCGACTCGCGCAGTTTCTGGACAAGGACGAAAAAGAATACGAGGCGCTCGTTAGGTTTGGGTTTGAAACGGATACGGGAGACAGAACGGGGAAACCGAAGGCAGAAGGCAGTAGGCGGGAGGCAGTAACGATCGCCGAATTGCGATCAGTTTTACAAGAATTCCGCGGTGAGATCGAACAGACACCGCCAATGTATTCGGCCAAGAAGATCGACGGAAAAAAACTCTATGAATCTGCCCGAAAAGGCATCGATGTCGAGCGAAAATCGGTAAATGTAACAATTCACACGCTTGAGGCGATGATGTCAGTACCACCTGCCGTAGCGGGTGGTTTAGCGTTGCCAAATGAAACTATCGCAGTACGAGTATGCTGCTCGGCAGGGACGTATATTCGAACGCTCGCAGAAGATATCGGGCGAAAGATCGGCACGGGTGCTCATCTTTCGGAATTGCGGCGCTCGCGAGCGGGTCGATTCGATCTCTCGCGAAGCCTGACACTCGACGAACTTGCAGAATTGCCAGAGCCCGCGACGGCGCTGATCCCAATGGAAGAGGCCGTTGCACATCTTTCCTCGATGACGCTCACCGCCGACCGTGCCGAAAAAACAAAAGGCGGCCTTTCGACGCGTCTCCACGAAACTCAATTTACTGACGGCCAGCCTGTCCAAATGCTTGAAGAAAACCAAAACCTCCTCGCGATCGGCTTTTACGACGAATCCGAAAAATCTGTTCGCCCGAAAGTGGTTTTGGTATAAAATTAGCCGAGAGACCAGAAAGTATGAAAAAACGAAATGTCGCATTGGCGTTTGGCGGAGCGGTCGGGGCGGCTGTGGCGGTCAAGCTGTTGACGCGGCCCGGAACGGTGAGATTTGAGGATGTCGCGTCGAGGATAGTTCATTCGGAAAACTCGCACTTTGTAAACGTCGATGGAGCACGCCTGCATTATCAGGAGTTTGGGGATGCGTCCAAACCTCCGCTCGTCCTGATCCACGGCTACACGGCGTCGCTCTACGTTTGGAAAAGTGTGGCGCCGCTGCTAGCCGAGGCCGGATTTCGCGTGATCGCGGTCGATCTGCTCGGGTTTGGCTACTCGGAAAAGCCGTCGTGGTTTGATTATTCGATCCAGTCGCAGGCGCGGATGGTTTCGCGGTTTATGAACCGGTTGGGTATCGGGCGGGCGACGATTGTCGGCAGTTCGTATGGCGGAGCTGTGGCCCTGACCTTGGCGCTCGACTATCCAGAACGGGTTGAAAAACTCGTCCTTGCCGATCCAGTTTGCAATGACGAGC
This sequence comes from Pyrinomonadales bacterium, assembly GCA_038227175.1. Classification (GTDB taxonomy): domain Bacteria; phylum Acidobacteriota; class Blastocatellia; order Pyrinomonadales; family Pyrinomonadaceae; genus OLB17. Next base: position 137,693 of record JBBRPZ010000001.1, on the reverse strand, counting down.
CGAAAAATCATCCGATACTGCGGCTCGCGTCTCTCCCCGGTGTCGGCGAGGTGATCACGCCGTTTCTGTGCGATTCCAAATCGTTTATGAAGATGCGGATGCACAACACGCTTGCCAGGTCCAATCGCCACATGATCACCAAGGACCGTATCGAATCGATCGTTCGCCCGCTCGCCGCCGCCGACGGTCATCATTCGGTCCTTGCAACCTCGCGCAACTGGAGCGCCGCCCACATCGAACGCGACGCCAATCAGATCACCCAGCCAACCCTCATCATCTGGGGCGAAGAGGACACCGTCATCCCGATCAAAAACGGTTACAACCTACACAAAGAAATGCTAAATTCGCGTTTCGTCGTTTTAAAGGATTGCGGCCACGTTCCTCAGGAAGAAAAGAGTGGGTTGTTTGCGGAACTCGTCACAGAGTTTTTACGTGATCGGAAAGGAAAGATATCGGCGAGAGACGGCGATGACGTGCGGTTAGAAGCATAGAGCGAACCACGAAAAAACACGCGGGCCCACGAAAACATTTCCGCAGAACCTTCGTGTAATTTCGTGGTTAAAACGTCTTAACCGGCGGTTTCGAACAGAGCGAGGATCTGCTTGCCCTCGATTGAACGCGGGTCAATGGTGCGAAGGTGCTTTTGCCCCTGCATTTCCCAGATCGCCGTTACCGTTCCTTCTTTTTCCACCGCCTGATACGACACGTCTTCCGTGATCGCCGGCGTCACATCTCCCGCCGGGGCGGTCTGAACTGCTTCTTCTGACATCAAAAACTAAAATCTCCTAAGGTCTATATTCTAAACAAACTATGAATAGAAGGAAAATTCTTGCACATCGGCCTTATTTTGTCGAGTCTTACCGAACTAACGCGAGATGGCAAGAGAGTCAGGTTTTAGGTAAAGGTCGATCGCCTCGCGAATATTGTCGAGAGCTTGCTCCTTGGTTTTGCCCTGTGACCAACAACCCTTTAAGGCGGGAACGCGAGCTACAAAGTACCCATCCTCGCCGTTTTCTATAATCAATTATAACAAAACCCCGAATCTTTTCGATCTTTTTATTCCCTCAATATACCTGCATATCCGGATCCCGCTGGATCGGTAAATTTGCGACTTTTTGAGCCTTCAGCCGTTTACGCAGCCGCTTCTCCTTTTTTAACAACCTCGGAAGCGTGTAATTTGCGATCTTCATCATCCTCAGCGACCTGATCGGATCGACGAGATGGGTGTCCGGCAGCGGATAGCCGGATTCTTTTAGGGCGAGACCGATCGGCAATCCCATTTCATCCTGCAATTTGATCATCTTCGCGACCAGCCGCGATCCCGGCGTCAGCAGCGGCCCGATGCCGTAACGCACCTGCTGGGTCCCGATCAGGTAAAAATGGCGATATTCGGGGAGAACGCATCCGGCGTAGAGCAGCGGAAGCTGTTCATTCTTCATCGGCACCATTCCGTCCGGCAAAAACGGAAAACTAACGTAAAAACCAGTGGCCGCGACGATCATATCGTATTCATCACTCGTGCCGTCTTTAAAATGGACTGTTCTGCCGTCAAACCGATCAACGTCAGGTCGTGGTTTAATACGGCCGTGCTTCAGATAATGAAATATCTCTGTGCTGATCGTCGGATGCTTTTCAAATATCTTGTGGTCCGGTTTCGGCAGCCCATAATCCGAATATTTACCGACGACAACCCGGAGCAGTAATCGCAATAACGGTCTCTGCAAAAATAACGGAAGATGCATCAGCGGCGATTCAATCGAGGGCTTTCCGAAAACTATCTTGGGCGTCATCCAATACCCGCGCCGCAGGCTCAGATCAGCGGAAGTCGAAACGCGGGCCGCCTCGGAAACAACGTCGCAAGCCGAATTGCCGCCGCCGATGACCAATACGCGTTTCCCGGCAAGCTGATTCGGATCCTTGAAATCTTTTGAATGGATATATTCCCCGGTAAATTCGCCGGGATATGACGGGAATCGTTTATGCCAATGATGTCCGTTACAGACTAGCACGCCCTTGTAGATGCGGCGGTCGCCGGTCGCGAGTTCGATGTCCCAAAGCTCATCTGGACGAGGCTTTACAGCAGTTACTTTAGTATTGAATTCGATCCTGTCCCGCAGTCTAAATGTGTCCGCGTAGAGCTTGTAATAATCACCCATCTGCCGTTGGCTTGGGAAATCAGGATAGTCGACCGGCATCGGAAAGTCCGTAAATTCGGTCGTTTTTCGAGAGGAGATGATGTGAGCCGTCCGATATGTGCCGTGATACCAATTGCCGCCAACTTCATCGTCGGCCTCGACCTGTTCGTATTCGATGCCAGCGTCAGCGAGGGCCTTTGCATGCGAAAGTCCGCACGGCCCGGCTCCTATGACTAGCATCGTATTACTCCGGTTCATACGCCTATTTTACACGTCCACGCTCTTTGTTATCTCGCTGATCGAAATGCCCCGCTTTATTAGGAGGATCAAGCCGATCAGCGTCCAAAAGACTATCCGGCCCTTGCGGATAATTGCGATCGTTACCCCCATCCCGGCGGCAAGGGCCACAGTCGAGGCGACGAATTGAGCACCGGCCTCGTCCACGCCGATCACGAAAGGTATCAACTTGAATATTATGGTGATGAGCCGGCTGACCGATTCGAGCAGGAACGAATTGAGCAAACTCGGATAAGCATCGCTCAGGCGGCTAAGAATGAACCAAACTTCGGCGACGCCGAGCAGATGATAAACCGTTTCAAGAGCGCAGATCGGCAAAAATCGCTGCGGGTATTTGCGGTAAAATCCGTAAATAAAATTTTCGAATAGACGCACGTCGAGCCGCCCGTTTTCGAGCAGCCGGCAAAGAATGCCCTTTTCATAAAGCCATTCGCACGTCTCGCTGGCAAAATGCCACTGGCGGATGACCATCAACAGCCCTAAAACAGTAAGCACCGCGAGCGACGCGATTATCAGATCGAGCGTCAGCGTAACCGTTTCGTCAACCGCAAAACCTCGAACCATAACGACCGCACCCACGATCAAAAACAGGGCGGTCGTAAAGCTGTAAAACAGGTTTTCGGTCGCGACCGACGACAGTCCGGCAACGAGCGGTACGTGTTTGCGAACCGCCACGGCCTTTGATGTGCCGCTGATCAGAATGCCGAGCGGGATCGTATTGCTCATTGCCTCGCCGATGATAACGGCCGGTATCGTGTCCCGTATTCTTAACGAATACGGTTCGTGAACGGACAATTTCCAAGCGTGTGCACGAGTGTAGACCCGGATAAAATAGATGACGACGATCACCCCGAAACCGGCGAAACCAAATCGCTTGACGCCCTCAAATATCTCATGAAAACCCACTGCGTACACAAAATACCCGAATAGTCCCACGCCGAAAATCGTCAGGACAATTCCCACGATTTTGAGCCGGTTGATGCTTTTTGAAGGTAGTTGTTCGGGCGTGTCTCTCAGATTCAATGCTTTGCCAATACGCTTGCTGATTGGCTAAAATGGTATTTTATCGAAAACTTAATATTTCAACATCACAAAGGTAAGTATATATGACCACAGCTACCGGAGCCGCATTTTCAAACGCCGGCCTCACAGTTTTATCGGAAGAAGAGGAATTATTTCGCGCTTCGGTGCGCGAATTTGCCGAGGGCGAGGTCCGTCCGCGCGTCGAGGCCATGGAACACGCGTCGAAACTTGACCCGGAGCTAATCAAGCAATGCTTTGAGCTGGGATTGATGGCGATCGAGTCGCCCGAGGAATACGGCGGCGCGGGTTCGACGATCTTTAACGCGATCCTCGCGATCGAGGAACTCGCCCGCGTTGACGCATCGGTGTCGGTTTTCGTTGATGTTCACAACACGCTCGTGACAAACGCCTTCATGCGTTGGGCGAACGACGAGCAGAAAAAGAAGTACATGCCGCAGCTTGCGAATGGTAAGGTCGGTGCCTATGCCTTGTCTGAGGCATCGTCTGGTTCGGACGCGTTCGCTCTCAAAACACGCGCGGTCGACAATGGCGACCATTACGAACTCACCGGCCAAAAGCTCTGGATCACGAACGGCAACGAGGCCGAGATATTTATACTGTTCGCAACAGTTGATCCTGAGGGGGGTTATAAAGGTATCACGGCGTTCATCGTCGAAAAGAGTTTCGATGGTTTCTCGGTCGGCAAGAAAGAAGACAAGCTCGGCATTCGCGCTTCCTCGACGACCGAACTAATTCTTGACAACTGCAAAGTTCCAAAGGAAAACGTCCTCGGTGAGGTGGGCAAAGGCTACAAGGTCTCGATCGAAACACTCAACGAAGGCCGCATCGGCATCGGCGCTCAAATGCTCGGCATCGCTCAGGGCGCCTATGAGGCGGCTCTCAAATACACCGCCGAACGCGAACAATTTGGCCGGGCGATCAATAATTTTCAGGCGATCCAATTCCAACTCGCCGAAATGGCCGTCGATATCGAAGCGACACGTCTGCTCGTCTACAATGCCGCCCGGCTGAAAGACGCCGGACGACCGTTTCTCAAAGAAGCTGCAATGGCCAAGCTCTATTCATCCCGCTGTGCCGAGGCCGTCTCATCCAAAGCCATCGAACTCTACGGCGGTTACGGCTACGTTAAGGATTACCCGGTCGAAAAATACTGGCGCGACTCCAAAATTGGTGCAATCTACGAAGGCACGTCAAACATGCAGCTCCAGACGATCGCTAAGCTCATAATGAGTGGAAAATAGTCAAAATAAGGTGAAATAAATAACGCTCATTTCCAATTATTTTCTATGTTAATATGATCTTATGAAAACGCTGGAAGTTACAATTCTGAAGCCCAAAGCTAAGACGATGCTTGAGGAGATGGAACGCGAGAAACTCATCAAAATGGCAAAAGTGCCTCAGACTATTAGTGAGAAAAAGCAGGTTCAGAATGGAGCATCAAAAAAAACAAAAAAGAACGATCGTTTGTTTGGCAGTATGCCCGGGTTGGTCCTTTATATCAGCGATGATTTTGACGAACCGCTCGAAGATTTTGCCGAATATACATGATGCGATTCCTCATTGATACGCATAGATTAATATGGTTTCTCGATGGTAATTCATTGCTTTCGACAAAGAAAAGGTCGTATATTGTCGATGGTAATAACTCCGTTCTCGTCAGTATTGCGAGTTTGTGGGAAATCGGGATCAAGATGAGTCTTGGTAAACTGGATTTGGCAGCGACGATTCCTGCCATCATTAAAAAAATCGCCTCTCAATCAATAGAAATTCTTGCGATAACCCCTGACCATGTTCTAAAGGTCTCAAATCTTCCATTTCATCATAAAGATCCGTTTAATCGGATGATTATTGCTCAGGCTTTAGCGGAGCAAACACCTTTGATGACTGTGGACAGCGACCTTGCGAAATACGGGGTAAAGATGATGTAATCTCCGCTATTCTAACAACCGGAATATTGACGCCCATGACTGCCGAAGAGATCACAAAATACCTGACCGAGCTAAACGACGAACTTCGCCTGATGGATATCAAGGGCGAAGTTTCGCTTTTTGGCTGTGCGGTGATGTGTTTGGCTTTCAAGACGAGGTAGGCGACTAAAGATGTTGACGCCATCTTTGATCCGATTCGCGAGATTCGCAATGCTGCACATCGGATCGCCGAACGGCACGGTCTCAACCTCGACTGGCTTAACCTTGCGGTAAAGATGTTTGTCGTGCCGCACAAACGTGAGGTTCTATTCGACTTGCCGAATCTGATAGTAACGGTGCCTGAGCCGGACTACCTACTCGCAATGAAGATCCTCGCCCTTCGGCCTGAAACCGAGGATGAAAATGACGCTAAGTTTCTGATCAAACATCTTAATCTCAAATCACAGGCAGAGGTTCTCGAGATCGTTGCGGAATACTACCCGCATAAACAAGTTAAGCCGCAGACGGAAGCCTGGCTTGATGGCTTTTTTTTTAATAAATGATTACTGCATTCGAGACAGAGCAGAGATTTAACGAAGACCCTCAATGGTGGAAAATCGCGCTGATTTTCGTTATCACAAAGACCCGACCGCCATCGCTGAGGCTTTCGAGCTTAGCGACGAGAAAAAAGACGCTGTTCTGGCAGGCGTTATCGAAACCCTCTGTGACGAGATGCATTTTCCGATACCGGAATGGTTATACGATGTTCCAGCGTGCAGCCAGCCGTACTTTTTGTCCGAAATGGAAACCCTCAAAGCGTTTTCGCTTGTTCAATCGCCGATCCGATTCAGGCTGCGCAAAGTCTTCGTTCTCGATAATTTTCTATTCCGTGTTTAATAGTCTCGGCTCGGACGTTCGCAGCTTGCTGTGCCGCATGCTGTAGCCAAAATAGATAACCAGCCCGATCGCCATCCAGACTATCAACCTTGCCCACGTGTCGAGCGGCAACCCATACATCAGATAAAGACTCGCAGCCGCCGACAAGATCGGCAGTACCGGTGAGAACGGGACCTTGAACGGTCGTGGCAGATCGGGCTGTGTCCGGCGAAGAACTATCACCCCGATCGAGACAATAATAAACGCAAAAAGCGTCCCGATGCTGACGAGTTCGCCAAGCATCGAGATCGGAACTAACGCTGCCATGACGGCGACGATGCCGCCGGTGATCAGGGTTGTAATGTACGGCGTGCGAAAGCGTGGATGGATCTTTGCCGCCCACTCAGGAAGTAATCCGTCTTTGGCCATTGAATAGAAAATTCGCGGCTGGCCCATCATCTGGACGACCATGGTCGAGCTTAGCCCGAGTATCGCTCCGGCCTTGATGATCATCGAAAAGGACCCAAGAACAAAGCTCATCGTCGAGCCGCCCGGTGCGAGCTTTGAGGCTGCGGTTATGGCCGCCGCGATCGGGGCGGCTTCCTCCTTTAGCTGTGTGTACGGTACGAGCCCGACCATTATCCCGGCGACGAGAATGTAAAGCACTGTGCAGATCAGCAGCGAACCGATGATCGCCCGCGGCATATCACGCTGCGGATTTTTTGCTTCCTGCGCGGCGGTCGAGACGGCGTCAAAACCAATGTACGCAAAGAAAATGACCGAAGCACCGGTCAGAATACCGCTGTAGCCGAATTCGCCAAACTTTCCGGTGTTTGCCGGTATAAACTGCAAACAGTCGCCCACGCCGGCCTGGCAGCCCATCCCGAGAAAGTGCGTATTCACGTAGCCGATACCCGCGACAATAAAAAGCAGTACGACGCCGATCTTTACCATGACGACGACCGAATTGAAATTTGCCGACTCCTGAATGCCTCTGACGAGCAGGGCAGTCACCGCCAGTGCGATGAGAAAGGCCGGCAGATTGAAAATAGCGGTTTCAGTCGGAGCTGTGATCCCGGCCTGCGATAAACCCTTTGCCAGTTCGTCGGTCAGCATCGTGTAGCCGACAGATGGCTGTAGGACCGATTCGCCGATTCGCATATTGGTCAATTGACGGACGGCAGTGTCCGAGAGATTTACGAATTTCGTCCCCGGAGCTCCCGCCAGAGCGATCGGAAAATTGATCCCAAAATCGGCCAGCAGGCTCACAACGTTGCCAGACCAGCCCGCCGCGACCGTTGCCGCACCGAAGGCGTATTCGAGGATCAGGTCCCAGCCGATGATCCACGCGATAAATTCGCCGAGCGTCGCATAGCCATAGGCGTACGCCGAGCCCGAGATCGGCACCGACGACGCAAATTCCGAATAGCACAGGGCCGCCAACGCACTTACGATACCGGCAATGATCATTGAGATCACGACGGCGGGTCCGGCGTGCTTTCCGGCTGCCTGACCCGTCAGCACGAAGATCCCGGTCCCGATGATCGCACCGACCCCGAGCAAGGTTAACGCTGTCGCGCTGAGTGTTTTATTTAGTGTCCCTTCGCCGGTGGCCTCGGCGTCGGCAAGTATCTTTTCGAGCGGTTTTATACGAAATAGCTGCATTTATTCCTCCGGTAAGTCAGCAAGTTTCGCAGTTAGCAGCAACAAAAGTCCTTAGATGTAATGAAATTTTGTGAAATCCGGGATGTGCGACCCGGTGTTTTCTGTTGTTCGGGGACCGCTAAGTCGAATATAATAACCCTACTTTCAAGAGAGGGCACTCTAATGATGGAACAGCAGCAGAGGATCGAATACGGATTTGGCCCGTATCGCGTCGACACCAAGAAACGTCAGCTTTTACGCGGCCGCAAAGCGATCCCGGTAACTGCCAAGGCCTTTGACACATTAGTCCTGCTCTTGAGCGGGGCGGGTGACGTTGTTTCCAAAGACGACCTGATCCGCTACGTTTGGCCCGATACCGCGGTCGAAGAGAACAATCTGATACAACAAATATCGGCTCTGAGAAAAGTTTTTGGCGAACGTGCCGGTGACCATCAGTTTATTGTTACGATCCCCGGCCGCGGGTATAGTTTTGTTGCTCCCGTAAGGGAAATTTCCACGAATGGTGTTGGCGAATCTATGGCGTCGAAGCGTCCATCCTTTTTCGAGCCGGGTACGCTCACCGGCTCGGTTATTGCATTTTCGTTCATGTTTCTGATAGCTCTCGGGTTCCTCTGGTCGGGGACGCGTAACGCTAACAGGCCGCAGAGTCTCGCGATATTGCAGTTCAGGGTGGCGGCGGCCGGAGATAGATCTATCGGGACCGGAATCAGCGACACATTGCGTGCCCGTCTCGGCAGCGTCGAAGACCTGAACGTCAGGCCGGTCGATAATAACCTCGTTGATCAGGACGCCTTGACGGCCGGCCGCAAACTGCATGTCGACACCATATTGACGGGTTCGATACAACGCGAAAACGAGCGGGTCCGCGTCGCCGTCGAAATGCTGGACATCGCCGAGGGGCGTATCGTTTGGGGAAAGACATTTGACGACAATGCCTCGAACATTTTCGCCCTTCAGGACTCGATCGCCGGCGAGATCGCACGTGTTTTGCAGGTGAAATATACATCGGGATCTCAGCGAGCCCCGTCAATGGGTCCGGCTCGCGGCTTGATGAATGGACACGGTAGAATTCAAACGGCTCTCCCGGACCGGCGTTTGCTCGCAGTCAAATTGGCCGCCGTAAGACCCCAAAATTTCTTCACTATCTAGACCGATCAGCCACCCATGAACCCAGTAATTCGCCAAGCCACTTCCGACGACGCCCGGTTGTTGACAGATCTCTCGTACACGACCTTCTGGGACGCCTTTGCACATCATCCCAAAAATGCGCCCGACGACCTCGCCCATTACATGCGGCAGGCGTTCAACGTCGAACAGATCGCGGCCGAGCTTGGAGAGCCGAACGCGGTATTTCTGATCGCCGAGATCGAAGAAAAACCGGCGGGCTACGCCAAACTTAACCTCGACGTTATAGAGGAAGGTGTGACCGGCGAGAGACCCATCGAGCTTGCCCGCCTCTACTCGCATCAGGAATATATCGGCAAAGGCGTCGGACAAAATCTGATGGATGCTTGTTTTGAATTTGCCTGCGAACGCAATCATGACGTGATGTGGCTCGGGGTCTGGGAATTCAACCCGCGTGCCCAGCGTTTTTACGAAAAGAACGGCTTTCAGGCGGTCGGGCGACACCTTTTCCAACTTGGCTCCGACCCGCAGACCGACATCCTGATGCAGAAACAGATTTAGCCACGAATGGCACGAATTTCACAAATAAAGATATCTTATTCGCGTCATTAGTATAATTCGTGGCTAAAATTTTGATTTATTTCCATATATGCATTATTGTTGCATATGTGAGATACATCAAAAATCCTCCTAATCCCTACAACCAGTACTCCGCCGAATACGTCGGCGAGCCGCCGCCGACTAAGCTCGAAATTTTCGAAGAGACCGCAACCAAAAAAATGATCACAAAGGCCTTTGCTTCCGATTGGGAAGGCGGCTGGCGTTACACGGTAAATTGCTATCGCGGCTGCGTTCACGGATGCACGTATTGCTTTGCGCGGCAGTATCACGAATACCTCGGCTATGGAGCGGGGACGGATTTTGAGACGAAAATCGTCGTCAAGCCAAATGCACCACAATTGTTGCGGCAGGAACTAAAAAAGACTCGCGATAAGATGCCGCATATCGACTTTTCGTTTGCGACCGACCCGTATCTGCCGCTTGAGGCGAGCTATGAGTTGACGCGTAAATGCATCGAGGTCTGCGTCGATTTTCGAGTGCCTGTCGGTGTAATTACAAAAGCGCCACTTGTGACCCGCGATATAGATATTTTGAAAAAGCTTGAACGCGTATCCGTTTTCTTTTCACTGCCATTTTTGACGAAAGAGAGATCAAATCCGTTTGAGCCGTACACGCCGGTTCCGGAGGCACGCTTTCGGGCCATGCGCGAGATCGCGGACGCGGGCATACCTGTCGGCATCGGCATTGCTCCGGTGATACCCGGCTACAACGAATCGGACATTCCCGGCCTGCTCGAACGTGCAAAGGACGCCGGTGCGACGCGTGCCTTTATGTCGATGCTGCATCTGGACACCGATTCGATCGAGGAATATTTTGTTCAAAAAATGCACGAGCGTCTCTCGCCGACGGCGGCGTCAAAGATCATCAATACCATGAAACGCGAACGCGGCGGCACACTTCGGCATCAAACCTACAAGGAGCGAAGCACGGGAAAGACCGAGCAGTGGGAGGTCACCCGAAAACTCTTTGACTTTCATTCTCGTCGCCTCGGTTTCAAACAGCACGAAACTAAGGTCGAGGCCGGGGCCGAGATCGCACCCATCGCCATCCAGCAGAGATTGTTTTGATGCGGCGAAAGTTTTGACCCCTATGTGGCCTACCATACATACGCCCGGGTGTGCGTGTGATAAAACTTATATTTGGACTTCTAAATTTTGAGGTGAATTATATGCGTAAAGTAATAAATGGTTTGTTTGTTGTTCTGTTCACGATACTGATCGTCGGCGGGAATTCGTTTGCTCAAAACGCCAAGGAAATGCGAGATGCGGTGGAACGCGTCGACAAAGCCTCCAAGGTCATCAACGAGATAATGGCTGCCGGTGACAAATCGATCCCTCGCGATCTGCTCGAAAAGGCAAAGGCGGTTGTCGTATTTCCGGGTGCTCTCAAATTTGGATTTATCGTCGGCGGTCAGGGCGGATCGGGCGTCGTGGTACGCCGTCTCGATTCGGGCTGGAGCGCCCCCGCGTTTTTGAATATGCGCGGCGGCAGTATCGGACCGCAAATCGGTGGACAGAAGACGGACTACGTTCTGCTGATAATGAATGAAAAAGGCCTCAAGGGCCTGCTCGAGGACAAGTTCGAAATCGGCGGCGAAGGCAGCGTTTCGGCTGGTCCGGTTGGCCGGACAGCGGCGGCTTCGACGAATGTCACGCTGGATGCTGAGATTTTAAGCTACTCACGCAGCCGCGGGCTGTTTGCCGGGCTTTCGTTGAAGGGAGTCGTCATAACTCCGGACAAAGATATAAATCTCGGCGTTTATCAGAAGACAGCAAGACAGATACTAGGCGATTCGCCGATCCTCTGGTCGGACGCTCCGGGTTCGCTACAGAGATTTCCGAAAACGGTGGCAAACTACGCTAAATAGCTAGTGCCCCAGTTTCGCTCAAAAAACGCCGCGTCAAAAACGGCGTTTTTCTTTTGTCGAAAGGTACGTCGCGATGCTAATTTCACATATATGTCGAACCGAATCGAAGTCTTCAAAGAAATGCTCGTCTCCGACCCCGAAAACACAATGGTCATGTTTGGCCTCGCTAAGGAATATGAAAAGCTCGGCCAGCACAGCGACGTGATGGAGCTGCTCGAAACGTATCTCGCAAAAGCCGATGACGAAGGCAATGCATATGGAGTTCTCGCCAACGCTTACGCCTTAGCAGGCGAACGCGAAAAGGCAATCGAAACTTATAAGAAAGGTATCGACGTCTCGATGGCCCACGGCCATCCGTCGATGGCAAACGAATACCGGATGACGCTCGATCTGGATTTTGCGGATTAGTGTATCGTCTGTCACGACCGATGTTTTTTTCGCAATTCGAATTGGACGTCGTATAATTATATCGCTACTAAATAAACTTTTCGATGGAGCGTAATTATGAAGAAAATGTGCCTGGCGTTGACGTTCCTAATACTCGCAGCCGGAGTGGCAGCCGCGCAGAAGACGTTCTTCAACAAAGAATACAAAGTTGGGTTTAAATATCCGGCTACCGTGAAACTTACGAAAAGCGAAAATGAGCCGGAAGAGAACTTTAAGAACCTGACGGGAGTGTCTGTAATCCACCCCGGCAGGAACATTGGTGGTGCGACCGCAACCCTTGCGGCGAATAAGATTACGCGAGCTGCCTGTAAAGAGCTTCCCCAAGCAAGTGTAGAATCCCCCGTGCGGCTAAAAAAATTTGGTTCAAACACGTTTTATCGGGCTACGGAAATGGACGGAGGAATGGAAAGCGTCCAACAGTTTGAGTTTTACCGAACATATCACAGCGGGACGTGCTACGAGGTTAGGATTCAGGTAGGCATGGCGAAGAATCGGCCGACCAACGATCTCTCCGCTTTTTCCAAGCTCTACACCATCCTGCGAACAATGTATTTCCGCAAATAAGTCAGAACGCCTGCGTATGCGGCTGTGTCAAAACTAATATGGCGTGTGATGTATAGTTCTTAAAATTGCCGTTGCCTTTAGGCAACGGTTCAGGCTATCAAAAAATCCCCCAGGGCTTTAGCCCAATGCATTAGTTTGGGCTAAGACCATCAATTTTTACTGGCTCTTCCGTTGCCTGAAGGCAACGGCAATAAAATTCTTTGATTCAGATCGGGTTTTGACACAGCCTCGTAAGCGGGGGAACGGTCTTGGCAAAGAAAGGTGTTTGTGTATTCGCAACGAAGGGGTGATCGTCACAGCCTGCCATCCGCTTACGCAGGCGGTTCTGACTATTTCGCACACGCCAGCACGCTCGCCTTCTTGATTCGCACTGGTTTTGCCGGTTTTTCGTTTTCAACCGGAACCTTATTGATCGCATCGACCACATCCATGCCTTGTGTAACTCGTCCGAAGGCAGCAAATTTACCATCCAGCCCCGACGCCGTGTCTACAAGGATAAAGAAATGCGTGGACGCGGTGTTCGGCTCGTCGGATCGTGCCATCGAGACGACGCCGCGTTCGTGGAGTATCTTATTAGGCTCGTCGACGATCGTTTTGCGGGCACGCATGCCGAGGGCGTAGGTCATCTTGGCGTCACGTGTGTAGAGGTCGCCACCCTGGATCACAAAACCCGGCACGACGCGGCTAAACAAGGTCGTATCATAGGCTCCGGTTACGGCGAGATTGAGAAAATTGCGGACCGATTCCGGTGCGCTTTCCGGGTACAGCTCGATATTTATCACGCCGGCCTCAGTGTCGAGCGAGACACATTTCGAAGCCATCGTCGAAACATCCGCCTTATCAAAAGGCTCGGAGGCCGGCTTTTCGGGCGGACGCTGATTTGCCTTTGGCGGAGAATCGGAAGTCGGCGTCGGCGTCGGCGTCGCCTGAGGTGTTGCGGGTTTATTTCCTTGCGCCAAAACCCCGGCGGAAAACATCAGGGCCAAGACAAACGTATAAATGATGATCCTAAGCATCAAACCCATTTTCCGCGAAACTTCTTTAAGTGTAAAGTGTTCTTTTAAGCTGCGGAGCAGCGGCATAGCGATAGCCCCAGGTGAAGCGAAGCGAAACCTGGGGTAGAGTCAAGCAAACAACCCGAGCCCGTGAAACGGGCGACAGAGCCTTTCAAAATTATGAAATACGTATCAATCGCTCTTTTTCTGCTTTGGTTTTCACTTTCAACCGCGTTTGCCCAACGCGAACTCGGCGTTCGCCCGACCGCGACCGGCGGGCCGCTGCTGTTTGAACAGGCGGCATACGATGTGCTGAATTACGATATATCGATCAGCGCCGACCCGAAAACAAAGTCTATCTCGGGCACGACCGTGATGACCGCTCGAACGGTCATCCCGACCAACGTGATCGTGGTTGATCTTGATACGCCGTACAAGATAGAGAAGCTCACCGAGAGCGGTCGCGAGGTCAAATATGATTTTAAGGACGGCAAGATATGGATCTGGTTCCCGGCGACCAAACAGGTCGGCGAAGAGATCAAGACGAGCATCACTTACGCCGGTACGCCGCGCGAAGCTCCGCGTCCACCGTGGGTCGGCGGATTTATCTGGGAGAAGACCAAGGATGGCTCCGACTGGATCAACGTCGCCCTGCAAAACGACGGAGCCGACCTGATGTTCCCCTGCAAAGACCACCCGTCCGACAAACCCGCAACGTCGTCGATGCACATCACCGTGCCCGACCCGCTGATCGCCGTCGGCCCCGGCAAAGAGCAGGGCGTCAAGAAAAATGCAAACGGCACATCGACCTACAACTGGTACATGTCCAACCCGATCAGCAATTACTCGCTCGTCTTTAACGCCGCTCCCTACAAGACGATCGAGGACAAGTACAAATCGGTCACCGGCGAGATGCTGCCAGTCATTTTCTACGTGTTGCCCGAGGATTTTGAAAAGGGAGCGAGCCTGATCGCCGAGCAGAAAAAATATCTTGCCTTTTACGAAAAATATCTCGGTCCGTACCCGTTTCGCACGCAAAAGGTCGGCATCGTCGAGACGCATCATTTGGGCATGGAACACTCGACCGCTATCGCCTACGGCAACGGTTTCAAGTACGCGGCCGACGGCACCGACTGGTTGCTGCTCCACGAATTTGGCCACGAGTGGTGGGCCAATCTCGTCACGTGCAGCGACTGGCGCGATTTTTGGATCCACGAGGGGTTTCAGAGCTACATGGACACTCTCTATCAGGAATACCTGCACGGCAAAGCCGCGTACCTGACCGCAATGAAAGGCCGCGTCAAAGGCCTCAAAAACATTCAGCCCGTCGCTCCCCGCGAGCCAAAGATCGCCTATCAGGTCTACATGGACGGCCCCGAATACGTCAACAGCGACGGCGACATCTACGGCAAAGGTGCCCTCTTTCTCCACGCCCTCCGCCACCTCATCGGCGACGAAGCCTTTTTCAAAGCCCTCCACCACATGGCCTACCCGACAAAGGAAATGGAAACCTACACCGACGGCCGCCAGGAAAGATTGGTAAACACCGACGACTTCCTCGCCATCGCCGAAGCCGATTCGGGCATGAAACTCGATTGGTTTTTTGAGCTTTATCTGCGGCAGCCAAAACTGCCGAAGTTGATAACCAGCGTCGGCGAACTTCAGAGCGGACCGAACAGCGTTGCTCAAAAAGTACTTTTGATTCAATGGGAAACGCCGAACAACATGCCATTTGCGATGCCGATCGACATTGTGGTTGATGGTAAGACTCATCGAGTTGAAATGAAGGACGGTAGGGGATCAATTCGTCTTGGTAGTGACGGAAAATACCAGATCGACCCGGACGGTTGGGTGTTAAAACAATGAGCCGATCAATGGGAGAAAATTTTGGTGCTTTGGAGGATTATGATTTTGGACTCCACAAATAGGTTACACTTCAAGAATCTTATTGAGCGGAGTCATTTAAGCGTGAATCGAGCAACACTAATGTTTGCAATATTTACCTTGTTATGTAGAAAATCATGTCCCGCTGACGCCGGGGGTGAAAAAAAATGTTTGGAACAGTTAAGGCAGCGTGATGCCGCTCCAAAAATTGCCCGCCTGTCGCCGATTTGGTATTTTAGAAAGTTACCCGTGTATTAGTATTATTTATAGATAGGATTAATTTAATGGCGACTGGAACAAAGAAAAATGGCAACGTGGTTGTAGCCGAACTGGCAAAGACGACCGAGGCCGATGGTTTTAACCCGGATACCAAAACCCAAAATACGGCTAAAGCCGAAACGCCGAAAGCGATTAAAGCTGTAAACGGAAAGCCCGCGAATTACCACGGCCTCGATACCAAAGCGCTTGTCGGCATATATCGCACGATGTACATGTCGCGGCGGATCGACGACAAAGAGATTCAGCTCAAGGGACAGAATAAGATGTTCTTCCAGATCTCGGGTGCCGGACACGAAGCCATTTTAACCGCAGCCGCGCTCGCGATGAAGCCCGGTTACGACTGGTTTTTTCCGTACTATCGCGACCGGGCGTTGATGCTTGGGCTTGGGATGACGGCGCAGGAGATGTTATGGTCGGCGGTCGGGGCTGAGGTTGATCCAAATTCGCATGGGCGTCAGATGCCTTCGCATTGGGGCTGCACGCGGCTCAATGTGCCTTCGCAATCGTCGTGCACCGGCTCGCAGGCGCTGCATTCGGTCGGAGCCGCGGAGGCAAGCTATCGAGCGGGGCTGGTCGAAGGGCTGCAAGACAAGATCAACGGATTCAAAGGCGACGAGGTCGTCTATATGTCGGTCGGCGATGGCACGACGAGCGAAGGCGAATGGTGGGAGGCGCTGAATACCGCTTGTAATCTGAAATTGCCCGTCATCTTCCTGGTCGAGGATAACGGCTATGCCATCTCGACTCCGGTCGAGGTTGGCACGGCAGGCGGTGATATTTCGAAGCTGGTCTCTGGCTTTCCTAACCTGCTTATTCAAAAGGTCGACGGCACCGACCCGCTTGCGTCGTACGCGGTGTTCAAAAGGGCCGTCGAATATTGCCGTGCACGCAAAGGCCCGGCTTTTGTCCATGCCAAGGTCGTCCGACCGTATTCTCACTCGCTTTCCGAAGATCAAAAGCTTTATCGCGGATCCGAAGAGTTGGAGGCAGATGCCGCGCTCGATCCGATCAGGAAATACGCCGAGTTTCTGATGACCGATGGCATTGCGACATCGGAGGATCTGGAAGCCTTACGAAAAGAGGTTGACGATGAGATCAACGCAGCTTCGGACATCGCGGTCGCTACGCCGCAGCCGGCAGCGGAGACGGCTCTCCGTAATGTATTTTCGCCGGATGTCGATCCGACCGATCGTCAGCTTTTCGACACAGAGGACGGAGCCGAACTTTCCGGGAACCCGGGAACGATGGTCGATCTGATCAATCGCTGTCTGCACGAGGAAATGGCCCGTGACGAACGCATCATCATCTTTGGCGAGGACGTGGCCGACTGCTCACGCGAGCAATATCTCGACCAGGTCAAAGGCAAGGGCGGCGTCTTTATGGTGACGGCCAATCTACAGCGCAAGTTTGGTTCGGCACGCGTTTTTAATTCGCCGTTGGCAGAGGCGAATATCGTTGGGCGTGCTATCGGAATGGCCCTTCGCGGACTAAAGCCGGTCGTCGAGATACAGTTTTTTGATTACATTTTCCCCGCGATGCACCAGATCCGTAATGAGCTGGCGACGATGCGTTGGCGTTCGGATGGCGAGTCAAAAGCACCGATGGTCATGCGCGTTCCGGTCGGCGGCTATTTGAAAGGCGGTGCACTTTACCATTCGCAGTCCGGCACTACGATCTTTGCACACACGCCGGGCCTGATGATCGTTTATCCGTCTACGGCCCTCGACGCCAACGGCTTGCTGCGAACCGCGATCCGCTGCGACGACCCGGTGATGTTTCTCGAACACAAGCACCTGTACCGTCAGGTCTACAACAAGTCGCAGTATCCGTCGAGTGATTTTCTTATCCCGTTCGGTAAGGCAAAGACGGTTCGCGAGGGCACGGACGTAAGTATCATTACCTATGGAGCGTTGGTCGAGCGTTCAAATCAGGCCGCTAAACGCCTCGAACAGCAGGGAATATCGGTAGAGATCATCGATCTCCGCACGCTGGTTCCGTACGATTGGGAAGCGGTCGCCGAATCCGTCAAAAAAACCTCGCGCGTCATAGTCGCTCACGAAGACCCGATTTCGTACGGCTACGGCGCCGAGATAGCTGCCCGCATCGGAAATGAATTGTTCGAGTATCTCGACGCTCCCGTTCGCCGCGTCGGAGCGACCGATACATTCGTAGGTTATGCTCCTCAGCTTGAGGATTTCATCCTGCCGCAATCGGACGATGTCGAGAAGGCGGTACAGGAATTGATGAAGTATTAAGACGGAAAATTAAAAAAACATTTACGAATTGGGTGAGTGATTATGCCGGTACAAACGATAAATATTGATCGAGTTGAAAGCCAACTGGCCGAGCTGTTGGCTATCGTTGAACATGACGGGGAAATATTGATTGCTCAAAACGGAACGCTGCTTGCCCGTTTAGAGCCGGTTATGCGGCTCAACAAAAAGAAACGTATTGCGGGACTGAATCGTGGGATGATTTCGACTACTGCCGACTTTGACGAACCGCTGTCCGATGAGTTTTGGCTTGGAAAGGAATGAGTTTAGATTTACTCTTAGACACGCATAGTTTCATCTGGTGGGCAGATGATCCGACGAGGCTTTCTCATACCGCATTAGCAGCTTTGGAGGACGAAGAAAATCGTCTATATCTGAGCGATGCAAGCATTTGGGAAATGCAAATCAAGGTGCAACTCGGAAAAATGGAGTTAAAAATGCCTTTGCCGGATTTAGTCGAGAGCCAGCGTCGAGGTAATGATGTTGAGATTTTACAAATTAAGACCGAGCATATTTTGAGATTAGACACTCTGCCATTTCATCACAAGGATCCCTTTGACCGCTTGCTTATGGCACAAGGTATAGTTGAGGATCTTACGATTATAACGCGGGATCCGGAATTTTCCGCCTATTCCGCGAAATTACTGTGGTAGGGAATCGACACAATGGGATGCAACTTTTTAATCTCGGTCACGTAATTAACAGTTACGCAATCGCCAATGTTTGATAGCTCAACGAACCAATCGCTTTCTTTTGCCGGGTTTAAGCCGCGGTCAGTAATCGGTGCATCGACTGCACGGGGCTTGTTGATTCTGGCTGTTGGTTTCACGTGTTTCGTATCCCTGCCGGTCTGCGCACAGCAAACCGATCCCAAACCGCCGGTTGTTGTGCAGCCCGGTGCTCCGGGCCAGCCGAGCCGTGTTTTGCCGTCGTCGACGAGGGCGACATTGCCACCCCGTTCGCAAAAGGATGTCGAATTTATGCAGGGCATGATAATGCACCACGCTCAGGCGGTTGAGATGACGGCGCTGATGGAATCGCATACACAGAACAAGGAACTCGGCTTGCTGGGCGCCCGCATCAGCCATTCGCAATCGGAGGAAATGAGGTTTATGCAGCGATGGCTCGAGGTCAGAGATGAGCCTACCACGATGAAAATGCAGATGTCCGACATGCCGGGCATGGATATGCCCGGTATGGACATGTCGAGCCATAAACATGAAATGCTCATGCCCGGAATGCTTACTGCAAAGCAGATGGATGCCTTGAAAAAAGCAAAAGGCGCCGAGTTTGATCGCCTGTTTTTGACCGGAATGATCCAGCACCATGGCGGTGCTTTGACCATGGTCAAGGAGCTTTACGATACGGCCGGAGCTGGCCAGGATGCCAACCTGTTTAATTTCACGACCGATGTCGACAGTGGCCAGCGGGCCGAGATCAGGATCATGCAGAATATGTTAGGTAAAGATCATTAGAGGAGAAATTATGAATCGAGTACACGCTTTCCTTTTATTTGCAGCTTCGTTTGTTTTATGTTCGTGTTTTGCCGCCGCCGCGATGGCTCAAAATAACCCGTTCGCTCCCGTACCGGCGCCGCCGCTTCCAGCCGGAATGACAGGCTCGAATGCGAATGATCCGCGCGCCCATCTAAAGCCGGGAATGTACGATGCGGGTGAAGCCGCGTCGGGTCTCCGGCTCGTAAAGTCGATGAAGAAGGCGGAAGCGTTTCAACTTTCTAACGATCCTATGGATGCCAAGGTGGAAAAGGGCGCAAGCATTATCGCCGGAGACACGTCAAAAATTCCGCCGCCAATGAAGCTCGTCCTCGCCGGTCTCGCATTTGCCAATTCCGACATTGCGTTTCAGGGCAATCATTTGTTTCAGGGCAATTTTTACGGGATGAGCATCTATGACATTTCCGACCCGGCAAATGCCCTTTTGCTGACAAACATCATCTGCCCGGGCGGTCAGGGCGACGTGTCGGTTTACAAAAACCTCATGTTCATGTCCGTCGAAATGCCGAACGGCCGCGTCGACTGCAGCGCGGCAGGGTTTCCGATCCAGTCGGCTCCGGGGCTTCCTGCGGCGTCAAAGGATCGTTTTCGCGGCGTCAGGATATTCGATATCTCGGATATCAAAAATCCAAAACAAGTAGGAGCCGTACAGACATGCCGCGGGTCGCACACGCACACCTTAGTAACCGATCCTAACGATAAAAACAACGTTTATCTCTATGTCTCAGGCACCTCGTTTGTCCGTCAGAACGAAGAGCTGGCCGGCTGCTCGGATGGCACGCCTGATAAAAATCCCGGCACAGCCAAGTTTCGCATCGACGTGATCAAGGTGCCCGTCAAAGCGCCTCAGGATGCAAAGGTCGTGTCGAGCCCGCGTATCTTTATGGATTCGCGTTCGAACGAGATCGCCGGCCTGACAAACGGCGGTACGCACGGCGCGCTCGACAAGCCAACGCCCACCGACCAGTGCCACGACATTACCGTCTATTCGGCGATCGGTTTGGCGGCGGGAGCCTGCGAGGGCAACGGCATCCTGCTTGATATTAAGGACCCTGCCAATCCAAAACGCGTGGATGCCGTCAACGATCCAAACTACTCATACTGGCACTCCGCATCGTTTTCCAATGACGGCAAAAAGGTCGTATTTACGGACGAATGGGGCGGCGGCCTCGGTGCCCGCTGCCGCGAAAACGATCCGAATGTCTGGGGAGCCGATTCGATCTTTAACATTGAGGGCGGCAAGCTAAAGTTTGCCAGCTACTATAAAATGCCGTCGGCCCAGAGCGATACTGAGAACTGCGTCGCTCACAATGGTTCGATAATCCCGGTTCCGGGCCGCGACATTATGGTGCAGGCATGGTACCAGGGCGGCATTTCGGTCATGGACTTTACCGACGCCGCACATCCTAAGGAGATCGCCTATTTCGATCGCGGCCCCATAGACCCCAATAATCTCGTGCTCGGCGGCTCATGGTCCGCATACTGGTACAACGGCCATATCTATTCGTCCGAGATCTCACGCGGCCTCGATATCTTTGAGCTGACCCCGTCGGCGTTCCTCACGCAAAACGAGATCGACGCCGCCAAATCGGTAAAGGTCGCCGAACTCAACGTGCAGAACCAGCAAAAGATCGTGTGGCCAAAAAAATAGGCCGCCCACAACCGGAGAATGAACAAGTATTCGCTAATAATAAGGAGCGCCATTTTTAGTGGCGTTCCTTTGTTTTGTTGCTGCAGGTTGGAAACCCAGGCTTTAGCTCCGAAGTATTAAAATAATAGTTATGTTGAAAATAGTTGCACAGAGTATCGGAATGTCGTTAGATGGATTTTCTGCGGGGACGGATCAGAGCCTTGAAAATCCGCTCGGTGTTCGCGGGCCTGAGTTGATGGATTGGTTCTTTCCGACCAAAACCTTTATCGACCAGCACGGCGGCGAGGGCGGCGAGACTGGCATCGACGACGGGTTTGCTGCCGAAAGCATGAACGGGAAAGGGGCTTGGATATTGGGGCGAAATATGTTCGGGCCCGTTCGCGGGGCGTGGCTCGATGATGAATGGAAAGGTTGGTGGGGCGACGAACCGCCGTATCACGTCCCGACTTTTGTCCTCACGCATCACGCACGTGACCCAATCGTGATGAAAGGAGGAACGAAATTTCATTTTATTACTGACGGCATTCATTCGGCGTTAGAGCAGGCAAAAGCCGCAGCCGGCGATCGGGACATTCGCATCGGCGGCGGCGCGGCGACCATCCGTCAATACCTCGCCGCCCGGCTCATCGACGAACTCCACATTGGCATAAGTCCTGTGATACTTGGCAAAGGCGAGCCGCTTTTTGCGGGCCTCGACCTTCGCGACCTCGGCTACAAGGTCGATAAATGGGTCACGGGCGAGAGAGCGGTCCACGTTACAATCAACAGGCAAGACTAACGTTGTAGTCGTTGCCAAACCAAGCAAGCCAGAGCGAAAAAAAGATGAATCGAATCTTGATCTCAATAGCAACGGTCTTACTTTTCGTTGCGTCTACGCTAGCGCAACTCGACCCTGTTAGATCGATCCGCGCATACCGCACCGCCAACGAGCACCTTCTTCTTCGCGACTTTGTTGAGATGCTCTCTATTCCGAACGTTGCTTCGGACACTCCAAACATAGGCCGCAACGCTGACTATCTGGTCGGGCTGATGAAGAAAAGCGGATTGAGTCCGCGGCTTCTCGCGTTGGCTGACAAAAACGTGCCGCCAGCGGTTTACGGTGAATGGCAAACGCCAGGTGCCACGCAAACTCTGATAATTTACGCTCACTATGATGGGCAGCCGACCGATCCGAAGCAGTGGACCGGCATCGAACCGTGGGTTCCCGCTCTTTTTTCGGCGCCGATGGAAAAAGGTGGGACAAAGATTCCGTTTCCAAAACCCGGTGACAAGATCGACCCCGAATGGCGGCTCTACGCCCGTTCGGCATCGGACGACAAGGCCGGCGTTTTCGCGATCCTCAATGCGTTTGACGCTCTCGTGGCAAAGGGCATTAAACCAACGGTCAATATCAAATTCATATTCGAAGGCGAGGAAGAAGCCGGCTCGCCGCATCTGCGTGAAATCATTTCAAACAACAAGGATCTCC
This sequence comes from Pyrinomonadales bacterium, assembly GCA_038227175.1. GTDB lineage: Bacteria > Acidobacteriota > Blastocatellia > Pyrinomonadales > Pyrinomonadaceae > OLB17. The sequence continues at coordinate 115,081 of JBBRPZ010000001.1, read as the reverse complement.
TGAAAGCCGATGCATTCATCGTTTGTGACGGACCGGTGCACCAATCGGGTCGCAAGCAGGTTGTCTTTGGCGTTCGCGGTGACGTAAACGTCGATCTCACGGTTTACGGCGCAAATCGCCCTCTCCACAGTGGACATTACGGCAACTGGTCACCGAATCCCGCGTTGACGCTCGCAAAACTGCTCTCGTCGATGAAGGACGACCATGGAAATATCACGGTCAAAGGCTGGGCGGACGATGTAGAGCCGCTCGGGCCGGTCGAACTAAAGGCGATCGGCGACGCTCCGAAGTACGACGAAGAACTCAAACGCCAACTCGGCATCTCGTACACCGAGGGCGGCGGAAAGAGCCTACTCGAATTGATAAACTTGCCTTCGCTCAATATTAACGGTATTAAAAGCGGCGACGTCGGCGATCTGGCACGCAACGTCATCCCGTCAACGGCTAGTGCTGTACTCGATCTCCGTCTCGTCAAGGGCAATGATCACACACGACAGGTCGAAAAGCTGCGGCGGCATATCGAATCGCAGGGGTTTCACATCGTCGATCACGACCCGACACAAGCTGAACGATTGAATTATCCGTTGATAGCGAAATTTACCAGCCGCGCGGGTGGCTATAACGCTCAACGCACAAAAATGGACCTGCCTATTTGTTTGCGTGTGATCGACGCCGTTCAGGCTGCTTCTAAAGACCAAGTCGTGCGTATGCCAACACTAGGCGGTAGCCTGCCGCTGTCGATAATTAGTGACACGTTGAATATCCCCACAATTACAGTGCCGATCGCCAATTACGACAACAACCAACACGCCGAGAACGAGAATATCCGGCTGCAAAACCTGTGGGATGGCATCGAGATCTTTGCAAGTCTGATGACGATGAAGAATTAGCCACAGAGTACACAGATGAGGTTGCGCCATACGCAAGGAGAAATTCACCAAAAAAAAAAAACAGAAAGGAATTTTTGAATATTCAAGCGGTCAAATTCTTACTTGGTGCTTGGTGTCTTTGTGGTAAATCTCGCAGAATATACACGCCGGTCGCGAGTCGTTCCGCAAAGCCTTCGTTCACGAGTTCGTGATTTGCCTTACCCGATTCCCATCGCTGAAAGCCGAATTTGCCCGACAGCTCGCCTAGGTGCGTCAGGCCGTAGCCTTGAAGAAACGACCGTGCAAGCTCTCGCACGGCTTCATCGCGAGGCATTTTGATCTCGATCTCTTCGGGAAAACGAGCCTCGGCCAGAGTCCAAATGTAGGTAAATTTCGGCACATAGACGGCCTCTTGCGGGATAACTTTCATGCGTTTTTGGAGTTCGTCGATGGCGTTTGTTAGATCCTTCTTGTCCTTAAATCCGCACTCGGCCCGCAGATCGCTCGTCGCCATTTCCCATTCCTTGCGGAGAACCTTGAGCACACGCTGGGCGTTTGTCGAGAGAACGCCGCTTTCGCCCTTTCGCGAGCAGCCCCAGATTGCGTTGAAAACCGGGATCATCCGCGGGGCGAGAAACATCGATTTGCCCTTGATGAGTTTGGCGTAATAGACCTTGCCGCGAACCATGACCTCGTCCTTGAGTACCCATGCGCGGCTCGCTTCCAGATCTTTTTGCACGTTGCGCGGCATGTGGGCGTCGCGGCGGCCGCAAACGGCGATGTAGACTGACGGAAGATCTTTGCGGGCGTCGGTCAACCCGAGGCAAAAGCCGATTTCCTCGACCATCGCTTCGACGGCCTCGGCGGTGTCGACCTTTAGCGATTCCTCACGCCGCCACTTGTGGTCGCGGTACTGCTCGATTTCGTGGGGAAGCTCACGCATAAGAAATTAACCGCAAATTAACGCAGATAGACGCGGATAAGAAATGATAGATAAAAATAAACGGACGAGCAATAAATCGCTCGTCCGTAAAGAATAATAAATTCCTATCTGTGTTTATCCGCGTTCATCTGCGGTTAATTTTCCTACTTCGTATTTAGCTGTGCCGGGGCGGCCGCCTGGATGCTGACGACCGAGCCTTTCATCAACTGTATGTCGCTGTTGCCCTGAACGGCCACCGAACCCGCACCTACGCCGCCGCCGATGATTGCGCCGATTGCCGCGCCGTGTCCGCCGCCGACTATAGCTCCGATGACAGCCCCGATACCGGCACCGGCACCGCCGCGTTTGGCGGTTTGTTTGGTCTGATTGTCGCCCCTGACGGTGCCTTCGTTATCGACCTGAACGGCTTTGCCAGTCACGTCGGTAACGCCTCTGGTCGAGCCGGCAAAATCGTATGTCGTACCGTCTCTAAGTGTTATCTTTTCAAAGTTAAGCGTGACATTCGAGCGTCCGGTGATCTTGCCTGAGCGGTTGATGCCCGAGACGTATCCCTCAATGGTCGCACCGCGAAATTGATCGGGCGACTGCACCGTCATGCGAAAACGGTCGTTGTTCTGCGAAACCTTGGTGTTGATCTCGTTTTCCAAAATGCCGGTCATCGAAGTACCGTTCGGCACGACATAATTGCCCGGCTTGACCTGCACCGCGACTGGGCGGCTTCCATTGTTGCCTTGGTTGCCGTTATTGGGCGAGCCGCCGTTTGCCACTCCGCCGGAATTGTCATTATCAGAATAGCCGCCATTCGGGTCGATGTTACCATTGTTTACGTTGCCGACATTTCCGCCCGTCGGAATGCCGAGTTTGGCGACTACGTCGGTCTTGTTATACACGCTTTCGGCAAAGACGGTTTGGTTCAGGTAGTCAGTCGTAATCCGGCGTGAAACCTTCAATCCCTGACCGTTGCTGACCGATGTAAATGTGATCGTGTAATCCGTCTCGCCGCCGAGGCTTGAAACGGTCAAAACCTGTCCGCTTAGGGTTGCACGCAACCGGATGGTTTTGCTCGTTGCAGAGATCTCGGTCTTTTCGCGGCCGTCCGCTGTAAATGTTATCGGCGAAGCGTTTGTCGTGGCCAATGTGATCTGGCTGCCTCGAATATCGATCGCGATCTGTTCCGGAGATTCTAGTTTATCTTTAAGGTCCTGACGCTGATCGTTCGCGACTTTAGTGTCGGCGACTATGTCGTCAATGTTTTCGCTCCGTGCGCGGTCAATGTCATAAGTGCCGGAAAAGCCAGCGTTAACACCAGTTGTCTGAACAGGCGGCGAATACGGTGGGTAGGTGTTGCCACCCTGGGGCGGGCGTGGGTTGTTCCATTTATTCGTAACGCCGTAGCTTGCCGAGAGGCGGTCGAGTTGGGTTTGGACCGCTCTCCAATCGTCCTCAACGCTGCGATTTTGTGGGTTGGTGCGAAGAAAATCACCGATCGGTCGCGTAGCGTCGACTATCGCACGCACATCGTTAGCGTTTTCGCGTTTTCGGTCAAAATTGTCCTGAAAATACCCAACGTTATCGCGCATCGTGCGGATAAGGTCCGAGATGTCCGAGGTTTGACCGTTATTAGATGAACTGCTCTGTATCTGGTAACGCAGGTGCGATTCGAAATCGTCGAGCTTAGAATTTAAGCTCCGAACTGCGTCACGGACATCGCGATCGTTACGCTTTTGCGCTTCGGCAAGACCCGCCGAGCCGATTAAAAATGCCGCCAACATGGCTATTGCCATAAATGAATTTCTGAACTTACTCATAATTGCCGTCCTGTGATCCGAGCGTTTGGGCGCACACGATCCCCTGCGGTTTATGAAGCATTTTCCGTGCCAATGGTTGTTTGGAATGCCTGTGCCACGTGAACTATTGTGCTAAAATCGCGGTAGATCGTTCCAGAAATATTATGTCCGCAAACACATACAAAGCATCGGTCCAGTATGCCGGTGACGAGTTTTTCATCGCCACACCGCCGAGCGGCCACGCCCAAGTCATTGATATAAAAGGTGATAGACGAGCTGCGACGACTCCCCTAGAGATGCTGCTCGTCGCCGTTGCCAGCTGCTCGGCGGCCGACGTGATCTCGATCCTGCTCAAAAAGAGGCAGGACGTTACCGCGTACAACGTCGAGATCGAGGGCGTCCGGGCGGACGAGCACCCGCGTAAATTTATCAAGTTTCACATTAACCATATAGTGCACGGACGCGGCGTTTCGGAAAAGGCCGTCGCCGACGCGATCCACCTGTCGGACACGACATACTGCTCCGTCGCCGCCACCGTCCGCCCGACGGCGGAGATAACGACCAGCTACGAGATCGTGAACGTCCCTTAAACCTAGTTACGCAGTAGGATTTCAAGAAAGATTTTGCCGCAGATTAACGCAGATATTCGCAGATAGGAGTTCGGAATCTGTATTCATCTGCGTTTATCTGCGGTAAAATAATTGCTATTAGTCTGCGCAATTTCCTAACGCGTAATATGTGTTAAATACAGGCCGCGAGACGAAGCGCCGGGACTGACGTTCGTGACTAATTTTCCACAAACCCTGCAATTGCAGCATTTACAACATTTCCCGCAAAATCCGCATTTTGCTACGTTCCCCGCATTTTGCATCAAAGTGTGCATTTTGTGCAAAATCATACAATCCCTGCATAATGCGCTTTAAATTCGCGAGAAAACCGGTTATGGTCTCGTCATGAACAATTATCCGCAACGCCATCACCGCTCATTTAAGATCAAATTTGCCCAGCCGTTTAGGGACGACAAGCTCGCTTTTGTTGAAAGTGTCCTCACCGCAATGAACGCAAGCCGTTTTGCGCCGAACCGTCCGTTTCAGCTTATCGCCACGCAAGCGACCGAACCAGACTCGACCGTTTCAGTGTTTCATTACCGGAAACGCGCAGGTCTCGTGCCCGCTTACGGCGACCAGCCATCGATGCCCGTTCTTGAACGCCTGATCCGCGTCGATCTCGAGGCCTCGCGAACGTTAAACTCACCCGCGTCCCAGACTCGCGCGCCGGAATCGAGTTTGACAGCTTCCGGGCCACTGCCGTTGCTTGGTATCGCTCAGAGATCTCTAAGCAATGGCCAGCCTCCGGGACATGGCCCGCCCTCATTGCCGTTGCCTTTAGGCAACGGGATAGCTACTACCAACTGCTTGGGCTTTAGCCCAATGTCCGTTTGGGCTAAAGCCCCGATTGTGTTTCCAGACCATTATCCGTTCGCTAAAGCGAACGGCAATCCTAAACGGGCCGACAGTGCCAAGCCGAAAATCCATTAACCCGATGCAAATTAAACTGAGCCATTACCGGAACGTAGGGTACCTTGACAAGCTACATACTTGCCGTTTGGCATTCACCACAGTCGAAAGCTAGAATCAGGAAAACAATGAAAAGACACTTAACTATAACGACTATTTTCCTGCTCGCATTATCTTTTGCAACGCACGCTCAGGTGCCGGTCGCGGTTGGCGTCTCGATACTAAAGGCCGAGGACGCGCGGCGCTATGACGCGGTACTCGAATCGCTGCTGAAATCGCCAAATGCGGATATTCGAGCTCGTGCGGCTTTAGCCGCCGGACGTATCGGGGATGAGCGGGCTATACCGGCTCTTTACGCCATGTTTGGAGACCGCAAAAATACGGGCCGCGTCTGGACAATGGCGGTGTTTGCTTTGGGCGAGATCGAGTCCGTTAAGGGTGCCGAATACGTCTCGGACGTAATAAAGTCGGAGTCCGACTATGCCCTTCGAGACCGTGAGCTTTTGTCGCGGGCATTTGAGGCGGCCGGAAAGATCGCTGCCGCACACGCCGCCGATCCCGAGGCGAAAACGCTCGGCGAGGTGATCATAAAGGGCCTCGAATTAGAGCGGAATTCTGGGACGCCGTCGCCGGTTGTCATCTGCAGAGCACTTACCGCGATACTTCGAGCCAAACCGACCGGGGCAGAGGACGCTGTCCGGCCATTTCTTGCCTCCACCGATCCAAATGTCGTGGCTGACGCTCTCAACACGCTTGCACGCTTGCGCGCAAAAGGGGCAATTCGCGACGCCCGTGATCTGCTCACAACGCACACCGATGCCGTGGTGCGGGCCAACGCTGCTCGCGTTCTCGGTGCCGCCGAGGATAAAGACGCCTTCGACATTCTATTAAAAGCAGCCACGACCGACACCGATTCACGCGTTCGCGTTTCCGCCATCCGGTCGCTTGCGTCCCTGAAAGATGCAAAAGCTCTCGACGGCCTGGTCGAACGCGGGATCGGGCTGCTGGCCGACATGAATGGACTTGAACCCAAGGCTGAAAAGAGCGAGTTGCTTGAAATCGCATCTGCTCTGGCACGCATCGTTCCGAATTCGAATAACGAAAAAGCCATCGGTAGTATTCAGGGGCTCAGGGTGACGGACAACTTCCGGTCGCCCGAGGCCGAGATCGCCATGGCCACCGTCGCTCCGGCGAGATACGTAGCGGACTTTCGTCTGATGAACAGCGGTTACGGCGACCGGCACATAGCGGAATCTTATATACAGGGCATTCGCGTGATCGCTGCGTCGAAGGACGAAGCCTTGAAACTCAAGGCACGTGACGCACTGATGGCGTTCGTTGCCGGTATGAAAGCCGGAGTAAAACCGGCGTATCATGGAGAAATGACCAAGGCCCAGCCTGAGCTGCAGGGCGCTGTCGCGGCATTTAAGCCGGACAACCTCGATCAGATGCTGCGCGATTCGCTCGCTAATGACGACCTATACATCCGGGCTGCCGCAGCAGGCGCGATCGACGACCGGCCACTGTCGAAAGAGAATGTCGAAGCGCTGAAAAAGGCCTTTACTTTCTCATTTGTGCAAGATAAGGAGTCTGACGATGCTCAGCTCGCAATTCTCAACGCGCTCCATAAGTTAGACAAAAAAGAGTCGGTCGGGGCACTTCTTATCGCTCTGGATTCGCCGGATTACCTGGTCCGCAAACGGGCCTTTGAGCTGCTGGCCGACAAAGACCTGCAAAAGGATTTCCCAGGTATTCCGGCGTCCCTGGAAAATGCCCGTTCAAAGCACAAAGATCAGGTCTTGCCATACAGCCCGGTTCTTGGAACAAAACTCGGTCAGGTTTTGAATACCGATGTCGATTATCGTCGGGCACTCTCGCGGAAAAACGGCTCGGTCAAAGCTGTGCTGACGACTGACAAGGGCGTATTCACAATTTTCTTTACGCCTGAGGAAGCTCCGCTGACGGTCGATAATTTCGTTAAGCTTGCACGTTCCGGCTACTTTAATGGTCTCGAAGTCCATCGCGTCGTGCCCAATTTTGTCATGCAGGACGGCGATCCGCGGGGCGACGGCAACGGCGGTCCGGGCTGGTCGATCCGATGTGAGGTTAATACGCTGCCATACGATCGCGGAGCGGTCGGCATGGCCCTGTCCGGCAAAGACACGGGCGGCTCGCAATGGTTCGTCACCCACGCACCGCAGCCGCACCTTGACGGCGGCTACACCGTTTTCGGCCACGTGAACAACGTCGACATGAAAGTCGTAGATAACATCGTGCGCGGCGACAAGATCGTCAGCGTAAAGATCGTGGAGGGAAATTTGCCACAGAGAACACAGAGTAAGATGAGTAAGAAATAGGTTTTTCTCTGTGTTCTCTGTGTTCTCTGTGGCTAAGTATTATGGACACACTCCAAAAGCAGATCGAGGTCGAGAAGAGTCTTGACGATCTCGCGTTTTATCTTGACGACCTGTTTCGGATACCGGGTGTTGGCTGGCGGTTTGGGCTCGACGCGCTGATCGGTTTGATACCAAATTTAGGTGACACGATCACGTTTCTACCATCGCTGTATATCTTGTTTGCGGGCGTTCGCTACGGCGTGCCAAAGATCACGCTGCTCAGGATGGCATTTAATCTGGGGCTGGACTATGTGGTTGGGCTGATACCTTTTATCGGTGATGCTTTCGATTTTGTGTGGAAGGCAAATAACCAAAATATGAACCTCATCCGCACCCGCGCCGCTGGTCATGGCAAGGGCACGACGAGCGATTATCTTTTTGTCGTGGGATTGGTCGCTGTTTTGGCGGTGGTGCTCGTCGGTTCGATCCTCGGCAGCGTCTATGTGTTTGCCTGGCTGGTTTGGGCGATTACGAACGGACGGATATAGGAGCAAAAAAATTAACCGCAGATAAACGCAAAATAGACGCAGATAACAACAGATATTTATCTGTGTTTATCAGCGTCCATCTGCGGTAGAGTTTCCTATTCCCAGTATTAATCGAAGCGGTCAAGATTCATTACCTTGTCCCACGCCGCGACGAAGTCATTAACGAATTTCTCCTGCGAATCGCTGGAGCCGTAAACTTCGGCTATCGCACGAAGCTCCGAGTTCGAACCAAAGACAAGATCCGCGCGTGTGCCGGTCCATTTCGGTAAGTCTGTTACGCGGTCGTTGCCATCAAACATTTGTGCGGAATCGTCTGTTGCCTTCCACGCCGTGTTCATATCGAGAAGGTTGACGAAGAAGTCATTGGTCAGTGTGCCTGGTTTGTCGGTGAAGACGCCGTGCCTCGATCCGTCAAAGTTTGTGTTGAGAACACGCATACCGCCGACGAGCACGGTCATCTCAGGGGCGGTCAGCGTCAACTGCTGGGCCTTATCGACGAGCATTTCCTCCGCCGGGGTGAAATGATGCTTCTTCTTGTAGTTGCGAAATCCGTCTGCTTGTGGTTCCAGATACTGGAACGAATCGACTTCGGTCTGCTCCGGCGATGCATCGCCACGTCCCGGCTTGAACGGAACACTAATGTCATGGCCCGCATCCTTAGCGGCTTTCTCTATAGCCGCACAACCACCGAGTACTATCATATCGGCGACGGAAACCGACTTGCCGAAGTCCTTTCGAATACTTTCGAGCGTCGTCAGCACGGTTGCCAGTTGGAACGGGTTGTTGACGTGCCAATTCCGTTGGGGTTCAAGTCGAATGCGGGCACCATTGGCACCGCCGCGTTTGTCGCCGCCGCGGAATGTGGACGCCGAGGCCCACGCCGTCGAAACGAGTTGGGATATGGAGAGTCCTGAATCAAGTATCTTCGCTTTCAGGGAGGCAATATCGCCGTCGTTGATCAGTTCGTGATCGACGGCTTGGATCGGATCCTGCCAGATCAGCTCTTCCCCAGGCACCTCCGGTCCCAGATAACGTGAGAGCGGTCCCATATCGCGGTGCGTGAGCTTGAACCAGGCCCGCCCAAATGCGTCTGCGAACTGATCGGGATTCTCGAGAAATCGCCGCGAGATCTTTTCGTATGCCGGATCAAATCGTAAGCTGAGGTCGGTGGTCAACATCGTCGGCAGACGCTTTTTCGACGCATCAAATGCATCCGGTATAGTCGCCTCGGCACCTTTAGCTACCCACTGCTGAGCTCCCGCCGGGCTCTTTGTAAGCTCATATTCGAAACCAAACAGGTTCTCGAAAAAGTTGTTACTCCATTGCGTCGGCGTGGTGGTCCACGTCACCTCAAGGCCGCTTGTGATCGTGTCGCCGCCTTTGCCAGTGCCAAAACTGTTGTTCCAACCGAATCCCTGGGCCGCGAGTCCGGCCGCTTCCGGCTCGACATCCACGTGCGACGCCTCAGCCGCACCGTGCGTCTTGCCGAAGCTATGGCCGCCCGCGATGAGGGCAACGGTTTCTTCGTCGTTCATGGCCATCCGGCCGAATGTGTCACGTATGTCATGGGCTGCTAGAAGCGGATCGGGGTTGCCGTCCGGGCCCTCGGGATTGACGTAGATCAGCCCCATCTGCACCGCTCCAAGCGGATTCTCAAGCTTTCGGCTATGCACGTCTCCATCCGCATCGTCGTCCGAGACGAGCACCCCGCCATCCTTATCGACGCCCGGAGAACCGTGTTTGTATCGGATGTCGCCGGCCAGCCACGTCGATTCGGCGCCCCAGTAAACGTCCTGATCCGCCTCCCACACGTCCTCGCGACCGCCGCCAAACCCGAAAGTCTTAAAGCCCATTGTTTCTAGTGCGACATTGCCCACAAGGATAAATAGATCCGCCCATGAGATCTTACGCCCGTACTTCTGCTTGATCGGCCACAAGAGCCGACGAGCTTTATCAAGGCTCACGTTGTCAGGCCAACTGTTGAGAGGAGCAAAACGCTGCTGACCCCGACCACCACCGCCACGGCCGTCGCCGATGCGGTAGGTTCCCGCTGCGTGCCACGTCAGGCGAATAAACAGCGGCCCATAATGGCCGAAATCAGCCGGCCACCAATCCTGCGAGTCGGTCATAAGGTCTGCGAGATCCTGTTTGAGCGCCGCATAGTCGAGCGTCATGAACTCTTTCGCGTAATCGAAATTGTCGCCCATCGGGTCGGACTTCGACGAGTGCTGCCGAAGTATGTTCAGATTCAACCCCTTAGGCCACCAATCCCTATTCGTTCGGCCAGTTTCGGTCGTGAACTTTATCGCACCGCCCGTGAACGGGCATTTGCTGCCATTACCATTATGTTCTGTGTTATTTTCCATTGTGATCTGCCCTCTAATTATTTGTTCGATTCCTTGAAGTTATTCGTTTTGGCTGGGCCTACAGTGTTTTCTGGCCCGGCTTCCAATCGGCGGCGCAAAAGCCGCCGGTTTGGAGGGCTTGAAGCACGCGCAGAGTTTCATCGACCGAGCGTCCGATAGCCGGGGTGTTAACCACCGAGTACTGCAACACGCCTTCCGGATCGATGATGAAAAGACCCCGGAGCGCGATGTTCGCTTCCTCGATCAGGATATTGTATTGGCGGGCCAACTTGCCGCCCGGGTCGGAGGCGATCGGGAACTTGATCTCGCCGATCCCGTTATTCTCCTTCGGCGAACGGAGCCACGCGCGATGTGAGTGGACCGAATCGGTCGAGGCGCCGAGAACCTCGGTCCCGAGGCTCTTGAACTCGTCAAACCTGTCCGAAAAATGCGTCAGATCCGTCGCACATACGCCGGTAAAATCCAGCGGGTAAAACAATATGATCAACCATTTGCCCTTATAGTCCGCGAGCTTTACGTTTTCCTTCAATGTTTCGATATTCTTGGTGGATGGAAGGTTAAAGTCCGGTGCCGGTTGGCCGACCTTCGCTAGCGTGACCGTATTTTCCGTCGCGGTTCCTGTTCCTGTTGACATGTTTTCTATCTCCTTAGTTTTATTGATCTTTGGCCCTAATTACACGAATGTCACGAATAAAAACCTATTTGTGCAATTCGTGTCATTCGTGGTTAAACTCCTACGCAGTCGGGGCAGATGCCCCGTAAAGTGAATTCCAGCGATTCCGGCTTGAAGTTCGATTTCTTCGCTGCCTTGCCGATCAGCTTAGCCGGGATCTTCATATGTATATCGGTCAACACGCCGCATTTCGTGCAGATCGCATGATCGTGCCGCGATGTCATCCGGTCAAACCGGCTTGCGCCGTTGCCAAACTGTATCTCGGCAATGTGCCCCGCATCCTTTAGATAACGAAGCGAGTTGTAGACGGTAGCGAAACTTATGCTCGGCAAAAGACTCTTCGCCTCGCCAAAAACTTCATTAGCGGTAAGATGACTGTGCGAGTCACGAATGACCCGCAAAACAACCTCCCGCTGCTTAGTCAAACCCAAGTCTTGTATTGTTACTGCTTCCATGGCATTTCATCTTAGACTTAGAATAATTCTAATTATTACCTTTGTCAAAACGCAATAATAAGAATCAAAACACAAAAAAAGACGGGTATTGCTACCCGCCATAGTCTTGAGGACTTACGTTAGATGGAAGTTGTTATGGTCGGCCTACGCCGGTCGTGGGTTTGGCCGGGGCTGTGGTTGCCCTGGGAGAGGCGCTTGTTTTCGCTCCATCCGTTCTCACCGTTGTGGCACGGACCGAAGATCCGGGTTGGCCGACCTTGCGGTACTCGGTCGGAACGGCGAAGAGCGATGGGTCGGGCTCACTGCGGTTGATGTTGGTCAGCTTATAGGTCTGCTCGCCGGTGCGGGGATCGGTTGTTTTCGAATATACGACGACACCGAGATCCTTTGAATACCAGCGTTCATAGACAACCTCGATCTGACGCTCGTTACCGATCGCATCAACCGGGATGATGGTTGTTCGGCGGGTTCCCTCGGCGGTGACACCTTCAAAATCGCGTGTGCCAAGTTCTTCGGTTTTGGTCTCGAACTTGCTCTTAAGTGCTACAGGTGATGCACCAGCAAAGGTACCAAATAACGTGCCGCCTAATGTACCCCCAAAGGTTGGCGACACCGTGGTGGCCACATTCGCGCTCGTAACCAGCTTTCCTTCGGCCTTGAGCTTTTCGAGCAATTCCTCTCTAGCCTTCGCATCACTTACTCCAACGAGTCTTCCTTCGGCTTTGAGTTTTGCAAGAGTCTCCTCGGTTGCTTTTAAATTAGCCCCCGCAACGGCGAGGCCTTCGCCAGCGGCTTTAAGGTCATAAAATGTGGCTGTTTTCAAGACAGAATCCAACTCGTACTTTTGACGAACAACCGGATCAACTATCGAAATGCTCGGAGCAATCGAATATGACATTCCGAACGAACCACCGGCACCTCCTTTGCTTTCTCGGCGAATGCGACCCTCGCTGTTACGGTACATCTTGCTCTTCGAGTTGTGGACGATGCGATTGCCGTCCGCCAACGTCTGGACGCTTTCGTTAACCTCTTCGGCTGAAAAGGGCGAGTTTTTCATGGCCGAGCTCCACCCGCCCTGCGCTCCAAACTCGGAAAATACTTTCAGGGCGGCAGGTGCCACAGGCGCCACGGGTGCCGTAGGCGGCGTTACGTCCTGGGCCGCTGCGGTCCCGACGGCCAAAGCCAAAGCGACTACAAAAAATCCAATATAAACTTTCATACGTTTCTCCTTAACTTAACTAAAATCTATTTGATAACGCGAATTGCCCGCGTTACGCCATCGCGACCGACGAGCAGATCGGCCTTGACGAACTCGCCATCGTTCTCGAGCGGCACATTTACGCCCATCGCAAAGAGCGACGATCTTTTCATATCCACCCTGACCACGCGACCGCCATCGGAGGCGTCCGACGGGTCTCCGCCGTAAGAAATTGCATAAAACTCGCCGTCCGGCTCGCTGCTGACAGCCAACTGCGGTTTACGGCCATTATTTATCGACGGCTGTCTTACGACGGCCTTTTCATAAACTACATCGCGATCTGCCGCACGGCCCGGAGAAGGGTTTCTACCTACTACTACTTCTTGAGGAGGAAGGTCGGGCCGTGCGGCAACCGGCATCGCTGCCGGAACTTGTACTGCGTTTGCCGCGATAGGAACTTTTTCGGATCTCAACAGGCTCATTGCCGCGATGCCTGCTGTCACAACTATCGCGGTGCCCGCAAAAGCGATAGCATTGCGGCGAATGAAAGAGAAAAGGTAAGAGCCGCCCGTAACAGCAGCCGTCGGAGTTTTGCCGTTGACCGCGATCCTGGCGTTTATCAGACCGAACAACTCTGGGTTCGAGACGATTTCATCTATCTCCCGAACGGCGAAGCTGCCACGTTCGATCAGCTTTTTGCCGATCAGATCGAGGTCGCTATTTTGTATTCTTTTCCTAGTCATGCCCACTAAAAATGACGGCTTACATTTGAAGCCGGTTACAAAATCTTTCGCAATACTTTTCGCAGTGCGGTACGCGCCCGCCATGCTCTTATCTTGACGTTCGACCGCGACCAGCCGAAAACCTCGGCGATCTCGCCGACGCTCATTTCCTCGGCATACATCATTTGCAGCAGCGTGCGGTCGTCCGCCGGGAGACCGGCGAGCAATTTTTCGGTCAAATCTCTGTTAAGGAGGTTTTTTTCCGCCGCCCGGGAATCGTCCGCCGTTAAATCAAGTAGCGATGTTACTTCTGCTTCGCTCAACTCGCAGGTCAGGGTTTCAGGTTTACGTTTTTGGCTTCGGAGCGTGTCAAAGCAGGCATTCGCCGTTATCCTGACGAGCCAACTTGCCAGCGAACGCTCGTGCACGCCGCGAAAATTACCCAGCTCGGCAAAGGCCTTGGCAAACGCGATCTGGATGATCTCTTCGATCTCGTCATGCCGCCGAAAATAGCGGCTGGCGATGATCGCGACGAGCCGTTTGTGCCTGTCGAATATCTGCTCGAACGCAAATTGATCGCCGCCGAGCACTAGTTCAACAAGCTGATTATCAGTTCTTTCGACACGAACGGGAGTATTTACCGCATCCGTTTCGGCGCGCTGTATCAAAGTTTCATTCTGCAAAGCCGTAGGGTAACTGCTCATTCGATTTACTTTACTGCCGTTAGACCGTCGAAAACTAAGACGAAGCCGCACCACCGCCGGTTACAAAATATTTCTAATGCAAAGCAAAGCGGGCGTTACTAAACTTACGCAATTTCTCACACTAAGGTTTGCTCGATGGAAAAGTCGAAGAGGACTTGCCCGCGAAACACGCGAAAAGAAGAATTTTCTTAATTTTGCGTTTTTTCGCGTGCTTCGCGGGCAACATTCTTTGTCTCCTAATGTTTGGAGTGGTCGATGACGAGCTTTCGGCGGGCCTGGACGATGAGACCTGGGCGTTTGGATGTGACCTCGATATTTCGCTCTGCGATGCCGCGGGTCTCGCTGACGGAAATCTTTGGCGTATAGGTGACGACGTAATTGGCGTCGATCATTTTTGCAACGAGCGGGGCCTTTTCCCGCATTTCGTCGAGCGTCTCGGGAAGGATAAATTCGCCGTTGGTATTTTCCGCGATCTTTTCGAGTTGGCCCTGGCTGGTTTCGAGATCGAGTTTTCGCGCCCTTAGCGTTTTGAGCATCGCCCGGTCCATGTTGATCGTCGGCCCGATCTGAGGTGCGGTAGCGGCGTCGCGGGCTCCGTTTGGCAGCTGTGCGGCGACTTCGGGCGGCAGAGCCTTGGGCGGCGGTGTTTTGGATGTGCCCGCGGCCCGCGGAGCGATGTCGGCGGTTTCCATCGAGGTGTAGCTGATAACGTGGACGCTGATGTCGGTCCCGAGCAGCCGTTGGTAGGCGTCAAATTTTGCCGAGGATTTGCCCGAGCTGTCCGTACCGTCGGTGATCAGCACGAGATGCTTGTTTTCGAGTGGATTTCTTGTCAGGAAATCGGTCGCGAGCTTTAGCGCGTCGACAAAAGAAGAGCGGCGACCGAAATTGGTTCGTTTTATTGCGGCCAAAGCCAGAGATTTATCGTTTGTCCATTCGCCGACGATCTCGGGCTTGTCCGAGTATTCCATGATCGCGACCGCGTCGTCGGGCCGGAGCGAATTGACAACGCCAAAGGCGACCCGTCGCGTCTGATCGAGATTCTTAACGGCCCGCATTTCGCCGCCTGTATCCATCATGATCAGCACATTTGCCGGCAAACGCCGGACGCTGGCGGGTTGATGCAGAACGTTATTTTCGGTGATCACGAGGTCGTGTTCAGTAACGTCCCGAAAAAAGTTTCCGCTCTCGTCAAAGGCGAGCACGTTGAGCTTTATCTCCTCGGTTACGATGCGTAAGGTATCGTCACTTCGCGGCGTTGGCGTCGGCGTAGACTGAACGCGGCCGCTCTGCGCGGCAGCGTTCACAGAAAACGTCAGAGCGATCAATATAACAAAAAGAAGATGTCCGGGCGGCAAGAAATTCATACGGATCATTTGAAGTTATGATGCCGCGAAGATCGCGAGCTTTGCTTTTTGGTCGATCTAAAGTTTTGGAAACTCATCCACAAAATCGAGTAAATGGCCGACATAATCACCAAATCGCGGACACGCAATGCCATGTTTGCTGAGCAGTTCGTCGGCGACGCTCGTATCGTATGTCTGTGAAATAAAGAAATACCGGACGCCATGATGCGGCAGACCGGTGATGAGCGGTGAAATGCGGGTGTTGAGAAACCACTCGGCGACCCGGGTTGGCGGGGCAAATTCCGATTTGCGGCCCGTCATGTCCTTTGCTATCGCGTCGAATAGCTCACCAGTTGTCAGAGGCTGCGGATCGGCAAGAGCTACAGTTTTTCCTACCGCTTCCGGGTCGCGGGCAAGAGCGGCGATGGCGTCAACAACGAAATCGACCGGCGCCAAATTGAGCCTGACGACATCGTTGCCGACGTTCATCAGGCGAAGCAGAAACGGGGCCTTTCGCAAATAGTGGATCAGATAGTAGACGCCATCGTATTTTGTCGTCTCGCCCGTTTGCGAATCACCAACAACGACCGACGGTCGATAGATCGTCACGGGCAGCGTCGGTTTGAGTTTTTCGACCTCGATCTCGGCGAGGTACTTGGTTTCCTCATAATTATTGCGAAACCCGGCGCTATGCTCCAGGTCGCTTTCGAGGATGTCACCGCAGCGTTTTCCGGCCACATAGCAGGTCGATATGTAATTGTAGCGGCGAAGATTCTTGACCGAACACACAAAGTCATTGACGTTCTTAGTCCCGTCGAGATTTACCTTAAAGGCCACATCTTTCGGCACCGCGAGGTCATAGGCGGCGGCGAGATGAAACACATCGGTGGTCTCAAACTGGATCGTTTCCAGGTCGGCGTCCGTTATCCCGAGGCCAGGCTGCGATATGTCGCCTTCAACGATCGAAAAGCTTTCGAGCGAAGCTCCCGTCAACTCAGCAATCTCCTCGACAGCCGCGATTGCTTTGTCGACAAATCGCGGCTGAACGAGCAAAAAGAACTGCGTTTCGCACTGCACGAGCTTTTCGACGAGCCGTTCAGCGATAAAACCGGGGAAACCCGTGACGAAAATTGATTCTCTATAAAGCATAAGGGCAGTTTTATTCTAGCAATTCAGCGGTTCAATTTGGCGAGTACGTCGGCGAAATCGTTCTAAACTTCGGTAAAAAAACATTTACATCGGTTTGGGGCCTGTGCTAGAGTTTTGAGCGCACTCAGGTTTTATGAGAATTCAGGAAATGAAGTCCGGATTTTTGCATCTTAAGAAAAGGATGGAAAATGAGGGGCCGCAAAATTATTTCGAAACTACAGCCATTCGGGACGTAATGATTGACCCGGAAACTGGCGATGTCTCGCCATTTGAATTCGCTTGCGAGTTGGACGAACCACGCTGGTCGGTCGTGTCGTTTGACAAGCTCGAGGCGGGCGGGCTTACGTATGCTCAGGC
This sequence comes from Pyrinomonadales bacterium, assembly GCA_038227175.1. Taxonomy (GTDB): domain Bacteria; phylum Acidobacteriota; class Blastocatellia; order Pyrinomonadales; family Pyrinomonadaceae; genus OLB17. Next base: position 98,111 of record JBBRPZ010000001.1, on the reverse strand, counting down.
GTTTGCTCTGATGAACGAACTGAATTTGCATGGCGTTGCCGGTCTCTGTACCGTAACTGACGAAGCCGCCTCGCGCGTACGCAGCTAAAACTTCAGAATCACCTTCCCAAAACTCACGTTAGACTCCAAATATTTGTAGGCCTCGATCACGTCATCGGCGGCGAAGATACGATCGACATTTGGTCGGATTTTGCCCGACGCAAGGAGCGGAACAACTTCATCCATAAACCTCTGTATCGCCACGGCTTTTTCCGCCGTCGGACGCCCGCGCAGTATTGTGCCGACGATGGTCAGACGCTTTTGAAGCGCCATGCCGAGATTGAATTCGGCCGTTCGGCCCGAAGTCAGTCCGACCAGTACAAGACGTCCTTTTAAGGCAAGACTCGTGAGATTTTGCTCGAAATAGGCTGCCCCGACGAGATCGAGAATCACGTCAACGCCCTTTCCGCCCGTTATCTCTGCAATTTTGCCGGCAAAATCGGATCCATCTTGCGTACAGATCGCCGCGTCGAGGCCAAACTCCTTACATCTATCTAATTTGTCCACTGTTCGCGATGTGCCGATCACGGTCACGCCACGCTCTCGTGCAAGATGCAATGCGGCGAGACCGACTCCCGAACCGACGGCGTGGATTAGCAGCGTTTCACCCGCTTCCAGTAGTCCGCGAGTAAAGGTAGCGTCGTGTGCGGTGATAAACGCCTCGGGTACGGCAGCGGCCTCGGGAAACCCAAGATTATCCGGTATCCGCGCGAGGAGCGTTTCGTCGGAAAGGAGAAATTCCGCTTGAGCCTCGCCCGCCGTGATGCCGAAAACCCGGTCGCCAATCTTCGAGATTTTTGCAGCTTCTCCAACCCCGACAACTTCGCCGGCAAATTCGAGGCCCGGTATGTTTGGCGAATAGCCTGCCGGAGGCGGATAAGCTCCGCGCACCTGGAGCAGATCGGCGCGATTGAGCCCGGCGGCACGGACACGGATGAGAACCTGCGTGTTTACCGGTCCTGACAACTCGGGAATTTCCCGAATCTCAAGGTTCTCCGGCGCGCCAAATTCTTTTATAAAGACAGCTCTCATTTCTTCAATTTCGTCTCGATATCGTTGGCCTTTAACGAGTTACCGGTCGCGCGCTGAAGTTCGGCGATGGCCTTGTTCAGATCGGTCCTGGCTCGAAGTTCCGTACTGCGGGCGGTAGTGAGGGCGGTCTGGCGTTCTAGAACCTTGTAGACGTCCGACTGGCCGTTATCGAGCTTACGTTGCTCCGATTCGTATTGTTTGGCGGTATTTTCACGAGCAATCGCTGTGGCCCTGAGCCTTGCCTCGGCGGTCCTGATAGACTGCAGAGCATTGCGAATTTCGACCTGGATGCCTTGTTCGAGCTGCTCACGCTGGACCTCGATCCGCTCAGCCTCGACGAGCGAATGACCGAGCTGGGCGGCGGCCGTCTTGTCGCCAAAAAGCGGTAGATTAAACTGTACACCGACTCGAAAGACGGGGTACCGGTTGGCGAAAATACCGCGGAACGGATCGCCGGTCAGCAATGCGAGATTCGCAACCTGCTGCAAACATGCCGGCGAAGCCGGGTTGACCACACACGGCGGCGTAAATGGCGACGTAAACTTGGGGTTCTGGCTGCCGCCGATGCCGGCCTCGGTGATGCTCGCCGTAAAGTCTATCTGCGGCTTTTTCTGCTCGCGGTAGAGCTTTTGGTCTAGCAGATTGATGTCTTTCTGCACCTTATTGATCTCCAATTCCGGACGGTTATCGACCGCCAGGTCCATGGCTTCGGTCAATGTCGTTCTCGGCGTTGTTTGCTCGACGGGTTCCACCGGAGTGATTGCCTTAGACCATAGATCGTCATTCTTGTTTGGCGCGATCAGGTTTTTGAGGATATTTTCGCTCAAGTTTACCGTGTTTAGGGCGTCGTAAACGGCGCTCTCAAAATTCGCGACCTGCGTCTCCGCTGCCACGATGTCGATCGGAGCTAGTTGGCCCTCGTCGACCAGACGGCGGTTGTGCGTCAGTTGGTCTTTTGCGTCGCGAACGGCGTCGCGCTGCACTTGTAAATTACGCAGAGCGTACGTCAGATCCCAATACGATTTTTGGACCGCCGCGACCGTCTCGATCGAACGCTGTCGAAACTGCGTGTCAGTCAATGAAATATTCCGTTTCGCGATCTCGATCGTCCGCCTCGACTGGTCAAACTTGCGTCCCCGAAATAGCGGCTGCAAAACCGAAAAGCCAACGTTAGAATTAAGCTGTGGGCTGAGGATCGAGATCGGGTTGTCGGTGGTGACCCGCTGATTGTTGAACGCACCGGTGAAAACCGTTCCGTTGTTCGGCGCAAACGCCTGCAACGACGCGTTGCCGAGCAATGTACCCTGCGTCGTCTTTTGATTGCTGCTAAAAATACTGACGTTCGGCACCGTCGAGCGGTCGTAGTACGCCTGACCAGACAGTCTGGGTTGGTAAAAAGCACGTGCTGAATCAAGGTCGAATTCGGCAATTCGGGCCGTCTTTCGCGAAACTTCGATATCGCGGTTATTGGTCAGGGCGAGTTCGATAGCCTCACGTAGCGTCAGCGTTTTTTGCCGCGTAATATCGACGCCGACACGGCCTAGATCGGGCAAATCGCGAATCTCCGATTGATACGCCGGAGCGACCTCAGGTACACCTTTTAAATCCTCGGGCTTAACATTCTGCTTATCTGTGACTGTCGGAGATGGCGTCGGAGTAGGAGCCTGAGCGCGCGTCTCAATGGCTGCCAGGGCGAACAGAATCGAAATAGAAATATACAAAAACCGCTTCATATAAATGGGTATTGATTGAGCGATCGATCTACTGCTTACTGAATATTGAACTCGTCGCCCCGGCCAATCTCCGCTTGGCACCGCCGAACAGCCATTCGGCAAGACGGTTTACGTACTTAAAGACGCGCAGTTCGGCCAGATCGTCAAATATCGAATAAAACACCGGCACCGCAAGCAGCGTTAAAAGCAAGCAAAGCGATTGGCCGCCGACCACAAGAACGCCGATTGAGCGGTTCGTTCCCGATCCGGCACCGCTCGAAAAGACAAGCGGTAGCATACCCGCGACTAGAGCAATCGTAGTCATCAAAATTGGTCGCAGACGGTCGCGGTTAGCCTGAATGATCGCGTCGTAACGGCTCATGCCGTGCGAACGCAGATTATTTGTGTGGTCTATCTGCAAAATTGCGTTCTTCTTGACAACGCCGAAAAGCAGGAGCAGTCCAAGGCCCGAAAAAATATTTACTGTTTGTCCGGTCGCCAGCAGGCTGACGATGCCAAAGGGTATCGAAAGCGGCAACGTCAGCAGAATCGTGACCGGATGGATAAAGGATTCGAACTGCGCGGCCAACACGATGTACATAAAAATAAACGAGAGCACGATCGCTAAAGCAAAGTAATACAGTGATTTACCAAGCTCTTTTGATTGGCCGACATAACCCGTCGTGTACCCGGCGGGCAGATTCATCTCCTTGACATAGCCGTCAATAGCCGACGTAATACTCGTTGCCGAGCCGCCCGGTCTGGTGTTCGCAAGCAGGGTGACCTGACGCTGGCGATTGGTGCGGTCGACCGAGCTTGGGCCGGTGCCGTTTGTCGATTTAACAACTCGGTCGAGCGTCACCCAGCCGAGCTTGGCTGACGGAATGATCATTCGTTTCAGTCCTTCCATGCTCGTGCGAAACGGATTTATTGCTCGCACGGTAACATCAAATTGATCGGCTCCCTGATTAAAGGTCGTCGCGTCCTGACCTGCAACAAGCGTATTCAAGGCCTGCGAAACATCTCCGACTCGAACGCCCAGATCGGCCGCTGTGTCGCGGTCAACCTCAAGCTGGACCTCCGGTTTGCCGCTGATAAGCGTCGAATCGACGTCTACGGCGTCCGGGATGGTTTTCATCTTGGCGAGCAGTTTGGATGAATATTCCTCGAGTTTTTTCAACTCAGGACCGGCGATCAAGAACTGCACGTTAGCGTTGCGAGCTCCGCCACCTGAAAAAGCCGCGACCGGCTGAACCGATGTTCGATATTCGCTCGGAAACTTGGCGACGAGTTCGCGGGTGTCGGTCATTATGTCTTGCTGAGCCTTCGCGCGGTTCTCTATGTCGCTCAATTTCACGTAGATCGAGCCGGAATTCACAACCTGCTGCTGACCGCCGCCAACCGTCGATAGAGTATCGGTTACGCCTGGCTGTTTTCTGATCTCTGCCGCGATCTGCTCGAATATCTGCGTCGTGCCGCTCAGGCTGGTTCCCTCGGGAGTTCGAATCGAAACCTCGAATTGCGACTGATCATCAACAGGTAGAAAGTTTTTGCCGACGAACATAAAAAGCGGAACAATGCTCAAAAACACTAGTACAACGAGCGAGATGATTACCCAGCGATGACCCATCGAAAATCGCAAAAGCCATGCATAAACGCCATCAACACGGCGAAACCAGCCGGTATAATGGCTGTCTGATTTCTCCTCGATCATGCCGTCGCCCTTGATCTCTTCTTTTGGTTTTTCCTGTTCTGCTTTCTTTTGCTTGATCAGCCGGGCAGCAAGCATCGGCGTCAACGTGAATGAAACGATCAGCGACACGCCGACTGCAAACGAAGCCGTCAGGCCAAAGCTCGACATAAATCGCCCGACGATGCCTTGCATAAAGCCGATGGGCACGAACACCGCCATCAGCGAGAGCGTCGTTGCGAGTACCGCGAGGCCGATCTCACGAGTTCCCTCAATAGCCGCTTGGAACGGATTCATCCCCTTTTCTTCGACAAAGCGGTAAATGTTCTCAAGTACTACAATTGCGTCGTCGATCACGATACCGACCATCAGCGTCAGAGCCAGCATTGTGATCTGGTTGAGGGTGTAGCCCATGGCGTAAACGAGCGCAAAGGTCGAAATGATCGACGTCGGGATCGCCAATGCCGCGATAAATGTCGAACGGAAACTCCAGAGGAATAGAAAAACCACGATCGACGCGAGAACCGAGCCGAGGATGAGGTGTTCCTCGATAGAACGCAGCGAATTCTCAATAAATATCGAGTTATCGCCGATCACACGCATCTGGTAGCCCTTTGGCAGCGTCGTCTCGATCTCCTTGAGGCGAGCTTTGATCTCGCGGGCGACGGCGACCGTGTTCTGCCCGGATTGTTTCGAAACGATGAGCGTCACGGCTGGCTGGCCGTTAAGGCGGGCTTCGGAGCGAATCTCTTCGCCGCCGTCTTCGGTGTAACCGAGGTCTTTGACCTTTACCTGATAGCCGCCGCGTGTCGCGACGACGACATCGTTGAATTCTTCGGGTTTCTGTATCTTGCCGACCGTGCGAACGGCAGTCTCTGTTTGGCCCTGGTCGATGCGGCCGCTCGGAAATTCCATATTCTGGATCTTCAACGCACCAGAAATCTCGGCCGCCGTCACGTTATACGAACGCATCTTGTCCGGATCGACCCAGACGTTGATCTGCCGTTCCTGACCGCCGATGATCGTAATCTGGCCGACGCCGTTGATCGATTCGATACGTTCCTTTATCCTGTGTTTGGCAACCTCCGTAACCTCACGGAGCGAAGTTGGAGCGGAAACTGAGATACGCAGAACCGGAGCAGCGTCCGTATCCAATTTCTGCACGGTCGGTTGCTTTGCCGTTTCCGGTAGTCGCGGGATAATAGTCTGGACGCGGTTCTCTACCTCCTGGGCGGCGACGTTAACGTCTTTCTCAAGAACAAATTGCACGAAAACCTGAGCGATGCCCTCGACCGAGCTTGACCGCAGTTCGTCGATGCCGCTGATTGTATTAACGGCTTCCTCGATTTTGTCCGTAATCTCCGTTTCCACTTCCTGCGGAGATGCCCCCGGGTTTACAACGGTGATAGTAACCGTCGGAAAATCGATCTTTGGAAAGAGATCGACACCGAGGCTAAGGAACGAAAACGCTCCGACGACCACGAGCGACAGGATCAACATCGTGGCGAAGACCGGACGCTTAACACAAACTTCAGCTAACCACTGCATACTTTCCCCCTAGTTCATCTGCCTGACGAGCACGCCGTCAAACAGCGTGTTGACGTTGCTCGTCGCAATCATGTCGCCTTCGGCGATGCCCTGTTTTGCTTGTATCAGCCCGTTTTCGAGCAGGCCGGTCTGAATGATCTTTTCGCGGGCGACGCCATCTTTGACGATGTAGACCTTATTTATATCGCCCTCGGCTTTGATGGCCGTGGCCGGGATCATGACGGCGTTTTCCGGTTTTGACTGCGTGATCCGAACGGTCGCGAATTGTCCCGGCTTTAGCAGGCCGTCGCCGTTGGCGACCTCGGCCTCGACGGTTAGCGTGCGGGCCGAGACGTTCAAATTCGGCAAAATGCGGGCAACGGTTCCGGCAAAATTGCGGTCCGGATATGCACTAGTTTGCAGCGTAATACCTTGTCCTATCGCGACCTTCCCTATGGACGCCTCCGGAACGTCGATCCTGAGCCGCAGGGGAGACGTGCGGATAATTGTTGCTATTTTTGCGTTTGGAGCGCTTGGGCTAATGTATTCACCCGGATCGGCGACGCGATCCGAGATCGAGCCGCTGATCGGCGCGTAGATAACCGTATCGCCCAGTGCCTTTTGCGCCTGCTCGACCTGCGTTTGGGACGTCGTGACGCCTGAACGGGCTGATGCGACGGCAGCCTCGGCTGAATTTATCGCTTTTACGGCGACTGCCGCATTCGAACGTGCCTCGTCAAGTTGCCCGAGGAGAGCATCCCTTTGCGAACGCCGCTGATCCAGCGTCGATTTGGAAATGTCGCCGGTGTCGAACAAATGCTGCGTCCGCGCCAGTTCCTTTTCAGCGAGCACGAGCTGAGCGGTAACGGATTTGACCTGCGAGAACGTCGCGATGTCGAACGTCTGCCCGTCCTTAACATCAAGCCGCACCTGAGCCTGCCTGAGAGCGGCAATTGACTGATTGACAGCCTTTTTCTGCTGCTCGACCTGATCCTTGGCTTGTTCGAGCCTGAGCCTGGCGTCGCGGTCGTCGAGCCGGACCAAAACGCTGCCCTTTTGCACAAAGCTGCCGACATCGAAATTGACCTCGACGATCTTCCCGGCGATCGCCGGGGCAACATCGGTCGACTCGTCGCCTGCCAGATTGCCGGTCGCCTCGAAATACGTCGGTATCTGCTTGACGACAGCCTGCGTTGTCGTGACATCGACGGTTACAGGCTGGGCGTTAGCGTTCGAGTTTGCACTGCTTGCTTTAGTGCCACAGCCTGCGATCCCGATCACCGTCGCCAAAACCGCAACTGTTACAAAAATCAATATTTTCTTGTCTCTCATCATTGTTAAGACTTGATACCGCCAAGCAGGATCTCGGCAAAGTTTTTCGCTGCTTCTTCGGTAGGAATATCGAGAATTACCCGCTTTCTGTCCCACAAAATATTGTTCAGCGAATGATGTATCAGCATCCCTAAAAAAGCCCGAACCGCGATCCGCGGATTCATCTCCCTAAACGCCCCGTCACGCTGCCGCTGCTCGATATAACTGCCGATAAATCCATATATCCGCTCGATGAACTCGTGAAAAAACCGGTCGGCCAGCACATGCTCCTCAAGCGCCGAATAGAAAAGCAGCCGCATAAAACCCACGTCCGACTGATGCTTGTTCAGCGCGTCAAAAGCGATGTTGTAAAATACGACAAAGTCGTCCTTTTGTTCGATAGCCGACCGTAAAACCGCGTTTTCCTCCCACGGAAAGCGGTGAACGCCGTCATGGCAGCCCTTGGTGCCGAGAATCGCACCGTAGAGAGCATCCTTATTCTCAAAATGGCGAAAGACCATCGCCTCCGAAACGCCCGCCGCCCGGGCGATCTCTTTCGTCGTCGTTCCTTTAAAACCACGCAGCGAAAACAGGGTAACCGCCGTCTGCAATATCTGCTCGCGGCGTGCATCACCCGTCATTCGCCCCGCCGGCTCGCACTTAAATAAGTCCTTGATCAATATTCTTTCCTTCCCGTATCCGTAAGTAAGTAAGCACTTACTATTTTACATAGACTCTCATTTTTGAAATATGCTTGTCAACCGAAACTTTGCAGAAGCCCGCACGTGAGCAAGGGCGTAACATCCAGCGCGAGTATTACGCCCTTGCTCACGCACGGGCTTCTGCATCTGGCTCACCCCGAAAACTCGAACATTTGAAAGACGAAATTCGTTACAACTATTCAGCGTGCGATATCATCGGACGTTACGCATTTATTGCTAATTAATACGGAGGATCACGAATTATGTCGGAATTTGAAGCAGAAGTTAAAAAAGCGGAACAGGAATTGGAACAAGGCCTCATGCCGGTCGAGAGCACGAATCAGACGGACGAGTTTTTAGGAGAACTAAAGATGCAGGCACAGGAATACGGACAGAAAATACAGGACGCCGCGACCCAGGCAAAGGATTTTGCCAGCGATAAATTCGCCAGGGCCGGCGACAAGTTCAAGGAATTACAGGACAAAGATCCGAAAGAACTGATCGAAGACGCTAAGGAATTTGCCAGGCAAAAACCTGGCCAAACGATCCTCATCTCAGCCGCCGTCGGCCTCGTCCTAGGCCTGATCCTCCGCGGCGGACGAAAGTAAACTTGGTTTAATAATTGAGCGAAAGGCCGTCCGAAAAGGCGGCCTTTTTTCGTAAAACGAATTTTGCGTCACCAGATAGTTGCCGCAAAAAGGCACAAGAAACGCGAAAGAGGGGACTGGGTCAATTCACGGTCCCCTCTTTCTATCTATACACCTCACGGCGATTTCCGATCTTGATGACAATTACTACCAATAACTCATCGCGAATTTCATAAACGACACGGTAATCTCCGAGACGAATACGGTATAGCCCATCCGCTCCTTTGAGTTTTTTTATTTTCAGTAATTCGGAATAAGGGTTTTGAGAAAGCAGTTGTAAGGCCTCAACAATTTTTGAACGTAATTTGACCGGTAACCGTTCAAACTCTTTTCTGGAGCTTTTGGTGAATTCAACTTGATACACAGCCATTACTGTTTTTTCTTATCGAGACCCGCCAAGACCTCTTCCAGAGAAAATGTCTCCTCGTCCCGTCTTGCTCGGTACGCCTCAAGATCAATCTCGTCCTCCAGCTGCTCGATCAGTGCCTGTTCGATCATATATCGCAGCTTGATCCCACGTCGTTTGCAGAAAGCGGTTATAGCATCCTTAACCCGGACATCAATGACAGTTGATAACGTAGCTGTTTCATTCATAATAATGCATTATAATGAAAATAAATGAAAAAGCAAGATTTTGATTTGAATGAAAGGGTTAAGTTGCCGACAGTTCGATCTTGCCGATCTTATCGAGTTTTACGACGAGTCGTGCCTGCCACAGATCATAGTTTGATTGCATCGCCAACCAACTTTCGGGAGAACGCCCCAACGCCTTTGATAGTCGTAGAGCCATTGCCGGACTTACGGCGCTCACTCCGCTAAGAACTCGATGCAGGGTCGATGCCGAAACGCCGAGGTTGACGGCTAACTCACGTCCGCTGATATTATTGGGTTCTAGATAAACCTCAGCGATAAACTCACCCGGATGTGGTGGATTGTGCATGCTCATTAGTGGTAATCCTCATAGTCGAGGACATATACGTGTCCGTCAACAAATTCAAAAGTTAAACGCCAGTTACCATTTACCCAAACAGACCATCGGCCGCGTTCCTTTCCCTTCAACGGATGAAGCCTAAAGCCTGGAATATCCATGTCTTCGATGCTCTGAGATGTATCCAAAGCCGCCAACAACATCCGAAGCCGTTTCGCATGATGAGGCTGAATACCCGCAGCCGTTCCTGATTCAAAGAACTTACCAAGCCCTTTATGTCGGAACGTAGAACCATCGAATTTTATTATAGCGTGTTGCACAGCACGCAACAAGACTTCACGATCTCGAACCGGAACCCCTTTAATTGACTTTGACCGCGCCGAATAACTCGATTGCAGAAGCGACGACAATCAACTCAACTACAAGATTGGACTTTTCAACCGGATTTTCAAACTCAAGTCGAAGACCATCTGAATATCCTTGCTGATTAGTCAATTCCCACGCCCAAGCCAGTCCCGAACCAAGGCATTTAGACCATGGGTCTGAATCACGGACATCGACTAGTATCTCATCCGTAGTTGATTCAAATTCTCCAGAACTTACCTCTAAAGTATCATCATCTGATAAGGCGCATAAGACGACAGACAGCGATTCAAATTGAAGCTCGACAGCCGTAATGAATTGCGGGTCGCCCTCGAATAGTGCGTGTCTTGCATTTACAAGAGGGCCCCCAGTGTCTACTAGATTTTTTAAAAGATCGAGCATATAAGCAACTACAGGAGTTTTCTATTCCATATTCCTAAGCCGAAGTCTCAATGCTTGTAGCTTAATAAACCCTTCGGCGTCGTGCTGGTCGTAGGCGCCGGCGTCGTCTTCGAAGGTGACGACACGTTGATTGTAGAGCGAATTCGGCGATTTGCGGCCGGTGATGGTGACGTTGCCTTTGTAGAGTTTGACGCGGACATCGCCGTTGACCGGTTCCTGCGTCTGGTTGATCATCGATTTGAGGATCTCGAATTCCGGAGCGAACCAGAAGCCATAATAGACAGATTCGGCAAACTTGGTGCCGAGCGAATCGCGCAGACGAGTGACCTCGCGGTCCATTGTGATCGACTCGAGAGCACGGTGGGCGATTTGCAGGATCGTGGCGCCGGGAGTTTCGTAAATGCCGCGAGACTTCATGCCGACAAAGCGGTTTTCGACCAGATCGACGCGGCCAATTCCGTGTTCGCCACCGATGTAGTTGAGCTTTGTAAGCAGATCTACGGCACCGTATTTTTCGCCGTCGATGGCGACCGGCTCGCCTTTTTCAAAGGTGAGCGTGATCTCCTGTGCGGTGTTCGAAGCCGTTTCGGGTGATTTGCTAAGCAGGAAAATATCATCCGGCGGGGCAGCCCACGGATCCTCAAGAATGCCGCCTTCGTATGAGCAATGCATCAGATTGCGATCCATCGAGTATGGTTTGGCGGCGGTCGCGGTGACGGGAATGCCGTGTTTGGCACAATACGCGATCAGGTCTGCACGGCCCTTAAATTCCCACTCGCGCCACGGGGCGACCACCTTGATGTCCGGCTGCAGAGCGTAATAGGTCAGCTCAAAACGCACCTGATCGTTGCCTTTGCCGGTCGCTCCATGGGCAACTGCGTCGGCGCCTTCTTTTGCAGCGATCTCGATCTGCCGTTTGGCGATGACGGGTCTTGCTAGCGAAGTGCCGAGTAGGTAAACGCCTTCGTACAAAGCATTTGCCTTGACGGCCATCCAGACGAAATCCTTGACGAATTCCTCACGCAGATCTTCGACATACAGCTTTGAGGCGCCGGTCGCGAGGGCTTTTTCCTCAAGCCCGCTCAGTTCTTCGCCCTGGCCGACATCGGCGCAATAGCAGACGACTTCGCAGTTATAGGTATCTTTTAGCCACAGCAGCATGGCCGATGTATCGAGCCCGCCGGAATACGCGAGAACAACCTTATTAATTGATTTAGACATATAGGTAAACTTCTGAAAATAGCTGACAGCTTTCAGCTATTAGCTGTCAGCTTAAATGCCGAAAATAAGTGACTTGATGGTTAAGCACGCTTTCGAGTTCCGGCAAATCAGCCTACAATTATAAACGCACGGAGATATAAATGACCAAATCAGGCCAACTTTGGGGTGGGAGATTCACCGGAAAGCCTAACGAGACCTTTGACGAATTTAATGACTCGTTTCGTTTTGACCGGCGGCTGTTTGCCGCTGATGTATGCGCGAGCATCGCCCATGCGAACAGCTTAGTAAAAGCTGGTGTTTTGTCATCCGAAGAATCGGCCGCGATCAACGGCGGATTGGCCAAAATGCTCGATGAAGCCTCGACGAACGCAGCCTATTTCGACAGTTCAGACGCCGAGGATGTACATTCATTTCTCGAGGGCAAGCTGATCGCCGAGATCGGTGACGCGGGCCGGAAGTTGCATACCGGGCGAAGCCGCAACGATCAGGTTGCGACAGCATTTCGGTTATGGCTGCGTGACGAGACGGATGCAATCTCGGCGTTCGTCCGTGATGTGCAGGTCGCGATCGTTGATCTTGCGGAACGGCACGCTGACGCCGTTTTGCCGGGCTATACGCATCTTCAACGGGCACAGCCGGTAATGTTTGCTCACTGGTGCCTCGCGTATTTCGAAATGCTCAAACGCGATCGCGATCGGCTTGCTGACGCCCGAAAGCGGATCAATGTTATGCCGCTTGGTTCGGGAGCTTTGGCGGGAACGGGTTTTCCCGTAGATCGGGCGGCGGTGGCTGCGGAGCTGGGTTTTGACGATATCACGGCGAATAGTCTGGACGGCGTTTCGGACCGTGATTTTGCGGTCGAATTTACGGGAGCCTGCTCCCTGATCATGGTCCACCTGTCGCGGCTGGCCGAGGACCTGATCATTTATTGCTCAAACGAATTCGGTTTTGTGACGCTGGGCGACGCTGTTTCGAGCGGTTCGAGTCTGATGCCGCAGAAGAAAAACCCTGACGCGCTGGAGCTGCTTCGCGGCAAGGCGGGGCGGGTTTTTGGCCACAACATGTCGCTGCTTGCCACGCTCAAGGGCCTGCCGCTCGCCTATAACAAGGACATGCAGGAGGACAAAGAAGCGGTTTTTGATACGGTCGATACTGTGCAAATTAGCTTACGAGCCGCAGCAATTGTCCTTGAAAACGCGACGGTAAACGAAGAGCGGACACGTGAAGCGGCGACTAAGGGCTACCTAAACGCTACTGAACTTGCGGATTATCTCGTCAAAAAAGGCGTGCCGTTTCGTACGGCGCATGAGACGGTCGGCAATGCGGTGCTATACGCGATCGGCGAGGGAAAAGAACTGCATGAGCTGAGGCTCGAACAATTGCAGGAATTTTCACCCGCGATTGAGAATGACGTTAACGACGCGTTGAGCCTTGATGCGACTCTGGCGGCAAAAAATGTCGTTGGCGGGACATGCCCGATCCGCGTTGCCGACGCTCTCGCCGCTGCGAAAGAATACGTGGCAAAATAGATGGACAAAACCGCACTCATCGAGGATGTCGCCCGCAACGAGCTGTTCCAATTTCTTGGTATCAAGATCGAGGTCGCGACCGCCGAGCGCGTCGTCCTGACGATGGACGTCACGCCAAAGGTGCATCAATACGTCGGCATTATGAATGGCGGTGTCTCGCTCTATCTATGCGAAACCGCCGCGTCGATCGGCATTGTCGCCGGTGCTGACCTGACCAAAGTGACGCCGGTCGGGATCGAGATCAACGCCAACCATTTGCGTACGGTGAGCAAGGGAATCATTACGGTCGAGGCGACGCCGCTACATTCCGGGCGGACAATGAGCGTGTGGAAGATAGAGATCACAAACGACCGCAGTAAACTCGTCTGCACGTCTCGCCTGACAATGCTTATCCAAAAACGCGTCGCCTACCAAGTCGGATAAGAATTTTTGCCACGAATAACACGTATATCACGAATTAGGAGGAAGGTTTTTATTCGTGCAATTCGCGTAATTCGTGGCTAAACTCATCTTGTGCACAACTTCGTTCGAAATCTGATAACCGAATGGCGACTGCGCGATATGCCGTTTTCGGGTGCGACCGTGGTCGTGGCGGTTTCGGGCGGAGCGGATTCGGTAAGTTTGCTGCTTGGCCTACACGATCTGGTAAAGCGGAAAAAGCTCGGGCACCGCGTCGTCGCGGCCCATTTTAACCACCGGCTGCGCGGGGCCGAAAGCGAAGCGGATGAGGAATATGTGCGGCATTTAACCACGAGACTCGGCGTCGAACTGGCCGTCGGCCATGCGAATGACCTAACGGGCGGAAATCTCGAGCAGAACGCACGTAATGCCCGCTATGAGTTTCTTGCCCGAACGGCCGAAAACCTCGGTGCATTTGCCGTCGCAACCGGCCACACCATCAACGATCAAGCCGAAACATTCCTGATGAACCTCATCCGCGGCAGCGGACCGGACGGATTGAGCGGCATGAGCCCTGTTAGCAGTTTAGGGTTTCGGGTTCCAAGTTCCGAGTTTCGGACAAAGAACTTGGAAGGTGGAACTCGGAACTCGGAACTCAGCCTTATTCGTCCTTTATTAAACTGGGCAAAGCGCATCGACACCGAGGGATTTTGCCATGACAGCGGCGTCGAATACAGGTACGACACGATGAATGAGGATACAGCATTAAAACGCGTTCGTATCCGCAAGATACTGCTGCCGTTGCTTGAGGATTTCAACCCTAAGATTATCGACACCCTTGCACAGACCGCCGCGCTAATGGCGGGTATTGCCGACCGGGCTGGGTATATAGATGGAAAAAAAGAACATCTTGAGCTGAAAGCGCTTAAACTACTAGACCCTAATGAGTTTCAAAACGCCATCCGTACATGGCTAAAACAATGTCGCGGGACGGCGCGCGGGCTCGATATGAAACATATCGACGCCGTCGGTCGTTTGGTATTGAGCGAGAAAAGCGGGCGGGTCGCGGAATTGCCGGGAGGGGCTCGCGTAATTAAATCTTCCGGCAAATTGGATTATGAGGAGAATTAGGTTGAAAATTACTTCTCAGCCAACTAAAATCTAAGGTTGGCGTTTATTACCGGACAGGACGCTTTCGTTAACAACGTCCGGAGGGCAATTTTCATCAAAGTGCAGGTACGATTTCGTGTGATGAAAGTTGATTTGGAGGCTATAAATTGAGTTCTAAGGCAAAACAAGTTCTGTTGTGGTTGATGATAATCTCGAGCGCGTTGGTCTTTGTCTGGTATTTGCAGACAAAGCAGACCCAACCGCCGAAGGATTTGTCGTTCAACGACGCAATGACGCAGATCAGAAACAAAGATATCAAGGAGATCACTGTCAGGCAGGACACCTTGGAACTGATCAATAAGAGCGATGTCAAATCATCCGCTAAGCTTGACGCGAGCGAATCGACGCGAGACCAAATCTACGCCGCCGCGAAAGATACGGATACGACCATCAAGCTCGAATCGCCGTCGAGCGGCATCGGTTGGCTGGTCCTGATCCAGTTTCTGCCGTTTGTCCTGCTGATCGGATTTCTCGCGTTTACCCTACGGCAAATGCAGGCGGGCGGAAACAAGGCCCTCAGCTTTGGCAAATCGAAGGCTAAATTGCTGAACAATCAGCAAAAACGGGTGACGTTCAAGGACGTCGCCGGTGTCGACGAGGCCAAGGAAGAGCTGCAGGAGATCATCGAATTTCTTAAAGACCCCCAAAAATTTCAAAAGCTCGGAGGCAAGATCCCGAAGGGCGTCTTGATGGTGGGACCTCCGGGAACCGGCAAAACGCTTCTTGCGAAGGCCGTTGCCGGTGAAGCGAATGTTCCTTTCTTCTCGATCTCGGGTTCGGATTTTGTTGAGATGTTTGTCGGCGTCGGAGCTTCGCGCGTTCGCGATCTGTTCGAACAGGGCAAGAAAAACGCTCCGTGCATCATCTTTATAGACGAGATCGACGCGGTCGGGCGCCATCGCGGCGCCGGGCTCGGCGGTGGGCATGACGAGCGGGAACAGACGCTGAATCAATTGCTCGTCGAGATGGACGGGTTTGAATCAAATGATGGCGTAATACTTGTTGCCTCGACCAACCGCCCCGACGTACTCGATCCGGCGCTTCTCAGGCCCGGCCGTTTTGACCGACGCGTTGTCGTGCCCCGTCCTGACGTTCGCGGACGTGAAGGCATTTTGAAAGTTCACACGCGAAAGATACCGCTTGACGAAGGCGTCGAAGTGAGCGTGATTGCCCGTGGTACGCCCGGATTTACCGGAGCGGATCTTGCGAATATCGTTAACGAAGCTGCTTTGAATGCCGCTCGGTACAACAAGAAGGTCGTCACGATGGTTGATTTCGAAATCGCCAAAGACAAGGTGATGATGGGTGCCGAGCGCAAGAGCATGGTCATCTCCGACGAGGAGAAACGCATTACCGCGTATCACGAAGCTGGCCACACGCTCGTCGGTCTCAAGGTGCCGAACGTCGACCCGGTCCACAAAGTTACGATCATTCCACGCGGTATGGCCCTCGGCGTGACGATGTATCTGCCTGAAAAGGATAGGCTTAGTGCGTCCAAGGAATACTTGCTCGGCCAGATCGCGATGGCTATGGGCGGACGCATTGCCGAGGACGTTTTTATTGGCAGCATCACAACCGGTGCGGCAAACGATATAGAAAGGGCAACCGAGGTCGCTCGCGCGATGGTTTGTGAATACGGAATGTCCGATCTCGGACCGCTGACCTTTGGCAAGAAGGAAGAACAGATCTTCCTCGGTCGCGAGATATCGCAGCACCGCGATTATTCCGAGGACACGGCGATCAAGATCGACAAAGAGGTTCAAAAGATCGTCCGGGATCAATATTCGCGTGCCGAATTGATCATCAAGGAGAACAGGGACGCCCTGATCCGCATTGCCGAGGCACTGCTTGAGCACGAGACGCTTGACTCGGTAATGATCCGCCGCGTAATGGCCGGCCTGCCGCTCGACAGCCCTGATTCGCCGCCCCCAGCGACGGATGATGACGGTTCAGCCGAGAAGGACGAGAAATCGAATAATCCGTTCAAAAAACCGATCCTGCCTCCGATCACCGGTAATAATCCGGCGACAGCGTAACGCTATAAAAAAGGCAAAAGTGATCCAGTCATTTTTGCCTTTTTTTTGGTTCTTTATGCTTAGCCTCACGCCTGCCCGTCATTGTGGTCAGCGAGAAGCAACTGAGATCCTATTTCTTTGTTACTGGTTCTGCTCCGATATTCCTGCATTGGAGCAGATTCAGCGTATATTTTCCATCAAATTTTCCCACCACGGTCATCTTGTAATGATCGTACGTTTTCATTTCAGCAAAATCGGCTCCATCCTTGGGGTCAATTTTGCAGGTGATCATGTCAACACCTTCCAGCTTTTCATTTCCGTACAAAAGGATGCTGTCGCGTTTATCGAATATGGCACCCCAGCCGGTCACGGTAATGTCTTTATCTTGATATTTGCTGACGCTTTCTTTGGAGGTTTTGTATAATTTTGTAATTTCGGCCACTGTTAGCGTTGTGTCCGACGGCGTCGGTTTGGTATTTTGCGCCAATTCGAGCTGCATGCTCGTTAGATAATTGGCGATCTGTTCGGTGATCTCGCTTATGTTACTGGCGCCGGGACGGAGTACGACCGGTGGGCGTTCATCGCCTATTTGATTTTTTGTCAACAAGGCCTTTGTTTTGTAATCAATGACTGAAACATCACAGATCACGTTAGTAAATTCCTTATTTTCACTCGGAGAGTTTGAATTGTACTGGTAATTCGCCTCACCTTTAAACTCCCGACATTCAATTTTGATCAGAGTGTCGATCTCATCAGGCGTTTTAGCATAGATTTCCGGCGGATAATACGGCTTGGACTTGCTTGCCGGCAAACTGGAAAATCCTGTTATCTCACTAATACGGTCAAGTTCGGCAGTACCTTTTGCGTCTTTCGTGACAATAGCAACCTTACCTTTAATTTTTGGTAATTGCTTGTCGGAGGGTGTCGAGGTCGCGTTTGGTTGAAAATTAGTAAGGTCGCTCTTCTTTGCCAACAGGGCAGAATATTCTTTTGCTGAACTATTTTCTCCGAGGCTGCCTAATTTTCCGCAACCTAACACCGCCCCAATGATCGAAAGCAATAATATTAGTGTCACATATTCAGTCTTCATCACGTCCCTCCTCTTTTTTGAAAACCTCGTGCGCGTTACACAGGATCTGCTCCTCTTCAGCACTTGGTTATTTATGAAATGCTATTCTAGCGCAATTGTGGCTTCCTGCCTTGTAAACCTAAGGCGTACGGCGTTAAATGATTCTATGTTTTGGAGAACTTCGAAACGCTTGCTCGATTCGGCAGTTCCGGTCGTAATGGGCATTTTGAATGTGACGCCGGACAGCTTTTCGGATGGGGGCGAGTTTTTCTCCGTCGATGCTGCGCTCAAACACGCTGAAAAAATCATTCATGAAGGAGCCGACATTATCGACATCGGCGGCGAATCCACGCGTCCGGGCAGTCTGCGGGTGTCCGTCGAAGATGAGACCAGACGCGTCGTTCCGGTTATCGTGGCAATTACAACGCGTTTTAACACGCCTGTCTCGATCGACACCACAAAATCCGAGGTCGCGTCGCGGGCCATTGAGGCCGGTGCGGAGATCGTCAATGATATCTCGGGCCTGCGATTCGACCCGCGGATAGCCGAGGTTGCCGCCGCGTCGGGTGCCGGACTTGTGCTTATGCATTCGCTCGGCGCCTTTGAGACAATGCACGCCTCGCCGCCGGTCCCCGACATCTTGGCCGAAGTTAGCAACGATTTTCGGTGTGCTGTCGATCTTGCCAGGTCGCGCGGCGTGCGCGATGAGCAGATAGCTCTCGATGTGGGCATCGGCTTTGGCAAGACGCTGGAGCAGAATTTAGAATTGCTTGCGAAACTTGATAAGATCGTAGATGAATTCAAAGCCTATCCGATGATGGTCGGCACGTCTCGCAAATCATTTATCGGAAAGATCCTCGATGATCTGCCGCCATCGGAAAGACTCGGCGGAAGCCTGGCGACGGCCGTTTTTGCCGTTATCAAAGGTGCGAAAATAATACGCGTCCACGACGTGCGGGAAACGGTCAATGCGTTGAAAGTGCTCGCTGCGATCCCAAAATGAGGAAGTCGATAACCAACGATATGAAGATCCTTCGATTTATAGCAATAGCATGTTCATTTTTTATGGTTTCCGGATTTACCGAATGCTACAAACCGGTGACCAACTCCGGCTTGCCGAATAATATCCACGTCATAGCCGTTCCCGGCTTTCAGTTCGAAGCAAAGGGTCTGCGTTACCGGGTCGAGTCGCGGTTCACCGACGCCGTTACGCGAGAGATCATTCGCCGCGGCAACGGGCTCAAGGTGCAGGGTTCGCGAGTCGGGGCCGATGCCGTTTTAGAGGGCACGATTCGCGATTTCAGCTTCTCCGGCGTATTGCTCGACAGCCAGGGCCGGGCCCGTGTTTACGAGGTGACGATCGTTACGGCTGTGACGATCCGCGATAAGAGCAACAAGATTCTCTACGACAACCAGAATTTCACTTTCCGCGACTCGTTCGAATTCTCCGCCGACCCGCGCTCTTTCTTTAACGAAGAAGACCCGGCTGTCGAACGCATGGCCCGCGCCTTTGCCGAAGCCGCCGTATCCGCATTCGTCAACGGCATTGGGGTTAAGGAAGAGAAGAAATAAGAATAGGAGTTTTAACGCAAAGGCTCTAAGACGCTAAATCGCAATAAGTAGGGATGTTTCGGGTGAAGCATGCAGCGTTTAATTAAAATTTCTTCCTCTGCGTCTTGGCGCCTTGGCGCCTTAGCGTCTTTGCGTTAAATATCTTATGTCTGTTCTATCGAGAGAAGCTTTACGTAACCAACTCAAACTGCGTCAGATCGCGCCGGTATATCTGCTGTTTGGCCCCGAAACCTATCTGCGTGATTTGGCCGCTAAAACTATCGCGAATTTAGCTTTTGCCGAGGGTGATTTTCGCGATTTTAACGACACGAGTTTCAGTCTCAACACCGAGGACAATCTGACGCGGGCGCTTGCGGTTGCCGCCCAACTGCCGATGATGGCATCCCGTCGAGTCATTCGGATCACGGACGTCCGTATTTCGGCGACCGGCTACCGCGATACGGTTACTGAGCAACACGAGTCGCTTATCAACGGTTATCTTTCAAACCCATCGCCGACATCCGTCGTCATCTTTATCGCGGATGAACTAAACGGCGTCCGGAAAATGTCGAAGCTATTGAAAGACGACACGACGGCGGTCGAATTTAAGCCTTTATCGGACGAGGAAATGCGTAAATGGGCGTCAGACGAGTTCAAAAAACTCGGAGCAGAGATCGGCATAGCGACGCTCAATCAATTCATATCACTCGTCGGATCGGACGTAAGCCGTCTTACTAATGAGATAAATAAACTCGCAACAGCTGCATTGCCGGGGAAAGTGATAACCGTTGAGCTAATCGACGCCCTGGTGCCGAATACGCGCGAGGTTGACCATTTTGACCTGACCAAACAGCTAGTCGCCGGAAAAGGTTCGGCGGCGGTTACGATGCTCAGAAAGATCCTCGACGACGGTGCCGAACCGCTGCAGTTGCTCGGCCTCATCGCGTACAATTGCCGGCGGCTGCTGACGGCCAAGGATATGATGAACCGCGGCGTCGACCGCCGCGAGGTGGCAAATGTGGTAAAGCTCCGCTATAACGACCAAGAACCGTTTCTCGCCGCCGCCCGGCGCGCCGAGATGCCAAAACTCGTTTCTGCTATCCACAGCCTCGCAAAAACCGATCTCGCCATCAAAACCTCAAAGGGTGGCGGCGGACCGGTTGGGGCAAGAATGCAGATCGAGATGCTCGTTTGCGAGTTGGCAGCGGCCTAGATCGGAGCCAGCCCCGCAGCCTTATTAAAATAATTATAGAGATCGTTATAATCGCCGACGGCCCGGTTTAGTATCAGCGGCAGTTGCGGCAGGTCGTTGGTGTTGACGATTAGATTGAGATTGCGTAAAAATGCGTCGTGGGCGTTCATTGTCGTTCCACCGTCCTCGAGCGAGATCAGGAAGAGACGTCGGCGTTCGGACGAATACATCGAATTTGCCTTTTGTTGAATTATGGCAGCTCCGCCCATGTCGGCGGCGAAATCGGGCGAGAATATGACGATCTCGGTCTTGCCTTCGCGCAGACGCTCGTTGGCTTGGGCAGGTGTCTGGGCGACGTAGACCTTGTATCCCGATTTCGCAAGCATTCTCGCGGTTTCATCGCTCTTTTGACCAAGACACAGCAAAATGCGTCTCGGCTTATCTTCGCCATCAACATCGGTTTCGAGCACGGTCTTTTCTGACTGAAGTGCCGTCAATAGCGATCTCAACGCCGAGTTGATCTGGATTTCGGACTCCTTAGCGGCAAAATCCTGAGCGCCGTCTGCCGTCGGGGCAGCGGCCTGACTGGCAGCCAATTGTTCGACCGTCGAAAGGCCCCTGCCGGAAGCATCCTTCTGCACTCGAAGCAGATTTTGGCAACGCGGGCAGCGGACCGAGAAATTTCCGCTCGGGATCTTGGATTCGTCCAACTGTAGGGAAACAGAGCAATTATCGCATCGGATTATCATAGTGGTAGTCGGTTGTCGGTTGTCGGTTGTCAGTTGTCAGACCGACAACTGACAGCTATTCGATCATATTGAGAACAGAATCCGGATTCTCGACCGGCGGCGGCGGGACCATTGGTTTGGGCATCGGTTTTGGATTGGCCGCGTTGGCGTAGTCCTCGGTGGATGAGAGGCCCTTGAGTTGGAGTAGCAGGTTGTTTTGGTTTGTCGCAAACGACAGGCCGTCGTCCATTTTGATCTTATTGGTCTCGATCAGTTTGCGGATGACCGAGTCAAAATCCTGCATTCCGTCGATCCCGCCGTCGCGGATCGCGTCGAGTAGGGTCTTACCCTCGGTCTCACCTTTTTCGATGTATTCGCGGGTTCGCGGATTCGATTTCATGATCTCGACCGCCGCGACACGGCCGCGGCCATCGGAGGTCGGTATCAGACGCTGCGAAACGATAAAGCGAAATGTCTGAGCGAGACGCGTGCGGATGATCCGCTCTTCATTTTTTGGATAGAGGCCGATGATACGGTCGATCGTTTTCGATGCGTCGATCGTGTGCAGCGTCGAGAGCACGAGGTGGCCTGTTTCGGCGGCTTCGAGGGCGATCTCGGCGGTTTCGAGATCACGCATTTCGCCCACCAGAATTACTTTGGGAGCCTGACGCAAGGCGGCACGCAAGGCGGACGCGAAATCCTTGGTATCGGCTCCGACCTCGCGTTGATTGATGGTGCTCTTTTTGTGCTGGTGCAGAAATTCGATCGGGTCTTCGATCGTGACGATGTGATAGGCCTTGGTCTCGTTGATGCGGTCGATAATGGCCGCGAGCGTCGAGGTTTTTCCCGATCCGGTCGGCCCGGTGAGCAGCACGATACCGTTTCTGATCTCGGCGATGTCCTTCAATTGGTTTGGCAGGTTGAGGTATTCGAAACTGGGAATTTCGTGTGGAATCACGCGCATGACGATCGAAAACGAATTCCGCTGCTGAAATATATTTACACGAAACCGGCACTTGCCAGGCAATGCATAGCTGAGATCGGCAGTGCGGTATTTGAAAAGCTGTAGCGCCGCATCAGGGTTGTCCCGCAGCATCGACATCGCGATCATCTCTGTCTGAAACGCCGACAGCTTACCCAGTCCGATAGGCGAGGCAGGGTACAAAACGCCGTTAATCTCAACCTGCGGTTTTTGCCCGCACGAAAAATTAAGATCGCTGACATTCTCGGAAACGAGCAGCATTTGCTCAATAATAGGTGCTATGTCCAGCAAACTCATGGTTTGGATCTACTCCTGAAGGATGACGTGATGGGAAGGAAATATTGTGGTATTCAAAGGCGGCGAATAATTCGACTAATTCCGCCAATCAATATTATTGCGTAATGGAGGCGCCGTTTGCAAGTAATATTTTAATAAAACGCAACAATGTTTATAAGTGGCCTGGCTGGATAAGGAGAAGTTCCCGTAACCGCTGCTCGATATTTGCGGCGTCGGAGAGAATTGCCCCAATCATCGCCGCCGAATCGGCGCCTGAATCGAAAACGGATCGAAGGTTGTGTTCATCGATGCCGCCGATCACAACGAGGGGAAAATCGCCGATTGCCTGTCGCACCCTTTCAATTCCTTCAGTGCCGACTATCGCGTCCGTGTCGCGTTTAGTATTTGTTTCGAAAGCCGGGCCGATAGCGATGTAATCGACCGGGCGCATAACTGCGTCGACCGCTTGGTCGAGCGTATGAGTGGAAAATCCGATTATCGCGTCTTTGCCCAGAATCGCCCTCGCCTGTTCGGGCGGCAGATCGTCCTGCCCTAGATGTACACCGTCTGCCTTCGCCGCGAGCGCAATGTCAACACGGTCGTTGATGATGATCTTAACTCCGTGCGGACGTGCAACATTTATTGCATCTATCGCCGCGCCCAAGAAGTCGGCCGGTGACGCATTCTTTTCACGCAGTTGTATCAGTGTCGCTCCACCGGCGATCAAACGTGCGACCTGTTCCGCATGAGATAGGCCGGAGATACGTGTGTCAGTGATCGGATAGATTGTTGGTAGTTTTCGGTTCAAGTTCCAGGTTCCAAGTTCCAAGTTCCAAGTAGTATTCCTAAGTTCAACTTTTGGAACTCGGAACTTGGAACCTAAAACTAAAACAGCGATTTCATCATCAGGAAACAGTCCTCGCCGTTGTTATAGTATTTGCTGATCCGCTGGACGATGATGTAGCCGGAGCGGCGATACAGGTGTTGGGCGGACTCGTTTCCGACGCGGACCTCGAGCATTATCGTACCGACCTCACGGGTCTTGAGGGCGGCCTCGACCTGTTCGAGCAGCCGTTCGGCTATTCGCCGCCGCCGGTGTTCGGGGGCGACGCCGATCGTGGTCAGATGGGCCGCGTTGTTCTCATTGACCATCACAAACGCAAACCCGACGATCTCGTCCCAGGGCGTCACCATCCGATAACTCAACGTTCGCGGCTCATTTAGCAAGTAGTCGAACGTGTGTTTTGTATAATTGTCACCGTTTCGAAAACATCGAATATTGAGTCTCAGCACCTCCGCCAGTTGGTCCAAAGTCAGCGGCCGTATCTCATACGTGGTCGGCGGTGCCGGAATAATCTCCTCCGGCTCGGCGAATAACGGCGGCAGGAAGAAGTTACGAATTGTTTCCAGAACGGCCATGGTCAGTTGTCGGTTGTCGGTTGTCGGTTGTCAGTTGTTAGATTTTTTCAAACCAACTACTAGCAACTGACCACTGACAACTAAGAAATAAACATACAATCGCCATAGCTATAAAACCGGTATTTTTCGGCTACGGCGTGACGATAAGCATTCATTATAAGGTCGTGACCGCCAAAGACGGAAGTCAATACGAGAAGCGAACTCTTCGGCAAATGAAAATTTGTCAGCAATGCGTCGACCGCGCAGAATGTGGAGCCCGCCGTGATCGTCAGGCTCGCCACATTGCCACCCGCCCTAAAAACGCCGAATTCCGCCAGATTGGATTCGAGCGCGCGCGTCGTGGTTGTTCCGACGGCTACGATTCGGCGGCCATCGCTTTTCGCACTATTTAGCAGCTCGGCGATTGCGGCGTCGATTTCGTATTGCTCGGGCAAAACGGTATGTTCAGCAAGATCCTCGACGCGGACCGGCTCAAACGTGCCATAGCCGACGTGAAGCGTGACTTCGGTCACGGTGACACCTTTTCCTCGGATCTTTTCCAACGTGTCGGGCCTAAAATGCAGCCCCGCCGTCGGCGCGGCGATCGCCCCTCTGCTTTTCGCATAAACGGTCTGATAACGCTCGCGGTCGGCGTCGATGTCTGTTCCGGTGCGTTTGATATACGGCGGCAACGGCGTTTTGCCAAGGTTGTCGATAAGCTCATTCAGATCGCCATCGGCTTCAAACCGGACGATCACCTTGCCGTCCGCCGTTCGATCAAGTGCGCGGGCTCGGAGCGCGTCTGAAAATACGATCAACTTGCCTGTTTTCAGACGTTTAGCCGGCCTGGCCAGCACCTCCCAGACCAGTTCCGAGATCTCTTTCACGAGAAATATCTCGACATTTGCCTGCGTTTCCGTTCGCCCGAAAAGTCTTGCCGGGAAAACCTTGGTGTTATTAAGCACGAGCACATCGTCCGCTCGCAGAAATTCACCCAGATCGACGAACTTGCAGTCGCTAACGGACGCTTCGCTGCGGTCGACCACGAGCATCCGCGATCCGTCGCGGTCCGCTGACGGTTCCTGGGCGATCAGTTCGTCGGGCAGGTCGTAATCAAAATCGGATATCAGCATTTCTCTCGCAAAAAAACGGCACACCCGAAAAAGTGTGCCGTCTTTTAATTCCGGATCATTTGGCGATCCAAAAGATCCGTCTAGTTTGAAGTAACCTCGTTTGAATTATTTATCATAATATCACCCCCTGTGCGGACATTATGCCACAAAGTAACAGGACGATGCCAGTATTTCTTTATCGTTTGAAAAATTGAGTGGTACCGAGGGTCGGAGTCGAACCGACATGGGCGTTAAGCCCGCTAGATTTTGAGTCTAGTGCGTATACCAATTTCGCCACCCCGGCATGGAATTAAAGATGATAAATGCTGTCGGTCGCAAGGTCAAGACCGCACGCGGATAAGAGCCGCGTTTTTAGACCTCGATAAGAATATCGACGATGTTGCGGCGTTTGGCTTCGTCGAGAAAACTTTCGATGTTTGCGGCAACCTTTTGACGCGTCAGGATGCGGTGGATCTCGGTCTGCTTCTCTTCGAATGTCGGCACCAGAACGCCGGGCGACGCTTTTCGGAATGCCGGCAAGAAGGTTTCGCTGTAGTATTTTTTCTCATCATCGGACGAGATCACTACAAACGACGCAAATCGAAAATCGATGTACTTTTCGGTCGCTACACGCTGGGCTATCAGATGCTCAAAGGCGTCGTCCTTGACCGACTCGAAGCCGACTTGTTTCAATCTGGCTTCGAAAACGGATGCCGACGGGAAAAAAGAGAGCGTTTCGCTGATCTTGTCAGTAATTTCTTTTTCGGTCGGCGTGGTGCGCGGCAACCGCTCGGCCTCGAGCGTGAAAAGTCTTTGATTTATCAATAGTTGCAGGGCTTGGTTGAGGTCTTCGGAGCGGGGCTTTTCGAGCTGCGTTCCCGGCTGGAGGGCAAGCTGCCACACGAGGTCCGAATAGGTGATCAATTGTGTGCGGACGCCATCGCTGACGACGGCGACCGTCTTATCGACGACCTCCTGGCCGCGCGCATTCGCGGCACCGCCGGCCAAACAGACGAGAGCAACGAGCAAGCTCGCCGCAAACAATTGTGTTTTTTCCAAAACCAACTTCATAACCTCTCAAATTCAATTTTCGGGTCCCGCGAGGGACATGTCAACCGCGATTACATATAGTTAAATCTGTTGACAAGATGTTAAAAATTGTTTCTAATCTAATAGGAGGTCTCAAATCTCTATTTTCAAAGGGATTTACCTCAAACGAGCCATTAATCTGCACCGATTTGTCCGGCTGCGATCAATAAAAAATGCTTACTTCCTCGCCGCCGAAAAAAGACGCGAGCCATATCTCTCCAATTGAGGGACGCTCCGATAGTTCCAACGACCTGAAGTTCATTTCCGAGCTGGGGCGGAGCCTGCTCTTTACGTTCCACCCGAAAAAGGTCGCGAGCCGGGTCGCCGAAGCGATCCAACAGGGAGTAGATGCCGACATCTGCGTGTTTGTTGCCGAGCTTGATAGCATCGGCCTGATATGCAGCGCATCGGGCCCCGAAAACGGGACGGAAAGCAATTTCTTACGCCGCGCAAAGTTTGAAAAATGGTTAGCGTTTATGCCGCCGCAGATCAGTTATTCGGAGGAATCGGACAGCGAGTTTCTAATCGAGAATTACGACCACGCCTTTGAATACGTCTCGCCGCTGCATATTGACGGCGAGATCAAAGGAGCAATCATTACCGGTTTTGCCAACCGACCCCACCTGACCGAGCAAAAAGAGAGGCTCATCGACGCCGCGACCCAGATGGGCGCGATGAGCGTAAATCTGTCGGCCCATTACGGATCGGCGCTCGACGATTCGATAAGCGAGGCCCGCGAGGAGCATCGTAAATTTACCGAGTCGATCCTCGACTCGCTGCCCGTCTCGCTCTACGTCGTTGACCGCGATTACCGCATCGTCACGTGGAACCGTCACCGCGAAGTGGGCGTCCAGGGCATCCCGCGCGACATTGCGATTGGTCGGGATGTCTTTGACGTGTTGGAAAAATATCCGCAGGGACGGCTCAAGCAGGAGTTTGAACGAGCGTTCCGCACCGGCACGATCGAGCGTATCGAGCAGCAGACGGTTGCCGATGACGGCTCGACTTTGCACTGGATGGTCAGCAAGGTGCCGATGAAAAATCCCGATGGCGAGGTGACACACGTCATTACCGTCGGCGAGGACGTTACAGTGCGGGTCGAGGCGATCCATGCGATCAACCGGGCCGAAAAGCTAGCCGCCGTCGGCCGTCTCGCGGCGGGCGTTGTGCATGAGATTAATAATCCGCTGGCGACGATCGCGGCCTGTGCCGAGGCTCTCGAGCAGCGGATCGACGAAGGCGCGTTTGAGGTGTCCGAGTCCGCCGACGATTTGTCGGAGTATCTGGGATTGATCAAGAGCGAAGCGTTCCGTTGTAAAACGATCACGACCGGTCTGCTCGATTTCAGCCGTATCCGCACCGGCGAACGCGAGCAACTTGATGCCGGTGATGTCGTCCAGTCTGCAGCAAATCTGATCTCGCATCAGAAACGCGGCAGCGGCATCACGCAGGCCTTAGAGATCGAGCCCGATCTGCCCGGCATAAGCGCCGATGCGGGACAGATACAGCAGGCGGTCATCGCGCTTGCGACAAACGCCATCGACGCAATGCCGGATGGTGGAATTCTCACATTTCGCGTCTTCACTCGAGGCAATCGTGTAGTGATCGATGTGGCGGACACCGGCAGTGGTATTCCGCAAGAGGATATGTCCAAGATTTTTGAACCTTTCTTTACGACCAAAGAAGTCGGTAGCGGAACCGGTCTCGGCCTTGCGGTCTGCTACGGTATAGTCTCGGAACACGGCGGTCGACTGAGCGTTAAAACAACAGTCGGCAAGGGCACGACCTTCAGTATTTTCCTTCCTGCGGTTCAGTAGACCGAAACCTTCTCATCAAAACCACCCCAAAATTATGCCCAAACTGCTTGTAGTTGACGACGAAAAAAATTTACGGCTCGTGGTCCAGAAAGAAATGACCCGGCAGGGCCATGAGGTCGAATGCGCGGCCGATGGCGAAGCCGCTTGGGAATTGCTTGAGGAACAGGATTTTGACGTCGTATTGTGCGACATTAACATGCCGCGTCTCGATGGTTTGGGGCTGTTAAGGCGGACACGCGAACGGAATCAAAACCCGCCCGAAGTTATAATGCTCACCGGCCAGGCGACTGTCGAATCCGCCATCGAAGCGATGAAGCTTGGTGCATATGACTACCTGACCAAGCCCTACCGCATCGGCGAACTCTCTGCATTAGTGACTGCGGCGGCCGAGAAACAGCAGCTAAAGGTTGATAATCAACGCCTCCGCGCCCAGATCGCCCGGACGCATCAATCGCTGCCGGAGATCGTCGCCGATTCGCCCCAGATGAAAGAAGCGCTGAGGCTCGTCCAGCGCGTGGCGCCGTCGGATACGTCGGTCTTGATAACAGGTGAATCGGGAGTCGGAAAAGAATTGATCGCTCAGGCGATCCACCGCCTCAGCAGCCGCTGCGACAAACCATTCATCGACCTGAACTGCGCCGCGTTGCAGGACACGCTGCTCGAAAGTGAATTATTCGGCTACGAAGCCGGTGCATTCTCCGGTGCGCGAGCTCGCAAGCTCGGTCTTTTTGAGATCGCCGACGGCGGCACGCTGTTTCTGGACGAGATCATGGAGATGCCGATGCATCTCCAGTCGAAACTGCTGCGGGCGCTCGAAACGCGGTCGTTCTTCCGCGTCGGCGGCGTGAAGAAGGTGGATGTGGATGTCCGCCTGATCGCCGCGACCAATCGCGACAAAGATACTGCGATCGCCGAAGGCATATTCCGTGCCGATCTGATGTACCGCATCAATAGTTTTGAGGTGCATATACCGCCGCTTCGCGAGCGACGCGAGGACATCGAGCCGCTCGCCCGGTACCTGCTGCACAAGCTCGCCGGCCATGACGAGCCGGAATTGTCGCCGGCCGCGATCGATGCCTTATACGCCTTTGACTGGACCGGAAACGTCCGCCAGCTCCGCAACTGCCTCGAACGCGCCATTTTGCTTTCGGATAACGGCATGATCACGCCCCGCGAACTGCCGCCCGAGATCGCCTTTCGCACCGAAAAAACAAACGTCTCAGTCAGCTACAACGCCCCGCAAACGATGGGCGTCTCGACGTTCCAAAACGCATCGCCGACCAACCTCCGCGACGTCGAACGCCAGCAGATCATCGGCGCATTAGAGAAAACAGGCTGGCACCGCGGCAAGACGGCTGAACTACTAGGTATCTCGCCATCAACGCTTTACCGACGGCTGCGGGAATATGATCTTGATGTAACGTGATTGTTCTTTAGCGAATTTTCGGCCGATAAGTTACTGCCGAAAAACATTCTTAGGAGACAAAAGTTGTTTGCATTTCTATTAGATTTCGAAATTTGGGGACCGCACTATTAACTATTGCCTTCTTCATTTCCAGCACTTTCTCCCAATCAAAAGTCTATGGCACCGTTACCGATGTAAAAGATGGCCAAACAGTTGAAATCACGTCGGGAAGCGCCCCAATTGTTATTCATCTCCAAGGTTTCGAAGCTCCGGCAGATGGGCAGGAACTGTCAGATACCGTTTTCGAACACCTCAAACAACTCGTCTAAGGCAAAAACATGCTTTTCGTCTGGGGCAGCATTCGTGTGCGGAGCTACACACGCAGGGATGGAACCTTCGTTCAAAGCCACACACGTTCAACTCCGCGTCGCCTATAGATGGCCTTGGGGGCTACGTAATTATTGCTGACTCGTTGACCAGTTATCGAAATCCAACTCGGTAACTTTCGAAAAATGGCTGACATTATTAGTGATCAACGTCAAATTATAGGTAATTGCGGTGCCTGCAATCAGGACGTCGTTATGCCCAATGGTTTGTCCTTTCTTCGCAGATCGGCGTATATTTTAGCTGATGTGTTGGCAATTTCACCGGTATGAGGCAGGATTTGATTGAGTTCTGCAAATTTTTCAAATTGTGCAAGTTGATTTTTCGCATCTTTGAAATACAAGCCATTGAGAACTTCATAATAGGCAATCACGCTGAGGGAAATAAAGCCGTGCTCTCGCAAGTACTCGTCAAGTTTGCAACGACTTCGGCATTATTACGAAAAAAGTAGGACACCGCGTCGGTATCAAAAATCGCGGGCTTCATAACTGGAAATCGCGGTCGAATATTTCGCCGCCGCTCCGTTTAGCTTCGGCGAGGTATTCCTGAAAATCATTTTCCGACATTTCGTTCCAACCCCCGGCCAACTCAAGAATCGCCTCGCGGTTTTGCCGTTTCGAGCCGTTTTCAAAGACGGTCACAAGAGCGCGTGCCGTTTCTCTAACCTCAACAGGCTCAAGCAGCGTAACCGTTCCATCCGGTTTGATTTCCGCCTCAATTGTTCGCAGCATCGTCTATTCCTCCAGAACAGTGTAACACAGAAAAATTTCCATGTTCATGACCCCATAATGTGATGACGACCTGAGTTAGGTGGGTTTTCTGACTACCGACCGCTAACTTTACAAAACTAACTCTAATCAAATATTTGTCGCAAATAGGAAACGCTGTTCGGACAATGGCGTCAGTTTTTGACTGAAGACGATTTTTTGGCCTTGTAACGCTTTTTTGAGGTTTTCGCCTCCGAAAAGCAGCAAACCCCTTCGCATTGACCATTTTAATAGGCGGGGCAGTTTTTCAGTAAATTTATCCAGCGCACGGCAGGTGACAAACTGGCAGTTGCCGGGTTCGATTTCTTCGAATTGACGGTTGACGATCTGAACTCGCCCCCCCAGGCCAAGGCTCTCGACAGCGGTTTCGAGAAACCTGGCCTTTTTTATTTTTGACTCGATCAGGACACTGCGAAGGTCGTCGCGGGTCAACAGACACGGTATCGACGGCAAACCCGCACCGGTGCCGACATCGGCAAACCTTGCATTTACGGGCAGATATTCGAGCAGCGTGAGCGATTCGAGAATGTGGCGGATCACAAATTCCTCCGGCTCCATCGGGGCGACCAGATGGAGGAATTCGTTGTTTTGCTGGATCAGATCGTAATAATCGGCGAGCTTTTTTATCTGCGTGTCATCGAGGCTTAAGCCGAACGCAGCCTGGTGGGTGTTGAGCGATTCAATGAAATCTGAAGGCATTCAAAAAGTGCGGAGGCCAGCGCGTGAGCAAGGGCGTAACAGTCAACGCCGGCGTGTTACGCCCATGCTTACGCGCGGGCTTCTGCATAAAACGAACGAGCCCCCCTAGATTTGGTGCGGACGAGAAGAATCGAACTTCCACTGCCTTGCGGCAACAGGCTTCTGAGACCTGCGCGTCTACCAGTTCCGCCACGTCCGCGAGCGAACATTGATAATACGAATTCGGGCGCCAAAACTCAAGATTGGCGCTCCGATTTGCTATATTTGACGGGTGGAATCGAGATTGCAGCAGAATTTAGCTGAGATTAGAGGACGGATCGAACGCGCCGCTGGCCGTTCGGGCCGCGCCGCCGCCGAGATCAAACTGGTCGCCGTCAGCAAGACGCATCCAGCCTCGGTTTTGCGCGAAGCCATAGTCGCCGGAGCGCATGTCTTAGGCGAAAACAAGGTCCAGGAAGCCGAATTGAAGATACTCGAGATCGGGCGCAACGCCGCCGAATGGCACCTGATCGGGCATCTGCAATCGAATAAGGCCCGCAAGGCTGTACAGCTTTTCGATGTGATACATTCGGTCGGTTCGCTCGAACTTGCTGAGCGTCTGGAGCGTATTTGTATTGAGGAAGGCCGGGCGGAATTGATTGTGTTCATTCACGTCGATCTCGCCGGCGAAGAGACTAAATCGGGTGTTCCCGAAACACATCTCGACGAACACGTCGATTTCCTGCAAGGTTGTAAATGTTTGAAATTCAGTGGTTTGATGATACTGCCACCCTTTTTTAGCGACCCGGAGGCAACCCGGCCATACTTCACACGCCTACGTGAGATTCGCGATCGGATCATTCCCGGTGGTGAATTGTCGATGGGCATGAGCCATGATTTTGAGGTCGCTGTCGAAGAAGGAGCGACGGTTGTCCGCGTCGGTACCGCGATATTTGGGGAAAGAGATTTTAGCCGCGGATGAACGCAGATGACGCGGATAAAGAATAGAAAATATCATGACAAAATATAGCTATTTTTCATGTCTGCGTCTGTCTGCGTTCATCTGCGGCAAATAATTCTTATGCTTTCATTGACGGTTTATCCGATACTTTTCATCGTGGTCTGGTCGCTCTTCGGCTTGTTTCTCGGCATCTTGCTGCTGCGGATGATATTTAATTACACCGACCCGAATCCGTTCGGCAAGGTCGGCAGATTCGGGTTTAAGGTACGCAAAGCCACCGAAAAATGGGTGTACCCGGCCGCGCGTTTTCTGGCGATGTACCGGATCGACACGCGGCTGGCTCCGCTGCTGACGATATTGATCGGGCTCGTGTTGACGTATTTTGCGATGCAGATCGTTGGTAATACCTTTTTTGTTATCGACGGTCTGACGGCGGGTGTAATGACCGGCAAGCCGATTGTCTTTGTCGGCTTTGTGCTCTACGGGCTGCTGAGCGTCTTTGTGCTGTTTATCTTTATCCGGTTCATCTCGTCGTGGTTCGTGTTTACGCGAAAGACGTTTCTCGGCTTTGTAAAACGCGTGACCGATCCGGTCCTGATACCCGTCCAGCGGATCATACCGCCGATCGGGATGTTCGATATTTCGGCGATGATCGTGCTGCTGCTGATAAGTTTTCTACAGTCGCTCGTGCTGCGGGTATTCGTCTATCCCTAAATGCAAAGGCTTGCGCGTAAGCAAGGGCGTAACATTCAACATCGTGTGTTACGCCCTTGCTCGCGCGCGGGCGTCTGCATCCAAATCAATCGTCGTCATCTCCATTAGAATTGTTCTTTACGTCCTCTGGTTTTATCCCCGCCGTCATCAGGTCAAACGCGGGAAGACGGGCAATGCCGGGCATTTTACCTGAGCCTTTTACCGAATACCAGATAATCTCATTCAACACATGCGGGTCGGCCATGTCCGGGTGGCTAAGATCCTGGCGGTCGGTCAGGTTCATAAAATAGGCCATTTTGGCCGACGGTTTTTCTGGCGGAAAGAGGTTGTCGAGCGCAAGCGTTGGTAGCTGTGCTGTGAAGGGCCGCAGGTCGGCTTTGGCGGTAAATATGTCTATCGGCGTGGCGTTAGCGTCGAGAAAATTCATGGGCTCAAGCCTGATGCACAGCTCAAGCGTTCGGATCAGGCTGACGGTATTGTGAAATTCATGCACGAGCGAGCCGGGCCGGTTGTAGGCCGAGATCACAAGCGCCGGCGACCGGTGGGCGTCGACGTGGTCAGGCCCGTCCTGCGCATCATCCTCGACTACGAAGATGGCTGTGTCCGCCCAATATGGGCTATTTGATACTTCCTGAACCAGGCGTCCGAGTGCGTAATCATTATCGGCGACCATGAACTGCGGGGTCGGCGTGCCGCGATGCAAACCCGCCGTGTGGTCATTTGAGAGCCTGACTATCGAGAGATTTGGCAGATGATCCCCCTTTCCCGATTGCATGTCCGCGACATAGCCTTTGAATTCGGCAGACCAGGTGCCAAACCTAGACGTACCGCGATACGCCGGATCTGCGTTAACATCCGTGATCGCCGCATCCGAGCCTTTGGTCGTACCGGCCGCTGCCTTGTACGAATCGGTCGACATGCTGTCGGGCGAGCTAGTGTCGAAACCACGATGCGTCGGCGAGAAATTGCCCTCAAGCGTCTTTTTCGCCGCAAAAGCGTTAATCGTTGGCGATGTGTCGGGGTACTTTTTCGCCTTATGCGTATTCAGCTCAGTGAGGTCGGCTGCCGAGATCGTCGCGACAAACTCGCCGTAGTTGCGATAGGTCAAGCCGGCTCGCTTTGCGGCATCCCATAGGTAGAGGGTCTCGGGTTCACCAATGTCGCGTGCACCGTTTAGATACGGCACATATTTCTTCTGGAAATTGGCGACATCCTCGCCAGTCGCCGGGAGATCGATAGCTGCCGGCAGAGCAACGGGCGGCTGGCCTCCGGGTGCCTCGTATGACGGCAGTCGGTTGAATCCCTCGAAATCGTAGGTACGGCCGCGACGCGAATAATTCCAGCGAAAGGCTTTATCGATGTAGTCGTTTGAGAATGCTGCGGTTGACCAGTTGTGGCCGTCCGGTGATGCCTCGGCGTTGACAAAAAAACGGTCGAGCAGCCCGAAACGCTGGGCGATGGCTCGGGCATTAGGCGTAATATTTTGTGATGCACCCCCCGGCGATTTCGCACTGTCACCGGCCCCGAATATCGCTACCGACCTGTCGCCATCAGCCTTGTTGCCGTCGCCGCTCGTATTTAGATCGCCAAAGACCTGATCGTAGGTGCGGTTTTCGCGGATGACGTAGACGACGTGTTTGAACGGCGATTTTCCACCCGGAAAGATGCTGCGTTTTTCGCGGCCGAGCAGGCCGTCGTTACGCATGACCGACTGCGTGTAAGCGAACAGACGCTTTTCGTCCGGGACATCGACCAGGCTGATATTTCCCGAAACTTCGGATGCGCTGTAATTGCCGCGTTTGTTGTAGGTTTCGCCCGGAAAATCCTTGTTTGGCATATTCGGGTAAAAGCCGGATTCGTTGACCTTAACCGACGAATTGTCCATGCCGGTGCCTTTGCCGTTGGCCACGAACAACTGATTGCCAACAACCGCCACCGCCGAAGCGTATTTGCCGGTTGGGATGAAACCCAGCAATTTTGAGCGATCCTTAGCCGCCGGGTTTGCCGCAAGGCCGACGACCGCAACCGCATTTGCGTGGGCGTTGGCGACATAAAGCGTCTTTTCGTCATCGCTGAGAGAAATTCCCTCGGGGCTCGCACCGATCTGCTCCGTTTCGGCTAGCCGGACATTGATGGTCTCGATCACGCGGTCGGTCGAGGTTTCAATGACCGAGACGTTGTCAGCGTTGGAATTTACGACAAACAACCGCGTCTGCGCCTTGTTCATTAACATCGCCGTCGGATGGCGACCAACGGCGATATGCGACACGCGATTTTGCGCGGCCGGATTTACAACAGCTACGGAGCCATCGCCCCACAGCGAGACGTAGAGTTTTGAAACTTGTTTTCCTTTTGTCACCGTCTTTACATCATAAGGATAAACAAACTGCTTAGATCCCGACCGGCGAAGCGGAATCCGCTCGATCTTTCGCGAGTCTCTCAAATCCGAGATGACGCCAAGCGAATCCGCCAAATTGTTAGCCGAATAAACAGTCTCACCATCGGGGCTCAGTGCAATGCCGACCGGATAGACCGCTGCGGTGTTGTCGTTGTAGTTTGGCGAGGGAGCATTTTCGGCAAGCGCCGTTAAGTCGATAGACGGAGCTTTGACCGCCTCGTCCGGTTTGGTCTGCGGTGAGACGGGCTGCGCGGCCTTCGCGTCAAAGCCGAGTATCCATATCTTGTTCTCAAAACCTCCCGAGACATATATCCGGTATTTCCCGTCCGACTGTAATTTCGGATCGAAAGCGAGCCCGAAATTTGCGCTCTGCGGTGCCGGAAAATAGATATTCTGGACGACCTTTGGCTCGGTGGCGGCGAGGTCGATCACCGAGAGCGATTGCTGCGGCTTGCTCTTTGAATTAAACTCGAGGCCGTAACCGCTATTGACGGCAATGAGATAGCGTCCCTTGCCGCCGGGGCCTTCCGCGTCGGGCGAGCGGACAAAATTCATCGTCAGCGGAGCAACGGCGGGAAGGCCGGTCGTCGAATCTACTACCAATTTACCGGCAGGCGTTGTTTTGTCAGGTGGTAAGGCGGCATCGACTGGCGTCGACCGCGATACGAAAAAGTAGATCGACAATGCGGTTATCGCCGCAAATACGATAAGAAGAATAGCGTTGCGGCGTGCGGGCCTCAGTTTCATTGGTTATGTCCTCGCGCTTAGGGTTTGTCATCTATAATATCGTAATTGTTGTTAAATCGGCATTAAGCCGACCGTCTGAAAATGAATTTCACCGAAAAAGATGGTGCGGTAACGTTTAATGTTCGCGTCGTGCCGCGTTCGTCGAAAAGCGAGATCGTAGGTCTACACGCCGGCGCGTTGAAAATACGACTCGCCTCGCCGCCGGTCGATGGCGCAGCCAATGCGGGGTTGGTCAAGCTGCTGGCCAAATCTTTCGGCGTCTCGAAAGAGCGAAGTCGAGATTGTTTCCGGCTCGACAGCTAAGTCAAAACGCGTCCGCATCTCAGGGGCAACGGCTGAGGCGGTTGCGGCAATTTTGAAAGGGAATTCCCAGCATGATATATTTTCAACTTCAGAACCGGGAGCGGTAGCGACTGGGTCAACCACGGACAGTAAGGAACCTAAAAAATGTCAGGACACTCAAAGTGGCACACAATTAAGCACAAAAAAGGTGCGCTCGACGCCAAACGCGGCAAGATCTTTACCAAGCTGATCAAAGAGATCACGGTCGCGGCCCGGACCGGCGGCACCGGGGACGTTGACTCGAACGCCCGTCTTCGCAAAGCCGTGACCGACGCTAAAGGGCTCAATATGCCCAACGAGACCATCGACCGTGCGGTAAAACGCGGCACGGGCCAACTCGAAGGTGTGGCCTACGACGAGATCACCTACGAGGGCTACGGCCCAAACGGCGTGGCCGTGCTGGTCGAGACAATGACCGACAACCGCAACCGCACCGTCGCTGAAATTCGTCACGTTTTCTCAAAAAATGGCGGCAACATGGGCGAGGCCGGTTCGGTCGCGTGGATGTTCGACAAAAAGGGTTACTTTGTCGTCGACAAGGCCGCCAAAAGTGAAGACGAGCTCTTTGAGATCGCGATCGAGGCCGGTGCGGACGATATGCAGGACGAGGGTGATGTTTTCGAAATATTTACGGCACCCGAAGCTTTCGAGGCCGTTGCAGAGGCCCTAAAGGCCGCCGGTATCGAGCCCCAAGCCGCCGAAATTTCAATGATCCCGCAAAACTACATAAAGCTCGAAGGCGGCGACGCCAAGACGATGTTGAAACTCTACGAAGCACTCGACGATAACGACGACGTGCAGAAGGTCTATGCCAATTTTGATATAGACGAGAGCGAGATGGAGTAACGATCAATCGATCATCTGCCCAAACACGATCCGATGCCCGTCCGGCGTTACTACGGTGAAGTCGCGGATGCCCCAGGGTTTATTGGCTATTGGCGAGAGGATGTTTGCTCCGCGTGTTTTGAATTCGTCATAGACCTCGTCAACATTTTCGACCAAGGCGTGGGCGAACCACGAATGATTTCCGGTCGCCTCGGCGGTCATTTCGTCCGAGCATTCGCCAAGCATGACCTTAAATTCGCCGAATGAGAGGAACTCCCAACCCGGGGCGGTAAAGTCGCGGTCGAAACCGAGCTTGTTGATGTAATAGTCGGCCTCGACCTTTAGGTCTTTGACGGCGAGGACATGCCGCGTGTGTTTAACCTTTCGTTCCATGTTTACAAATATCCCAACAACCAATGTTTGTTTCGTCGCTTATAGCCGCTGTACCACGAGCATAGCGGGTAGATAAGTATCAATCCCGTAATCCATGCGACATAGACGACCCACAGCGGGAAACCATGTCCGGGCGGTGCGGCTTGGCCCATTTGCAGTATCCCGAGAAATAAATAGCTGACATCGACGCCAGCCAAATACGCGAGCAGTACGCCAAATGTGTGTGCCGTGAGCCATTGCAGTATGTAGTAAAACATCGGCACGCGGCCGAAGGTGATGCATACCCGTTGCCAAACTGCTTTACCATCGATACGATCTGCGAGGGCAAGTACAAGCAATGCCGGGCCGAGAGTCATTAGCAGATACAGCAGCGACGGCGGGTATTTTGTCGTGTTCAGGAACGAGAGAAACGTGGCCGTTGGTGTCTCAAAATACTTCCAAGGGGCGGGATCGCCGTAGACGTTTATCAGCCGGATGAAAATAAATAGACCGCTCAGAGCCAACCCGAGACTGAGCAGGAGTTTTCGCCGCTTGTCGCTTTCCCAGCTATAGATCGTGCCAAATGAATACCCTGCGGCCATGACGCCTATCCACGGTATCAGCGGATAAGCGATAAATAGCTGTGACGAGCCGCCGAAAAGTCGAATGATGCCGTTTTGATGAAGGATGAGCCAAAGCGACTGCGCTCCATCGGGCGGCGGCATCCCGGCAAACGATATTTGCGGCAGTATGCTAAACCGGTCGAACAGGTTGTGCGCCGCGATCATCAACAAGCCGCCAACACCTACGACTCTGACAGGCAAATAGATGAGCACCGCCATAATTATCATCGAAACACCGATCACCCATATTACCTGTGCCATGCCGAAAAACGAGTAATCAAAATTGAAAATGATCAAGAATCGAATGACCGTAAATTCAAGAAAGATCAGCCACAGTCCACGCGTCCACAGAAAGCGAGACAACTCGGCGTTCGTTTTTCCGCTCGCTTTTTGCAGATAAATGCCGACACCGGAGAGAAAAACAAAGGTCGGTGCGCAATAGTGCGTGATCCAGCGGGTAAAGAAAACCGCTACGGTCGTAGTCGCCGGATCGCTCGGGTCCGAGGTTAAGGCACCCGCATGGACAAACTCGCGCGTATGATCGAGCAGCATGACCATCATCACGATGCCGCGCAGGAAATCGATCGAATAAATGCGCTCTTTTATGGCTGGAAAAGACTGCATAGTTTACACTCCGTCCCTCAGTTGTAACTCCCCGATACCGCAAATGTCATTAAGTTTTGTGAAATGTTGTGAAATTCTTCCGTTGTGGTCTTTTAATGTCCGTCATTATTCTTCGGTCCGCTCGCTTCAACCCTCTGTCTGTTTGCTTTCCAATTTTGTTTTTACTTCGAAGATAAATTTATGCGTATCAGGATCGCCCGAAGCGCCGGACGCCTCGCTTGCCCTGGCAAACCATTTCGAGGCAAGATCGAGGTCGTCCCTTTCAATCGACAATATCGTAAGCCAAGCGGCCGCCTCCGCTACACCCTCGCCGAGGCCGTCCGGGTGTACCTTGGCGTACCGGTCGTGGGACTCTTCCCAGAGTTGGGCCGATTCGCCTTTTTTACCGAGACGTTCCTTGATGACCGCTGGGTACCGAACGGCGTTGGCGTAGTTCAGATCGTCCTCTGTGCTGTGCTCGCGATAAAGAGCGAGGGCTTCGTCATAGTATTTTTCCGCGTCCTCCAGCCGGCCAGCGTATTCGTGGTTAATGCCTATATGCCGCTTTACCCATGCCGCCTCGAGCGGCAGGCCAATCTCGTCATAGAGATTTGCGGCGCGTCCGTAGGCCTCGTTAGCCCTATCCCGCAAAAATGGCGGACGCCTCAACAAATTGCCGAGTGCCTTTAGCGAGTCAGCGATCATCCGCTTGCCACCGTCCACCTCCGACTCGTCAACCTTCTTCTCTGCCGAAGTAATGCGGGCATGAAACTCCTGATGCTGATGTAAGACTTCGCCCACCCGTCGTTTTGTCTCGGCATCAGGAACATTCTGCGCCTCCCACCATGCCACATACCCATCATCGACAACGGCTCCTGCTTCGATCAGAGCTTCGACAATCGCAGCGTGATTCGGTGTGTACTCATTGATAGCCGACCAGATAGCCTGTTCGAAAACGGTGCCGCCGTACATGTTCTTTATTTCCATCGACACCTTTCGCTCGATTAGCTGTTTGATCACCGCGAGACGGCCGCTCGCCGCCGCGTAATGAAAACCGTTCAGTCCGGTCTTTATTCCGCCCAGCGGATCGACGCCTTTGTCGAGCAGATACGCCACCGTCTTGTCGTAGCCAAGCATACAAGCGGCGGAAAACACTTCGCCCAGTGTCTCAGGCTCGGTTTCGAAGTATCCCTTTTCATCCCAATCTGTGATCTGTTCGTCAAAACGGTCCGGGCCGCCTACCATCGATTCGAGTGCCGAAAAGTCACCGCGTTCCATGGCCGCGATCGCGTATTGGAATAGTATTGGCCGATCCGTTGCTTTATAAGCCTTGATCGCGTCGACCAGCTCGTCCCAGTCGGCGAATCCCACTTCATCGGCGACCACGAGGCGAGCAGCGTGTAGATCGAAACTGTTTGCGTCAAACACTTCACCGGTTCGCTTAGCGAT
This sequence comes from Pyrinomonadales bacterium, assembly GCA_038227175.1. Lineage (GTDB taxonomy): Bacteria > Acidobacteriota > Blastocatellia > Pyrinomonadales > Pyrinomonadaceae > OLB17. The sequence continues at coordinate 57,943 of JBBRPZ010000001.1, read as the reverse complement.
CTGCTTTAGGCGATTTTGCATATGCCGCTTAAATTGTGGAAGTCCGGGTTGCGGCAACAAATCACCGGATTCGTACACTTCGACCGATATTTGAGCCAACCTCTCGAACTGTACGACGTTCGGCGCCGCCAATCGAAGTGTCTGACCCCAAAGCTCATCAAGTTCGTGCCTGTTCATTGCGGAATTTCCTATTGCTGTTGCGGACACTGAAAGCAGAGTCCGTAACCGTCGGGGTCGTGCAGATAAAGCTGCTTCATCCCGTACGGCGCTACCTTTGGCGGTTTTAGATCGACGCCTTTAGTTTTCAAATATTCATACGCGGCGTCGGGGTCGGGACAGCCGAAGTAAAGGCGGGTGTCGGCGTGCCAACGGACACGTTCAGCGGGGCACTCTGGCGGGACAAGACCGGGTTCGTACTGGTCGTTGAGCATCAGATCGGAGCCGTTCAAACGCAGCCACACCCAGCTCGAGTCATCGCCATTTCCCGAATCACTGACGATCTCAAAGCCGAGAATGTCCCGGTAAAATGCGAGCGACCGCGGCATATCGAAAACCTGAATAAGCGGACACATGCCCTGAATTTCGACGGCCATCTTCTCTCCTCACAAAAAAATTTAGCCACAGATTAACACAGATCGACACGGACAGGGAAAAGTGCGTATCCGTCCTTATTCGTGTACATCCGTGACTAAATTCTTCCGAATCTTGCCGCCGAGCGCTCCTTGGCATGTAACGCTTCTGTCTCGCGATTCTTCGGCGGGGCGTTTGTAACTAGCGAATTGAGCAGCTCCTGCGCGGCAGCCGAAACACGTTCGATCGCGAGTTCAAATGCCGCCTCATTTACCTTCGCCGGTTTATTAAACCCCGACAGCTTCCTAACAAACTGGAGCGACGACGCGTGTACCTCATCCGAAGTCGCGGGCGGATCGAAATTGAAAAGCGTTTTGATATTACGGCACATATTGAGCTACTTGTATGCAACACCGGCACTTGCGGGCCCGGCAAGCGGAATGATCTCGGTTCGGCTAAAGCCGGCCTCTTTACACCAGCCGGTAAAATCCGCTCCGCTATAGTCGAACGCCTCGCCAAATTCGACCAGCATGTTGAGCGACATCATCAAACCAAACGCATTCTCGCGGCGGGCGTCGTCAATGAGAGTTTCGATCACGACAAAGGCACCGCCCGCCGGCAGAGCGTCGTAGGCCTTTTTGATCAGCATAATCTTGTTTTCGAGGTTCCAGTCGTGGAGAATCATGCCCATCGTTATGATATCGGCGTTTGGCAGTGGGTCTTTGAAGAAATCGATGTTCGCGGTCGCCACGCGATCCGACATTCCGGCGGCGTCGATCTTTTTAGCGGCGATGGCACTCGCGGGCGGCAGATCGGCCGAGGTGCATTTCAGGTGCGGATGCTTTCCGGCGACGATCATCGAAAGAGTCGCCGCCGCTCCGCCGACATCGCAAAGCGTTTTGTAACCCGAAAAATCGAATTTTTCGGCAAAAGCATGAAAATTGCCCATCGAGATCCCGGCCATCGCGTCCATAAATTGCTCGAGGCGTTCGGGCTTGCTGTAGAGTTCCTCAAAAACGCCCTCGCCGCCATGCTTCGTTTCATTTTGCGGCTTGCCGGTTTTGAGAGCCTCGGTTAAGTCGTTCCAAAACGGGTACAAACGGGCGTTGGCCATCTCAAAGAATCCGCCGATAAACGCCGGGCTGTTGCGGTCAAGAAAGACGGCGGTTTCCTCACTGTTGCGATATTTCGACCCGGGACCGTCACCGTCGCGTTCGAGAAAGCGCAAGGCGACCAGCGTATCGAAAAAATCGGGATTCGACCTCGGATGCAGCCCGAGCTCGTCAGTTAACGCCGCACCCGTCATCGCCGCACCGCCAAGCTTTGTAAAAAGCCCCAACTCAACAGCCGACAACAAGACCTTTGCCGGCCAAAACCCCATGCCAACTTCCATAATTCGCGCAGGCGAAAGTGAACTCATTTTTTTGATGCTCCTTATTTTCTAAAATTCCTGGCCGACAGAGGATGACTACTTGATCCCTGACGCCCATTCGCGCACGGCACGGGCCATTTCGTCGAATACATTCTCTGCCGCATTTCGCGTCCGCTTTAGGATTTTGAAACTGTGATCTGCGGTGTCCAGAAGTTGAAGCGTCGCCGGCTTCCCGAGACCTTTGACAACCGGCTCCAGCAGAGCGAGTTCGGCAAGGGCATCGCGTGTGCCGCTCAGGAAAAGCATTGGGACATCGACCGCTGAAAGATGCTCGGCACGGGTTATGGCCGGTTCGCCTGCCGGATGCAGTGGAAACGAGAAAAACACCAGCCCGCTAAGCCCCTCAAGCGGAGCCTCGGACGCGGCCGTCGATGTCATCCGCCCGCTAAACGAATGCCCGCCCGCAAGTAACGGCAGATCGGGAGCCGCCTGACGCGCCGCCGCAATCGCCGACCGGATCGTTGCCACACAAACATCCTTCCCATTCCGCCCACCGCCTTTTTCTGAATAAGGAAAGTTGTATCGAAACGTCGCAATACCCTGCGCCGCCAAATGCTCTGCAACGTTCGTCAACATCGGGTGGCGCATATTCGAACTCGCTCCATGTCCGAGCACAAGAAGGTGCGTAGAGCCTTCGGGCCGCATCAGTAACGCGGACACCTCGCCTTTTTCAGGAGTTGCGACGAATTTTAGTTCGATCAGATCGCTGTTCATCGAGGGAATTACCCCGCCATCACGGCTCCACTATAAGAGAGCTAAATTTGTAAACCGATCCCCGCTTTTCAAAGCTGTAGTGCGAGGCGTCCGCTTCATTGGTGAGGCTATAAGATCCATTCTCGCCGTAGAACGTCGGATTCTTTTGCCCAAAGAGTTTTCCTGTCCCGCGAAAAATATCGTTGTACTTAGCCAGGAACTGAGACCTGGTAAAAGTACCTTCGTCGCCGGCGTCCCATCCATAGTCAAATGGAAAGCGCGTCAGCGATGCCACCGCATTCTGGTCTCGCTTGGTGACCGCAGCTTTGAACTTTGCGTAAAAAGCCTGAAACGCCACCGGCGTCGAAGTCAGCTTACGGTTCGTCTGCCCGTCAACGGTCCCGACACCGATCACGGTGATGCTTGAAACGAACAAAACGATTGAGATGATCAGTATTTTCATTTTAACCTCAGATTAGGACTCCGAAGCGTCTGTGTGGGTTGTTTATTTGGCTGAGCGACTCCGGTCATAGTCAGAAACAGTAATGTTGTGAAAGATAAGAGTAAATAATTTGTCATGTTTATGATTGTATCTCAGATTCATTTGTCCTTTGGAAGTGGAAAGCTGCGTTCCATGACACCTGTTTTGACGTTCCAAAGTTGGATAATCCCATCGGCCCCGGCGGCGGCCAAGATACGACTATCAGGGCTAAATGCGACACCGTTAATTTCAAACTTGGGTTCATCCAATACCCAAATCTGTTTGCCGGTTTTGATGTCCCATATCTTGATTCGTTTGTAAACGTAGTGAAACTCGTTGCCTGATTGCGTAAATCCATCCTCGCTTGACGCAAGTAGCTTACCGTCCGAGCTAAGGCTGACGCCACGCACCTCTTCGGTCACCCCTTCCATCTTTTTGTCGGCGAAAGTGCGTATCTCATTTCCCGTCTTAAGGTCCCAAAGCTTTACCACGTGGTCGAAGCTGCCGGACGCAAACCATCGTCCGTCGGAGCTTAGGGTCAGAGAAAACACGCCCTGAGTGTGGCCATGAAGCACTCTTGTCTCTTTGCCCGACGCTACGTCCCAATAGCTGATCGTTCCGTCGCCGTTGCCCGAAAGGACTGTCTTTCCATGGGAAATGAAAACAAGCGAATAAACAGAGTCGTCAACATCGGTCGATCTGGTATGCACAAACGATCTCTCTTCCTTGCCTGTTGCGACATTCCACAGTCGCAAAGTGCCATCGTTACTTACGGAACCCAGCAATTTTCCGTCCGGTGTGAAGGCGACTGCCTTGACTGCTCGCGTGTGTCCGGCTAGCGTTCGCAGTTCAAGCCCTGATGCCACGTCCCAAAGCTTGATCTTTCCGTCGCGGCTGCACGAAGCAACGATCTTTTCGCCGGGACTATAAACGCCTTTGTAAACGACATCGGTATGTCCATCAAGAGTTTTTAGCAGGCTTCCGCTTGTAGCATTCCACAATTTGACGGTACCGTTAAAATTGCCCGTAACGATAGTTTTACCATCGCGACTATATCGAATGCCAAAGATTCCCGGCGATGTTTTCTTCGGCGGCGGAACATTGTTACTCGAAGCCGATTGTGCCTGACACGAAGTTGGCCTGCACAGAAACAAGATGCTTACCGTAATTAAACAGAAAAACAGTCGTCGCATTTTTTATTACCTCTAACGAGCTTTAGGCACAAGTCGGATAGTCAGGTCGCAGCCTACGGCGCTTGCGTAGCGTTTTAGAGTGGCAAGCGAAGGAGTGTGTTTGCCGGCTGATTCCAGTCTCGATACGGCGCTTTTTGTCGTTCCCATTCTCTCGGCCACCGAATCTTGCGTGAGATTGGCACGTGCCCTCGCTCTTAGCATTTGAGCTACGAGTTTATACTCGAGTTCGCTTGCATCGTAGGCCTCCTTGAACCCTTTCCGCTTGAAGGCCTTCTTCAAGAATTCTTCATGATCGTGTTTAACGGGTTTATAGCTTAGATCATCCATTTCTCACCTCTTTCGCACGCTTACGCGCAAGTTTCAATTCTCTTTCGGGGGTCTGCTGGCTTTTCTTTATAAACGCATGCACAATGACGATTCTCTTTCCCGTAACAAAACAATAAAATGCCCTGCCGGTGCCTGATCGTCCTCGAGGCCTTAATTCGAAAAGGCCTTCGCCCATCGCACGGGAATGCGGGAGTCTTATTAATGGGCCGAATTCGGCCAGAATCTCGACAAGTCTAGCAAAATCGATGACAATATCATCGGGCCAAGACTCGATTTCGGCCAAGATACGTCATGGAAGTACTCGACCTCAAACGCCATAACAAATGTTAGCGTATTTGCTAACTTTTTTCAACAAACTTTTTTCTCAACCCCTGCCAGACATCCGTGTAGTTCTCCTGAAGCTGTGCGGTTTCCATCGCAAACTTCGTCGGCCTGATGATGTAGCGCGATTCGAACATGAAGGCCATTGTGCCTTCGAGCTTTTGGGGTTTAAGCTCGGCGTTCGACGCTTTTTCAAAGGCGTCAAGGTCGGGGCCGTGGGCGGACATTTGGTTGTGGAGCGAGCCGCCGCCGGGGACGAAGCCCGTTTCCTTGGCGTCGTACTGGCCGTAGATGAGGCCCATGTATTCGGACATGTAGTTGCGGTGATACCACGGCGGCCGGAATGTGTCTTCGGCGACGAGCCAGCGGTCGGGAAAGATGACAAAATCGCAATTCGCAACGCCAGCATCGACCGAAGGCGAGGTCAAAACCGTGAAAATGCTCGGGTCGGGATGGTCGAACGAGATCGAACCGATCGTGTTAAACCGCCGCAGATCGTAGCGGTACGGAGCGTGGTTGCCATGCCATGCAACGACATCGAGCGGTGAATGATCGATCTCGCACGACCACAGATTGCCGCCAAACTTTGCGACAAGCTCGCATTTGTCGTCGCGATCCTCATACCACGCGACCGGCGTCTCAAAATCACGCGGATTGGCCAAGCCATTTGCGCCGATCGGCCCGAGGTCGGGCAGACGAAACTGCTGACCGTAGTTTTCGCAGATATAGCCGCGGGCGACGGTCCGGTCAGTACCACCTGCGGTAGCGGGTGGTTGAACGCCAACTTCCGTGTTACGTCCTTGCTCACGCGCGGGCTTCTGCACACGGGCGTTCGACGCGCTTTCGGCGGCCGGCTCCACACGGAATTTCAATCCTCGTGGGATAACCGCAACCGAACCTGGTCCGACTTGCAGCAAACCCAACTCCGTCAATATCCCCAACCGCCCCATTTCCGGCACGATCAGCATCTCGCCGTCAGCGTTATATAAATACCGTTCGCCCATGCCTTTGTTGCAGGCGTAAATGTGAACGGCCATGCCTGTCTGTGCAAAGCTGTCGCCATTACCGGCGATCGTTGTGATCCCGTCAACAAAATCTGTCGGTTCCGTCGGCACGGGCAGAGCATCCCAGCGAAGCTGGTTCGGCGTCACATCGATCTCGTCAAAACGGCTTCGCCACCGACGATTATCGATCCGTTCGAACGGCCGATGCGTGACCGACGGACGAATGCGATATGTCCATGTCCGCCTATTAAGGACACGAGGCACTGTAAACGCTGTTCCCGAAAACTGCTCAGCGTACAAACCTAATGGAGCTTTCTGTGGCGAGTTACGACCAACGGGCAAAGCTCCCTCTACCGCCTCCGTCGCAAACCCGTTCCCGAAACCTGTCTGGTATTTAAGCTTCATAAAAAATTAGCCACAGATTAACACAGATATACACGGATTTAATTTCTCGTATCCGTGTTTATCTGTGGCAAAAAATTCTGACGTCAGTCTATGATCGAAAACGCCAGATACGCTTTCGACATCTTTTTAATTACGTCCAGATCGGATTCAGGCCGCAAATACTGTCCTTTAGTGTCTTTGATCTCACGTCCGCGAGATTCGAATTCAAAATCAACCTTAATATACGGACACCCAAGATAAACATACGTTCGCTGACCTGTGGTGGAAAGACCGCCTTCTTCGCCAAAAACCTTACGCAGATCTCCGCGTGTCATTCCGACCTTGATCTTTTGAACATCCTTGATCACGCTCGCGATCCACGCCGTTTGTTGCGCGGTGTTTGATGTTGTTTGGGAGGCAGCATCCGACGCCGCCACTAGAATCAAAATAGACCCGACTAAAAATACGATTTGAAACCTTTTCATATAAACCTCCGGCCAAAGGAGCGTTTAGAGATTTCCTCGTTTCCTTTGTTCTTCTTCTATAGATACAAACAGAGCCTTAAAATTGCCTTTCCCAAAGCCTTTGCAGCCTTTGCGTTGAAGAATCTCGTAGAAAACGGTCGGGCGGTCCTCGACCGGTTTGGTGAAGATCTGGAGCAGATAGCCTTCGTCGTCGCGATCGACGAGGATGCCGAGGCTTTTGAGTTCAGCGATGTTTTCGTCGATCTCGCCAACGCGATTGGGGAGTTCGTCGTAGTATGTGTCCGGTACGGTCAGGAATTCGATGCCGTTTGCCTTGAGCTTGGCGACGGTCGAGCGGATGTCGCGACACAGCAATGCGACGTGCTGGGCACCGGCACCGCGATAGAATTCGATGTATTCCTGGATCTGCGATTTGCCGCCTTTACCAATTGCGGGTTCGTTGATTGGGAATTTTATATTGTGGCCGCCGTCCGACATGACGATCGACATCAGAGCTGAATACTCGGTTGAGATGTCTTTGTCGTCAAACGTTATATAACGGAAAAAGCCCATTACATCGCGATAAAAATCACACCAGTAGGACATTTTGCCCAGCTCGACATTGCCGACGATATGATCGACCAGCATGATGCCGGTTGGCTCGCCATCGACCTTTTGTTCGACAAATCCGGGGAGGAAAACGCCGTTGTAATTGTGGCCGTTATTATTGTTGTATGACAGGAACGAGTGGATCGTATCGCCATAGGTCGCTATCGACGCATGGCGGACAACGCCGTTCTCGTCGCCATGATCGTGCGGCTCTTCGACCGGTGTCGCTCCGCGCCGTACTGCCTCGTGGAATGCATGATCGGCATCCTCGACCTGAAAAGCGATGTCGTGAACGCCGTCACCGTGCTGCTTGATGTGCTCCGATCCCGGATGCTCAGGCGACATCGGCGTCGACAGTATGAAGTTGATATTTGACTGCCGCAACAAATAACTCGTCACCTCACGGTTACCCGTCTCAAGCCCCATATACGCGGCCCTCGAAAACCCGAAAGCCTTGCGATAATAAAACTCCGCCTGCTTGGCGTTCCCGACGTAAAACTCAACGTGATGTATCTTTTTTAGTCCTAATGGATTTTGTGTACTCATGACTTATAACTATTCTAACTGTTAAAGCTCTCAATATACTTCCGAGTTACCTCTTTTAGTTCAGCATATGACGGCACGACGTACAAGACAGGCTGCATGTCGCTGTAGGTGTATTCGTGGTTGATGACCTGTTCGAGATTGAACGGACGGCGTTCTACCTTGTCGGAAAACGCATGTTCCAGCTCGCCAAAGCTTGAGAGCAGGCCAGCTCCGTAGGCTTTAATATCGCCTTCGTGCTCGACCATGCCAAATTCGACGGTGAACCAGTAGAGGCGGCCCAATTCCTCAAGCTGCTCGTCCGTCGCGATTCGCGCGCCGTGGCCGATAAACTGCGAATAATCGGCAAAATTCGGGTTTGTGAACATCGGGATATGGCCGATAGCTTCGTGGACGATGTCCGGCTCGGGCGTGTATGCCGGGTGCGAATGATGGCGAATGTACTGCGTGCAGAGCATCACGCGGTACGATAGCCAGGAGAGAAAGCCGCGTGTTTCGACCAGTCCCTCGATCGGAGCGAGGCGGAAACCGGTCAACTCCTTCAAACTGCGATTCATTTCCGAAAGCTGCGGTATTTGGCTTGTCGTAATGCCAAGATCTTTCTTCGCACGCAGATAAAATGGCGATGCGTAGCGCTGCTGCAATTCTTCTAATTCTTCGGCCACGTATCGCCAGACACGCTGTTCACGAGCGTTGTAATCAACGTCGGTGATCTCGCCCGTCATGCGAAATTGTTTTGTCAGGCCGGCGATGTAATCGCGTCTTGTGCGATATTCCTTGTCGTTTGCACCCGGGTGGTCGATGTGGAGTTCGTTGATGTTCTCGAACTTCATGTCGCGAAATTCGGGCAATTCGTCGTCCGAGACGCGAAAATTCGCGATCTCGAAGTCGGGGTCAGCGGTTGTTACAGTGTCTGTCAACATCTATGCGGCGGCTCCTGTGGATCTGTTGGGTAAAAATTCATGAAAAAATTTTCGCCGACAACCAATTGTAATGGAATTGATAATAAACTTGAATGGGTAAAATGAGCTATTATGACCGTTAGGCTTTAGATTATTAGTTTATTAGGTATAAAGCCTTAGTATCTATGTTCAATTCAAAAATTGAACAAATTGAACAAGTTGAACGTCGGAATACTTGAACATTGAACATGATCGACGAAATTGACCGTAAAATATTGACCGAATTGCAGTTGGACGCCCGTACCAGCTACGCCGAGATTGGCCGCCGCGTAGGGTTGACGACGCCCGCCGTTATCGAACGCGTCCATAAACTGGAGGATTCGCACATTATCACCGGCTACCGTGCCGAGGTAGACACGGCCAAGGTCGGGCTGCCGATCACGGCGTTTGTGCGGATGAGCATTACGGGCGTCGATTACAGCCACATTATCGAGGTCGCGCAAGGCTCTAACGAGGTACTCGAATGCCATCGCGGAACGGGCGGAGATTCGTTCATTATGAAGATCGCGGTCGCCTCGGTCGAGCATCTACAGGAAATGATTGACCGCCTCACGCCTTATGGCATCACGACGACGACGATCGTGCTTTCGTCGCCGGTAAAACGAAGAGTGATCGAGATAGATTGATATGAATAAGGCATCGAGCCGCATCGTAAAAACGTACGTCTCGCTGACGCTGCTCTCGACGTTTGCATCGTCGTTTATATGGGGCATCAACACGCTGTTTCTCCTCGATGCCGGTCTGACAATCACCGAAGCGTTCGTGGCCAACGCGTTTTTTACCGCCGGTATGGTCGTTTTCGAGATACCGACAGGCATCGTCGCCGATCTGCGCGGCCGGCGTGTTTCGTTTCTGCTGGGAACGGCGACCTTGTTCGCGACAACACTGGCGTATCTCTGGTTATGGCTGATAAACGGGCCGTTTTGGGCGTGGGCGGCCGTCTCGATGCTGCTCGGGCTGGGCTTCACATTCTTTAGCGGTGCGACGGAGGCTTGGCTGGTTGATGGGCTGAAAGCAGCCGGATATAAGGGCGAACTTGACGGCGTATTTGCGAAGGGCTCGATCGCAACCGGTTTCGCGATGCTCACGGGCACGGTCGCCGGCGGCCTCGTCGCCCAGTTCACAAACCTCGGCGTGCCTTATATTATGCGGATCGTCGCTCTCGGGCTAACCTTCCTGATCGCATTGTTCCTGATGCACGACGAAGGGTTTGTGCCGAAACGCGGCGATTCGGTCATCGGCGAGGTAAAAACCGTGTTTTTGGCGACGGTGGAATTTGGCGTTCGCAACGCATCAATTCGCTGGATGATGCTCTCATCGCTTTTTAGCGGCGGGGTCGGGATATTTGCCTTTTACGCAATGCAGCCCTTTCTCCTACAGCTTTATGGTAAGACGGGCGGCTACGCGATTGCGGGCATTGCGGCGGCGATTGTCGCCGGTTCGCAGATCGTGGGCGGGCTGCTGGTCTCACACGCCGGAAAGCTTTTCAAACGCCGCACTTCGTTGCTCGTCGCGGGTACGACTGTCGGCACCATGGCCCTCACTTTAATTGCTCTCGCGGGCAATTTTTGGCTGGTTCTGTTCTTACTCGCTGCCTGGTCGATCGTATTCGCGGTGCTCGGCCCCGTCCGGCAGTCATACGTCAACGGCATCGTGCCATCCGCACACCGGGCAACCGTGCTATCGGCCGACAATATGTTCGAGTCTCTCGGCGGCGTAATCTCGCAGCCGACACTCGGCAAGGTCGCCGAGGTCTGGGGATATCCGGCATCGTATCTGGGCAGCGCCGCGTTTTCGATTCTCGCACTGCCGTTTCTGCTGCTTGCAAGGTGCGAAAAGGCAAAGTCCGACGCTATCAGCGGCGAGATAGATGCAAAAGCACGCGCGTAAGCGAGCGCGATACTCGAATCCGGATCAAGAGAATGCTCCGCGAACATCGGGCTTGAAACGTTTGGAAAAAAACGCGGGTTTCTCGTCACCCTATCGCCCTCGTTTACGCGCGAGCTTGTGCATTACTGATTCCAAGCAATTTGACTTCTCAGCCGCAGGATTGAACGCTCTTTGCCGAGCGTCTGGAAGACCGACAGCATCGACGGGCCGACAGCTACACCGGTGAGCAAGGTACGTGCGCCGTTCATGATGATGCCGAGTTTGGTGCCTTTTTCTTCGGTGAATGCTTTGACGACGGTTTCGATATTTTCTTGGGTGAATGGCAGCGGAGATGAGCTCTTACTTACGTGCAGGCTACTGCCACTTGCTTCGTCGGTGAACTCGTTTTCGAACCGGTCGGCGAGTTCGGGGAGCCACGTTTTTAGGTCGGGGAATTTCGACAGATTTTTTTCGACCGCCGCCGGATCGAAATCGAAGTCTTCGCTGAAATAGGCGCGGCCCTGTGCCGAAAAATCCTTGAGCGTAAAGAACCGCTGTCGGATGAGGTCGACGCACCCGACGAACCAGTCGTACGAGCCGTTTTCCGAGATGTCCATCGCAACCCCGGACGGACGATGGTCGGGGCCTTCGTCCGCCGTAGAACTTATCGACTCGACCAACGCCCTGCCGTCGGGTTCGTATTCCTCACGCCATAGCTTGGCCGATTTCAGTTCGGCCTTTACGAACGGCAGCACGTCGGCGAGCGGCATCGTGCGGATGTATTCGGCATTCATCCACTGGGCCTTGTCGTCGGTCCAGCGCTTGGGGTTATTTGAGTCAAAGTTAAAAATTGCTGGACTGCGATGGATACGTTCAAGTGAAAAATTGTCTATCAATTCTGACAAATTCATTATCTCGCCAACGCAAGGGTTTACCTTAATTTCTTCATTACCTGTTGTAAGATCAGCAGCGTATTGATTGCTATTAGGCGACCATCCCATTAGCGCAAGGAAGTTTCGAAACGCTGCGGCTAAGAATCCAGCGTCGCGATAGGTTGTCATCGAAACGATTTCGCCATGGATTCGCTTCGAAAGTTTTTTTCCACCGGGAGCTAGAATAAGTGGTAAATGGGCAAACTCAGGCGGTTTGACGCCCAACGCTTCGTATATCAAAACTTGTTTATGCGTATTCGTCAGATGGTCCTGACCGCGGACGACATGCGTGATCGCCATCTCAATGTCGTCGCAGACGACCGCGAGATTGTAGAGCGGATGTCCGTCGGAGCGGAGCAGGACGAGGTCTTCGGTCTCGGCGTAGTCGCGTTCCTGTTGGCCATAAACGGCATCCTCGAACGATGTTTTGCCGGTCTCGGCAACCTTTAGGCGAATGGCGAACAGTTCACCGGCAGTAGCGCGCGCATCGCTTTCTTCGCTCGAAAGGTCGCGATACGGATTGTCCCGCATGTTCTTCTCGCCCTGTGCCGCACGGGCTCGATCTTTGATCGTGTCCTTGACGTTGGCGTCGGTTGGCTCGGCCTTTGGAGTGAAATCGCGATACGCTTTGCCCTCGGCGAGCAGCTTTTTCGCTGTCGTGCGATGTTTATCGGCATTGTCGGACTGGAAAACGATCTCCTCGTCGTGGCCGAGTTCGAGCCACGCCAGCCCGTCGAGGATCGAGCGGGTCGATTCCTCGGTCGAGCGGGCAAGGTCGGTATCTTCGATGCGAAGCAGAAATTTGCCACCGGTATGACGGGCGTAAAGATAGTTAAAAAGCGCGGTCCTCGCGGAGCCGATATGCAGATAGCCGGTCGGGCTGGGGGCGAATCTAACTCGTACAGTCATAACTTGTTAGTTTCGCCCTAAATACCCGATAACGCAATTTTGCCTCATGTGGCTGTGGCGGGCAGCAGTTCTTTTCGACGCAAAAGGCCGGCGCTGATGAAGGTTACCGCTATCCCGACCGGCAGGATCTCCATCAACGTCATTCCAAACCGAACAAAGAAATTCTTATACTGCTCGGCAAATTGGTCCATCTCTTCTTGCGTTTTGGCGATCTCGTCGTCGGACGAGCCTTTCGCCCTCATCTGCTCGATATACTGAGCAGTATACTGTTGCATAAATTCTGAGCCGCTGGTGCGATAATAGGCTTCCCAACTAATGCCATAGCATACCGCTGATATCAGGCTGATGAGAATGCCGATCTGCAAGCCTTTAAAGAATGTGATCCTGCCGCCATTGTTGTCGCGATACGATTTGATCCCAAAAAAAACGAGGGAAAGCGCGATGATCATCGTAGCGTAACCCCAGACCAGGCCATGCGCCGTGAAACCGGCCTTCATCATCGCGAGCATCAGCCACATCAGTGCCGTGATGATAACGCCTGAGATCAAACCAAATGTTAATACAACTTTTTTCATATTTTTTCCTCCGTAAATTCTCGACAAATATACGGTTTTTTTCCGTTTGGCACATCAGCCAAAAGTATGAATTTGACTAAATTAGCGAGAATCAGCCAAAAGGACTATTGGATAATGTGCAATTCCTTGGCCCGGCTGATCGCTTGAGTGCGGCGGCTCGCGTCGAGTTTTGCAAAAAGATTTGCGGCGTGGGTTTTGATCGTGCTGGTGGAGACAAATAGCTTATCGGCGATCTCCTGGTTTGAGTGGCCGCGTGAGATTAGCTCGAGGACCTCATATTCACGCTTGCTAATGCCCAGCTTTTGTAAATTGATCGTATCTATCTCAAACGGAGCCGAGAGGTCGATGACCTTGTGGCGGGTCAGCCGTAGCCCGGCCCAAATGCCCAACGCCGTGAATAGCAGTGCAACCAAGCCGATGTAAAACTCAAGTGGGATATCGCGAATGAGATATTTATATTCGACCAACTTGAGCAGTCCGACGAGGGCCGCCATCGCAAAGCCGTAGATAATTATGGTCTTTCGCATAGGTCTAAAAACACGAAAAGCTACCCAGTCTTGCGACTGATAGCTTTTCCGAGATCGAAAATTTGAAATTTCGAATTTGTAATTTCAAATGGCGGAGACGACAGGATTCGAACCTGTGGTAGTTTTTAAGACTACAACGATTTAGCAAACCGCCGCTTTCAGCCGCTCAGCCACGTCTCCGTTATGCCCGTTATCCAGGTTCCAATTCTACTCGCGGGGCAAACTTTGTCAAGTTAGTTGCATCATACGATCCAAATACCATTGCCCCGTGCGGGCTTGACAGGTTTGATTTTTGCGGACAAAATACGAAAGTTGCTGGTATTGGCTTTACTCGATGGGTTTTTCAACACGAATTAGGCAATTATTGATGCTGGGCTTTTTGTTGCTGATCGCAAGTTCGGCGGCCTTTGCCCGCGCTTCGGAGAACGAAGCTACTATTACGATCGAAGAAGGCAGCAACCTCGGCATTATCCGCGGGATAGTTCGGGACGAAGGCGGAAGCCCGATCGGCGACGCGACTGTGGCGATCTTTCGCGGTGGAACATCGAAGTTGTTAAAGCAGGTGTTATCATCTTCGGACGGCAGCTTTTTGGCAAAGATCTTGCCCGGCACGTATACTGTGCTTGCCGTTGCTCAAGGGTTCAATCCGGTGACGCTCCTCGGCGTCGAGGTTGGGCGGGCTGCTGAGGTTAATTACGGCTTTAAGCTCGAGCGTGCCGGCAGCGGTAATACGCTTCCCGAAAAACACCTCGATCGAAACAGTTCAAAATGGCGTATCCTCGCCGCTCAATCACAGCGCTCCATTTATCAGCATGGCCACGGCAAACCGTCTGTCGACGTAGATGCGACGGTCGCGAATGATACAGCGGACAGCGACAGCCCCGACGACAAGACATCCGGTCGACGCGGCCAGACAGTTGTCGAAACATATTTTGCCGACACCAAGCAAGGCAGCTACGGAGGCCTGAATTTTGCTTCGATGGTCCCGGTCAGCCAAAATACGGACCTTTATTTCGTTGGGCAGGTGGGTGTTGGCAAAGCTGCTCCGCAGAGAGTCGAAGCGGCCATCAAATTTAGGCCGTCTGCCGATCATCAGATACGGCTTGATACTTCTGTCGGGCATTTGGGCAACGTTTTCGTCGGTAACGACCGCCGGCCGCTCGGACAGGTCTCGTTTCAGGGGCTGGACGAATGGAAACTGCGCGATGGCGTGATTCTGGTGCTCGGGTTCGACTATTCGCGGTTTATGGGAGCGGGCAGCGATTCGTCGCTGACGCCGCGTATCGGTGTGCAGTTTGACCTTGATGCTAAGACGCGTTTCCACTCGGCCTTTGCAACCCAAACCGAGGAAAAAACCTGGGCGAGGGCCGTCGATCTTGAGGGCGAAAATGTTGCCTTTACGGAGCCTGTCGCTATCGAAGACATGTTTCTGGTTAACGGCAAGCCACAGATGAACAAGAGCCGCCGGCTCGAATTTGGCATCGAACGCGTTCTCGACAACAACTCGACCGTTGAAGCAAATGTCTTTTTCGACACTACCATGGGCCGCGGCGTCGCTTTGAACAGTTTTGCCTTTGACACTCTCGGAGGCGGCGGATTTGGCGAGTTTGTCTCGAATCAACAGGGCAAGTCCACCGGCATGAGGGTCGTTTACAATCGCCGCGTCACAGGCATTTTGTCGACCTCTGCCGGGTATTCGTTTGGCAGCGGACAGAAATTGTCCAAGTCAGCCTTGACCAATCCCTCGAGCGTTTTTGAAAGCGATTTCTTCCAGTCGTTCTTTGCCCAGCTCGGTGCCGATCTCAAAACCGGCACGAGTGTAAAGACAGTTTTTCGCCTTTCTTCGCAGGCCACGGTTTTTGCAATTGATCCTTTCAAGGGTCGGCTGGCGATCTATGATCCGGGCCTGAGCGTTGTCGTCACGCAAAGTTTGCCCACCCTCGGCTTGCCCATTCGGGCTGAAGCGGTGATTGACGCACGCAATCTTTTCGATTTTCAGGCCGGTGTTTTTGGCGACGCTGGAAGCCTGAAATTGAACGCTCAACGGCGGATGCTGAGGGGCGGAATCCAGGTAAGATTTTAGGATGTGCCGCAGAGAACTGACGAGTTCACCGACAGAGCAAGGTTTCTGTGGTGAATTTTCTGTTTTTAGCGGCGTATTTTTTCTCCAAATTCTCGGATTGTAAAGCAAATTGCTGAATGGTTCGGAGTAGATGTTTGCCGGTAACAAGGGCGTTTGGGCCTGTTTTTCCAAGTAAATCTTGGTTACTTTGTGCTCTGCAAATTTCCCATCGATTGGAACACATTTTGCGTTAAAAAAGCTTGGCTAAGTTTGCCCTGAATTGATGAAAGGGAAAGTGTTTACAAGTTGGAGCCTTATCTGGCTGCTTGCGTCCGTTGTGTTTGTAGCGGGCGGTGCGCTAAATCTGTCTCAACGCGCTTTTCAAAAGCTGCCGCCGACCGACGGCGTCCAATGGGAACAGCGGATCGACGGCGTCTACGCGGCAAAAGTCACACCGGGTTTTGCGGGTGCGCGAGCGGGTATCTCGGTCGGCGACAAGCTGATCGGCATTGGGTTTGACGGTGACAAGACCGAAGAAATAACGTCGGTGGCCGACGTCCCGATGTATCTCGAATCCGTGGGCGTCGACGGCAATCTCACATATTTTTATCAAAAACCGGCCTATTCGTTTTCCGATAATTTCTATTTCGCCGATCTTCGCCATATCGACTCTGTAACTCGCTGGACGCCGGCGATCATTTTCCTGTCGATCGTCGGGCTGATCTGGCTCGGCGTCGGCGTTTTTGTTTTGTTCAAGCAAGGCAGCCGCTCGCCGTTTGTCCTGCATTTTGCGATGTTCTGCCTCGCGGCGTTTGTTTTTCACGTGTACCGGGCTATCGGCACGGGCGAGGATTTTGATCTGGCGGTTGATCTGATCGACGGGATCGCTTTTACTTTTTTTGTTGCGCTCTTTTTACATTTCTGCATCAGGTATCCGGTTAGGAGCGATGTTTTTGCGGCCCAACGCTGGAAAACATACGTCCTCTACGTTCCCGCAACCCTATTGTCGATCTGGCAGATCTTTATCGCGCTCGTCCCGCAGCTTTTTGTAAGATCGTCGCTGGCCGCGACGATCGCGGGGCTGGACGACCGGTTCAACCTTACGGGGTTGACCTACCGGCTGGCTTTCTATCACTTTGTCGCGGGAGTTTCCGCGGGAGCGATTATTCTCGTCTGGCGGTTCTTTAAGAATCATCAGCCCGTGGTCCGGCAGCGTCTGAAATGGGCGATGTGGGGAACGATCGCCGCGATCGTCCCGGTAATATTGATGCAACTCGTCGAGCGCTTTGCGATCCAGATACCAAACGACAATTTTGCCACCGCGATAACCACTCTGCCGCTGGCTTTGATCCCCTTAAGCTTTGGGCACTCAGTCGTGCGGTACCGGCTGATGGATGTCGATGTGGTTGTCCGGCGGGCACTCGTTTATGCCCTAACCACAGCGGCGATCGCGATGATGATCGGTGCGGTGGCGCTCGGGCTGGTCTTTTTGGCGGTCGGCAATAACCTGTCGACAAGCGAGATCACGCTCCGTGCGTTGATCGCGATTGTGGCGATGGGAGCAATTGTTTTGCTGAGCGAGCCGTTAAAGAAGTTTCTTCAGGAGCGGGCCGACCGTTTCTTTTACGGTGAGCGATACGATCTGCGGCAAGGGCTGCTTGATTTCGGTAAAACCCTTTCGGCAACGACAGCTCTCGACCCGCTTCTCGACGGGTTGATCGAGCGTCTGCGTCAGGTTTTGGACGTGCAGAAGGTCGCGGTGTTTATCGAAGACGAAGCCGCATTCGTGCATTACCGGCTGGCCAAATCGGTGGGTCTCGATGGCACGTACACGATCCCGGCGGATTTTCGTAATATGATCCGCGAAAAGTCGGCCGGTAAGGGTGTTGTCCGGGCCGACGAACTGGACATTCAGGATGTCGACATCACATCTGCCGGCGAGAATGGCAATGGAAACGGGAACGGACCAGGCATAGTCAGGCAGGAATTGCATTACTTTGTTCCCTGCGTCGTCGGTGGGAAAATGGTTGCCGTCATCGGTCTCGGCCGGGCGACGGACGGTTCGCTTTTGTCGTCGGAAGACCTTGAGATCCTGCGTACGGTTTCGGGATATATCGCGGTCGCGATTGAAAACAGCCGTCTCTACACCCAGCAAAAACAGCATACCGAGGAACTCGCCCTCCTGAAAGAATTCAACGAATCCATCGTCGAATCGGTCAACGTCGGTCTGCTCGCGGTCGACGAAGACGGACGCATTATCCGCAGCAACTCGCCATTTGATGAGATGATGGGCCTCGGTCGCGATCAGGCGGTCGGCAATCTGGTTGACGATATATTTGATAAGAGCTTTGCTCTTAATCTCGAAAACATCCTCGGCAAATCACGATGGCATCTGACCGAGGTCCGAAACGCGTACAAGCTTCACACCTATGATAAGAGCGGCCGGTCGCTGATCCTGAACGTCGCGGTGGCCCCGCTTCGCTCGGTCTCGAACCAACAGACCGGTGCGATCATCGTACTCGAAAATGTGACGTCCCGCGTCAAACTTGAGGAGACGGTCCAGCAGAGCGAAAAGCTATCGAGTATCGGCCTGCTGGCCGCCGGGGTGGCCCACGAGGTTAATACGCCGCTGACCGGCGTTTCCAGCTATACGCAGATGCTCCTCGGCATGATCCCTGAAACCGATCCTAAACACGCTCTTCTGCAAAAAATGCAGCGTCAGACTGATCGCGCTTCCAATATCGTCGGCAATTTGCTGAATTTTTCGCGTACCGGCAATTCCGAAGAGTTTGTCGATATCGATATCAACAAGCTGCTCAATGACACGCTCCAATTGCTCGAACCGCAGCTCCGGAAATCGAATATCGAGATAATTAAGGAATATGCCGAGACGCCGCCCAGGATCTCGGGCAGCAGCGGCAAATTGCAGCAGGTATTTACCAATCTGATCCTTAATGCACGTGACGCAATGTTTAATGGCGGAACAATCACGCTGAAAACCTTGCTCGATTCTCCCGATGGAGCCGGCGTTGAGGTTGTAGACACGGGCGAAGGGATTCCAGCCGAAAACCTCAAGAAAGTATTCGACCCGTTCTTTACGACGAAAGAGGTCGGCAGCGGAACCGGGCTCGGTCTGGCAGTTTCGTATGGGATAATCCAGGAACACAACGGCACCATCGAAGTTCAAAGCGTCGAGGGCGAAGGCACGACCTTTAGACTGGTATTTCCGACCGCTCAGGAAGTAGGGCGGAAACGGGCGGTAAGCTAGCTGGTTTGCCAGGCGGCGTGCAGCCTATGGAACAGCTCTGCTGCAAAAGAGGCACCTGACGTTGTAGAATAATGTCGATGATTTCCACCAGAGAAAAGTTGTAACAAGCTTGGCAACGCTGAATGACACGCAACTGCAAACAGTTGCTGAGTTTTTGGAGTTCCTTAAGTTCCGCAAACGATGAAAACCCGACCCGCAGTTAAACGACGCTACCTTGCGGCCTTGTATGCCGAATTTGCCGACGAAGACCGCGAATTCGGCGAGGTTCGTTTAAGCGATTATGCTTCCAGCCACCTGCACGAGGAAGACAATTTGACGAAACTGAAAATGATCCAAACAAAATAGGAAAAAAAAGATGAACAAACAAACCAATCAACGCTGGCAGTCGGTGCTGCTGGCAGCAATCGCAACCGTTATTATGCTCGGTGCGTCATCCTCTGCTTTCGCACAGCAAAGTTCCAACGCCAAGTATCCAAGACAGATTGGACGTGCCGCGCCCACTAAAGAGATTGTCGAGAAAGTATTAAAGCGCGACTGGGACAAGTCGGCGGCTGACTATCCCCATGTAAAAGCGACGCTGACATTAAACGAGGTAAAGTTTGGCAAAGCCTACGTAGCCACAGTTCAGTAGGTACAGGTCGAGGGATTCCCAAAGGGCGCAATGGTTACTCCGGCTATAGTCGATTTTACGGTGCGAACATATTATGACAAAGAAACCCAAGCCGTGCGCAGGGTCCGAGAGGCCCGAGTTTACAAGGACAAGTTTGATGAGTGGGCGGTCATGACGGGTGGAGTAAGAGGACAGGACACGACCACGACGGAGCCACCACAGAAGTAAGGGTGGGAGTTGTTGCGCGTGTTCGCCAATTCGGGAGCCGAGTAGTCAGGTCGAATACGTTAAAATCGCGGCGGAAGTTAAGCCACCGCATTGTTCCTAACCGTTCTTGCAAAGTAAACAGCCACTAAAAATGCCACGAACATTATCCCGGACGCCGTCCAGAATGTGCGGTAGAGTGAAAAATCGTCGATGGCATTGATCGTATTATTGAGCAGCATGCCGCCGACCATCGGGCCGATAGCTCGTGCAAGGCTCGCCCCGGATTGCATTATTCCTAATGTTCTGCCTTGATCGTGTTCGTCGGCGGTCTTTGACGCCAGGGTCGTTAAGCCCGGAGACGCAAAGGCGTTTCCAAAAGAAAGAGCTGCGGTGCCGATAAGCAATGCCGCGAGGCCGCCGGACTGCGGCCCGACAAACGGAACCGCGAACAAGCTTGCAACCATTAAAAGACAGCCGATTACGATCAGCGGAGCCTCGCCGAATTTCTTTGCCAGCCGCCCAAACAGGAATCCCTGGCCGATAATCGAGACCACCCCAACGTACGCGAATAAGTAGCCATTTTGCTCTGGGGTATATCCAAATCGATAAGCCGTATAGAGGACGAACCCATAGGTCATTATCGAAAACGATGTAACCAATAAGAAATAGACAAGATTTATCTCGCGGAATTCCTTGTTTTTGAAGGAATCGAAGAGTTCGAGGATTCGATTTTTGCGTTCCGGCAAGTGGATGCGTGCGCTGGGTTTTAGGGATTCGGGCAGAATAAAATAGAGAGCTATCGCATTGGCCAATGAAAGAATGGCGGCGAAATAGAAGGGTATTTGTATCCCGTATTTACTCAATATACCAGCTATTGCCGGGCCGAAAATGAAACCGAGCCCAAATGCGGCGCCAAAAAGTCCCATTCCTTTAGCACGATTTTTCTTTGATGTGACGTCGGCTATGTAAGCCTGAGCGGTCGCGATATTGCCACCCGTAATGCCACTGATTATCCGCCCGGCAAAAACCAGAACCAGCGTGCCCGCCGCACCGACTACAAAATAACCCACTGCCGAACCGAGCAGACTAATGAACAAAATCGGTCGCCGGCCGTATCTATCCGACAATCGGCCCAGCACCGGCGAAAAGAAAAACTGCATCAGCGAATAGCTTGCAACTAAAAACCCGATGTCTAACGGCGTGGCGTTAAATGGCGGCGTATTAGCGTAATAGGGCAGGATCGGGATCACCATTCCGAATCCGATCAGATCGATAAAGATCGTCACAAAGATAATGAGCAGCGGAGTCGTAAAGAATTTTTCGCCGGCTGCCTCAGCGTTGGGTTCGGTTGGATTATCTTCGTGCATTAAAAGTCGGAATCGCCAACACGGTCTCAAAAACCGTGAAAATATAGTAAGATAGCAAGAAAATAAACAATAACACCCAAGTCGGAGATTCCAAAAGCATGTCACTAAAGTTCGGTTCGAAAGCTATAATATTTTTGTCGCTCGTACTCTGTTTTTCTATGTACCAGGAAACATTCGCTCAAAAGAAAAACCCGAAAGCCCCCAAACCGGGTCCCGCCGAGGTTAAACAGTCACCGCCGGAGATCGCCTATGCGATCTCGATGTCAAAGCCGTACACCCACTTGCTCGAAGTCGAGATGCGGATAAGGTGGGACCAGATGCCGGAAAAGACCGAGCTTAAAATGCCTGTCTGGACACCGGGCAGCTATTTGATCCGCGAGTATGCGCGTCAGGTGCAGCAGTTTGGAGTGAAAGACGCCTCCGGCATGGCCTTGGAGTGGAGAAAGATAAACAAAAACACGTGGCAGGTCGATACCAAGGGTGCAAAAGAGATCGTCGCGAAATACCTGGTCTACTCAAATGAGCTGACGGTCAGAACGAACGAACTCAATGACGAACACGGCTTTTGGAATAATGCCGCCACGTTATTCTTTATTAAGGACCAGCTTAAAACTCCGTCGTCGGTCACGATCAATCCGTACGGAAACTGGCGTGTTGCAACCGGTTTGCCGCCAGTCGTTGGCCAGATGAATACGTTTACGGCTGAGAATTATGACGTACTTTACGACTCACCGTTCGAGGTCAGCGATTTTAAAGAGATCGGTTTTGACGTCGAGGGCAAGCACCATCGCCTGATAATGTCCGGCGAAGGCAACTACGACCTCAAAAAGCTCTCGGTCGATGTCGCCAAGATCGTTGAGGAAGTCTATAAGATGTTTGGTGAATTTGGCTACAAAGATTACACGTTCATCGTAAACCTGCGCGGCGGCGGTGGTCTCGAACACCTCAATTCAACCGCTCTGCAGGCAAATCGTTTCGGCTTTAAGCCGGACCAGCGATACAAGAGTTTTCTCGGGCTCGTTTCGCATGAGTATTTTCATAATTTCAACGTCAAACGCATTCGCCCGGACGCGCTAGGGCCGTTCGACTATGAGAATGAGAATTACACCAAGCTACTATGGGTAGCCGAGGGCGGCACCGAGTATTATTCACAGCTCTTGCTTATGCGTGCCGGACTGATAACCGAGAAGGAATTCCTGACCGGCAAGGCAACGGCGATCACGCAGCTCCAAGCTCGTCCCGGACGATTTGAGACAAGTCTCGAGTCTGCAAGCTTTGATTCCTGGATCAAGCAGTACCGGCCTGACGAAAATGCGATAAACAATCAGATCTCCTATTACGACAAGGGCGAGATCGTAAATATGATGCTCGATATCACGATTCGTACGACATCGGGCGGAACGAAATCTTTGGACGACGTGATGCGTTATCTTTACAACGAACACTTTAAAAAAGGCAAAAACTATACGCCCGAGGATTTTCAGAAGATCTCTGAGATGATGGCGGGTAAGAGCCTTGACGATTTCTTTTCCAAATATGTTCGCGGCACGACCGAGATAGACTACGCCGGGATAGTCGGTGGCATCGGGATGCAAATGACAGCCGAGGACGCGAGACCAGGCAGGGCTCCCGCAACGGGAGATCGGGGGCCGGTCATAATTCCTGCATTCGGAGCCGATTTAACGGAGACCAGCGGCGTTTTGACGATCCGGTCAGTTGCACAAGGGACGCCGGCTTACGATCAGGGATTCAACAGCAGCGATCAGATCGTGGCCGTCGATGGCTACCGCGCAAGCCAGGCGTTTTTGCAGAGCTATTTTGGCGAAAGGAAGCAGGGCGACAAGGTGATGCTGACGATATTTCGCTTTGACAAACTGCGAGAGATGCCGCTCGTTCTCGGCAGCAATTCGCGCAAGGATTATGTGTTTTCGAAACTGGCCCAGCCGACCGACGAGCAAAAGAAACTCTATCACGGATATTTGAATGCGGATCTTTAGACCTATGCATTTTTCAAGGTTCCTGTGGCTGGGCCTGTCTGTTGGCGTACTGCTGTTTGCGGGCTGTCAGAATAATATTTTTCAGCCTCAAAACACGGCGGCGACACCCTCGCTCCGCGATATGGCGGCGGTGCGTCTCAATTTTAAATACGAAGCCGACGTTCCCGCCCCGACGCTCGACCCGGCCAAGGCGTCGGCCGAAGAAAGGAACGCGGCCGTGCAGTCGGATTTTGACGTGGGCCGTGCTCAGGAAACGCTCGACCGCACGCTTACCTCACCCGATAAAAAACGTGTCGCTGCGATTTATCACCGCATTACCGACATGGCCGCCGAGTATCGGCTTGACATGTATTCGACCGATGGTAAGCTCCTGAAAAAGCTGACCTCGGACACAATGGCCGTCCATTTTCCGGACACGATCGTCTGGTCGCCCGATTCCGGATCGCTGGCCTTTGTGGCGATGATCCGGGCCGGGCAGGTTGATGTCAGCGGCACGAGCCTCGCAAATCCAACGCCGACACCGATCCTGCCACCTCCCGCTTCCGGTAATTCGAATACAGTGGATGAGGCCGGCGATACGCCCACTCCGACGCCGGCTCAGGCCCCGACGCCGCTTGCGCCGACTGGAATATTGACGTTCCGAACCGAGCAGATCTATATCTGCGGGGCCGATGGCGGCGGCGTTAAACCCGTTACCGAGACCGAAGGGCTGATTTATTTTTATTACACATGGTCGCCTGACAGCACGATGCTCGCGGCCCTCGCGACGACATCGCGCGAGTGGAAATACATGGACATCACCGCCGGCACCAAGGGCGAGACGATGATCCCGCAGGGGCGTCCGCGAGTTATCGAAAAGAATGGACGCGAACGCCGTCTGGATGACAACATGACCGCCGTTCGTCCCGTCTGGTCGCCTGATTCGGCAAAGATCGCGGCCGCCTTTGGCAATCAGATAAGGCTGTACGATGCCAACGGGACAAACCCGACGCAGGCCGCGATTCCGCTTCGGAACCAGCTCTTGATCTCGTCTCAGGCCTACGACCGCGACCAGCAGCGGCAGGCACAGGCGGCGAACGCCGACCCGAATGTGAACACGCCGACGGCCACGCTGACGCCTGCCGATCAGGAACTGTCGACCCTGCCGGACGAAAAGCTGCTGGTCTCATTCAACCCGATCGTCGAGCTTGCGTGGACGGCCGAGAATTTGCTTTACCTCAGGACGGCGTATATCAAGCGAATGAAAAACGAAGGCGACAGCGTCACGAGCTTTGCCCGCTGGCACCGGCTCGTATTGACGGCCCAGGTCGCTCCGTCCCCTAAATAAAATCATAAAGCTTTTTACTTTTATCCCTTTTTCACTTTCAACCGTTATGAATAATGCTATCCGATCTCTTTTTCCGGCGGCTAACAATTTCACCTACCTAAACAGCGCGGCCGTGTCACCGATGCCGACGACAGCTATCGAGGCGGTAACCAGCCAGTTGAATGATGTCGCGTCGCACGGCATGCTGCATTATCAGGACTGGGTCGACACCAAAGACCGCTGTCGAATACTGGTCGCGGCGATGCTGAATGTCAGACCCGATCAGGTCGCTTTTTTGCGGAACACGTCGGACGGCTTTGCTTCGATCGCGAACGGCCTCAAATGGCAGCCGGGCGATAATATCGTGAGCTTTGCCAACGAATTTCCTGCGAATTTCTATCCGTGGCGGCGGATCCGCGACGAATTTGTTGTCGAACTGCGGCTCGTTCCCGAATTGGTGGGCCGGTTTGATACGGACGAGCTTGTTGGTCTAATTGATGCAAACACGCGGCTTGTCACGATTAGTGCGGTGCAGTATGCATCCGGTTTTCGGGCCGATCTCGAACGGATCGGACGGGCCGCCCGTGCCGTCGATGCTCTGTTTTGCGTCGATATTATTCAGGGTTTCGGAGCGATGCCGTTCGATCTTCCGGCCCAATTTGTCGACGCCGCCTGTGGCGCGAGCCACAAATGGCTCTGCGCTCCGGAGGGTTGCGGAATGATCTATTTGTCGGATCGTGCCCGCGAGCGGGTGCGGCCGACGCTCGTCGGTTGGATCAGCGTCGAAACGCCGTGGGATTTTGCCGACCGCGAACAGCCATTCAAATCCACGGCCCTTGCATGGGAAAGCGGAACCGGCTGCTCGGCTCTCTTTTACGGCCTCGAACAAAGCCTGAAACTCCTCCACGAAACCGGAGCCGCTCACATCGAGAGCCACCTTGCCGATCTGACGGATAATCTCTGCGACAGTCTCGGCGGCAAGGACTACGAAATAGTCAGTCCGCGTACACCCGGCGAGAAATCGGCCATCGTCTGCATAAAACATCGCGTCGGCGTCAACGCAAACCAAATCGCCGCTCAATTGGAAAACGAAAAGATAATCGTCAGCCCCCGCGGCGACCGTGTGCGGATCGCCCCGCATTTTTATAATAATTTGGGAGATATTGAGAGGTTGGTTGCGGCTCTCCCGTGATCATTTTCAAAACTATATGACTGAAGATGTTCTGATAGAAGATATTGACCAAGCAGTGATCGATAGGCTTACCGTGATTGCAACGGCGAAAGGTATCTCGTTGGAAGACGAACTGCGTGAAATCCTGATATCCGCAGCGGAAGAATCCGCAACTTCACGCGATCGTTAATTATTCTCCGAGAAGCCTTTCGGGTGCGATATCCGGCGTGAGGCCGTCCAAATTTAGCCGTGTCATACCGCCCGCATCGGAGAATGTCGGCATGCTGGCTCGTTTCTGGTCACGGATATAATAAAACACATACCCCGCGATGATGCCGCCGCCGATGGAGAGGCCGATCCCGATGACGACGATGAGAAATGTCGAGATAAACATGTCGGTCGTGGTCAGGACAAAGGCCCGTTCGGGGCTGAGCCGGAACGGGTTAGCCCCTAGCCACTGAACTTGTTTTTCGTATTTGACCTGATCTATCAGGGCGTTGGCCGCCGTCTTGTCCGCTGCGTCGAAAACCAAGACATTGTAATTGCCAATACGTCTGTAAACGGTCGACGCGGCCTGTTCGTCGCCTGTGAGCTTCGCGGTAAATTTAGCGTCAGCGTCGACCGATCCCTGTGGTGAAGCGTATTCGATAATTAGAAGCTTTCCGGCATCAAACGGAGCCGAGACGGCCTCGGTTCCGGCGGAAAAGTCTACGAGGTCCAGTATGGGCCGGTCGCCGAGACCGGCTTTGAGCTGAGCGGTGTTCGTTGCAAACACGGCCTTTTGACGAACATTGTCCCAGTCGGGAAGGTGCTTCATCAGCACGGGAACACCGTCCGTTTCGGATATTTCCTGGCTCTTGTATTTTGGCGCGGCAGAGGCCTGTGAATACGCAATTGAGGCTGCCGCCATCATAACGAAAAACATCGCGACGCAATTTTTCATCAAAACTCTTGATACTGCCGAGAACATCTCTTACAACTCCTCAAACCGGTGCCAAACGGAGGGTAAATTCTAGCATTTTTTGCGGCAGGTTCCATGTGCAAATCTATTACACCAAAACGTATACCTTTTGACGCACCGCTGCACTTTAAGGAATGCGAATCTGTTTTTGGATGAAATTCGAAATCATAAGTATGCCTGCAAAAATCGAACAAATGATCGTTCTAAGCGTGTATTAATCAAATACAGCGGCACATTGAGGGGTTTGGCACGATAATTGAGATATAGATTGTGGGAGGGAAAATACAATGACCACTGAAACATTAAATTTTCCGGTTTTTCATAGCGAACAAGGTATCAAGGCTGACGAAGTTCATTTTTTTCTGGACGGCACAATTAAGGATCTGGACAAGGCAACCGATCTGCAATTGGCCAAATCCGCGGCTCACAATGACATGGGTGCCTTTGAGGAGCTCTATAAGAGACATCACCGCCGCGTATATTCGGTATGTCTGAGGATGCTGCAAAACACGTCCGAGGCCGAGGATCTGACGCAGGATGTCTTTATCCAGCTCTATCGCAAGATCGGCAGTTTTCGCGGCGATTCGGCTTTCACGACATGGCTCCACCGAATGACGGTTAACCAGGTTTTGATGCACTTTCGTAAACGAACCGTAAAGTACGAGCGAACAACGGAAGAAGGCGAAACGCCGGATCAGATCGTGTCGGGCACAGGCAACCCGCACCGAATGCAAATCGTTGACAAGATCGCCCTTGAAAACGCGATCGAGCAATTGCCGGACGGCTACAAGAATGTTTTTGTCCTGCACGATGTCGAGGGTTTCGAGCACGAAGAGGTCGCCCGTATCCTGGGCTGCTCGGTCGGTACGTCAAAGTCGCAGCTGCACAAGGCACGCCTCAAATTACAAAAGCTTTTGAAAAAGAAAGCGAACCCGAGGCTCGTTGGGCTCAATGCTTAATATTAAATATGATGGTATTATGTCTTTAAAATTGATATAGGACGGAAAATCAGGATGAAAGAGAAATTCTCATTTCTATCAAGGGTGGCCATTTTGGCCGCCTTTGTTTTTTTGATGGCGTCGACACTATATTCTCAGACAAATGAGCCAAAAAGTGATGTCAAGACCGGGATCGCCACTTTATACGCACGTGATCCGCTTGCTCAATCCCTCTGTCTTGCTGATGGCGCATACGGAAGCGTTTTCCAGGAAAGCGAGGCTCGAAACCGGTGCAGCGATATAAACTTTAACGGCTACAACACTGATGGCTTTACCGTTGCTGTCGAAGGCGGACGCCGGGGGATTATTATTGACATCGGAACACCAGCGGACCTCGAAAGTAAATATAGCTACAGCGAAACAGTGGGCAAGGGGCAGGGATTCGCGTCGATACGCAGGGAAAACGGAAAATTCTACATCGTTCGGGACCGACGGGCTCGGACATCGCAGGAGTTGACCGAAGCAGCTTCATTTATGCAAACGCCCGAAACGTCGGGCAGCTCGACTACGGTTAAACTAGGCCACGTTTATTTGATGAGGTTGGTTGACCGTTTTGATAAGGACTTCGCTCTTTTTGCAAAGCTGATCGTTATTGCTAACATCCCCAACGAGTCAGTTACGTTTCGCTGGCAGATAATGTAATACTAATCGCCGCTTATCCTGATTTCAATATCCCTTCTGGACAGCTCGGCGACAAACCTTTCGGGGTCGATGGCCTTTTCCTGCGGCGTTGCCCCGCGTTCGAGAACATCGCCGCGGGCCATCATTTGGGCGATGATTGATGCCGGAAATGCGGTAGTTCGCATCATGGCAGACAGGCCGGTTGTTTCGTCTAGTTTGTCGATGATGTCGTAACGCAGTTTTTTTGTGACTCCGGCTTTCGCACCCACGAAATCGAGCCGCACTAAAACATAATCAGGCCCGTCGGCGGGCAGATGTTTTTGCAGCAGATCGCCGAAGACCTTTCTTGGAGCTATACGAGTGTACCCAGTCGCTACCGCTCCCGGTTCTGACAGGACGATCTCATCGCTCGAACACAGCCCGAGGTCGATCATTGTTTTGAATTTATCGCAGTGTCCGGCGTAGCGGATCGTTTTGTAATCGAGTTCCTTGATCTTGCCTAAGAAGGTGTCCGGCAACGTCGATGTACCGCCGCTGGTTTGAAAGGCTTCGAGCGGCGGAAAGCCATCGAATGAAAGGCTCTCGAGCTCGGTCATCGATTCGACCGTTTTCATGCTTCCATCACGGATCACCCGGGCGTTCTCGACGTATTCATTTATAAGGCCTTCGACCGAGAATACGAGCTGATAATTGAGCGGCGGTTGCGGATCCTGCGGCAGCCCGCCGACACGGATGTGGATCTCTTGTATCTCGTCAAATTTTGCGGCACCGTGCATCGCCAGCACCGAAACCATGCCCGGTGCGAGGCCGCAGTCGGGGATGATGCTGACACCGGCGGCCCTTGCCTCGGCGTCAAGAGCGAGTTGCTCGTCGACAATGTAATTATTACCACCCAAGTCACAAAACGAAGCCCTTGTCTGGATAGCGGCTTTCGACAAAGCCACGTTATACCAATAGTTTACACACGAAATGACCGAGTCGTGACCGCTCATTAGTTCGGTAACACTCGAGATATCCGATGCGTCAACTTGGGCTGCGTCGACACGCGACGTGCCAACCGACGCGGCAACGGACTCGGCCTTTTTCAAATCAAAATCAGCAACCGTCACTCGCTCAACATCGGGTGAGTTGTGAATCAAATCAAAAACGGCGCCGTGCCCCATACGTCCGGCGCCTAAAACGAGAATGTTCATAATTGAAATTTTGTAAGCAGTAGGCGGAAGCAGTACGCAGTAAGATGGAGCTTCACAACAAACGACTGCCTACTGCCGCTGCCTACTGCTTACTGACCTTACCAGTCGTCCAGCGGTTCCGGCTCCATTGCGGCGATGGTCGCGACGGCGTGATCAAACACCTTTTTTTTCCACTCGCGGAGATTGTCGGTTAGCATCAGGGCGGCCTGCGGGTGGGAGGCGTTGCGTTCGAGGCGGATGACCTCTGCAATGACGGTGACCTCCGCATCCGGATTTTCCGTCACGGTCAGATGGACCTTTCCGCCAACCCGGGGCAAAGTCCGGGGCAGATAAATAAGCGTGCCATGGGGCCCGACATTTTCGGTCAAACCTTCCTGGACGACCTCCTTGCCGTTCTCGTCTTTCCACCGGACACGAATCGGAAATGAGATCACATGCCGCCCGCCGCCGCGTCTTTCCTGCATAATTTTTCCCTCTAAAATACCATCGTGATTTGAGCCCGAAACACGCTCGGGTTTACGCAGTTTGCGCCCTCAGATTCTATCAAAATAGGAAAAAAATGACACGTCTAAGCGCCTTAAAATTCAGCAATTACATATAAAATAAGGGCTTGCGGTTTTTAGGCGATTGGACAGGCACGCCCGAAACTGATAACATCATAAAATGTTTCGGCCACTGTGGCACGAAAACAGGTAGTGATTAGTCTGCCGAAACAGTCTTCGTTTAATACGGAATAGTGGCTGATGACCCAAATCTCAGACACTATTTTTGCGTTTAAACGGGGTACGTCATAACGGAGAAAGAATAATGAAAAATCTCGTTAGAGGAGGCGCGATACTAACGCTTTTGAGTTTGTTTGTCGTATTTGTTTACGCTCAGACCAAAACAGTTAACGCCCTCATCAACGCGAATGATTCGCAATCAAAAATAGAAAATAATACTGTTAATAATAATTTAGTTAATCAGGACGACGATAAAAAGCTGGTTAAGAAAACCGGCTCATCGAAGGCGATTACATCCGGCGCGAGCAAAGGCTCATTTTCAGCGTCCGCCTACTGTTTTTCGGGTAGGACCGCCATGGGTCACCCCGTAAAACGCGGTCTGATAGCCGCCGATCCGAGAGTATTAAAGCTCGGTTCGCGAGTTCGCATCGAGGCCGGCCCCTGGAGCGGAACCTATCTGGTTTCGGACACAGGCGGTGCCATCAAAGGCAAACGGATCGACATCTGGGTCCCAGGCTGCTCGGAAGCACGGAAATTCGGACGCCGAAACGTTCAGGTTTTTGCCGCTCAATAAGAAAGTAAATTTAATATAAAAAACACGCCGCCCCGGGAAACTTGGGCGGTTTTTCTTTAATTCCTGACGAAACGAAAACCAGGCCTGGAACAGCGGTTTTGCCCATTAGTAGAGTAGTTTGCAGCGTTTGGTAAGAGTGACACCTTCAGGCGTTAAAAGCCTCGCGGACAACGCGAACACGCGTTGTAATAATGAAACGCTTAAGGGCGTCACTCGTACTTATAGTCTCAGATCTTACGCTTCGCCGAAACAAAAACCGCCCCAGTCTCACGAGGCGGCTTTTTTGTTTCACGCGGTCGGATTTTAGATCGTTGGCAAGATTAGTTTCACTTCCGCGATGTCGACGAGGGAGGCGAGTTTGTCGAGGGCTATGCGGCCGGTGACCTTTGCGTTGCCCTTGTCCGACGTTAGCTCAAAACCGGCGGCTTTTAGTTTTTCCATAATCGCGGCCGATTTGGCCGTAAGTTCGATCTGGATGTCGGCCTTTCCATTGTGGACGAACATCGCTTCGTTTGCTGCAGGTTTGGTATCGCCATTGACCAGACGGGTGACGATCGCGTATAGCCATGCATGAAGTTTTACCTGTCGCGCTGTGTCGCGGACCATTTCGGGTGTTTGAACCGGTGCGATTTTTGGCGGCGGCGGCGGTGCAGCGTACCCATCTCCGTTCCCGTTTCCACTGCCATATCCACTGCCGCTGCCGCTTCCCTTTCCTGATTTACCCGAGCCTTTGCCTCGTCCGCGGGAACTCGAAGCATCTGCGGTAACATTCACGGTCGCGCTAGCGGTTGTATTAACCATGCCAGCACTCACTGTAACCATCTGTGAGACCTGACGACCGTTTATGGGAAGATTTACTCCGCCGCCGCCCGCAGATGGATGGAACAAACCATTTTGAATCTGCATTCGTCGAAACGCGGTGTCCTGTCCCGTGGTGCCTTCCGGCTGCTCGACCGGTACCTGAATCGTCACGGGTTTTCCGTTTTGATTAACAACCCGGCCCTCGACGGCGACAAATGATGTGAACGCGGTCAATAGGCTAAATTCGAGCCCCAGATTGGTGATCTGTGTGTCGAGATCCGCGCCTTTTGCTGTCGGGGCATTGAGCCTTTCGCTGGAGATGTCGTTGATCCGCTGTCTTGCCCAGAGGGTCGAAAGAACGTCATTCGAAGCGTCCGTCTCGGGCAGGTTGATCGCGATCTCGCGTTCGTAGGGTTGGCCGGCGACCTTGCCTTTGAGCTTGATCGTGCCCTTGGCTGCCTTTGTATAGCGGCCGTGGACGATCACTGGTTTAGCCGAGAAGAGATCAGTCAGGCGATTCGGATAAACATCGGCGACCGGCAGGCCGTTCCAGTCGATTGAGAGATTGGTCAAGAGAGGCGTGCGAACGCGTTCGTAAAATTTCTTCGCCGCCTTTGAACCGTCATCGCTGAGCGAAACATATGTGGCCTCGCCCTTGCCCTCAAGGGCGATCTTATCGAGCAGCGAGCGATTGACCGAGCTGCCGATGCCGAATGAAAAAATACGTGCTTTTGGATGTTTTTGTACCTCGGAGATGATCTGGTCGTCGTTCCCGACCTCGCCGTCGGTCATAAAACAGACGATCCGCAGATGGTCCGACTCGTCGGTCGGGTCGAGCGCAGCCTTGATCGCCTTCATCATCTCGGTACCGCCACCACCCTGCCGACCGGCCAGGAATGCCTGGGCTGTTTCCAAATTCGCCTGCGTCGCGGGCACCGGCTTGTCAAACAAAATGGCCGTGTCGCCGGCAAAGGTTATTAGATTGAATGTGTCGTCAGGGTAAAGCCCTTCGAGCGAGAGCTTCATCGCCTCTTTAGCTTTTTCGATCGGAAATCCCGACATCGACCCGCTTGTGTCGAGAACGAAGACGATCTCCTTCGGCGTGCGGTCGTCGGTCGCGATCTGATCGGGCGGCTGCAGGATCATTGTAAAAAATCCGCCGCGTTCGTCGCGGTGCGTTAGGACCGCGTCCTCGATACGCTTTCCGGTCACATCGTAACGCAGGATAAAGTCTTTGTTTGGAATAACTTTCTCGTCACGCAGCGTGACCTTTGCTGTGCTGGGCGTGATATTTATCTGATCGATGTCGTGCGAGTTTGACCGCACTTCCTCGACCGGTACGCCCGCATTTAGGTTAACCTCGATAGAAACGTCGTGTCCGGCTCGCATTATCGCAATCGGCGGAGCGATCTTATGAGCATCGGCAACGCCGCCCGGAATATATCGCGGAGCGACGGTCATCGGGAAGACAAATTCATACGCTCCGTCCTCGTACTTAAGCGTCTCGACATAGCTGATCTCGATCAAGACGCGATTACCGGGCATGATGTTTGCGACCGACTGTGTGAAAATGTTTGGACGCTCCTGGTCGAGCAAGCTGGCGGTTTTGCCCTCGGTCTTTGCCGATTCGTAGGTTTTGCGTGCCTCTTCCCGCTTCATTATTTTTCCGTTGATGACGCGGTCTCCGACCGTCATTGTCATGCGGTCGACGGCTCCGTTTTGGGACAACGGAAACACATAAACGGCCTCGACGGGTTCGGTGAACGAGTTTTCAAATTCCTGTTTAACTGTGACGCGGGTCAAAAATCCACTGATGTCGGCCTTAACCGCCGTGCTTTTTAGCGGGCAGACACCTAGATCCTTTCCCTGTTTACCGATTGCAAACAGGCTCCCTTCAGTGGCATTCTGGCCGAAAGCGGCCGCCGAACACACGAGTACCACAAGCAAAAACAATAGTTTACGCATACAAAACTCCTCAAATTACAGTTTTCCAATTTTTGGGGAAGAGGATCGCGACCTTTAGCTGGTTAGACACACAAAGTCGGTAAAAGGTTCCCTGAGCGCAAAAAAAAGTTTGAGTCTGATACTTTGAGCACCACCGTCGAAAAGCCAAGGTTAGTTTTTGGTAGACTTAGGCATCTAATGGTCAGGGGGTATGAAAAGTGGAAAAGGGAAAAAATGAAAACGCGAAAGAGGGTCTTAGCAGAAAGGTGAAAACGATTTTGGCGATTGCCGGGGCTGCGGTTGTGGTTTATTTCGGGCTGGTTGGGATGTTTGGCGAGCGGACGGCCCTCGCGCAGCAGACGGATCCGTTTTTGTCGCGGCGAATCGACCAACTTGAGCAGAGGTTTTATCAGCTCGAATCGAAAATTGACCGGGTCGAACAGGAAGCGCGGCGTCCGGTTGTTAGCTCGCCTTCGATCACCGGCGGCAACGATACGGAGATTCGTCTTTTGCGGTCTGAACTCGATAGCATGCGGCTCAGGCTTGGCGAGGCCGAGTGCGCTCTGCTGCGGGTGGACGAAAGGACTTTGACCGCCGCGGCTAGGGCTTCGCGCAAAAAGGCGATGGTCGGCGGGACGGAGAATTGCCGAGTTAATGCGGGAGCCGCGGTTGAGTTGTCAGCAAGACCGTAGGCCGGTAGGAAGTGCAGTGGCAGTTAGCAGAAAGAACCACCCCGTCTGCCGAAGCGGCAGCCATCGTAAGGAGGGGAGCTTTTAGGAACCCAGTCGCTATCGCTCCCGGTTCTGACAAGATCAGTCGGTTGCTTCTAATTCTTCTTCCAAAAGCTGGCGTTCGTAGAGGTCGGCGTATTCGCCGTCTAGTGCGAGTAGCTCGTCGTGGGTGCCGCGTTCGATGATGCGGCCATCGGCAAGGACGCAGATGAGATCGGCGTCTTTGATGGTCGAGACGCGGTGCGAGACGATGAGCGTTGTACGGCCCGAGCGGACGTCGCGGAGGTTGTGGAGGATCTTTTCTTCGGTGTAGGTGTCGACCGCCGAGAGCGAATCGTCGAGGATCAAAATGCGCGGGTCGCGCATTATGGCACGGGCGATCGCTGTTCGCTGTTTTTGGCCGCCTGAGAGCGTGATGCCGCGTTCGCCGACGATCTGCTCGTACTTGCCGGGGAAGTCCTCGATGTCATCCGATAAGCCCGCAATACGGGCTGCGTCTTCGACACGGCGCCCCAAGTCCAAGGTCCAAGATCCAAGGTCAGAAGAAGTTTCGAGATCGGCTTTGGACTTTGGGCTTTGGACCTTGGACTCAGAGCTTTCCACTCCGAACGCAATATTGTTCGCCAGCGTGTCGCTAAACAGAAATGTCTCCTGCGGAACAAATCCGATTGACTTGCGAAGTTGGGCGAGAGGGTATTCCCGCACTGGCAGGCCGTCGACGAGGACGCTGCCAGCCGGGGCGTCGAGCAGACGCGGGATCAGGCTTACAAGGGTCGATTTGCCGCTGCCGGTTTTGCCTACCAGAGCGACGGTTTTGCCTTGTTCGATCTCGAGATCGATATTATGCAAAACGGGTTTGCCGTTGTAGGCGAAGGTCAGGTCGCGGAATTCGATCTTGCCTTTTACGGGCGGCTGTTCGTGGGTGGCGGGGTCGTCTTTGATCGCAGGCTCGGCCTCGAGAATGACGTTGAAACGCTTTAGCGAAGCGGTGCCGCGTTGGTAGAGATTGACGACGTAGCCGAGGGCGATCATGTACCAGATCATCCGCTGTAGGTAGAGAATAAACGCCGTGAAATCGCCCGCCGTCAGCTCGCCCCGCACCGCCATCGGTACCCCGACAGCGACGATGATCACGAATCCAAGCCCAATAAAAAAGAACAGCAGTGGACGCATCGCGGCGGCGTATTTTACGAGGTTTAGGTTTTGGGAGGCGTATTCGCGGTTGAGAACCTGAAACTGCTCGATCTCCGCATCCTCTTGGGCGTAGGCACGAATGACACGGACGCCGGTCAGGTTTTCCTGCGCGCGGGCGGTGATGTCGGAGAAAAACTCTTGTATTTTTTCAAAACGTCTATGGATCTGCTCACCGAGGATCTTGACCGTGATCGAAACGAGCGGCAGCGGAATCAAGAGCAATAGCGTGAGTTTGACCGAGATGTTGAGCATTATCGGTAAACTTATGCAGAGTGCAAAGACCGCCTGAAAACTGTAAAGGATCATCGGCCCAACGATCTGACGGATCGCGGCAAGGTCGTTAGTCGCACGGGCCATCAGGTCGCCGACGCGGTTCGATTGAAAATATTCGAGCGGCTGACCGACCAGTGACGCATAAAAATCCTGCCGCATGTCGAATTCGATATGCCGCGATGTATTGATAAGCAGCCGTCTTTGCAAAAACAAAAAGATGCCGCTCATGAAATTGATGCCGAGGATGACGAACGGGTAATAAGTGACCTTTTGCCACGTAATTCCTTTCCCGAGATCATCGACCGCCTGCCCTACCATGTACGGAACAAACAGCCCGAACGCCATCGACACGAGGATACAGAGGATTCCGAGTAGGATGGTTCCCTTGTATGGCGTGAAGTAGCGTGCGAATTTGCGTAATTGTTCCATCGGACAAGTTAATAGTGAAAAACTAAAAGTGAATAGTGAAAACCAAAAGCGGAACGGCCTTTTTTTACTTTTTTACTTTTCACTAAACCCTCGTATAGGTAGACAAACCCGTTGCGACCAGCTTGCCCTCGGCTCCGACGACATCGGCCGAGACGGTGAATATGCGTTTGCCCGCCCGCACGACTTTTGCCGTGCAGGTAAAAACGCCCGTGATGTGCGGCCGCAAATAGTGAACCGTGAGGTCGATCGTAGCCGTCGCTTCGGTCATCTCAAGCCGCGTCCGCACGGCAAAGGCCATTGCCGTATCTATCAAGGTCGCCGTCACGCCGCCGTGCAAAACGCCGCTTGGTTGACGCAGATCGTCGCGCATCTCGATGCTTATCACTGCTTCGTCGGGTTTGAGGCCGACCAGCTTCATGCCGATCAGCTTTCCAAACGGCAGACTGTGGAGAGCATTTTCAGCAAATTTACGCTGCTCATCGGTAATTTCGGTTCTTATACTCGAATCGTTCATCTTAATTTCGTTTCATGGGCAGCGGGTTTTCGGGTGCCGCTATTTTTTTATAACCCGGCGGGAGGTCAAAGACACCGTCATCCACATCCATTTTCAAATTCCTGACTGCATAAACAAAGGACAACGGCGGCTGCGCGTCATTTGGCCCCTTTTTCGCGGTAAATTCCTGCTCGACCATTATCCCGCTTGCGGCGTCGATATAGATCAGGGTTTCATCCGCCGTTTGATCGGTTTCGCGAACCTTATACTTGACGAGGCCGTTTTCGCGGGCGACCTCGTCAAATTCGCGATGCTCTTCGCCGCGGAAAAAATTGCGAGCCGGGTCGTTTGGGTTGCCGCCGTCACGGCTCGAATTCCCCTGTCCCGGCATTTCCCAATACACTTTTTTCGAATGATCGACCGTATAGAGTTTGTCCGATCTAATCTGTGATATCCACCTTTCGGCCCCGCGAAAAATGTCGTACCGCCACTTGTCGCCTTTTCGCGCGACAAACCAATGGTCTTCGGTTTTGCCGCTGCTCATTATCAGATCGCCCTGGAAAACATCAGGCTCCCTAGTTGAGAACGGAAACTTGTTCTTAGATTCAGTCGCGAGCGAAACATCTTTGTTTTCACCCGTTTGCGACGATCCGCAGCTTTGAAAAATAACCGCACAAATGCTAACTAGCAGGAAAAATTTACGCGAGTTTGACAAAAACATCGGAGTCTTTAAATTCTAACATAACGAAAGATATGGACAACGGCTCAGAGAATCTATCGCGGTGGCAACGGAAATTTATCGCCGCCTCGGCGCTCGCTCTGCCGTTTTCGCCGCTTTTGTTTTTGCAGGGGCAGGTCACTCGGTGGAAGGTAGGTGTTTTGCCCGACGCGGCGGGTGATAAATTCGGGCAAGTCGGGTTAGGCGATGACGCGGCAAAGCTGTTTGTCATCGGCGAATCGACCGTCGCCGGCCTCGGTGCCCGCGATCATGAGCGAGCGTTGGCGGGGCAATTTGCTAAATATTTGAGCGAGCATATTGAACGCCCGGTTGAGTGGAAGGTGATAGGCAAAAACGGCCTTACGGCCCGCCGGACGATCGAGCTGCTCGTGCCACAAATGCCGGATGAGCATTTTGATTTCATCTTGGTCGGTCTCGGTGGCAACGATGTGATGAAACTCAGCAGCCCGCAGAAATGGCGTGCCGATATGATCGAACTGCTTGGCATTCTGCGAGAAAAAAATCCGGACGCGGTAATCTTTTTATCGAACTGCCCGATGATCAAATATTCGCCAGCGATCCCGCATCCGATTAAGGGTATGTTGTGGGAACTGTCGAAAATGCACGATGCTAATATCAAGGAATTTACCCGTGACATGGACCGCGTCTTCTACTATCCGCAGCCGACCGGAGACTTTGTCCGGCTCGAAGGCTTTTTCGCCGACGGCATCCACCCGTCAGAGCAGGGCTACGCCGAATGGTCGGCGGCAATGATCCGATACTTTTCAACCAACCATAAATGGTGAACCTCGACGAATTGCGTGAGCTGATAGCAAGCCATCACGAATGGCTGCTGGTTCGAGAATTTGGGCCGAGTTTCCCGCTTGAAAATCATGAGATTGAGGTGACCCGCGACGACGAAAAGGTGTTTTTCGGCTTTCTTGACGATAACGGATATCACGCCTGGCGGCTGAACGGATTTGCCCGTCGGGGCGATGAGATTGATCTCGACCTTGCAGGTGATTTCGGCAAAAGGCATGGATCTGCGAGGCTCGTTTCTCGGGCAGCGGCCGCTTTGCTGACTGCTGAGATCGAATTGGCACGTCTCGAAAAAGCGAACGAGATAGCCGGTCTGATCGCCCAAAATTTTCTCGGCATAAAACTTGGCCGCGTTGTTCTGAATACCGAAAACGGCCGTCTCGCTCAGATCAATTTTGATACAACCGACAAGACGCCGATGGCCGCAATCGCCGATGTCACCGGCAACCTCGTCGCCGAGGCCGTCTTTACTGCCGCGATTCTATGGCTAGAAAAGCTCGGCTTACGCAAAAAGAAACCGGCGGGCGATATCTGGGTAATCTGTGAAAAACGTCAAGCGAAAAATGCCCAGAAACTACATGCTTTGCTAACTGACCGCTGGAAAAGCAAGATTACGATCTTTGAAATAAATCGCAAAAATGAACCGGTAAAACTTGTCGAATTACCAAAGCGAAAAATTCGCGATCTGTGGCGAGAAAAATCGAAACGGCTTGTATTGCCCGAGTCGCCTGAGCCGAGCAAAACCGCCTCCAAAATCACCGAACTCGCCCCGGACGAGATCGACATTATTTACTCAAAACAAGGCGAGACGCTGCGATTCGTGGGCCTGCCATTTGCTCGGGTGCGGACGATGATGGGCGTCGAAAAGGCGTGGTTCGGTGTTGGGCGCGAGCGACGGATATTGAATGATGAGACCTGCGAAGACCTGAGCGAATTAGTCGAGCTTCTCAAAGCCAATCGCTCTGCGGATGCTCCAAACAAACGCCATAAATACTATCGCACCGCTGCCGAAGCATGGCTCGAAGCGATTCTCCGCCGCAATATCAAATTGCTCGATACCAACCTGATCCTATCGCCGATCTACAACCAGTTTCGTTCGTCTAATGACAAGATCGATCTGCTCGCGTTGAGAAAAGACGGACGGCTCGTCATTATCGAACTAAAGACCCAACCCGACCGCGAGATGGTTTTCCAGGCAGCCGATTATTGGCGAAAGATCGAGCTACAGCGTCGTCGCGGTGATCTCGCGGCGGCTAATTTATTTGACGGGCCAGAGATTCTGGACAAGCCCGCTCTCATCTATTTAGCGGCACCAGCATGGAGCTTTCATAGGGATTTTGAGTTTTTTGCACGGACGGTTTCACCCGAGATCGAGTTGTGGCGGTTTGAACTGCACGAGAATTGGCGTGAAAGCGTAAGGGTATTGGCGAGAAATCATTATTACGAAACAAATAGAGAATAAACTGTTCAGACTCTGGCTTTAGCCTTTTGTTTTTTCGGCAACAGGGTACTCAGGCCGCGTAATGATCTGTTGACCGCTTCCGAATCTGGAAAATATTCACGCACATCCGGTTCCAACAAAACAGCGCCTTCCTCAAGTTTGAAATGCTGTACGCTGGTCGTTCCGTCTGTTTTATTGATCGTCACCATGTGCTCGCGACGATAGGCTTTATAATGCTTGCCGCGCACCCCGCCCCGCAAATCGTACTCGGGCAGCATTTCATCGTCTGTTCCTTTTTTAGAAATCTTCTCTTTCTTCATATATCTCGCGCTCTGCTTTGACTGCTTTTCGGCAACTTATAATACGGATTTTATCGTCACGCTGGGTGTAAGAAACAACTTTTTGAGATTATTCGCTGCTTTGTCTTCGTCCCATTCAAAATCCAGATCCATTTCAGATGACATTCCAACGTCATTATCGCACCTAATAAATTTTCGTCAATATGCAGCTTCACTGTTTGAAAACTGCCCTTACTTCGTGCGGGCTTGTGCAACAAATCTGTAGCCGACGCCGCGAACTGTTTGGACGATCTTGGGGTTGTCGGGCTCGTCTTCGAGCATCCGACGCAGACGGACGATGAAATTGTCAATCGCTCGGGTGTCGGTATCTTCCTGTAGGTGCCAGACCTCTTCGAGAATTACCTTTCGCGAAACGGCTCGGCCTTCGTTTTCGATTAGGTAGCTGAGCAGTTTTGCTTCCATCAGGGTCAGGCGCACGTGATCGTCGCCATTGATCAGTTCGAGATTTTCGAGGTCGATTGTGCGGCCGTTGACTGTAACGACGTTCGACGTCTTGGCCGGAGATTCGAGCCATTGGCGGCGGCGGAGGAGTCCGTTGAGGCGGGCAAGGAATATTTCAAGTTCGAACGGCTTGGGCAGATAATCGTCAGCTCCGGCGGCAAAGCCGTTAAGTACATCCTCTGCATGACCGCGTGCCGTCAACATGAGAACGGGCGTGTAGTCTGCTTGGCCACGCATCGTCCGTGCAACGTCAAACCCGTCAATCGTCGGAAGCATGACGTCCAAAACCACAGCATCAAACTTACCCGCCGAGAGCAGTTCAAGCGCCCGGTCGCCGTCGCCGACGATCACGGCGTCGTAACCCTCGGCCTCGAGATTGAACCGCAGGCCGTCGGCCAGATGCTGTTCGTCTTCGACAATGAGAATTTTCATAGTGAATCGTAATTCGTGAATCGTGAATCGTAAATCTTCTTCGATTCACGATTTACTATTCACGATTCACCTTCATGCTATCGGCAATTGCACGATAAACGTGCTTCCTTTTCCAAGCCCACGGCTCTCGGCCTTGATGCGGCCACCGTGTTTTTCTATTATGGCCCGGACTATTGGCAGTCCCAGACCGGTGCCTTTTGCGGCTGTAACCGAAATATTGGGTACGCGGTAAAAGCGTTTGAAGACACGTTTCAGGTCGGCACGCATGATACCGATGCCGTTGTCGCGGACATATACGTCAGCTTTGCCGGCACGGGTCGGTTTAATGCGGATCGAAATCTTTGCTTCGTCGGCCGAATATTTCACCGCGTTATCAAGCAGATTTGCAAAGACCGTCTGTAGTTCCGCCCGGTCGCCGACCACTTTCACGGGTACGGCAGGGCTCACGAACCGGACCGTCGTTTCGTCGAGGTGAAGACGCGAACGCACCATGGCGATCGTATCGTTTATCAAAGCGCCGAGATCGATCTCGGCCAGATTCATATTCCGCTGCTTTTCACGCGTCCGGCTCGCCTGCAGGACCTGCTCGACGGTGCCTAAAAGACGTTCATTATCGGCGAGCATTATATCGTAAAACTCCTGCCGTTTTGTCTCATCCACGTCTCGCGATTTTAGCGTTTCGAGATAGAGTTTTATTGACGCAATGGGTGTTTTAAGCTCGTGCGTAACGGCATTCAAAAATGTATCGTGCTGCTCGTTGCGGCGAATTTCGCGAACGAGAAATATCGTGTTCAGGATCAATCCGGTGATGATCAACGCAAAGAAAATGACGCCAAAAACTAGCAGCGCAACTTCGCGCAAGTTGAGCAAGATCCAACCGACGTTCAGAGCAACAGCGAGAGCCGACAAAGAAATGCCGAGAATGAGAAAGAATATCGCTGTCCTACGCCGACGCATTCTTTGATATTAGGGAAATTTGGAGCGGCGGGCAAAAGAGAGGAGGGAGGAAAGAAAAGGAGAGGACGAGAAAAGCAGCCGCTCCTTTTCTCCCCTTCTCAAACTAAGCCGCCTGGCGCATTTCCTTCGGTGCTTCCGACTCGGTTGCGAGATCGTAGGCGTAGACATTGCTGATCAGGCCAAGTTTTTCCATGATCTGTAGCTGATACCAATTTAGATCGAATTCTTTCCACGTAAACCCGTGCTTGGCCGAACGCGGGTAGGTGTGATGATTGTTATGCCAGCCCTCGCCAAAGGTGACGGCGGCGACGAGCGCGTTATTTCGCGAATCGTCGCGTGTGTCGAAACGGCGGTAACCCCAAAGGTGTGTCACCGAATTTACCATCCATGTAAAATGCCAGCTTACCGTAATGCGAGCGACGATCGCCCACAGGACCATCGTCCAACCGCCGATAGCAAAAAGGCCGGCGGCGAGGAAGAGCGTTGTGACATAATAATACTTGTCAAGGAATCTCAGATAAGGGTCCTTCATCAGGTCGGGCGAGTATCGCTGCTTGATCGCCTCAGAATGATTCTGCGCCGTTCCCCTAAAGATCCAGCCGATGTGTGACCACCAAACGCCATCGCGCGGGCTGTGCGGATCTTTTTCTGTATCGGTAAAGGCGTGGTGCAGGCGGTGCGTCGTGACCCACGTGATCGGACCCGACTGGAGGCCAAGCGTGCCGCACGTCGCGAGTAGTCGCATCATCCAGGTGGACGTAGTAAATCCGCGGTGCGTCAGAAGCCGGTGATAAGCAATGCCGACACCCCAGCTCGCCGCGACCCACCAGCAAATAAAGGCCGCCAGGACGTTTTGCCAGCTAAAGGTAAACAGCGCCGCAATGGCGACAATATGAAACGCGGAGACAAAGATTATTGTATTCCAGTTGTACTTTCCGGCCCTGGACGGCTCAAATTCGATTACGTTCTGCATGATGTATAAAACCTCTTTACCCGATAACGACCTGGCAAAATGAATGCCCACATTTAACCTTAGCAGGTTGTCGTGGCCGTAATTGTAAGAGTTTTGTAAAACCGTGAAAGTGAAATAATTTGCAATGCAATATCTGCAACGGTTTTAGTTGCACCATTGATACAATTCATAAATTTTCTCTTTTCTTTGTCACAATGGCGCGAGGTTCGACCCAAAAAAAAGCTGTTTGTTTCGGCGATAGATCCGGGCTATATGTGGAAATTGATAATCAATTAGTTTTGTAGAAAGGTGGTTATGATGCCGCGACTAAAATGAAGGTGAGCGCGGTACCAAAGGCCAACAACGGGACAGCCCATGATAGGTAACTGTAAATCTGCTCTTGAACATATCGCCCAAAGAGTCGCATGGGAACGTTGTAACGATAGAGCAGGACTACTACAGCCAGGCCCAGGCCCAGTGCGGCATAGTTCAGAGCAAACAATCGCGTGACCGTGTTATCGCCTGTGGACACGGAACGATAAACTGAATTGATCGTGAAATTGAGGGCAATGACGGCGAATAGGCCACCGACAACGATATTGCCCAGCTCAAATGTATCGATCTGGAACTCTCCCTCTTCGGTGCTGTTCATCCAAATTGCAAGCATCGGGATAAAGAGCGCGGCCAAGAGCGGGATGAAAACCGTTCCGACGACCTTGCCGGCGTTCCTGGCTACGGTGAGTCCTACGACCAAACCCGAGTGAAACTCTCCGTACCAGCCTGGCTCCGTATATCTCCTGATGTTTACAAGGCCGGGAGTCCAGCCATCGATGGATAGGTCCTGCGCCGGGCGGCTAAAGTCGATGTCCTCCTGCAGAACCACGAGCGCAACTGCCCCCGTGGTTTCACCCCGAACGCTGACATTGACGCCCAGGGACTGTCTATCAAACGGAAAAGACTCAGCATCTATAGGGATTGTAAACTTACCCGTGGTGCGTTGCATTGACTCGACCAAACCCGTAGGAAAGATGCGTATGCCGGTCGTCTGATACGATTGCTCCTTGAGGTTGGTTAAGGCGACTGGCGGCGTCCATATCTCTTTAAGCTCTTGATCAGCATCGGCACCCCTGTATTCTCTAAACCCGCGAGGGGTTGTTTCGGCTGGGTAGCGGAGTCGAGGGTCCTCCCATCTCAGGCGCAGATCGATAGTGCCTGTAAAGGCGCCTTCGTTATCATCTAACGACGTTACGCTTTGAAACCAGATCCCTGTCCGCACCGTGACGGGAAGGCCCTTTCCCAGCGGCAGGCTGGTCAGGTCCTGCTTGGGGGACTGGACCTGTGGTTGGGCTGCGGCGCGGTGACCATCACCGGCGGGCGGGGCAGTGTTGTTTGGCCGCGATTGCGCCGCGGCGATACAGGCAGCGAAGAGGACCAGCAAGACGGCAACGACTTTCATTCAGCCTCCCCTTTTGCGGCGCGCAGCTTCTCGTATTCCCCGGCAAGGCTCTTGAGCTCGTCACACAACATGTCGGGTTCGGGTATCTCGCCACCGTCGTCGCCGGTCGAAAGCGTGGCGAATCGCGAGGTGATCATCTCCAGGGGGCGTAGCAGGATTCCGCGAATGACGATCAGGGTGACGCCCGCCAGAAGGATGATCGCGAAGAGAGCAAGAAGAGCTTGCCAAACGAAAGAGCGCCTCGTGGACGAGCGAGAGGCGCTGAAATCGCTCGTGGCCGCAACCATGCCGATGACCTTTCCCGCGCCG
The DNA here is from genome assembly GCA_038227175.1 of Pyrinomonadales bacterium. Classification (GTDB taxonomy): domain Bacteria; phylum Acidobacteriota; class Blastocatellia; order Pyrinomonadales; family Pyrinomonadaceae; genus OLB17. The sequence continues at coordinate 13,342 of JBBRPZ010000001.1, read as the reverse complement.
TCTCGCAGAGGCTGCAAAACAACGCCGTAAGTCGCGCCGAGGGCGTCACGAGTATATTGCGTGTTGTCCGTCGTATTAAGGTCTTTGTCTAAGACGAGCGACTGAAAAACGGCAGCGCTGGTCGAGTGATAGCGGATGAATCTGCCGACGCGGTTCTGATCGCTGTAGATACCTGGGTCGACGCCCTGGGCAAACTCATGGAGTGAGCCTTCGTCGATAAAGACGGCCATCTCGATGTCGTAGGCGTTCTTCAGATCATCGACAACGTTATTAAAGCCTATACCAACCTCAAAGCTGCCGACGTGTTTGTCTTGCAGATCAAACATTGGGACCACGCCAAAGATCGCCGGGCCGGCGCGAGCGATGGCAAAACCTTGGCGGGCGATCTGGTCGCGGTTCACCGCTACGACCATCGGTCGATTTTTGCTGAGGTCTTCGCCAAAGTTCTGAGGATCGTGCAGACGCAGGAATGAGGTCGCGGGCAACGAATGGAACTGGGCTTGATCGGCGCCGTATTTGTCCTTCTGCTCGCCGAACATTTTTGAATACTCAGCCAGAAGTCCGGCGCGATCCTGTGCAGCAAAGAGAGAGCGCGCCCTCGGGAGATCGGCGATCATAGCGGCGCGAGCGAGAGCACGATCTTGTGCCCCCTTGAGGTTAAAGGCCACTATGGAATGCATTAGGGAGAATTGCTTCTCTTCAACCGACGATATCATGTTGGTGAAGAGAAGGCTCGATATGATCGAGACCGCGACTACGACGAGAGCTATCGCGCCGATCAAGACCAACGGTGCGCTTCGACGAAATATCATAGAAACTCCTTGGCTGATAAGGATTAGGGATAAACCCGCAACATATTATTCGATTGAATTCAGTTCAGTGGACTATGCGAATCACCCGCTTGTCGAAATGATTCCCAGCGCCGTCTGAGCGTCTAAACATGCATTGTACATCATATCGGGGCAACCCCTACGACCAGATAGAACCATTGCGTCGACAAAGGCCATTGACATTTCCGGTCGCTCCGTCAAAATTTAACAGCGACAGCTTTTTTTGATGGTAACTGAGCCCGATATGGCTGTGCAATGTCGAAAAAAGGACAAAATTTCCAAATTGTAATAAAGGTTTGTCGCCAAACGCCCGTAAATACTAGCTCATAACGAAAGTATTTTTTTACTCTTTACAAGAGTTTGTAAGAGTTACGGACACAGGAGCGATGTTGAAAAACGGCTCGGGTGCCTCTAAAGTAAAATGCGGGTTTCCTTATCATTATGGCGAAAAAGAAATCATGGGTAATTGAGGTTGAATACGCTGCCACACGCGTGGTCTTTGCCATAATGGGATTGTTTCCGCGCATGGCCGCTATTCGCGTCAGCATCTGGATCATGCAGGCGACTGGCGTATTACTGAAAGATCTTAAACGGACGGGCCTGCGAAATCTTGAGATCGCCTTTCCCGAAAAGAGTGAAGCCGAACGGAAACGAATCCTGGCGGGCACGTTCGAAAATCTGGGGCGGGTGTTAGGCGAACTCAGCCAGGTCAAAAAGCTGACCAGAGAGAAGTTGGCGGAGATCATTGATTTCGACTTGGACGATGAGTCGAAAGCCCTATACGCACGAAATAAAGCGGAGGGCCGGGGCGTATTGATCACGACCGGGCACCTGGGCAATTGGGAAATGCTCGTCCTCGGATTTGCCGCCCTTTACGAGCCGATCAGCTTTCTGGCGCGTCCGCTCGATAACCCAAAGATCGACGCCATGTTGAACGAGCGTCGGACCCGCTTTGGAAACAACCCTATTAATAAGACAAATTCGGCAATACTCGCCATCAAGATACTTCGCGAGGGCGGTATCCTCGGCATTCTTTCCGACGTCAACGCTCATCCGAAAGAGGGCGTCTTCGTCTCGTTTTTCGGAGTTTCCGCCTGTACGACGAGCGGCGCGGCGATGATGGCGATCCGGGCGAATGCTTTTATATTTCCGACATTTTGTGTCTGGGACAAAGAGATAAGAAGATACAAATTTGTCCATGGCCCGCTCCTCGAACCCTCAAAAACCGGCGACCTGAAACGCGATATTCTCGCAACGACCGCCGCGTACACGGCCGAGATCGAAGAAATCATCCGCGCGTATCCCGACCAATGGATGTGGATACACAAACGCTGGAAGACACGCCCGCCGGGGGAAAAGGAGATCTATGGCCGATAAGCCCGCGAACAAAGTCTGCGAATCCTGCGGAGCCGAATTTGGCTGCGGAGCGAATCTCGATGGATGCTGGTGCACCGAATTGACGCTCACCGAATCGATGGCCGCTGACATTAAGGCGAAATTCACCGATTGTCTTTGCCCAAAATGCCTGGCAAGCGTTGTCGAAAATGAGCAACGTGTCGTATAGTCCGGAAAAACTGAAGATCGAATCCAAAATATGCGAAATAGAATTTTCTTCTCGGTGATAATCGTTGCCGCATTTGTGTCGACAGCGATCGGCCAGCGGCGCGTCATGGTTGTCGGGGGCGGCACGCGGCCACCCGAGGCGACCAGGAAATTTGTCGAGTGGTGCGGCGGCGCGAAAGCCAAAATTCTCGTGATCACCTGGGCGAGCGGTGTGCGTGATGAGAGTTTTGACGGGATAAAAAAGGCTTTCTCGGCTGCGGGCTCAGTCGAACACGGCGCGGTCAGGCCGCTCGACATTGAAAAGCGGGCTAAATTTATAACGCAGCTCAAAGATGCGACCTGCGTATATTTTGCCGGCGGCGATCAAAACCGCATTATGGACGTTTTGAAGGACGAAGAGCTTCTGAAAATGCTTCGTGCTAAATATGCGGCCGGAACGCCCGTTGGCGGCACGAGCGCCGGTGCGGCTGTCATCTCCGACCCCATGATGACCGGCGAGGCCGATCTAAAGATCCTTGATGGAACAAAGGTTGGCGTGCGCCCCGGGATCGGCCTTGTCCCGAACGTCATGTTTGACCAGCATTTTCTTATTCGTCAGCGGCATAACCGGCTCTTCGGATTTATCATGGAACACCCGGATTACCTCGGTATCGGCATCGATGAGGGCAATGCTGTGATGATCACCGACAACAAAAATCTTGAGGTTTTCGGAAAAACGCACGTCATGTTTATCGACGCCAGGGGCCACAATGGAGCGATGTTCGTGAATATTCTGAAAGCGGGTGATCGGTATGATCTGAAAAAGAGGAAACCTGTCGCGACGAAACGAGCTGCGGGCAAATAAACTATCGCATTTGGCCGGCTAACCCCAGGTAATAAACATTCCGATAGCGGCCGCAAACATTACTGCGGCCGCCAGCCAGCCCATAATATTCGTGAACACGCCGTTCGTCCTCGGTCCCATCGCCTTCTTATTGTTTGCGACCAGCATGACAACAACAAGCAGCGGCGGAGCGACGACGCCATTTATGACCGCCGTCCAAAACAGCGCGGTGATCGGGTTGATACCGAGAAAATCTATCCCGACGCCGACGAGAGTTGAGAGAGCAATGATGCCATAGAATTTCTTCGCGTGACGCGGTTTTTCGTCAAGCCCCGATCGCCAGCCGAATGTCTCGGCCACAGCATACGCCGCCGAACCGGTCAGCACGGGGATCGCAAGCAAACCCGCACCGATTAGCCCAATGGCAAAGAGGACGGTCGCCAAATTTCCGGCTAAAGGCCGCAATGCCTGCGCGGCCTCGGTCGCGGATTGAATATTCGTTTGCCCCGTGACGTGCAGCGTCGCACCCGCTGAGACGATCACAAAATAAAACACCACGTTACAAAAGATCATGCCCGTGATGGTGTCGATCTTTTCTTTCTTGATCTCTTTGTCCGTTGCTCCTATGCGCTGAGCGACAGTTTCGCGGCCCTCGCTCTTTTCCTCTTCGACTTCTTCGCTTGCTTCCCAAAAAAAGAGATAGGGCGAAATCGTCGTGCCGAGGATCGCGACGATGGTCGTAAGGTACTGGCCGGTAAATTGTATCTGCGGCATAAATGTCGCCCTGATGACCTCGCTCCAGTTCGGGTGGGCGAGAAAAGCCGCAATTACATACGCAAAAAGCGAAAGCGTCAGCCATTTGAAGATCTTAACGATCAGCCGGTACGAACCCCAGATCTGAAGAACGACGATCGCGATCGCTATCGGAATGACCATTGCCGAGATCGGTATCGGCACAAACATATTGATCGCCGCCGAGATCGCCGCGATGTCCGCCCCGGCATTGATCGTATTCGCGATAACGAGGCCGAGCACCGTCGGATAGAGCAGCCAACGCGGATAATATTCGCGCAGCACGCCAGCCAGCCCTTGTCCGCTGCACATGCCGATCTTTGCACAAATATGCTGCACAACGATCATCAGCGGCAGCGTCACAATTGCCGTCCACAGCGTCGCAAACCCAAATGCCGCACCAGCCTGCGAATACGTCCCGATCCCCGACGGATCGTCGTCCGACGCACCAGTAATCAAGCCCGGCCCGAGGCGTGCGAGAAGGCGTGTTATCGGATTGTCGTGGCGATTCATATGGTCCGGCTATTGAGTCTAACACTAAGGAGCTGTTGGGAAAATCGTTGGTAAAATATGTTTAACGATGTTGAGCCGTACCGTGATATGATGCTTTATAGAGGGCCTTGCCTGAAACCGATTCATTCGGCTGGCCTGCATCAGAGCTGCTTTCACACTGAATCCATTCCCCCATCCCATCATGGTTTCCTTTATCGCATTAAAACTCAGCCGGCAACGCATAACGCAATTCTCCGCGATAGCCGTAATAATTATGTCCCTGGGTTTCCTCGCCGGTTGGGCAGGTGACATTGGGTTTTTGAAATCTCCGCTGCCCAATTTCCCCCGGATGGTGCCGAACACCGCAGTGGCATTCCTACTTTGCGGCACAGCTTTGGTTTTTAGAAACATTTCGGCAAAAAGGGTGGCTTGCCAGCATTCTCTCTGTTGCGTGCGCGGTCACAATCGCTGTGATCGGTTCAATAACGCTGGGCGAGTATCTTTTTGGTTACGATGCGGGCATCGATGCGATCCTCTTGCCAGTGGGCGATGCCACCGCACCCTCTGGATTTTTGGGGCGCATGGCTCCGCACACCAGTATTAATTTTACGATCCTCGGGTTATCGTTCCTAACACTGAGGGGACGGCGACGATCCACCCGCGTAAGCGAATTCCTCGCCTTGGGCTGCCTCATCATCTCCCTTGCCGCAATTCTCGGACATTTATACGGAGCCCAAGAATTATACGGCATCTCGAATCTCAACAGCATGGCCCTGCACACTGCCGTGCTTTTTCTTATATGCAGCTTTGGTCTTTTGGCGACAAACAGCGCCAGCCCAATCGTAAAATTGCTAATGAGCGACAGTCTAGGCGGCGTAACGGCGCGCTGGTTCTCTGCGGCGATCATCCTAATTCCCACCCTCGTCGATAAACTGCGAATGGTCGGACAGGATCGCGGGCTTTATGATGCTGGATTCGGATCGTCATTTTCGCAGCTTATACGCATGATTCTCATGTGCAGGGTCGTTTTTTACGTGTCTGCCAAGATCTATAAACTGGACATTCGCCGGAGAGTAGCTGAAAGGCTTCTTGCGGAAAAAGAGCAGCGATACCGCGAACTCTTTGACTACGGCCAGAGCATGATCTGCATACACGATTTGGCCGGAACGTTGACCACCGTCAATCCCGCCGCCGCTCATTCGATCGGGTACGCGCGCGAGGATCTGATCGGTAGAAACATACGGGATTTTATGCCCGAAGAGCTTAGGACGCAATTTCCGGCCTTTCTTCGGCAGATAGAAAATGAAGGCGTTGCCGACGGCACTTTCGCCCTCGTCGCAAAAAACGGTAAACATGTCATATGGCAATATCAGAGCATTTTGGTCTCCGAACCGGATAAAGAACTTTATGTACTTGGCAATGCACAGGACGTAACCAAACTAGTTGAAGCCCAAAAACAACTCAGGAATCTGTCGGTCACCGACGACCTGACCGGTTTGTCGAACCGGCGGGGATTTCAAACTCTGGCCGAACAACAGATCAAACTCGAACAGCACCAAGGCACCGCCCGCGGACTCACGCTGATGTTTGCGGATCTTGATGGGTTAAAGCAGATCAACGACAAATACGGACATGAGGCGGGATCGAATGCGATCATCGCTTTTTCCGAGGTCCTTAGGTCGGCACTCCGGAGCGCCGATCTCATTGCCCGTTGGGGCGGCGATGAATTCGTGATACTTACCATCGGCTCGGTTGGCGAAACGGCGGACGCGATCGTCGACCGGATCCAGACCACACTAGTAAAGCATAATTCTGAAAGCAATGAACCATACGATCTGGCCTGCAGCATCGGCGTCACTCCCGTACCGGCGGACGGCGGAAAGTCTTTTGAGAATTTGATCGGCGAAGCGGACGCTGCTATGTACAACGAAAAACGTCTTCGCAAGTTAACTTCTATTGCCGCCTAAAATAATCGTCGTCTTCGGACGAATGTTCACTTATTGCCTTTTCTTGCCTGCGACTGGACAGCCGTTATTGCCACAGCATCGACGATGTCCGCCGCGGAGCAGCCTCGCGAGAGGTCGTTGCATGGGCGGTCGAGGCCCTGAAGGATCGGGCCGATGGCGGAGCCGCCGGTGAGGCGTTCGGTTAGTTTGTAGGCGATGTTTCCGGCGTTGAGGTCGGGGAAGATGAGGACGTTGGCTCGACCCGCGACCTGTGAGCCTGGGGCTTTTGAGTCGCCGACTGATTTTACGAGAGCTGCGTCGGCCTGGAGTTCGCCGTCAATGGCGAGGTCGGGCATACGGGCTTTTACGGTTTTTGTTGCTTCGACGACTTTTTCGATGAGATGGTGCTTTGCACTGCCCTTTGTCGAGAACGACAGCATCGCGACCCGCGGTTCGACCTGTAGCAAAGCCCGGCACGAATCGGCCGAGGCGATGGCGATCTCGGCGAGTTCGCTCACGTCCGGATCGATCACGACGCCGCAGTCGGCGTAGATCATCGCCCCGCCAGCCCCAAATTTCTTATCGGGGATGACCATCAGGAAAAAGCTCGATACCGTTTTGAAGCCAGCACGGACGCCAATGCATCGCAAAGCGGCGGCGACCGTGTGGGCGGTCGTATTTGTCGCACCGGCGACCGAGCCGTCTGCCTTGCCTTCGCGAACCATCAAATTGGCAAAATAGAGGGGGTCTTTTACGGTCTGCTCCGCTTCCTCGAGCGTTACGCCTTTTGCCCGGCGCATCTGATGATAGAGTGTTGCGAGCTTTCCGAAATCTTCCGATCTCCGATGATCCAGGATGTCGACGCCATTCAGATTGGCCCCGGCCCGGCCGGCGAGTTCGCGGACCTTTTCATCGTTGCCGATTATCGTTATTCTGGCGATGCCGTCGCGTGAGCAGATGGCGGCGGCCTCGATGGTGCGGATATCCTCGCCCTCAGGCAAGATAATATGCTGTATATCGGCGGCGGCTCGTTCCCGGATTGTAGCAAGTATTGACGACATGACAACTGAATTTACCATACAACCAAATCAATCAAAACTTGCACAAAGCAGCCGTTATTCTTAGACTGAAAGAAATCGGAAATAAAAGATAATGAAAGAGCCGAAAACAAAATTGAAGCGTCGTGAAAAATCGGAAATGAAGGGCCGCATGCGAAGTTTTCTGATGTTCCTGCCGAATATGGTGATGCTAATGGGGCGTCTGCTGAAAGATGTTCGCGTGCCGGTGGCGGAAAAAGCTCTTTTTGCCGCAGCCATCGTTTATGTAATTTCGCCTATCGATCTAATTCCCGACATGTTCCCTTTCATCGGTCAGGTCGATGATCTTTATGTCGTCGCCCTGGTGCTGCTGCGGCTCGTAAATCGCACCGACGAATCGGTTGTCCGCCAGCATTGGTCGGGTGGCGGCGATATTGTTGCGTTGGCCGATTCGATCGCAAATATCGCACCGAAATTTCTGCCGCGACGCATTTCACGCGTACTGACATCGCGTGTCGAACTCGCTCCGGCTGGCAAAATACTGCGCGGAATTACCCACAAGGACGAGGCCCTCGTGCGAGTGGTCGGTGGAGATGACGACCACAAGATTGACACCCGTTCGGCGATGGCAAATTAGGCTTTCGAAAAAAAATGCTTTTTTACCCACAAATTCTTGATTTTCTTGTGGATTATTGAGGCCTTTGCGACTATATTTAGCCAAGTCACGTAAGATCAGAATCTTGAAAAATTGGCGCCGGTCGCCGCTTTTTCGTTATAATCATTTTATTAACGAAAAGGTGTAATTTTAAATCCTATGTTTGAACGCTATACGGAGAGGTCCCGCCGGGTGATCTTTTTCGCCCGCTACGAAGCTCTTCAATACGGTTCGCAGGTCATTGGACCCGAGCATATTTTGCTTGGGCTTATGCGGGAGGACAAAACTCTGTCCGCACGCTTTTTGCCGTTTCGCCACGGTCTTACGGTCGACAGCATCCGCCGCGATGTCGAAGAAAGGATCGCGGTTAAGGAACGGATACCCCAATCTTCCGAGCTACACCTTGCCGCCGCAACCAAACAGATACTCTTTTACGCAAACGACGAGAGCCGTCAACTGAAAAACCGCCACATCGGCCCTGAGCACCTGCTGCTCGGCGTGGTTCGCGAGGAAAAATCGGTCGCCGCCGAGATACTTTTTGGTTATGGCCTGCGTTTGCAGGATGTCCGCGACGAAATGTCGCGTCAGAGCGGCATACCGGGCGTGCTGGCGGCAAATAAGGAAAATTCTAAAACCCCGGGCCTCGCGGAGTTTACCCGCGACCTCACAGCCGAAGCCGCCGAGGGCCGCCTCGACCCGCTCGTCGGCCGCGAAGGCGAGATGCAGCGCATCGTCGAGATCCTCTGCCGCCGAACAAAAAATAACCCTGTCCTGATCGGCGAATCCGGCGTCGGCAAAACCGCTATCGTTGAGGGCCTCGCCCAGCGGATCGTCTTAAAAGAAGTCCCGACATTTCTCGAAAACAAGCGCATTCTCTCGCTTGATCTATCGCTGGTCGTCGCCGGCACAAAATACCGCGGCCAGTTTGAAGAACGTTTAAAGAAGATAATGGCGGAGCTCAAGGAGAGCAGTGAGAATATTGTCTTTATCGACGAATTGCACACGCTCGTCGGTGCCGGTTCGGCAGAGGGAACTCTCGACGCCGCAAATATCTTAAAGCCCGCTCTGTCTCGCGGCGACATTCAATGCATCGGTGCGACGACGCCGGGCGAATTTCGCAAGACCATCGAAAAGGACCGTGCGCTCGAACGCCGCTTCCAGTCGGTCAAGATCGAGCCCGCCACCGAGGCCGAGGCGCTTGTGATCATCGAGGGAATCGTCGAACGGTACGAAGCGTTTCATCAGCTGCGTTACTCCAAAGAGGCTCTTGCTTCCGCCGTCACACAGTCGAACCGCTACATCGCCGACCGTTTCCTGCCCGACAAAGCCATCGACGTCCTCGACGAGGCCGGTGCCCGTGCCAAGCTCCGGTACCAGCACGAAAATCGCGGCGAGCCGTCGTGGAAAGAGACCGTCGAAAACTGGAAACGCGCCGCCGCCAACGAAGATCAATTGATCTCGTACGAGCTCCGCTCACTCGAAGATTCGTTCTTTGCGGTCGAGGTGACCAAGGACGATGTCGAAGATGTCATCGCCCGTTGGACCGGTGTTCCCGTAGCGTCGATAAAGCAGAAGGAAGCCGAAAAGCTGCTGTCAATTGAAAAGGCTCTCCATGAACGCATCGTCTCACAGCGTCCGGCCATCTCGGCCCTCGCGCGTGCAATCCGGCGTTCGCGAGCGGGCCTCAAAAATCCGCAGCGTCCTGTCGGCTCGTTTCTTTTCCTCGGCCCCACCGGCGTCGGCAAGACCGAGGTCGCACGCTCGATCGCGGAATTTTTGTTTGGCTCGGAACGTGCCCTGATCCGCTTTGACATGAGCGAATTTATGGAGAAACACTCGGTCTCCAAATTCATCGGCTCGCCACCGGGATATGTCGGCCACGAGGAAGGCGGTCAGTTGACCGAAAAACTCAGGCGTTCGCCCTACGCGGTCGTTTTATTTGATGAGGTTGAAAAAGCACACCCCGATCTGTTTAACGTCCTGCTCCAGGTTTTCGAGGACGGCGTTCTGACCGACGCTCAAGGCCAGACGGTCGATTGCAAACATGCGATCTTTATCATGACCTCAAACCTCGGTGCCCGTGATATCCAGAAACGCGGTTCACTCGGGTTCCAAGGTACCGGTGACGCGTCGCGTGAGAAATTGGAAGAGCAGGTGATGCAAAAGGTCAAGCAGACATTTGCACCCGAATTTATCAACCGCCTCGACGAGATCATCATCTTTGACGAACTGATGGACGAGGATCTGCTCCGCATCGTCGATCTCCAGATCGTAAAATTAAATAAGGTCGTCGAGGGCCGCGAACTCAAGATCGTCCTCACCGACGACGCCCGCAATTGGCTGGTGGCCAAGACCTTCGTCGACCGCAAATACGGCGCCCGCCCGCTAAAACGCGCCCTGCAAAAATACGTCGAAGACGAGCTTTCCGAAGCCCTAATTCAGGGCGATGTCGAAGACGCGACCACCGTCGAGGTCTACGCGGCCGGCGAAAAACTGGCGTTTAGATCAGTGAAAACAAAAGCGACGGAGAAGGAGCTTACGCAGAAGGCGTAATCCCAACCTTGATCAACACCCGTGAACCGGACGTTTCAGGAATGGCCCACCGATTTGGTGAGCCATCTTAGCGCTTGCGCGAATACCGGAAACGGTATAAATTCGAACCAATCCGCCATGTGGCACCCATGACGGTATCGGAGTAACGCAATGAAACGATTGGTTCTCTCTCTAGTCGCGGCCATTACCCTTTTCAACATCGGCGACGCCCAGATCGCTAAGGTACCGGTCAAAAAAGAACTCACGCCTGAACAGTCGATCCGCCTGCAAAGCGTCCGCAACGTCGAGCAGTGGGTCATGGGCATGCGCGACGACAAAATTCTCGCGCTGTCGCTCGCCCAGATCGCCGACCTGGCGTGGAAGACCGACGAAGAATATTCGCGCTCCCTGCTCAATTACTCGTTAACTCGCATCGCTCCGGGCCGCAGCGATACCGACAAAGAGGTGTCAGCGAAAAATTCCGTTCGGCGAAGGGTAATCACGCTGATAGCCAAACATGACTCGGCATGGGCGAAAACGTTGTTCGATGCATATTCGAAAGAGCCGAAAAGGAAAGCCAGCGATAGTATTTTTTCCGCACAAGAACTGATCGACAGCGATCCAAAAGCAGCGGCGGAGCTTGCGGATCAGAGCATCCAAACTGATATCAACATCGCACAGGCCAGCATATTAATGCGCCTAAGAACCCAGAACCCGAACGAGGCTGACCGATTGTATCAGCAGTTGCTGGTTCGCTGTACGCAACAGTCTGACATGGACGCGAATATTTTCGCACGATTTGGCGAATATCTATTCCGCAGTCCGCGCTCTGAGCCTGGCGGCAGTGGCACCATGATCCGAGTCGGAGACATTGGCATGCCTGACCTTACGGCCAATATACCGGACATGCCGCCAGACCTTATTCGAGCGTACCTGCGGACCGCGATCCAGATAATTAGCCGCCTGACGCCCAACGCCGAGCAGCGAAAAGTCAAATATGCGCTCGGGTACATGATGGTTCCTAAGGCTCAGGAATTCGCTCCAAACCTGGTTCCTGAGATCGTTGCGGCGATGGCTTCGCTCTCGACGCAGGTTCCGGTGGAATACGTTGAGGGCGACGCATATAAATACCTGACCAAAAAAGAAAGCGCACCCGAAGATCGGATAAAAGAGATCGAGAAAACGCCTGATTCGCCGACCCGCGATCAGTTGTACCTCGACATGGCACTCAATGCCGCGAGAAAAGAAAAGTTTGACACCGCCCGCCTTGCGCAATCCAAGATTGAGGAGGATGCCCTGAAAAGTGAGGTCGATGCGGTTATCCAGTTTGCCGAAGTTAGAAAGGCGCTTAAGGCGAAAAATCCTGACGTTGGAGAAGCTGCGAGGATGACCAATAAGCTGCCGGAGAGTTTCGACAAGGCGTTGCTCTGGCTCGGCATTGCGGCGGCGGCTGAGAAGGCCAAGGATCGTGCGGCAACGCTCGAAAACCTCTGGTCGGCCCGCGACACGGCTAACAGGGTCGGCGACGAGCGGTGTCCGTTTTTACTCATGCATGCCGCTGGTCAGTTAAAAACGAACGGCGATCCGCTGTCGGGCATTGTGCTGGGCGAGGCCCTAAAAGCGTTCAATCGGTTTGAGAATATTAAGGACCCCGACTTCGTGCGTCCCATCGGTCTCAAAGCGACCGGGAACCGTTATTACCTCGACGTTCCTGGCCTAAAGATAAGTTTTCAGGATTCTTTTTTTAAGGCGGTCAGCGGCGATGCGGACAATGCCGTCTATGCGGTCAATGACATTACGGACGAACGGCTGCGCGGGCTGGCGTATGTCTCGCTGACCAAGATTCTCCTTGAAAGAAAGCTGCCGTCGATGGCGGCTGTCGATGGCGATCATGTCGGTACCGTTAGCGAAGATCTGCTTCGGAAATCCGCTGCGAAAATTGCAATGCCGCTCTATCCGGCTGAGTCGCTCAGGAAAAAGATCGCCGGCACAGTTGTCGGAGAGCTTCAGTATGACGCCAAGGGTTATGTAACGGACGTGAAAATACTTGTGTCGCCCGACACGTCTATGGCTAATTCGGTAGAGGACGCGTTGAGGCAATGGAAATTTACACCCCGCGAACTTGAGGCGAATAAGACCGCGATTCGCGGCAAGGTCACTTTTTCCTTCGCGATCGACAAGACAGGAAAAGGCGCGGTCAATAACGCCGCACCGGTCGTCCGATGACGTAAGGAGCCGTCTGTAAAGGCGGCTTATTTTAGCCATACCTAGATTCAAGTAATAAGTGCAACAACATGGTTGAAAAAGACCTCGTTAGGTGTACGGAAGCCGAGACACTTACGAGGCCGGTTGTTAAGACGGTCGTTGACGAACTGAATATCGTGGTCGGAGAGAAAAGAGAAATCGGTTTTTTTAGGGAAATACTGACGGACAAGACCATTGGTATTTTCATTGGTGCCCCGCTGCCAGGAGGAGTACGGATCGGCAAAGAAGAAGTCGGCATCGAGACGTTTGGCGATGGTTTCGTGGCTGCGAAACTCGAATCCGTTGTCGGAAGTGATGGTGAAGACCTTGTCCTTGAACGGCATAAGCTGCTTGCAGGCGGCTTCGGCGAGAGTGTAGGGCGATTTGTTTGCGACTTTCTGAAGCAGGCAGTAACGGGAGTGTCTTTC